>NZ_BAAAZD010000002.1:0-1229673 GCF_039536725.1 Sphingomonas humi
GATCGGCTGGTGCAGCTACGGCCATGTCGTCGTTTCCCCTCGCTCTCGACGGCCGACGCTAGCGCGCACACCGCCTCTGTCACCTGTGAATACCTATTCTGCTGCACCGCACAAAGCATTGGCACCGCGCGGCTTTCCTGCTTGTCTCCAGCGCAGGAGGAGCGTGCATGGATCAGGTGACGGGCCGGCTCGAAAAGCCGCGACAGAGCTGGGCGGGGTTGTGGAACATTTCGTTCGGCTTCTTCGGCATCCAGATCGGGTTCGCGCTTCAGAATGCAAACATGAGCCGGGTATTCCAGTCGCTTGGCGCAAGCCTCGACGATCTTCCCGCATTGTGGGTCGCCGCGCCGCTGACCGGCCTCCTGGTCCAGCCGATCATCGGCTTCATGAGCGATCGCACCTGGCTTGGCCGGTTCGGCCGCCGCCGTCCGTATTTCGTGGCCGGCGCCCTGCTCGCCGCCCTGTCGCTGATCTTCATGCCGCTGGCGCATGTGCTGCTGATGGCCGCGCTCCTCCTGTGGACGCTGGATGCCAGTCTCAACATCTCGATGGAGCCGTTCCGCGCCTTTGTCGGCGACATGCTCCACAAGGACCAGCATACCGCGGGCTATGCGGTGCAGACTGCTTTCATCGGCGCAGGCGCGGTGATCGGGTCGATCTTCCCTTATCTGCTCGATCACTTCGGGGTCAGCAACGTGGCCGCCGCCCACGACATTCCCGACACAGTCAAATGGAGCTTCTGGGCCGGCGGCGCAGCGCTGTTCGCCGCCGTCGCTTGGACGGTTTTCACGACCAGGGAATATTCCCCTGACCAGATGCGCAGCTTCGGCGAGGAAGCGGCTGAGGAAAGCGGCGAAGGCGAAACGATGCGCGCCCTTGCCGCGCGGAGCTATTCGGCCGTCTTGGCCTGGATTGCTGCAGGGGCCGTAGTCCTCTTCTCGGTCGCGGAATTCGGGCTCGAAAAGGAAGTCTACCTGCTCGGCGGCCTGCTGATCGTCTACGGGCTGCTGTCGGCAATCGCGATCGCGTCGGCCAAGCGGGGCAGGGCGCCCAACATGCTCGGCAGCCTCGTCGGCGATTTCTCCGGCATGCCCCCGGTCATGAAGCAGCTCGCGCTCGTCCAGTTCTTCAGCTGGTCGGCGCTGTTCATCATGTGGATCAACACCACTCCCGTGGTCGCGCTGAACTTCTTCGGTGCGAGCGATCCCGACAGTCCACTCTACCAGGAGGCAGGCAACTGGGTCGGCGTGCTGTTTGCTGTATATAACGGGGTGGCCGCCATCGCCGCCCTCGCGCTTCTCCCCGCGCTGGCAAGGCGGATTGGCAAGGCCCGGACTCATGCCCTCTGCCTCGCGGCAGGTGCGCTCGGCTATGCCAGTTTCTTCCTGCTGCGCGATCCGCAGCACCTGCTGTTCGCGGAGATCGGAGTCGGGATCGCCTGGGCCTCGATCCTCGCCATGCCCTACGCCATCCTCGCAAGCGCGCTGCCGCAGGCCAAGCTCGGCACCTATATGGGCCTGTTCAACATTTTCATCGTCGTCCCCCAGCTGCTGGTCGCGACCGTGATGGGTTCGATCATGAAGGCCTTCTTCCCGGGGCAGCCGATCTGGACGATGGCTTTTGCTGCCGGGGTGATGGGGCTCGCCGCGCTCGCCACCCTGCGCGTGCGGGACAAACAGGCGGTCTGACGTTCCGAGTTCCTGCGCAATCCCCTGCTGGACCGAGAAGACGCAGGCGGAGGACTAGGCTAGTGCAACGCTCATGGTCGACCTCCTCCCGTTTCTCCAGCAACTGTCCCAGGTCGCGCGCGCCGTTACCCTTCACGCGCCGGTGCCGACTGCCGATAACAAGGCGGGGCAGGGGGCCTATGATCCCGTGACCGAGCTTGACCGCGGCGCTGAACGGGCGCTGCGGGCAGCGATCGAGGCGGTGTTTCCCGGCGACGGGATCGAGGGCGAGGAATATGACCTCGTCCGGGCCGGATCGCCACGGCGCTGGCTGCTCGACCCGATCGACGGCACGCGGGCGCTGATCTGCGGATTGCCGAGCTGGACGACGCTGGTCGCACTGGTGGAAGCGGGCGAACCGGTGGCCGGCTTCATCGATGCCCCCGCGCTTGATGAATTGATGATCGGGCTGCCGGGCGAAACGCGGCTGAACGGCGAGGTGGTGAAGGTTTCGGACTGCTCGGCGCTCGGCGAGGCACGACTGTCGTCGACTGACCCATACCTTTTCGCAGGGGCCGAAGCGGAGGCGTTCGAACGGGTGCGCAAGGCGGCCCGGCTGGCACGCTTCGGCTATGACGCGCTGGCCTATGCTCGGCTTGCGGCGGGGCACCTCGATCTCGTGGTGGAAAGCGGCCTCAAGCGCCACGACTGGGCCGCGCTGGTGCCGGTAGTGCGGGGCGCGGGCGGTGTTATCGGCGACTGGCGGGGCGGCACCGACTTCGACAGCGGTGCGATCGTCGCCGCGGCGACACCAGAGTTGTTCGAACAGACCGTGAGGCTGCTCGCCGTCGCACCGCGATGACCAGTGGGTAGAGAAAGCGTGTTGCAGCAACGACCCGCCCCGCTAAGCTGACTGGCGTGCCTGGTCTTCAGCTTCGTGGCGTATCGAAAGCGTTCAAGGGGACGCAGGTTCTAGACGCCGTCGATCTCGACATCGCCCCGCGCGAATTCATTGCGTTCCTTGGCCCGTCGGGGTCGGGCAAGACGACTTTGCTCAGGATCATCGCCGGGCTCGAGACCGCCGACGCCGGTGAGGTGATCCTCGACGAACGGCGGATCGACACGCTGGGCCCTGGCGAGCGCGACGTCGCGATGGTGTTCCAGTCCTACGCGCTCTACCCGCACATGAGCGTCCGCGAGAACATGGCATTCGGCCTTCGCAACGCCAGCGTGCCGCAGGCTGAAATCGCCTCGCTGATTGAAGATGCGGCGCGGGTGCTGGAGATCGAAGCACTGCTCGATCGCAAGCCGGCGCAATTGTCGGGCGGGCAGCGGCAGCGGGTTGCGATCGGCCGCGCCATCGTCAAGAAGCCGAGCCTCTTCCTGCTGGACGAGCCGCTGTCCAACCTCGACGCCGCATTGCGGCTTCGGACTCGGGTCGAGCTGGCGCAGTTGCGCAACCGCGTCGATGCCGCCGTGATCATGGTGACGCACGATCAGGCCGAAGCCATGACCCTGGCGGATCGGATTGTCGTCTTCAACGATCGCCGTATCCAGCAGGTCGCGGCGCCGATGGAAATCTACCTGCGTCCGGCCAACAGGTTCGTGGCCCAGTTCGTCGGCTCGCCCGCGATGACGGTGCTGCCGGTTCAGCTGGCCGACGGCGGCGACAAATCGGCAGTGTTGCTTGGCGACGGGTCGCGGGTGGAGACGGGGGTTCCCCGCTCACTCCTGCCGCACGGTGGCGCGCTTGAGCTTGGGCTGCGGCCCGAGCATGTGCGCATCGCGGCAACGGGAGTCCCGGCCGAGGTGGTGCTGGTCGAGCGTCTCGGCGACCGCAGTCTGGTTTACGCCAAACTGGCCGACGGTAGCGCGATCACCGGCGAGGACGGCGGGACCAGCTCGCTCAAAAGCGGTGACCGGATCGCGCTGACGATCGATGGCGGATCGGCCCATCTGTTCGGGGCTGACGGGACCGGGTTCCACCGGGCCGAGGCGTGAGCGGCACGGGCATCAGGCGTGATCCCGGACTCGCCTTCGTCGGGCCGTTCCTCCTCATCTACTGCCTGGTCCTGATTCTGCCGATGCTGCACGGCCTGTGGCTGTCACTGCACGTCATCGACATCTGGGGCGACGGACGGTTCGCTGGACTGGCAAACTACGCGCGGCTGGTTGCCGATCCGGTATTCGGGCAGAGCCTCGTCAATACCTTCGTCGTCACCCTGATGGTCGTGCCGATCCTGACTGTGATCGCGCTGGCCCTTGCGCTGGCGCTCAACCGGGCGAGCCGCGGGGCGGCCGTGCTGCGGGGGATATTCTTTTCATCGGCCGTGCTGTCGGTGACGATCGTGACCCTGATCTGGCGCTTCATCCTCGCGCCCGATGCCGGCCTGCTTGGCGAGGTCGCCAAGGCGATCGGGGCCGAGCCCGTGCCCTTCCTATCCTCCCCCGGCCTAGCGCTATGGGCGCTGGCCATCACCACGATCTGGTGGTCTATCGGATTGCCGATGCTGCTGTTCGTCGCCGGATTGCAGCAGGTCCCGGCCGATCTTTACGAGGCGGCGGCGCTCGACCGGGCAAGCCGCTGGCGGACGTTCGTGTCGATCACGCTCCCGTCGCTCAAACGTACCACCATCCTGGTCGTGATGTTGCAGACCGCTGCGCAATTGCAATTGTTCGGACAGGCGCAGCTGCTCACCGCGGGCGGGCCGAGCGGCGCGTCGCGAACGGTGGTCCTGTTCATGAACGAAGTGGCGTTCGGGCGGTGGGAACTCGGCTATGCGCAAGCGGCGGCAGAAGTCCTGTTCGTTATCATCCTTGGCGTGACGCTGGCGCAATATTGGCTGACCGGAAGGGCCGGGGAGGGCGAGGGTGGCCGCTGACGCCGTAGCCGCCCGGACGCGCCTGCCGCTTCCCGCGCTGATCGGGGTGCTCGTCGGTGCGGCGATCATGCTGACGCCACTGGTCTGGACCATCCTCCTCAGCATCAAGGCCAACGCTGCGCTGGTCGGCAACAGCAGCGCGGCGCTGAGCCCGCCGTGGACGCTGCAGAATTATGCCGCGATCTTCGGCAATGGCCAGACCATGCGATGGCTGGTCAACAGCCTGATCGTGTCCACCGGGACGACGATCGGCGTGCTGATCCTGACCAGCCTAGCCGGCTATGGCTTCGCGCGCCTGGATTTTCCGGGTCGGCGCCCGCTGTTCCTGTTCGTGCTGATGGGGCTCGCCATCCCGGGGCAGGCGGTGATCCTGTCGCAGCACCAGCTGTTCGCCTGGGCCAACCTGCACAACAGCTATCCGGGGCTGATCCTCCCCGGACTGACGACCAGTTTCGGCGTCTTCTTCATGACCCAATATATGCGGGCGATCCCGCGTGAGCTGGACGAAGCGGCGCTGCTCGACGGGGCGAGCCACTGGCGTATCTTCACCCGCATCATCCTGCCGCTGACCAGGCCTGCGCAATCAACGCTTGCGGTGTTCACCTTCCTCGGTTCCTGGAACGATTACTGGTGGCCGCTGATCAGCGCGACGCGAAGCGAGATGTACACGCTGACGGTCGGCCTTGCCGCGGCGCAGATGAACTATGCGCAGACCAGCGGGCTGGGGTATCTGATGGCGCAGGCGGTGTTCGCCTCGCTGCCGATCTTCATCGTCTACCTCATCTTCCAGAAGCAGATCATTGCGGCGATGGCCGGGACCGCCCTCAAATGAGGCGCGCGCTGGTTCTTGGCGCAGCCTTGGCGCTCGGCAGTTGCTCACCGGGCGAGCGCGGGCAGGGGCTCTACATCCAGCGCTTCTTCGGCGAATGCACGAGCGACTATGGCACCGCGACCGACGTCGCCAAAGCCGAGGGCGAATGCGGGATCATCACCACGCTGATCAATGCGTTCGAGCGCGCGCATCCGGAGGCGCGGGTCAGCCAAAACGTGGTCGCCTGGCCGGGCTATTCGCAGCTGACGGCACAGATGGCCGCGCGGCAGCCGCCGGACCTCGTCACCATGCATTCGGGCGTCATTCCCGACTATGCCGGCAAGGGACTGCTCGAACCAGTCGAGCCCTATCTGGCGGCGGCAGGGCTGTCGCCCGGCATATTCACTCCTGCTGCGCGGCAAGGGGTAACGTGGAAGGGGCGGATGTACGGCCTGCCATGGGACACGCATGGCGGGTTGTGGCACATCAATCTTGGCCTGTTCCGGAAGGCAGGACTGGTCGGCGCTGACGGCAACCCGATCCTTCCGCGCAGCCCCGAGGAGCTGCTGTCGCAGGGCCGTCAATTCCGCGAACGGACGGGCAAGCCGTACCTGATCCAGAGCCTGGTCGGCGATCCGGCGGGCGCCGCCCGGATCCTCTACACCTACATGATGACACAGGGCGCGCCGGTCTTTTCCGATCCGAAGCACATCCGCCTGGACACGCCCGAAGGACGGCGGGTCGCCGAGCTGTTCCGCGACGTCACCCGCGAGGGGATCGGCACCAGCAACATGGACACGCCCGCAGCCATTGCTGCCTTCATGAACGGCGAGGGCGGGGTTTATCCGACCGGCACGTGGATGATCGGCCAGTTCGAAACCGAAGAAAAGACGCGCGGCCGGCCACTGTTCCAGAGCTATTCGGTGCAACCGTTCCCGCAGCTTTATGGCAGGAACCTGATGTTCGTATCGGGTCACGCCTGGGTCGTTCCGAAGCGCGCGCGGACACCGGCCGAACGACAGGCGATCGCCGACTATTTCCGGTTCATGGCGGCACGCAACGGTGACTGGGCGCGGACCGGCCACCTGCCTTCGGTGCAGGCGGTTATCGATGGTCGGCAGTTCCTTTCCCTGCCGCATCGCCGCGACATCGCGGTCGTCGCGCGGATCGGCCGCGCGCTGCCCGACGGCGTGCTTCGCCAGAACGCGATCGAGGGGCTGGTCGGCGAGGAAATGGCGGCGGCGATCACCGGCCAGAAACCCATCGCAAAAGCCCTGTCCGATGCGGACCGGCGGGTGAACGAATTTCTTGACGAAGTGCAGTAGTTACCCAGATGCAACAATCTGTGATTGTTCCGGACGTGCAATAACCTGCGTTATTGAACCGCAATGCTTCGGGGGTGTAGCAACGGCGTAACAGGGGCGCATGGCACAGCCCAGCGCCGAGGAGGCCTGGGGAGAACCATATGCGCATTCGGACACTCGCACTCGCGACGGCAAGCTTCACCGTGCTTGCCGCGGCGACACCTGCAGTAGCGCAGCAAGCTGCACAGCCAGGCCCCGCCCAGCCGAGCGCAAGCGCGCCGCAGGACGTGGCGAGCGGACCCGCGGCCGACGCCGCCGCGGACGATAGCCAGACCGTTGTCGTCACCGGCCTGCGCCGCTCGCTGCAGTCGGCGCAGAACATCAAACGGAATAGCGATCAGATCGTCGATGCCATCGTTGCCGAAGACATCGGCAAGCTGCCCGACATTGCGGTGTCCGACACGGCCGCGCGCATTCCCGGTATCCAGGTCGAGCGGAGCGGCGGCGAAGCGAGCAACGTGCTCCTGCGCGGCCTCGACGAGGTTTACTACACCACCACCTATAACGGCCGGGAGATCTTCACCGCGGAAACCCGCTCGGTTGCGCTGCAGGATTTTCCGGCGGGCGGCATCAGCGCGATCGAGGCGTTCAAGACGTCGAGCGCCAACCTGGTCGAACCGGGGCTCGCCGGCCTCGTCAATGTGCGCTCGCGCCGTCCGTTCGACTTTTCGGGAACGGAAGTCGCAGGCTCGGTGTGGGCGGTCTATCCACGCCAGTCGCGCGATTTTCAGCCCAATGCGCAGCTGCTGCTGAGCGATCGCTGGCAGACCGGTGCCGGCGAAGTCGGCGCGCTGATCAACTTCTCCTACACGCGGCTGCATTACCAGGATTCGATCCGGCGCCACGGCTTCTTCATCGCCGATCTCGCTGGCGGCCGGTCGCCCGACTGGCCCGAAATCCGCTATGGCGAAGGCGATCGCTGGCGGCCCTCGATCAACGGCGCACTGCAGTGGCGCCCGTCGCCAGATCTCGAATTCTATGCCGAAGGCCTGTGGCAGGGTTACCGCGAGAACGTCAGCGACCGGATGTGGGCGCAGCCCCTTTGGGGCGGGAACACCTATTCCAACATCGTCTTCGACCAGGGGTCGAACCGCATCATCAGCGGAACGGTGACCACGCCCTACGGCTGCTGCGGCGGCAATCAGACCTGGGGCTTCCAGGGCGCTACCAAGCGGCGCACCAACACCTATCAGTTCGCGGTCGGCGGACGCTATGACGCAGGGCCGCTGCTGATCACCGCGGACGTTGCACGCACCGACAGCCAGTTCGACCTCAGGACCGAGAGCATCGATTACGAGATCAACCGCAACAACTATTCGGTCGACTGGTTTACCGGGCGCCCGGGCGGCTCGGGTCCGACCTTCCAAGTCCGCGGTCTGAACTTCGCCGATCCGTCAATCTACAATTATCGCGGCTTGTTCGAGGATTATCTCACCGCGAAGGGAGACGACTGGCAGGCGCGCCTCGACTTCACCTACGAGCCGGCGGGCCTGAGCTTCCTCAAGTCGCTGCAATGGGGTGTCCGCTTCGTCGATCGCAATGCAGGCGCCAATGCCGGCGACGTCTACTACAACCTTCGCGAACGCGGCATTCCGATCAGCGCCGTGCCGCTCGACTACGTGCTCTACGATCCGGCGTTCCGCGGGGACAACAACAAGCCCTCGCCGATCACCTGGCTGAGCCCGACATTCGACAGCGTGTGGAGCAACCTGCGCGCGCTGCGGCAGTTCAACTTCGACCAGCTCTTCAATTTCAATATCGGCCTGCCCGCCCGCGCGTCGCTGCGCGGACCGCTCGACGATCCGGGACGGACCTTCAGGATCAACGAGCAGACGCTGGCCGGCTACGTGCAGGCCAACACAACCTTCGATCTTGGCGGGATCGGGGTCGAAGGTAACTTCGGCATCCGCGCCGTACGTACCAGGGACGACATCACCGGTACCCTGTTCGGGACCACCGGGGCGACGCCGGTCGCCTTCAAGAATGACTATACCGACTTCCTACCCAATGCGTTGCTGAAGTTCCGGCTGACGCCGCAGCTGCAGTTGCGGCTTGCGGCGACGCAGACCCGGACGCGGCCGAGCTTTGGCCAGTTGAACCCGGCCCTTGCGCTTGGCGCGCCGCCCAATTGCGGGTCGCTTCCGCCCGGTACCGAGTGCGTTCGTCTGGCTTCGGGCGGCAACCCGTTCCTGAAGCCGCTCGACAGCAACAACTACGACGCCAGCCTCGAATATTACTTCACCCGCACCGGGTTCGTGTCGCTTGCGGGCTTCTACCGCGACATGAAGGGCTTCATCGCCAATCGCGCCTTTACCTTTGCGCAGCCCGATCCCACGACCGGCGCGCCGCTGCGGGTGACCGGGCCGGTCAACACCAACAAGGCGACCATCAAGGGCGTCGAAGCGCAGATCCGCACCTTCCTTGATTTCGGCGGAATGCCCTCCTTCCTGAAGTCATTCGGGGTCGAGGCCAACGCGACCTATATCGACGCCAAGGCGAACTTCCTGCTGTTCCAGACCCCTGGGGTCCTGAATTCGGGCACGACGATCAAGGACCGCATCCCCGACGTGTCCAAGTGGACCTACAATTTGGTCGGCATGTACGAGGCCGGCGGGCTGACGGCGCGCCTCGCCTACAACAAGCGGACGGGCTATCCGGAAGGCGCGCTGGTCGAGGATTGCGAGAGCTGCCCGGTGTTCACCCGCCAAGGCTACGGCCGCGGAACGTCGCGCCTCGACTGGTCGAGCAGCTATGCCTTCACGCCGCACCTGACCTTCTTCTTCGACTGGACCAACATCCTGTCCAAGCCGTTCAAGTCGGACATCGTGCGGGTCGACTACAGCAAGCGGAACAACGGTGTTCCGACCAAGACGGAAATCTTCCCGATGGTCGTGCGCTACGAGGAAAGCGTGCTGTCGGGCGGGGTCCGTTTCCGCTTCTGACGACCGCCTTTCAGTTTCCGGGCCTGAGGCTGGGGGCAATGGCGGGGGCGCCATTCTCCCAGCCGAACGGAGCGACGTAGAAGAAGCGCTTGCCCTCCGCCTTGCGGCAGCCCCGGGTCGCCGACCAGCCATGGAAGCTGATGAAGGTGCCGCCATTGGCGCGGAACACCGACTGGTGGCCGGGGCCCGACAGGCAACCTTCCTTGCCGGGCCGCGCATAGCTGTTGAGGATGGGCGTCGGACCGGCGTCCTTGCACGGGCCCAGCGGGCCTGAACAACGCGCCCAGTTCATCGCGTAGGGCGACAGCCGCTGATCGTCGTTCCAGCCGAAGTAGCCCCCCGAATAGAGCATCGCATAGCCTTCGGGGACGCGGAGCATGGTCGGGGCTTCGATCACGCGCTGTTCCCATGCGTCCTCGTCGGTGAGCCCGACGTCGGTCGCGGCGCCGGCAAGCGTCATGCCGTCAGCGGACAGCGCCGCGCCGTAAAGGCGGCTGCGCTTGCCGATGCGGTTCCCGTCGGCCTTCCAGTAGAGATAGAGCTTGCCGTCCTTGTCGCGGAACGGGTTGGCGTCGATCGACCCACCGAGATCGAACTGGCAGACCATCGGCTGGGCCGAGGTGTCGACGAAGGGCCCGCGCGGGGCGTCGCTGGCGGCGACGCCGATGCACTGCTTGTCGGCGGCACGGTGGTTGGCAGTGTAGTAGAGGAGGTATTTCGCGCCGACCTTCATCACCTCGGGAGCCCAGGTGAAGCCGGGTTTCACCCAGGGAGCGAGGATGGGCATCGCGTCGAGCTTCTTGCCCGAGCTATCCCTGAGGATGGTCCAAGTGACGAGGTCGCGGCTTACGGCCATCGGCACGTTCTCGCCGTCGTTGGTGGCATAGGCGATGAAGCTGCCATTGCCTTCCGCCATGACGAAAGCGTCGGGGAAATTTTCGCGGAGCACCGGCTCCATCAGAGGGCGCTGCTGGGCCGGAGCCGCGGTGCCTGCCATCACAAACGCCAACAGGGCCAGTCGCCGCACGGATCGTTCCTCCAAGCTCACGGGACCAAACGAACCTCGTCTCCGCTGAACGCGAGGCCGACCGTCATCAGGGCCCGGAACACGTTATAGCCGCCGGTGCCGGGATGATAGGCGTGGAAGAACAAGCGCGGTTCCCCGTCGACGCCGACCGAGACCGAGGCATGGCCCGGGGCGGACCAGTCCGGGTGCGAGCGGAGCAAGGGCTGCCCGGCCTTGCGCCATGGCCCGGTCAGGCGATCGGCGACGGCATAGCCGATGCCGTAGCTCGGCGAAGTGAAGTCGTTGCCGGCGTAGAAGAGGTAGTAACGGCCGTCCTGCCGCGTCAGGTAGGGACCTTCGATGAGATGGCCTTCCCAGTCGAGGTCGTTGGCGAGGAGGAGATGCTGGTCGCCGACCAGGCTGCGGCCATCGGCGGCGATCTGCCGCGCGTAGATGGGAGTCGCCATATTCTCGATCACATGGGCCGCGATGCCGCTGTCGTGAAGCGCCGCCTTTACCTTGCGCCAATTAGCCAGCGCCGCGCGGATCAGCGGCTGCATGAGGAAGAAACGCTCCATCGGGCGGCGGGTGTTGGCGAAGGGCTGGACGGCGGCGCAGAAAGCGGCGGTGCGGCGGTCGCCTTCATCGTCGAACAGAACGGGCACGAGGTCGGGATTGTCGCGCAGCAGCGCCGCCAGCGGACGGGGCCAGTGGCTGTTGCTGTCCTTCTTCCACAAGAGCCAGGGCGTACCGTCGGCATCGACATGGACGTGGCTGTCGATGACGGTGCCGGTCAGCAGCGGCGCGCCATTGTCGGTCCACGGACCGGCGGGGTGGGAAGCGCGGGCAAGCCCGATGGAAAGGGTTCGGTCGTGGCTGCGGGCGGTGTAGCTCAGCCAATATTCCTCGCCGACGCGGGCGATTTCGGGTGCCCAGAAATCGCCCACCTTGAGGCCCGAGGCGGTCCAGCCGGGGGTCTGGCCCTCCTCGAACACGAAGCCCTTGGGCGACCATGTCTCGAGGTCGGTCGAGTGAAGGATCGGGAAGGCATCGGGGGCGTCGTTGGAGGTGGCGACCAGCCACCAGCCGTCGTCGGTGCGGAGCACGGCGGGGTCACCATAGCCCGACAGGATGCGGGGATGGAGGTTGCCGGTGATGAGCGGACGCCAGGGCGGCGCGGGATAGTCTTCTATGGCGTCGACATGGTGCGAACGGCGGGTGCCGAAGTCGGCGTGGAGCTTGTCGAACATGGCTTCAAAGGCGGCGGGTTCGGGGCCGTCCACTTTGTAGAAGCGCACGCCGCTTCCGTCGCTGGGCGAGACGGCGAGCGAGAAGCCGTCACCTTCCTCGGTCGCTTCGACGGCGAAGGTGAGGAGGTCGGTCACTGAACCAAGCTCTTCCCGTCATTGCGAGCGAAGCGAAGCAATCCACCTTGCCGCGCAATGGATCGCTTCGTCGCCGCGTTCCTCGCAACGACAGTGGGAAGAAAAAGCATATCGTCCAGTTCGTCCACTTACAATGATTTCAGCGGCTTGGCACTCATGAGCGATCCTGAACCGCCAAATCCTACTAGGCAAGGGGTTGGCGCGGGGCCTAGGTTCCGGGCTGATGAAAGCCCTGTTTCTCGGCCTTGGCCTGCTGCTCACCGGCTGCGCGACCATGGCGCCGCCGCCCACCTACACGAACCCGGTGATCGACGCGGATTTCCCCGATCCCGCGGTGGTTCGGGCCGAGGACGGCACCTTCTATGTTTATGCGACGCAGGGCGGCGAGCCGATGCGCAACATCCAGGCGGCGCGGTCGCAAGACCTGGCGCGATGGGAGCCGTTGGCCGACGTCCTTCCGGTCAAGCCCGGCTGGGCCAGCCGGACGCAGGATTTCTGGGCGCCCGACGTGGTCCGGCGCGGGAACAGGTGGCTGCTCTACTATTCGGCCAAGCCCGATGCCGCGTTGACCGACGACAAGCGCGGGCTGTGCCTGGCGGTGGCGACGGCGAGCAGGCCCGAAGGGCCGTTTACCGACAAGGGGTCGCCGCTGCTGTGCGGGGAAAGCTTCGTCAACATCGATCCGTTCGTGTTCGACGATTCCGCGACGGGGAAGACATGGCTCTACTGGGGATCCGGGTTCGGGCCGATCAAGGTGCAGGAACTGAGCGTCGACGGATTGGGCTTTGCGGCGGGCAGCAAGCCGGTGGAGCTGGTGTCGGTCATCAGGACCGAGGACGCGCGCGAATATCGACGGCTGGTCGAAGGAGCGTGGGTCACCGCACGTGACGGCTGGTATTATCTGTTCTTCTCGGGCGACAATTGCTGCGGGCCGAAGGCGCATTATGCGACCATGGTAGCGCGCAGCCGGTCGGCGACCGGGCCGTTCGAGGTGCGGGATCGGCCGCTCTACCTGGTGCTGGAAGCTAGCCAGCGCTGGGTCGCGCCGGGGCACAACAGCGTGATCCGCGACGATAAGGGGACCGACTGGATCCTTTATCACGCGGTAGACGCGCGGCGGCCGCGGACGAACTCGAGTGACGACATGAACACGCGCCGGGTGATGCTGCTCGACCGGTTGGAATGGGTCGACGGCTGGCCGCGGATCAGGGCGCTGAGCCCGACCGAGACGGCGCAGCCGGGCCCAGTGATCCGGCGCTAGACGGTCACCGCCTCGACTATCTCCCGCTTGCTGACCAGAAGGGAGTCGGCGACCAGGCGGAGGGGCTCGACATCGACAAGGCTGGCGCGCCGGTCGATCAGCTCGGCGAAGGTGGCGTAGAGGTCGGGATATTCGCCGATGCTGCTGGCGGCGACCTCGTCACCATTGAGCTGCAAGCGGGCGCCGCCGTCGAGGAGCTTCAACTGCGCGCCATCGGCGGTTTCGATCACAATCGTCCATTCCTCGCCGTCGGTCTTGCGCCAGTCGAGGCTGGCGGTGAGCGGGCCATCGGCGGCGGGCGAGGTGAAGGCGAGTTCGGCGGCGATCGGGGTGTGGGCGTTCGCGGGGTAGAAAAGCGTGCCTTCGCGCACGAACAGCGGCGCCGGAAGGATGGCGGTGGCGACCGAGAAGGCGTTGATGCCGGGGTCGAACACGCCGAAACCGCCCGCATCGAACACCCATTGCTGGCCGGGGTGCCATTTGTGCACGTCCTCGTGCCAGCTGATCTTCATCGAGCGGAGCCGCTGGCCGGCGAGCAGCTTCTTCGCCGCCGCGACGCCGCCATTGTGCTGCGCATGCCAGGTGGTGAAGAGCGTGGTCCCGGCGGCTGCGGCGAGGCGGCGCAACTCCTCGATTTCGCCAAGCGTGGTGCAGGGCGGCTTTTCGAGCAGCAGGTGAAGACCGCGGGCGATGCACAGGCGCGCGATGTCGAACCGCGGGCCGGGCGGGGTGGTGATTGCCGCGGCCTCGAGGTGGGGGACGGCGGCGAGAAGATCCTCGGCGGAGGTGAAGTTGGGCGCGGGGCCCTTGCCCTGGCGGCTGACGCTGCCGGCCAGTTCGAAGCGCGGATTGCCGGCGATGGCGGGGACATGCTGGTCCTCGGCGATCTTCCCGAAGCCGATGATCGCGGTGCGGATCGGCTTCATTTGGCCGCTCCCGCGACATAGGCCCGGGCGCGGGCGTGGACTTCGTCGGGACTGCGGCCGGGGACGTAGAGGCCCGAGCCGAGGCCAAAGCCGTTGGCGCCGGCATCGAGCCACGGGCGCATGCCGTCGGGCTGGACCCCGCCGACCACGAGGACCGGAAGGTCTTTTGGCAGCACCGCGCGCTGGGCCTTCAGGACCGAAGGCGTGGCGGCTTCGGCGGGGAAGAGCTTGAGCGCCTGGGCGCCGGCGTCCAGCGCGGTGAAGGCCTCGGTCGGGGTGAAATAGCCGGGGGCAGCGACCATCCCGGCCTGGACGGCGGCGCCGATCACCTGCGCGTTGGTGTTGGGGGCGACGATCAGGCGGCCGCCGGCATCCTTGACCCGCGCGACGCTCAGCGTGTCGAGGACGGTGCCGGCGCCGACCAGGGCGCGGTCGCCGAGCGCCTTGGACAGCCGGTCGATGCTTTCGAACGGGTGGGGGCTGTTTAGGGGCACTTCGATGATGTGGATTCCGCCCGCCAGGATCGCCTCGCCAACCGCGACGACCTCCTCGGGCGTGACGCCGCGGATGATGGCGACCAGCGGGCTTGTCCCGAGGTGGCGGGCGAAGTCGGCTTCGGCGGTCATGACAGGCGCTCCACGATGGCGTTGGTGCCGGCGAGAAAGGCCTCCTCGCCGTCGACCTGGCGGTTGGGCCGGCCGAACTGGGTCAGCGCGGCGGCGTACAGCTGGGTCAGCGCCCCGCGGCCCATGACGATCACCTCGCCCTCGGGCATGCCATTGAGGCCGGTGCGGACGTCGGCGCCGATCAGCAGCCCGCTGACGAAGCTCGGCACATCGGCCTCAGCGAGGGTGCCGAGGAGGACGCGGGCGCGGACGGTGAACAGGTCGGCGGTGACGGCCCGCCCTTCGAGGCCGCGGGCGACCCCTTCGGCGAACAGCTTGCCCGGGTGCGCGGGCTTGTCGAGCCAGGCCTTGAGCAGGCTTTGTGCCTTCAGGATCGAGAACATCTCGCCGGTCATCACGGTGCGGAACCAGACCAAGCGACCGCCTTGCATGAGCGCCCATTTGTTGTGCGTGCCAGGATGGCAGATGAGACCGTCGGACGGGCACAGGCCGGCATCGACCGCGCCGAAGAATTGCGTTTCCTCGCCGCGGATGACGTCGGCACGCAGGCCATCGACGAAGCTTGCGCCGGGGACGATGAAGGCGCGGCTTTCGGGGACCTCGATCAGGCCGGCAGCAAGCGTCGCGAGGTCGAGCGGGCAGGGGAGGTAGGGCGCAGGCACCCACCCGCCGCGCGCGCCGACCATCCCTGCCATCAGCAGGGGCAGGTCACCGAGCCGCTGGCGGATCTGCTCCACCGCGGCCGGGAAGCCGCCCGAAGGGACGCTGGTGAAGCCGAGGTCGTCGGCGAATTCCTCCTCGACCCGGCCATCGCGCACCCGCCAGGCGCGCCGATTGGTGGTTCCCCAGTCGACTGCAATGTATCCCTCGGTCCACATGACACCGCTCATGGCAAGAAAAACGCACGGAAGCGACAAGGGTCCTACCCATGTGCGGCAGGAGCGTTATTTTACCGACCCCATGGACGTCACCTGCATAGCCGATGTGAAAGCATTGCTCGGGGAGGGGCCGCACTGGGACCCGCAGACGAGCACGCTTTCCTTTGTCGACATCAAGGGCCGCAAGCTGTTCCTGCTCGATGCGGACGGCCGCGACCTGCGCGAGATCCCGACCCCGTTCAGGATCGGCAGCCTGATCCCGCGGGCGAGCGGCGGGCATATCGCCGGGACCGAGCACGGGATCGCGCATGTCGACCTGGCGCTCGAGCGGTTCGAGCTGATGTTTGACCCCGAGGAAGACCGCGATACCAACCGCTTCAACGATGCCAAGGTAGACCGCCACGGCCGGCTGTTCGCTGGCACGATGGACGACGAGGAGAAGGCCGCGACGGGCGCCTTCTACCGGATCGACAAGAACCTTGCCTGCACCCGGATCGACGACGGGTTCAGGGTCACCAACGGCCCGGCCTTCAGCCCCGACGGAAGGACCATGTACGCAAACGACAGCGCGCGGCAGGTGACCTACCGCTACGACCTGGCGCCCGACGGCACGCCGCTCAACAAGCTGGAGCTTGCCCGCTACGGCGAGGGCGATGGCTATCCCGACGGGATGACGGTCGATGCCGAGGGCTGCCTGTGGATCGCCTTCTGGGACGGCTGGTGCCTGCGCCGCCTGTCGCCGCGGGGCGAGCGATTGGCCGAGCTTCGCGTGCCGGTGCAGCGGCCGACCAGCTGCGCGTTCGGCGGCCCCTCGCTCGACCGTCTTTTCATCACTTCCGCCCGCATCGGCCTGACGGAAGTCGACCTTTCCGCGCAACCTTATGCGGGCGGCTTGTTTATGACGATGCCGGGCGTTGCGGGTATAGCGGAGCAGCCGTTCGCCGGCTGAGATCGTTGACCGCCACTTGAGCGGTCGCAGTGCCAGGAGGCAACAATCGCCAATTTCATGTTCGCCACGGGGATCGAGAATTCCATCCCCACCATCAACGGCGGTAAGACCCGCGTCGACCAGATGGAGGCGTCGGACCATTACCGGCGCTGGCGCGAGGATTTCGACTGCGTCCAGGATATCGGGATCGAATATCTTCGCTTCGGCCCGCCGCTGCACAAGACCTTCCTCGGCCCCGGCAAATATGACTGGGAATTCGCCGACCTGACGCTGAACGACCTGAAGCGGCGCGAGATCACCCCGATCGTCGACCTGTGCCACTTTGGCGTGCCCGACTGGATCGGCAATTTCCAGAATCCGGACTTTGCCCAGCAGTTCGCCAATTACGCCGCCGATTTCGCCGAGCGCTATCCGTGGATCCAGCTCTACACCCCGGTGAACGAGATGTTCATCTGCGCCGCCTTCAGCGCCAAATACGGCTGGTGGAACGAGCAGGAGCGGACCGACCGCAGCTTCGTCACCGCGATCAAGCACATCGTGAAGGCCAATGTGCTGGCGATGGTGGAGATTTTGAAGCGGCGCCCGGACGCCATCTTCATCCAGTCCGAATCAAGCGAATATTTCCACGCCGACAGCCCCGCCGCGATCGGCCCCGCCGAAGTGCTCAACAGCCGCCGTTTCCTGACGCTCGACCTCAATTACGGGCGGCGGGTCGACAGCGAGATGTACGAATATCTGATGGATAACGGGATGACCCGGGAGGAATATCACTTCTTCCTCGGCAACCGGGTCAAGCAGCACTGCATCCTGGGCAACGATTATTACTGGACCAACGAGCACCGGGTCCACGCCGACGGACATACCGAGGCGGCGGGCGAGACCTTCGGTTATTGCGAGATCACGCGGCAGTATCACAACCGCTACCGCCTCCCGATCATGCACACCGAGACCAACCTCAAGGAAGGGCCGACGGGGCAGGAAGCGGTCCAATGGCTGTGGAAGGAATGGGCCAACGTGCTGCGCCTGCGCAACGTGGGCATCCCGACGGTGGGCTTCACCTGGTACAGCCTGACCGACCAGGTCGATTGGGACACCGCGCTGCGCGAGAAGAACGGCAACGTGAACCCGCTCGGGCTGTATGACCTCGACCGCAACATCCGCAACGTCGGCAAGGCCTACAAGCAACTGATCAAGGACTGGCGCGACGTGCTTCCGGCCTCGTCGGTATGCCTGGCGGTGCCGATCAAGCCGATCGGGCAGGATTGCTGGCCACCGGCGGTTACCTCCTCGCCCAATGCGGCGGAGAACAAGGGATTCGCGATCACCGACGTCCACCCGGGCACGGAGGCGGCCTGATGCCCCTCGGCGAGCTCAAGATCGGGCGGATCGAGACCTTCCTGGTTCCGCCGCGCTGGCTGTTCGTGCGGGTTGAGACCGTGGACGGGGCAAGCGGCTGGGGCGAAGCGAGCCTCGAAGGCCATGCCGAGGCCGTCAACGGCGCTTTCGAGGCGATCCGCGACCGCTTCATCGGCCATGACGCGGCGCGGATCGAGGACATCTGGCAAATCGCCTACCGCGGCGGTTTCTACCGCGGCGGGGCGGTGCTGATGAGCGCGCTGTCGGGGCTCGACCAGGCGTTGTGGGATCTGAAGGGCAAGGCGCTTGGCGTGCCGGCGTGGGAACTGATGGGCGGGCGCGTCCGCGACCAGATCCGCGCCTATGCCTGGATCGGCGGCGACAAGCCGCACGAGATCGAGAGCGCCGCCGCGGCCCGCAAGGCGCAGGGCTTTTCCGCCGTCAAGATGAACGCCACCGCGGAGCTCGACTGGATCGGCACGCCGCGCCTGTTCGACGAGGTTATCAGCCGCGTGCAGGCAGCGCAGGCGCAGGGCATGGACGTGGGCCTCGATTTCCACGGCCGCGTGCACCGGCCGATGGCCAAGCAGCTTGCCAAGGTGCTCGAGCCGCTCGGCCTCCTGTTCATCGAGGAGCCGCTGCTGAGCGAGAATCCGGAAGGACTGGCCGATATCGCCGGGCTGGTGTCGACCCCGATCGCGCTTGGCGAACGGCTGTATTCGCGGTGGGACTTCAAGCCCTTCTTCGAACGCGGCGCGGTGGACATCATCCAGCCCGACCTCAGCCATGCCGGCGGGATCAGCGAGTGCCGCAGGATCGCCGCGATGGCCGAAGCCTATGACGTGGCCGTCGCGCCGCACTGCCCGCTGGGTCCGCTGGCGCTCGCGGCCTGCCTGCAACTCGCCGCCAATGCGCCGAACGTCGCGATCCAGGAAATGAGCCTCGGCATCCACTACAACGTCGGGCACGACCTACTGGAGTTCATCACCGACCCCGAAGTGTTGAGCCCGGTTGACGGCTTCCTGCCCATTCCGACCAAGCCGGGTCTTGGCGTCACCATCGACGAGGCCAAGGTGCGCGAGGTGGCCAGGGACGGCCATCGCTGGCGCAACCCGATCTGGCGCCACCGCGATGGCAGCTTCGCCGAATGGTGAGGTGAACCGCCCCGCCGTTGCAGGGCGGAGAAGCGAGCGTCAGGCGGCCTTGCGGCGGCGCTTGGACGCTTGTTCGTACGGAACGTCGTCGAGCTTGGCGGCAAGCGCCGCGAACTCGGCGCCGACCGCGCTATATTTGGCGTCGGCAGCCTGTTCCTCGACGGTGAGCTCACGCCAGTAGGTGATCGAGAGACGACGTCCGAACACGTCATCGCCGCGCATCTTCAGCTCCGGCTCGGCCGTTTCCGGCAGGCTGTCGCGGATCGCGTTCAATGTGGTGATCAGCCGGTCGAGCGACGTGTAGTCGCTGACTTCGATATAGTCCTTAACCCGTGTGCGCATGATCGCATCCTTGCCCGTGCTCGGGAACCGGTAAATCGCGCCCTGACAACAAGTTCGCAAGCCGAAGGAGAGGTATTTATCCCCAGATCAGTTGCGATGCCCTGAACAAGCGGCCAAGAACGGGTTCATGTTGCAAGCAGACCACATGTTGCTGACGCTGGAGGCCGGTTCGCTTGCGCTGAGGATCGCTCCGGCGACTGGCGGGGCGATCCACGATTTGACGTTCGTCGGGGATGGCAGCCGCATTCCATTGCTGCGCGCGCCGCGCGAAGGCGCCGACCATGTGCTCGACATGGCGAGCTTCCCGCTGGTGCCGTTCGTCAACCGCATCAGGGGCGGACGCTTCACCTTCCGCGGCCGCGAGGTCGTGATCCGGCCCAACATGGCGAACGACATTTCGCCGCTGCACGGGCAGGGCTGGCTGGGCAGCTGGACGGTCGAGCGCAGCAGCGCGCGGGAAGCCGAATTGCGCTTCGTCCACGAGGCCGGCGAATGGCCGTGGGCCTATGAAGTGCGGCAGCTGTTCTCGCTCGAAGAAGAAGGGCTGACGCTTCGGCTGGAATGCCGCAACCGTGACGTCACTCCGATGCCCTGCGGGCTTGGGCAGCATCCCTATTTTCCCTGCACCGGCGAAACGCGGATCCGCACCAGCGTCCGCACCGCCTTCGAGATCGACGAGCATGTGCTGCCGGTTGGCGAAGTGCCTGCGGTTGGCCGCTACGACCTTGGCGATCGTGCGGTCTGCGGGCAGGGGCTCGACCACGGGTTCGGGGGCTGGGGCGGCGAAGCGGTGCTGAGCGATCCCGCATGGCCGGGGCCGCTTCGGCTGTCCAGCGAGGAAGCGCGCTTCTTCCAGCTTTATTCGCCCGAAAGCGGCGGCATCTTCGTCGCCGAGCCGGTCACCCACGCCAACGCCGCGCTGAACGAACCCGAAGAGCGGTGGGGCGACCTTGGCCTGAAGGTGCTTGAGCCGGGCGAGGCGATGGCGCTGACCATGCGGCTTGCGATCGACGGGACCGCTGCATGAGCCTCGGGCTGGTCGCCACGGGTACGTTGGCGAGTTTCCTTGCGGGGCAGGCGACCACGGTCGGCGCGCTTCCGGTCTTCTTCATGCGGTCGATCAGCCAGCGCACGCAGAACATCTTCCTCGGCTTTGCAGCGGGGATCATGCTGGCGGCGAGCTTCTTTTCGCTGATCATCCCGGGCCTGAACGCGGCAGGCGACCTTCATGGCGGGAACAAGACGGTTGCTGCGCTGATCGTTGGGGCGGCGATCCTGCTGGGGGCGGGAACGCTGCATCTCCTCAACCGCGTCGCGCCGCACGAGCATTTCATCTCCGGACCGATGAGCGGCGCGGAGAAGAGCAAGCTGGCGCGGATCTGGCTGTTCGTGATCGCCATCTCGCTGCACAATTTTCCCGAAGGGCTGGCAGTGGGCGTGAGCTTCGGCAGCCCCGACCATACCGCCGGCTATGCCACCGCCTTCGGGATCGGGCTGCAGAACGTGCCGGAAGGGCTGGCCGTCGCGTTGAGCCTTGCCGCGGTCGGCTATGGGCGCGTCTTCTCCTTCGTGATCGCGGTGCTGACCGGCCTGATCGAGCCTGTCGGGGGCTTCCTCGGCATTTCCGCGATCAGCCTGTCGAGCGAGTTGCTGCCATGGGGCCTCGGCTTTGCTGGCGGGGCGATGATCTGGGTGGTGTCGAGCGAGATCATTCCCGAAACCCACCGCGACCATCAGGAAGGAACCGCCACCTTTGCACTGATGGTGGGGCTGGCGGTGATGATGAGCCTCGACTGGATCTTCGGCTGACGGAGCCGCCGCAGGGCGCCCGGCGTTCAGGACGGCGATGCAACGATCGACGCTGAGACGACGTGACCGGGCCGGGGCTGCTGCCTTGGTGGTGCTGGTCCATGCGGCGGTGATCGGCGGACTGCTGTCGCTGGCGCCGGCGGGGTCGATCACGAGGACGCTTCAGCAGCCGCTCCAGGTGTTCGACGTGGTGCTGCCCAAGCCGCCGCCCCCGCCCCCGTCGCCGGTGGTGGAAAGCCGCGCTGCGCCGAAGGAGGGGGGCGCCGCTGCGCCGCCGGCGAAGAAGGCCGAACCCTCGCCGGTCAAGAAGGTCGAGCCGGTCGTGAAGCTGCCGCCTCCGCCGCCCCCGGTCGTTGCCGCGCCGGCTCCTGGGACGGGGACCGCTCCAGCCAGCGGGGCAGCGCCGGTCGACGGGCCTGGCAGCGGCGCTGGCGGACAGGGCAACGGCACGGGGTCGGGCGGCGCGGGATCGGGTCCGGGCGGCGGGGGCGATGGCGGCGCGGCGACGAGGCCGAGCCTCGCCTCGAGGCCGTTGACGCAGCGCGACTATGGTTCGGAGAACCGGCGCGCGTGGCCGTCGGGCAAGCGGGTGCTGGTGACGTTCGACGTGCTGCTGAACGGGCGTGCCAGCGACTGCAGGGTGTTCCAGTCGAGCGGGGTGCCGGAAATCGATGCCGAAACCTGCGCGCTGGTCGTGCGCAAGCTGCGTTTCCGGCCGGCGCGGGACGCCGCGGGGCGGCCGGTGGTGGCGCGTTATGGCTATGCGCAGGTGGCGCAATTCTAGCCTAGTCGCGGACCTCGACCGGATCGACCCAGCGGTCGGCGCCCTGGCGCGGAAGCCATTCGAAATTGCCGGGCGTCCAGGCTTCGACCGGGCGGCCGGCGGTGTCGCGGGCGGGGCGGAAGCGGAGTCGGCGTGAGGCGGCGGCGCAGGTCGCGCCGTCGAGCGCGCCGATACCGCTGGAGCGCGTGATGCGGCATTCGAGGATCCCGCCGTCGCGGCCGATCAGGAGGCGAAAGCTGACCTGGCGCGGGCGGGAGAGCTCGAGCCCGCGGGGCGCGTCGCGTTCGAGGATGTCGCCCGACACATA
The DNA here is from genome assembly GCF_039536725.1 of Sphingomonas humi. Classification (NCBI taxonomy): domain Bacteria; kingdom Pseudomonadati; phylum Pseudomonadota; class Alphaproteobacteria; order Sphingomonadales; family Sphingomonadaceae; genus Sphingomonas; species Sphingomonas humi. Next base: position 22,450 of record NZ_BAAAZD010000002.1, read on the forward strand.
GTCGGGGCCCTGCGCCACGCCGCCGCCGCCACCGCCGCCGGTGCCATTGCCCGAGCGGCCCGCGCCGAGCCCGTCACCTTCGCCGCCGCGCCCGGTCCCCGGCCCATCGACCGGTGCCGCGCCGGGATTGGGGGCCGAGCCGGTGCCGGGAAGCGGGGAGGCGGGGAGCGGCGGGGGGATGGGTAGCTTCACCTGAGGCGGAGGGGCGACGACCGGGGTGGGGGTGTTCTTGAGCGCCGGGGGAGCGGCGGCGCCTTCGGGATCCTTGGCGCGTTCGGTCGGCTTGGGCGCTGCTTCGGGCAGCATCGGAGTCGCGGGAGGATCGGGATCCTCTTTGAGGTCGAGCAGGGTCAGCGGTTCGGCCAGCTTTGCCGGGGAGGGCGTGACCCCGAGGCCCGTCAGCAGCGCATAGGCGAGGGCGACGTGGATCAGCGCGGCAAGCCCGATCGAGCGGGCCCGGTCGGCCGGAGAAGCGAGCTGGCGGCGCATGGTTCCTCCTCTAACCTCCTGCGGCTGAACCGCTTATTGCTTAGCCCTCGGCAAGCAGGCGGGCGGTGACGGTGACCGGATTGACGACCTGACTGGCACCCGCGGCCTCGGCGATATCCTCATTGTCCTGATTGCGGATGGCGATCGCGATGGGGAGGCCGGGGGCAAGCTTGCGAGCGGACAAAGCGATCAGGATCCCGGTGTCGTCGCGCCCGGCCGAGACGATCAGGCGGCGGGCCTGGCCGATCCGGACCGCTTCCAGTAGCTCGTCGCGGCTGGCATCGCCCTGGATCACCGCGGCGCCCAGGGCCCGCGCCATCTCGCACGCCTTTTCGCAGCAATCGATCACCACCAGCTCGGCCGGCTTCAGCCCGCCGGCGAGCAGGCGTTCGGCGGTGCTGCTGCCGTTCTTGCCGAAGCCGGCGATCACCACATGGTTGCACAGATCCTCCTGGATGCGTTTCATCCGCCACCTTTCGTAAACCCGCTTGAACAGAAGCTCGAACGCCGTGCCGAGGAAGATCAGCCAGATGAAGAGGCGGATCGGGGTCAGCAGGAAGGCATCGATCAGCCGCGCCTTTTCGGTCACCGGCACGATGTCGCCATAACCGACCGTAGTGACGGTGATCATGGTGAAATAGAGCGTGTCGGCAAAGGTTACGACGCCGTCGAGATTGTCCTTCAGCCCGTCGCGGTCGAACCACAGGAAGCAGAAGGCGACCGCGAGCAGCGACAGCGCCATCCCCGCCCGCATCGCCAGCATCCGCCACGGCGAGGCCATCGAGCGGCGGGTCAGGTGAGGAAGCTCGCGGATCATGCCGCGCGGGTAACGAGCGTGGGGGTGGGGGTGGTTCCTTTCGCGGGTTTGTGCGGGGCGGGAGGGTGTGGATTGCTTCGCGTTGCTCGCAATGACGGCGGCGGTGGTTGCCTGCTAGGCCTGCAGGGACGGCGGTGAGGCGGTGGGGGCGCCGTCGCCGGGCGGGAGCAGCAGGCCGGTGTCGTCGTTGCCGCCGTGGCTTGCGAACACATCGAAGAAGCGGGCGTGTTCGGCGTGGACGGGCGCGAACTGGCGATCGACCCAGCGGTCCAGCGCGGTTTCCTCCGCGACGGTGCAATAGCGCTTGTAGCCGGGGCTTCCGGGCCAGCGGTCTTCGGGCGCGAGGTCCTGGATGACGAGCGGGTCGAAGGTGTCGCCGCCGAAGGGAAAGTCTTCGCAACCGTCATCGAAGGCCCGAGCCTCATCCTCGGCGGCGCGGTCGGCGGGGGGCGGGAAGCTGGTCTGCCAGCCGGTGGGCGTGCGGACGATGCGGGGGTGGGGGTGATCGAGGGTGGGGATAAAAGCCCGGTCGTCCACTTCGTCCACTTTGCCGAAACCGGCGAATTCCGCGTCGCGCGCGGCGATGCGGGCGGCCTGCGCGGCGGCGAGGCGTTCCTTTTCCGCCGCGGCCTTGTCGGCGGCGGCGCGCTCGGCGGCCTTGCGGTCGAGGCGCTTGAGCAGCGCGAGGCCGAGGCGGGTGTCGGTGAAATGCCGTTCGCCGGTCAGTTCGCCGTCGCGGTAGTAGCGTTCGACCGAGCCCTTGAAGGCATGGGTGAGGAGTTCGTCGGCAAGCCTGGGCAGCGCGCCGTCGAGCAGCGCATCCTCCCAGGCGAGGGCGAACAGCGGATTACGCCGGCGCGCTTCATAGAGGCCGGACTTGGCCATACCGACATGGGCGCAGGCGGTCTCCACACAGCCGGTGGCGGCGAGCGCATCGACGAAGGCAGCCATGCGGGCGGGGGTCCAGCCGTCGAGCCGGGTGGCGCCTTCGCCGGCGAGCGCGAGGCGCTGGGCGAGGGGGGTGGAGTCGTCGAGAGTGGCGGGGGTGGCGGGTGTGGCCATCTGGTGATCCGGAAGTTGCTGATCCGATCAATGTACCAAATAGGTTATGTGTAGGAAAGGGTGTTTTGCAAGCCCGCGCGAGCAGAACAAATCTGGACCCGGACTTCACTTTTGACGGTCAATTCAAGGAGAAATCACGCTTGTGCCAGCTCTTCCCACCGACCGCAGCGACTTATCGTCGTACCTTCCGGTGCGTCGCGTAAGCAGTGACCCTGAAGTCGCAGGACGATGTCGAAAGGACGGCTATGAAAAAGCTAAACGCGAGAAGCATCATGCCGGGTATCAGGAAGCTTCGAGCCGATCTCGATAGATGGCAACTTCTGAATAAAACCCTCTTCTATTCCGTACTGAGCCTGGCCAGCCTCATCCCTTTGAGCCCGGCGCAGGCCGCGGTCATCTTTCAGAACGACTTCAGCACGGGATTAAGTGCAGCCGAAGCAGTCAATGGGGTTCTTGTCGTTGCTGATGGTCGCGTCATAAACTAACCTATTCTTGTTAAATCTACGGATGTGGGTGGATACGTTATAAACCTGGATCTTACGGGTGTCACAGACGCCATTTTCTCTTACGATTATAGAGTATTTACCGAAGATGAGGGGTTTGGTTTTCTCGGCGTCGACTACAATGGTGTGAATCAAGCCATGTACACCGGACTAAAAGCTGGAAGTAAGCTTCCAACTAGCGTCCGGGCCCGCACAGATCATTTTCACGTTTCGCGCTGAATATTCGTTCGTTGGCGGTGTGAGTATCGACAATGTGAAGGTAGTCGGGGACCGCGCTGCCAGTGAGGTTGCTGCAGTGCCCGAGCCCGGGTCCTGGGCCCTGATGCTGATCGGCTTCGGTGGAATCGGCATGATCATGCGTCGTAGACGGCTGCGCTCGAGCCTCGTCCTGCCAGCCTTATGCCGGCCGCTTGAAGAGTAGTTGTCCGTCGGAGGTGAGCCCGTGCTGGGTCCAGCCTGAGCGGCGGTAGAATAAAGCCGCGCGGCTTTCCGCTTCGGTGGTGAGGGAAAGCTCGGCGCAACCCGCGGCGCGCGCCCCGTCGAGCAGGGCGGCGTGGAGTGCGCGCCCGACGCCGATCCCTGAATGCGCTGGAGCGACGAACAAGGCCCAGACGGTGCCTGCCTCCGCGTCGATGGCGGCGAAACCGGCAATGGTGCCCGCCACCTCGGCGACCCACGCGCGCTGCCCTTTCACGTAGGGCACGTAGGACGCGTAGGTGATGCTGCTGCGGTCCGAAAGGCGGTTCTCGCGCACGGCCTTGCGGACCTGGTGCATGGCGGCGATGTCCGCGTCCGTCGCGAGCCTGATGACGATGTCCACTTGGCGCGAGTGCCCAGGCACCTAGGCGTCCAGCTCTTCCCCGCTGACCGCCGCTGCCCGGCTCTGGATGAAGGCGAAGCGGTGTTCGGGGTTCTTGCCCATCAGCCGCTCGACCAGGTCCTTGATCGGCTGGCGGTCTTCATACTGGCCGGGGAGGGTGACGCGCAGGAGGCTGCGTGTCGCGGGGTCCATGGTCGTTTCCTTGAGCTGGTTGGGGTTCATTTCCCCAAGGCCCTTGAAGCGGCTCACGTCGACCTTCTTGCCTTTGAATTCGCGCGCTTCGAGTTCGGCGCGGTGGGCGTCGTCGCGGGCGTAGAGGGTCTTGTTGCCCGCGGTCAGGCGGTAGAGCGGCGGCTGGGCGAGGAACAGGTGGCCGCGGCGGACCAGTTCGGGCATTTCCTGGAAGAAGAAGGTCATCAGCAGGGTCGCGATGTGGGCGCCGTCGACGTCCGCGTCGGTCATGATGATGATCTTTTCGTAGCGCAGGCTCCCCTCGTCGAACTTGTCGCGGATGCCGCAGCCCAAGGCCAGCTGGAGGTCGCCCACTTCCTGGTTGGCGCGGATCTTGTCGGCGGTGGCCGAGGCGACGTTCAGGATCTTGCCGCGGATGGGGAGGATCGCCTGCGTCTTGCGGTTGCGAGCCTGCTTGGCCGAGCCGCCGGCGCTGTCGCCTTCGACGATGAAGAGTTCGGTGCCGGCGGGTTCATCGGACGAGCAGTCCGTGAGCTTGCCCGGCAGGCGGAGCTTGCGCGCGGATGTAGCGGTCTTGCGCTTCACCTCGCGTTCGGCGCGGCGCTTGAGGCGTTCCTCCATCCGCTCGACGATCGAGCCCAGCAGCGCTCGGCCGCGGTCCATGTTGTCGGTCAGGAAATGATCGACATGGTCGCGCATCGCGCCTTCGACGAAGCGCGCGGCTTCTAGGCTGGTGAGGCGGTCCTTGGTCTGGGACTGGAAGTGCGGGTTGCGGATGAACACCGAGAGGTAGCATTCGCAGGCCTGCATCACGTCGTCGGCGGTGATGTCCTTGGCGCGCTTGTTGCCGATCAGCTCGCCGAACGCGCGGATGCCGCGGGTGAGGGCGGCGCGCAGGCCCGCTTCGTGGGTGCCGCCGTCGGGGGTCGGGATGGTGTTGCAATAATATGAGGTGAAGCCGTCGCTCCACAGTGGCCAGGCGACTGCCCATTCGCAGCGGCCCTGGCCGTCGGGAAAGTCGGCGGCACCGGCGAAGGGCTGGGCGGTGACGCACTCGCGGCCTTCGAGCTGCTCGGCGAGCGCGTCGCCGAGGCCGTTGGCGAACTGGAGCGTGGCCTGCTCGGGGACCTTGTCGGAGGCGAGCGAGGGGTCGCACTTCCAGCGGATCTCGACCCCGGCGAACAGATAGGCCTTGGAGCGGGCGAGGCGGTAGAGGCGGGCGGGATCGAAGGCGAGGTCGCCGAAAATCTCGGGATCGGGGTGGAAGGAGACGGTGGTGCCGCGGCGGTTGGGGGCGGCGCCGGCTTCCTCGAGGGGCCCAAGCGCGACGCCCTTGGCGAAGCGCTGGCGGTAGAGCTTCTTTTCGCGCGCGACCTCGATCACGGTTTCGGTCGAGAGGGCGTTGACCACGCTGATGCCGACGCCATGCAATCCACCCGACGTGGAGTAGGCCTTACCTTCGAACTTGCCGCCCGAGTGGAGCGTGGTGAGGATGACCTCGAGCGCGGACTTGCCGGGATATTTGGGGTGCGGATCGACCGGAATACCGCGGCCATTGTCACTGACCGTCAGGCGGTTGCCGGGTTCGAGGTGGATCTCGATGCGCGAGGCGTGGCCGGCGACCGCCTCGTCCATGCAATTGTCGATGACCTCGGCCGCGAGGTGGTGGAGCGCGCGCTCGTCGGTGCCCCCGATGTACATTCCGGGGCGGCGGCGCACGGGCTCAAGCCCTTCGAGCACCTCGATCGCGGAGGCGTCATAGTCGGATGCAGGCGGAAGTGGTGCCCCCCCGGGCCCAAACAGGTCGGTCATGGTGGCGAGAGTGTAGGGGAGTGGACGCGCGAAGGGAACAGGGCGCGAACGGGTCGCCGGTGGGCGCAGGACATGGTAGAGAGCAGGGGTTCAGAACAATACGGGAGGCTGATCCATGCGAGTCCACCTGTGTGCCCTGGCGTTCGCGGCGATGTCGAGCAGTGTGCTGGCCGCCGACCTGTTGCCCCTCAGGCAGGGCATCTACGTTCCGCTATCCCGGGCCTGCCGCGGCGCGCCGAACAGCGACATCGTCAATTATTGGGGCGGCAAGTCGTCGATCGGCGTCGCGCAGGCCGAATGCACGGTCAGCAAGATGAGCAAGAAGGGCAATGTCTACACGCTGCACGACAGCTGCAAGGACATCCAGAGCGGCGACCTGATCGAGGGCGGACCGACGGTGGTGACGGTGAAAAGCCCGACCAGCTTTGCGATGAGCGGGGTCACCTATCGTTATTGCGGGACCAAGGTGCAGTTCTGAGCCGGGCCTGGCCGAGCGCGGTCAGGCGAGGAGCGGGGCCATTTCGGTCAGCCACGCCTGTTCGCCGAAGGTGCAGTCGCGCAGGTCATCGAGTTCGAGATGGCCGAGGTTGGCGCGCATCTTCACCACATCCCAGCTTTGCGTCAGCGTGCGGTAGGGCTTGCGGGTGCTGAGGTTGGGCAGGACGTAGGGGCAGTCGCCGAGGCGGGCGAGACCGCCGAGGACGGCGACGGCCGATGCGGTCAGGCGGTGGTCGCGGTGCCCGTTGCCGCCGGGCAGCGGAATGCGCCAGGTGCCTTCGGCCAGGTCGAGGTCTGACCAGCGCATCGCCAGCACTTCGCTGGTGCGGGCGCCGGTCAGCATCAGCACCGCCATGATATATTTGAGCTGGCGGTTGGGGCTGGCGAGGGCGGCGGCGAGCAGCTGGCGCGATTCATCGATGCTGATCGGGGCATAGCCCTGCGAGCGCCGGCCGAAGACTTGCTCGTTGCCGACCGGGATCTCGTCGGCCTTGACCAGCTGCATGTCGACCGCGAGCGCCCACATCCGCGCGGTGAGCTTGCGCAGCTGTTCGACGTCTTCTTCGCCGAGGCCCGGGGATCTCTCGGCGGCGAGCGAGGTGACGTATTTGCCCACCTCGTTCCAGCCGAGCTTGTCGGCCGAACGCTGGCCGAAGCGCGGCAGGAAATGCTGGGTCAGCGCTTCCTCGGCGGCTTCGACGGCATGTTCGTCGCCCGAGATGCTGTCGAGATATTCGCGCGACAGGTCGCGGAAGGTGGCGGGGCCGGGCGCGGCCGCCCTGGCCGGCTGGCTTTCGGCGGACAGCGGCGGGGTGAGACCGAGCCGCTGGCCGAGCTGTTCGAGGGTTTCGTCCTTCTCGACCGAGGGAAGGACGCGGTCGGGATCGCCGGGCTTCGGCAGGCCAAGCGTGGCAACCGTATAGGCCGACACGCGCCGCCGGGTGCACAGGGTGCCGGTGCCATCATCTTCGAGCGGCGTATCGAATTGGACCCCGAGCTGGCGGCCGACTGCCCTGACGACCTTGGCGAAGGCCAGCTGCCCGTCGCCCAGATCGACGATGATCATGCTGTTCGCGGGGACCCCGTCGATGCCTTCGATCAGCGCGCCGGTGTCCGACAGGTTGCGGATGATGCCCGAGCGATAGGTGTTGTCGAGGAGGACGCCGGCCTTGCGATAGATCGACTGGCGGTTGCTGCGCTGGTTCGACGGCCCGGTCGGTTCGATCGCCCATTTGCCGTCGGCGAGGCGGTCCTGCAGGTCGGCCGAGGTCAGCGCCTTGCTGTAGACCCAGCCCTGGACATGGCTGACGCCGAGGCGGCGGATGAGGGCGAGCTGGTCGAGAAATTCGATGCCCTCGGCGGTCGTGTCCATCCCCAGCGCTTCGGCAAGCGCGACGATGGCGGCGATGATCGCGCTGTTGCGGGACCCCGGAAGGGTCGCTTCGCGAACAAAGGTCTGGTCGATCTTGATCTTGTCGAACGGCGCGCTGCGCAGGTAGCCGAGCGAGGAGTAGCCGGTGCCGAAATCGTCGAGCGCGAGGCGGACGCCGATCTTCTTCAGGGTGGCGAACATGTGGGCGGCGACCGCGGTGTCGCCGAGGAAGACGCCTTCGGTGATCTCGAGCTCCAGCCGGTTGGCCGGAAGGCCGCTGCTTGCAAGGGCGGAGATGATGGTGCTGGGCAAGGTCCCGTCGGTGAATTGCGCGGGCGAGACATTGACCGCGACGCGGATGCTTCCGGGCCAGCTTGCGGCGTCCTCGCAGGCCTTGCGCAGCGCCCAGTCGCCAAGGTGCGAGACGAGCCCGGTATCCTCGGCGATCGGAACGAACACCGCCGGCGAGATCGGGCCCTTGGTCGGGTGGTCCCAGCGCATCAGCGCCTCGACCCCGGTGATCCGGTTGGAGTGGCAATGCACCACGGGCTGGTAGACCAGCCGCATCTGGTTGCGGACGAGCGCGTCGCGCAGATCCTCTTCGAGGACGCGCTTTTCCTCGGCCGAGGCGAGCAGGTCGGTGGAGAAGAACTTGAAGCGCCCGCGCCCGTCGAACTTCGAGGCGTAGAGGGCGAGGTCGGCATTGCGGATCAGCTCGACCCGCTTGAAGCCGTCCTTGGGCGACACGGCGATGCCGATCGACGCCCCGATGACGCAGCGGCTGCCGTTGACCGAATAGGGCTGCGAGAGGCTGTGGATGATGTCGGAGGCGAGCGCTTCCACCGAGTGCTGGTCCGCGCGGTCCGAGACGATCACCTGGAACTCGTCGCCGCCGAGGCGGAACACGCGTTCCTTGTCGCCGACAATGGTCATGAGACGGCCCGCGACCTGGCGCAGCAGGGCGTCGCCGGCGGGGTGGCCGAGGGTGTCGTTGACCTGCTTGAAGCGGTCGAGATCGACCAGCATGACCACGCAGTTGCGGCGATGCTGTTCGGCGCCGGCAAGGATGGCGTCGAGGGATTCTTCCATCTTGCGGCGGTTGGGGAGGCCGGTCAGCGCGTCATATTCGGCGAGCCGCGATGCGCGCTCCGAGGAACGGCGCTGGTCGGTGATGTCGATCGCGCTGCCGCGGAACCCGCGAAGATTGCCCGCCCGGTCGAAATGGGGGTCGCCCGACACCGCCCAGAATTTTTCGAGGCCGCTGCGGACCGGGCGCAGGATCACCCCTTCGAAGGGCGAGCATTTGGTCAGCAGGAAGGGCAGGTTGCGGCGCCCGCTGTCATCATCGCCGCTGATCATGAAGATGTCGGTGAAGCGCTGCCCGATCAGGTCGCGCTGCGACATGTCGAGCAGGGTAGCGACGCTTTCGCTGACATAGACCAGGCAGCCGGCGTCATCGACCGACCAGAACCAGCCCTGCGACGAGCGTTCGAACGCCTGCATGAGAAGCAGCGCTTCTGCCGTCGACTGCTTGTTGTCGAACTGCCGTGCGAGCGAACCGAACAAGGATGTTTCTCCGATGACCCTGCAGGTTGCTCAGTGCGCGCGGCGGAAGCGGAGGCCGGCGCGGCCAAGGCGTCCCCAGCGCACTTCGGCATCGAAGCGGCCCATGCGCGGAAGGCTGATCGAGACCCATTCGCCGACGCTGAGATAGTGGCGCACGCAGCAGCCATCGAAGGAGAAGTTCTCGACCCGGACCGCGCGGGGGCGGCCGTCGCTGCCGAGCAATTCGGCCGTGATCGCGACCGGATGGCGGGTGCCCCGCGCCCTTTGCTGGCCCGCCACGAACGACTGCTCCCCACCACGATTCGCTTCCATCCAAAATGGATAGGATCCGAGCTGTGAAGCGCCGGGTAAGCGATATGCCTAACGCGGCCTCAACCTGTCGTGGCGGGGGCGTGGGGGGGTGTCCGGCGCTTCGGCGACACGGTGTGTGCGGGGCGGCTTAACCCTCTTGAAGCAGGAAGGGAGGTTTCCAACATTTGTGGTGCCGGGCGCCTGTTGAGGGCCTGGTGACGGGCCGGCGACGACCAGTCCCCGGTTCGCCTTGTTGCTCAAAGAGTGAAGAGGACAAGAACCATGCGTAATTCGTTCGATTTTACCCCGTTCCGTCGTTCCGCGGTCGGCTTCGATCGGTTGTTCGACATGCTGGAAAGCAGCGCTGCGTCGAGCGCGGCGGAGAATTATCCGCCGTTCGACCTGATCCGCGAGGGCGAGCACGATTACCGCATCGAGCTTGCGGTGGCGGGTTTCAAGCGTGACGAGATCGAGATCACCAGCCACCAGAACGTGCTGATCATCCGTGGCCGCAAGGGCGACGACAATGGCGCCGACTATATCCACCGCGGGATCGCGACGCGCAGCTTCGAGCGGCGCTTTGCGCTGGCCGACCACGTGCAGGTGACTGCCGCGGATCTTGCCGACGGCATGCTGGCGCTGACTCTGAAGCGCGAGATCCCCGAGGCGATGAAGCCGCGCCGGATCGAGATCGGCGGCACTGCCGCGGCCCCGCGCCACGACACGATCGAGAGCAAGGCCGAACAGCGCGAGGGCGCCGACGCCTAACGCCTGACGCCGTTGCGGCAGTGACATGAAAAGGGCTCCGGAGGCGAGTGCTTCCGGAGCCCTTTTTGCTGTTCGGGGGCGGCGTGTAGCGATGGCACGCCACGAAAAGTTTACTTATTGTTAATAACAGAGGACACTTCCCTGCCGCGACTCGGGACTAGCGTGACGTTGCAGCTTCGGCTGGCGCCGCCGTTTGCGTGAAACCCACCCGGGCGCGTGGAGAAGCGCCATGGCCAAGCCGACAACGACGGGACCCAACCCCAACAAACTGCCCCTCGACCGCCTGCCGATCGCTCGGCTGGCCAATGTGCTGCCCCCCGACAACCCGCTCATCGCCGCGCTCGATCCGCCGCCGTCGGCCCCGGTCGACCTGGACGGCGCCGCGGGCGCGTCGGTCCCGGAAAACCTGGCGATCGGGTCCGCGGTCGGCATCACCGCCTTTGCGATCGACCCGCAGGGCGACGAGGTCCGCTACAGTTTTGGAGCGGACGGAAGCGGTGCGCCGATCCTGCTGAGCGACGGCTTTGCGATCGATCCGGTGACCGGGGTCGTCACCCTGGCGGCACCGCTCGATTACGAAAGCAGGGCCGATTATGCCCTGCCGGTCATCGCCACCGACAGCGGCGGCAGGACCAGCATGACGGTGTTTACCGTCACGGTCACCAACGTCGCGCCCTCCGCGCCGGTCGACGCCAACCCCGCGCCCAACCGCCTGGCCGAGACGGCGGCGATCGGGAGCGACAGCGGGATCCAGGCCAGTGCCATCGATCCCAATGGGGGCTCGGTGCATTATTTCTTCCGCGATGCCGGGGGCAATCCGGTCCAGACCCTGGGCAAGTTCACCATCGCCGCCGACACCGGCGTGGTGACCCTTGCCGGCGCGCTCGATTACGAGACGGCGGCGAGCCACAGCCTGACCATCTACGCCAGCGACAGCAGCGGCGCGGTGAGTTCGTCCCAGCATGTCGTCGCGGTGACCGACGTCTTCATTCCCGTCGCGTTGCAGGTCGTCGCCGGGGATGCCACCTTGTTCGGACAGCCGACCGACAATTTTTTCCCCGCCATTTCGGGTGACGGCACGAAGGTCGCTTTCCAGAGCCTGGCGACCAACCTCGTTTCCGGCGACACCAACAATTTTGAAGACATTTACGTCAGGAACCTCCTCACCGGCGCCATCGAACGGGCGACGACCAGTTCGAGCGGGGTGCAGGCGAACAACCGGTCGTATCACCAGAAGATTTCGTACGATGGTTCAAAGGTCTTCTTCACCAGCGATGCGAGCAATCTCGTGGCCGGGGACACGAATGCGAGAGCCGACGTGTTCATAAAGGATCTGGCGACGGGCGCGGTGACGAGGTTGTCGACGACCGCCGCCGGGTTGCAGGGCAACGGTCTCACCTTCCTCAACGCGATTTCGGCGGATGCCAAATTCGCGATCTTGCAGAGCCTGTCGACCAACTGGCTGACCACCGATGTCAACGGGACCGGTGCCGACCTGTGGATCAAGAATGTCGCGACCGGCGAGCTCAAGCTCGTTTCCGCCAATGCGGCGGGCGAACAGGGTAATGGTTTCGCAGGGATCGGCGCGGTGTCGGCCGACGGGCGCTATGTCACGTTCGGCAGTAGCTCGACCAACCTGGTGCCCGGCGACACGAACGGGGCGTCCGACGCCTTCATCAAGGACATGCAGACCGGGGCCATCACGCGGATCACGAATGGCGGCGTCGAGCTGGACGGGCTTGCCGCGCCGCTGGCGATTTCCGGCGATGGCCAGAAGGTCGCGTTCGTCAGCCGCGCTGCGAGCCTGGGGAATACCGACTTGAAGTCCGACCTCTTCATCTTCGACGTCGCGAGCGGCACCATCACCCCAGTGCGTACGGCGGCGGGCGACGAGCAGAACGGCCAGATCGACAACACTCCATTCTTCACCGCTGATGGCAGCCATCTGTTTTTCCAAAGCTCGGCGTCCAATTGGGTCGCGGGCGACACCAACGGGGCGACTGACATCTTCATGCTGGACGTTGCCTCGGGGGTGGTGAGCCTGCTTTCGCGGACCCTCGATGGGACGCAAGGGAATGCCGACAGCTATGGCGTGAGCGTGTCGGCCGACGGGAGCCGGATCGCCTTCGGAAGCCAGGCGACGAACCTGGTCGCGGGCGACAGCGATCCGCAGTCGGATGTCTTCGTGCTGACCTTCGACCATTATGCCGCCAGCCCGTCCTACTGGGTGATCTGACGGGCCTTCATGCCGAGCGGGCAAGAAAAAGGGCTCCGGAGGCGGGTGCTTCCGGAGCCCTTTTCGTGACTGTGTTGCGGGCTTAGCGGACCCGCGGGCCGCCGTAGGGCAGCGGGGGCGGGGGGCGGCGGTCGCGGCGCGGGAGTTGCGCCTGGTAGGCGACGCCGCAGTGCTGGACGCAGTAAGGATAGCCGGGATTGGCCTGCTGTCCGCAGAAGTGGAAGTCGGGCTCACCCGGGTGGCCGAGCGGCCACTTGCAGATGCGGTCGTTGAGGTCGAGTAGCCCGGTCTTGTCGGCCATTTCGGGCGCGGGCTTGGCGGGAACCAGGCGGCGCGGCGGGGCGGGCGGGATCGGCGCCTGCTGTTCGCCCGGACCCTGGCGGACGAAACCGCCCGGACCGATCGAGCGATAGACCATCACCGTCTCGCCAGCCTTGGCGGCGGGAGCGGCCGGGGCAGCGGCGGCGGCCGGGGCGGCAGCAGGCACGTCGTCGGGCATCGGCGCCGCCGTTTCGAGGATGGCGGCGATCGGCGGCTTTTCCCGGACCTTGGACGGGGTCGCGCGCTCGGCCGCGGGGGCCGGAGCCGAAGCGGGAGCGGCGGAAGCAGCGGCGGCGGCGGCGGCAGGCTTGTCCTCGCCCGGCTTCACCGGCGAGGGGCGCGAATCGAGGCCAAGGCGGTGGGCCTTGCCGATCACGGCATTGCGGCTGACCCCGCCCAGTTCCTCGGCAATGACGCTTGCCGTCTTGCCTTCGGCCCACATGGCCTTCAACCGCTCGATCCGTTCGTCAGTCCAGCTCATCTTCTTCGATTCTTTCCTGGGCAGCTTGTGGTTGCCGCATGAGGGGGAAGCCGATAGTCGCTCAAGGCGTGAACGACCAGCCCTCATCCATCCGCATGGCGCCGGGACAGGCGCGTCTGCGAGGCGTCAACTGGGGCGGCCTCCGGACCCTCTATGTCAAGGAGGTGCGCCGGTTTTTCAAGGTCCAGACCCAGACCATCTGGGCACCGGCGGTGACCACGCTGATGTTCCTGATCATCTTCTCGGTCGCGCTGGGCGGGGCCAAGCGGCAGGTGATGGGCGTGCCCTTCCCGACCTTCATCGCGCCGGGGCTGATCATCATGGCGATGATCCAGAACGCCTTCGCCAATTCGAGCTTTTCGCTGCTGGTGGGCAAGATCCAGGGGACGATCGTCGATTATCTGATGCCCCCGCTGTCGACCGGCGAGCTGATCGCCGGACTGGTCAGCGCGGCGGTGACGCGGGCGGTGCTGGTCGGCTGTGCGGTGTGGCTGGCGATGCTGCTCTATCCCGGCGTGCACGTGACGGTGCAGCATCCGCTGAGCGTGATCTGGTTCGGGCTGATGGGGTCGCTGCTGCTGAGCTTCCTTGGCCTTGTCACCAGCATCTGGGCGGAGAAGTTCGACCATGCGGCGGCGGTCACCAATTTCGTGGTCGCGCCGCTGTCGCTGCTTTCAGGCACCTTCTATTCGGTCGAGGCGCTGAGCCCGCTGTTTCGGGGGATCAGCCACGCCAATCCCTTCTTCTACGTGATTTCGGGCTTCCGCCACGGCTTCCTCGCCGAATCCGATTCGCCGATCTATTTCGGTGCGGTCCTGCTGCTGGTCCTGAACCTCCTGCTGTTCGCCCTGTGCTACGGGCTGCTGCGCAGCGGGTGGAAAATCAAGAACTGAGGATTTTCAGGCGCTTGGCCGTTTTGCCGGCTGAACGGGTGATAACGGGTGCGTTCAGCGTGGCGCTTCGAAGCAGGGCGTAGAACTTCTCTCATCAAGCCTCGATGAGGGAGTTAAAGCACATGAAGAAGTTTCTGTTCGCCGCCGTTGGCCTCAGCGCCATCGCCGCCGCCGCGCCGGCCTCCGCGCAATATTACAACGGCTATCAGCAGGCGCCTTACGGCTACAACCAGTATGGCTATGGCAATCAGCAGCAGCTGATCCAGATCTATGCCAGCCGGGCCGACCAGCTGCGCCGCCAGGTCGAGCGTTTCGACCAGCGCAACCGGGTCAGCGACCGTGAGGCGAGCCGCCTGCGCAACGCCGCGATCGACCTGCAGAACCGCGTTCGTGTCTATGCCCGCAACGGGATCGACCCGAACGAGCAGCGCGATCTCGACAATCGTTTCGCGCAGCTTCAGCAGCGGATCGCCTACGAAGCCCGCGACGGAAACAACCGCTACGGCAACGGCTATGGCCGCGGTGTCGGCGGCGGACGTGACCGCGACCGGGACGGCCAGTGGGATCGCCGCGACGGCTGGGTCGACGCCAACCGCAACGGCATCGACGATCGCCAGGAGCGTGGCATCATCGACCGCGACCGTGACGGGCGTGACGACCGCTACGAGGACGATCGTGGCCGCTATCCGGGCTAAGGTCTGACCGCGTCAAAGCGGGCGCAGCGAAGCAGTTTTTCGGTTCGGTCCGGTGGATTGCTTCGTCGCTGCGCTCCTCGCAATGACGACGGACGCGACGGGGGTTAACCCCCGCGACTTGAGGTCCTATAGGAGGGCGCGGCTTCAGTTTTGGGGCCGCGCCCTTTTCACATTTGCACTCCAGGAGCCTTTCAATGGCCATCACGCCGCTCATGCCCGTCTATCCGCGCTGCGAAGTGCGGCCGGTCCGAGGCGAGGGCGTGTGGCTGATCGGCGAAGGCGGCGAGCGCTATCTCGACTTCGCGAGCGGCATCGCGGTGAACCTCCTGGGGCACAGCCATCCGCACCTGATCGGCGCGATCCAGAAGCAGGCCGAGACGCTGATGCACGTCTCCAACCTCTACGGCAGCCCTCAGGGCGAGAGCCTGGCCAAGCGGCTAGTCGACCTGACCTTTGCCGACACGGTGTTCTTCACCAATTCGGGCGCCGAGGCGGTGGAGTGCGCGATCAAGACCGCGCGGCGCTATCACCATGCAGCCGGCAATCCGCACAAGAACAAGTTGATCACCTTCAGCAACGCCTTCCACGGGCGGACGATGGCGACCATCTCGGCCACCGACCAGGCCAAGCTTCGCGACGGGTTCGCGCCGCTGCTCGAAGGGTTCGAAGTGGTCGCGTTCGACGACCTCGACGCTGCGCTGGCGGCAATCGACGAGACGACCGCCGGCTTCCTGGTCGAGCCGGTGCAGGGCGAGGGCGGCATCCGTCCGGCGTCGCAGGAATTCATGACCGGCCTCAGGAAGGCGTGCGACGAGCATGACCTGATGCTGGTCCTGGACGAGGTCCAGTGCGGCGTCGCGCGCACCGGAACGCTCTACGCCTACGAGCAATATGGCATCGTCCCCGACATCCTCGCGACTGCCAAGGGCATCGGCGGCGGCTTCCCGCTGGGTGCCTGCCTGGCGACCGAGAAGGCGGCGAGCGGCATGGTAATCGGGACGCACGGCAGCACCTACGGCGGCAATCCGCTGGCGATGGCGGCGGGCAATGCAGTGCTCGACGTGGTGGCGACGCCGGAATTCCTGGCGCAGGTCAAGGACACCGGCGCGCGGCTCCGCTCGGCGCTCGAGCAGATGCTGCCCAACCATGACCATCTGTTCGAGGGCGTGCGCGGCATGGGCCTGATGCTGGGCATCAGGATGAAGACCGACAGCCGCGCGTTCGTCGGTTACCTGCGCACCCGCGGGATCCTGACGGTGGCGGCGGGCGACAATGTCGTGCGCGTGCTTCCGCCGCTGATCATCGACGATGCCGACATCCGCACCTTCGTCGAAGGCCTGAGCGCCGCGGCGGCGGAGTATGAGGTGCCGGCGCAGGCCGCCTGAGGGTGCGGCTCGCCGTCCTCGCCGCGGCCCTGCTGCTGGGCGGAGCGGCCCCGGCGCCGCGGCCGGCCGAGGTCGCGAGCCCGGTCACGCTGGGGCAGGGTTACCGGCTGCAGTCGACGGTGCTTGGGGAAGAGCGGCGGATCAACGTCGTCCTTCCGCCCGGTTATGCCAAGGATCCGAAACGCCGTTATCCGGTGCTGTACCTGATCGACGGCGGGGTCGATCAGGACCTGCTGCATATCGCCGGAGTCGCGCAGCTGGGGGCGATCTGGGGCCGATCGCAGCCGGTGATCCTGGTCGGGATCGAGACCAGGGATCGGCGCAAGGAGCTGGTCGGGCCGACCCGGGATCCCGAGCTATTGAAGCGCTATCCGACCGCGGGGCATTCGGCCGACTTCCGCGAGTTCATCGCGAGGGAGGTGAAGCCGCTGGTCGCGCGACATTACCGCACGTCGGGGCGCGATGCGGTGATCGGGGAATCGCTGGCGGGGCTGTTCATCACCGAAACCTATCTGATCGCGCCGACCCTGTTCGGGGCCTATGCGGCGATCGATCCGAGCCTGTGGTGGGACAAGGAAGCGTTGTCGCTGCGGGCGAGGGCGCTGCTGTCGGGAGCGCAGAAGGGGAGGCCCTTCTACCTCGCCATTGCGAGCGAGCAGGCGGGCGAGCCGGCGGCGGCGGAGCGGGTGCTGGCGGCGATGCGCGCGGCGGGGGCGACGGTGTGCGAGCAGCGCCGCCCCGACCTTACGCATGCGACCATCTACCAGCAGGTCGCGCCGACCGCGCTGCAATATGTCCTGCCGCCGCAAAGCGCGCCGGGCGCGGAATATGGCTTCACCGTGCGCTGCGCGGGCGCGGTGGACTGATCAGCCAAGACGCCGGTCCACCGCCGCAGCGCGGCCGCCCGTGCGTAGGGGGCGCGAGGCCTACTTTTCGAAGGCGGCGTTGATGTCGAGCTTCACCTCGTCCGACACGGCCGGAAGCGCGTAGCCGAGGTTGAAGTCGCTGCGCTTCAGGGTGGCGGTGGCGGAAAAGCCGATGGTCGCCTTCTTGTTCATCGGGTTGACCCCGGCGCCGTGGAGGCGGGCGTTGAGGGTGAGGGGCTTGGTGACGCCGCGCAGCGTCAGGTCACCGGCGATGGTCGCCTGCGTCCCACTGACCTTGACCGAACGCGAGACGAAGCGGGCCGAGGGATACTTGGCGGTGTCGAACAGGTCAGGGGTGGCAAGGTGCTTGCCGAATGCGGGCGCGGTGACGGTAAGGCCCGACAGCGGAATGTCGATCGCGACCCTAGCGGCGTTGGGGCGCGCAGGATCGATGTCGAGCGTGCCGCTCATCGAGCCGACCATTCCCGACAGGCGGCTGAAGCCGAAATGGTCGACCGACCACAGGACCTGCGTGTGGTTGGGATCGACCTGATAGGTGCCGGCCCCGAGCGCCGCGGCGGCGCGGGCCGGGCTGGCCGGCTGCGCCTTGGGCTGGGCGGCGATCCCTGCGCTGGCGGTAAGCGCGAGGGCGGCGACGAGGGCGAGGGACTTGTGCATCGGTCAGGCTCCGGCTGAGTGGTAACTGTTTGTGACCACGTAACTGATCGTGCCCGCGCAAAGCCGCAAGAAGGCACAAGGATGTGACCGATGCCGGTCGTCGCGGGGGGGGGCCGGTAAGTCTCCCAGGCCGAACCGCGGTTTGCCCGGCCTGCGGCTGACGATGCGGTGGGGGGCAAAAGGGCGCTCGGTTGTAATTTCGGGCCGCATGGGGCATATAGGTCACGCTATCAGTCGCAAGTTTTGACGGTCTACGGCGCTTTGCGGCTCCTTTTTCCTTCTCTCCTCGCTGCTCCTAGCGTGCTGCCCGGCGTTCGGGCGGTGCTAAGAGAAGGACTACCAACATGATCACCGGCACCGTAAAATTCTTCAATGCCGACAAGGGCTATGGCTTCATCTCGCCCGAGGACGGCAGCGGCGATGCCTTTGTCCACATTTCGGCGGTTGAAGCTGCCGGCATGCGCACGCTCGATCGCGACCAGCGCGTGACCTACGAACTTCAGAGCGGCCGCGACGGCCGCGCCAGCGCAGTCAACCTGCAGAGCGCCTGATTTTCCTGCGCGGGGGCGGCCGGTCAACACCGGTCCGCCCCCGCGTTCTACTCGTTTGTATCCGTAATCCTCAAAGGAGGCCGCACCCATGTCCACCCTCGAATTCTATGCCGAGCGCGCCGCACAATGCCGCCGTGACGCGGATGCGGCGAACCTCGAGAACGTGAAGAAGCGGAACCTTGAAGCGGCGATGGCATGGGAAGCGATGGCCGACCGCCTGCAGCGCACCAATGCGCACCGCGACGCCAACGAAGCGGCGCGCGAAGCCCGTTCCGCCGAAGCCTGACGAACTCTATCCTGGCTCCACCCCGGCCGATGCCGGGGTGCAGCCCGTCCACCTCGACCCGCAGCGGTTGAGGTCGGTGGGGAGGCTTCCTATCTCCCCTGCATGAACCCCGACATTTCCAATCTCGATGCCGCCCTTGGCGTGACCGTTCCGGCGCGCCACGCGCGTGGCCGTGCAGCGCGGATCGGCCCAGCGCTCGACGCCATCCTGTCCGCCCATAATTATCCCGCGCCGATCGAACGCCTGCTGGCCGAGGCGCTGGCCCTGACCGCCCTGCTCGGCTCGTTGCTGAAGGATTCGGGCGGCCAGCTGACGCTGCAGGCGCAGACGCAGGGCGGCGTGGTCGACCTCCTGGTCTGCGACTACAAGGGCGGCGAACTGCGCGGCTATGTCCGCCACGATCCGGTCAAGCTTGCCGATGCGGCGCATGCCCCGACGCTGAAGACCCTGTTCGGCGAAGGCTATCTGGCGATCACCTTCGACCAGCCCGCGACGAACGAACGCTACCAGGGGATCGTCCCGCTGGAGGGCGAAAGCCTTGGCGCGGCGGCCCAGAGCTATTTCAGCCAGTCGGAGCAGATCCCCTCGATCGTCCGGCTCGCGGCCGAGAAGAAGGCCCGCGGATGGGTCGCCGGCGGGATCCTGTTCCAGCACCTTCCCGAAGGCGAGGAAGGGCGCGAGCGTCTCCACACCCGGCTCGACCACCCCGACTGGGACCATGTCGCGGCGCTTGCCGGATCGGTCCGCGACGAGGAGCTGCTCGACGAGGAGCTGGCGCTCGACCAGCTGGTCTGGCGGCTATTCCACGAGGAAGCCGAAGTGCGGGTGCTGGCCGGCGCGCCGCTGTCGCGCGGGTGCCGCTGCGACCCCGCATACGTCCGTTCGGTCATCGCCCGCTTCCCCGCGGAGGAGCGCGAGGAGATGAAGGACGAGGAGGGCCTGATCCGCGTCAATTGCGAGTTTTGCTCAACCAGTTTCCCGCTGTCATTCGAATAAGCGGGCGGCGTGGTATGATGGGGCGGATGAAGAGATTCGCGTCTCTTGCGGCAGTCGGTTGCCTGGCGGCCGGCGGGCTTGCCTCGGCGGCGAGCGCGCCTGGCGTCCTGCCGGGGGTCGAACCTGGGTTGTGGGAAGTCAGCGCCGATGCGACCGGCCGCAACGCCCGGCGCGGTTGTCTCGACGACATGATCCTGATCGCGACCTACGCCCATGCGGGCCAGCGCTGCGAGCGGACGATCCTGGTCAATACGCCGCGCCAGCTGGTGGTGACGCTGGCCTGCGGCGCGGGGTCGTTCGGGCGGTCCGACGTTACCGTGACCACCCCGCGCTCGCTCAAGCTCGCGACCCAGGGCTTCCGGCAGGGCGAGCCTTATGATTTCACGATTTATGCGCGACGGGTCGGAGAATGTCCGGCGCGGGAAAGGCGTTAAGGCCTCGTTTAACCATAAGCTGCTAGAGCGCTTCCTGTGCCTGACCCAGGTCCGGCACGCTTTCCTCCCTAACGGGCCATCGCGCCCGAACCTGGGCCGCTCTTCGGAGCGGCCCTTCTTTTTTGCCGCTCCCCGGCCTATGGGCCCGCCGCCATGACCAACACCCCTCCCACCGCCGTCGTCCTGCTGTCGGGCGGCCTCGATTCGATGGTCTGCGCCGCGCTGGCGCGGGAGCGGGGCTTTGCGGTCACCGCGCTGACGGTCGATTACGGGCAGCGGCACCGGGTCGAGCTCGAGGCCGCAAGGACGATCGCGGCCGACCTTGCCGATCGCCACGTCATCCTGCCGCTCGACCTGCGCGCGTTTGGCGGATCGGCGCTGACCGCCGATGTCGCCGTGCCCAAGGACGGCGTCGGCGAAGGCATTCCGGTGACCTACGTGCCCGCGCGCAACACCATCTTCCTCAGCCTTGCGCTGGGCCTTGCCGAAGCGAGCGGCGCGCGCGACCTGTTCGTCGGCGTCAATGCGCTCGATTATTCGGGCTATCCTGACTGCCGGCCGGACTTCGTCGCGGCGTTCGAGCGGCTGGCCAACCTTGCGACCAAGGCCGGGGTGGAGGGCGATCCCTTCACCATCCACGCGCCGCTGCAGGACATGACCAAGGCCGACATCGCGCGCGAGGCGGCGCGGCTCGGGCTCGACGCCGGGGTCAGCCACAGTTGCTACGATCCGGGCACGGACGGCGGGGCGTGCGGGACCTGCGACGCGTGCCGGCTGCGCGCCAGGGGGTTCGAGGAAGCGGGCCTGCCCGACCCGACGCGCTATTCGGCATGTTGAGCCCGGCCCTCGCAATCACGATCACGCCGAACCGGGTCGCGGTTCGCAACATCGGCGATGGACGTTCGGCAAGCGCGGACGCGCCTTTTTCGTGCAGTCATCTGCTTGCCGATGACGTGGACATTCTCGAACACGCCGCGCTTCACGCGATCAAGGCGGTGATCGGCGGAGGCATCCTCCCGAAATTTCCAAAGGTCATCATTTCGACGGCCGGCCAGCCGCTGCACCGCATCGAGCGCAAGACGATCGCCGAGGCTCTTTTAAACGCGGGCGCAAGCACCGTCGAGTTCGCGACTGATGTCGGTGAACTGAAGGAGCAAGCGGCAGCGCGCGCGGCTTATATTGACCTTCACTGGCGCACGCGATGACCTACGCCGTCAAGGAATGCTTCCTCACGCTGCAGGGGGAGGGGGTGCAGACGGGCTCACGCGCGGTGTTCCTGCGCTTTGCCGGGTGCAATCTGTGGAGCGGGCGCGAGGCTGACCGGGCGAGCGCGCAATGCCGCTTCTGCGATACCGATTTCGTCGGCACCAATGGGGTGAACGGCGGCAAGTTCGCCACCGCAGATGCGCTTGCCGATCAGGTCGAGGCGCTGTGGGGCGAGAAGCTCGACCGGAGGCTGGTGGTGGTGACCGGGGGCGAGCCGATGCTGCAATTAGACGCGGCGCTGGTCGATGCGCTGCACGCCAAAGGCTTCCGGATCGCGGTCGAAAGCAACGGAACGCTGCCCGCGACTGCCGGGATCGACTGGCTGTGCATCAGCCCCAAGGCAGGGACCGACGTCGTCCAGCGGGCCGGTGACGAATTGAAGCTGGTCTGGCCGCAGGAGGGGATCGATCCGGCCGAGCTCGAGGGGTGGGACTTCCCGAACCTCCTGGTGCAGCCGATGGACGGCCCGGCAGGATCGGTCGAGGCTTCGATCAGCCTGGCGATGGAGCGGCCGCGCTGGCGGCTCAGCCTCCAGGCGCACAAGGTGGTGGGCCTGGCCTGAGCGAGGACTTCAGGCGGCGTTGGTGTCGGCCGCCGGCTCGGTGCTGTTCGATTCGGCCTTTGGTCCGCTCCTTGGGGGCCGCGGGGCCTTCTTTTCGGCCTTGGTATCGTTGGCGGGTGCCGCCTCGTTCGCGTCAAGCGCGGGCGGCGGCATGTCGCCGGCCATGCGGGCATCGTCGGCCGTCGCCGCATCGATCGCGGTGACGTCGCCGGCCACGACATTCTCCTGCGCCAGCCCTGCGTCCGACGCGCTTTCGTTGACGGTGGCGGGCTGCTTGTCGCCGCAGCCGGCGAGCAGCAGCAGCGGAACAAGGGCGAAGGCAAGGGCGCGCGACATGGCGCGGACGTAGCGGCATGTCGCCCAACAGAAAAGGGGCCGCCGGCGCGATGCCAGCGGCCCCTTTCCTTCATAACGACCCGGCCATCCCGTGGGGGACGGCCGACGCAAATTACATCGCGTTGTTGGTCATCATGTTGGCGTCAGCAGCGTTGCTGCCGTTCATCATGTTGGCGTCGGCCGACATGTTGCTGTCCATGGTCATGTTGCTGTCCATGGTCATGTTGGCGTCCATCGCGTTCATGTCGGCGACGGCATTGGTGTCGACGGCCATGTTCTCTTCGACGGCGGTGTTGTTGGCGGCTTCATTGCTGCTGCAAGCCGACAGAGCGAGGGCCGCAGTGGCGACCAGGATCAGAGCACGCATTCGAGTTCACTCCCAAAAAAGGTGCGATCTGGCGTGGTTTCCCCACGTCGCAAATCACCGCGCTGTGTAGAGCGTCGTTACGCGTCCGCCAAGGGGGCTGAAGTGCTGCCCAGTTTTCCCAGGAATTTGAGGAAGTTGGTATGGAGCGCCCGGTCGAGCGCGGCCATTCCGGCGGGATTGGCAAGCGCCTGGAGACTGGTCACGCCATGGGTCGCGATCCCGCACGGCACGATTCCCCCGAAGTGCGACAGGTCCGGGGCGACGTTGATCGAGAAGCCGTGCAGGGTGACCCAGCGCTTCACCCGCACCCCGATCGCGCCGATCTTGGCTTCGGCGGCGCCCTCGCCGGTCCAGATGCCGATCCGTCCCGGCGAACGGTGGGCGGGGACACCAAGATCGCCGAGGCTGTCGATCACCCAGCCTTCAAGCGCATGGACGAAGCACCGGATGTCGCGCCCGCGCCGTGCCAGGTCGAGGGTGAGATAGCCGACCCGCTGGCCTGGGCCATGATAGGTGTAGCGCCCGCCGCGGCCGGCATCGAACACGGGGAAGCCCTGCGGATTGAACAGTTCGGCCGGGTCGGCGCTGGTGCCGGCGGTGAACAGGGGCGGATGCTCGAGCAGCCAGACCCGTTCGCCGGCGGTCCCGTCGCGCACCGCGGCGGCGCGCGCCTCCATGTCGGCGAGGGCCTGCGCATAGGGGACCAGCCCCTCGCTCACCCGCCATTCGATGCCGTCATCGTCCGCCATGCCGCCCTCCTTGGCGGACAGATTGGCAAAGGGGCAAGAGGGCGGCTAAGCCATTTGCCCACAGGTCAAGCGGATGAGGGTGAGCAAGCGGATGAAGCTGTCGATCGGTCAGGCCTGGGACGAGACCAAGGCCGTCTTCCGCGCGGACGGGGGAGCGATCTCGGCGGTCGCGCTTGCGCTGACGGTGCTTCCGGGCACGATCCTCGAGACGGTCGCGCCGTCGAGCCAGCGGGCGGCCGAGACGGCCTGGTATGTGTCGCTGCTCGGGCTTGCCGCGGCACTGCTGAGCCTTGCTGGCCAGCTTGCGATCAGCCGCATCGCGCTTGGCCCCTCGACCACCGTGGGCGCGGCGATCGGCCACGGCTTCCGGCGCGTGCCGGCGCTGTTCGGGGCACTGTTCCTGCTGTTCCTGCCCATCGCGCTGGTCGGCGCGGCGCTGATCTACCCGCAGCTTGGCGGGATCCAGAATGATCCTTCCAAGATGCCGTCCAGCGCGCTCCTGACGACGCTTCTCGTCATCGTGGTGTTCTTCTTCCTGCTAGTGCGGATGCTGTTCATCACTCCGCTGGCGGCCGACCGGGACTTGAATTCGATCCAGCTTCTGAAGGAAGCCTGGGGCCTGTCGAAGGGGCGGTTCTGGAAGCTGTTCGTGATGGTGCTTCTGCTCGCGCTGGTCGCGCTGATCATCCTCGGCGCGCTGGGCGGAGCGCTGTCGGCGGTGGTGATCCTGGCCCTGGGCGCGATCGAGCCCGGCAATACCAGCGCGCTCTTGGTGGCACTGATCCAGCAGCTGATGGCGGCGTTCGTGTCGGTCCTGTTCGTTGTGGTGGTGTGCCGCCTCTACCGCCAGGCGGAAAGCGGCGGGACCTGGGCATCTGTCCCGCACGCGGGCGGCGAATAGGCAGACGTTCCTTGCCGAAGCGGAGGGGGCGGGCCTTGCCCGTCAGCTCCACTTGGCGAGCGGCGGGAGGCTCATCAGGATCGCGTCGACATTGCCGTTGGTCTTGAGCCCGAAGATCGTCCCGCGGTCGTAGAGCAGGTTGAATTCGGCATAGCGGCCGCGAAATTCGAGCAGGCGGTCCATGTCGGCCTCGCTCCACTCCTGATTCATGTGGCGGCGGACGATCGGCGGGTAGGCGGCGAGGAAGGCTTCGCCGACGTCGCGGGTGAAGGCGAAATTCTCTTCGAAGTCGCCTTCGAGCCGGTCGTAGAAGATTCCGCCGACACCGCGGGCGACCTTGCGGTGGGGAAGCCAGAAATATTCCTCGCACCACTTTGAATAGCGTTCGTAATAGTCGGCGCCGTGCGCGTCGCAGGCTGCTTTCAGCGCGGCGTGGAAGCTGGCGGTGTCCTCTTCATAGGGAATGGCGGGGTTGAGGTCCGCGCCGCCGCCGAACCAGCGCTTCGAGGTGCACAGGAAGCGGGTATTCATGTGGACCGCGGGCACGTGCGGGTTGGCCATGTGGGCGACGAGGCTGATCCCGGTCGCGAAGAAGCGGTTGCCGTTTTCCTGGCTGCCGGGAATCGACTTGGCGAATTCGTCGGTGAAGGTGCCGCCGACGGTGGAGACGTTGACCCCGACCTTTTCGAACACCTTGCCCTTCATCAGGCCGCGCACGCCGCCGCCGCCGGGCACTCCGGACGAATCCTCGCGGTCCCAGGAAAGAAAGTCGAAGCTGGCGTCGGACCCGGCCTCGCGCTCGATCGCCTCGAACTCGGCGCAGATGCGGGTACGCAGGGCTTCAAACCAGGTGCGGGCGGCGGATTGTTGTTCGTCGAGTGCTTCCATGGGCGGCAAAGCTAGCGGCTCGGACGGCAAAGCCAATGATCGAGATCAAAAGAGGGCTGCTGATGCGCAGCATACGGTGGGTCGGGGCATGGATTGCCGCGCCTTCGGCTCACAATGACAAAGAGTGTGCGTGGTCGTTTCGTCGCCGCACCGCCCATTGGACCCTTGAGGAGCGATGAACGGCCCGCTATCAGGCGCGCGATTATCCGTCCCGGCTGGCCCGTGGCGGTTTCCGACAATGCCCTCAGACACGAGGGCTAACAAGCGAGCTCAAGGACCTTTCGATGGCCACCGCGCAACCCAATCAGATGCCAGGCGAGCCGACCCCGGCCGATGCCGGCGATCCCGGCGTCCGCCGCCGCGACTTCATCAACATCGCCGCGGTGAGCTTTGCCGGCGTCGGCGGCGCGGTCACCATCGCCCCGCTGTTGATGCAGGCTGCGCCGTCGGCAGACGTGCGCGCGCTGTCGTCGATCGAGGTCGACATCTCCAAGATCCAGCCGGGCCAGGGGATCAAGACCAGCTGGCGCAAACAGCCGGTGTTCATCAAGCAGCTGACCCCGGCCGAGATCCAGGCCGCCAATGCGGTCGACGTCGCCTCGCTGCGCGATCCGCAGTCGCTGGCCGACCGGACCAAGCCGGGCAAGAGCCAGTGGCTGATCACGCTCGGCGTCTGCACCCACCTCGGCTGCGTGCCGCTCGGCATCGGCGAAGGCGAGACCAAGGGCGATTTCGGCGGCTATTTCTGCCCGTGCCACGGGTCGCACTACGATACCGCCGCCCGCGTCCGTAAGGGCCCGGCACCGCTGAACCTGCACGTGCCGGATTATGAATTCACCTCGGACACCGTCGTCCGGATCGGTTGAGGACAAGACCATGAGCTTTGCCTGGGCCAAGCCCTACGAACCCACCTCGCCGTTCATGCGCTGGATGGACCAGCGCCTGCCGCTGCCGCGCCTCGTCTATGGCGCGATCGGCGGCGGCTATCCGGTGCCGCGCAACCTGAACTATTTCTGGAACTTCGGCGTCCTCGCCGGCCTTGCCCTGATGATCCAGATCGTCAGCGGCATCGTTCTGGCGATGCATTATTACAGCTATGCCGGCGGCGCCTTCGACAGCGTCGAGCGCATCATGCGCGACGTCAACGCCGGCTGGGTGATCCGTTACGTCCACCAGAACGGAGCGAGCTTCTTCTTCGCGATCGTCTACATCCACATCTTCCGCGGCCTTTACTACGGCTCCTACAAGGCGCCGCGCGAGATGGTGTGGCTGCTTGGCCTCGTCATCTACCTGCTGATGATGGCGACCGCCTTCATGGGCTACGTGCTGCCGTGGGGCCAGATGAGCTACTGGGGCGCACAGGTCATCACCGGCTTCTTCTCGGCCATCCCGGTGGTCGGTGATCCGTTGCGCATCTTCATCCTCGGTGGCTATGCCCCCGACCAGGCCGCGCTGAGCCGGTTCTTCTCGCTTCACTACCTGCTGCCGTTCGTGATCGCGGGCGTCACCATCCTCAAGATCTGGGCGCTGCACATCCCGGGTTCGTCGAACCCGACCGGCGTCGACGTCAAGGACGAGAAGGACACGCTGCCGTTCCACCCGTTCTACACGGCCAAGGACGGCTTCGGCATCGGCGTCGCGCTGCTGATCTTCTCGCTGTTCGTGTTCTTCTTCCCGTACAGCCTCGGCCACCCGGACAATTACATCGAGGCGAACCCGCTGGTGACCCCGGCGCACATCGTCCCCGAATGGTATTTCTGGCCGTTCTACGCGATCCTGCGCGCCTTCACGGTGGACTTCATCCTGCCTGCGAAGCTGTGGGGCGTGCTGGCGATGTTCAGCTCGATCCTGCTGCTGTTCTTCCTCAGCTGGCTGGACCGTTCGCCGATCCGCTCGACCAGCTATCGCCCGGTTTACAAGATCTTCTTCTGGGTGCTGGTCGTCGACATCCTGATCCTCGGCTATTGCGGCGTGTCCCCGGCGGAACAGCCGTACATCGCCCTGAGCCAGATCTGTGCGGCCTATTACTTCGCCCACTTCCTGATCATCCTGCCGCTCGTCTCCAAGTTCGAGAAGCCGCGGCCGCTCCCCAACAGCATCTCGGAGAGCGTGCTGCATGGTGAGAAGCAGGAAAGCCGGCCCTACGGACTTGCGCCGACCGGTTCGACCACCGCGCCGCAGCCGGCCGAATAAGAAAGAACGATAGCAACATGGTCCGCATCATCGGTTTCTTCGTCGGCCTGGGGTTTGTCGGCGTCCTGCTGATCAGCCTCGTCATCAACGGCGCCGACTATTTCAGCAATCCGCCCGAGCCGACCGCCGCGCACGAGTTCCACAAGGAACCGCGCAAGGCGGAGCTCGCCTCGGACGGCATGGCCGGCAAGTTCGACCGCCAGCAGCTGCAGCGCGGCTTCCAGGTCTACAAGGAAGTCTGCTCGGCCTGCCACAGCCTCAAGTATGTCAGCTTCTACCAGCTGACCGACCTTGGTTATTCGGAAGCCGAAGTGAAGGCGATCGCCAACCAGTGGGCGACCGAAGTGCCGTCGGTGAACCCGGAAACGGGTGAGCCCGCGACCCGCAAGGCGCTGGTCTCCGACCGCTTCCCAAGCCCGTACGCCAACGAGACGGCGGCCCGCGCGGCGAACAACAATGCGCTTCCGCCCGACCTCAGTCTGATGACCGAGGCGCGCGAAGGTGGGCATGATTATGTCTACTCGCTGCTGACCGGCTATGCCGAGCAGGCAGGCTACAAGAACGAGAAGGGCCAGGAGCTGCTGAAGGAGTTCCCCGACGTGGCAACCCCGCCGGGCCTGCACTTCAACCCTTATTTCGCCAACCTCAACATCGCCATGCCGCCGCCCCTCGTGTCGGACGGTCAGGTGACCTACGCCGACGGGACCAAGTCGACGGTCGACCAGATGGCCAAGGACGTGTCCGCGTTCCTGGTGTGGACGGCCGAGCCGACGCTTGAGAACCGCCACCGCGCGGGCTGGGCGACCCTCCTGTTCCTGACGATCGCGTCGATCTTGGCGTATCTGTCCTACCGGAACATCTGGGCCAATGCGAAGCGCGAGGTCGCGGCCCGCGGCCCGCTCGACCCGGCGTTCCGCGACCGCATGGACGAGCAGAAGGCCGAGCGCGGCATCGCCGGCTAAGCCCGACCGGGTGACAAGGAATGAGGGGTTCGGGGCGATGGCTCCGGACCCCTTTTTCGTAGGTGGCTACTGGCTGCAGTGAGGGGCGATTCCTCGCCTCCGCACGGGCCATGGATTGCTTCGCCGCCCGGCTCCCCGCAAGGACGATTCCATGACCCTCGACCAGATCACCGCTCTTGTCCGCACCATCCCCGATCATCCCAAGCCAGGGATCCTGTTCCGCGACGTGACGACCCTGCTGCTCCATGCGGAGGGCTTCGCCGCCGCGATCGACCAACTGGCGGCAAGCGTCGATGACCGCCCCGACTTGGTGGCGGGAATGGAAGCGCGCGGTTTTGTCGTGGCGACCGCGCTGGCGCTGAAGCTCGGGGCCGGGCTGCTCCTGATCCGCAAGGACGGCAAGCTGCCCGGGGCGACCATCGCCGAGGATTATGCGCTGGAATATGGGACCGACCGGCTGACCATGCATGTCGACGCCTGCGCGCCGGGGGCAAGGGTGCTGCTGGCCGACGATCTCATCGCGACCGGCGGCACGGCGCTGGCCGCCGCGCGGCTGGTGCGGCGGGCGGGGGCGGTGGTGACGGGTGCCCGCTTCCTGATCGACCTGCCCGACCTTGGCGGTGCGGCGAGGCTTGAGGCCGACGGGGTCGCGACGAGCAGCCTGCTGCGCTTCCCCGGACACTGAGGCTCAGGCCGCGAGCTGCCTCGCTTCGGACTTGTCGGTAGCATCGTTGGCGGCGGACGCGGCCGGAGCGTCCTTCAGGTAGGGCCGGCGGAAACGCATCATCGGCCCTTCGATCAGCCGGTGGCTCGCCCAGCCGAGCATGGTCATGTAGCCGAAATAGACGAGCGCAAACGGGATCGCGACATAGACGCTGGTCAGCCGCGCGAGATTGTCATCGACGAACCGCGATGCCGCGACCACGGTCAGGAAGTGGAGC
Source organism: Sphingomonas humi (assembly GCF_039536725.1). NCBI lineage: Bacteria > Pseudomonadati > Pseudomonadota > Alphaproteobacteria > Sphingomonadales > Sphingomonadaceae > Sphingomonas > Sphingomonas humi. The sequence continues at coordinate 51,627 of NZ_BAAAZD010000002.1, forward strand.
AGGTAGACCGCGTAGCTGTAGTCGCCGGCCCGGCGCAGCGGCGCGGTCCAGCGCCCGGTGAAGGGGTGCCGGTCGTACCAGCTGATGAGGGCCGCAAAGCCCGCCGCCTCGATGGTCGGAAGCACCACCCAGACGAGGTCGTCGTGCGCGCCATAATAGCCGCCGTTCGCCGCAAACCACATGTAGAACAGCCACAGCGCGCCGAATGCGGCCGCCGCGACCCGTCCACGCGGCGCGAGGTGATAGGCGAAGATGCCGAGGGCGAACTGGTCGATCCGACCGATCAGCGTGTAATAGGCGAGCGTCTCGATCGCATAGCCGAGGTTGGCGAGGGCCAGGCGCAGCAGCAGCGCGGCCCCGACGATCAGCAGCGGGGCATAGCGCCAGCGCCGGACCGACCACAGGATCATCGGCAGCAGCAGGTAGAAGTGCATTTCGACCACGATCGACCACCCGCCCTGCGGCATGCCGGGCAGCAGCCAGCCGACCTTGACCCCGTGGAGGTAGGCCGCGCGGTCCTCGGGCGATTGGACGAGATAGCCGAGCAGCAGGCAGAGGATGAACAGCGGGAGCAGGCGAAGCGCGCGGTTCCAGGCGAAGGCGGGAAAGTCGATCGTGCGCTGTCCGACCAGCTTGGCGAACAGATAGCCGCTCAGCGTCATGAACAGCGCGACCCCGCTATGTCCTTGCGCGATGAGGCCGATTTCGGGCGTCGCGGCGATGGAGGTGTTCACGGCGGGGCGGGAGAAATGCCACAGGACGACGAGAAAGGCCGCAAGGGCACGCAGGTGGTCGAGCCCTTCGTAATGGGCTCCGGACGAGGACTTCATTACGCTTACCCACGCTTACAAAAGCCTACACTGACGACAGGCTTAAAACGCGATGGTTAAGAGGCTGTTGAGGCGCGGCGGCCGTCGAGCGCCTCCATCAGGGCGAGTGCGTCGCCGGCTGCGGCGCTGCTGGCGGTGTTGTCGAAGATGCACCAGCGGTCCGCCGCGGGCTGCGCCCTGATCGCCGCGGCGAGCGCGGGCAGGCGATCGGCATAGCTGGAGCGATAGATGACCGGCGACCCGTGGAGCCGCCAATAGGCGAGCCCGCGCACCACCAGCGGCTGCCCGGCCCCCGGGACCCGCGCCGGATCGGCCCCGACGCGCGCGATGCCAAGCTCGGTCAGCAAGGCGTCGGCCGCGGGTTCGAACCAGCTGGCGTGGCGCGGCTCCACGGCTGGGGGGAGGGGGCTGCGATCCGCGAGCAGGCCGAAGAAGCCGCGGGCAGCGGCGGGGTCGAGCGCCAGGCTGGGCGGGAGTTGCACCAGCAGAACCGCGAGCTTGTCGCCAAGCTCCCCGGCTTCGGCGAGGAAGGTGTCGAGCAGGTCGGCGCATTGGAGCAACCGCCGCTCGTGGGTGATCGCCTTGGGCAGCTTGGCCGAGAAGCGAAAGCCCGGCGGCACGCTGTCGCGCCACTTCGCCCAGGTCGAATGGCGATGCGGGCGATGGAAGCTGCTGTTGATTTCCGCGCAGGAGAAGACCGCCCCGTAGCGTTCCAGCCCGCTGCCGTCGGCCGGGAAGGCGTCGGCGCAATCGCGCGAAATGCTCCAGCCGGCGGTGCCGATGCGGGTCGGTTGATCGCGGTCCATCCGAGGGGGAACGCGCGAGCCGCAGGTTGTCTGCCCCAGGCCCGGTTCAGATCCTCAGCTGGCTGCCGAGTTCGATCACCCGGTTGGTCGGCAGGCGGAAGAATTCCATCGCGCTTTCGCTGTTCTTCATCATCCACGCGAACAATTGCTCGCGCCACAGCGCCATGCCCGGCTGATCGGTCGAGGGAATGAGCTTCTGGCGACCGAGGAAGAAGCTGGTCGACATCATCGAGAAGCCCCCGCCGCACTGCTCGATGCGGGCAAGATCGGCGGGGACGTCGACCTCGTCCATGAAGCCATAGTGGAGCACGACCCGGTAGAAGCCCTGGCCCGACCCGCTGACCTCCAGCCGCTCGCTGCCCGAGACGTGGGGGACGGGTTCGACCCTCACGTTCAGGATCAACACCCGCTCGTGCAGCACCTGGTTGTGCTTGAGGTTGTGAAGCAGCGCCGAGGGGATGGCGTCGGGCGAGGTCGACAGGAATACCGACGTGCCGCGGACGCGGTGCACGCTGGCCACCGACTTGATGAAGACTTCGACCGGGATCGCCTCCTCGGCCATCTTCACCCGCATCAGGCGGCGACCGGAAGCCCAGGTGGTGAGCACGGTGAACACGATGAACGCCACCAGCAGCGGGAACCAGCCGCCGTCGGCGATCTTGGTCACGTTGGACGCGAAGAACATGCCGTCGACCACCAGGAACAGACCGATGGTGAGGGCGGCAAGCAGGCGGTTCCACTTCCACACCCGGAAGACCAGCACCGCCAGCATCAGCGTGGTGATGATCATCGTCCCGCTGACGGAGATGCCATAAGCCGCCGCCAGACGGGTGCTTTCGCCAAAGCCGACGACCAGCAGGCAGACCATCGCCAGCAGGGTCCAGTTGACCAGCGGGATATAAATCTGGCCGGCCGCGCGCTCGCTCGTGTGGCGGGTCTTGAGGCGCGGCAGGAAGCCGAGCTGGATCGCCTGGTGGGTGACCGAAAAGGCGCCGGAGATGACGGCCTGGCTGGCGATCACGGTCGCGGCGGTGGCGATCAGCACCAGCGGCAGGCGGGCCCAGTCGGGCGCCATCATGAAGAAGGGGTTTTCGGCCGCCGCCGGGTTCGCCAGCAAGAGGGCGCCTTGCCCCATGTAGTTGAGCATCAGGCAGGGATAGACGAGCGAGAGCCACGACAGCCCGACCGCCTTGCGCCCGAAGTGTCCCATGTCGGCATAGAGCGTCTCGGCGCCCGTCACCGCGAGGAACACCGACCCCATCGCCAGGAAGGCGAGCTTGGGATCGTAGATGAAGAAGGCCAGCGCGTGGTGCGGACTGACGATCCCGAGGATGTCGGGATGCTGGACGATGTTGCTAACGCCAAGCGCGGCCAGGCAGGCGAAATAGACGATGACGATCGGTCCGAACACCGCGCCGACCTTGGCGGTACCGCGCGACTGGACGAGGAACAGGCCGATCAAAACCGCGATGGCGATCGGGACCACCAGCGGCGCGAGCGAGGGTTGCACGATGGTCAGCCCCTCGACCGCCGACAGGACCGAGATGGCCGGCGTGATGATCGCGTCGCCGTAGAAGAGCGCGGTGGCGAATACCCCGAGGGTCACCAGTCCGGCGGTCCAGCGATGCTCACCGAGGCTGCGCGAGATGAGCGAAAGAAGCGCGAAGGAGCCGCCTTCGCCCTTGTTGTCCGCGCGCATGGCCACGAACACATACTTGAGGGTGACCACCAGCATCAGCGACCAAAAGATCAGGCTGAGCACGCCGAAGATGTGGAGCCGGTCGACCGCCAGCGGATGCGCGCCGACGAACGTCTCCTTCATGGCGTAGAGCGGCGAGGTGCCGATATCCCCATAGACGATGCCGATGGCGCCGAGCATGAGGGTGGGAAGCGAGTGCTGCTCGACCGTGGGGGGAGCGCTGTCGCCGGTGTCGGACGCAATGATGGCTGGGGTGGACATTGGCTTTACATGGTCGTCGTCGCCGTGAAGATTCCATGTGAAAGCCATGTGCTGGCCGTGAAGGATCAGGGGGGAAGCGGAGGGCGCCCCCTCGACCTTCGCGGGCGCCGGACGCACATGAGGGGAATGACGCGCACCCGCCTTGCAGCCTCGCCGCTGGTCCACCTGATTGCCGCCTTGCTGATGGTCGGGGTCTCGACGCTCGGCGGCCTGATCATCGCGCCGCGCTATGGCAATTCGGCGGTCGACCTTCTCTATCTGCCGGCGGTTCTGGGCGCAGCGGTGGTCGGTGGGTTCGGCCCGGCGCTGCTCGCTGCCGCAGCCGCCGCCTTATCCTACAACTTCTTCTTCACGCAGCCGCACTTCACCTTTCGGGTGACCGAGGCGAACGACCTGCTGACGATCGTCGTGCTGCTCGGCGTGGCGCTTGCGACGAGCCAGCTTGCGGCGGGGATTCGGCGCCAGGCCGAGCGCGCCAATGGCCTGGCCAACCGAAACGCGACGATCGCCGGGCTGGCGCGGCGCCTGCTGAGCTGCACGGGCGAGGAGGAGATTGCGGCGGTCGGCGCGAGCGAGGTGGCGCGCGTGTTCGATTGCAACGCGCTGCTGATCCCGGCGCCCATCACCGGCGCCATCCTTGCCGCCGCGCCGCATCCGAGCGAGCTTGGACCCAACGACTGGGCCGCCGCCGAGCTTGCCCTTCAGACCGGCGAACCGACCGGCCGCGGGGTCAGCCGCGCGGTGCCGACCGAATGGCAGTTCCGTCCCGTTCGGTCGGGCACCAAGGTGCTGGCGATCATGGCGATCGCCCGCGACGACGGGTCGAACCTCGACCCCGAAGGCCAGCTGAAGCTGCTCGACAATCTGCTCGACCAAGTCGCCCTTGCGCTCGAACGCGGGCGGCTGGAGGGCGAAATGCGCGAATTCACCCGGGTCCACGAACGCGACCGGCTGCGCTCGGCCCTGTTCTCGACGATCGGGCAGGACGTGCAGCCGACGCTTGTCGCCATCGGCAAGGCGGTGCGCGACATCCGCCGCGAAGGGGGCGCCGACCGCACGCTGCTGGGCGAGCTTGGCGGCGACGTGGCGAAGCTCGAACGCTATCTGATGAACCTGCTGAGCCTCGACGATGCCGACGACCAGCGCCCGGTGGTCAGCGGCGAGGTTTCGATCGACCTCTTCCGCCGCGAGGTCCGGCGAAGCGGTGAGCCGGTGCACCTGACCCCCAAGGAATATGGGCTGCTCGCCGAACTGGCGCGGCAGCCGGGGCGCGTGCTCAGCCATGCCCACCTCCTGCGTTCGGTGTGGGGGCCGGCGCATGAAGGGAACAGCGACTATCTGAGGGTCGCCGTGCGGGGCCTGCGGCAGAAGCTCGAAGACGATCCCAAGGCGCCCCGCCTGATCGTCAACGAGCCAGCGGTCGGTTACCGGCTGAACGTCTGAGCCGGACCCTCAGACGTTGAACTTGAAGTGGAGGACGTCGCCGTCCGCCACGACATATTCCTTGCCTTCCTGGCGGAGTTTGCCGGCGTCGCGGGCACCCGCTTCGCCGCCGAGCGCGACATAATCGTCGAAGGCGATGGTCTCGGCGCGGATGAAGCCGCGTTCGAAATCGGAGTGGATGACCCCGGCGGCCTGCGGGCCCTTGGCGCCCTTCTCGACGGTCCAGGCGCGGGCTTCCTTGGGGCCGACGGTGAAGAAGGTGATGAGGTGGAGGAGGTCGTAGCCGGCGCGGATGACGCGGGCGAGGCCGGTTTCCTTCAGGCCCATCTCGCCGAGGAATTCGAGCCGTTCGGCCTCGTCCATGCCGACCAGTTCCGCCTCGATCGCGGCCGAGACGACGACGGCGTTGGCGCCTTCCGCCTTGGCCTTGGCGAACACCTGCGCCGAAAGCTCGTTGCCGTTGGCGGCATCCTCCTCGTTGACGTTGCAGACGTAGAGGATCGGCTTGGCGGTGATCAGCTGGGCCTGGGCGAAGACGCGGGCTTCCTCCTCGTCCTTCGGCTGCGTCAGGCGCGCGGGCTTGCCGTCGCGCAGGAGCTCGAGCGCCTGGGTCAGGACCGACGCTGCGATCTTGCTTTCCTTGTCGCCCTGCTGGCCCTTCTTGACGAGGTTGGGGACGCGCTTCTCGAGGCTTTCGAGGTCGGCGAGGAGAAGCTCGGTCTCTACCACCTCGGCGTCGGCCAGCGGATCGACCTTGTTCGCGACATGCTGGATGTCGTCATTCTCGAAGCAGCGCAGGACATGGACGATGGCGTCCACCTCGCGGATGTTGCCGAGGAACTGGTTGCCGAGGCCCTCGCCCTTGCTGGCGCCCTTCACGAGCCCGGCGATGTCGACGAAGCCAAGCTGGGTGGCGATGATCTTGGCCGACTTGGCGATGCTCGCGAGCTGGTCGAGGCGCGGGTCGGGGACCGCGACCTGGCCGACGTTGGGCTCGATCGTGCAGAAGGGGTAATTGGCCGCCTGCGCCGCCTGCGTCTCTGTGAGCGCGTTGAAAAGGGTCGATTTGCCGACGTTCGGCAGGCCGACGATGCCGCAGCGGAAGCCCATGGAAAGTATATCTCGATAACGGAGGAAGCTCGCGCGCCCTTAGCCGCTGCAGCGGAGCAGACGCAACCGGGCGGCGGCGGGGCTACTCTGGAATGGAGCGGCAAGCAGAAGCGGATGCTAACGGCCTAGGCGAAATTGAAGCTGACGCTCAGCCGCTCGGACCGGCCGGCACCGGGCAGGACCTCGTGGCGCAGCCAGCTTTCCCACAGTAGCAGCTGGCCGGGTTGCGGGCGGACGGTCACGAAGGTCTGCAGCGGCTCGGGCGCATCGGTTCGGCGGGTCGGCGCGGCCATCATCATCGGCAGGCGCGGATCCTCGAAGCGGATCGCACCGGCGCCTTCGGGTACCTCGACATAGAAGGTCCCGCTGAGAATCGAGTGCGGATGGAGGTGGGCACTGTGGTGACCGCCGGGCTTCATCAAATTTACCCACAGGCTGTCGAGCTTCGGCTTCACATCCCACGCGAGGTCGCGCGCGAAGGTCGCGGCATGGCGGGTGAGCAGGCGGCCGAGGTCGGCGAACACCGGATCGCGGCGCGGCAGGTCGTTCAGCGAGGCGTAGCTGGTGTAGCCCTTGTAGCCATGCTCCTTCGCCCAGCGGCGCCCGGCACCATCGTCCTCGGCAAGGCTGCGGATCGAGTGGGCGATCTCGGCAAGGTCGATGGCGAGGTCGGCTTCGTAGAGCGGCGTGGCGAAAAGCTGGCGCGACATGGCAGCGGGTTAGTGCGCCGCGCCCGTGAAGGCAAAGGATGCGCTGCCCGGCGGATTGTCGCGGCCGCCTGCGGAGGCTAGCGGAAGGGGAGAAGCCCGAGGGACTGATGACACTCAAACTGCTTCGGATCGAACCCTTGTTCCAATCTCCGCTCGCGGTGTTCGAGGTGGAGGACAGTGGCCCGCTCAACGCCCGGCTGCTGGAAGAGATCGGCGTGCGCCGCGCGGGCGAGCCGTCGCTCAAGCGATCGAACCGGCTTGGCTGGCATTCCGAACCCGATTTCTTTCGCCGCCCCGAGCCGGCGCATCGCGAGCTTGCCGGCCAGCTGAAGGAGATGGTCGCCGCCGCGACCCGGCGGATCGCGCCCGACGCCAGTTTCGATCATCTCGAATTCATCTGTGACGGGTGGATCAACGTCAATCCGGCCAGCGCCTACAATACGCCGCACGACCATGTCGGGGCGCTGTGGTCGGGCTGCTATTATGTGGCGGTGCCGGCGGCGGGAGCGGACAATCCCGACGGCGGCGCGATCGAGTTCCTGTCGCCCAACCCGTCGAGCCCGTTTGCAGGGCTGCTTTCGTCAGCGATGACTGTCGACAAGGTGAAGGTGCAGCCATCCGCCGGCAAGGCATTGCTCTTTCCCGGCGCGCTGCGGCACTGGGTTCACCCGCAGGGCAGCGGCGAGGACCGGGTGACGATCGCCTTCAACGCAGTGCTCAGGAAGCGAGCCTGAGCGCGATCTCGCTCATGAAGCGCGCATCTTCCCCGCGCGCCAGCCACTCGGCCTCGGCGGAGATGGCGGCGAGGAGGTCGGACAGGGGCTCCATCTCGCTCTTGGCGTAATTGCCCAGCACGTAGCCGGTGACCCGGTCCTTGTGGCCGGGATGGCCGATGCCGATGCGGACCCGGCGGAAGTCGGGACCAAGCGCGGCGTTGATCGAGCGCAGGCCGTTGTGACCGGCAAGGCCGCCACCGACCCGCACCTTCACCTTCATCGGCGCAAGATCGAGCTCGTCATGGAAGACGGTGAGGGCGGCTTCGTCGAGCTTGAAGAAGTGCAGCGCCTGCTGAACCGAGTCGCCGCTGTCGTTCATGAAGGTCTGGGGTTTCAGCAGCAGGATCTTCTGCGTGCCGATGCGGCCTTCCGAAATGAGGCCGCGAAATTTCTTCTGCCAGGGGCTGAAGCCGTGGACTTCGGCGATCGTGTCGAGCGCCATGAAGCCGACGTTGTGCCGATGCAGCGCATATTGCGCGCCGGGATTACCGAGGCCGGTCCAGATCTGCATCGATGGGGCAACTCCCCTCCCGCGCGGACACGGGAGGGGAGGAGCCGATTACTCGGCGTCGCCGGCGGCTTCTTCGCCTTCGCCGTCGACGGTGGTGTCACCCTCGTCGCTCTTCAGCGCCGACGGAGCCACGATCGTCGCGATGGTGAAGTCGCGGTCGGTGATGGTCGGAACCGCACCCTTGGGCAGGGTGACGTTCGAGATGTGGATCGAATCGCCCACGTCGAGGCCCTTGAGGCTGACTTCGATGTCGTCGGCGATTTCCGACGCGTCGCAGGTCAGTTCGATGTCGTGCTTCACGACGTTGAGCACCGCGCCGCGCTTGATGCCGGGGCTTTCCTCTTCGTCGACGAAGCGCACGGGCACCGAGACGGTGACCTTGCTGTGCTCACCGATGCGCAGGAAGTCGACATGGACCGGGCGGCTGGAGACCGGGTGGAACTGCACGTCCTTGGGGAGGGTGCGCGTCGTCTTGCCACCGGCGTCGATCATCACGACCGAGTTCATGAAGTGACCGGTCGAAAGCATCTTGGCGAGGAGCTTTTCCTCGACGTGGATGCTCAGCGGCTCCTGGTTGGCGCCATAGACAACGGCGGGGACCCGACCCGAATTACGCAGCTCACGGGAGGCTCCCTTGCCAGCCCGGTCGCGCGTCTCGGCGGGCAGCGTCAGCTGTTCGCTCATACGTGCATTCCTTTGAAAAAGAGTTTTGTACCGCTCCCCACGCCTCCAGGGATGACCATGCAGGAGCGGCCGGGCGCATAGCGCGGGACGGGCGGAATGGCAAATTGCGGGGCCGATCGGTCATTGCGAGCGCTAGCGAAGCAATCCATTCGCCGCGTGGATTGCTTCGCCTCCGGCTCGCGATGACGGGGGAGACTATTTGAGCGTCTGGCGGAAGCGGAACAGCTCTTCGCGCTGCACTTCGCCGACCTGGCCCGGGGCGAGGTCGAGCATGGTGAAGGGGCCGTAGGAGAGGCGAATCAGGCGCGAAACCTGGAGGCCGAGATGCTCAAGGACGCGGCGGACCTCGCGGTTCTTGCCTTCGGTCAGCGCCAGTTCGATCCAGCAGTTGGCGCCGGTGCGGCGCTCGAGATTGGCGTCGATCGACCCGTAGCGCATGCCCTCGATCTCGACGCCTTCCGAAAGCTCCTCGAGCTGGGCCTGGCTGATCTCGCCAAAGGCCCGGGCGCGATAGCGGCGGACGACGGCGGTGGCGGGCAGCTCGAGCTGGCGCTTCAATTCGCCATCGTTGGTGAGCAGCAGCAGGCCCTCGGTCATGTAGTCGAGGCGACCGACCGGCATCACGCGCGGAAGGCCGGCGGGCAGGCGATCATAGATGGTCGGGCGGCCCTTGGGGTCGTTGGCGGCGGTCAGGCAGCCCGCGGGCTTGTGGAAGCGCCACAGGCGAGCGGCGGCGGGCGGCGCGACCGGCTTGCCGTCGACCGTCACTCCGCGCAGGTCCTCGAGCAGGGTGGCGGGAGTGGTCAGTACCTCGCCTTCAAGGGCGATGCGGCCCTCGGCGATCATCCGTTCAATGTCGCGGCGGGAGGCGACGCCGGCGCGCGCAAGCAGCTTGGCAATGCGCTGCGGCCCGGTGTCGCGAGCGGGGCCCGGCTTGGCGCCACGCGGCCCGGTCGGGCGAGGACCAGTCGGGCGCTGGCCGCCTAGACGCGGACCATCGGCACGCGGACCATCGGCACGCGCACCTGTGGCGGGCGGAGCACGCCGCGGCATTTTGGAAGGGGGACGGGGCCCGCGAGGACCTGTCGTTCGTTGCGGGGGCACAATCTAATTCCTCGAGGATCGCGAATGCTGTTCGGCAAGCAGGTACGCCACGTCAAGCGCATCCTCATCGTCGAGGACGAGCCGCTGGTGGCGTTCGACAATGAGCTGATGGTGGAAGCCGCCGGATACACGGTCGTGGCCACGGTGGATAGCGTGCGCGACGCCCTTACCATGCTGAGCCGCCATCACGAGGCCTGCGATCCGGCCGACAAGGAGTGCGGGATCGACCTCATCCTGACCGATATCGGCCTGACCGGAAACCGCAGCGGCGTCGATCTAGCGCGGGAAGCCGGAAAGATCGGCATTCCGGTGCTGTTCGCCACCGCCGCTCCGCCGGCCGGCGCCGAACAACTGGCGATCGGCGTGCTGCTCAAGCCTTACAACGACCGAACGCTCAAGGCAGCGTTGAAGGTCGTCGAGAAGCGGCTGGCGGGCAAGGCACGGATCAAAGCGCCCGACGGGATGATCCTCTACGACGAACCGCCGCTGGCGGCCTGAGACGGCCCTTCGGGCGCTGTCGTGACGGGCGGACGGGAGCGCTCGCCCCGGCGCCGGGCATAGCGAAGTATCATCTTCTGGGCCGGCTTTTCGAACCACCAGAAGAGCGCGATCGACAGCACCACCGCGAGCATGGCGACCAGCCATTCGGGGAGGAAGCGCAGATATCGAATGAGCGGCAGGTGAAGCATGTAGAGCATGAAGCTTGCATCACCGAGCAGGATCAGCGGCTGGGCGGAGAGAAGCCGCGCGAAAAGGCCCGAGGAGCGGGCGAAGACGGCGACCAGCGCGATCGCCGCCGGGATGAAGAGCAGGGCCGACCCGAAGGATCCCGGAACCCCGAACTCGAACGCCGCGAGGGAGCCCGCGGCCAGCAGGATCGCCGCCAGTTCGGACCCGGTACCAAGCGGGGGTCCGTCGGCGCGCAGCTTTGCGAGGCTGATGCCGATCGCGAATTCGAGCAGGCGGGTTGGCGGAAAGATGTAGAAAAGGAAGTGCGTGGGCTGATCGTCAAGAGGCTGCGGCAGGAAGATCGCGAACGCAGACGCCGCAGCGAGCAATAGAGCTGCCCAGATGGCGACGCGAAACCGGGTCACGAGCGGCAGCAGGAACGGGAAGACGGCGTAGAAGAAGGCTTCGTCGCTGATCGACCAGCTTGGCGCGTTCAGGCTGAAATAGGCTGTCCGTGTCGGCACCCAGCTTTGCAGCAGGGCCAGATTGAGTGGCAGCGTGAAGAGCGCCGAACTGATCGGGATGACGAGCAGCGCCGTCAGCAGATGCGTCGGGTAAATGCGCGCAACCCGCTTCCACCAGAACAGCCTTCGTTCCTCGGGCGTCGAGACCTTGCCTTCGTAGTTCATGGCCAGGACGAAGCCGGACAGGACGAAGAAGAAGGAAACGCCGGCATGGCCGGCCGAGAAACCGAAATAATGCTGCGCGACGACCAATGATGCCGCAAAGAAACGAAGCGATGTCAGCGGCGCGATCATCGCTTCGGCATAAGGCCTGAAGGATTTGCGTCCAGTCCGCGCTCCGCGGATGGCGCGCTAGAGGGTGGCCGGTGGTTCCGGCATCAGGGCGGCGGCGATATTGGCGTGGAAGTCGGCGACGCCATGTTCGAGGGTGCCGAGCGTGACCTCGTCGATCAGGCCGCTGGCGAGGCCCTGGTGGCAAAGCGCGGCGGCGCGGAAGTCTTCGGCGGCGAAGGTGCCGCCGTCGAGGAGGTCCCAGCTCTTCTGCCAGTGACGCTCTTCTTCTTCGGTGCGCGGCGGTTCGGGGATGAGCATGACGTCCTCGACCAGGGTGCGCCCGACCCCCCGCGGCCAGCAGGTGAGCAGGTTCACGTAATCCGGGCTCATGATCAGGATCGAGTTGGGGAACAGGTGATAGGTGTAGGTGACGGCCTTGCGCAGCTGGCGCCAGTCGGTGCGGTCGATGCGTTCGAGATAGTCGGTGCGGCCCACCGCGGCGCGCTGATGCGGTCCGATACGGTCGGCGACGGTGATCCCGTCGGCGAAGAAGGGCGCGATGGTTGCCGCGTGAAGCCGCTGGACGTGGTAGCTTTCGAGGAAAGCGTCGACCACCAGCTTCCAGTTGCAGGCAACGTCGTGGGTGCGGCGGCGATAGAGGTGCAGGTGGGGCAGGCCGAAGGCGTCGAGGTCGTCGGCCAGCGCCTCTGCGGGCGCAAAATCGGCATCCGGGTCCTGCGCGAACCAGATCAGGCCGCCGCTTTCGACCGCAGGGAAGCGGCGCAGGCTCATGGTGCCCTTGTCGAGCCCAGGGAAGCAGTCGGGGCGTGGCAGGGCCGCCAGGCTGCCGTCGGGCCTGTAGGCCCAGGCGTGGTAGGGACAGACGATGCGCGCGGCCGGGACCAGTTCCTCGCTCTCGATCAGCCGGGTGCCGCGGTGGCGGCAGGCATTGGCGAGGACATGGACCTTACCGTCGCCATCCCGGCTGACGATCAGCGGGACGCCATAGCCGTCGTGCGCGACCGCCGTGCGCGGGTTCGGCAAGAGGGCCGAGGGTCCGAGCACCAGCGGAAGCCTAGCGAACAGGTGTTCCTGCTCGGCCGCGAAATGGGCCTGGTCGGTATAAAGATTGGCCGGCAGCCGGGCGATGCCTTGTCCAAGCAATTCCTGTCCGCCCGCCAGCTGTTCGGCGAGGGCAAGTTGCCCGGGGGTGGGGCGGGTTGACCGGAGCGGCGCATCCATCGCGGCAGACTGCGCTTGGCGGCGGGCGGGCGCAAGCACTGACGGGCTGTTCACGCGAATTGCGGCTGCTAGGGTCCGGCGAATTCGTGCTTGGTGAAGGAAACGGAATGAACGGTCTGCAGGTGGCGATCTTCGTCGGGTTGCTGGTGGCGCTGGCCCTGCTGGCGACGCGGATCGAGTCCTTCCGGCCCTATCTGAAGAAGCGGCCGCTGGTCGCCTTCCTGCTCGGCATCAGCAGCGGCTTTCCGCTGACCTTGCTGCTGTCGACCATGACCTTCTGGCTGAGCAAGGTGGGCATCGACAAGACGACCATCGGCTTCGCGGTGGGCCTGACAACGCCTTATACGCTCAAATTCCTGTGGGCGCCGCTCATCGACAAGCTGCCCCTGCCGGTCCTGACACGGGTGTTCGGGCAGCGGCGCGGCTGGCTGTTCCTGATCCAGGCCCTGTTGTTCGTCGCGGTGTGGCAGCTTGGCGCCAGCAACCCGCAGGTCGGGGCGATGGGGACCTTCGCCTTCTGGGCGATCGTGGTCGCCTTCCTGTCGGCGACGCAGGACATCGTGATCGACGCCTATCGCATCGAGATCCTGTCGGACGAGGAAATGGCGCACGGCACCGCGACCAACCAGTTCGGCTATCGCACGGGTAATCTCATCGCCGGCGCGGGGACGATCTTCATCGCCTCGACCGAAGGGCTGGGGATGGGCTGGGCCGCGGCTTATGCGCTGACCGGCCTGGCGATCCTGCCGGCCATCGTCGGTGCGCTGTGGGCCGGGCCCGGCCGCTATGTCGATCGCTATGCGACGGCGGCGGGGATGGGCGCCGGCCAGTGGCTGCGCGAGACGGTGTGGAACCCGTTCCGCGAATTCCTTGGCCGCAGGGGCGCGTTCCTGATCCTCGGCTTCGTGCTGCTCTACAAGGTAGGCGACGCGATGGGGCAGATCATGCTGTCGCCGATGATCGTCGAGCTGGGCTTTGCCGACCTTGATTACGTGTCGGCAAACAAGGCGTGGGGCTTTGCCGCGCTGATCGTCGGCTCGGCACTCGGCGCGCCGTTCATCCTGTGGCTTGGGATGGGCCGGGCGCTGCTGATCTCGGGCCTGCTGATGATGGTCTCGAACGTCATGTTCATGCTCCTTGCGGCGGTCGGCAACAATTACTGGATGCTGGTCGCGGCGGTGGTGACGGAGAATATCACCAGCGGGATCGGGCTTACGGTGTTCACCACCTATCTCTCCGGCCTGTCGAGCCTCGCCTATACGGCGACGCAGTTCGCCCTGCTGTCGAGCTTCGCGGCGGTCGGGCGAACCTGGCTGTCGGCCCCTGCCGGGATTGCGGCGGAGAAGCTTGGCTGGGTCGGTTTCTGGGGCCTGACCATCGTCGCCGCGGTTCCGGGCATGCTGCTGCTGTGGCTGCTGTGGAGCAAGGGTTATGTCGTGCAGTCGGTACGGCAGCCGAGCACCGAGGATGATGGCGAGCCGCTGCGCACGATCCCCGAGCAGGAAGCGCCGCCGCCGAGGCCGGCCTAGTCCGGCAGCTCGCCGTTGAGCGCGAGCACTTCGCCCGCGAGGTAGAGCGAACCGGCGATGAGGATGATGGCGTCCGAAGCGGCGCCGGCGATGGCCGCGCGAAGATCGGTCTTCGCCGTCATCGGCAAGCCGAGCGTACGGCCGACGCCGGCCAGATCTTCGGCACGCATGGCGAGCGGATGCGCGAAACTGATCGCGCTCACCTGCTGCGCTACCCCGCGGAAAGGCGCGAGGAGCCCCGCCGCATCCTTGGTCGTGAGAGCGCCGGCGATGAGGTGGAGCGGACGGCCGTTCGCCAGTTCTTCGATGCTACGGGCGAGGACTTGGGCGGCTTGCGCATTGTGACCGCCGTCCAGCCAGATGTCGCGGGTACCGGTCAGCGGGCCGGGGCGGAGCTTCTGCAGGCGGGCAGGCCAGCGGACTTCGCTCATGGCGCGGGCGAGCGCTTCGTCAGGGACGGCCATCGCCTGCTGATAGCGTAGCATGGCGACCGCCAGCGCGGCATTGTCGGCTTGGTGGAGGCCGGGGAGGGCGGGCAGCGGGAGGTCGAGCGCACCTGCCCCGTCGCGGTAATGGAGGCGAGCGCCGGCGACATGGCTGTGCCACTGCGCCCCCTGGACGAGGAGAGGCGCGCCCGTCGCTTCGGCAAGCTCACGGATGCGGGCCGCGGCGTCGGGCGGATGGGCGAGGGTCACCAGGGGAGCGCCCGGCTTGGCGATGCCAGCTTTCTCGCTCGCGATCTCGGCCAGGGTCTCGCCAAGCCATTGCTGGTGATCGAGCCCTAGCGCGGCAATCCCCGTGACGACGGGGCGCTCGACCACGTTGGTCGCGTCGAGCCGGCCGCCCATGCCGACTTCGAGCACCAGCGCGTCGGCCGGGGCGCGGGCAAAGGCGAGAAAGGCGGCGGCGGCGGTTGCTTCGAAGAAGCTTGGCGCGATCGTGCCGGAGACGTCGAGAACCTCTTCGAGCAAGGCCGCGAGCGAGGCGTCGTCGATCAGCCTGCCGGCAAGGCGGATGCGTTCATTGAAGCGGACGAGGTGGGGTGAGGTGAAGACGTGGACGCGCTTCCCCGCGGCTTCGAGCGCGGCGCGCAGGAAGGCGGTGGTGGAGCCTTTACCGTTGGTGCCCGCGACGTGGAACACCGGCGGCAGGTGCCGCTGCGGATCCCCCAGCGCGGCCAGCAATTCGGCGATGCGTTCGAGGCCGAGTCGATCACCGCCCGGGCTCAGCCTCGCCAGCCGGTCGAGCTGCGCCTGCACGCCCGGATGGTCCGAGCGGGCGCCGTCCGCCATCAGGCCGCCGCCTTCTCCGTCGGGGCGAGATAGTCGATCAGCCGGGCGAGCCGCTCGCGCAGGTCGGCGCGGCGGACGACCATGTCGATCATGCCATGTTCGAGGAGATATTCGGCGCGCTGGAAGCCTTCGGGCAGCTTCTCGCGGATGGTCTGCTCGATGACGCGCTGGCCGGCAAAGCCGATCAGGGCACCGGGTTCGGCGAGCTGCACGTCGCCAAGCATCGCATAGCTGGCGGTGACGCCGCCGGTGGTGGGATCGGTCAGCACAACGATATAAGGCAGGCCCGCATCGCGCAGCAGCTCGATCGCGACGGTGGCGCGCGGCATCTGCATCAGGCTGAGGATGCCTTCCTGCATGCGCGCGCCGCCAGCGGCGGTGAAGACGATGTAAGGCGCACGGGCGGCAAGCGCGGCCTGGACACCCGAAACGAAGGCCGAGCCGACCGCGACGCCCATCGACCCACCCATGAAGGCGAAGTCCTGCACGCCGACGATCGCGGTACGACCCTCGATCGTCCCGCGCGCATTGAGGAAGGCGTCCTTCTCGTTGGTCGCGGTGCGCGCGGCCTTGATCCGGTCGCTATACTTCTTGGTGTCGCGGAACTTGAGCGGGTCCTCGCGCACGTCGGGGGATGGCAGCAGCTCATAATGGCTGTCGTCGAACACCTGGTCGAAGCGGGTGCGCGCACGGATGCGGTCGTGGTGGTCACATTTGGGGCAGACCTGGAGATTGTCTTCCCATTCCTTGGTGAAGACCATCGCGTCGCAATTCTTGCACTTGTGCCAGAGCGTGTCGGTGGTCTGGCGCTTCGGCAGGAAGGAAATGGAATTACGGACGCGGCTGAGCCAGCTCATGATACAGTCCTTGGGTTGGTTCAGACGCCGGCGGGTAGCGCGGCGGATGCCTTGAGGGAAGCAGCGATGGCGCGGGCGGCCTCCGCCGGATCGGGGGCGCCGGTGATCGGGCGGCCGATGACGAGCACGGAGGCGCCGCGCTGCAGGGCGTCCGCCGGTGTCAGCACGCGCTTCTGGTCGCCGACGTCGCTGCCGGCCGGGCGAAGTCCCGGTACGACAAAGGTGCCGCCGGGCCAGCGGGCCGACACCTGGCCGACTTCCTCGCCCGAGCAGACGATGCCGTCGCACCCGGCAGCGCGGGTGAGGTCGGCGAGGCGATCGACCTGTGCGGCAGGGGTGCCATGGACGCCCGCCTGCGCAAGGTCGGCGGCATCGAGGCTGGTAAGGACGGTAACCGCGACCACCTTGCATGCGGGCGGCGCGGCGGCGCGGGCGGCTTCGAGCATGGCCCGGCCCCCTGCGGCATGGACAGTGAGTATTGCGGGCGCGAGCGGGGCGAGGGCGGCGACGGCCTTGCCGACGGTATTGGGAATGTCGTGCAATTTGAGGTCGAGGAAGATCGGCAGGCCGACCTCGCCGAGGAAGCGAACGCCGGCAGGGCCGTTGGCGGCGAAGAATTCCAGCCCGAGCTTCAGGCCGCCGACATGGGGCGCGATGCTTCGGGCAAGGGCCTCGGCCGCCCGCAGGTCGGGCGTGTCGAGCGCGACGAAGACGGGGTTGCTCACTGAGCGAACTCGTCGGTGGGCGGAGGCGGCGGCGCAAGGGTTGGCGCAGGCGGATTCGAAACCGCGATCCGCCGCTCCAGCCGCCACAACCGGGCGCGGAGCAGCAGGAAGGGCGGCAAGAAGCCGACCAGCGCCGCGATCAGCACCAGCAGGGGCAGCTTGATGTCGGCCTGGAGCGAGCCCCACAGGTTGATCGTTACGTCCGACCAGTTGTTGCTGGCGATGATCGCCAGGAACACCGCCAGGACGACCCAGAAAAGTGTTCGCAGGAACTGCATGGGGCAGCGGTTTAGGAGCGATGGCGCCGCTTGGCCAGCCGCGCCGCTTCTCGTCGCTGCAGAGCTTCGTTTCGCCGCAGGCCCCGGGTGACGGCAGTTGAGCCTTGGCGTCAGTCGCTCCAAGCCCACGCCCGGGGAGGACAAGTCACTGAAGAAGCGCGTCGTCGCCGGCGTAGGCGCCGTCCTGTTCATGGGCGCCGCCATTGCCAGCATCCGGGTGGTCGAGCCCGTTCAATCCGCCAGCAGCAGTGCGGCCGAGGTGCGCGCGGCGAGCATGCGCCTTGCCAAGGTGCAGCCGGCCGCGCGGCAGAGGGTGAACTATGCCCAATTGGACGCGCGCCTGAAGCGGATGGCGGCCAAGCCGACGATGGTCGGTATGGCGGTCGGCGTGGTCGAGAACGGCCGCATCACCTTTCTTTCCGGCTATGGCGAGACGCTGGCGGGCTCGGGCGAGAAGGTCACCGCCGACACGGTGTTCCGCTGGGCCTCGGTCAGCAAGGGCGTGGCGGGAACGATGGTCGCCAAGCTTGCCGAGCAGGGCAAGGTCAGGCTCGACGCGCCGGTGGTCAATTACGCACCGGGGCTGAAGCTGCCGGCCGGAAACCAATATCGCGCTAGCGTCACCGACGTGCTCAGCCACCGCCTCGGCCTCTACAAGAACGCGCTCGACAACAAGCTGGAGGAAGGACAGTCGCCGCAGGTGCTGCGCGCCGAGCTGGGCTCGCTCAACGCCATCTGTGCGCCCGATACCTGCTGGTCGTACCAGAATATCGCGTTCGACACCGCCAGCGACATCGTCGCGCGGGCGACGGGGACGACCTATCAGGAGGCGGTCAGGCACCAGCTGTTCGAACCATTGGGCATGACCAGCGCGTCGCTGACCCGCGAAGGGCTGGTGACGTCGAAGAGCTGGGCCAGGCCCCACAGCGTCGGCCGCCGACCGCTCGAGGTGCTCGAGCCTTATTATCGCGTTCCGGCGGCGGGCGGGGTCAACAGCAATATCAAGGACATGTCCCTGTGGCTGATCGCGCAGATGGGCGGGATGCCGGGGGTGCTCGACCAGCGGGTGCTCGAAACGGTCCATGCGCCGCTGGTGAAGACCCCGAGCGAACGGGCGCGGATGCGCAAGTTCCTCGAGCGGGTGGGCGAGGCGACCTACGGCCTTGGCTGGCGCAATTATGATTATGCCGGGCACCGCATCATCGGCCACCGCGGCGGGGTCGCGGGTTATCGCTCGCTGATCCTGTTCGATCCGGTGCTGAAGAGCGGCGTGGTGGCGCTCTGGAACAGCAACACGAGCCAGCCCGGCGGACTGGAGTTCGAAGTCATGGACATGCTCTACGGCCTGCCGTTCCGTGACTGGATGGAGCTCGACAAGTCTGGCGACGCGACGCCCGAGCCGACCGGCGACGAGATCGCCACCGCGGGCAGCGGCGACCGGCGCTGACGATCACTTTACCGGGCGGATGAGGCCGACCCGGCTCTCCACGGCGTTCAGTTCGTGCTTCTGTTGCCTGCTGGCGAGCCAGCGCAGTCCCATGCCGCCGATCGATAGCGCCATCCCCAGCAGCACCGCGGGCATGTGCCAGGCGGGATCTCCGGGTTTGGGCCATGCCACGGCACCGAGCAGCAGCACGCTGACGATTGAGATGAGATAGCCGAGCCCACGCATTATCTTCCCCGTGACAGTTCGATGACGATCACCGGCGGAACCATCATCGGTTGCTTCCGGTTTCCCTTGCGAAACGATCAAGCAAGGACGCAGCCATGGCCGACACCGCACCCGACGCCGTCACCCTCCTGAAAGAGGACCACCGCGCGGTTGAGAAACTGTTCAAGGAATATGAGGATGCGTCAGGCAACGCCGCAAAGCGCAAGATCGCCGAGCGGATCGCCGGCTCGCTGATCGTCCACACCCGGATCGAGAACGAGATCTTCTATCCGGCCTGCGAGGGAAAGGTCGAGGAAGCGGACCTCAAGGAAGCCTATGTCGAGCATGACGCGGCCAACGTGCTCATCGCCGAGATCCTCGCGAGCACCAAGGGCGACGAATTCGCCGAGGCGAAGGTCAAGGTCCTGAAGGAAGAGATCGAGCATCATGTCGGCGAGGAAGAGCGCTGGCTGACCGGCATCTTCAGCCAGGCCAAGCGCCATGGGGTCGATATGGACGCGCTGGGCGCCAAGCTTGCCGACGCCAAGACGCGCTATGAAGCCGAGCTGGAGAAGGACGGGCCGGAAGTGCATCTCGCGGCCCTGAAGAAGACCAAGGTCGCAGCGGCCTAAGAAATGAAGGTGCTCCGGCCGACCGCCGGAGCACTTTTCATTCAAACGTGGGCGACGAGGAATTTCTCTAGGTCGCTGCAGCCGCCGATGGTCTTCCCGTCGACCACGATCAGCGGAGTCGTCGACAGGCCATGCTCGGTCTTGAAGGCGTCGGTTTCCTCGCGGGTCTTGAGCTGATGCTCCTCGACCTCGAAGCCATGGTCGCGAAGCAGCTGGAGCGCACGGCGGCCAAACGGGCATTCGTGGTCGGGCAGGACCATGCGGGTGATCTGGGCGGTGGGCATGAAAGGTTCTCCTGAAGGAACAGGGAAGCGCCCGGACCGCCGCCACGGTTCCACCCCGGTAGCCAATCGCAACGATTCGCACTAAGGGGCACTCATGCTCCATCAACATCTCCCTTCGGCGCTCGCCCGGGCGCTCGAAACGCGCGGCTATGAAACGCTGACCGAAGTCCAGGACGCCGTCTCGACTCCCGAGGCCGCCGGCCGTGACCTCCTCGTTTCCGCCCGCACCGGTTCGGGCAAGACCGTCGCCTTCGGCCTTGCCATGGCCGCCGACCTCCTCGGCGAGGCCGAACGCCTGCCCTTTTCGCTTAAGCCGCTGGCGCTGGTGATCGCCCCGACCCGCGAGCTTGCGCTGCAGGTGTCGACCGAATTGCAGTGGCTGTACGAGCCCGCCGGCGGACGCGTCCTGACCTGCGTCGGCGGCATGGACCCGGTGCGCGAGCGCCGCGCGCTGGAAAATGGCGCGCATATCGTGGTGGGAACCCCGGGCCGCCTTCGCGATCACCTCGAGCGCGGGGCGCTCGACCTGTCCAACCTCAAGGTCGTCGTGCTCGACGAGGCCGACGAGATGCTCGACATGGGCTTCCGCGAGGAACTGGAGGAAATCCTCGACGGCGCCGCGGAAACCCGCCGGACCCTGCTGTTCTCGGCCACGCTGGCAAAGCCGATCGTCGCGCTTGCCCGCCGCTACCAGCGCGATGCGCTCCGGATCAGCACGGTCGAATCAAGCCCCGGCCACGGCGACATCAGCTATCAGGCGGTGACAGTCCGTCCGACCGACGTCGAGCATGCGGTGGTGAACCTCCTCCGCTTCCACGAGGCCGAGACCGCGATCCTGTTCTGCGCCACGCGCGAAGCCGTTCGACGCCTTCACGGCAGCCTGTCCGAACGCGGTTTCACCGCCGTCGCCTTGTCGGGCGAGCATAGCCAGGCCGACCGCAACCGCGCGCTCCAGGCGCTGCGCGACAAGCGCGCCCGCGTGCTGGTGGCGACCGACGTCGCCGCGCGCGGCATCGACCTTCCCTCGGTCAGCCTGGTCATCCACGTCGAACTGCCTCGTGATGCCGAGGCGCTGCAGCACCGATCGGGCCGGACCGGCCGGGCAGGCCGCAAGGGTACGGCGGTGCTGATCGTCCCCAACATGCGTCGCCGGCGGGTCGAAGCGATGCTTCGTACCGCGCGGATCCCGGTCGAATGGACCGATGTCCCGAGTGCCGAGGCGATCCGCGACCAGGATCGGGCGCGCCTGCTGGCCCAGTTCGACGAACCGCAGCCGCAGGACGAGGGCGACGCGAACCTTGCCGCGGCGTTGCTCGACCGGCTCGGCCCGCAGGGCGTGGCGCAGGCGCTGGTCGCTCGCCTCCATGCCGATCTTCCTGCGCCCGAAGACCTGCTCGACGGTCCGGCCGACGATGGCCCGCGCCATGGCGGCTTCGAAGGCGCCGGCTGGTTCCGGATCAATGCCGGGCGGCGGCAGGGCGGCGACCCCAAGTGGCTGCTGCCGCTGATCTGCCGCATCGGTCACGTTCCCCGCAGCGAGATCGGCGCGATCAAGGTCGCGGCGACCGACAGCTATTTCGAAGTGAGCCCGCGCGCCTTGCAGACCTTCATGAAGGCACTGCGCAAGAATTCGCCGGCGATGGCGCAGGACGGGATCATGGTCGAGCCGAGCACCAGCCCCGACGAGCATCATGCGACCGGGGGCGGTCCGCCGCCGCCGCGCCGTCAGCGCCTCGCGCCGCGGCGCTGAGGTTCAGCCCAAGCTGACGAAACTGTCGAGCACGCGCTTGCGCCCGGCGTGCTCGAAATCGATTTCGAGCTTGTTGCCCTCGATCGCGGCGATCGCGCCGTAGCCGAACTTCCCGTGGAAGACGCGCTGTCCGATCGACAGGTCGTCGCGGCCCTTGTTGCCGAGGCTGACGGCCGACGCGCGTGCCTCGACGATGCGCTGGGGGACGGGGGTAAACGTCTGCGCCGCGCGGCCGAAGCCGGGGCCTCGGGTGGTCAGGCGGTCGGGGCGCTGGGCGGCGACATGGGCGAAGGGATCGCCATGCTCGCTCCACTGCGCCCGCCACAGCGACTCGCCGCCGGTCATCGTGGTCTCCTCCTCGATATGCTCCTTGGGGAGCTCGGCGACGAAGCGGCTGGGGATGCTGCTGGTCCACTGGCCGTAGATGCGGCGGTTGGCGGCGTGGAAGATGGTCGCCTTTTCGCGCGCGCGGGTAATCGCGACGTAGGCAAGGCGGCGCTCCTCCTCGAGTGAAGCGGTGCCACCTTCGTCCAATGCGCGCTGCGAGGGGAACACGCCTTCTTCCCAGCCAGCGAGATAAACGATCGGGAATTCCAGCCCCTTGGCGGCGTGGATGGTCATGATGGTGACCTTGTCGCCAGTCTTGTCGGCGTCATTGTCCATGACCAGGCTGACATGCTCGAGGAAGGAGGGGAGGTGCTCATACTCCTCCATCGCGCGGGTGAGTTCGGCGAGGTTCTCGAGCCGGCCGGTGGCCTCGGCGGTGCGCTCGGCCTGAAGCATGGCGGTGTAGCCGCTTTCGTCCAGCAGCTGGCGGGCCAGTTCGGCATGGGCCGGCGGCGAGCCGAGCGGGGCGGGGGTGTCTGCCGCGGCGAGGTGCATCTGCCGCCAGCGCGCGAAGTCACCGACGAAGCGGCCGAGGCTGCGCCTTGCCTGCGGGGTCAGCTCGTCCGAATCGAGCATTTGCGCGGCAGCCAGCAGGAGCGGCTGGCCGGACGCGCGGGCATAGCGATGGATGTTGGCCACCGCCTTGTCGCCGAGCCCGCGCTTGGGGGTGTTGATGATCCGTTCGAACGCAAGGTCGTCCGCCGGGCTCTGCACGAGGCGAAGGTAGGCGAGGGCGTCGCGGATCTCGGCGCGCTCGTAGAAGCGGAAGCCGCCGACGATCTGGTAGGGCAGGCCGATCGCGATGAAGCGTTCTTCGAATTCGCGGGTCTGGAACTGCGCGCGGACGAGGATCGCGATGTCGCTGAGGCTTCCGCGGCGCTGGTGCTGCTCGGCTTCCTCGCCGACCCGGCGGGCTTCCTCCGGGCCGTCCCACACGCCGACGACCTTCACCTTTTCGCCCTTGTCGAGCTCGGTCCACAGGTCCTTGCCGAGGCGGCCCGAATTGTTGGCGATGAGGCCCGACGCCGCGCCGAGGATGTGCGGGGTGGAGCGGTAATTCTGCTCCAGCCGGATCACCGCCGCGCCGGGAAAGTCGCGCTCGAAACGGAGGATGTTGGCGACTTCCGCCCCGCGCCACGAATAGATCGACTGATCGTCGTCGCCCACGCAGCACAGGTTGCGGCGCGGTTCGGCAAGCAGCTTCAGCCACTCGTACTGGACGGCGTTGGTGTCCTGATATTCGTCGACCAGCAGATATTTGAAGCGGGTGCGGTAGCGCTCCAGCACATCTTCGTGGGTGCGGAAGATCACCAGCATGTGGAGCAAAAGGTCGCCGAAGTCGCAGGCGTTCACTGCCTTCAGGCGATCCTGATACTGCTTATAGAGATCGGCGCCGCGGCCGTTGGCAAAGGCCTCCGCCTCGCCGGCATCGACCTGTTCGGGGGTGAGTCCCTTGTTCTTCCAGCGGTCGATGCAGGAGGCGAGCTGGCGGGCAGGCCAGCGCTTCTCGTCCAGTTCGGCGGCAACGATCAGCTGCTTCATCAGGCGCAACTGGTCGTCGGTATCGAGGATGGTGAAGTTGCTCTGCAAGCCGGCCAACTCGGCGTGGATGCGGAGCATCTTGGCGGCGATCGAATGGAAGGTGCCGAGCCACGGCATCCCCTCGATCGCGCCGCCGCTGATTCGGCTGATCCGCTCGCGCATTTCGCGTGCGGCCTTGTTGGTGAAGGTGACCGCCAGGATTTCGCTCGGCCACGCCTTGCGGGTGGCGATGAGGTGGGCGAGCCGGGCGGTCAGCGCGGCGGTCTTGCCCGTGCCGGCGCCGGCCAGCACCAGCACCGGGCCTTCGGTGGTCAGCACCGCCTGGCGCTGGGGGGCGTTGAGGCTCGCGAGATAGGCCGGCTCGGGCGAGAGGGAAGCGGATTCGGACACGTCCTGCCCAGTTAGGGGGAGGAGAACGGAACGGCAACAGCGCTGGGAGTGCCGGGGGCGAAACGATTGCACCCGATATCCCCGTTATCCACAGGCATGGTGCCTCAGATTCCGCTTTGCGCGACTCACTTTTGGAGTCATCTTGCATGGGTGATCGGGGGGCAACGGCCTCCTCCTCTCCGGAAGCCCGCAAGGGCCGACAGGCAGGAAGGGGAAGGGACTTCCGATCTCCGCCGGCAAGGCGACGAAGTGGAATTCGGTTTTGCGAAGATTGGGCTTCCCCAGGATGCCCGGACGGAGCGACCGAGGGATCTTCGAAGCGAAGCCGGCAAGAGGCGCCGGAAGAGATGATCGTCTCACCGCCGCAGGCCGGATCGCCCGAAAGGGCTGGTCAGGGCAGCGCGAGAGGTTGATCGTTCCAAGAAGGGCCGCGAACGGACGGACGGTGGCCGACCGAACCTTGAACTGGCTTGCCAGGGATGGAGACGGGAGGCGGGTTCAGGACCGGACCGAGGGTTGGGTCGCGATGCTTTCGAAAGGAAGCGGATCGACGCAAGCGGAGGCGAGGACCAGGACCGCCGGAGCGGAACGGACAAGTGGAGCAAGGGTCTTCGGACCGGCGCTCGACAGGTTCGGGAGGCGACGGCAGAGCCGGATGGAAGCGAAGGGGAGCCGCAAGGCGAACCGGAGTGGAGATCCGGGGAAGGAGCCCGGGAGACCGGGCAGCCGATCGAGACCGACGCGACGCCTGAGCGGGCGAGCGAGGATCGCGGAACGCTGAAGCTTTTCCTTCGGGACGGAGCATCGGCATGAAACGAAGACCGGCAAACTCAAGCTCGGCGCAGTGGGGCTCGGCAGCAATGCCGGGCCCCATTTCTGTTGTGCGCGTGCGTTTCAATGGTGCGGGTGCGAATCATCTGCGCGGGTGCGCCGATGTTGTCCGCTGGTGGGCGAGCCACGCCTGCTGCTTTCCTCGCAATTGCCAGTGGCCAGCAGCAAGTGGCCGGCATGTCAGGGGTTTGCGGTTGCGGCTTTAGGGCAGGTCGGCAACCAGGCGCACCCACTCCTCGTTCAGTGACGAAAGAGGAGAAAGGCCTTGGCAGACACCATCGACGCCGACGAGCGCACCAAAGTCCGCAAGGAATTCCACGACGCGGTCAACATGACCCCAGCGGAGCTCGAGAAATGGCTCGCGACCGAGGAAAGCCGTGAGGTCGGATTCAAGGGTGCCGATGGTCATGGCTCGGGCGAAAGCGTCGGTCACAAGTCCGGCACCCGGATCATCGAACTGCTTCGAACCAAGGTGGCCGATCTCGACGAGGATGACCTTGCGCATATGAAGAAAGTGGTCGGCTACGTGCATCGCCACCTGGCGCAAAAGCCCGATCATCCGGACGGATCGCGCTGGGCGGCAAGCCTCAAGAACTGGGGCCACGATCCCGCCAGGAAGTAGCAGGACCTGTCTCGACACGCCTTTGCCTTCTGGTAGCCTGCGGCGGCTACAAGGAGTGTGCGTCCGATGTTCCTGATTTCACTTGTCGCTTTGGCCCAGGCCGGCACGGCCAGCGTCCCGGTGGCCCGCGGACCGGCGCGCAGCTTCATCAGTGCCCTCGATTATCCTGCCGGGGTTGCCGCTTCCGCCGCCCGTGCGGTCGAAGTTGCTATGGTCGTCGGGCCCGACGGGCGGGTCGCTAGCTGCACGATCCTTGGAAGCAGCGGAACCTCGCTGCTCGACGCCACGACCTGCCGGCTGCTGCGCAGCCGGATGCGCTTCACGCCGGCCCGCGATGCCGCCGGTAATCCGACCGCCGGCGAAGTGCGCGAGACGATCGACTGGGCGGCAATCCGCAGCGGGACCTCGCCCTCGTCGGAAGCGAGACCGCCGCTCGTCCGCACCGAGGCCCCACCGATCATCACTCTCCCGGTCGCGCCGCCGGCCGATAACCGAGAATGGGCGGCAAGGGCGCGGGCCGACCTTGGGTCCCTGATCACCGCCGATGATTATCCGGTCGATGCGCGCCGGGCGGGCGTCCAGGGAACGACCGGATTCAGGCTGGACGTGGGCCCAGACGGCAGCGTCACCAAGTGCACCGTTACGCAGTCGAGCGGGTCGGAAGCGCTCGACACGGCGTCGTGTCGGCTGATGTCGGCCAGGGCGCGCTTCACGCCGGCCCGCGACATGAAGGGCAAGGCGGTCGCCGATACGGTCAACAATCGCATCGCGTGGCGGCTGCCGCCGCAGAACAACATCGTCCCCGACCTCGTCATTACCCATTTCACCATCGGGACAGACGGCACGCCGCGGGACTGCAGCCGCTTTGCCGAACTGTCGGGACGAACGGCCGAGAACAAGGCGCCGGACTGCGGGCCATCGCCGCCCGCCGGGACGTTGCTCGAAGCCTTGCGTGGGATCGCCAACAAGCGCGAAACCCGCTTCCGGATCGAGGCGCGCCTCCTTCGCGACGCTGCCAAGCCCTGGCCGGTGCTCGAGCAGGAAGGCCGCAAGATCATTGGCTACGACCTGATCCGCCTGCGGGTGGCGCCGGGTGGCCGCGTCATCGGCTGCGTCGTGCTCGACCGGCAGACGGGCGGGCTGCCGCAGAACAATATCTGCCGCAACGCCCTGCAGATCCAGGATTACAAGAAGCCGGGCGAGGCGGAGATGCGGATGGTCGTGTTCACCGCGATCGAGTCGCAGGCCTGAGCAGACAACAAGAAGGCGGCAGGACATGAGCCCGGCCGCCTTCTTGCTTAAGCATTACGTGTCCGGTCAGTCGATAAAGCTGGCCGGCACCCGCCCGCCATTGGCGGCAAGCTGCTTCATCACGGCCTTGTGCAGCCAGATGTTCATTTCCGCCGAGCCGTCGAGCTCGCCGGTGTAACCGAGTTCCTGCGCGAGTTCCTTGCGGTTCTCGAGACTGGAATCGATGCCGAGCAGCTTCATCAGGTCGACGATCGAACTCTTGTAGTTGAGGTCAGGATTCCCGCGCTGAGTGCTGATGTCGGACAGGACCTGTTCGACATCGACGTCAGTCGGCTGCTGAGGGGTCGCCGATGGCGGCTGGGTAGCCGTCGCGCTGCCGGCCTGCTGGCCCTGCGGCTGCGCGGGCGCCGTCGCGGGCGGGCCCCCGGCCATTCCGGCCGGGATGGTCGGACGATTGCCCGGCCCCGGATCCTTGTGGCCGAAGATGGCGCCCTTGATCTTGTCGAAGATACCCACGGGCTCAGGCCTCCAGGCCGTGCTTCAGGCTGCTGATCTGGTCATGGCCCTGACGCACCGACTGGTAGGCGCGTTCGATGATGCTGCGGGTTTCGGGCGCAACGTCGGTGGCGTTCAGCGCCGCTTCGAACTTCTCCTTGAGATAGTCCTCGCCGCGCTCGACTTCGTTGATGATCGCCTTGTCGTCACGGCCGGTCACCGCCGCCTTGAGGTCGAGGAAGCGCTGGTGGGTCGCGCCAAGGAAGCTGCCGTCGTCGGGGGCGTTGCCACCGAGGCGGCTGATTTCGGCGCGGAGTTCCTCGACGATGCGGCTGCGCTCGTCGGCGTTACGGCGGAACAGCTCCTGGAAGCGGGTGCCCTCGGCGTTCTGGGCGGCGTCGCGATAGCCGTTGATGCTGTCGATGAGCGTGGTGGTGAGGGTCTCGAGCGTACCGACGCCCGTGCTGTCCGAAGAACCAATCATGGTTTCACTCCTTTAAAAACGCGTGGATTTGTCTGTCGTGCTGTTCAACGCGCGTGACCGCGGCGAAGTTCGGGGCGGCGCCGAAATAATGAGATGGAGCGAGCGTCGCTCTGGATGGAAGGTGCCAAGCGCCCACTCTTGCGCGACAGGAGAGGGGCGCTAGGCAAGGAGCCGCGCGCTCGCGCCTGGAGTTTGGATGCCCATGACTGACGACACTGCCGCTCCAGCGGCCAGCACTTCCGGCGCGGGCGGCAGAAGCGCGCTGCTGCTGATGGCCGCGCTGGTCGTCGGCCTGATCCTCGGCATTCTCGCGTCGCGGTTGGGCGACGGGATCAAGGAGCCGTTGGTGTCCGCCGCGGCACTGGTCGGCGGCCTGTGGTTCAATGCGCTGAAGATGACGGTCATTCCGCTGATCGTCGCCCTGCTGGTAGTCGGCGTGGTCAGCGGGTCGGATGCCGCCAAGGCCGGCGGGCTCGCGACCAAGGCGGTGATCTGGTTCGGCGCCTTTTACATTTTCTCCGCCTTGTTCGGCGCGGTGATGACCCCTGCGCTGCTGGCGATCTGGCCGCTTCCCGAGGCCGCCGCGCAGGCACTTCGCACCGGCCTCGCCGGGGTCGACCCGAGCGCTACGGCCATCACTGTCCCGTCGATCGGCGACTTCTTCAAGAACCTGGTGCCCGGCAACCCGGTCGCCGCGGCGGCCGAAGACCAGATCCTGCCGCTGGTGATCTTCACCACCATCTTCGCCTTCGCTCTCGCCAGGCTCAGCGCCGACAAGCGCGGCCCCGCGCTTCGTTTCTTCGAAGCGATCGGCGATGCGATGCTGCTGGTGATCGGCTGGGTGCTCGCTCTGGGTCCGATCGGCGTCTTCGCCCTGGCGTTCGAATTCGGCGCGGGCGCCGGCGGGTCGGCGCTGGGCGCCATCGTCCATTACATCGTGATCATTTCCTCGCTCGGCCTGATCTTGACCGTCCTCGGCATCGTCATCGCCGTGGTTGCGGCGCGCTTTTCGCCGGGGACCTTCCTGCGCGCGGTCGGTGGCCCATCGGCGGTGGCGCTTGCGACCCGGTCGAGCCTTGCTTCGCTACCGGCCATGCTGACCTCCTCGGCGGCGCTTGGGGTGAAGCGCCAGGATGCCGACGTCGTGCTGCCGCTGGCGGTGGCGCTGTTCCGGGCGACGGGCCCGGCGATGAACATCGGTGTCGCGCTCTACGTGGCGCACTGGCTGGGCGTGCAGATTACCCCGGCAGGCTATGCCGGCGGGATCGCGGTGGCGGCGCTGGCCTCGATCGGCGCGGTCAGCCTGCCCGGCCAGGTCAGCTTCGTCACCTCGATTGCGCCGATCAGCATCGCGCTTGGCGTTCCGATCGAACCGCTGGCCTTGCTGCTGGCGCTCGAGACCATCCCCGACACCTTCCGCACGCTCGGCAACGTGGTGGTCGACGTCGCGGTGACCGGGGCGGTGTCGGAGCGGGAAGGGGCCTAGCGCCCCGCGATTTCCCGCACGCAATCGGCGTAGAGCCGGCCGACCGGCTGCTCGGCCCCATCGGCCAGCCGCGCGATCCAGCGGCCCGACGCGTTGCGCTGGAAGCCGCTGATGAAGTCGCGGCGGACGATTGCCGAGCGGTGCAGGCGCACGAAGGTGGCAGGGTCGAGCCCTTCTTCCAGCGCCGCCATGCTGTGGTGAATCAGCCAGCTGCGGGCCCCGACGTGCAAACGCATGTAGTCGCGCTCGGCCGACACGCGGTCGATGTCGATCGCGCGGATCCGGACCAGCCCGCTGAGATCAGAGGCCCAGAATTCCTCGAGATACTGGCCTGGCGGCGCGGCTTCCTCGGCCCCGACGCCGCTGCGCCATTCAATGTGCGCGCGGGCGCGTTCGAGGGCGCGCTCCAGCCGCTTGGGATCGACCGGCTTGACCAGATAATCGACCGCATCGACGTCGAAGGCGGAGACCGCGAACTGGTCGAAGGCGGTGACGAAGATGACTGCCGGCCGCTGGGGGGAGCGGCCAAGCTCGCGGGCGACATCGATGCCGTCCATGCCCGGCATGGCGATATCGAGAAGCAGGAGGTCGGGGCTCAGCGCCTCGGCCATGCGGCAGGCCGATTCGCCATCGCTGGCGGTGCCGACCAGGTCGACGCCGCCGATCCGGGCGAGAAGCAGCTGAAGCCGCTCGGTGGCGAGCGGCTCGTCATCGACGACCAGGGTTTTCAACGGCGGCTCATGCATCGTTCCGGCTCGGCATCGTGATTGCAACCTTGTATCCGCCGCCGTCGATCGGTCCATGCTCCACGCCAGCAGCGCGTCCGAACCGGGCGCTGAGGCGCTGGGCGACATTGGCGAGCCCGACCTTGGTGCCCGCCGGCGGCGCCGGCTTGCGCGGCGATTTCAGCGCCGTGCCGCCGAAATTGCTGATCTCGATCCTGAGGCGGCCGGGCAGCGGTTCTTCCGCGCTGATCCGAAGCGTCACCTTGTCGCGGGTGTTGCTGAGACCGTATTTGATCGCATTCTCGACGATCGGCTGGAGGATCAGCGCGGGCAGCCGGACGGTCGCCAGCGCGTCGGGAACGTCGATCTCGACCTTCAGGCGGCGCGGGAAGCGGACCTGTTCGATCTCGAGGTACAATCGCTGCAGCTCGATTTCCTCGGCGAGGCTGACGTCGGCGGTAGGATCGAGCGACAGGCTGGAGCGGAAAAAGGTCGACAGCTTGAGGATCATCTCCTCCGCTTCGGCGGGGCGGCCGGTCATCACCAGGCTCGACAGGCTGTTCAGCGTGTTGAACAGGAAGTGGGGATTGACCTGGTAGCGCAGCGCCCGGACCTGCGCGACCTGGGCCGCGCTTTCGGCCGCTGCGGCGCGCCGTTGCAGGCTGAGCGCCTGGGCCTGGCTGACCGAGGCGAGATAGACCGCCGACCAGGCGGCGAAGAAGAACAGCCACACTACCGCCGTATCGGCCGCGATCCGCAGCTGGTCCTTGTGCTTGAGGTCGGCAAGGCGCGGCATGGTGACGACGACCGGATCGGCCGCGTTGCGCTCGATCCGCACCTGGTCGCCCTTCTGGATCACCACGAAGCCCTCGCGGGCCTGGAAGCGAAATTCCTCCTTGCTGGTCTTGAGCTTGGCTTCGGTCAGGACGAGCCCGCTGGCCAGCACGATGGAGGCGAGCACCGAGCCCACGCCCGCGATCACGGCCTTGCGCCGCATCGATCCGTCGCGGCTGAAGCTCGCGATTGCGATGTACAGCAGCAGGGTCAGGGCGACGCCGAGGATCAGCGTCAGCAGCTTGTTGACGAGGATGGTGCCAGGGTCGCTGCCGAGAAACGCGCGGGCGACGACGGTGACGGAATAGATGGCCCAGAAGCCGCCGATGGTCTTCAGGGCCATGCGCCAGTCCGCGAAGCGCGGGGTCTCGTGCTTGGCCTGGCCGAACGCCAGGTTGTCGCTGCTGAGGGGCATGTTCATGGCAGCGGAGAGTGACGAAGCGGACCGGGCTGTGCAAGCGCCCGCCGGCCGGTCGCCGAACCCTGCCGCGCATTGGTCGAAGCGGAACGGCGATGCAGCGACAACGTTATGCCACCGAAAGGAAGATCAGATGGACGAGCAAAGGGGCACGGAGGCGCCGCCGCCGGTATTGTCGGGCGATCCGGAGCAGGAACTGGAGCACAAGCTGCGCCGCAATCCTGAAGACGACGACGCCAAGGTCGACGTCGGCAGCGATGAATCGATGGACGCTTCCGATCCGCCGTCGACCTCGCAGCCGGGCTGTGTCGACGAGCCGGTCCCGTCGAGCGGATTTCCGGGCTGAGGCCCGTCCGCATCGTCAAGGTGAGATGATCACTGCGTTGCAGGATTGCGACAGCTGAGCGACAAGTCGCCCAGCCGACAATAAGCACGTGCAATCACCCGGCATTTCCGGTTTCAATATGAACCGGGCTTGGGGTGATGGTTAAGCGTTCGGAAACGCTTAGGCGCTCATATCTACCAGCCCGAGTTGAAGGAGCTGGGTGCCATGACGACGCGTTCGACGCAGCCTGCCGGTGGAGCGTTGCTGCTGAGCGAAATGAAGGAGTTTGCGGGCTTTCCCAAGGCCACGCAGCGCTACATTCGCCGCAGCCTCGACATCGCCTTCGGCCGCCGCAACGCGCTTGAGTGCTGGGCGCGCGACGAAGGCGAAGCCGCCTCGATCCGGGCGCAAGGCCGGCTCTACAAGCAGCTCGACGCGCTTCGGATGCAGGTGCCCGACGACAGCGGTCTCGACACCATCGATCCGTTCATGGGCCTGCTGATCACGCTGACCGCGTTCGACCTCGGCCAGGATCGCATCCCGAACTTCGCGGCGTTCCGCTTCCTGTACGAGCGCCTGCTCGGGGCCGCGGCGCGTCCGTGGCTTCCGGCCGCCTTCTGCGCGGCTTCGGCCCTGCCGCACCTCCACCCCGATCGCCGCCGCCTGCTGCTGCAGTCGATCAGCGAAAGCGCGGCCACCGCGCCGGGCTGGTCGAACCGCGAGCCGGTGTTCTGGCCGGAGTGGGTCGAGAAGGTCGACATGGCGGACGCCGCCTAAGACGACTTTGGTCGTTGCGAGCATGGCGAAGCAATCCACCGCTGCGGCCATGGATTGCGTCGCTCCGCTCGCAATGACGAGGACTAGGACCTCTTTCCGACGCTAGGGTAGATTTCCGCCAGCCGTGCGATGCTTTCCCGCGCGCTGCGGTGGAGCACGTAGATCCCGCCCGCGGCCTCCCACGCCGCGAGGTGCCGCTCGCTATCGTCGACCAGCACGTCGGCGCCTTGCATATGGCGGTGCTTGTCGCGCGCCATGCAGGTGATGATGGGAACGCCGGGGAAGTGCTCGGCCGCCCAGCGGACCTTCTGCGGCGCGGCCCATTGGCCGATCGGGAGGCCGGTCAGGATGGTGGGTTCGAGATGCCGGACCGCGTCGAACAGTTCGTCGGCGTCGGCCATCTTGGGCAGGCTCGCGTAGAAGTCGCCGTGCCGGGCAAGGCGCTTCCAGAATTCGCCCCTGCCGTGCCGTGCCTCGAAGCTTCGCGCATCGGTGCCGAGCAGGTCGCGCACGCCGGCGTCGAAATCCGCCAGCACGCCGTCGCAATCGAGAAACAGCTTGGGTTCGCTCACCGCAGGCGGGCCGGGGTCAGGGTAATCGGGACGGGATGGTCCCATTCCTTCCACCCGCGCTCCTTCAGCACGTCGTTGCTTTCCTTCGCCGCGCGGCCGTCCCCGAGCGACCAGGTGATATGGTAGGTCGACCCGTCGGGCCGGTCGACGCTGCCGTCGATGCTGACGACGAGTGCCTCGACCCCTTTCTCGTCATCGGTCGACCCGAGGACCGCGGCCTTCACCTCGTGGGGCGGGTCGCTGGCCCTGACGTCGAGGGTCACGTGATGCGCCACCACCGTCGCGTAGCGGGGCGGATGGTCGCGCAGCAGGGTTTCGCGGTCATGTTCGTCGAGCAGCCATCCGTTGGTCATGCCCGTCCAATCAGCCGCGCGCCGCGAGGTTCCCCACCAGCTCGGCGGCAAATTCGCTGAGCGTATCGTCGCGCGCACCGAGGATGGCGATGGTGTCGCCCGGTCGCGCCAATTCCAGCAGGCGAGCCGCGATGGCGGGGCGTTCGGGAAGGTGCTCGGCCTGTGCGCCCCTGGCCCGGACGGCATCGACAAGCCACTCCGACCCGCGCGAGCGATCGACGGTGCCGCCCTGATAGACCGGATCGGACAGGATCAGCCGGTCATCGGGCCGCAGGCCAGTGGCGAAGGTCTGGGCCAGTTCGTCACCCATCTTGGCGAGCGGACCATAGCCGTGCGGCTGGAACAGGACGAGCAGCCGTCCGGGCCGTGCCGCAAGGGTGGCCAGCGTCGCGGCGATCTTGTCGGGATTGTGGGCGAAATCGTCGATCACTGTCACGCCGCCGGTACTGCCGACGGTTTCGAGGCGGCGCTTGAGACCCTTGAACCCGGCAAGCGCCGCCGCTGCCTTGGCGAGTGGCACGCCGAGGGCGTGAACGGCGGCGATCGCGGCCAGCGCGTTACCGGCATTATGGCGGCCGGGCAGGGGGACGGCGACTTGCGCCTGTTCCTCGCCCGCGCTGACCGTGAACTGGCTGCCCTCATCATCCAGGACGAGGCCCGAGCCGCGGACGGTCGCGTCCCGGTCGAAGCTGAAGCCGGTCGCTCCGGGCGGGGTCAGCGCACGGCTTTCGGCGTCGTCGAGATTGACGACAGCGGTGCCTGCCGCGCGCAGGAAGCCGCCGAACAGCGTGCGCAGTTCGTCCATCTCCTTGTGGTCGAGGCTGACGTTGTTGAGCACGGCGACTGAGGGCCGGTAGAGCGAGATCGAACCGTCGCTTTCGTCCACTTCGCTGACGAACAGGTCGGGGTCGCCGACCAGCGCGCTGGCGAAGGGTGTTTCGGTCGAGACGAAATTCTTCATCACCGCGCCGTTCATGACCGTCGGGCGCTTGCCGGCGTGGTGGAGGATCCAGCCAATCATCCCCGTCACCGTCGACTTGCCCGAGGTGCCGCCGACCGCGACGCTCGTCGCCGCCGCGTTGAGCAGTTCGGCCAGAAGCTGCGGGCGGGTGAGGTGCGGCAGTCCCAGCGCGCGGGCCCGCGCGACGTCGGGGATGGTCGCCTCCACCGCGGCGGAGGTAACAAGGGTCATGCCGTCGGCAAGGCCGCTGCCGTCCTGCGGGAAGAGCGCGATGCCCTGTGCCCGGAGGAATTCGAACTTGGCGGCCAGCCGTCCGGCATCGAGCGCGCGGTCAGATCCCGCGACGCTTCCGCCCCGCGCGCGGACGATGCAGGCGAGGGGAAGCATGCCACTGCCGCCGATGCCGCAGAAGAAGGTGCTGGAAGAGGTCATGGCGCTGCCCCTATTGAGGAGGCGAGCGAAGGGCAACGGAGCGCGGACATGAGGATCGGGGTGGTAGCGCCAAGCTGTCCGCTGAAGCGAGAGGCGGCGGAACAGGCGGCGGTGCTTGCGGCAACGCTCGGGGCGGAACTGGTCGTCCATCCCCAGGCCTTTCGCGAGGAGGGACATTTCGCGGGATCGGACGCCGAGCGGCTGACGGGGCTGCGGGAGATGATGGCCGACCCGGGCATCGACGCGATCTGGTTCGGACGGGGCGGCTATGGCTCCAACCGGATCGCGGCCGCAGCCATGCGCGATCTTCCGCCGGCCGCCGGTGCCAAGACCTATCTCGGCTACAGCGATGGCGGCTTCTTGCTGGCGGCGCTGCACAAGGCCGGGCTGCGGGTCGCGCATGGGCCGATGGTCCAGGACATCATGCGCCAGGGCGGAGAGGAGGCGGCGGCGCGCGCGCTCAACTGGCTGATCAGCGCCGACGCAGCCTCGCTCGAGCCCGGGCTCGATGGCCCGGCTTTCGCGTTCAACCTCGTCGTCCTGTCGAGCCTGATGGGAACGGGCCTCGAACCGGACTTCACCGATGGTGAGCTTCTGATCGAGGAAGTGGACGAGGAACTGTACCGCGTCGACCGCTTCCTCTTTCACGTCAGCAGCCAGCCGGGCTTCGGGAAGCTCCGCCGATTGCGGCTTGGGCGCGTCCAGCTCAAGTCCAACGACCGACCGTTCGGGGCCGAGATGGAGGCGGTCGCGCGGCATTGGTGCGAGGAAGCTGGGGTGCCGTTCGGTGGTTCCGCCGACATCGGGCACGACGTGCTTAACCGGGTGGTACCGTTTCCCGTCGGCAACGGCCCTCATTTCCTCTCTTAGCCGCCTCTTGCAGTGACGGGCGCTTTGCGCTCTATCTCCTCTCCGAACCAACAGGAGGGCCGTATGGCAAAGGAAGCGAGCGGGACTGGGCGTAAGGCAGGGGGCGGGCTGGCCCGTCCCGTTCAACCGTCGCCTGATCTCGCCAAGATCGTCGGCAACGACCCGCTGCCGCGCAGCGAAGTCGTGTCGAAGGTCTGGGACCACATTCGCAAGAACAACCTGCAGAACCCTCAGAACAAGCGGGAAATCGTCGCTGACGACAAGCTGCAGAAGATCTTCGGCAAGGACCGTTGCACCATGTTCGAAATGAACAAGCACCTGTCCAAGCATCTTTCGTAAGCGCGTCGAAAGACGTCGCTTCGACAAAGAGGGGCTCGCCGCAAGGCGGGCCCTTTTGCATTGGGGCCAGAATCGACTCGGGGAGGCTTAGCGGCAGGCTCGCCAGCCTGCAGACCCTTGATCGGCCGTGTCGAAGTGCAGATGATCGCGGTGCGCGTCGTTGTAATCGGGCGAAAGCACCGTGGTGAATACTTGGCATCCGGCGTCGCGCGCGGCCTTGAGGAAGCGGCTTTCGGCCGACCCGCCGCGCCAGTCGCGCAGCACCGACAGCCGCCGGCCATCGTCCAGCTCGAAGCTGAGGATGTCGACGGCGTCGGCCGTCGCATGCTCGCTGAACGGCCCGTCGGCCCGATTGTAGAGCCGGCGGCAGGAATAGCTGCCAGCGTGAACGAAGCGGCGCACTCGGGTCCCGAGGATGTTGCGGGCGTCTGCCTGGACCTGCCGCTCCCACAGTTCGAGCGCCGCGGCGACCGGACAGCTGGTGACGAGCCCGGCCGGGGCCGGCGCGATGTCGAGCGAGAGCAAGGTGCCGTCCTCATAGCCGCAGGTTTCGGAAGGGCGGCGCGATGGCGCTGGCTGGCTCCGGTTGCCAGCCTGAGCGAGCAGCGCCCGGCAGCGCGGCGGATCGCTCCCCAGTTCGGCGATCTTGGCCGCGGTGAAGCGCCCCGGCGCTGCCGATAGGTCAAGCTGCGTCCATGGCAAGTCCTGGCGATGGCGCTGCACCAGGGCAGCACCCTCGATCACTAAAACCGCCAGAAACGAGAGCAGCAGGAAAAAACGGAGGGCGAAGAGCATATCCTGCCTTAACGCAGGGGGCGGCATTCAGGCGCGGAGGGCGCGATCCAGCCTTTCGGCGGTAATCGGATAGCCGAGGTGGTCGGGGATCACGAGGAATTGCGTCCCGTCGCGCTCCTCGATCCAGGGGCTGATGATCTCGACCGGGTGCGCCAGCGCATGTTCCCGTGCATGATCGAAAGACGAAAGCGCGGCCAACCGCTCGAGATTGCGGATGGTGGGAAAGATCGCATTGGCACGTTCGGCGCGGACGTCGTCGAGCATGGCTTGGGCCGAAATCCACACGGCCCGCTCGCACTCGCCCGGTTGCGGCCGGAGCGGTCCGGCGTCGACGGGGCAGGGAGCGATGAAGAAAAAGGTGTCGAAGCGGCGGTGGCGGACATTGTCCGGCCGCCAGCGCGCAAAGGGCACCAGCGCTTCCAGGGCGACGTCGAGCCCGGTTTCCTCGGCGGTCTCGCGCACGGCAGCACGCGCTGCCGCTTCCTCGAGCGTGCCAACCCCGTCCCAGTCGGCCGGGTCGATCCTGCCACCGGGAAAGACCATCGCGCCGCCGGCAAAGGCCATGGTGCGCGGCCGTTCGACCATCAGCAGTTCGGGCGGCGCGCCGGCGAGGGTGTCGCGAATCACCACCAGGGTCGCTGCGGGAATGGCCTCGCTGTCGCTCATGGGTCGGCAGATGCGTCCACCGCAGGCAAAAGAAAAGGCCGGCCTCCCGCTGGGGGAGACCGGCCCGTCCAATCGCTCGAGGCGATTGATTACATCGCGTTGACGGCAGCGGCCGCAGCAGCGCCGTTCTGCGCATTGACGTCGGCGTCGTCGATCGCATCTTCCTTGCGCTCGCCTTCGGCCTTCAGGGCGTCGGCCTGATTCTCGAGGGTCGCGGCCTCGGCGGCGTTGCCGGTGTTGTCGGCCATCGCTTCGAGGTTCTCGGCGGCGTTCTCGTAATTCTCCTGGACGTTCTCGCCCAGCGCGTCGTCACCCTTGCCGCCGCAAGCGGCGAGAGCGAGGCTGGCAGCGCCGACGAGCGCGAAAGTGATCTTCTTCATGGTTTTCTACTCCCCTTGTGGTTCTAACGACCCGCGGTTTCTTATCCGCTTGAGGGCGCCCAACGCCAGCCCAATCCTTTCGGTTCCGACACGCGGCGCTTGGAATGCCGTTCCCAAACGCCTACATAGGGCGGGCCGGGCAACCGGCTATGCTGGTAGAGTGTAGGTTGAAATAGGCATTTCGGACCCGGGGGGCAGTACCCCGGCGCCTCCACCACCGGGATCGCTTCGACGGTCTCGCTGATGGGGGCGAAACAGGATCGACGAGTGTAGTAAAGTGCTTGCTGCCAGCGGGCTTGGACAGGCCCTAAAACCGTCATTCTCACAAGTGCCAACGATAACGAGGCGCTCGCGATTGCTGCGTAACTGACGGCCTAACGGTCAGACGTTACAAAGCTTAAGCGCGGTTGGACCGAACCGGGCAACAGAATCGGATTCCAGCGGCCGCCGGGGGGGCCGGGCAACAGAACCCCCCGGACCTTCTGCAAAGCCGCGATGCACCGGGCAACAGAAGGCTCCCGCTTTTACTTCACATCATCGGTATCGCGCGACGGCGGGATTGCAGCGTCGCGGTGTCCCACCTACGTAACGCACTCACCAATGATTGCATGCAGGGGAAGCCACCGATCATGACCACCATTCGCCGTCTCGGCCTGCTCGCGCCGCTCGCCGCCCTGTCGCTTGCCGGCTGCGGCCTCAACTCGGTCCCGACCGCCGAGGAGAATGTGAACGCCAAGTGGGGCGACCTCCAGAGCGAATATCAGCGCCGGTCCGACCTCATCCCCAATCTCGTCGCGACCGTGAAGGGCGCCGCCCAGCAGGAAAAGAGCGTGCTGGTCGAGGTGACCGAGGCCCGCGCCAACGCCAACAAGATCCAGCTCAACGGCGATGATCTGTCGGACCCGGCCAAGGTCGGCGCCTTCAACGATGCTCAGAACCGCCTGACGATCAGCCTGCAGCGGCTGCAGGAAGCCTATCCCGAACTCAAGACCAACCAGAATTTCCTGACCCTGCAAAGCCAGATCGAGGGTACCGAGAATTCGATTTTGGTCGCGCGCCGCGATTATAACGAGGCGGTGCAGGGCTATAACACCCGCATCCGCACCTTCCCCGACGCGGTCGGCGCCAAGATCTTCTATGGCGCCAAGCCCAAGGTGCCGTTCGAGGCCTCGGCGCAGGCGCAGGCCGCGCCGTCGGTCAACTTCAACGCGCAATAAGGTGCGTAATTTCGTCCTGGTGAGTGCATTGGTTCTCGGAGGATGCCGAGCTCAAAGCGACATCGCGCAAGTGACTTACTTCGACAACGGCGCACTCGGCATCACTGAGGTTCAGCGGTCGGGCATTGGCGTAAGCCAAGCAAAACGAAGCGCAACCTTTGTCGTGACCTCTCCCGAAGGTAAGGTCGTCGATCTCGCTTTTGTGCTCGACGATGGTGCGGAAAAGCGCCTTGCAGACCGCGTAGCTCGCGTGAATGCGCAGGGAAGTCGGCAGCTCATGGTCGTCACCGTACCTATCGACAAACACGGTTCGCTCGAGCTGTTTGGATGGGGCGTCAGAATGCCGCAGACGATGATGGCGTTGATGGTCGATCCTGATGCCGGGGCAGTACGCATCGAAGGACCTATGTCCGCGGAGGCCAAGGCCTTGATCGTTCGGCAGATGCAGCCGGCGCTGAAAGCCCATCGCCTCGAAGAAGCATTGACTGCCGGGATCGATCGGCTGGGGTCATGATTATTCGATTCCTTCTCTCCATGCTTCTCGCCCTTGTGCTGGCGAACCCGACATCCGCCCAGACTTTTCCCAAGCTGACCGGGCAGGTCGTCGATGACGCCAACCTGCTCGATCCCGCGCGCGAAGCGGCGTTGACCCAGCAGCTTCAGCAACTCGAACAGCAGACCGGCCGCCAGCTGGTCGTCGCGACCATTCGCAGCCTCGAAGGCCGGACCATCGAGGATTATGGCTATCGCCTGGGGCGGACGTGGGGGATTGGCGACAAGGAAGAGGATGACGGCGTCCTCCTCATCGTCGCGCCCAACGAGCGCAAGGTGCGGATCGAGACGGGCTATGGCGCGCGCGTATTCCTGACCGACGCGGTCAGCAGCATCATCATCCGCAATGCCATCCTTCCGCGCTTTCGCGACAATGATTACCCCGGCGGGATCGAGGCCGGCGTCAACGAAATCGCCACCCAGATGCAGCTTCCCCCCGCCGAAGCGGCAAAGCGCATCAAGGATGCCGAGGCGCAGGCATCGACCCAGCGTCGGGGCAGTGGCGGGGCGGGCTTCGTGCCGATGGTCTTCTGGATCCTGGTGATCGCCTTTGTGTTCCTGTCCTTCGCGCGCCGCGCCGGTGGCCGCCGCTATCAGGGCAAGCGGCGTCGTGGCGGCGGGATCGATCCGATGGTCGTGCTGTGGGGCCTCGATGCGCTGAGCCATGCCGCCCGCAACAGCCGCGGTGGCGGCGGCGGCGGCTGGGGCGGCGGCTTTGGTGGCGGCGGTGGCGGCTTCTCCGGCGGCGGCGGAAGCTTTGGTGGCGGGGGAGCGTCCGGATCATGGTGACCCTCCGGCTCCAGCCCGACGATCATCGCAAGGTCAGCGAGGCGATCGCTTCGGCCGAAGCGGCCAGCGACGGCGAAATCCTGACAATCGTTTCGGCTGACAGCGACAGCTACCACGATGTCGCCCTGCACTGGGCGGTGGCGGCGATGATCGGCGTGCTTGCCTTCTGCGCCTGGCAATCCGCCCTGCTGGCTGCAATGTGGGAGCGGCTGCTTCCGTGGCGCGCCGAACCGAGCGTCGGCGAACTGCTGTTCGCGACCATGATGCTTGCGGTGCTCAAGTTCCTCGGTGTGCTGCTGGTGCTGAAGTGGAAGCCGCTGCGCCTTGCGCTCACCCCGGGCGCGACCAAGGGGCGCCGGGTGCGGCGCCGCGCCATCGCCCTGTTCCGCGCCGCCGCCGAAAGCCGGACGGTCGGCCGCACCGCCGTGCTCGTCTACCTCAGCCTTGCCGAGCGGCGGGCCGAAATCGTCGCCGATGAAGCGGTAGCCAAGGTCACCACCCCCGAATGCTGGGGCGATGCGATGGCAGAATTGATCGGCGCGATCCGCGAAGGACAGCCGGGCGAGGGCCTTGCGCTGGCGGTCGAGGAAGTGGGCGAGGTGCTGACCCGTCACTTCCCCAAGACCAGCGAGGACGTGAACGAGATACCGGACAAGCTGATCGAGCTGTGAGCCGCGATCCCGATCTCGACCTGCCGCCCGAAACCATGTGGGCGGGCCGGTTCGTCACCGCCCAGCGCAAGGGCAAGTGGGAATATGCCGGGCGCGTCGGCGGGATCCGCGCGGTCGTCATCCTCGCCGAGCACGAGGGCAAGTGGATCCTCGTCGAGCAGCCGCGAGCGGCGCTGGGCGGTCCTTGCCTCGAGCTTCCCGCAGGCCTCGTCGGCGATCATGGTGACGGAGCGACGATCGAGAATACGGCGGTCAAGGAGCTCGAGGAGGAGACCGGCTTCACCGCCGGCTCGATCCGCCGCCTCGGCGAATTTCATGCTTCCCCCGGCATGTTGAGCGAAAGCTTCACCCTGGTCCGGGCCGAGGATGTGCGGCGGGTCGGCGAGGGCGGGGGTGTGCCGGGCGAGGAGGATATCACCGTGCACCTCGTGCCGAAGGCCGACCTCGCTGCGTTTGTCGCGGAGCGCCGCGCGGCGGGCGTCGCGGTGGACGTCAAGCTGCTGCTTCCGCTGGCGCAATTCCTTCTCGCTTAATCAATCACTTGGCCATGCGGCGTTCAGCGGCGACGGCTACCGGTGCGATCGATGATTATGCCGCTCGTCGAACGACCACTTGGCGATTGGCAGCGAGCGCGGCAGTGACGCTGGCGCACATGTTCAAAGGGCCGATCCTTGATGCTGAAAACGTCTCTTCTTGCCACTTCCTCCCTGCTGCTCCTCGCCGGCTGCGCCACCGTGCCCGCGGCTGAGCCCCTTGCCGTGCCGCCAGCGGCCTCGGCCGAAGCGGCGCCGCCGGCTACGCCCGCGGTCCCGGACAACGTCCTGCTGGCCGACTGGACGGGCGCGTACGGCGGGGTTCCGCCGTGGGACAAGGTCAAGCCCGCCGACTTCCCCCAAGCCTTCACCTTCGCGATCGACGAGCAGCGCCGCGAAGTTCGCGCCATCGCCGACAATCCCGAGGCGCCGACCTTTGCCAACACGATCGAGGCACTGCAGCGCGCCGGCCAGCGGCTCGACCGCGTCGGAAGCATCTTCGGCGTCTACACCAGCAACCTTGCGACCCCCGAAGTCCAAGCGCTGAACAAGGAATGGAGCCCCAAGCTCTCGGCCGCGAACGACGAGATCACGCTCGATCCCAAGCTCTTCGGCCGGATCGAGACGCTCTACACCAATCGCGCCAGCCTCGGCCTCGATGCGCCGCAGCTTCGCCTTCTCGAGCGGACCTATGAAGCCCGCGTCCGCAACGGCGCCAAGCTGTCGCCCGAGCAGAAGCAGCAGCTGTCGGCCTACAACCAGCAGCTTGCCGGGCTGTTCAGCGACTTCAACGCCAAGCTGCTTGCCGATGAAAGCACCTTCATCCAGGCCAGCGAGGCCGAGATGGCCGGCGTTCCGGCCGACGTGAAGGCCGCCGCGGCCGCCGTCGCCAAGGACAAGGGCCTGCCGGCCGGCACCTATGCCGTGCGCAACACCCGTTCGGCGTTCGAACCGGTGATGACCTTCGGCACCAACCGTGCCTTCCGCCAGAAGGTGTGGACCGCCTTCGTCAACCGCGGCGACAACGGCAATGCCAACGATACCAATGGCCTGATCGCGCAGATCGTGAAGCTGCGCGCCGACCGCGCCAGGCTGCTCGGCTTCCCCACCCATGCCCACTGGCGCATGCAGGACACGATGGCGAAGACGCCTGACCGTGCGATGGACCTGATGATGCGGGTGTGGCCCGCCGCAGTCGCCCGCGCGAAGGAAGAGATTGCCGACATGGCGCCCTTCGCCCGCGCGGCCAAGATCTCGACCGTCGAGCCATGGGATACGCGCTTCCTCAACGAGAAGGTGCGCAAGGCCAAGTACGACCTGTCGGAAGAGGAGATCAAACCCTACTTCCAGCTCGATAACCTCGTGCAGGGCATGTTCTGGAGCGCGGGCCAGCTTTATGGTCTGCAGTTCAAGGAAAACACCGGCGCGGTGCCGGTCTTCCACCCGGACGTCCGCACCTTCGAGGTTACCCGCGAGGGCAAGACCG
Organism: Sphingomonas humi; assembly: GCF_039536725.1. Taxonomy (NCBI): domain Bacteria; kingdom Pseudomonadati; phylum Pseudomonadota; class Alphaproteobacteria; order Sphingomonadales; family Sphingomonadaceae; genus Sphingomonas; species Sphingomonas humi. Next base: position 94,450 of record NZ_BAAAZD010000002.1, read on the forward strand.
TCGGTCTCTTCTACCTCGACACATATGGCCGCGAGGGCAAGCGCTCGGGCGCGTGGATGACCAGCTATCGCCTGCCGAGCGACCTCATCGGTCGCGAACCCGCGCTGGTCAGCAACAACAACAATTTCAACAAGCCGGAGCCCGGCCAGCCGGTGCTGGTCAGCCTGGATGACGCCTCTACCCTGTTCCACGAGTTCGGGCACGCCATCAATTACCTGCTGTCGAACGTCCGCTATCCGGCCTTCAACGGCTCCCAGCGCGACTTCGTGGAATACCCCAGCCAGGTGAACGAGAATTGGCTGCTGACCCGGCCGGTGCTCGACCGCTTCGCGCTGCATTACCAGACCAAGCAGCCGATGCCGAAGAGCCTGGTCGACAAGATCGAGCGCGCCGATACCTTCGGTCAGGGCTTCCAGACGGTGGAATATCTTTCCTCCGCGCTGGTCGACATGAAGCTTCACTTGCTGCCGGGCGGCGTGGTCGATCCCGACAAGTTCGAGCGCGACACGCTGACCGAACTCGGGATGCCCAAGGAGATGACCATGCGTCACCGCCTGCCGCAGTTCGGGCACCTGTTCAGCTCGGACGCCTATTCGGCGGGCTATTACAGCTACCTGTGGTCCGAAACGATGGACGCCGACACCTGGGCGGCGTTCGAGGAGACCGGCGATCCGTTCAACAAGGCGGTGGCGGATCGCTTCCGCACCCTGCTGCTGTCGACGGGCAACCAGACCGACCGCGCCGAGGCCTATCGCCAGTTCCGCGGCCGCGATCCGGACGTGACGGCGCTGCTGAAGCGCCGCGGCTTTCCGGTGAAGTAAGCGATGAGAAGGCCGTCCCGACCGGGGCGGCCTTCTTCGTTCAGAGCCGTGCTTGTTCGGCTTGCGCCCAGGCCATGGCGGCCAGCGGCTCCAGCGCCTTTGCGCTTTCCGCTGCATGGGCGCTCGACGCGTTGCCGCGCGCCAGCCGGCCCTTGATGCCGTGGATGATCGCGGCAAGCCGGAACAGGTTGAACACCATCAGATAGTCGAACGCCGGAATGCCCGCCCGGCCGGTGCGGCGGCAGTAGGCGGCGACATAGTCTTCCTCGCTCGGGATACCGAGTGCCGGGAGGTCGAGCCCGGCCAGCCCGGTGAAGATCCCGGACGGCATCCGGTACATCATGCAATGATAGACGAAGTCGCTTTCGGGATCGCCCAGCGTCGACAGTTCCCAGTCGAGCACGGCGCGGACCTGCGGCGCGTCGAGGTCGAAGATCATATTGTCGCAGCGATAGTCGCCGTGAATGACCCGGCTTTCGCCCCGGTCCGCGGGGAGGTGCTTGCCGAGCCAGTCGACCAGCCGATCCATGTCGGCGTTGCGCCCCGCCTCGACGTCGCCGAGATATTGCTTCGACCAGCGCGCCACCTGCCGCTCGACGAACCCGCCCGCCTTGCCATAGTCGCCAAGCCCGATCGCTGCCGGATCGTAGCTGTGAAGCCTGGCGATCGTCGCATTCATGGCGTCGAAGTGCGCGGCGCGGCCCTCCGGCGCGACGTCGGGGAAGTGCGCTTCCCACACGATCCGCCCCGGTACCATGTCCATGACGAAGAAGGGGGTGCCGACGACGCCTTCGTCCTCGCACAGCCCATGAACGCGCGGGACGGGGAATCCTTGCGCGCCTAGCGCCGCCATGACGCGATACTCGCGGTCCACTGCATGCGCGCCCGGCAAAGTCTTGCCCGGTGGCTTGCGGCGCAGGACATAGGAGGCGGCCGGCGTATCGAGCTTGTAGGTCGGGTTCGACTGCCCGCCCTTGAACTGGCTGACTGTCAGCGGGCCTCCATAGCTGTCGACGTTCGCCGCCATCCATTCCGCCAGCGCGGCCTCGTCGAAACGGAGGCGTTCGGACACCTCGCGGGTGCCGCTATTTGCCGTGGTACGATCCATGGCCGGCACACTAAGGGCGACCAGCGGCGAAACAAGCCGCCGCCACGGCGGTTCAACCCCCATGGCCCGTATCGTACACCTTTCCGACCTTCACTTCGGCGCGCATGACGACAGGATCGTCGCCGCCGTCCTTGAGGAGGTCGATGGCGCGTCGCCCGACCTCGTCATCATCAGCGGCGATTTCACCCAGCGCGCGAAGACCGAGCAATATCAGGAGGCCTGCCGCTTCCTCGAGCGGTTGCGCGATGCGGGGCACGAGGTGCTGGCAGTGCCCGGCAATCACGACGTTCCGCTCTACGACGTCTTCCGCCGCTTCCTCTCGCCGCTCGCCCGCTACAAGCGCTACATCGACGAGACGCTTTGCCCCTGGCACCGGCTGGAGGGTGTGTCGGTGCTCGGCCTCAACACCGCACGGTCGCTGACCATCAAGGACGGGCGGATCAATTCGGAGCAGCGCGACTTCGTGTGCCAGCATTTCGAGGAAGTACCGAAGGGGGACCTCAAGGTCTTGGTTACCCATCACCCGCTGTTCGCGCTGCCGGTCAGCGACGAAGGCATCCTCGGCCGCCCGATCGGCCGCCAGGAAAAGGCGCTCGACGTCGTCAACGAGCTCGGCATCGACCTGCTTCTGGCGGGTCACAATCATCGCGCCTCGACGCACCAGGCGCGCGACCTCGTGACGCGGGCGGGCGGGGCGCTTGTGGTGCAGGCCGGCACCGCCACGTCGGTGCGGACGCGGGAGGAGGAGCAGAGCTTCAACATCCTCGAAGTCGCACCCGGCACCGTCACGCTGGGCCTCAAGCGCTGGACCGGCGACGCGTTCGAAAGCGCCGAACCGACCCGCTTCACCAAGGACGAAGGCAAGTGGCACAAGGCCGAGGTGCTGGCCGATCCCGCCGAGGCATAGGCCGTCCTCGCCAGCAATGACGCGGGCAGGGTTGAGCAAGCGCGACTTGCCCTCCATGAGCTTTCCCATGATCACCGGCTTCGACCTCCACGATTTCGTCACGCGCACCCTGGCGGAAGACCTTGGCGAGGGCGGGGACGTTACCTCCGCCGCCACGATCCCGCCCGACGCCCGCTTCACCGCGACGATGAATTGCCGTGAGGAGATCGTCGTCGCGGGGATCGAGATCGCCGCCGCCTTCTTCCGCCGCATCGACCCCGACGTTACTCTGAGCTGCGAGGTCGCCGACGGCGACAGGGGTGCAGCCGGAACGGTCCTGATGCGCCTGGAAGGCACCGCGCGGGCCATGCTCACCGCCGAACGCTCGGCGCTCAATACGTTGCAGCACCTGTCCGGCATCGCGACGCTGACCCGCCGCTATATCGACGCGATTGAAGGCACCGGCGCGATCCTGCTCGACACCCGCAAGACCATCCCGGGGCTTCGTGTCCTCGAGAAATATGCCGCGCGCATGGGCGGGGCGCAGAACCACCGGATGCGGCTCGACGACGGGCTGCTGATCAAGGACAATCACGTTGCGGTGAACGGCACCGTCGAGGCCGCCGTCGCCCGCGCGCAAGCTTATGGTTCGAACCTGCCGATCCAGGTCGAGGTCGACCGCATCGCGCAGATCGAACCTGCCTTGGCGGCCGGGGCCGACCGCCTCCTCCTCGACAACATGCCGCCGCCCGTCCTGCGTGAGGCCGTGGCGCTGGTCGCCGGCCGGGTGCCGCTGGAAGCATCGGGCGGGGTCCGGCTCGACACCATCCGTGCGATTGCCGAAACGGGGGTCACCTACGTCTCGGTCGGGCGCATCACTCAGTCGGCGCCGGCGGTCGATATCGGCCTCGATTTCGCGCTCGCCTAGCTGAACGAACGCCAACGAAACGGTTCAGGCAAGCGACACGGCGAATCGCCCAGAACGGCTCCAACGAAAAAGGAGCCTTCCTCATGGCCAACAAGTTCATTCTCGCCGCAACTGCCGCTTCGCTGGTCGCCATTCCGGGCGTTGCAAGCGCGCAATATTATCCGGGCAACCCCTATGGCGGCGGCTACAATGGCCAGAGCTATTATGGCGGTAACCGCTGTTCGGGCACTACCGGCACCGTCCTTGGCGGCGTCGCCGGCGCAGTGGTCGGCAGCAAGATCGCCAATGGCCGCCAGCGCTACGATTATTACGGCAATCGCCGCGGCGGCAGCGGCGCGACCGGTGCTATCATCGGCGGCGCGGTCGGTGCGCTCCTCGGTCGCAAGATCGACAAGGACAGCTGCAACCGTCGCAACTACGGCTACAACAATTACGGCTACCGCTACTAGGCCAGCCGGATTGTCAAAGCGGGGGCCGCCGGGCAGGAGCCTGGCGGCCCCCTTTTTCGTTTGGGGTGGAGAAGCGCCGGAGTATAGGCGCTGCTAGTTCAGCCAACGCCAGGAGTGTCGCGGAGTGTTCAAGGGTTTGTCGCCAATCAACTATCGCGGCCGCGAGGTCTGGCCGCTGGTCGAGGGTGGCAAGGGCGTGTCCGCGACCAACCACATGAGCTCGGGCGCCTGGGCGGCGGCGGGCGGCATCGGCACCGTCAGCGCGGTCAATGCCGACAGCTACGATCCCGAAGGCCGCATCATCCCCCAGATCTACAAGGGAATGACCCGGCGCGAGCGGCATGAGGAACTGATCAGCTTCGCCATCGACGGCGCGGTCACTCAGGTCGAGCGCGCCTACGAGATGGCGGACGGCAAGGGCGCCATCAACATCAACGTGCTGTGGGAAATGGGCGGCGCGCAGCCGATCCTGCACGGTGTGCTGGAACGGACCCGCGGCAAGGTCGCCGGCGTGACCTGCGGCGCCGGCATGCCCTACAAGCTCAGCGAGATCGCCGCTTCCTACGGCGTTTCCTATCTTCCGATCGTCAGCTCGGGCCGCGCGTTCCGCGCGCTGTGGAAGCGCGCTTATTCCAAGTTCGCCGATTATCTGTCGGCCGTGGTTTACGAGGATCCTTGGCTCGCCGGCGGGCATAATGGCCTCAGCAACGCCGAGGACCCGCGGGTTCCGCAGGCGCCGCTTCCGCGCGTTGCCGAACTGCGCACGATGATGCGCGAATGCGGTGTGCCCGACAGCGTTCCGATCGTCATGGCCGGCGGCGTATGGCGGCTCGACGAGTGGGAAGAGTGGATCGACAATCCCGAGCTTGGCGCGATCATGTTTCAGTTCGGTACCCGCCCGCTGCTGACGCAGGAAAGCCCGATCCCGCCCGAGTGGAAGGCCCGCCTCACCACGCTTGAGGAAGGCGATGTCCTCCTCCACAAATTCTCGCCGACTGGCTTCTACAGCTCGGCAGTGCGCAACCCGTTCCTGCGCAACCTCGAAGCCCGCAGCAACCGCCAGATCGCCTTCACCCGCGAGGGAGTCGGCGATCATGCGTTCGAGCTCGACGTCGGCATCGGCACCAAGAAGAATTACTGGGTCACCAAGGGCGACCTGCAGCATGCGCGCGAATGGTATGGCGCAGGCTTTACCAACGCGATGAAGACGCCCGACGACACGCTCATCTTCGTCACGCCAGAGGAAGAAAAGCTGATCCGCAAGGACCAGGCAGACTGCATGGGCTGCCTGTCGCAGTGCAGCTTCTCGAGCTGGGCCGACAATGAGAAGAACACGACCGGCCGGCTCGCCGATCCGCGCAGCTTCTGCATCCAGAAGACCCTGCAGGACATCGCCCACGGCGGCCCGGTGGAGGAGAACCTAATGTTCGCCGGTCACTCGGCATTCCGGTTCAAGACCGATCCCTTCTATTCGAACGGCTTCGTGCCGACCGTGAAGCAATTGGTAGACCGCATCCGCACGGGGGCGTGATGAAGCGATTGGTTGGGCTTGGCCTGCTTGCCCTGGCGGCAAGCGCATCGGCGCAGGATCGCCCGGTCCCCTACTGGGCCTCGATCCAGAGCGGCGAGGCGATGATGCGCACGGGCCCGGCGCGCACCTATCCGGGCATCTGGCTCTACCAGCGCCGCGACCTCCCGGTGCGGGTGCTGAAGCGGCACGAGAACTGGCGGCTGATCCAGGACAGCGAGGGCACGCAGGGCTGGATGCTGCGCACCATGCTGAGCGACACCCGCACCGCGCTGGTCCGCGGCAGCTCCCCCCGACCGGTCCACGCCAATGCCGAAGAGGGCAGCCGCGTCCGCTACCTGGCCGAGCCCGGTACCGTCGGCCGCGTCGACGATTGCGGCGACGGCTGGTGCCACATCAAGTTCGGCAACAAGGAAGGCCACATCAAGGTCGCCGACCTGTGGGGCGTCGAACCGAACGAGGTCGTCGACTAGCCTGTAAAGAATACTTGACCTGTCAAACATGTTTGACATACCTCCGGGCCATGGAGAATCGGGTTAGGGACTGGCGTGAACGGGCCGGCTGGTCGCAGGGCGAACTCGCCCGCCGCCTCGGCGTGTCGCGCCAGACCGTCAACGCGGTCGAGACCGACAAATATGACCCGAGCCTCCCGCTGGCGCTGCGCATGGCGAAATTGTTCACCGTGGCGGTCGACCAGTTGTTCCTCGATAGCTGGGAGCCGGAAGCATGAGCGACGCAAAAGCAGTGAACCCCGGTAGCAAGGGCCGCAAGGTCCTGCTTCAGCTCGTTTTGGGCGGCATTTCGGGCGGGGTGGGCATGTTCGCTTTGCTCTCGCTACTTGAACGGCAACAGGGCCTGACCGACGACAAGACCCGGGTGGTCGTGCTCGGCGTCGCGCTCGTCTATCTTTTGATGGCCGCATTCGTCGGTCTCGGAACCCTGCTTCCGGGGGTCGGGGCGCGAACGCTCAACGTCGAATGCGCCGAGGATCTGCGCGAACAGCGCAAGGCGCTGGTGATCGGCAGCGTCACCATGCTTCTCGCGGCCGCGTTTCTGGGAGCGCTCGGGCTGGCTCCGACGCCAGCCATGGCCGGTCCGCTGACCCAGGGTGCCGCCACGACCCTCGCCATCGCCGCCGGCGCCGGGCTCATCATCATGTCGATCCGCTATCGCAATCTTGGCGACGAGCTGATGCAGACCGTTGCGCGTGAAGCGAACGGGATCATGGTCAGCCTGTTATTCCTCGTCCTCTGCGGAAAGTCGGCGGCGGCACAGCTTGGCTATGCACCGCCGCTGACGCCCCTCGCGCTAATCGCGGCCTTCTTCGCGCTATACCTGCTCGCGATGTTCGTCGCGATCGGACGGCGCGGGCTGCTCGGCACGCGCTGAGCGGCGGGCCGCGCCGGCTCAGACCAGCTCGACCGCCACTGCCGTCGCTTCGCCGCCGCCGATGCACAGCGAAGCGATGCCGCGCTTCAGGCCCTTTTGCTTGAGTGCACTCAGCAAGGTCACGATGATGCGGGTGCCGCTGGCGCCGATCGGGTGACCGAGCGCGGTGGCACCGCCGTGCACGTTGATCTTGTCGTGCCCGATACCGAGATCCTTCATCGCGAACATGGCGACGCAGGCGAAGGCTTCGTTGACTTCGAACAGGTCAACCTCGCCGATGCTCCACCCGGCCTTGTCGAGCACCTTGTGAATCGCGCCGATCGGGGCGATCGTGAACTCGGCCGGGGCCTGCGCATGGGCGGCGGTGGCGACGATGCGGGCCACCGGCTTCAAGCCCTTCGCCGAAGCGTCCGACTCGCGCGCCAGGACAACCGCGGCGGCGCCGTCGGAAATGGACGAGCTAGTCGCAGCGGTGATCGTGCCTTCCTTGTCGAAAGCCGGCTTCAGCTGCGGGATCTTGTCGGGGCGGCCGCGCCCGGGCGCTTCGTCGGTATCGACCACGGTCTCGCCCGCGCGGCTCTTTACCGTCACCGCGACGATCTCTTCCTTGAACCCGCCATTGTCGATCGCCGACTTGGCGCGGCTGAGGCTTTCGATCGCATAGGCGTCCATGCCCTCGCGCGTCAGCTGATAATCGTTGGCGGTTGCCTGCGCGAAGCTGCCCATCGCGCGGCCTTCCTCATAGGCGTCTTCCAGCCCGTCGAGGAACATGTGGTCGTAAATCTTGTCGTGGCCGATCCGCGCGCCGCCGCGGTGCTTCTTGAGCAGATAGGGCGCGTTGGTCATGCTCTCCATGCCGCCCGCAACGATCATGTCGGCATTGCCGGTGGCAATCGCCTCGGCGCCCATGATCACCGTTTGCATGCCCGAGCCGCACACCTTGTTGACGGTGGTCGCCTGGACGCTGGTCGGCAAGCCGGCCTTGATCGCCGCCTGGCGCGCCGGTGCTTGCCCCAACCCGGCCGGAAGTACGCAGCCCATGTAGATGCGGTCAATGTCGCCGCCCTCAACCCCGGCCCGCTCGACCGCCGCCTTGACCGCGGTGGCGCCGAGATCGGTCGCGCTGACGTCGGCCAGCGCGCCCTGCATCGCGCCCATCGGGGTGCGAGCGTAGGAGAGGATGACGACGTTATCGGATGCGGTGGCCATGAAAGCGGACTCCGTGAGAAGAATGTTGCACTGCAATAAGCATTCCGCCCGCCTTGTCCAAGCCTCCGGCGCTCTGCTAGCGCCAGCCTCATGTCCGCACCCACCCTCGATTTCGACCTCGGCGAGATGGCCGACACCATCCGCGAGTCCACCCAGCGTTTCGCGACCGACCGCATCCAACCGCTCGCTGCGGAGATCGACCGCGACGATCGCTTCCCGATCGAGCTGTGGCCCGAAATGGGCGAGCTCGGCCTCCACGGCATCACCGTCGAAGAGGAATGGGGCGGGCTTGGCCTCGGCTATCTCGAGCATGTCGTCGCCCAGGAGGAAGTCGCCCGCGCGTCGGCCTCGGTCGGCCTCAGCTACGGCGCGCACTCGAACCTCTGCGTCAACCAGATCCGCCGCTGGGCGAACGATGAGCAAAAGAAGAAATATCTCCCCGGGCTGATCGACGGCACCAAGGTCGGCGCCTTGGCGATGAGCGAGGCCGGCGCGGGCTCCGACGTCGTGTCGATGAAGCTCAAGGCCGAGAAATCGGGCAACGGCTATCGCCTCAACGGGACCAAGTTCTGGATCACCAATGGCGCCTATGCCGACGTGCTGGTGGTCTATGCCAAGACGACACCCGACGCCGGCAGCCGCGGCATCACCACCTTCCTGATCGAGAAGGGGATGGAGGGCTTTTCCATCGGCCAGAAGATCGACAAGGTCGGCATGCGCGGATCGCCGACCAGCGAGCTGGTGTTCGACGATTGCTTCGTTCCAGCCGAGAATATCATGGGCCCCGAGAACGGCGGCGTCGGGGTGCTGATGAGCGGCCTCGATTATGAGCGCACGGTGCTCGCCGGCATCCAGCTCGGCATCATGCAGGCCTGCCTCGACGTGGTCATTCCGTTCGTCCGCGAGCGGGTGCAGTTCGGCAAGCCGATCGGCGCGCAGCAGCTGATGCAGGCCAAGATTGCCGACATGTATGTCGCGCTCAATTCCGCGCGCGCCTACGTCTACCAGGTCGCCAAGGCGTGCGACGCGGGCAAGACCACCCGCTTCGACGCGGCGGGCGCGATCCTGCTGGCGAGCGAAAGCGCGTTCAAGGTCGCGGGTGAAGCGGTCCAAGCGCTCGGCGGCGCGGGTTACACCAAGGACTGGCCGGTCGAACGCTTCATGCGCGACGCGAAGCTGCTCGACATCGGCGCCGGGACCAATGAAATCCGCCGGATGCTGATTGGGCGGGAATTGATCGGAGCTTAGACTTGAGGCCCTGAACCTGCGCCGGCGGTGACGCCTGCGCAGGCCACGGCGCTAGCGCGCGCCCTGCTTGCCGACCACCTTGTCATAGGCGTGAAGCACCTTGTCGCAGGCCGATCGGACCACGGCGTCGACCCCGGCGCCTTCCGCCGACGCGACGACCGGGGCGAGATGCTCCGGACGGACTTCGATCGAGCAGCGATAATCGGGGCTGCTGCCACGGCTTTCCTTGACGTGGGCGATGTGAACCTGCGCGCTGGTCACCTTGCCGTCGAGGCGGCCGAGACGATGACTGACGATGTTCTCGACCTGCTCCTGGCTCGCTTCGTTTTCCTGCACCTGATTATCGCGATTGAAGTCGATGAACACGCCGCTCTCCTTGTTACTGAGTCGGTTAGTGAACGTCCGCCATCGAGTCGCGGTTGCAGGCTATTTACCCCCGAACATGAACCCCACCGCGGCCATGATGCAGGCGAACGCAGCGAGGTGCCGCCAGTGGAGCGGCTCGCCCAAGACCATCACCATGAACCCGCCGAACACGATCAAGGTGATCGCCTCCTGCGCGATCTTGAGCTGCGCGCCGGTCCAGCCGTTGGCATAGCCGATCCGGTTGGCAGGCACCGCGAAGCAATATTCGACCAGCGCGATGCTCCAGCTGATGAAGATCACCAGCAGGACCGGTTTGCTCATTCCGCCTTTCAGGTGCCAGTACCAGGCGGCGGTCATGAAGATGTTCGAACAGATGAGCAGCAGGATCGTCGGCATGACGCCCCCGCTAGCTCATCTGATCGCAGGCGGGGAGGGCCTTACCAGACCTTCACCCGCTCCTCGGGCTTGAGATACAGCTTCTGCCCCGGCTTGACGTCGAAGGCGCCGTACCAGGGATCGAGGTTGCGGACGGTCTGCGCGCGATACTGGCCCGGGGCATGGCCGTCGGTCGCGATCCGGCCGCGCAGCGTCTCTTCGCGCATCTTGGTCGCCCAGGCCTGGCCATAAGCAATGAAGAAGCGCTGGTCGGGGGTGAAGCCGTCGATGGTCGGCCCCGGCTTGCCGCCAAGGCTGTCCTGATAGGCCTGGTAGGCGGCGGCGAGGCCGGCGACGTCGGCGATATTCTCGCCCAGCGTCAGCTTGCCGTTCACGTGCAGGCCCGGAAGCGGCTCGTAGGCGTCGAACTGCTTGGCGAGTGCGTCGCCCGCCTTCTGGAAGCGGGCGAAATCCTGCGGCGTCCACCAGTTGCGAAGCTTGCCGGTCGAATCGAACAGCGCGCCATTATTGTCGAAGCTGTGGCTGATCTCGTGCCCGATCACGCTTCCAATCGCGCCGTAATTATAGGCAGGGTCGGCGTTGGGATCGAAGAAGGGCGCGACCAGGATCGCGGCCGGGAAGTTCAGCGCATTCTGCACCGGCAGGTTGACCGCGTTCACCAGTTGCGGCGGCATCCACCATTCGGCGCGGTCCATCGGCTTGCCGATCTTGGCGATCTGGTGCCTGTATTCGGCAAGGCTCGCCGCCTTCGCATTGGCATAGGCGTTGTCGGGCGTGATGGTCACCGCGCCATAGTCGCGCCAGCTGTCGGGATAGCCGACGCCGACCACGATCGACTTCACCTTGGCGAGCGCTTCCTGCTTGGTCGACGGCGCCATCCAGTCGAGGGCCTCGACCCGCTTGGCGAAGGCCGCCTTGATCCGGTCGACCATCTGCTGGACTTCGGCTTTGGCCGACGCCGGGAAATATTTGTCGACGTACGCCTTGCCGACCGCATCCCGGAGCGCATTGCTGGTCGCGTTCAGCGCCTGGATGTCGCGCGGACGCTGCTGCGGCGTGCCCTGAAGCGCGGTGCCCTTGAACGCGAAGCTCGCGTCGCGGATCGGCTTGGGCAGAACGTTCGCCTGCGCATTCAGCGTCTGGAACGCCAGCCAGTCCTTCCACGCGTCGAGCGGTTCTGAGCCGACCAGCGCGGCAAGCTTGGGAATGGCGGTCGAATGATAGGCCTGGAACTTGGGCGCGCCGCCGAGCTGCGCGGCGTCCAGCAGTGCGGTCCAATCGATGCCGGGCGCATTCTTCTCCAGCTCGGCGCGGGTCCATACCTTGGCCGCCTTGCTGAAGTCCTCGCTCTCCTCGCGGCTGGCGTGGGCCTGCGCGATCTTGGTTTCCAGCGCGACGATGCGGCCGGCGGCTCCGGCCGGATCGAGATAGCCCGCTGCCTGCAGCACCGACTGGATATAGGTCTGATACTTGCCGCGCAGGTCGGCCATCTTGCCGTCGGCAGACAGGTAATATTCGCGCTCGGGCATGCCGAGGCCACCCTGGAGGATGTAGGGCAAGGTCTCGCCCGGGGTGTTCAGCCCCTGGGTGACGAAGATGCCGAACAGGTTGCCGGTCTGGAAATTGGTGCTGTTGAGCGGATCGACGTCGGCCCGCAGGCTCGATCCGATCGCGGCCGACAGCGCCTTCTTGTCGGCAATGGCGGCGATCGCGTCGAGGTCGACCTTGGCCGGGGCCATGCCGGTCTTGTCGATGGCGTCGGTGTTCAGATACGCCTTGTAATAGTTGGCGATCCGACCTTCGTTGGAATTGGCGTCCTGGTCGCTCTTGAGCAGGTTGTCGAACAGCTCGCGGGTGTTCTTCTCGCGGACCTGGTCGGCGATGTAGAAGGCGCCGATGCTGGACCGGTCGGCCGGGATCTCGGTCGACTTCATCCACCCGCCATTGGTGAACGCATAGAAATCGTCTCCCGGCGCCACCGACTTGTCGAGCGCTTCGGGCTTGATCCCGAGCGCGCCGCCAGATGCCGCGGCAACCGGCTTGTCTTCGGTGGTGGAAACCTTGCAGCCGCCGACCGACAGGGTGAGCGCCAGTGCGGAAGCGGCGAGCAGGAGGGGAGAACGAACCATGACAACCTCATGACAGACTAAGTGCGCCGGCAGCGCTGCGTCCGCTGCGCCAGCTTTGCAAGCCGCGGCGGCCCCGCTAGGCGCTGGCACAACATCTGTTTTCGACGAACGGGATTGAACGAGACATGAGTGCGCCGCGCCTCGACACCAAGGTCCAGCTCGACAGCGCCGAATTTCAGGCCCGCGCCGCGCACAACCGCGCGCTGGCCGACCGGCTCCGCGCCGACGTCGCCGCCGCGGCGCTTGGCGGCAATGAGAAGTCTCGCGACCGCCATGTCGCCCGCGGCAAGCTGCTGCCGCGCGAGCGGGTGGAGCGGCTGCTCGATCCCGGTTCGCCCTTCCTCGAGATCGGGCAGCTCGCCGCCTGCGACATGTACGAGGGCGAGGTGCCCGGTGCCGGCATCATCTGCGGGATCGGCCGCGTGTCGGGCCGGCAGGTGATGATCGTCTGCAACGATGCGACGGTGAAGGGCGGGACCTATTATCCGCTGACGGTCAAGAAACACCTGCGCGCGCAGGAGATCGCCGAGGCCAACCGGCTGCCGTGCGTCTACCTGGTCGATAGCGGCGGCGCCAATCTGCCGCACCAGGCCGAGGTGTTTCCCGATCGCGACCACTTCGGCCGGATCTTCTTCAACCAGGCCAACATGAGCGCGCTCGGAATCCCGCAGATCGCCTGCGTCATGGGCAGCTGCACCGCGGGCGGCGCCTATGTCCCCGCTATGAGCGATGAAAGCGTGATCGTCGCCAACCAGGGCACCATCTTCCTCGGCGGCCCCCCGCTGGTGAAGGCCGCGACCGGGGAGGAAATCAGCGCTGAGGATCTAGGCGGCGGCGACCTCCATGCCCGCAAGAGTGGCGTGGTCGACCACCTCGCCGACAATGACGAGCATGCGATTCAGATCGTGCGGGACATCGTCAGCACCTTGCCGCATCAGGCACCCGCGCTTCCGCTGCAGGACGTGCGCGACCCCGTCTACGATCCGGAAGAACTCTACGGCATCGTCCCCGATGATGTCCGCGCGCCGTACGACGTGCATGAAGTCATCGCCCGCATCGTCGACGGGTCGGAATTTCACGAATTCAAGCCGCTCTACGGCTCGACCCTCGTCACCGGCTTCGCGCACATCCACGGGGTGCCGGTCGCGATCCTTGCCAACAACGGCGTCCTGTTCAGCGAAAGCGCGGTCAAGGGCGCGCACTTCATCGAACTCGCCTGCCAGCGCCGCGTGCCCCTGCTGTTTCTCCAGAACATCTCCGGCTTCATGGTCGGCGGCAAATATGAGGCCGAGGGCATCGCCAAGCATGGCGCCAAGCTGGTCACCGCCGTCGCCACCGCGCAGGTGCCCAAATTGACCGTACTGATCGGCGGCAGCTTCGGCGCCGGCAATTACGGCATGTGCGGCCGCGCCTACTCGCCCCGCTTCCTGTTCAGCTGGCCCAACAGCCGGATCAGCGTGATGGGCGGCGAACAGGCGGCAAGCGTGCTCGCCACCGTCCACCGCGACGCCGACAAGTGGGGCCCAGAAGAGGCCGAAGCCTTCAAGGCCCCGATCCGCGAAGATTACGAGGCGCAGGGCTCACCCTGGCACGCCACCGCCCGCCTGTGGGACGACGGCATCATCGACCCCGCCCAGACCCGCGACGTCCTCGGCCTCGCGCTCGCCGCCTGCCTCAACGCGCCGATTGCGGACCGCCCGCAGTTCGGCGTGTTCCGGATGTAGCGCGATCGTGCAGGACGCCCTCGATCCGGTTTCACCCGGCCCCGACGTGACGGCAACGCGCTCAGCGATCGGTCGCACCGCGATCATCGCCCTTGCGATCGTGGTCGCGATGGTGCTCGGCGAGCAATGGTTTCCCGCCGTCCGTTTCTGACCGCCTTCCTGGAGATGACCGCTAAGGTGCCTACGATCGTTCGCCAAGACTGGACCCGCGCCGAGATTGCTGCGCTGTTCGACCTGCCGTTCACCGAGCTCATGTTCCGCGCTGCCGAAACGCACCGAGCGCATCACGCGGCCGGCGAAGTGCAACTCTGCACCCTGCTGTCGATCAAGACCGGCGGCTGCCCAGAGGATTGCGGCTATTGCTCGCAGTCGGCCTTCGCCGACAGTGGCCTCAAGGCCGAGAAGCTGATGGACGTCGACGCCGTCCTCGCCTCTGCCGCCGAGGCCAAGGCAGCCGGCTCGCAGCGCTTCTGCATGGGCGCGGCATGGCGCAGCCCCAAGGATCGCGACATGGCCGCGGTCTGTCGCATGGTCGAGGGCGTCAAGGCGATGGGGCTGGAGACCTGCATGACCCTTGGCATGCTAAGCGGTGAGCAGGCGCGGCAGCTGAAGGCCGCCGGCCTCGACTATTACAATCACAACATCGACACCTCGCCCGAGCACTACGGCGACATCATCTCCACCCGCACCTTCGCCGACCGGCTCGACACGCTGGAAGAGGTCCGCGCGGCAGGCATCAGCGTCTGCTGCGGCGGGATCGTGGGCATGGGCGAAAGCCGCGAAGACCGCGTCGGCTTCCTCCACGCCCTCGCCACCCTGCCGCGTCATCCGGAAAGCGTACCGGTCAACGCGCTGGTGCCGGTCAAGGGCACGGTCCTCGGCGACATGTACGCCGGCGAGCGCCTGATCGACGATATCGAGTTCGTCCGCACCGTCGCGGTCGCGCGCATCGCCATGCCGCGCTCGATGGTGCGGCTGTCGGCGGGGCGCGAAAGCATGAGCGAGGCGACGCAGGCGCTCTGCTTCCTTGCCGGCG
This sequence comes from Sphingomonas humi, assembly GCF_039536725.1. NCBI lineage: Bacteria > Pseudomonadati > Pseudomonadota > Alphaproteobacteria > Sphingomonadales > Sphingomonadaceae > Sphingomonas > Sphingomonas humi. Next base: position 109,667 of record NZ_BAAAZD010000002.1, read on the forward strand.
CCAACAGCATCTTCACTGGCGATAAGTTGCTCACCACCACCAATGCCGGCGACAGCAAGGATTCGGCGCTGTTCGCCAAGCTTGGGCTGAAACCGATGCAGGCCGAAGAACCTATGCGCGTGCTGGAGGCTGCCGAATGATTTCCTCGCTGCTCATCGCCAATCGCGGCGAAATCGCCTGCCGTGTCATCCGTACCGCGCAGGCGCTCGGCATCCGGACAATCGCGGTCTACTCGGACGCGGACGCGCGGGCCCTGCATGTCCGCATGGCCGATGAGGCGGTCCACATCGGTCCCTCGCCGGCGCGCGAAAGCTATCTGGTGGGCGAGCGGATCATCGCCGCCGCCAGGGAAACCGGGGCCGAGGCGATCCACCCCGGCTATGGCTTCCTTTCCGAAAATGCTGACTTCGCGCAGGCCGTCCTCGACTCCGGCCTTGTCTGGGTCGGGCCCAAGCCAGCCAGCATCCGTGCCATGGGCCTGAAGGACGCCGCCAAGAAGCTGATGGCCCAGGCCGGCGTCCCGGTCACCCCCGGCTACATGGGCGACGACCAGTCGCCCGCGCGCCTCAAGGCCGAAGCCGACGCGATCGGCTATCCGGTCCTGATCAAGGCTGTCGCGGGCGGCGGCGGCAAGGGCATGCGCAAGGTCGATGCCGCGGCCGACTTTGCCGACGCGCTCGACAGCTGCCGCCGCGAGGCAGCGTCCAGCTTCGGCAACGATGTCGTCCTGCTCGAAAAGTGGATCGAAAGCCCGCGCCACATCGAGGTGCAGGTGTTCGGCGACAGCCATGGCAATGTCGTCCACCTGTTCGAACGCGACTGCTCGCTTCAGCGTCGCCACCAGAAGGTCATCGAGGAAGCGCCCGCACCCGGCATGGACGAGGTCACCCGCGCCGCCGTTTGTGGCGCCGCGGTGCGCGCTGCCGAGGCCGTCGACTATGAAGGCGCCGGCACCATCGAATTCATCGCCGACGGCAGCGAGGGCCTGCGCGCCGATCGCATCTGGTTCATGGAAATGAATACCCGGCTGCAGGTCGAGCATCCCGTTACCGAGGAGATCACCGGCCAGGACCTCGTCGAATGGCAGCTCCGCGTCGCCTGCGGCGAACCACTTCCGAAGCGGCAGGAAGATCTCGCCATCACCGGCCACGCGATCGAGGCGCGGCTCTATGCCGAGGATCCGTCGACCGGCTTCCTGCCCAGCACCGGGCGGCTCGATCATTTCGACCTCGGCGAAGACGGCCGCATCGAGACCGGGGTCGAGGAAGGCGACGAAATCTCGCCCTTCTACGACCCCATGATTGCCAAGCTGGTCGCGCGCGGCGAGGACCGTGACGAGGCGATCGGCACGCTCGCCGCGATGCTCGACGGGGTCGAAGTGTGGCCCGTGCGGACCAACGCCGGCTTCCTCTGCAACTGCCTCCTCGACGAGGATTTCGAGGACGCCAGGCTCGACACCGGCTTCATCGCCCGTCGCCTCGACGCGCTGGTCCCTGATGGCGAGCCCGATGACGCGCTGTGGCGCGCTGCAGCGGTGATCGCGCTCGCGGCCGAGGAGCAGCCGGCGCTGGCGGGCTTCCGGCTCAACGCGCGCCCGGCACCGGCCGCGACCCTCGCTTTCGGCGCCGACCGGCGGCGTATCGTCCTCGACGATGAGGAAGATTATGCCCCTGCGTCGGGCTTTGCCGACGATGAGCGCGTCGTGCTGTTCGAAGGCGGCCAGGCCTATGCCTTCGACCGCCGGGCACGCGGCGGCGGCGGCCGCGTCGGCAGCGGAAGCCTGCTCGCGCCGATGCCCGGCAAGGTGACCAGCGTCGATGCGGGAGCCGGCGACAAGGTCGTCAAGGGCCAGCGGCTGCTGACGCTCGAAGCGATGAAGATGGAGCATGCCATGCTTGCACCATTCGATGGCGTCGTGGCGGAAATGAACGTCGAAGCGGGCGCTCAGGTGCAGGTCGAAACCCTGCTGGCTCGAGTGGAGGCATTGCCCGAATAACCGTCATTGCAAGCGTAGCGAAGCAATCCAAGCAGGCGAACCTGCGAACCGTGGATTGCTTCGTCCTTCGTTCCTCGCAATGACAGGATCAGATCTGCCACTCTGTCCTACAGGCCGGGCCTTTGATACACGCGGCAGCGAAGTATCCAGCGCCCGAAATTGCCGAACTGGACGAACTGGACGCTAGTGGAATTTCTTCTGATGGAGAGCGCAAACTCATGAATATCAACGGCATTGCGGCAGTGGTCACCGGCGGCGCGTCGGGCCTTGGTGAGGCGACTGCGCGGGCGCTTGCGGCCAAAGGCGCGAAGGTCGCCATTTTCGACCGCAACCAGGAACAGGGCGAAAAAGTAGCGGCCGAAATCGGCGGCATCTTCTGCGAAGTGGACGTCACCAATGACGACACCGTCGCCGCCGGTTTCGAAAAGGCGCGCGCTGCCCACGGGCAGGAGCGGGTGCTCGTCAATTGCGCCGGCGTCGCCAATGCCGTGAAGACCGTGGGCCGTGACCGTGAAACCAAGGCGGTTAAGAAATATCCGATCCACCAGTTCGAACTGGTGATCGGGATCAACCTCGTCGGTACTTTCCGCTGCATCGCCCATTCGGCCGCCGGCATGGTCGATGCCGAAGCCGGCGAGGATGGCGAAAAGGGCGTGATCATCAACACCGCCTCGGTCGCCGCCCAGGACGGCCAGATCGGCCAGGCAGCCTATTCGGCTTCGAAGGGCGGCGTGCTCGCCATGACCCTCCCGATCGCCCGCGACCTCATGAACGAGGGCGTCCGGGTCAACACCATCCTCCCCGGCGTCTTCAAGACCCCGATGGTCGCGATGATGCCGCCGCAGGTGCAGGATGCGCTGGGCGCGCAGGTGCCGTTTCCCAAGCGGCTCGGCCGACCCGAGGAATATGCCAACCTCGCCGTGTTCATGATCGAAAGCGGCTACATGAATGCCGAGCACGTCCGCCTCGACGGCGGCATCCGGATGGCGCCCAAGTAAGGTGGGTGCTCGCTAAGTGACTTGGGCCCCACTGCTGGAGCCGCTCGGGGCCGCCTGCCGCGAGGCGGGGGAGGCGATCCGGGCGATCCGGCAGCGCGGCTGCGCGGTCGCTCACAAGGGTGATCAGTCACCGGTGACGGAGGCGGACCATGCCGCCGAAGCCATCCTGCTCGCCGCGCTTGCCCGTCATGCTCCGGGCATCCCGGTCGTCGCCGAAGAGGAAGTGGCCGCTGGCCGGGTGCCCGAACTGGGCGATGCCTTTTTCCTGGTCGACCCGCTCGACGGCACCCGCGAATTCGTTCGCGGCGGCGATGACTATACGGTCAATATCGGCCTGGTCGTCGGGGGCGCGCCAGTGCTCGGCCTCGTCCTTGCTCCCGAACAGGGACGGCTCTGGGCAGGAATTGTCGGCGGCGAAGCGTGGGTCGAAAGCAGTGACGGCGCGCGAAAGCCCCTGCACGTCCGCCATCCCGGCGAACGGCTGACGGTGGTCGCCTCCAAGTCGCACATGAACGAGGCGACCCGCCGTTTCCTTGCCGCCGAACTGGCTGATGCCGACCTGGTTTCGATCGGATCGAGCCTGAAGTTCTGCCTGCTGGCCGACGGTAGCGCCGACTATTACCCGCGGCTGTCGCCGACCTCGGAATGGGACACGGCCGCAGGGCATGCGGTGCTGCTTGCCGCTGGCGGGCAGGTCGATGGACTGGATGGACGCCCGCTCGACTATGCCAAGCCGCGCTTCCTCAACCCGGGCTTCGCCGCGACGGCGACCTGGCGCGGCCCGCCGCTTGGCCGCTACATGCCCGAAGGACTGGAGCCGGCATAACGAAACGGGTGGGGTGGCTTGTACCACACCGGATCGTTGTGGGGCTGCTGCGGATCCGGCCTGGTCAGATTTAGACCTTCCAGCTCGGCAGTGATGGCATTCAGCCGGCCCAGCAGCGCCTGCGCTTCGCTGCCGACGATCGAGTCGGTCGCGAGTTGCTCGGCAAGCCGGCAGGAACGGCGAATACCATGGCGCAGGTGGATCAGCACCTCGCCCCTGAACAGCGTATCGTCATTATTGCAAGCCATCACGACCCTCACCCGCTCGACCCCACGAAACGTCTAGACGCCGGGTCGCCTTGCCGACCGATGACGCCTTTCTCCGTTGCGGAGTAACTTTTCGCTGACATGGAACCGATTTGAAGTGTAGTCTTCTCAGGCTCGGTTATTTTGACTCCAACAGGATGGTGTCATGACCGTAGCTACGTCTGCTCTTGATTACTCCTACGCGCAGCCCTCGCGGGCTCCCATCATGGTCGTGGGTGACACCATCGCCGCCCGCCAACGCGCCCGCCATGCCGCGGAAATGAGCGGTTTTGTCACGCTTTCCGATCTCAGTCCCGCCGAGGCGATCGACGCGCTGGAGGAGCGGGCGACGCTTTCGGCGCTGTGGATCGAACTCGATGAAGCGCCGACCTCGCCGGTCCGCCGCCTGTTGGAGCGAGCCGGACGCGAAGCGGCGCGCAAGAAGTTCGGTGTGGTGATCGCCACCAGGCTGGAGCAGATCGACGATGTCCTCTGCGATCTTGCCGACGCCGACGTCGACCTCCTGGTCAACGCGGATGAGATGGAGCGGCTTGCGGCGATCTCGCTCGCGGTCCAGCCGCAACATGCGGGAAGCGCGCGGGATGTCGCGTCCGACGCCAGCGCCGCGCGCCTTCGCCAGCTGAGCGAAGAGGTCAGTCGGATTGCCTCAACCCTCGCACGGCTGAGCACCGCTTCTGCCGGTCCGCCACTCTCGCCTGCCACGATGGCGCCCCCGCGTGACGACGTTCCGAACATTTCCGCCGAGGAGCTGCGGACAATGATCCGGGCACGCCGATTGAGATCGACGTTCCTGCCCGCGGACCTGTTCGCCGATCCCGCATGGGACATGCTGCTCGACCTCCTCCAGGCAGAAGTCGTGCAGCATCGCGTGCCGGTGTCGAGCCTGTGCATCGCCGCTGCGGTTCCGGCAACGACCGCGCTCCGCTGGATCAAATCGATGACCGACCGCGGCCTTCTTATCCGCCGCGACGATCCGCACGACGGCCGACGCGTCTTTATCGAGATGGCCCCCGCCACGAGCGCCGGCCTCCGCCGCTATTTTCAGGAAGTGGGGATGGCCGCCATCTAAGCTGTCGCGGCGAAGCCGAACCGATGACGAGGATGGTGGGCGCTGACGGGTTCGAACCGCCGACCTACTCGGTGTAAACGAGCCGCTCTACCAGCTGAGCTAAGCGCCCCCGCGTGAGGAGGTGGCGCTTTCTCACCCTGCGCCGTGTTGGTCAACTGGCTTCACTAGGTGCGACAGCGCGTCGAAGCCGCCCCCGACGTTTAGCGGCGCCGGGAAAGCCCACGATGACGGCGCCCGGCCTGGGCTAGCCGAGCTTTCGCACAAGGCGGGTGGGGACGACGAGGAAGGCTGGTTCGCTTACCACGACCTGCCGCGCGCCGCTTCCGAGCGGAAGGAGGTGCAGCTTGCCTTCCTCGCGGGCGAGCAGGCGGCCGAACTGGAAACGGCCGGCCGGGCGCGGCACGAGGACGTCGCGATTGAGAGCGCGGCCGAACTGTTCGGGTTCAAGGCGATCGCACCACAGTTCATCACCCGAACGGTAGTCGGCCATGCTGGCAGTCACGAGAATGGCGACCTGTGTCGGTTCGGGTCGTGGCGGCAAGACGACCTGGGCACGTCGCGGAGCCGTCGCGATTTCGCCGCTCAACATGGCGATCACATCGAGCTTTTCAGCTGCCGGATGATCGACGAGATCGGTCGGCGCGACACCAAGCGCCGCCGCAATGCGGTTGAGCCAGCCGATTGAGACGGTTCGCATTCCGGTTTCCAGGCGTCCGATCGTCTGGGGCGTCGTCGGTGGCGTACAGGCGCGGGCGACGTCGTCGAGCGTCATGCGCTTCGCTTTGCGGACTTCCCGGATACGTGTGATCATTAATAGCGCCCCCTAACCCATCAGGTTTTTATCCTGTCCTACATCCTTCCCGTTCTGGCAAGTGTCTATCGACTCGGAAGGCTGGAAGGAGAGGGCGGGTGAGCAAGCGCAAGTTGGTCGAGAAGCGGGTCGAAGACGGGGGGAAGGTCACCCGCAAGGTTCGCAGGTCAGTGACGGTCAACGAGGTGGAGTCGCCGCTTGGATGGCTTCATCGGCATGGTCATCTCAATCGGCGGCAGTTCGACGCCGGTGAGCAACTGCGTCTTGATTGGGAGCGCGCCAATCTCTCTCCGTGCGTCACTATGCGCTGGGATCCGGCGCCCGGGCTGGCGCGTGGTCAGGCGAGGGCGCCTTCACTGGGGCGAACCGAACAGCAAGCCGGTGCCCGAGCGCGTTTCGACGAGGCGCTGGCCGCGACCGGGACTGGAATGTCGGATATTCTGTGGCGAATCGTCTGCGCTGGCGAGGGCGTGCGCGACGCGGAGACTGCCCTTGGCTGGCCGGCGCGGGCGGGCAAGCTGGTGCTCAGCATGGCGCTCGACAGAGTTGCTGAATTTTACCGGATCAGGTGAGATTTAGGTCCCATGGCCTACAAGGAGACGGCGGGGAGGAGAGCAGATGCTTTCCTCCCCGAAGCATCATTAAAGACTGCTGCCTTCGATGTCGCTTTCACGCCCCTGCGAGCGCTCGGTCTCGATGTCGGTATTGCGGGCGGTGTCCTCATCAGATCCCATCAAATCTTCGTTCAGCGCGCCTTGGCCCTGATCGGCAAAATCCTGACCAGTCGTGTCTTGCCGATCCGTTTCGCCAGTGCTGCCCATATCCTTATCGCTACCGCGGAAAAGGCTGCGATCGCCGTCCTGTCGGTTATCCGCGGACTGGTTGGTTTGTCCAAGATCGCTCTCCTGGCCGAGGCTGCTGCTATCCTGGCTCAGTGTGTCGGTGCCGGTTTCGCCACTATTCCCATAGGAAGCCTGACCGGTGGACATGCCCCCGTCCTGCGGGGTCTGCTGCTGCTGTTGCTGCCGGTCAGCATGCTCATTTGCTTGGTTATGCTGCGAGCGCTGCTCGCCAATGCCCTGCTGACCGGGCGTGCGTTCGTCGGCGTTCATGAACTCTCTCCTCCAACTACCCACGCTCTTGCGTTCAGAAAGCATGAGGAGAGGTCGCCGTTCCGGGGCGATGCGATGGACGGAGGGCTGTGCGCCAAAAGGAAAGGGCCGCCCGGAGATACCGGACGGCCCTGATTCCACAGTCAAGAAGTGAAGCGTCAGGCCGCGTCGGGCTGAGCGACTTCCTCTTCGGTCGATTCTGCAATCGTGCCGGGCTCCGCGTTCGGATCGTAATCCTCAGTGAAGCCAGCGTTATCACGCTCGAACATCTGGGCCATGACGTCGACGCCCTGCGACTGCAGTTCGGCTTCTTCAGGCGAACGGGCGACGTTCACCTTGACGGTGACCGCGACCTCGGCGTGGAGGACGACGCGCACTTCGTGCATGCCGATCGACTTGATCGGGCGATCGAGCACGACCTGGCTCTTCGCGACCTTGGCACCGTCCGCCTCAAGGGCGTCGACGATGTCGCGGGCGCTGACCGAACCATAAAGCTGGCCGGTGTTCGACGCCTGACGGATCAGCTGAACGGTCTTGCCGTCGACGCCCTTGGCCGAGTCCTGCGCAGCCGAGCGACGCTCGGCATTGTCGGATTCAATCTTGGCGCGATTGGCCTCGAACAGCTTGCGGTTGGCTTCGTTCGCACGAAGCGCCTTCTTGCGGGGAAGAAGGTAGTTGCGAGCGAAACCGTTCTTGACGGTGACGACGTCGCCAATGGCGCCGAGCTTCTCGACGCGCTCAAGCAGGATGACATCCATGAGTAGCGCTCCTTACTTGACCACGTAGGGAAGCAGACCGATGTGGCGGGCGCGCTTGATCGCCTTGGCCAGCTCGCGCTGCTTCTTGGTGCTGACCGCGGTGATGCGGCTGGGGACGATCTTGCCACGCTCGGACACGAAGCCCTGGAGCAGCCGGACGTCCTTATAGTCGATCCGGGGGGCGTCCTTACCCGAGAACGGGCACGACTTGCGGCGGCGGAAGAATGCACGGGCCATCGATTACGCTCCCATCTCGTCGCGCATGCCGCGCTCTGGGCGGTCGCCGCGGGGACCACGATCACCACGATCGCCGCGATCACCACGGTCGCCGCGATCACCACGGTCGCTGCGATCACGCTCCTGGCGGCGCATCATGGCCGACGGACCATTTTCATGCGCATCGACACGGATGGTCATGAAGCGGATCACGTCCTCGTTGATGCCCGTCTGACGCTCGAGCTCGGCGACGGCCGCAGCCGGGGCGTCGATGTCGAGCATCACGTAATGCGCCTTGCGGTTCTTGGCGATCCGGTAGGCAAGGCCACGAAGACCCCAGGTCTCGGCCTTGACGATGCTTCCACCGTTTTCGGTGATGATGTTGGTTGCCGTCTCAGCAAGGGCGTCGACCTGGGCTTGAGCCAGGTCCTGCCTTGCGAGAAAGACATGCTCGTAGAGCGGCATGCAAATCTCTCATGTTGGCCGATCGCTGGCGCTCGCCCCATGCGAACGCCCCTCCGGCTGTCGTCGGTATTCTGATGTCCGGACGCGCAACCGAAGCTGCGGACGGACGGGGGCCTCTGACACAGGTGAGCGGGAGATGCAAGTTACGTGCAGAGCTGACGGTCAGACATAACCAAACAGGCACAAAACGGTTGACATCGTCACGCTGTTGTGGCACAAGTGTGAACACTGGGATGATTCGGAAAGGATCACCCCGAACAGCGAAAGGTTCATTGATGCGGTGGTTCGGACGTAAGTCGGCGGACCTTCCGCCGATGTTCCTATCCTATGCGGGACGCAGCGAACGAAGCCTGTTTCCGAGCGGCTACCAGGCGCAACTGAAGGAGGTCTTTCTCTCCAATCCAGTGGGGCAGCGGGCCGTGCGCATGGTCGCGGGTGCGCTCGGCGCGCTGAAAGTCTATGCCGTCGAAGGCAGCGAAGAGGCTGCCAAACTGATCGGTCGTGCCAGCCTGCTCGAGCAGATTGCTGCCTCGCTGCTGTTGAACGGCAATGCCTACCTCCAGGTCGTGGAAGCACTGGGTGCACCGGCAGAGTTTTTCCTGCTTCAGCCCGAACGGGTGTCAATCGAGGCTGATGAACGCGGGTGGCCGACCGCTTACACCTATAAGGCAGGGCGCCGAGCGGTACGGATCAACCGGCACGACGCTTTGGAGCGCGTGCAACTGATCCATATCAAGTCGCTTAATCCGGCCAACGACCAGCAGGGGCTGGGCTGCCTCGAGGCCGCGAGTGCGGCGGCGGCAATCCACAATCGGGCGAGCCAGTGGAACAAGGCCTTGCTCGATAACGCTGCCCGGCCGTCTGGAGCGCTTACCTACGATCCACCGGACGGCGCCCCGCTGAGTGCAAGCCAGTTCGAGCGATTGCGTGAGGAGATCGAGCGGCAATTCAGCGGTAGCGGCAATGCCGGCCGGCCGATGCTGCTCGAGGGGGGACTGCGGTGGCAGTCGCTCGGATTAAGTCCGACCGACATGGACTTTGTCGCAGTGAAGGAAGCGGCCGCGCGCGATATCGCCCTCGCCTTCGGAGTGCCGCCCGTCCTGCTCGGACTGCCCGGAGACACCTCCTACAGCAACATGCGCGAAGCGGGCCGAGCACTCTATCGGCAGACGGTGCTGCCACTCGCGGAGAATATCGTCGGCGAAGTCGGGTCGGTACTGCGCGACTGGATCGGCCCGGTGCGGCTGGCGGTCGACACCGATGCGATCAGCGAGCTTGCGGAGGACCGCGAGCGGTTGTGGCAGATGGTCGCAAACGCTGACTTCATCAGCGCCGATGAGAAGCGCGACATGCTTGGTTTTGAACTTCGCAGTACGCAGTCTTGAGCCGACCAAGCGCGGATGCACTGCTGGCCCAGTTGATTGCGTCCGCCGAGGGACAGCCAGTCAATTACATGATGCTTCAGGCCATGGTGGAGGAAGCCAGCAATGCCGGCGCCCGCCGCGCACTCACCTCGCTTGGCCTGGAAGACGAACGGGCGCGGCGCGACATGGACGAGCTGCGCGAGCTGCTCGGGACTTGGCGTGATGTGAAGAAGTCAGCCTGGCAAACGGTCGCACGCTGGGTGGTCCGGGTCATGCTCGCCGCTCTGATGGTGTCGATCGCCTACCAATCGAACCTCCGTGCCCTTCTGAGGAACTGACCCATGCAAATCGAGCGGGCTCGCAAGGGGCTGCGCTTCGCGGGCTATGCCTCGGTCTTCGATCATCTCGATCGCGGAGGCGATATCGTGCGGCCAGGCGCCTTTGCGCGAACCCTGGCGCGCCAGGGCAAGGTACCCCTGCTGTGGCAACACCAGCCGGGTCACCAGATCGGCAATATCGAGCATCTGGCTGAAGACGCGCGAGGTCTTCAGGTCATTGCGTCGCTGAATGACGACGCGTTCGGACGCCAGCTTGCTCGCGAGCTGGAGCAGGGCCGCTTGTCCGGACTGAGTTTCGGATACCGAGTGACAGTTTCCGATCACGGAACAGCGGCGCGCGAGATCCGCGACCTCGAATTGCTCGAGGTCAGCCTCGTGCGTCGTCCGATGCAGCCGCGGGCCTGCGTCCACAAGATTGCTTCGTAGCCGCGCCGCCGGCGCGAACCCAAGAATCCACACTGGAGAGACTGAATGGAAATCAAGGCTGACGCGTTGGAAGAGTCGTTCGCGGCCCTGCAGCGGGATAATGGCGTAAGCGAGCTTCGCGCCGAGATCGATGATCTGAAGGCAAAGCTTCGCAGCAATCTTGTCGAGGCGGGCCGTCCGCACCTTGCCGCAGAGCAAAAGAGCGCTGCCCAGGAAGGCTTCGGCGAATTCCTGCGCACCGGCGAAAGCACGCTTGAAGGCAAGTCCTTCGACAACGCGACAACCGCTGCAGGGGGACATGCCATTCCGCGGGAGATCGACGAAGCCATCGACCGCACCCTGGTCGCAATTTCGCCGATCCGTCGAATTGCGAATGTCGTGAAGATCGGCAGCTCCAATTACCGCAAGCTGCTGTCCACCGGCGGCACTCCGTCCGGCTGGGTCGGTTTCGAGGCGCTGCGTCCCGAAACCGCGACGCCGACCTTCACCGAGATCGTTCCGGCGTCGGGCGAGCTCTACGCAAATCCTGCGGCCTCGCAGCACATGCTGGATGACGCGATGTTCGACGTCGAAAGTTGGCTTGCCAATGAGGTCGCGACCGAATTCGCGCGGGCCGAGGGTTCGGCCTTTATTAAGGGCACTGGCGTCAACCAGCCGCTCGGTTTTCTTTCGTCGCCGAATGCAATCACGGCAGACGGCGTGCGGCCGATCGGGACGCTTCAGACGATCGGCACAGGGGTGTCCGCGGCTTTCCCGGCCGCCAATCCGCAGGACAAGCTGGTCGATCTCGTCCAGTCGCTTCGCCAGCCCTACCGCCAGGGCGCAGTGTTCGTGATGAATTCGTCTACCGCAGCGACAGTGCGAAAGATGAAGACCAGCGATGGCGCCTTCATCTGGCAGAGTGGTATGGTCGCGGGCCAGCCGTCTACCCTGCTCGGTTATCCGGTGATCGAAGCCGAGGACATGCCCGACATTGCTGCCGGAAGCCTGTCGATCGCCTTCGGCAATTTCAAGGCCGGCTACATCATCACCGAGCGAGCCGAGACCAGCATCCTTCGCGATCCGTATTCGAAGAAGCCCTATGTCTACTTCTACGCGACCAAGCGTGTCGGTGGGCAGGTTGTGAATTCCGAGGCCATCAAGCTGCTCAAGTTCGCCTGAGCAGCACTTCGTCTCCGACCGGGATCTAGCAGAAAGACCGAACGCGCATGCCGCAACTCTTCACTTCCAAGTTCGTGGACATGGTTCGTGTCACCACGTCGACGCAGGGCACCGGGCCGCTTGTTTGCGGACCGGCTGTCCCCGGCTTCGCAAGCTTCGCTGACTCGCTCTCGGTCGGAGACAATTTCTATTATTCGGTACAGGGCATCGACAAGCCGCAGGAGCGCGAAGTCGGCCGCGGGACGTTGTTGCCGAACGGTTCGATCAGCCGGCAGCCGTTGCAGGGATCGCCGACATACTTCAGCAACGGGTCGAAGACGGTTGCTCTGGTTGCTTCTTCCGAGTGGTATTCCAGCGTGCAGGAGAGCTGCAGGGCGGGCGGTCGCCTTGGCGCCGTAATGACCCGCGGCGAGCTCAAGTCGGCGACCACTGACGACGCCGGTGCTGCGCGTTATCTCGCCGAAGCGCGACGTGAGGGCAATTTCGTTTGGGATCCCTCAGTCGCGGCTTCATTGCATCAGGCCGATACCGGCGAAGGCATCTTCATCGCCCCCAATACGGGAAGCACGGGTGCGTGGGTGCGCCGCTTCCATGGACCGGTGCAGGTCGACTGGTTCGGCATATTGCCGGGTGCTGGTCGCGGCGCATCGAATACGACGGCGTGGAAGGCAATGGTTGCCGTCCTGCAGGCGCGCGCAATCGTCGTCAACGACTACTACCGATCGCTTGAGCCCATCAGATTTGGGCGCGGGCGATACGAGTTTGCCGAGACCATCGATCTCACCGGCGGCGTTTTTGTCATCGAGGGCCAGGGAGTGGGGGCGGCCGTTGCGCAGGGGACGTCCCTTGTGTTTCCGGCGGGGCAGACCGGCATCCGGGTGCAAAGCTTCAATACGGCGGGGGCGGCCGGGACGCGCACTCCAGGTTTCTCCGCTGGCGGTTCCGTCATGCGAAACCTCGGGCTCGAGGGCGGCTATGCAGGGGTCGAAGCCGAATGCCACGGCATTCACCTTCGCGGATCTGCGACGGTCGAACAGGTCGCGATCGGCAATTTTCAAGGTGATGGCCTTCACGTTGCAGCTGCAGGGTCAGGCGGAGCCCTCGAAGGGAACGCCAACCTTTGCCGCATTCGAAGCCTCCGTGTGACGGGCAATCGCAACGGGCTCTACTTCGACAGCGCTGATGCAAATGCGTGCCTGGTCGATGCCCTCGATGCGTCCGCAAACCGGCGATGGGGCGTATTCGACAGCAGCTTTCTTGGGAACACATACACCGCCTGCCACTCCGCAGCGAACGGCTGGGATGGTGCACTTGGATCAATACCGACCGGCTGCACGCACAACGGGCAGCGCTATTTCGTGAAGCTTGGGCAGGACGCCTGGTGCTCGGCCAACGCGCCGAGTGGAACGACCGCCGACAATCAGGGGTGGGGCTATGTCGAGCCAGGCGGGACGTACAACGGGATTGTCGCCTGGGCGAACGGAGTAACCTTCCGGAGCGGCGGTGGTTACTGCACGGACGATCCCAATTCGTTCAATGCGTTCCTCGGATGCTATGCTGAAGGGGACCAGGGTCCGTCGCAGGTACGTCAGCCGAGCATCGTGGTGGGAGGCATCCTCCCCATGTCCAATCGTGGATCAGCCGCAAACCTGTCGGCGACCGGCGGCGCACTGAAGATTGTAGGCGGAACGATCGAGACGAGCGGTAATCTGGCCACGACCCTAGGTGGGAATCTCAACGTCAGGGGAATGGACAACCAGTTCGGATCCGACGTCGACACCAACGCACAGGGTGGCATTACCTTCAATCGCTTCAGAGCATCCTCGGGCGGGTCGATCCACGAATTCTACACCGCAGGCATCCGAAAGCTCAGCTTCGGGCATTACGGCAGCGGCGCGCTACTTGAAGTGCCCAGTGCCGCGGAGAAGTTCCAGATCCTCATCGGCAGCGATTCCTACGCATGGGATTCAACCGGTCAGGACCTACCCGCAAACAAGGTCTTGCGGATCGGCGGAACGCCGATCATCGGGCCGCGTCGCACAGGCTGGACCGCAGCAACTGGCAGCGCAAACCGCGGCGCTTTCGCGGCTGCCGCTGCTGGCGCCGCCTCTGCTTCCTATGCGCAGAGCGAGCTGCAGTCGGCTCTGAACCGTATCTCTGCCCTGGAAGGCCGTTTGGTAGCGCTCGAGAGCGACTGCCGGTCGCACGGCCTCATCAACTGACTTGTCTCGCCTGGCTTCTGTGGCCGGCGAATATCCTATTTGAGCGAAAGGGCATGATGTGAGCATCGGAGCCTTTGCGATTGCGCAACAGTCCCTGGCGGATGCGATTGCGCCGACAAACTCAAAGACGCCCCCAAAGCGAACGGTCACGCCGTTGCTCGACCAAATCATCATTCCTGAACCCCGCTGAGGAGGCACCATGGCTCTTGTTTTGAAGGACCCGGGAAGCGCGCTTGATTACAGCGTCGATTGGGGCCTGCGTTACCTTACCGGTGATGTCCTTACGGAATCGCTCTGGAGCGTCGTGCCGGTCGAGAGCGGCGGCGTTACGATTGACGGCAGCAAATTCGACAGTCTGAGCAGCACCGTCAACGTGAGCGGTGGGCGACCAGGCAAAGTCTACCGTCTCCTCAATCAGGTCGCGACCAGCCAAGGGCGGCAAGACAGTCGCTCAATTCTCGTGCGCGTGGAGGTGCGGTGATGGTACGGCAAGACCAAGCCACCCTTTGCGTCAGCCTGTCTGAAGTGCAGGCTTATGCACGCGTCGAGACCGGTGAAGAGGAAGCTCTGCTCGCGGGCCTGCTTCGGACCGCCAGCGAATGGTGTGAGACCTTCCTCAACCAGGCCCTGGTCGCACGGGACTTCGAACTGGATCTGCGGTCCGGTGAAAGCTGGACGATGTTGCCACTGCAACCGGTGCGCTCAATCAATTCGGTAAGGCGTAAAGGTGATGCCGATCCGCTGGCTGCATCTGCATATCGAAGTGACATCGACTTTGATGGGCGTGGGCATATCGCTGGGCTCCCTGCGGGCGATACGTTCGTCGTATCTGGATCGGCCGGAATGGGCTTGACCGGCAACGAGATTCCGGAGCCGATCCGCCAAGGCATTCTTCGACTGGCAGCTTATCTATTTGCCAACCGAGACAGTTTGGTCGGAGAGTTGCCGAAGGCCGTGACTGCACTGTGGCGTCCCTACCGGAAAACCGGCTTATGCCGGTGACCGAATTTGCGGGCAGCCTCAATCAACGAATTGAGCTTTGGGCGCATTCGCAGGAAAGATTGCCGAGCGGCACGGCGAGCCAGGAGCGTGAATTTCTACTGAGCTGCCGGGCTGCCATCGTTCTCGAAGGTTTCGGCACCGAGAGTGAAGCCATGAGCCTCAGTGCCATGCCTCGATATCGGCTCGCTGTCCGCAAGTTGCCTGATTTCTCGGTGGGCCATCAGGTCAGGTGGCGCGGCCGAAACCTGCTTATCCGGCAGGTCGTCGACGATCCCGTGCAACCGGATCGTTTGATTCTTCGCTGCGAGGAGCAACGGTAATGGGCGCGACCTTGGAACTGCAAAGCGCAGTGGTTGCGGCCTTCGATGGTTCGCAGCAGTTTGCAGGCGTCTATCACGATGTGCCGGCACGGGCCGAATTTCCTTTTGCCGTGATCACTTGCAGCGACGAAAGGGATTGGAGCTGCAAGGGTAGACGGGGAAGAGAAATCGAACTGCAGATCGTCCTCTGGGACGATCAGCCGTCCAGGCTGCTTGAACTTGAAGATCGGCTGGAGAGCGCTGTTCAAGGCGTCAAAACTGAGGTCGATTGGAAGATGAGTACCATGGTAATCATGGGAAAGCGCAGGACGCGAGATCCGGCGGGACCGTCCAGTTGCATGCTGCAATATCGCGCTCGCCTTTTGAGCAATCGGGGCGAAGAGGAATGACGTCTTCGTCGAGCGGGAGCCAAGGCTTTCTCCGGATCAGGACTTCCGAACCAGACCCGTTCCATCTCGTCGAAGGCGTGCGCGTCAGCGGCTGGTCGCTCTCCCAGGAAGGCGTCGATGTCACGAATGCCGGCGACGGGGCTTGGCGACGACTTATCGCAGGAGCAGGAATGAGGAAGCTTGAGGTCAGCCTCAATGGCCTCTGCCTTGCTTCCCCAGGCGAAGTGATTCTTCGGCGAAATGCGTTCACTGGCGCTGCCTTCGAAGCGGAGCTGACGCTTGAAAATGAGACAGTAATTCTCGGACCGTTCATCGCGACAGAATTGAGCTCGGATAGCGCCGTCAGCGAGGAAGCGACTTTCGCTGCCAAGCTCCTCAGCGCTGGTCCCATCAGCCTCGTCTGAACCTTTACCCGTTCGAGGAAACCGCCATGCGTTACTGGTTGACGCGCGAAGACGCGCGACTTCGCCGTGACTTCATCAAACGGTTCGAACCGTCCCACTGGACGGTGGATTTTCCACGCGGAAGCATGGCTTGCGTCGTCAGCCATGCTGATGAGGCCAGACTGACTGCGACGGCTACGTTCGGGCGCAGAGGTGATCTTGTCGGGCTGATTTACACAACGGCCGACAATGCCGTTCACGTGGGCCACCGCAGATACGAGGTGCGGGATTACTCGCGCTGCACCCTGCGGTTTCGTTGGAAATCGAATGGACTTGCATCGCTCGAAGCGGTGAATGGTCCGACGCTAACGATCGAGGGTCGTGATGGCAGCGGCGCTGCGCGAAGCTGGTATGTGCGTCTTTGGAATTATGCGAGCGGAAGCGGAAGCGACGCCGTTATCGAATTACCGTTCGATGACCTCAAAGCGGGTTTCGATATCTCTACGGGCGGCGAGCGGGTTGATGTTCGAGACATCGACCGAATGTTCGTCAGCCTGGTTCCGCCCGGGTTTGTTGAAGGCAGTTCCGAACGCTTTGGCCAAATTGTCGAGGCCGAAGTCGAAGTAAGTGACATTGCATGTGTCGGTTCCGGCAGCGTCATTCCGATAAACGACGCGATCGTTCCAGAACATCAATTCAGAATCTGCACTGCTTACGACGATTGTTATCACCTTACCCCCGAACGAGTAGTCGATAGCCTCGAACGGCTTGGTTACCGCAAGCTCATCGATCACTATGTCGGGATGAGTCATTTCCCCGCACTCGATGCGAGTGGGAAGGTCGATCCCGGAAAGACACTCAGCCTTCCTGCCCGCCGATGGCACGAGAGTTTTGCATCTTTTGCCAAGTTTCGCGGCTACGATGTCATCTGGTCGCTATCGATGGAGCTTCTCGAGGAGCTTTGTCCCGATGACTGGAAACAGCGTGCTTGGGATGAGAAGCCAGCAAGAACGGGTTGGGTACCTCCGTCGAGCCTGCTGTCTCCTGCTGTAGCGGAAGCTGTAACTTATCTTGGTCGCGTCGCCGGCGATTTCGTCGCAATCGGCATGCAGGCCGGAATGTCGCCCAAGTTGCAGATGGGCGAACCCTGGTGGTGGGTGACAGCCGATCATGCGATTTGCCTTTACGATCAAATGAGTGCGTCAAGGCTACCTGCAGGGCACATACCGATCCGAGACGTGCGAAACGTCAGTGCCGAGCAATCGCAGGTCCTGGACCTAGCCGGCGCCATGCTGAGCGATGCGACAAGCGCAATCGTGGATTCCGTCAGGGCGCGGTTCGCTGATTTGCAGTCTCACATTCTTGCCTACCTGCCTTCGATATTGCGCACTGATGCGCCCGAATTGGTGCGAGCCAATCTTCCTATCGGATGGCGTGCGCCGGCCTTCGATGTGCTTCAGCTCGAAGATTATGAGTGGGTCACGAAAGGGCTGACTTCCGGGCGATTTGGAGCATTGGAAGAGGCGAGGCAGCGTCTCGGTTATAGTCTTGTCGATTGTCACTATCTGGCCGGATTTGTCAGCGCCCCCGACCTTATTCGCGACTGGAAGCAGATCATCGCCGCTGCAAATGCCGCCGAGAAGGCTGGCTTCGCGGAGGTGTTTCTGTGGGCACTCCCCCAGGTTCTGCGCGACGGCCTCACCATCTTTCAAGGAGACGCTGAAGTGGAAGGTTTCCAGGACTTAAGCTTTCCTCTCCAGCTGGGTAAGCATGCTTCGGTAGAGCCGTGCTTTTCGACAACAATTTCCACATCGCCTAGTGGCTTTGAGTATCGAAATGCAGACTGGCAACAGGCGCGCCTTCGCTTCGATGTCGGGCCAGGCCTTCGCAGTCTCGAGGACATTGAAGACTTGTTGAAGTTCTTCAGGTCGACGCGAGGGAACGCAGTCTCATTTCGCTTCCGAGACCCCACGGATTTCAGTTCGAATGGCATGACTGCTCCGCCAACCTCTCGCGACGTGCAGCTTGGTACCGGAAATGGTGTCAGGCAGCGTTTCGAGATCATCAAGGCGTATGGTGATGGTGAAGTGCGCCGCATTACACGGCCAGATCGGCAGTCGATCATTGTCTCGCTGGACGGAATTGCCACCGACGATTGGTTGCTAGCAGAGGGGGGCGTCATCGAACTCAGCGAACCGCCTGCGTTGGGCGTGGCCGTCTGTGCAGGCTTCATGTTCGATGTTCCGGTTCGCTTCGAGGAGCCGAAGCTTCGCATCAGCCGGGGCACTCATCTGGCCGGTGAGCTGACCAGCGTGCCGCTTATCGAAGTGCGCGAACGATGAGCAGGGGACATACAGAGCTGACGACTGGCGCATATCATTTCGTCTTGCAGCGTCCAGACGGCGTTGGCTTCGCTGCCACGAGCAACGACCAACCCCTTGCAGTTGGCACGATGACGTTCGAGCCGGACGTCGATCTTCGTCCAACCACCTTAGTCCTCAGCGAAAGATTGATCGGCAGCAAGCTGCAGATTGAAGGTTCAGCGACGGGTCCAGCAATGCCGGTGGCGGACCTGTTCAATGGGCGCTGGAACGGTGCCAGCCTTCAACTGCTTTCCGCAGATTGGAGCCAGAATTCCGAAGGAAACTTTCTCTGCGAAGGCAGACTGGGCTCGGTCCGATTGGATGCCGGAAGAATGACGATGACGATCGATGTCGGTCCAGCCTCCTCTGCCAATCAGCCTTGCGTTCAAACAAGCCCGGAGTGTCGGGCCCTACTGGGCGACAATAAGTGCCGAATAGACATGCGTTCACGTCGGCGCCGGGCGACTGTCACCGCCATCGATGACCGTGGCATTTCCATCGATACGATCGACATCGAACCATTCGTCATGGGGCGCCTCCGGTGGTTGAGCGGAGCCAATTGCGGCCTGGAGCAGCGCATTATCGCAGCAGATGGAGCGCATCTCGTTCTGCAAACTTCCGAGGGCAGCGAGATCGGCGTTGGCGATTGTGTAGTCCTGACCGAAGGATGCGATGGCCGCCGCGCGACCTGCTCGGAACGCTTCGCGAATGTCGTCAATTTTCGCGGCGAACCCGACCTTCCCGGTTCACAGATCCTCCTCCGTTTTCCGGGTGATTGAACCGCAGCAGCGGGCCTCCGCGCTGATCGGGAGACCGTTCCGTGAACAGGGCAGAGATGAAATCCTCGGGCTAGATTGTCTCGGGGTCGTCATCGCGGCCTTCGACCTGAGCGGCGCCAGCGAGCCACGGTACAACATCACCGATGGCGATTGGGGACTCGTGATGAGTGAACTCTCACCTTGGTTCACGTACGTCGATTCCCGTTTGCCCGCAGACAATGATCTCATTGTCTTCCGACTTCCTCGCTCATTTCACTTCGGGGTCGTGAGCAGAGGTCATTTCATCCATGCGGACGCAGCCCTAGGCAGAGTCGTGCGCAGGCGGATGCCGGAGCGCCTCGGGCCTTTTTGCCGACATTTCAGCTATAAGACGGATCGAACCTAATGGCTTCTCTCTTATTGAGCTCAGCCGGTACTGCTCTCGGCGGTTCAGTGGGTGGCGCGATCGGCGCTTTCGTGGGCAGTCAGATCGACAAGGGATTTGCGAGGTCATCGCCCCAGAAAATCCGGGATCTGCGCATTACGTCATCGCAGTATGGCGACGAAATTCCAGCGATCGTCGGAAGCATGCGCGTTGCCGGAATAATCTTATGGTGCTCGGTCCCGGTCCCTTCGGCGACGGTCAGCAAGTCGGGCAATTCGCAGGGCTTAAGTGCCAGCTTTGCAATGGGATTGAGTTCCGGGCGAGTGGAAGAGATCGGCAGGATTTGGGCGGATGGGCGACTGATCCGCGATCATCTAGGCCGCCAAGAAATGCCGTTCGAATTGCGACTGCATAGCGGTGATGAAGATCAAATGTGCGACCCTCTTGTCGCTTCTGCACTTGGTAATGAACTTGCCCCCGCATTCCGCGGGATAGCCTATCTGGTCTTTGAGAACTTCGACTTCTCGAGTTTTGGCAACAGGCTCCCCATGATCACTGTTGAAGTCGCTTCCGGACCCGCCATGGTATTGGGTGAGGAAGTGATCAGCGATGGTCTAGGCCTTTCAGCTCACGAGCCAACCTCTTCCCATCAACTGAAAGGCTACGCCCTTTCGGGGGACGACATGGCTGGTGCGCTGGCACCATTGTATGAGGCGCTTGCACCGAATTTTGCTTACAGCGCCGAAGGCTGGGCAATCGGATCAGTACCCACTCTCCATGTCATCGAGGATGAACTGTGGACACTTCTGCCAGGCAGTTCCGATCTTGCGAGCGATGCAGGGCAGGTGTCCGAAAGTCCGAGCAAGGTCTCAATTCGGTACTTCGATCCCGCCATCGACTTTGCAGCGAGCGAGAAGTGCGCCAGATTGCCAGGGCAAGAGCGCCTTCAGCGCATCGAACTTCCCGCAGCAGTTGCGGCAGGGCAGGCAAAGGCCCTTGCCTTCGAGCAGCTTGAACGCCTGAATACAGGTCTGGCGACGGCGTGGCTTCGGTTGCCTCTGAGGTATGCCCACATCAAGCTTGGTGATGGGTTGGTGAGCGCGAGCGACATGCTCACCGCGTTCAAGGTTTGCGCTTTGATGCTCGGACCTGGCGAGATCAAATTTCAGGTCCGAAAGGAAAAGAAGGGCCTTTCGCCATTACCTGGGGATGCGGGTGGCATCGGTGGCAGAATGGTTCTTGGTCGCAAACCACTCTCGGTCTCGCTGCTAGAGCTTCCAACTTCCTCTGGCGATGACACTTCCGATGTAGCCGTACTTGTAAGTGGCGGTCACGAGCCGTTCCAGGCTTTGACGGTTCACGTGTCCGCCGATGGCGTCAGTCAGGACGTGCTGTCCGCCAGCCGCCCCTCTCCGCAAGGTATCTTGCAGCAGTCCCTTCCGAGCGGCGCGCATGACTTACTTGACGAGCGATACGCTATCGAAGTCGTGTTCGAGCACGATCCCAAGCTGCTGAGTGTGGACGAAGCGACGCTGTATGCGGGCGCGAATCTCATTCGAGTTGGGCAAGAGTTTATCCAGTTTGCGACGGCAAAGCCTCTTGGAGCCGCGGCCTATCGGCTGTCTGGACTGATCCGGGGCTTATACGACAGCGGAGGCGACACGCAGCACCAGGTGGGATCTGCAGTGCACATCATCAACGCAAGTTCGTACTGCATATTCACCGTGCCACGTGAACGCTTCGGAGGGACTTACACCGTTTGTGTATATGGGCCTGATGGACAGACTGCTTCCGAAACTTTGACGGTGCTTGGCCTGGCGCATCGGCCATGGGCTCCGGACCATATTCAAGTGGTGGAAGATTCAGTTGGGCTTGAAGTCACCTGGGTGCGCCGCAGTGTCGATGAGCGCGCATGGCTGGACGGCGCTGACGCTATGATCGGATCAGGCGTCGAGGCCTATGTGCTCTCCCTGGCCGACCAGAATGGCCGCACGATCCATCTCGAGACCGGGATCGCAAGCGCGCACATCAGTTATTCTGAACTTGCTTTGCTCGGAGCGCGCCCCTGGCTTCTTGAGGTTCGGCAAATTGACAATGGGCTCATTGGTAACGTTCGGACCCATATCATCCCGTGAGGTAGATAGATGGCGAAATCTCCACGAATGCAGCTGCCGTTCCTTTCGGCAGGGCAGGCCCAGAAAGAGATAACTCATAATGAGGCCCTTAATCTGATCGATTCCTTGCTGCAGGCATGCACGGCGAATGCACCGGCCGACACTCCGCCAACGAGCCCCGAGTTCGGGCTATGTTATCTCTGCGGTGCAGAGCCGTCGGGCGCTTGGGCGGGACATGCAAACGGTCTTGCGTGCTGGACCATGGGTGGGTGGCGGTTCGTGGATCCGTTCGAAGGCTTTGTCGTGGTCGACCGGGCGACTGGGCGCTCTTGGCGCTTTGCTTTGGGTCAATGGTCGTTGGGAGTCATCAATGCCAATGAGATCCAGATTGGTGGTCTGAAAGTGGTTGGCAGCCAGCAGCCGGCAATCGCCGGGGCCAGTGGCGGGGCCATGGTCGATGTACAAGCCCGATCAGTGTTGGCGCTCGTCCTAGGCGCCCTCCGTTCGCATGGGTTGATCGCGGCAACGGGGTGAGGCTGGAAAGTCACAGCAGCTTACATTTCGGTAAGGGCGTGAAACAAAGATAGGAACTACCTCGCCTGCTTTCCTATTAGGGGGTCCGAATTCTCGTGAAGGGGGACCTATGTCTTCGAAGTCACTTCTGCTTGCCGCCGCCGCGCTGGCAATAATCCCAACTGCCGCCTCCGCCCGCGATGGTCTCCCCTACATCGGGATCGAGGCAGGTGCATTTAAGCCCGACAAGCTGAAGCTCGATTACCGACTTCAAGCGCTGTCGGTGCCGAATGGCATCGTCATCGATCATAAGACCGGATGGGATGCGGATCTCGTTGCAGGTTATGACCTGGGCGTATTCCGCGCCGAAGCCGAGCTTGGAATGAAGCGCGCGCTGACGACTGGCGTCGGCATTGCCCCGGCTATCCAGTTCAATAACACCGGTCCGCTCACGGTCCGCGGCCGTACGCTCGCAAAAACGGCGATGGCCAACCTCCTGCTCGATTTCGGCAGGGATGAGGGGCTGCAGGTCTACGCTGGCGGCGGTATCGGCGTTGCAAGGGTTTCCTTGAACAACTCGATCACCGGACCCAACGTGGCGGTGGGTCGCGGCATCGTCGGTAGTGACAGCTCCGTAGCTTGGCAGCTTATTGCAGGGATGCGTGTTCCGCTCAGCTATAACATCGATCTGGGTCTGAAGTATCGCTACTTCCGGAGTCAGCTCGATCTTCGTGACGCGACCAATGCCGCTGCCGTGGAGACAATCGAAGGGCAGTTCCGCTCGAATTCGGTTCTGGCGAGCCTGATCTTCAATCTCGGCAAGCAGCCGACGCCCCCGGCTCCCATTGTCGTGGAGCCCGCACCTCCTCCTCCGCCACCTCCGCCGCCCGCAACTCAGACCTGCCCGGATGGAAGCGTGATCCTGGCGACCGACGCCTGTCCGGTGCCACCTCCTCCTCCTCCGCCGCCGCCGGTCGCGCCAGTCCGCGGTTAACCTCCCAGGCCCGGCGCCGAGTTCTTTCGGCGCCGGGCATCTCGACCGGAAAGATCCCTGACGCTAGAGCGCACGGATGCTTTTCCCTCTGGCTTTGCAGCACCGTAAGAGTGCGCTTGCGGCCAACTTTCGTACGCTACGCAACCGCGCTGACACCGCTACGGGTGCAGCCATCAAGGCAAACGCCTATGGTCTAGGCGTTCAGGAGGTTGCTCGTGCGCTTCTCGAAGAGGGCTGCCGCGACTTCTTCGTATCGACGTGGTGCGAAGCCGCCGAACTCCACTTCCTCCCAACCGAAACACTTGCGGTTCTTCACGGACTAGGTTTTGGGGACCAGCCGCGACCTGGTGTGCGGCCGGTCCTTGTCACGCCTGGTCAAGTTGCGCGCTGGAAGGCGAGTTCGTGGTCCAGCGAGCCGTGCGATGTCATGGTCGATACCGGGATGAATCGTCTTGGGTTGGTGCCCTCCGAACTAGAATGTCTTGAGGGCCTTTCGATCCACACGCTGCATAGTCATCTGGCGTGTGCGGACGAGGAGGATCACCCGCTCAACGCTGCGCAGTTGGCTCTCTTCCGCGATATTCGTGCGGCCGTCCCGGCACGCCGCTACAGCCTGGCAAACAGCGCAGGCATTTACCGTGGTCGTGAGTACAGCTTCGATCTCGTGCGCCCAGGTCTGGCCCTTTATGGTGGCATCCCGTGCACGAAAGCTCGCGGCTTTCTAAAGCAAGTCACCTCCGTCTGGGCACGCGTGATCCAGGTCAGGCACGTTCCGGCCGGCGACAGTGTCGGATACAGCGCGACCTTTCGTGCCGAGCGCGACACGCAGGTGGCCGTCATCAACATTGGTTATGCGGACGGCTATCGCCGCGCATTCTCTTCGCTCGGTACTGCTCGCTTTGACGGCAAGACTTTGCCCGTCATCGGCCGCGTTTCGATGGACCTCGTGACACTCGACGCCTCGTCGGTTCCGGCGATTCAGGAGGGGGAGTGGGTCGAGTTGGACTTCGATCTAGAGCGGTGTTCGACGCTGACCGGCATCTCGCAATATGAGTTGCTTACTGGCCTTGGACAGCGCTTCCAGTCGACCTGGACTTAGGCGGTATCAGCTTCTTGTCCCGAAACCGGCAGAGATCGACGATCGCGCAGCGCCAGCATTCAGGAGCGCGCGCCTTGCAGATGTAACGCCCGTGCAGGATCAACCAGTGGTGTGCATGATGCATGTAAGCCGCCGGAGTGACCTTCTGTAGCTTTCTTTCTACCTCGAGCGGGGTCTTCCCGGGCGCGAGCCCAGTTCGGTTGGCAACCCTGAAGACGTGCGTATCGACCGCGATGGTGGGTAAGCCGAACGCGATATTCAGGACCACATTCGCGGTCTTTCGGCCAACACCGGCCAATTGTTCGAGCGCGTCGGGATCGGCCGGTACCTCGCCGCCGTGCCTTTCGAGGATCTGCGACGCCATCAGCAACAGGTTCTTGGCCTTGGTGTTGAAGAGGCCGATCGTCTTGATGTGTTTGCGAACGCCCTCTTCACCGAGTTCGAGCATCTTCTCGGGAGTGTCCGCGACCTTGAAGAGCTTGCGGGTCGCAAGGTTGACGCTGACGTCGGTCGCCTGTGCAGACAGTGCCACCGCGACCAGCAACGTGTAGGGGCTGGTCCACTCCAGCTCACCCTCGGGATCGGGGTTGAGCTCTGCGAGGCGCAGATAGAGCTCGGCCGCCTGTACCTTTTTCACAGTGCCTCGACCACGTCCCGCATGGTGTACAGGCCGGGAGGTTGGCCGGCGAGGAAACGCGCCGCAGCAAGAGCGCCGCGAGCGAAGATCATCCGGTTCTCAGCCCGGTGGCTGAGGATCACGCGTTCCTCCGGCCCGGCGAAGATCACGTCGTGGTCGCCGACCACAGTCCCGCCGCGCAGGGCAGCGAAGCCGATCGCGCCTTCCTGACGCTCCAGTCGCCGCCCGCTTCGCGACTCTTCACGACGTAACGGTTCGGCGCGTCCGCGTGCCGCGGCTTCCCCAAGACTGAGGGCCGTTCCGGACGGAGCGTCGCGCTTCAGGCGGTGATGCATCTCAAGCACCTCTATATCCCATTCCGTGCCCAGGACCCGGGCAGCGCGCTCCACGAGCTCCTCGAGCAGGGCAACGCCGAGCGAGGTGTTCGAAGCACGCAGGACGGCCACCGAGCGGCTGGCTTCGGTAATCCGCCGGCTCGCGAAATCGTCGAGGCCGGTGGTTCCGATCAGGATCGGTGTCGATGCCCGCGTCGCAGTCTCGAGCGAGGAAGCAAGCGCATCGGGTGCAGAAAAATCGACGATGACGTCGCCGCGGTCCTGGTCGATCTTGAAGCGATTGTCGACCGCCACTGCGGCAGCGATGGCCTGCCCCATTCGTCCATCGGGAGCGATGAGGGTCAGTCGCAGCGGCTGGTCGGTCGGGCGCATGGCGGCACCTTGGCGTCGCGGCACGCGAGTGGCAACCGGCTCAGCCCGCGACGAAGCGGCTCACCACGTCCTTCGCCAGCCTCGCCGGACGCAGCGACGCCGCATCGAGGCAGCACCAGGTGCTTTTGACCTCGGCCAGAACATCCTCGCCGCGGCGGATCACCGTGGTAAAAAGTGCCTTGGCACCCTGCACTCGCTCCGCGATCACGTCGGCAACCACGACATCATTGAGGAAGGTGGGGCGCCGAAATTCGATCTCGTGCTTGAGCGCCACCCAGAGATGCCGCGCCACTGCCTCGGCCGGAGCGACCCCCTCCCAATAGCGAACAACCGCCTCCTGAACCCACTTCAGGTAGACGCTGTTGTTCACGTGACCCATGTGGTCGATATCAGAAGGGTCGATCCCGATGGCGTGGCGATACATGGCCTTGTTATCGGTCCTCGAGGTGCTGCTGACAATAGTGTAAACAAACAGGATCGAAGATGGTTGCCAGAAGCATCCTCGTGCTGACCGGAGCCGGCATCTCAGCCGACAGCGGCGTGCCCACCTTTCGAGCCGCCGACGGCTTGTGGGAAGGGCACCGCGTCGAGGACGTGGCAACCCCCGAGGCCTTTCGCCGCGATCCTTCGCTCGTTCACGCCTTTTACGACGCGCGCCGCGCTCACCTCGGCAAGGTCGAGCCAAACCGCGCGCACGTGGCACTGGCTGAGCTTGAACAAGCTTGGCCCGGCGACTTCCTGTTAGTTACGCAGAATGTCGACGATCTCCACGACCGCGCCGGTTCGAAAAACCTTGTCCACATGCACGGCGAGCTGAAGCGCGGATGGTGCCTCGCCTGCGGCAGTCGTTTCTCGTGGTCTGGCGCAATGGGGGAGGGGGCAAGCTGCCCCGTCTGCGCGACCTCGGGTCAGGTTCGGCCCGATATCGTGTGGTTCGGTGAGGAGCCCTATGCGATGGAGCGCATTGAGGACGCCGTTCGAACATGTGACCTGTTCGTCTCGATCGGGACCTCGGGTGCGGTTTATCCGGCGGCCGGGCTGGTGCAGACCGCGCGCTACGTCGGCGCCCACTGCGTCGAGCTGAACCTCGAGCCCAGCCAGGGCAGCATCTTCTTTCACGAAACCCGGCTCGGCCGGGCCTCTCAGATCGTCCCCGCCTGGGTCGAGGAACTGCTCGCCTAGTTCGACCAGTCGAGCCCGATGTCCTCGTACAGGCCCTTGTCTTCGCTCCAGCGCGGGTTGACCTTGACGTGGAGGAACAGGTGCACCTTGCGCCCGAGGTGTTCGCCGATCGCCTCGCGCGCTGCCGCGCCGATCGACTTCAGCTTGGAGCCGCCCTTGCCGAGCACGATCGCCTTCTGGCTGTCGCGCTCGATCAGGATCTGCTGGTGGATCACCGCGGAGCCATCCTTGCGCTCCTCCCACTTCTCGGTCTCGACGGCGCTGGCATAGGGGAGCTCGGCGTGCAGCTGCAGGTAAAGCTGCTCGCGGGTCAGCTCGGCGGCGACCATGCGGTCGGTCGCGTCGCTCAGCTGGTCCTCCGGATAATGCCACGGCCCCTCGGGCATGGCGGCGGCAAGGTGCCGCTTCACGTCCGCAACGCCATCGCCGCT
The DNA here is from genome assembly GCF_039536725.1 of Sphingomonas humi. Taxonomy (NCBI): domain Bacteria; kingdom Pseudomonadati; phylum Pseudomonadota; class Alphaproteobacteria; order Sphingomonadales; family Sphingomonadaceae; genus Sphingomonas; species Sphingomonas humi. The sequence continues at coordinate 136,972 of NZ_BAAAZD010000002.1, forward strand.
GGTCGCCGAGATCATGAAGACCTCCTCGGGCCGAAGCCGGGCGCTGAGATCCGTCGCGAGCTTGAGCAAGTCGCCCTTGTTGGCGATATCGACCTTGTTGAGCACGAGGATCTTGGGCTCCGGCCGGTCTTCGATACCCTGCAGCACCATCTCGGCCCGCTGCCCGATGCTCGCCGCGGCGTCGATTACCAGAACCAGCCGGTCGGCGCTCTCGGCACCTTCCCAAGCCGCTTTCACCATCGCGCGGTCAAGTCGCCGCTTGGGCGAGAAGATGCCCGGCGTATCGACCAGCAGGATCTGGCTCGACCCTTCGATCGCGATTCCCATCAGCCGCGCCCGCGTGGTCTGCGCCTTGGGGCTGACGATCGCGACCTTCTGGCCCACCAACGCATTCACCAGCGTCGATTTGCCCGCGTTGGGCGCGCCGATCACCGCCACCAGGCCGCACTTCTGGGTCACCCGATCTTCTCCAGCAACGCGGCCGCAGCCGCCGTTTCCGCTTCCTGCTTGCTTGCGCCTTCGGCCTCGGTCTCGCCTGCGCCGGCGACGGTCACCTTCACCCGGAAGGTCGGCGCATGGTGCCGTCCGAACTGCCCCAGCAGTTCATAGACCGGCGCCCGCAGCCCCCGCGCAGCCGCGACTTCCTGCAGCAGCGACTTGGGATGCTGCGGCGCCTTCTTCTGTTCGTTGATGAAGCCTGCCCAGCTCTGCCGGATCAATCGGTCGGCCGCGTCCAGCCCGCCATCGAGCAACAGCGCGCCGAGCAGCGCTTCGACCACATCGCCCACGACATTGTCGGACAGCTGCGCATTATCCTCACGCGCCTGCTTGCCCAGCTTCATCAGCTTGGGCACGCCCCAGTTGCGCCCGACCTCGGCGCAGGTCTCGCGGGCCACCAGCGCATTGTACCGCCGGCTCATCTTGCCCTCGGGCTCCTCCGGGAAGCGTTCGAAAAGCCAGCGGGCGATCACCAGCCCGAGGACCCGGTCGCCGAGGAATTCCAGCCGCTCGTAGCTGTCCTTGCCGGCGCTTCCGTGGGTCAGCGCCCGCTCGAACAGCTTGCGGTCGTTCGGCCGGTAACCGAGCCGTTCGGAGACAAAGGAAGCGACGTCGCCCATCAATGCGCCATTCCGATCCGGTCCCAGCGCGCGGCGCTGAACCAGGTCCACGGAAGCAGCCAGGACGAGCTCCCGTCGGTCGACCAGAAGGTATAGGCCGCTCGTCCGATCAGCGATTCGATGGGGATGAACCCCATTCCGCCTGCTTCCGGCGCGATCCGGCTGTCGGCGCTGTCGTCGCGATTATCCCCCATCAGGAAGACGTGGCCGTCCGGCACCCGCACTGCTGCAAAGTCGTCAACGACCGGATTGTCGACCTGGTCGAGGACGACATATTTGCGGCCATTGGGAAGGGTTTCGCGATAGGCGGCATACAGGCACTGGCCGTTCGCTTCCTTCGGGACGACTGCGCGGCATGGCGTATTGGCGCTGATCCGCACCGGAAGGTCGCCGACCGGCTGCTGCGGCAGCGTCTTGCCATTCAGAACCACCCGGCCACCGCTTGTTCCGACCGTATCGCCGGGCAGGCCGATGACCCGCTTGATTACGTCATTGCCCTGCGGCCCGCGGAACACCACCACGTCGCCGCGTTCGGGCAGGGTCGCGAACAGTCTCCCGCTGATCGGTGGAAAGCCGAACAGGAAGCTCGCCCGGCTGTAGCCGTAGGGCCATTTGCTCACGAGCAGATAGTCCCCGATGTACAGGCCGGGCAGCATCGATCCCGACGGGATGCTGAAGGGCGCGGCGATCAGGCTTCGCAACACCCACGCGAACACCAGGATCATCAGCAGGCCGCGCAGCAGCCCGCCGCCCTCGCCGTTCGTCATCTTGTCCCTGGAATGCGCCATTGGCGGCGAGCCTTGGGCCGGGCAGGGGCCGCCGGTCAAGCATCGCAGGGTGGAATTCGAGCGCCGCCTCGCTATGTCCCGGCCATGTCTTCAGCCTTGCCCTCGCTCGCCTTTCTCGGCGCCCAGCCCCAGTCCACTCTTGCGGAGCTGTTCGCCGCCGATCCGGCGCGGGCGGAGGATTTCGCCCACGACCTTGGCGGTATCCGGTTCGATTTCGCCAAGACGCACCTGACGCGCGAGGCGATCGCCGCCTTTGATCCGGAACCCTATCACGACGCGCTTGCCCGCCTGTTTGCCGGTGAAGTCGTCAATCTGACCGAGGGGCGCGCGGCCGAACATCCCGCCGAACGCGGTTTCGGGTCGCCCGACGCCGTCGCGCTTGCCGCCCAGCGTCACAACCGGCTGCGGGCGCTGGTCGATGCGGTGGAGGCGGGCGCCTTTGGCGACATCACCGGCATCCTCCACATCGGCATCGGCGGATCGGCGCTCGGCCCTGCGTTGCTGGTCGACGCGCTTGGTCGCACCGAGCGCCGCTACCGGGTCGAGGTCCTCTCCAACATCGACGGCCAAGCGGTCGACGAGGCGCTTGGCAGGCTCGATCCGGCGACCACGCTCGTCGCCATTGCGTCGAAGACCTTCACCACCGCCGAAACGCTGCGCAACGCCGATGCGGCGCTCGCCTGGCTGGAAGGCGCCGGGGTCGAGGATCCCTACGGCCGCCTCATCGCCATCACGGCCGCGCCCGAAAAAGCAATCGAATTCGGCATCGACGAGACCCGCGTCCTCTCCTTCGCGCCAAGTGTCGGCGGCCGCTATTCGCTGTGGTCCGCGATCGGTTTCCCCGCCGCGCTCGCCCTCGGCACCGAAGCGTTCGAGGCGATGCTGGATGGCGCCGCGATGATCGACGAGCATGTCGTCGAAGCTCCCACCGACCAGAACGTGCCGCTGCTCGCCGCGCTTGCCGACCTCACCTACACCCAGGGCCGCGGGGCCGAGACCCGCGCGGTGTTCGCCTATGATGAACGGCTTCGCCTGTTGCCGTCCTATCTCCAGCAGCTGGTGATGGAATCGAATGGCAAGTCGGTCCGCCTCGACGGTTCACCCGCCGCCGGACCGACCTCCGCCATCCTGTGGGGCGGCACGGGCACCGATGCGCAGCATGCGGTGTTCCAGCTGCTTCACCAGGGCACCCACCTTGTGCCGGTCGAATTCGTCGCCGTCGCCGAAGCCGCCGATGAACAGGACCCCGCCCACCACCGCGAGCTTCTCCTCAACTGCTTCGCGCAAGGGGCCGCTTTGATGACCGGCCGCGTGTCGGACGATCCGCATCGCCACTATCCGGGCGACCGGCCCTCCATCACCATCCTCCTCGAGGACCTCGACCCGGCGTCACTGGGCGCGCTGATCGCCTTCTACGAGCACCGCACCTTCGCCGAGGCCGTGCTGCTTGGCATCAACCCCTTCGACCAGTTCGGGGTCGAGCTCGGCAAGGACATGGCCCGCGCCATCGACGATCCGGACACCCGCGCCGGCTTCGACCCTTCGACCCGCGCTTTGATCGAGAAGGCAGGCCTGTGACCGACCCGACCTACGATTACGACCTGTTCGTCGTCGGTGCCGGCTCGGGCGGCGTCCGCGCGGCGCGCATCGCTGCCGGGCACGGCGCCCGCGTCGCCGTCGCCGAGGAACATCGTGTCGGCGGCACCTGCGTCATCCGTGGCTGCGTGCCCAAGAAGCTGCTCGTCTACGGCGCCCATTTCGCCGAGGACCTCGACGACGCAGCCATGTTCGGGTGGGACATTCCGCAACGCCGGTTCGACTGGCCGGTGCTGCGCGACAATGTTCTGGCGGAGGTCGGCCGGCTGGAAGGCCTTTACGGCCAGACCCTCGCCAACCACGATGTCACCGTATTCAAAAGCCGCGCGGTCCTGACCGGGCCCAATGCGCTCCGCCTCGACGATGGCCGCACCGTCACCGCGGGCAAGATCCTGCTCGCTCCCGGCGCGCGCCCGGCGCTACCCGAGGTACCGGGCATCGAGCATGCCCTCACCTCCAACGAGGTGTTTCATCTGGAACGCATGCCGAAGCGCGTGGTGATTGCGGGCGGCGGCTACATCGCCAACGAATTCGCGGGCGTGTTCCACCAGCTCGGTGCGCACGTCACCATCGTCAATCGCTCCGACACCATCCTGCGCGGCTATGACGAGCAGATCGTCGACCGCCTGGTGAAGACCAGCCTCGCCAAGGGCATCGACTTCCGCTTCAACGCCGGCTTCGACGCGATCGAGCGCCAGGACGACGGCTCGATCCTGTGCCGGATGAAGGGCTGCGACGACATCCACGCCGACGAGGTGCTGTTCGCGATCGGCCGCATGCCCAATACCGAGGGCCTCGGGCTCGAGGAGCTGGGGGTCAAGCTGACCGAGCGCGGCGCGGTGGTGGTAGACGACCAGTATCGCTCCTCGGTCCCGTCGATCTTCGCCGTCGGCGACGTCACCGACCGCATCCAGCTCACCCCCGTCGCCATCCGCGAGGGCCATGCCTTTGCCGACACCCAGTTCGGCGACAAGCCGTGCACCGTCGACTACCAGTGCATCCCGAGCGCGGTCTTTTCGCATCCGCCGATCGGCTCGGTCGGCCTCACCGAGGGCCAGGCCAAGAACAAGCTGGGCGTCATCCGTACCTACACCTCGGACTTCCGCCCGATGAAATATGTGCTGGCCGGCCGCAACGAGCGCGCGCTCTACAAGATCGTTGTCGACGAAGGATCGGACAAGGTGGTCGGCGTCCACATGATCGGCCCCGACGCGCCCGAGGTGCTCCAGGCCGCCGCCATCGCGGTCAAGGCCGGGCTGACCAAGGCCGACTTCGACGCCACCGTCGCGCTTCACCCGACCATGGCCGAGGAACTGGTCCTGATGCGCTGACCCGGATAGGGCCGTCATCGTGACCAATTACGACGCGATCATCATCGGGGCCGGGCACAACGGCCTCGTCTGCAGCTTCTATCTCGCGAAAAAGGGCCTCAAGGTCCTTCTTCTCGAAGCGCAAGACAAGGTCGGCGGCGCGGCCGTCACCGACGAATTCCTGCCCGGCTTCCGCAACAGCGCGGCAAGCTACACGGTAAGCCTCCTGAACCCCAAGGTCATCCGCGACCTCGACCTCGCCCGCCACGGGCTGAAGGTCGTCCTCCGCAGGACCGACAACTTCCTCCCCGGCGAGGAGGGCGACTACCTGCTGTCGGGCCGCGGCGGCCTCACCCGCGCCGAAATCGTCCGCCACCATGCCGAGGACGGCCCCGCCTACGACCGCTACATGGCCGAACTCGAAACGGTCGTGCCCCTCATCCGCAAGTGGATCCTGAAGGCTCCGCCCGAAGCCGGCGCGGGCCTTGGCGGGCTTCCCAGCATCCTCGCCCTCGGCCGGGACCTCGTCGGCCTCTCCACCGCCGAAGTCCGCACCGTCCACGAATATGCGACCAAGTCGGCCGGCGACATCCTCGACCGCCACTTCCGCGGCGACCTTGCCAAGGCGTTGTTCGGCTTCGACGGCGTGGTCGGCAACTTCGCCAGTCCCTATGCGGCCGGGACCGCCTACGTCCTCCTCCATCATCTGTTTGGCGAAGCGGCCGGCGTTCCGGGGGCATGGGGCCACGCGATCGGCGGCATGGGCGCGATCACCCGCGCCATGGCCAAGGCCGCGCGCGAAGCGGGCGTCGACATCATCCTTAATGCCCCGGCAGAGGAGATCATCGTCGACAAGGGCAGGGCGGCCGGGGTCGTCGCCAGCGGCAAGGCGTGGCGCGCGCCTCAGGTCATCGCGGGCATCAACCCGCGCCTGCTGTTCACGAAGCTGGTGCCGCAGGGCGCCGTGCCCCAGCCGATCCACGATCACCTGACTCGCTGGTCGTGCGAAAGCGCAACCTTCCGGATGAACGTCGCGCTGTCCGAACTCCCGCGCTTCACGGTGAAGCCCGAAACCGGCGACCACCTTACCGGCGGCATCATCATCGCCCCCAGCCTCGCCTACATGGACCGCGCCTATGACGAGGCGAAGCAGGGCGGCTGGTCGAAGCAGCCGATCGTCGAGATGCTGATCCCCTCCACCCTCGATTCCAGCCTCGCGCCCAAGGGCATGCATGTCGCCAGCCTGTTTTGCCAGCATTTCCGCTACGAACTTCCGGGCGGCAAGAGCTGGGACAAGGTCCGCGACAAGGTTGCCGATCACGTCATCGCCACCGTCGATCGCCACGCGCCCGGCTTCGCGGCAAGCGTCATCGGCCGGCAGATCCATTCGCCCCTCGACCTAGAACGCCGCTTCGGCCTCGTCGGCGGCGACATCTTCCACGGCAAGATGGGCCTCGACCAATTGTTCAGCGCCCGGCCGATGATCGGCGCCGCCGACTACCGGATGCCGCTTGCCGGCCTCTACCTCTGCGGCTCGGGTGCGCATCCCGGCGGCGGAGTGACCGGCGCGCCCGGCCACAATGCCGCGCAGGCGGTGCTCGCCGACCGCAAGCCTTGGCGCCGCCGCGCATGAGCACGCGTGCTTCGACTTCGCTCAGCACAAACGGTAGCTTGCGAGCATGATCGTCAGTCCTGAGCGGAGCGCAAAGCGCGTAGTCGAAGGGCGCAAGGCGTGACCAGGCCCCTCGCCGGAATCCGCGTCCTCGACCTCAGCCGCGTCCTCGCCGGGCCGTGGTGCACGCAGCTCCTTGCCGACCTCGGCGCCGACGTGATCAAGATCGAGCGGCCGGGCGCCGGCGACGACACCCGCCATTGGGGCCCGCCCTGGCACGACGAGGGCGAGGAACGCGTCGCCGCCTATTTCCTCGCCGCCAATCGCGGCAAGCGAAGCGCCGCCATCGATCTCGCCAGCGCCGAAGGGGCCGAACAGGTCGCTCGCCTCGCCGATCGCAGCGACGTCGTGGTCGAAAACTTCAAGGTCGGCGCGCTCGCCAGATATGGCCTCGATTCCGCGACGCTTCGGAAACGCAATCCGCGCCTCGTCTACGCCAGCATCACCGGCTTTGGTCAGGACGGCCCGCGCGCCGGGCAGGCCGGCTATGACTTCATGATCCAGGGCCAGGCCGGCCTGATGAGCGTCACCGGACTTCCCGACACGGTCGAAAATGGCGGCCCGCTCCGCGCGGGGGTCGCGATCGTCGACCTCTTCACCGGCATGTATACCGCCAATGCGATCCTCGCCGCGCTGGTCCGCCGCGGCACGACGGGGGAGGGGGCGACGATCGACAGCGCGCTGTTCGACTGCGGCCTCGCCATGCTGGCCAACCAGGCGTCGAACTATCTCGTCAGCCAGGAAAGTCCGGGCCGCCAGGGCAACAGCCACCCCAATCTCGTACCCTACCAGCCCTTCGCCTGCGCCGATCAGCCGCTGATCATCGCCGTCGGCAACGACCGCCAGTTCGCCGCCCTCGCTGCCATGCTGGGCCATGCCGAATGGGCCGTGGAAGAACGTTATGCGACAAACGCCGCCCGCATCGCTCACCGCGCCGAACTAGTCGCCGCGATCGAGGCGATCACCCGCACCAGGCTCGCCGCTTACTGGTACGAAGCGTGCGAGCGCGCCGGCATCCCCGCCGGGCCGATCAACGATATCGCGCAGGCGCTTGCCGACCCGCAGGCGACCCACCGCGCCATGCTGCGGGAGATGGAGGGCATGCGTCTCCTCGGCAGCCCGCTCCGTCTCGATGGTGAGCGGATGGACAGCGATCGACTGCCCCCGCGCCTCGGGGAGCATACCGCCGAAATCCTCGCCGAGCTCGACTGACCCCCTCGGACAATCTGCCCAATGTCGTCTTCCGGAGGCGCGACGTACACCCGTCCCATGCAGACCGATCGCGACAAGGCCACGGCGGAATTCAAGCGCGTGATGAAGCTGATCCTCGCCTTCGCCGTCATCTTCACGATCGGCGCCTTGGGCTATCTTGGCGCTACGGGCGAACTCTACCTGCACATGGTCGTCGCCGTGATCGGCGGCGTGTTCATCTCGGTCCTGCTCGGCTGCGGCCTGTTCGCCGCCGCCTTCTTCAGCGACAAGAGCGGTCACGACCAGAGCGTGACCGAGGCGACGCGCCGCAACTGACTGCGCTGTTCGGTGGTTTGGAACCACTGTAATGAGTGTCATGACCAACCCCCGGCCCGCATCATGAGCGTCGCCTTCCGCCGCGAAAGCGATGAAGAGCATCTCGAACCCAAGTACGAGCTGCCGATCCCGCCCGGCCCCAACCTCGTCACCACGCGCGGCCTTGCCCTGATCGAGGCCCGCGTCGCCGAGCTCGAAGCGCGCCTCGCCGAGCCCATGGAGGAAGAGCAGCGCAAGAAGGTCCAGCGCGACGCCCGCTACTGGCTCAATCGCCGCGCCACCGCGCAGCTCGTGCCCGTTCCCGACGGCGAGGAAGTCGCGGTCGGTACCCGCGTCACCTTCGCCCGCAACGGCCAGTCGCGTACGATCCTCATCGTCGGCCATGACGAGAGCGACCCCGAAACCGATCGCATCGCCTTCACCGCCCCGTTGGTTCGCGCCATGCTTGGGCAGGCCGAGGGCGACGAGGTCGCGCTTGCCGACGGCCAGACCCTGACCATCGAGGCCATCGAGCCCGCCTGACCATCCGGAGACCAGACCAATGCAAACCCGCCGTCTCGGGGACAGCGACCTCCACGTGTCCGAAATCTCGCTCGGCTCCTGGCTGACCTATGGCGTGGGGGTCGAGGCGGACAAGGCCCGCCGCTGCCTCGATGCCGCCTTCGATGCCGGGATCAACTTCATCGACACCGCCAACGTCTACGGCCGCGGCGCCGCCGAAAGCTTCCTCGGCGAGGCATTGGCCGACCGGCCTCGCGACAGCTACGTGCTTGCGACCAAGCTCTTCTTTCCCATGTCCGACCACGACCGCGGCCTCTCCCGCGCGCAGGTCGAAAAGCAGCTCGACGCCTCCTTGAAGCGCCTGCGGACCGACGTGATCGACCTCTACCAATGCCACCGTTACGACGATTCGACCCCGCTTGAGGAAACGATGGAGGCGCTGTCCGACGCCGTGCGCAGCGGCAAGGTCCGCTACCTCGGATTTTCCGAATGGCCGGTGGACCGGATCCGGGCCGCGATCGACATGGCGGGGGTCGAGAAGTTCGTTTCCAGCCAGCCCCAATACAGCCTCCTCCACCGCGATCCGGAAGAGGACGTCATCCCGCTTTGCGCCGCCAACGGGATTTCTCAGATCGTCTGGTCACCGCTCGGCCAGGGCGTGCTGACCGGCAAGTACAAGCCCGGCGAGGCGCCGGCGACCGGTACCCGCGCCACCAGCGATGAGATGGGCGGCTTCATCAAGGGCCTGATGACCCCCGCAATCCTCGATGCCGTCCAGCAGCTCCGCCCACTCGCCGACGAAGCCGGACTCTCGCTCTCGCAGTTCGCACTCGCCTGGGTGCTTCGTGAACCCAATGTCGCCAGCGCCATCATCGGCGCTTCCCGCCCCGAACAGGTCCACGAGAATGCCGTGGCCTCGGGCGCGAAGGTCGATCCCGCGCTGTTCGCCAAGGCCGAACGGATCGTCGCGGCGGCGCGCCGGTAGGGCTGCTTCCTTTCGTGCTTGAACAATAGGATTTGAGCTGCTCACAAGGGCTCAAGTCATTGAGGCGAAAGGTTCATCGGAAGGGCAGGGGCATGGGGTGCCAGACCCCCGCACCCTGTCAACTTCGACAACTTAGGTAAGCGCTACTCGCTCTGGCCGTAGCGGCTTTCGATGAAGCGTCCCTGCGTGCTGAACGCATCGACATCGCGCTTGGCCAGCCTCTCGCTGACCTCGTCCAAGGCGGTCCGCGATGCGCTCAGGCCCTCGACCAGCCTTTGGTCGACGGTCTTGCCCTCGCCGTCCGCTTCTGCGCGGTAGGCTGCCGGCACCTTGGCGTAGCGGTCGATAAGGCCCGGCAGGTGGATGCTCATCAGGCGCCGCGCGTCCTGCGCGTCGGGGTCCAGCGGATCGGTCCGGTCCAGCGTCTGCTTGAGCGTGCCGAGGCTGTTGCTGATCGAGTCCACGACCTCCTGCGCCGGAGCGGGGAGGGCACGGCGGTTCTGGTAGAGGTAGCTTCCGAACCGCTGCACCATCTCGCCGTTGGAGACATCCTTGGGCACGGCGGTGACCGGCTCCTCGCGCACGCCCCAGACGAACAGCAGGGCCGCGACGGCGACCGCCAGAAGCACCGCGGCGAGGAAGCCGAACAGCCCGATCGGGGTCACCACTCCGACCATGATCGCACCGAGGCTGACCGCAAGCAGCGCCAGCGCCGAATTGCGCCCGGCCTTGCCGTAGCGCTTGATCGTCCGCTGCCGCTCCTGCCGCGCCTGCGTCGCGATCGGTCCCTGCTTTTCATCGACGACCGCCATTACCCGGTCGAACCGGGCAAGCGCCTTCGAAACCTTGTCGTCGGTCCCGGTCACTTGACCTCGATCGCGGCGAACGGCGAGCTCGCCTCCAGCCGGTTGCCGCCGCTGTTAGCGCCCTCGGCGCGGGCGATGTAGCCGCGGCTCTTCTCCACCTCGTTGCCGAGGGTGTTGACCGTCTGCTTCATGTTCTCGAGCGCCTTCAGCTTGAAGCTGTCGATCGAGTCCATCGTGTCATAGATGTTCTGGAACGCCCGCTGCAGCGTCTCCAGCGGAATGGTCGAGCTTGCGGCCTGCTCGTGAATGGTCGCCGACTGGCTCTTCAGCAGCTGCCCGGTCGAATCGATCATCCCTGCGGTGGTCGTGTTGAGCGCCCCGATCTGCTCCAGCACCAGCCGCTGGTTGGTGAGCGCCTGCGCCACCGTCACCGCCGTGCGAAGCGCAGAGACGGTGGTGGTCGACGCGCGGTCGACACCCTTCACCAGTTCGACGTTGTTCTTCTTGACGATGTCGAGCGCGAGATAGCCCTGCACGGTCACCGCCATCTGCGTCAGCAAGTCGGTGGTCCGCTGCCGGGTGTAGAAGAGGGCGGTCTCGCGGATCGCCTTGGCCTTCATCGGATCGGTCGCATCGAGCTGGGCCGCCTTCTCCTCCAGCTTGCCATCAAGCGCCTTGGAGATGTGGATCATCTGCTCGAGCTTGTGCATCGTCTTCCAGAGGTTGGCGCGCTCGGTGTCGATGGCGGCATTGTCCATCAGGAGCTCGTCCTTGCCGCTCTGCAGCCGCGCGAGGATCGCGCTGATGTGCCCCTGCGCGCTTTGATACTGGCGGAAGTAGTTCTTGATCGACTTACCGAAAGGGATCAGCCCGAACAGCTTCCTGGTCGGGGTCAGCGCTCCGTTCCGCTTGGGATCGAGCGCCTCGACCGTCGAACGCAGCTGCGTCAGGTCGGCGCCGATCCCGGTGTCGCTGTCAATCGCCTTGACCGGCCGGTCGAGGAACCGGTTCGACGCGCCCGCCGCCTCCGAAATCTCCTTGCGCCCCATGGCGGTCAGCTGGTCGACCTTCTTGCCGAAGTCGGGGCTGTTGGCATCGAGCGCGACCAGTTCATCGACGAAGCTGTCGACCTTCTGTTCGAGCGCGCTGCGTTCGGTTTCCTTGAGCGGCACCAGGCCCGCGGCTTCCTGCGGCACGACCGGCTGCAGCACCTCGGGCGGATCAAGCTTGAGCTTGGTTGCGGTGGGAGCAGCGGTTGCAGTCGGATCGGTGGCCATGATGTCCTTTTTCCCCTTCTCGATCGAACATGGCCGTCGGCGGCCCTGCGCGCAAGAAGTCGGTGTATTGTAAGGGTGATACAGCCCGTCTTCAAGCAAGTGATGATGCTCTGCGGGCCGTTAACTCTTCTTCAAAGGGATTCACTCACCTTGTTGGGGCTACCACCCGGGTTCGGTTCCATGATCTTGAGGCCATTTCGATGCTGCGACTGCTGAAAAAGCTCCGGCGCAACGAGCGTGGTAACATCCTCATCATCGTTGCGGCGGCGATGCCGCTGCTGGTCGGATCGGCCGGCCTTGCGGTGGATACCATCCAGTGGGCGCTGTGGAAGCGCCAGCTCCAGCGTGCCGCCGATTCCGCGGCCATGGCGGGCGTCTACGAGCGGGTGCGCGCCGGCGGCGACACGGCTGGCGTCGCCAATGCGGTGTCTTCCGATCTGGCGATCAATCAGCGTACGGGCATTACCTTGCTGGCGGACCCGGTCATCACCTTTCCGGCCAGCACCACCGACATGACCAACCAGGTCAAGGTCGAGCTCAAGGTGCGCAAGACTTTGGCCTTCAGCAGCTTCTTCATGGCGGAGGCCCCGACCATTCCTGCCGTGGCGACGGCGGCGGGTGTCCCGGGCGGCGGCGAATATTGCGTGATGGGCCTGGATCGCCGTTCGACCGTGGTCGGCATCGACATCGGCGGCAGCACGACCGTCGACATGGAAAAATGCTCGCTGATCGCCAATTCGGCGAACCCGACCAATGCCGCTACGAATACCGGTAATGCTTCGACGGTGAAGGCGAAGAGGCTTGCTGCGGGTGGCGCAATCCAGGCATCGGCGAAATGGCAGGTCGAAGGTTACGATCCCTACAGCCCGCCCGCCGACGATCCCTATGCCGGCACCGCGATGCCGAGCAGCCCGTCGGAGTGCACCCGGACCGCGAACATCTCCGACAAGCAGCAAGATTATCCGATGAACCGCTCGAGCATCGACAAGGCGGGCGACATCGTGTGCATCAACGGCGACCTCAAGATCGCGGGACAGCTCACGCTCGGGCCGGCGACCTACGTCATCAACGGTGGCGATTTCATCATGAATTCGTCGACCAGCGGGGTCGGTGTAACCTGTTCGAGCTGCTCGTTCCTTCTCACGAAGTTCGGCGACCCCACCAAAACGGGGAATTTCAAGATTACTGGCGGCAACCTCAACGTAACTGCTCCGACGTCCGGCACCTACGCTGGTATCGCCTTCTACCAGGACATCCGGGCGACGGACAACGACAGCAAGAGCCAGAACCAGTTCAACGGGAATGGCGGATCGGTCATCACCGGAGCGATCTACACTCCCAACCGATCGCTGCTTTACAATGGCGGCGCGGGCGTGACCTCGGGTCCGGCGTGCGTCCAGATCATCGGCAAGCGGGTCGAGTTCACCGGTAATTCGAAGATCAAGCTGTTCAGCGAATGCGCGACCGGGGGCAAGAATGGCGGCGGCAGCGTGATCCGCGTGAGGCTTGTCGCATGAGGCGGCTTTTCAAATCGCTCCGGAAGGACGAGCGCGGGCTCGCGACGGTCGAACTTGCGCTGAGCGCAACCATGCTCAGCATCATGGTCGCGGGCATCGCCGACCTCAGCCTTGCCTACAGCCGCAAGCTCGCGCTCGAACAGGCCGCGCAGCGCGCGATCGAAAAGCAGATGCAGACCACCGGCGAGGATACGCCGGAAGGAACGCTCAAATCCGAAGCGATCGCGCAGGCGGGCGGGGGACTGACCGCCGACAAGATCACGGTCACCTACACCCGCTATTGCGATGGCGTGAAGCGCAACACCTATCTCAGCGACCGGTGCGTCGCCCCGCAGATCACGACCCGTTACCTGGCGATCCAGATCTACGACGATTACACGCCAATCCTGCCGATCACTTTCGGTACCCTGGTGGACGGCAAGTATCGCGTGCGAGCGCAAGCAGGAGTGAGGATCCAGTGATGATCTTCAAGGATCTGGCGCGCGACGAACGCGGTGCGACCATCGTCGAACTCGCCTTCGCCTTTCCCATCGCCATCACCTTCATCTGGATGATCGCCCAGATGGGCATGCTGTTCCGCGCCAATTCGGGAATTCAGCATTCGCTCGGCCAGGGCGCGCGCACCGCGACGCTGTGGCCAACGCCCACCGCCACGACGATTAAGCAGAAGATGACCGACGCGGTCTATGGAATCGGGCCGGGCACCTTCAAGATCACGGTACCGGCGACGCCGGTCGAGGATCCGACCGACAAGGCCAAGTATCTCGACCTTCAGGTGACCTACGAGCAGAGCACCAGCATGCTGTTCTTCCCCGGTCCTGAAATCCAGATCACCAAGAAGAAGAGGGTCTGGGTCGCGTCCTAACCGCGGGCGTTTCGCCCGGCGAAGAAGGCCATGATGGCCTGTTTGACCTCATCCGAGGTCAGCCGTTCGGAAAAGTGGCCGTTTTCCCACTCCATCCGCTCGAGCACGGCGTCGTGCGACGTGCCGCGCAGGAGGCGCTGGGTCAGGCGAAGCGCTTCGGGCGGGCGGGAAAGAAGGTCGCCCATCACCTTGCCGAGGCGCTCGGCAAGGCCGCCCGCGGGCGCGCGGTGGGTGACGAGGCCGAAGCGTTCCGCCTCGTCGACGCCGAACGCCTCGCCAAGCAGCAGATATTTGGCGGCGAGCTGGCGGCCGGCCAGTTGCGGAAGGATCAGCGAGCTTGCGGCCTCCGGTACCAGGCCAAGTTCGGTGAACGGCATCTTGAAGCGCGTTCCTTCCTCGGCGACGACGAGATCGCAGTGGAACAGGATAGTCGTGCCGATGCCGACCGCATTGCCGTGGACGGCGGCCACCAGCGGCACCTTGTTGGTGGCAAGCACGCGCAGCAGCCGCCAGACCGGGACGTCGGTCTGCCCGTCCTGCGGCAATTCCTTCATGAAGTCGGCGAGGTCGTTGCCGCCGGTGAAATCGACCCCTTCGCCCTCGAGCGTGATGACGCGGATTTCGGGATCGTCCTGCGCGGCGGTCAGGGCGTCGGCGAGCGCGGCATACATGGCGACGGTGATCGCATTGCGCCGTTCCGGCCGGTTGAAGGCGAGGCGAAGGTGGGCGCCGTTGCGCTCGGCAAGGAAATGCTCGGTCATGGACGCTTGTGTGCCGCGCCGCTAAGCGCAGGGCAACTGCACTTGGGATGGTACCGACATGAAGTTTTTCGCCGATACTGCCGACCTCGCCGATATTCGCGAGCTGATGGACACCGGGCTCCTCGACGGCGTCACCACCAACCCCAGCCTGATCATGAAGTCGGGCCGCGACTTCATCGAGACAGTTACCGAGATCGCGCGCATCTGCCCCGGCCCGGTCTCGGCCGAAGTGGTCGCGCTCGACCATGAGGGGATGATGCGCGAGGCCGAGGTGCTGCGGCGGATTGCCGACAACGTCACCGTCAAGGTGCCGCTCACCATTGACGGGCTCAAGACCTGCAAGGCGCTGACCAGCGACGGAACGATGGTCAATGTGACCCTCTGCTTCTCGGCCAACCAGGCGCTCCTCGCCGCCAAGGCGGGAGCGAGCTTCATCTCGCCCTTCGTCGGCCGCCACGACGATATCGGCTACCCGGGGATGGAGCTGATCGCCGATATCCGGATGATCTACGACAATTACGATTTCGGGACCGAAATCCTGGTCGCGAGCGTGCGCAATCCGATCCACGTCCACGAGAGCGCCAAGCTTGGCGCCGACGTGATGACCGCGCCGCCGAGTGTCATCAAGGCACTATTCAATCACCCGCTGACCGAGAAGGGAATCGCGGCCTTCATGAAGGACTGGGAATCGACCGGTCAGAAGATCGGCTGACGACCGTTGCGTCCAGGCACTGGACGTTAACCTTCCTGGCCATAGACTGTGCGCATGGGACAGCTCCTCTCCTTCGAGGATCATGCGCTTGCGCGGTTGCGCGCGCGGGTCGCCGCCGCCGAGGAGGCGCGGGAAGACCTGCTCGCCTTCGCGCGCGGCCAGTCGGGCGCGGTTGCGGCCATCCACCAGGCGGTGCTCGCCGCGATGGACACGACCGACTTCGATCATCTGCTGCACGTGGTGGTCCAGGAATGGCCGCTGATCCTCGGCCTCGACGCCGTGGCGCTCGGGCTGATCGTCGGCACCCAGGGATTCCGGATCGATTCGAGCGGCGTGCAGCATTGCGAGGCTGCGCTGCTGCGCCAATGGATGGGCGGCGGTGAGCCGGTCGAGCTTCGCACTGTCGAGCGCGGCCATGCCCTGTTCGGGCCGGCCTGCGACCTGATCGGGGCCGAAGCGCTGATCCGCCTGCCCGATGCACTGCCCGAGGCAGTGCTGCTGCTTGGCCAGCGCGGGTCGGAACCGATGGATGGGCGGCACGGGTCGGAACTGCTGCTGTTCCTCGGGGCCAGCCTCGGCGCTATGCTTCGGCGGTGGACGCTGACCAACTGACCACCGATTGCCGCGCGCTCGCCGCCCGCTTTGACGCGCGGCTTCGGCTCGAGCGGAGGGCAAGCGTGCACACCGCGCGCGCCTATGTCGCGACGGCGCACCGGTTGCTCAACTTTCTCGCGCTTCACCGGGGCGGGCCGGTGGCGCCCTCCGACCTCGTCACGCTGGAGGCATCCGACCTTCGTGCCTTCCTCGCGGCACGGCGCGGGGAGGGACTCGGCGCGTCGGCGGCGGCACGCGAGATGTCGGCGGTGCGCGCCTTCCTGCGCTTTGCCGCCGATCAGCTGGGGACAAGCCCCGCGCTGCCCCGGATCGCGACGCCCAAGCGTCCCCGGACCCTGCCGCGCCCCGCCGCACCGGCCGACGCGATTGCGCTTGCCGAAGAGACCGGCGCGATGGCCCGACACCCGTGGATCGCGGCCCGTGACACCGCCCTCTTGCTGTTGCTGTACGGGTCGGGGCTGCGCATCTCGGAGGCGCTCGGGCTGCCGGCGTCGGTGCACCCGCTTGGCGAGACGCTGCGGGTGACCGGCAAGCGAGGCAAGACGCGGGTGGTCGCCGTACTGCCGCTGGTGGCAGAGGCTGTCGGGCATTACGCCGCGCTCTGTCCGTGGCCGCTGACGTCCGACGCGCCGCTGTTCCGGGGGGCGAAGGGCGGGGCGTTAAGTGCAGACGTCGTTCGGCGCGCGGTGGCTTCGGCGCGCCGAACGCTGGGGCTGAGCGACCGCATCACCCCGCATGCGCTTCGGCACAGCTTTGCAACGCATCTGCTGGCCGGGGGCGCCGACCTGCGATCGCTGCAGGAGCTGCTCGGCCATGCGAGCCTGAGTTCGACGCAGGTCTATACTGCGGTGGACGCCGCCCACATGCTCGACGTCTGGCGGACCGCGCACCCGCGATCCTGAGCGATCAGCTGGCCGGGCGGTAGCGGATCAGGCGCCAGACATAAGCGAGCACGAGGGTGACTAGGATCGCGTTGCTGATCGGGCCCAGCCACTGGTCCACCTCGCTGAAGTGCTCGCGAAGCTTGTAGCCGGCATAGGCCAGCGCCGAGGTCCAGCCGGCGGTGCCGATGGTCGAGGCGATGAAAAAGGTCTTGAACCGCATCTTGAGAAGACCGGCCGGGACCGAGACGAGGCTCCGCACCGTCGGCAGCATGCGGCCAAGGAAGACGAAGAAGGTGCCGTTCTGCAGGAACCAGCGTTCCGCACGCTGCACTTCGGCCCAGTCCATGGTGATCCAGCGGCCGAAGCGGTCGATGATCGGCTTCAGGCGAATGATACCGAGCGCGCGGGCAGCGAGGTACCAGACGATATTGCCGAGCATCGCGCCGGCAGTTCCGGCCGCGATCGCGCCGCCGAGGCTCATCTCTCCCTTGGCGGCGGTCACGCCGGCGACCGACATGATGACCTCCGACGGAATCGGCGGGAAAATGGTTTCGAGGAACATCAGGAAGGCGACGCCAAGATAGCCCGATTGCTCGATCAGACGGACGACCCAATCACCCACGCGCCATACTCCCACCGGCCTTGCGTTCGATCGCGTCCCAGATCAGCCCGGCGCTGTTGATCCCCTCGAAGCGGTCGAGGGCGACGAGGCCGGTCGGCGAGGTCACGTTGATTTCCGTCAGCATGCCGCCGATCACGTCGATCCCGACGAACAATAGGCCGCGTGCGCGCAGTTCCGGCCCGAGCGCCGCGCAGATCTCGCGCTCGCGCTCGCTGAGTTCGGTGCGGTGCGCGGTTCCGCCGGCGGCAAGGTTGGAGCGGATCTCACCCGCGCCGGGGACGCGGTTGATGGCACCGATCGGATCGCCGTCGACGAGGATGATGCGCTTGTCGCCGTCGCTGACGGTCGGGAGGAAGGCCTGGGCGATGAACGGTTCTTTCCAGGTTTCGGAAAACAGTTCGGCCAGCGCGCGCAGATTGCCGCCCTCGCGCCCGATCCGGAACACTGCGGCGCCAGCATTGCCGTGGAGCGGCTTCAGGACGATCTCGCCATGCCGGGCGTGGAAGGCGGTAAGCTCCTCCATGCTGCGGGTGATCAGGGTCGGCGGCATGAAGCGGGCGAAGTCGAGCACCCACAGCTTTTCAGGGGCGCTGCGCACATTGGCGGGATCGTTGACCACGAGGGTGCGGCCGGTCACCCGCTCGAGCAGGTGGGCGGCGGTGATATAGCCCATGTCGAACGGCGGGTCCTGCCGCATCAGGACGACATCGACGTCCTCCACCAGGTCGAGCGTAACTGCCTCGCTGGCGTGGAAATGCTCGCCGGTGATGCGCTGCACCGTCACCGGACGCGCCAGGGCCCGCACCGCGCCATCCTCGTAGCTCAGCGCATGAGCTGGATATTCGAACAGGTGATGGCCACGCTGCTGGGCCTCCAGCATCAGCGCGAAGGTCGAGTCTCCCTCGATATTGATCGTCTCGAGCGGGTCCATCTGGACCGCGACGGTGAGGCTCATTGGGGCTCCGAACGCAATTGGTCCGTCCTCCTAGTCGCCCCCCGGCCCGCTGTCATCCTTGCCAGACGTCTTCGAGATGGCGCGGCAGCTGACCCGGAACAATGTGGATCACGTCGATCCGGACGTCCTCGGCCGCGCCAAGGAAACGCGGGATGAGCAGTTCGGAGGCTGCGACGACGCGGCTGAGGCGGCGAAGGTCGAGCGAGTGGTCGGCCGCTTCTCGCGTGGCCCGTGCCTTTACCTCGATAAAGGCCAGGACCTTGCCGCGGCGGGCGACCAGATCGACTTCGCCGACCGGCGTTCGAACCCGCTGGGCGAGCACGGTCCAGCCCTTGCAGCGAAGATACCAGGCAGCAAGCGTTTCGGCCTTGCGGCCGCGGCGCTCGGCCTCGGCCCGCGCCTCGCTCAGCGTCCGAGCTCCAGCGCGCGTTCGTAGGCGAGCTTGCGCCGGATCCCGAGGTCCTGCGCGACCGCGGCTGCGGCGCGGCTTGGGCTCTCGCCTGCCGCAAGCGCGGCCTTGAGCGCTTCGTCGAGATCCTTTGCCGTCGGCTCGGCGGCCGGGGCCGGTGGTCCGACCACGATCACGATCTCACCGCGTGGCGGGGCGTCCGCATAGCGTTCGGCAAGCTCGGACAAGGTGCCGGTGACGCATTCCTCGTGCATCTTGGTCAGTTCGCGGGCGACTGCCGCTTCGCGCTGGCCGAGGCCGTTGGCGAGCGAGGCCAGCGCGGCGCCGAGGCGAGGCCCGCTTTCGTAGAGGACAAGCGTCGCCCGCACCGCCGCAACTTCGGCGATGGCTTCCGCCCGGGCCTTTTCCTTTGGCGGCAGGAAGCCGAGAAACAGGAAGCGATCGGTCGGGAGACCGGCCAGCGTCATCGCCGCGATGGCGGCGCAGGGGCCGGGCAGGGTGACGACATGGTGCCCCGCAGCCCTCGCCTCACGGACCAGCTTGTAGCCGGGATCGCTGATCAGCGGCGTGCCCGCGTCGCTGACCAGCGCGACGACTTCGCTGCCGAGCCGGGCGATGACGGCCTCGCGGTCTGCCGTGTCGCTATGGTCGTTGTAGGTGCGCATGGGGACGCTCGCCCCGACGTGAGAAAGGAGCTTGGCGCTCACCCGCTTATCCTCCGCCAGGACGAGGTCGGCCGAGCGCAACAGGTCGGCGGCGCGCGCCGTCAGGTCGCCCAAGTTGCCGATCGGGGTTGCGACGATGTAGAGGCCGGGGGGCGGGGGCTGGTTCATGGGAAGCGATTACCGTCATGGCATTCTCCGACTGTAGGGCACAAGGCCGCCGTAACTTTCTCGTCGCCGCGATCGGCGCACTGCTGCTGGCGGGTTGCGCCACCGGGCCGTCGAACCGGCCGGGTCCCGCCGCGCCGGGCGTCAACAAGGTTGCGGTGCTGGTGCCGCTGAGCGGGCCGGATGCGGCGGTTGGCCGGGCGCTCGGCAATGCGGCCCGCCTTGCGGTTGCCGATGCGGGCGTCACCGCGTTCCAGCTCAACGTCTATGATACCGCCGGACAGGGCGCCGCGGCTGCGGCGCGGCAGGCGATCGGGGCCGGCAACGGCCTGATCCTCGGACCGCTTCTGAGCGCGGACGTGCGCGCGGTCACCCCGGTGGCGCGGACGGTCCGGGTCCCGGTGATCGCCTTCAGCAACGATCGCGACGCGACCGCGCCGGGCACCTACATCCTCGGTTTTACGCCGAGCCAGGCGGTCGAGCGGGTGGTGGCCGAGGCCGCGAAGCGCGGCTCGCGCCGCTTTGCCGTCGTGGCGCCTGTGACGGATTACGGGCAGCGCTCGATCCAGGCGATGGCGGTGGCCGTGCGGCAGGCCGGCGGGCAGATGGTGGGGGTGCAGACCTATCCCAGCCCGGCCGAGGCACGAGGCGCGGTGCGCCGTCTTCCGGCCGGCAGTTATGATGCCTTGCTGATCGCCGACGGGAGCAGGGCGGCAGCGGTCGTGGCGGCGGACGTGCCGGCCGGCGTTCGGATCCTCGGCACCGAATTGTGGGCGAACGGGAATGTCGGCGCGAGCCCGCGGCTGCGCGGGGCCTGGTTTGCGGCGCCGACGGAGGGACGGTGGGGCCAGTTCGTCCAGCGTTACCGGGCGCGCTATTCCGGACAGACCCCGCCGCGGATCGCCAGCCTCGGCTATGACGCGGTGCTGCTTGCAGCGCGGGCGGCGAGGAGCTGGCAGCCGGGACGGCGCTTTCCGCTCGGCGCGATCGATGACCGCGAGGGCTTCTCCGGGGTCGACGGCGTGTTCCGGTTCCGCCCCGACAATGTCGCCCAGCGCGCCTTTGAGGTGCGGGCGGTGACGGCGTCGGGATCGGCGCTCGTCTCGCCTGCTCCGACGAGCTTCTGAACCATCTAGCCAAGTCCGCAGAAGCGCGGCATTCTCCCCTTTGCAACCAACTTGGGGAGGGCCAGCGTGATGCTGACGGGTATGTTGCTAGTGACTGCCGCGGCGACGATGCAGGTGGACGCGGGGGCGCAGCGCAAGGCGTTCATCGCATGCCTCAGGACTTCGGTCGAACAGGCGCAGAAGGACAAGAAGACGCCAGCGGACTTCGACGGCATCGCGCGGGCGAGCTGCGCGTCGCAGGTGACCGCATTCCGGTCGGCGCTGGTGTCGATCGACGTGCGCAACGGCCGGCCGCGCAAGCCGGCCGAGTCGGACGCCGACCAGCAGATCGCCGACTATGTGGCGACCTATGCCGAGCGCGTGACTGCCGACGGCGGCTGAGGATCGGCGACCTGGCCGAGGATGTGATCAAGTAGCAGGCGGCCCGCGGGCGTGGTGCGCAGGCGCTCGCCCATCCATTCGAGGTGGCCGCTGGCGACCAGCCGCGCGACCGCCCGGTCGTCGAGCAGGCGGTCGAGGCCGAAGCGGCGGCAGATCGCCTGGGGGTCAATGCCTTCGACGAGGCGAAGTCCCATGACCAGCGCCTCGTCCGCGCCCTCGATCAGCGACAATGGCGCTTCCTCGACGATGCCGTGCCCGTTGCGGGCGAGGGCGGAGAGGAAGTTCTCGGGCTTGCGATGGCGGACGGTGCGCGCGCCGAGGCGGCGGCCGTGCGCGCCGGGGCCGATCCCGGCATAATCGCCATAGCGCCAATAGGTGAGGTTGTGGCGGCTTTCCTGGCCCGGACGGGCGTGGTTGCTGATCTCGTACAGCGGAATGCCGGCCGTCGCGGTCATCGCGCCGGTGAGTTCGAACAGGTCGGCGGCCTCGTCCGTGTCGAGCGGCTTGAGCTTTCCGGCGGCGTGAAGCGCGGCGAAGCGGGTGCCGGGCTCGATCGTCAATTGGTAGAGCGAGAGGTGGCCGGTCCCGAGCGCCAAGGCGCGGGCGAGCATGGCCTCCCATTCGGCGGCGGACTGGCCGGGGAGGGCGTAGATGAGATCGAAGCTGACGCGACCGAAATGGCGCTGCGCGACGTCGAGGGCGGCAAGGCCCTCTGTGGCCAAATGGGCGCGCCCGAGGAAGGCAAGCGCCTGATCGTCAAGCGACTGAAGCCCGAGGCTGACGCGGTTGATCCCGGCGGCGGCGAGGTCGGCGAAGCGGGCGGCCTCGACCGAAGAAGGGTTGGCCTCGAGCGTGATCTCCACATCGTGGGCGGCCGGCCAGTGGCTGGTCGCCGCATCGATCAGTGCGCCGGCGGTGGCCGGATCCATCAGCGAGGGTGTGCCGCCGCCGAAGAAGATGCTGGTCAGGCGGCGGCCGGGGAGGAGCGCGGCTTCATGGGCGAGGTCGGCAAGGAGCGCGTCGCGCCAGGCCGGCTGGTCGATCGAGTCGCGGACGTGGCTGTTGAAGTCGCAATAAGGGCATTTGCTGACGCAGAACGGCCAGTGAATGTAGAGGGCGAGACTGTTGTCCCCATCGTTCGTGCTGAGCGAAGTCGAAGCACGCTCGGGCAGGCGCCCTTCGACTACGCGCTGCGCGCTCCGCTCAGGACGAACGAAGTTCATCGCTTGAGATAGTCGACCAGCAGTTCAAACGCCTTGGCGCGGTGGCTCATCGCGTGCTTGGCCTCGGGTGCCATCTCCCCGAAGGTCTGCTCGTGGCCGTGGGGGACGAAGACGGGATCGTAGCCGAAGCCGTGGTCGCCGCGGGACGGCCAGACGAGGTGGCCGAAGACCTTGCCTTCAAAGCTTTCGACAGTGCCGTCGGGCCAGGCGAGCGAGAGCGCGCAGGTGAAGTGCGCGTCGCGCCCGGCCTCGGGACCGGCGGCCAGAAGCGCGGCTTCGACCTTTTCCATCGCCCGGCCGAAGTCGCGATCGCCCGCCTCGTCCTCGGCCCAGCGGGCGGAGTGGATGCCGGGTTCGCCGTTCAGCGCGTCGACCGACAGGCCGCTGTCGTCGCTGAGCGCGGGAAGGCCGGTCAGGTCGGCGGCGGCGCGGGCCTTGAGTTCGGCGTTGGCGACGAAGCTGGTCCCGGTCTCCTCGGGCTCGGGAAGGTCGAGCTCGGCCGCGCCGACGCATTCGATCCCGAACCGCGCGACGAGGGCGCGGATTTCACGCAATTTGCCACTGTTGTGGGTGGCGATGACCAGCTTGTCGCCGACGCGGTTCACCGGCCGCAGGCCTTCAGCTGTGCGGCGAAGATGTCGCCGCAGCCGATGCGGGCGAGGCGGAGCAGGCGGAGCAGGCCTTCCTCGTCGAAGGTGGCGCCTTCCGCAGTCAGCTGCGCTTCGACGATCGCGCCGTCGGCGGTGAGGACGAAATTGCCGTCGCTGCCGGCGGTCGAATCCTCGGCATAATCGAGGTCGAGGACCGCGGTGCCGTCATGGAAGCCGCAGCTGACCGCGGCGACCTGGGTGCGAATGGGATCGCCCGAAAGCTTGCCCATGATGCCATCGACCGCGAGGCGGAGCGCGACCCACGCGCCCGAAATGGCGGCGGTGCGGGTGCCGCCGTCGGCCTGGATGACGTCGCAGTCGAGCACGATCTGGCGTTCGCCGAGCAGCGTCAGGTCGGTGACGGCGCGCAGGGACCGGCCAATCAGGCGCTGGATTTCCTGGGTGCGGCCCGACTGCTTGCCCTTGGCCGCTTCACGCGCGCCGCGGGTGTGGGTGGCGCGGGGGAGCATGCCATATTCGGCGGTGACCCAGCCCTGGCCCTTGCCGCGCAGGAACGGCGGGACCTTCTCTTCAAGGCTGGCGGTGACCAGCACGCGGGTGTCGCCGAAGCTGACGAGGCAGGAGCCTTCGGCGTGGCGGGTGAAGCCGGGCTCGAAGCTGAGCGTGCGCATCTGGTCGGGGGCGCGGCCGGAGGGGCGCATCGATTATTCTCCTGATGATGGTTCGGGCGGGCCTTAGCGGGTGGGCGGAAAAAGAAAAACCGCCTTGGATTTCACTTCGTCCACTTCGTTCGGGATCAATGGCTTGGGCACGCGAAAGGGGGAGGGCGAGGGCGGTCAGCGCCATGGGCAGACGTATCCCACATCGCACGCGTGTAGGACAGGCGTCATTGCGGGAGCGATGAAGCGATCCATATGAGCGCTGCTGGATTGCTTCGTCACCTGGTTCCTTTCAATGACAGGATCATGAGCCCGCCGCTGCCCGAACTGACGACCCGGATGCGCGACATCTTCGGCCTGGTGGTCGAGGCTTATCTGGAGCGCGGGCAACCGATCGGGTCCAAGTCACTGAGCGGGACGGTCAACCTGTCGCCCGCGTCGATCCGTTCCGTGCTGGCGGAGTTGGAGGAGCGCGGGCTGCTGACGCATCCGCATACGTCGGCGGGGCGGCTTCCGACCGAGACCGGGCTGCGGCTGTTCGTCGACGGAATCATGCAGGCGCATTTGCCGAGCGCGGAAGAGCGCGCCGCGATCGAGGGCCAGGTCCGCAACCGCCCGATTGAGGAAGCGCTGGCCAATGCCACCGCGGCGCTGTCGGGCCTGTCGGCCTGCGCGGGTGTGGTGGTCGCGCCCAAGATCGAGCGGCGGCTGCGCCAGCTGGCGTTCGTGCCGCTGGGCCACGGGCAGGCGCTGGCGGTGGTGGTCGGCGAGGACGGCAGCGTCGAGAACCGGATGGTCGCGCTTCCGCCCGGGCTGACGGCGTCGGCGCTGAGCGAGATCGCGGCATTCGTGACCGCGCGGCTGGCCGGGTTGACGCTGGGCGAAGCGGAAGCGCGGCTTCGGACCGAGATCCGCGAGCGGCGCGAGATGCTGGACGCGGCGGCGGCCGAACTGGTCGCAACGGGCCTTGCCGAATGGCGCGAGGACGGACCGTCGCGGCCGATCCTGATCGTTCGGGGGCAGGCCAACCTGCTCGACGAGGCGGCGGCGTTGGACCTCGAGCGGGTCCGGATGCTGCTCGACGAACTGGAGGACCGGCAGGAAATCGTCCGCCTGCTGGAGAGCGCGCGCGAGGGCGAGGGGTGCCGGATCTTCATCGGATCGGAAAACCGGATGTTCGCCCTGTCGGGCTCCAGCGTCATCGCCGCGCCCTATCGCGGGGCCGAGGGACGGGTGGTCGGCGTGGTCGGGGTGATCGGGCCGACGCGGTTGAACTATGCGCGGATCGTTCCCATGGTGGATTATACGGCGCAAGCACTCACCAGATTGATGGGATAAGAATGAACGATCGTCACGACGAGGCTGAAGAGATCCGCGCGGAAACGGCAGCGGAAAGCCCCGAATTGCAGGAGCATGATCAGCTGGCCGAGCTGCAGAAGCAGCTTGAGGAAGCGCAGCAGAAGGCGCTGTACGCCGCCGCCGAGGTGCAGAACGTGCGCCGCCGCGCCGAGCAGGAGCGGGTGCAGGCGGTGACCTACGCCAACACCGGGTTCGCGCGCGACATGCTGAGCGTGAAGGACAATCTCGACCGCGCGCTGAGCCACATTCCGGCCGGTGCGCGCGAGGGCGAGCTCAAGAACTTCATCGAGGGGATCGAGGCGACCGCGCGCGAGCTGGATTCGGTGTTCGGCCGCAACGGCGTGACCCGGGTCGAGGCCAAGGGACTGCCGCTCGATCCCAACCGCCACCAGGCGATGATCGAGATCCCGAGCGATGCCGAGCCGGGTACGGTCGTCGAAGAGATGCAGGCCGGTTACGTGCTCAAGGACCGGCTGTTGCGGCCGGCGCTGGTCGGGGTCGCCAAGGCGGGCTGAGCTAGATCACCTCGCGCTTCTGGACATTGCTCTTGGTGGCAAGGCCGAAGCGCGGGTCGGGCTGCTTGCCGTCGAGCACCAGTTCGGCGGCGAGGCGGCCGACTTCGGGACCATGCTTGAAACCGTGGCCCGAGCCGCCGCCGACCAGCGTCACCTTCGCATCCTGAGGGTGCGGGGCGATCAGGAAGTCGCCGTTCGAGCTGTTTTCGTATTGGCAGACTTCCGAGGTCGCGAGCGGTGCGCCGCGGAGGAGCGGGAAGCGGCGGTCGCGAAAGGCGATAACGGCGGCGAGCGCGGCATCGGTGAAGCGGCGGTCGTTGCGGTCGGGATCGACCTCGACCCCGTGGGTGTCGCGCGCGAACTTGACGCCTTTGCCTTCAAGATCGGGGAAACCGTAGAACAGGTCGCCTCCGTTGAAATCGGCCCAGCCCGGCATCTGCGCCGGCGTGAAGCGCGCGTCGGCCGACGGGGGCGCGAAGGTGAAGACCTCCTGCCGGGTCGCGACGATTCGGCCACGCAGCAGGCCGGGAAGGACGCGCGGAAGCCAGGGGCCGAGCGCGAGGACCAGGTGATCGCTCGGCGCAAGGCTGCTGGTGCCCTGGAACTTGCGCTGTTCGAAGCTGCCGCCGCTGGCGAGGAAGCGCCCGACCAGGGTCTGCACCGCGCGGCGGGCCATGAGCGCGCCGAACCCGGGTTCGTAGGTGCCGACGGCAATGCCGGTCATGTCGATCATCGGGAAGCGGCGGGCAAGCTCGGCGGGGCCGAGGGCCTGGGTCGGGAGGCCGAGGCGGCGGTGCGCGGCCATGGTGTCGAGAAAATACTGCTCTTCGCGGGGGAAGAGCATGAGAACGCCGTGCGGCACGAAGATCGGCAGGCCGGCGGCGGCGCTGAGCGTCTTCCATTCGGCCAGGCTGGCGAGCGCCATGCGAGTGTAGATGTCGTCCTTGCCGTAGGCGGCGCGGGTCATCCGCGATTCGCCGCCCGAACTGGCGCGGCTGTGGGCCGGCCCATAGGCATCGACGAGGGTGACGCGCGCGCCGCGGCGGCGAAGCTGCTCGGCGGTCCAGCTGCCGAACACGCCGGCGCCGACCACGGTCACCTGCGGGGCCGAGCCGAGCCGCTGCGCGGGGACGATCGCAGGCGCCGAAACGGCAGCGCCGCCCGCCCCGATGAGGAGCGAGCGGCGCGTGACGTCGGCTGGGCCGGAGCCCGTCATCCGCGCACGGGCGCGGGCGGCGGGGGTGGCGGCGGAGGCGGCGGTGCGGCCGGGCAGGTGTCGGTCGCGAGGATCACCGCGCCGTCGCTGCAGGTCTGGGTCGCCGGCGGCGGAGGCGGCGGCGGCGGCGGAGGCGGCGGCGGAGGCGGCGGCGGCGGCGCTACCTCGCGCGGCTTGTCGCCGAACTTCTGGCGCAGGGTGATCCCGATCTCCCGCGGGCGGCCGATATTGTAGCCGAGGCGGGCGCGGCCGCCGCGTTCGCGGTCGAAGGACAGCAGCGCGTTCTCGTCGAACAGGTTGTTGGCGTAGAGCTGGATGCCGAGCCCGCTGTCGAAGTCGAGGCCGGCCGACAGGTTCACGAGGTCATAGGCCGGAAGCAGGAGATTGACCCGGGTCACGCCGGTTCCGGTCGCGCCATTGAAGGGCAGGCCGGACACGAAGTTGCGCGGGTTGTTCTCCTGGTCGGCGGGCTGGGTGTAGCGATTGCCGACCCGCTGCCAGCTGGCAGTGACGAACCATTCTGCGCTGTCGCTGATCCGGCTGCCATAGGTCGCCGAGGTGGCGAACTGGTATTTGGGAACGCTCGGCAGGCGGTTGCCGTCGCGGATGCCGGTTGCCGCGGTCAGCGCGCCGGGCAGGGTGGTGTCGAATTCGGCGTTCACCAGGCTGCCGGCGAAGCTCAGGTCAAAACCTTCGAGGAGGCGAAGGTTGAACTCGGCCTCGACGCCGCGGGTGTGGGCCTTGGCGACGTTGAACACGACGCGGCTCGAGCAGCTGCCCGCGTCCAGCGTGACCTGGAGGTTCTTGATGTCGGTATAGAAGGCCGCCGCGTTGAAGGTGACCGGGCCCTTGCTATACTTGACCCCGCCTTCGTAGTTCCAAAGCGTTTCGTCGTCATAGTCCTGGAAGCCGCCGAACAGCGCGCGGTCGCCCGCCGAGCAGAGCGGAAGGTTGAGCGGATCGTTGACGCCGCCGAGGCGGAAGCCCTTGGCCGCCTGGAGGTTGAAGGTGAGGTTGCGGTTCGGTTCGAACGACAGGATGGCGCGCGGGCTGAAGCCGTTCGACTTGGTCTTGTCGCCGATCCGGCGGTCGCCGTTGGCGAACAGGCCGCCCGAGATGAAGTCGCGGCTTTCGGAGAAGTCGTAGTAGCGGCCGCCGCCGGTCACCTTGACCTGGCCGAAGTCGTAGGTGGCTTCGCCGAAGATCGCCTTCTGCTTGATGTCGTAGGGAAGGTCGGCGTTGTAGGGCGAATTGGTCGGGAAGCCGTTGCGGACCGCGGCGGACGTGCCCGCGCCGAGCTTCGCGTCGGTGGCCGCGTCATAGCCCGGGGTGGGCAGGCGCTGCGTATATTTGCGGTCAACCTTGGAATAGAAGCCGCCGACGACCCAGCTCAACGGACCGCTGCCGGTCGAGGACAGGCGAAGTTCCTGGCTCCATTGCTTGAGATCGGTGGTGTCGACGAGGTTCGACGGCAGGTTCACCGCCGCGGTCGGGAAGCCGAGATCGACCGACACCGAGCCGGTCAGCGCCGAGGCGTCGCGGCTGACGAGGATGTCGCGGTCGATGTAGCTGGTGATCGAGGTCAGCTCGGCCGGGCCCATGTCGACGCTCGCGGTGAGGTCGGCGAGGCGGGTCTTGTCGCGAAATTTCTCGCGCAGGAGGAGATATTGCTCGCGCTCGTCGAAGATGCGCTTGGGCGTGGTGAAGGCGTTGGAATAAAGGTTGAAGATCTCCTGCCGGTTGAAGCCGTCGGCCTCGACCTCTTGGTAGACGACGCGCGGGGTGAGACGGACCGCGTCGGTCGGCTGCCACAGCAGCGAGATGCGGGTGCCGAAGCGGGTGCCGTCATTGACGTCCTTGCCGCCGGCCGGTCCGACCGCATCGACGAAGCCCGCATATTTGGTGCCGTACCCGACCACGCGGAGCGCCGCGGTGGAGCCGAGCGGGAGGTTTACCGCGGCCTTGAGGTGGCCACCCTGCCCGCCGTCCTTGAGGGTGTTGAGATTGGCTTCGGCGAGGCCCTCGGTGCGGTTCAGCTTGGGCTGGTTGGTGATGTAGCGGATGGTGCCGCCGACGCTGCCCGAACCGAAAAGGGTTCCCTGCGGCCCGCGCAGGGTCTCGACTCGGTTCAGGTCGAACAGGTCGAAATCGGGGGTGAAGAGCGAGAGCGAGACGACGCTTTCGTCGAGGTAGACGCCGACCTGTTCTTTCACGCCCGGCTGGTCGCGAACGATCTGGCCGGCCGAGACGCCGCGCACGCTGACCTGGCTCTGGCCCGGGCCGAGGTTCTGGACCTGAAGGCCAGCGACATTGCGGCTGATGTCCTCGATGGTCGAGGCATTGGCACGCTGGATGTCTTCCTGCGTCTGGGCGTTGATCGAGAAGGGGACGTCCTGCACGCTCGACGCGCGCTTGGTGGCGGTGACGATGATGTCGCCGAGCCCGCGCTCGTCCTGGTCGGGGGCGGGATCGGCCACCGTCGAGGTCGCGGCCTGCGCCTGGGCTTCGCCGCTGGTCTGCGCGGCCGCGGGAACGGCAAAGGCGAGGCTGGCGGTGGTAGCAAGCAGAGTGCGGGCGGCGGGTGCGGTGAGGCGCATGGTCTTTCCCCTGTTCTGTTGTGGGACCGAAACTACTCCCGAGTGACGTCATCGGCGAGGGGTTGCGTGCCAGACTGCGGCCTTCGCGCAGTGCCTGTGGCGATCAGGCCACAGGTCGAACAGGCGCGGAAAAAGGCAAAATTCCCTCGATCGCGGCAAGGTCGGCGGACCTGACCGGGCGGATTCCGCGGCGTTGCAGGAAGGCGTGGCGGACCAGTTCGGCCTGCTGTTCAAGGCCATAGCGAAGGAACGGGCGGCCGGGCTGGTAGGTGTAGCGGTAGCGGCAGAAGGGGTGACGCATCAGCGGCAGGTAGAAGCGGCCCGCGCGCTGGGTCTGCCAGACGTGGGTCAGTTCGTGGATGAACAGGCCCTGCAACGCCCATTCGGCGGTGCTGAAGTCATCGCGCCAGTTGGGATCGTCGGGGTGGAAGTGGATATGGCCGCACGGCGCCATCGCGGTGCCGCACGGCTGGAACGGCCACCATTTGCCGCGCACCAGCCGCACCCGGGCGTAATCGAGGGTGGCGCCGAACACCGATTGGGCCATCGCGACTTCACCGCTGGTCAGGGGGCGGTGGGCCGCCATGGATTGATCCTCTTGGCAATGCTTCAGCGTCTCGCTAACGCACTGGCCAAAGCTACAAGGGAAGGGAAGTGTTGAGATGAGCGAGACCGCAGAACGGGTGAAGAAGATCGTCGTCGAGCATCTGGGCGTCGAAGCCGAGAAGGTGACGGAAGAAGCGAGCTTCATCGACGATCTGGGTGCCGACAGCCTCGACATCGTCGAGCTGGTCATGGCCTTCGAGGAAGAGTTCGGGGTCGAAATCCCGGACGACGCCGCCGAGAAGATCACCACCGTCAAGGATGCGATCGACTATATCGACCAGCATCAGGGCTGAGCCCGTCTCCACGGGTTTGCCGAGGAATCAGGAACAGGCTCGGCGCTACTGCCGGGCCTGTTCTCGTATGTGGGCCTGAGCGCGGGCCGCTGAAAGGGAAAGCTTATGCGTCGTGTCGTGGTGACGGGTCTGGGTCTGGTGACTCCGCTTGGAGCGGACGTCGAAACCGCCTGGAAGAACATCCTCGCGTCCAAGAGCGGCGCCGGGCCGATCACGCGGTTCGACGCTTCCCAGTACAAGTGCCAGATCGCCTGCGAGGTGAAGCCGGCCGACCATGAATATGGCTTCGACCCGGGCAAAAGGGTCGATCACAAGATCCAGCGGCAGGTCGATCCGTTCATCGTCTTCGGCCTCGATGCCGCGGGACAGGCGCTGGAAGACGCGGGCCTGACCGACATGCCCGATGCGATGAAGCTTCGCGCGGGCTGCTCGATCGGGAGCGGGATCGGCGGCCTTCCGGGGATCGAGAGCGAAAGCCTGGTCCTCGCCGAAAAGGGACCGGGGCGCGTGTCGCCGCACTTCGTCCACGGGCGGCTGATCAACCTCATCTCCGGCCAGGTATCGATCAAGTACGGGCTGATGGGGCCGAACCATGCGGTGGTGACCGCCTGTTCGACCGGCGCGCATTCGATCGGTGACGCGGCGCGCATGATCCGCGACGACGATGCCGACATCATGGTCGCGGGCGGCGCCGAGGCGACCATCTGCCCGATTGGCGTGGCCGGCTTCGCGCAGGCCCGTGCGCTTAACATGAGCTATAACGACCGGCCCGAGCAGGCGAGCCGCCCCTATGACAAGGACCGCGACGGCTTCGTCATGGGCGAAGGCGCGGGCGTGGTGGTGCTCGAGGAATATGAGCACGCCAAGGCGCGCGGCGCGAAGATCTATGCCGAGGTGGTCGGCTATGGTCTGTCGGGCGACGCCTATCACGTCACCGCCCCTCATCCCGACGGCGCCGGGGCGGAAAATGCGATGCGCATGGCGCTGCGCAAGGCGGGCATGGGGCCCGGCGACATCGATTACATCAACGCCCACGGCACCTCGACCATGGCCGACACGATCGAGCTGGCCGCGGCGAAGCGGGTGTTCGGCAACGATCTTGGCGGGGCGTCGATGAGCAGCACCAAGTCGGCGATCGGCCATTTGCTGGGCGGCGCGGGCGCGGTGGAGAGCATCTTCTGCATCCTCGCGATCCGCGACCAGATCGTGCCGCCGACGCTCAACCTCGATACGCCCGACGAGGGGACCGAAGGCGTCGACCTGGTCCCGCACGTGGCCAAGAAGCGCGAGGTGAAGGCGGTGCTGAACAACAGCTTCGGCTTTGGCGGGACCAATGCCAGCCTGGTGATGAAGGCGATCTAGGCCGCGTCGTCCGCGCGATTGCGAGGACCGTGGATGAGATAGCGCTGCTGCCTCAAAAGGTCCCGGCCTTCGCCGGGACGAGGGGACGCTACATCTCGCCGCGGGCCTTGCGGATGGCGAACCACTTGGCGACGTTGGCATTATGCTCGGCAAGCGTGCGGGCGAAGACGTGGCCACCGGTGCCGTCGGCAACGAAATAGATAAACTGGTGCGGCTCGGGATCGAGGACGGCGGCGATGCTGGCCTTGCCCGGGTTGGCGATCGGCCCGACCGGCAGGCCGGGGCTGCGGTAGGTGTTGTAGCCGGTGTCGGCGTCCAGTTCCGAGCGAAGGATTCGGCGGCCGAGTGGCTTGCCCTTGGTCACCGGGTAGATGACGGTCGGGTCGGCATCGAGCTTCATGCCGATCCGCAGCCGGTTGCAATAAACCCCCGCGACGGCGCGGCGTTCGGAGGCCTTGCCGGTTTCTTTTTCGACGATCGAGGCGAGGGTGATCGCTTCGGCTGGCGTGCCGACCGGGCAGGTGCCGGGCTTGCGGGCCGGCCAGAGCTCGGCGACGGCGCGGGTCATCGCGGCCTGCATGCGCCTGACGACCTCGGCGCGCGGTTCGCCGCGTTCGAAGCTGTAGCTGTCGGGAAGGACCGAGCCTTCGGCGATGGCGGGCACCGGGCCGGTCAGATAGGGGACGGCAGCAAGCTTCTCGGCGACGAGGATGCTCGGCATGCCTTCGGGGATGGTGACGAGGCGCTGGATCGGGGAGCCGTGCTGGAGGATGTCGAGCAGCCTGGCGCCGCTGGTGCCGGCGGGAATTTCGAATTCGCCGGCCTGGATTCCGTCGCCCGAACCGAGGAACCTCGCGAACAGCCTGTAGGTGGTGCAATTGCCGGGAATGAGGCCGCGCCGGTCGAGTTCGGGGCAGAGGCTGGTGAGGGTCGAGCCTTCCTTGACGGTGACCGTCTCGGCCTTGGCGGCGCCGCCACCCAGCCACAGCAGCAGGAGTGCGGCGGCAATCGCCACCAGCCCGAGTACGGCAGCGGCGAAGAACGCCTTCCTCATGCGCTCAGGGAAGCGGCGGGGACATAGCCGACGAGGTCGCCGGCATAGCCCCAGGCCCAGCCGCCGCGCTTGTCGAGGATGCGCACGATGGCGCCCGGCTCAAGCTCGGCGAGGATGTCGGCAGTGTCGCCGGGGGCAGCCCGAAGCGCGCAGGCCGCGGTGAGGCGGCGTTCGAGCGGGACGGCATAATGGGACGCGATGACGGTGCCCGCGAGCGCGATATCGGCCAGGTCCTGGCGATAGGCGTGGGTGCGCGGATCGGGGTGGGTGGACGGGCCGTCCAGCGGATAACCGCCGGCGGGCGCGTCAGCGGTGGGCGTGGGCGAGCTGGCCGAGGGCCGGTCGGCGGTCGGCGTCGTTGCGCTCGCCACCGCGTTCGCTCCCCCGGATGTTGCGCTTGAACCCTTCAAGAAAATCCGCCCCGCTGCTGGTCCGGACGACGAACACGTTGCGGCGGTCGTCCTGGTCTCGTTCGCGGCGCAGATAGCCGAGCGCACCCAAGGTATTCAAGGCGCGGGTGACAACGGGTTTGGAAACACCAAGGACACGGGCGAGCCCGCGGACGGTATGCGGCCCCGGAGTCAGGTAGACAATCATCAGAAGGGCCATCTGACGGTTGGTGAGATCTGGTGCTCCGGATCGCACGTACGCCACTAAGGCGCGCATCCAACCGCTCAGCGATGCGTCGCTCATGGGAATGGAAACTCCTCGCCTGCCTAGCGTGCCCGATTAACCGGCGAGGAGAGGAAATGTTGCGCCTCCGTGGCAATTTGGACGAAAAATCCGCGTTAACGCGAGACATAACGGCGCTGGAGCGCAGCGTGAACCGCGCGAAGGCCGAGCGCTTCGCCGCCCTTGGGCCGGCCGGGACGCGGCGCGGGACGCCAGGCGAAGGTGTCGAGGTGGGCCCAGGCGACGCCTTCGGGGACGAAGCGGCGAAGGAAGAGGGCGGCGGTGATGGTGCCGGCGAAGGGCGAGTCGGCGCTGTTCGATAGATCGGCAAGATCGCTCTTCAGCATGTCGTCATAGCCGTCCCACAGCGGCAGGCGCCACACGGGGTCGGCGACGTCGGTGCCCGCGGCGAGGAGGTCGGCGGCCAGCGCCTCGTCATTGCTGAAGGTGGCGGGAAGGTCGGGGCCGAGCGCGACGCGCGCCGCGCCGGTCAGGGTCGCGAAGTCGACGATGGTGGCGGCGCCTTCTTCACCCGCGCGGGTCAGGGCGTCGGCGAGGATCAGCCGGCCCTCGGCGTCGGTATTGTCGATCTCCACCGTGAGGCCGTGGCGACTGGAAAGAATGTCGCCGGGGCGGAAGGCACCGCCCGAGACGGCATTTTCCACCGCCGGAATGAGGAGGTGGAGGCGAACCGGCCAGCGTTCGGCGACGATCAGGCGGGCAAGCGCAAGTGCATGGGCCGCGCCGCCCATGTCCTTCTTCATCAGCCGCATGCCGGTCGCGGGCTTGAGGTCGAGGCCACCGGTGTCGAACACCACGCCCTTGCCGACTATCGCGAGCTTGGGGTGCGACGGGTCGCCCCAGCGCGCCTCGATCAGCCGCGGGGCGCGGGCGGGGAGGGCGGCGGCGCCGACCGCATGGATCATCGGATAGCCCTGTTCGAGCGCGTCGCCCTTGGTCACCTCGACCTCCGCGCCCGCAGCCTTCGCCCAGTCGCGCACGGCGCGTTCGAGTTCGGCCGGGCCAAGGTCGGCGGCGGGGGTATCGACCAGATCGCGCACCAGCGCGGTGGCTTCGGCCAGGCGAACCATCTCATCGACGCGGGCAGGCTCGGGGCTGAGCAGGACGCGCGGGCCGGTCGGGGCATCGGGCTTGCTCTTGTAGGCGGTGAGGCGGTGGTGGGCGAGCAGCCAGCCGAGCGCCGCGGTGCCGGGAAGCATGTCGCCGGCAAGGCGGTAGGTGCCTTCGGGCAGGCGTTCGGCCGCGGCAGCGAGGCACCAGGGAGTGAGTGCGCCCAGCTTGGCGACCCCGACCAGCACGTCGAAGTCCGCGGCCGGCGTGGGGCCGGGGATGACGAGGTGCTGCCCTGCCTTGCCCTCGAACCGCGCGGCCTCGATCAGCGCGCGGCGCTGGCCCGCCTGGTTCTTCAGCCATTCGGGAAGCAGCCCGCTGTCGACCAGGTGGAGCAGGCGGGCAGGCCCGCCGCGATCGGGACGGAGGAGGGTGGCGAAATCGGTCATGACGATGGCCTTAGCCGACAAGCTCACCGCGCTGGAAGCCGCGGCTTAGTGCCAGTCGGCATCGGGCGTGGCGGAGATACGCTCCGCGGCCTCCCGCACGTCGCCAAGGTCGACCGCGGTGTCGAAGGGATCGTCGTCGAGCGCCGTGACGCGCTTCAGCCGTCGCTGCCAGCGGTGGAGCGCTTCTAAATAGGGAAGGAAGGGCTTGCGCATCAGCGCGCCGCTGGGGAGCGGTTCGACGTCGGCGAGGCCCATGTGCAGCCATTCGCCGGTGTTCCAGTCGGTCATGTCGACCGCCGGGAAGAGGCAGATGCCGTGGAGGTCGACCCCGCGCTTCACCGCCGCCAGCGCCTCGTTCATCAGGTCGTTGAGCCAGTCGACGCGGCCGCCGTACAGGCCCGAGGTTTCGGCGATGATGCAGGGGCGGCGATATTTGGCCCAGGCTTCCTCGATCAGCGAGCAGAGCGGACGGATACGATCGTCGCCAGGTTCGAGCGGCAGGTTGGGCTTGCCGCCGCCGGTATATTCCATCTGCCCGAAGCTGTAATTGTTGAAGCCGAGGATATCGATGATCTCTCCGCTGCCGCCAAGCTCGGGGCGCTTCTGGCCGGAGATGATATCCCAGGCGAGATAGGCATCGTCGTAGCTTTCGCGGTGGGCTTCGTCGGCAAGGTTGGGGCGGTCGCGCGGCGGGACGACCCAGATCAGGGGGTCGATGTGGACCATGCGCGCGTCCGGGTGATCGGCGCGGATCGCCTTTACCGCGGCGATGTCGGCCGTGGCGAGCTGGGCGGTCCAGCGGCGGCGGTCGTCGGCGGTCCGGCCGCGCGGCGCGCACCAGCCCCACTCGCCGCCCATATAACCCCAAAAGGTCGGCTCGTTGATCGGAGTGAAGCAGAGGGGTCCGTGGTGGGCGTGCCTGGCGACATGCGCCGCGGCGGCGCGGGCATAGGCGGCGAAGCGCTGGACGAAGGCGTCGCTCCACGGGTCGAGGCCGTCGGGATAGCCGTAGTGGCAGAGGTCCCAGATCGGCAGCACGCGGTTGCGCCGCTGGGCGTCGAGCAGGGGATCGATGAGCGAGAAATCATAGTCGCCGTTGCCTCGATCGACGAGCGGCCAGGGAATTCCTTCGCGGGCGACCCCGATGCCGAGCCCGGCCAGCATGCGATAGTCTTCGTCGGCGTGGGAATAATGCTGGAGCTCCGCCGACAGGTCGCGGCGGCCGCGATCCTTCCAGTCGAAGGTCGAACATTCGAAGCCCGACAGGAAAAAGGTTGGGAAGATGCCGGGACTGTTCATGCCGGCACTACGCGGGAGCAGGGGCCGGGGTTCAGTCCGGACCCGGCCCCGCGCCCGCGCTGCGGCCCCTAGGGGGTGATCATGAATTGTTCCCAGCGGCCGTTCTCGCCGGGTTCGGCATAGGTCGAGAGGGTGAGTTCGCGGGTCGCATATTTGAGGCGGTAGGAGCGATTGACGAAGCCGCCGCGAAGGCTTGGCGCGCCGGTGGCGGTGATCTCCGGCGTGCCGAGCGGTGCAAGGCTGGAGCGATAATCGGCGGTGCGGTTCGCGTTGAAGTAATAGTTGAGGTTGTCGGTCAGCCGGGCGCGATCGAGCCTGCCGGAGACGAGCCCCGAATAAAGCGCGCGGATGTCGGCGATCCGGTCGCCCGCGACCACTGCTGCATCGGGAGTGGAAAGGACGATCTTTTCGATCCCGGCGAGGAGGCTGCCGCTTGCGCCGCTGAAATCGGCGTTGGTGAGGACCGTGATCGCCGCGCGCGAATCGGGATAGACGGCATTCTTGGTCAGGAAGCCAACGGCGGCGCCGCCGTGATCGATAGTTCTGCGCTCCCTCACCCAATGATTGGAAACACCGAGGCCATAGCCATTGGAAGCGCCGTCGGTGCGGAGGACAGGGGTCTCCTGCGTAGCCCAGTCTTCCGCGGGCATGCCGGTGCGGGTCAGCCGGGCGATGTTCCACTTGGCAAGATCGCTCGCGCTCATCGCCAGCATGCCGGTCGCATACATCCAGCCGCGGCCAGGCCAGGCGACCGGGCGCACCTGACCGAGCGCGGCGCGCTCATAGCCCTGCGGGTAGGTGGCGGTCATGTTGTCGTCCTGGTTGCGGACGTTCATGCCGAGCGGCTGGAAGATGCGGCGCTGGATGAAGGCGAGCAGCGGTTCCCCGGCGGCCTTTTCGATGATCTGGCCGGCGACGACATAGCCCGTGTTGCTGTACTGCCAGCGCGTGCCGGGTTCGTAGTCGAGCGGCTTCTTCGCCCAGCGCTCGATGATCTCCTGCGGCTGGGCGGGGCGTTCCATTGCGGCGAAGCTGTAATCCTGCGGCCAATAGTCCTGCAGGCCCGCGGTATGGCTGAGCAGCTGGCGAATGGTGATGCGGTCGCCGCCGGTGATGCCGGGCAGCCATTTGGCGACCTTGTCGTCAAGGCTGAGCTTGCCTTCGTCCTCGAGCAGCAGCGCGGCCATGGCGGTGAACTGCTTGGAGATGGAGGCGATCTGGTAAGGCTGTTCGGGCCGGGCATCGCCAAGCGTGTCGGACGCCTTGCCATAGGCTTTGGCGTACACCAGGCGATTGTCGCGGACGATGGCGATCGAGACCGCCGGGACGCCGGTATCCTTGAGCGTGTCGGCGACCAGCCTGTCGACGGCGGCGGTTTCGGCGGGCGACAGCGGCTGGGCTGCAAGGGGAGCGGCGACAAGCGCCAGCGACGCGGCAAGGAGACGGATCATCTGGCCAGAGTAAGGCCGCGCGCCGCCCTGTCGAGCGCTATGATGTCAGTCGCCGGGGCTGGCGGCGGACCCGGCGAGGAGCCCGCCGTCGATGTGGAATTCCGAGCCGGTGACGTAGGCGCTTTCGTCGGCGGCGAGATAGGCGGCCATTGCGGCGACCTCGTCCGGGGTGCCGAAGCGTTTCAAGGGGGTGTCGGCCACCATGGCCGCCATCTTCGCGTCGCGGTCGGGACCAACGCCGATCATTGCTTCCCACATCGGGGTGAGGATTGCGGCGGGGTGGATGCTGTTGCAGCGGATCCGCCAGCCCTGACCAGCGCAATAGAGCGCGACCGACTTGCTGTGGTTGCGGATCGCGGCCTTGGACGAGGCATAGGCGGCCGCGCCGGGGATGCCGACGAGGCCGGAGCGCGACGAGATATTGATGATCGAGCCGTCGCCCTTCGCCTTCATCGCACGGATGGCGTAGCGGCAGCCGAGGAAGGCGCCGTCGAGGTTGGTGCGGTGAACCGCATGCCATTCGGCGAGGCTGGCGTTTTCGGGATCGTGGGCGGCGGGCCCATGCTCGAAACCGGTGATCCCGGCATTGTTGACGAGGACGTCGCAGGCGGGGTGGAGCCGGGCGAGTTCGGCCCAATGTTCTTCTTCGCGCACGTCGAGGAGGAGGAAGTCGGCCCCGAGCGCCTCGGCGGCGGGGATTCCGGTGTCGGCGTCGACATCGGTCAGGAGGAGGCTGGCGCCTTCGTCGTGGAAGCGCCGGGCGATCGCCAGGCCGATGCCGCGGGCGGCGCCGGTGACGATGCAGAATTTACCCTCGAGCCGCCTCATGTGCCTGCTCCTCAAGCGGAACGCCGAACAGGTCGTGTTCGTCCGATTCCTCCACCAGCACGGTGGCGAAGTCGCCGGCCGACAGGTGGCCGGCGTCGCGGAGGTGGACCTCGCCGTCGATCTCGGGCGCGTCGGCCTTGGAGCGACCGGTCGCGCCGCCGGTTTCCGGGTCGACCGCATCGACAATGATGTCGAGCGTCTGGCCAACCTTGGCGGCGAGCTTCTCGGCCGAGATGCGGGCAGTAAGTTCCATCACGCGGGCGTAGCGCTCTTCCTTGACCTCTTCGGGCACGTGGCCGGGAAGATCATTGGCCGGTGCGCCCTCGACGGGTTCGAAGCGGAAGGCGCCGACGCGGTCGAGGCGGGCTTCGGCGAGCCACTGGAGGAGATAGTCGAAATCCTCCTCGGTTTCGCCGGGGAAGCCGACCACGAAGGAGGAGCGGATGGCAATGTCGGGCACTTCGCGGCGCCACTGGACCAGCCGTTCGAGCACGCGGGCTTCGTTGGCGGGGCGGCGCATCGCCTTCAGCACCTTGGGGGAAGCGTGCTGGAAGGGGATGTCGAGATAGGGGAGGACGAGACCCTCGGCCATCAGCGGCATGATCCGGTCGACGTGCGGATACGGGTAGACGTAGTGGAGGCGGACCCACGGCTTGGTGCCGTCGGGCGCGCGCAGCTGCCCCAGCGCACGGGCGAGGTCGGTCATGTGGGCGCGGACGTCGTCGCCCTTCCACGGCCAGGCGGCATGCTTGAGGTCGAGTCCGTAGGCGCTGGTGTCCTGGCTGATGACCAAAAGCTCGCGGGTGCCCTGGGCGAGCAGCTTTTCAGCTTCGCGGAGGATCGCGTCGGGGCGGCGCGACACGAGGTCGCCGCGGATCTGCGGGATGATGCAGAAGGCGCAGCGGTGATTGCAGCCCTCCGAAATCTTCAGATAACTGTAGTGTTTGGGCGTCAGCTTGAGGTGCGGCGTCGCCTGCGGCACAAGGTCCAGATAAGGCGAGCGCGGCGCGGGGGCGGCGTCATGCACGGCGGCGACGACGTCTTCGTAGGCGTGCGCGCCAGTGATCGCGAGGACGTTCGGGAACCGTTCGCGGATGACCTCGGCCTCGCGGCCCATGCAGCCGGTGACGATGACCCGGCCGTTTTCGGCCAGGGCCTCGCCGATCGCTTCGAGGCTTTCTTCCTTGGCGGAATCGAGAAAGCCGCAGGTGTTGACCAGAACGACGTCGGCGCCCTCATAGTCCGGGCTCATCTGGTAGCCGTCCGAACGGAGCTGGCCGAGGATGCGCTCGGAATCGACGAGGTTCTTGGGACAGCCGAGACTGACCATGCCGACACGCGGCGGGGTGGGAAGGACAGTAGCCATGGGAAGGCTCGGGCCCTTAACGGAAAAGTGCGGCCAAAGCTAGGCGGCGGCTATTTGCGGATGGTCTCGTTGAGCACGGCGAGGCGGATTCCGAACCGGCGCGCCTCGAGCCGGTTGAGGATGGTCCTGCCATCCTGCTGGAGCGCGAGCTGCTGATCGATGCGCAGCCCGCTGGGGGTGTGGTAGGTGATCGAGGCGATCGGACCCTGCGTGCGCATCCACACCTCGCCCTTCGCGTCGGTCAGGGTACCGCTGTAGACGCCGTCCTCGCCCTTGCGGATGATCCACACGCGAACGCGCGGGCGCTTCGATCCTTCGCGGATGCGCTGCACCAGCCGGAGGCCGCCGGGGACCGGTGTGCCGACGCTTTCGACCGTGACGTCGACCGGGCTGGCGATCAGCGTATCGAGGCTGCCCCTGCCGCTCGACTTGCCGGTGAAGAAGGCGATGGGGTCGAGCGTCGCGGTGCCCGACGGAAGCTGGATCGCGCTGCAGCCGCTGAGAGCGAAAGTCGCGGCCACCGCCGCGACGATGCCCCTGCGATCAACGGTCACGGACGAGCGCATCGACGACTCCGGGGTCTGCCAGCGTGCTGGTGTCGCCGAGCTGGTCCAACTGGCCTTCGGCGATCTTGCGGAGGATGCGGCGCATGATCTTGCCCGAGCGGGTCTTGGGGAGGCCGGGCGCGAACTGGATGCGTTCGGGGATGGCGAGCGCGCCGATATGCTTGCGGACTTCGGCGTGGAGCTCGCGAACGATGTGGTCGCCGCCTTCTTCGCCGGCGTTGAGGGTGACGAAGGCGTGGATGCCCTGGCCCTTCAGGTCGTGCGGCGCGCCGACCACCGCGGCTTCGGCGACGAGGGGGTGGGCGACGAGCGCGCTTTCCACTTCGGCGGTGCCGATGCGGTGGCCCGAGACGTTGATCACGTCGTCGACCCGGCCGGTGATCCAATAATCGCCGTCCTCGTCCCGGCGGCAGCCGTCGCCGGTGAAATACAGGCCGGGATAGGTGGCGAAATAGGTGTCGATGAAGCGCTGCGGATCGCCCCAGACGGTGCGCATCTGGCCCGGCCACGAACCGCGCAGGCAGAGGTTGCCGCTGACGTCGTCGCCATGGATCTCGCGGCCTTCGGCATCGACCAGCAGGGGCGCGATCCCGGGGAGTGGGGCGGTGGCGCTGCCGGGTTTCATCGAGGTCGCGCCGGGGAGCGGGGTCATGAGGACGCCGCCGGTCTCGGTCTGCCACCAGGTGTCGACGATGGGCAGGCGGCCGTCGCCGACCACGTCATGGTACCAGCGCCAGGCTTCGGGATTGATCGGCTCCCCGACGGTGCCGAGCAGGCGGAGCGAGCTGCGGCGGTGCGATGTGACCGGCTCGTCGCCTTCGCGCATCAGGGCGCGGATGGCGGTGGGGGCGGTGTAGAGGATGGTGACGCCGAGGCGATCGATGGTCTCCCACAGCCGCGAGGCGTCGGGGAAGGTGGGCACGCCGTCGAACATGACGGTGGGCGTGCCGGCGATCAGCGGCCCGTAGAGGGTGTAGCTGTGGCCCGTGATCCAGCCGATGTCGGCGGTGCACCAGAAGAGGTCGTCGGGCTTGGGCTCGAACACCCAGTCGAAGGTGGTGGCGACCCACACGGCATAGCCGCCGGTGGTGTGGACCACGCCCTTGGGCTTTCCGGTCGAGCCCGATGTGTAGAGGATGAAGAGCGGGTCCTCCGCCGCCATCGGTTCGGCCGGGCAGTCGGGGGAAAGGCGGTCCCTGTGGTCTTCCCAGCGCAGGTCGCGGCCTTCGCGCATGGCGACCTCGCCGCCGGTGCGGGTGACGACGATGACGGTATCGATCGCGCCGGACAGGTCGCACGCGGCGTCGACATTGGCCTTCAAGGGAATGCGCTTGCCGCCGCGCATGCCTTCGTCAGCGGTGATGACGATGCGGGCGCCGCAATCGTCGATCCGGCCGGCCAAGCTTTCGGGCGAGAAGCCGCCGAACACCACGCTGTGCACCGCGCCGATCCGGGCGCAGGCAAGCATCGCCGCCGCCGCTTCGGGGATCATCGGCATGTAGATCATCACCCGGTCGCCCTTGCCGACCCCGCGCTCGTTCAGGAGGTTGGCGAAGCGGCAGGTGAGGGCGTGAAGCTCGGCATAGGTGACGGCGTGGCCGGTGCCCGGGTCGTCGGGTTCGAACACGAGGGCGGTATCGTTCGCGCGCTCCGGCAGGTGGCGGTCGAGGCAATTGGCCGACAGGTTGAGGATGCCGTCCTCATACCAGCGGATGTGGAAGTCGGAGCGATCGAACGAGCAGTCGCCCGATCGCTCCGGGAAATGCTCCCATCGAAGCCGCCGCGCCCGATCCAGCCAGAAGGCGTGGGGGTCCGAGGCATGGGCCTCGTGAAGCGCGGCGAGATCGGTGGGGGTCATCTCAGGCGTTCTGCTCCATGTCGATCACGAAGCGATAGCGGACGTCGTTCTTGAGCAGGCGCTCATAGGCTTCGTTGACCTGCTCGATCCTGATGTGCTCGCAATCGGGGTAGATGTTGTGGCGGGCACAGAATTCGAGCATCTCCTGCGTTTCGGGGATGCCGCCGATCGCGGAGCCGCCGACCGCGCGGTTCCAGAAGATGAGGTTGGCGCCGACGAAGCCCGGCATCGGGGTCAGCGCGCCGACGATCACCATCCGGCCCGAGCGGCCGAGCAGCTGCAGATAGCCGTCGATTTCGTGGCTGACGGGGATGGTGTTCAAGATGAAGTCGAAGCGGGTGGCCGCGGCCTTCATCTGTTCGGCGTCGGTCGAGATGATCACGTCATGCGCGCCGAGGCGGCGGGCGTCCTCGCCCTTTTCGGGGGTGGTGGTGATCATGGTGACGTGCGCGCCCATCGCGGCGGCGAGCTTGACCCCCATGTGGCCGAGACCGCCGAGACCGACGACCGCGACCTTGGTGTCCTTGCCGACGTTATACTGGCGAAGCGGCGAATAGGTGGTGATGCCGGCGCACAGCAAAGGCGCGACGCGCTTCACGTCCATGCCGTCGGGGACCTTGCAGACGAAATGGTCGCGGACGACCACGTGGTCCGAATAGCCGCCCTTGGTGACGGTGCCGTCGTGGCGGTCCTTGCTGTTGTAGGTCTGGGTCGCGCCCTGGCGGCAGAAGATCTCCCACCCTTCGAGGCACTGGTCGCATTCCATGCAGCTGTCGACCATGCAGCCGACCGCGACGGTGTCGCCGACAGCATGCTTGGTGACGTCGGGGCCGACCGCGGTGACGGTGCCGACGATTTCG
Source organism: Sphingomonas humi (assembly GCF_039536725.1). NCBI lineage: Bacteria > Pseudomonadati > Pseudomonadota > Alphaproteobacteria > Sphingomonadales > Sphingomonadaceae > Sphingomonas > Sphingomonas humi. Next base: position 180,145 of record NZ_BAAAZD010000002.1, read on the forward strand.
TGGCCGGGAACGACCGGATAGCGGCTTCCGCCCCAGTCGTTGCGGCAGGTGTGGAGATCGGAGTGGCAGATGCCCGAATGGGTGATCTGGATCGCGACGTCATTGGCGCGAAGGTCGCGGCGTTCGAATTCCATGGCACGAAGCGGCTGGTCGGCGGCGTCGGTGCCCCAGCCCTTGGCGGTGGTCGGCATGCTTATTCTCCTGCGCGGCCCAGCGTGCGCTGGGCCTGAATCAGATGGGGTTTGTCGACCATTCGGCCGTCAACGCTCAACACGCCAGCCGAGGGTTCGGCGGCAAAGGCTGCGACGATCGCGCGCGCACGGGCGATCTGGTCGGGGGTGGGGGAGAAAGCGGCATTGATCGGGCCGACCTGTGCCGGATGGATGGCGAGCTTGCCGGTGAAGCCGTCACGGGCGGCGTCGAGGGCCTCGTCGATCAGGCCAGGCTCGTCGCGGAAATCGGCGAATACGCCATCGACCGGCTGGACGTTCGCCGCGCGGGCGCCGGCGAGGGTGAGCGTGCGAGCGAGGGTGTAGGGGGCGGTGTAGCGGCCCTTGCGGTCCTTGTTGGAGGCGGCGCCGAGTGCGGCGGACAGGTCCTCGGCGCCCCAGCTCATCGCGGAAAGCGGGCTGTCCTTGACGTCGCGGTAGGAGAGCAGGCCGAACAGGGAGGCGGCGGTTTCGGTCACGATGGCGTGGATCGGGATCGAGCCCGAACGGTGCGCGAGCTCGGTGATGTCGGCGCCGCTTTCGGCCTTGGGGAGGACAAGGCCGTGGATGTCGGCGGACCCCAGCAGTTCAAGGTCGAGGCGGTGGTCCTCGGTGCGCAGCGGATTGATCCGCACCCACCATTGCGCGCCGCCGGAGCGGGCGGGGAGGTTGCGGAGCAGGTCGCGGGCGAGGGCCTTGTTGGCGGCGGCGACACTGTCCTCAAGGTCGAAGATGATCGCATCGGCGGGGCATTCGATCGCCCTCGAAATCTTCTTCTCGCTGTCGGCGGGGACGAACAGCCAGGAGCGCGGCTCGTTCATGCGGCTGGCGCCTTCTGGATCAGCGCGGTGCGCTTCATGGTGCAGACGGTTTGCCCACGCTGGTTGATCGCGCGATGTTCCCAGGTGACGAGGCCGGCGGTCGCGCGCGACTTGCTTTCGCGTTTGGATAGGCAGCTGCTTTCGAAATGCAGCGTGTCGCCGATGAACACAGGGGAAGGCAGGCGCACCTCGTCGAAGCCGAGATTGGCGACGAGTACGCCTTCGGTGGTGTCGGCGACCGACGCACCGACCAGAAGCGAGAACGTGAAGCAGCTGTTGACGAGGATCCGCCCGAATTCGGTCTCGGCCGCGGCCTCGGCGTCGAGGTGGAGCGGCTGCGGATTGTGGGTGAGGGTGCTGATCAGCAGGTTGTCGGTCTCGGTGACCGTGCGGCGGAGGGCGTGGGCTACGCGATCGCCTTCCTTCCACTCGTCATAATAGCGTCCGGGCATGGGGAGAGCCTAAGCACTCAACCTCGTTCGTGTCGAGCGAAGTCGAGACACCGTCCCTCGACTTCGCTCGGGACTAACGGATCAAAGTAGCAGCCCCGCCATCGCCTCGGTGATCGCTTCCCCGTCGAGGCGATATTCGCCGTAGAGTTCGACGAGGTTGCCGGTCTGGCCGAAGCGGTCGACGCCGAGCGGGGCGACGCGGTGGCCGAGGACGGCGCCAAGCCATGAGAGTGACGCGGGCGCGGCATCACACAGGGTGACAAGCCGCGCGGTCGGCGACAGGCGCGCAAGGAGGGTGGCGGCGTGGCTGGGCTGGCGCTCGCCGCGCCATTCGGCCGCTTGCGCCGCGCTCCAACCGCGGTGGAGAAGGTTGGGACTGGTGACGCTGAGGAGGCCGAGGCCCGGCAGGTCGTCGCGAAGGGCGTCGAAGGCGGCGAGCGCTTCGGGCATGATCGCACCCATGGCGACGATGGCGGCTTCGGCGTTGGGGCCGGGTTCGCGCAGCCAATAGCCGCCCTTCAGCGCATCGGCCTGCCAGTCGGACGACTCGCGCGGTTGCTGCGCGATGCTGCGGGTCGACAGGCGAAGGTAGGTCGATTCGCCCGCAGGATCATCGATCAGGCGGATGGCCTCGCCCATGAACAGGGCAAGCTCGTCGGCGAAGGCGGGCTCGTAATGGCGCAGGCCCGGCTGGCCGAGCGCGATGAGGGGCGGGTTGATCGACTGGTGGGCACCGCCTTCGGGCCCGAGGGTCAGGCCGCTCGGCGTGGCGACCAGGAGGAAGCGCGCATCCTGGTAACAGGCATAGTTGAGGCTATCGAGGCCGCGGGCAATGAACGGGTCGTAGAGGGTGCCGATCGGGATCAGGCGGTGGCCGAACAGGTCGCCCGACAGGCCCGCGGCGGCGAGCATGAGGAACAGGTTCGATTCGGCGATGCCGAGCTCGACATGCTGGCCGGCGTCCTTGGCGGCCCATTTCTGGGCGGACGGGATGCGGGCTTCGGCGAAGACGTCCTTGATCCCGCGGCGGTGGAACAGTCCGCGGTTGTTCACGAACGCGCCGAGGTTGGTCGAAACGGTGACGTCGGGCGAGGTGGTGAGGATCCGGTCGGCGAGGGGATCGCCCGACTTGGCGAGGTCGAGGAGGATGCGGCCGAAGGCGGCCTGCGTGCTCTGCTCCTCGCCCGATGGGGCGGGGAGGGCCGGCACTTTCCAGCCGGTAAAGCCGCGGGGCTCCTTGCTGCGGCGGATGCGGGTGGCGGCGATCAACGCTTCGGCGCCGGCGCGGGCGTTTCCGCCAAGCCCGGCGAGCGGTTCCCATTCCTGCCCTTGCGCGATGCCGAGGCTGTCGCGGTAGGCGGCGAACTGGGCCGGGTTCATCAGTCCCGCGTGATTGTCCTTGTGGCCGGCGAAGGGCAGGCCGAAGCCCTTGATCGTGTAGGCGATGAACAGGGTCGGCTGGTCGTCGCCCGACCGGCGGAAGGCCTCGGTCAACGTTTCGAGGCAATGGCCGCCGAGGTTGGTCATCAGGCGGGCCAGCGCCTCGTCATCGTGGGCGGCGATGATGTTTAGGGTGTCGGGCTGGCCGGCGAAGTCCCGCTGGAGGCGTTCGCGCCACGCCGCGCCGCCGCCGTAGGTGAGGGCGGAATAATCGACGTTCGGGCAGGAATCGATCCATGCGCGCAGCGCCTCGCCGCCCGGCTGCGCAAAGGCATCGCGCTGGAGGCGGCCGTATTTCAGCGTTTCGACCCGCCACCCGCAGGTCGCGAAGATATCGTCGAAGCGCTCGAACATGCGATCGGGGCTGGTCGCGTCGAGGCTCTGGCGATTGTAGTCGACGATCCACCACAGGTTGCGGACGTCATGCTTGTGGCCCTCGATCAGGGCTTCGTAGATGTTACCCTCGTCGAGTTCGGCATCGCCCATCAGCGCGATGAAGCGGCCGCGAGAGTCGTCGGAGATGGCGCCGCGCGCGGAGAGCCAGTCCTGGACTAGGCTGGCGAACAGGGTGATTGCGACGCCGAGGCCGACCGAGCCGGTGGAGAAGTCGACCGGGATTCGATCCTTGGTGCGCGAGGGATAGCTTTGAGCGCCGCCGAAGCCGCGAAAATTCTCGAGGGTCGCGCGGTCCTGGCTTCCGAGCAGGTAATGGATGGCGTGGAGGATCGGCCCGGCGTGGGGCTTCACCGCGACCCGGTCGTTGGGGCCAAGCGCGTCGAAATAGAGCGCGGTCATGATCGCCGCCATCGACGCGCTCGATGCCTGATGCCCGCCGACCTTCAGCCCGTCCGCGCTCTCGCGCACGTGGTTGGCATTGTGGATGGTCTGGCAGGCGAGGAAGCGAAGGCGCTCTTCAAGCGTGCTGAGGGCGGCAAGGTCGGTGGCCATGGATGGCCGTTAGCACAGCCCTTCGCCATTGCGAGCCGCTTCGCTCGCCGTGGCGCTTCAGGCTGCCTGCACCGCGGCGACGGGGGCGTTCGCCTCGTCGAAGCGCTGCTGCGCGGCGCGGATGCAATCGATGTGGGCGAAGGCCCAGCGGCCAAGCGCCTCGACCGGCTGGATCAGGCTCTCGCCGAGTTCAGTCAGCGCATAGGTGACGCGCGGTGGCACCGTGGGTTCGACCGAACGGCTGACGAGACCGTCGCGTTCGAGGCCGCGCAGGGTCAGGGTTAGCATGCGCTGGCTGATGCCGTCGATCTGGCGCTTCAGTTCGTTGAAGCGGTGGGGCGAGCGGGCGAGGATCATCACGATCAGCACCGACCATTTGTCGCCGATACGATTAAGGACCGGGGTGACGTTCCGGCAGCCGGCTGCCGCGAGCCCGGAAGCTTCTGCGAAATCAGTATCATGCATGTGACCTGATACCCTTCATGTGCCGTCTTTTTTTCGTCGAGCGGCTAGTTACCTATGGTTTCCAGGTAATCATTTGTGACTGGAGATACAATGTCCACCATCCTTCGCATCGACAGCTCGATCACCGGCGAAAACAGCGTCAGCCGACACCTCACCGGCCGTATCGTCGAGCAACAGCTTGCCGCGCATCCGGGCGCGACGGTGGTCGAGCGTGACCTCGTCGCCGAGCCGCTCGCCCACCTCACCCTCGACCAGTTCGCCGACCAGAGCGTGCTGGACGAATTCCTCGCCGCCGACACGGTGGTGGTCGGTGCGCCGATGTACAATTTCACGGTGCCGAGCCAGCTGAAGGCGTGGATCGACCGGCTGGCGGTGAACGGGCGGACCTTCCGCTACAGCGCCGAAGGCATCCCTGAGGGGTTGGCCGGGCCCAAGCGCGTGATCATCGCCCTGTCGCGCGGCGGCTATTATGGCGCCGAGCAGGGCAATGCCGATTTCGAGCATCTCGAAAGCTATCTGAAGGTGATCTTCGGGTTCATCGGGATCGTCCCCGAATTCGTCCGCGCGGATGGCATCAACCTTGGTCCGGAGGTCAAGGCCAGGTCGGTCGAGCAGGCGCTTCGCGACGTGGACCTGCTGGCGGCCTGAGGGCCAGCCCTACGCTGTTGACAGGTCGACGGGGCAGGCGCAGTTTTTCGCCTGCCCCGCGCCCCGGCCAGGCGCGCCGCCAGTGCATAGTGCCGGCCGTGCCGAAGGGGGCAACAGCATGTTCAGGAACGCCGCGGCCATTGCCGCTCTGTCGATATTCGCCGTCCCCGCGAGCGCCGCGCCGGCCGATGACGCGGTGCGCGCGGTCACCACCGTGCTCGACAAGTTCAATGGCGGCGACATCCAGGCGTTCATCGAGGCGCATGCCGCGGGCGCGGTGATCGTCGACGAGTTCGCGCCCTTCCAGTGGGGCGGCGAAGGGTCGGTCCAGCGCTGGCTGGGCGATTATGCCAAGGATGCCGAAGCCCGGAAGATCAAGGACGGCCGGATGCTCTACGGCAAGCCGCTGCAGGCCTCGGCGAGCGACAGCAGCGCCTATATCGTGCTTCCGACGGTCTATTGCCTGACCCAGGCGGGCGAGCCGCGCGGCGGGGAAGGGACCATGACCTTCGTCATGAGCCGCGCCGCGGGCGCCGACTGGAAGATCGCCAGCTGGACCTATTCGGCCCCATTGCCGAGCGCCGCGACCGCCAAGCAGGGCAAGTGCGGCAAGGCCAAGAACAGTTGATAACCGCCATCTGGCGACGCGGCCGAGGTCATGATAGCCTTTCGGCATCGGTTCGGGGGAACAGAAACATGGCAAGCACGGCAGCACCGTTGAGGGCGTCGCCACGGAGCGACGACTCGCGCTTTTTCTTCAACGCATCGCTGGTGATGGCGGCATCGCTGATCGCCGGCTTCTCGCTTCAACTGGCGGCGGGGCGATCGAGCTTTTCGGCACCGCTGCTGGTCCATGCCCATGCCGTCGTCTTCATGGGCTGGATCGCGATCTACGTCCTCCAGAACGGACTGGTCGCCGCCAACCAAGTGGCGCTGCACCGCAAGCTTGGCTGGATCGCGGTGGGCTGGGTGTTCGCGATGCTGGCGACCGCCACCGCAGTGACGTTGGCGATGGTCCGCGAGGGCCGGGTGCCCTTTTTCTTCCAGCCGCAGCAGTTCCTGATCTTCGACCCGCTGTCGCTGATCATGTTCGCGGGCCTGACCTTCTGGGCGGTCAAGCTGCGCCGGCAGACCGACTGGCATCGGCGGCTGCACTTCTGCGCCATGTCGTTGCTGCTCGGCCCCGGGTTCGGCCGCCTGCTGCCGATGCCGCTGCTGCAGCCTTATGCCTTCGAGGCGACGGCTGTGCCGGTCATGGCGTTTCCGGTCGTCGCCATGCTGCTCGACCGCCGGCGCAAGGGATATGTGCACCCGGCCTGGTGGTGGGGCCTCGGCACGATCGTAGCCTACTTCCTGCTTACCGAGGGCATCACCCACAGCCCGATCGGCGACGCGCTGTACCATGCAACGGTCGCCGGATCGCCGGCGGCGGGGATCGACGGCATGGCCTTCGGAGCGCCGCCGCCCGGCCTGTAGCGGCCGTCAGGCGAGGAGGCGCAGCGGGTTTTCGATCAGGGGCTTGAGGCTCGCCAGGAAGCTCGCCGCGTCCCAGCCGTCGACCACCCGGTGATCGCAGGAAAGCGAGAGGTTCATCCGCTTGCGGATCTCGAGCTCGCCATTCACCGGCACGACCTTTTCCTCGACCTTGTTGACCGCGATCGTCGCGACCTGCGGGGGCGAGATGACGGGGGTCGAGACGACCCCGCCCATCGGCCCGAGCGAGCTGATGGTGAAGGTCGGGTTGCTGAGTTCCTCGCGGGTCGCTTTGCCGGTCTTGGCGGCGTCCGAAAGGCGGGCGACTTCGCTGGCAAGCTGCCACACCGAAAGTCGCTCGGCGTTGCGGATGACGGGGACCATCAGCCCGTTCGGAGTCTGCGCGGCCATGCCCATGTGGACGCTGCCGTGGCGGGTGATGACGTTCGCTTCGTCGTCGTAGGTGGCGTTGATCATCGGGAAGTCGGCGAGCGCCTTGTTCAGCGCGGTGATCAGGAACGGCAGCAAGGTGAGCTTGGGGTTCTGGCCGCGATCGCGGTTCATCATCGCGCGGGTTTCTTCGAGCGCGGTGACGTCGAATTCCTCGACCAGCGCGAAGTGCGGAATGCGGCGCTTGGCGGCCTGCATGTTCTCCGCGATCTTGCGGCGGAGGCCGACGACCTTGATCTGCTCGTCGGGGCGAAGGGGGCCGGCGGCGCGGCCGGAGACCTGGCCGCCGTTGTAGAGGAGATAGGCATCGAGATCGGCGTGGCGGATGTGCTCGCCCTGATGCTTCACCTGCGCGAGGTCGATTCCGAGGTCGCGGGCGCGGGCGCGGACTGCGGGGGTGGTGAGGATGGGACCCGAGTGACTCGCGCCCTCATTCTCGTTCGTGCTGAGCGAAGTCGAAGCACGTTCGGGCGAGCGCCCTTCGACTACGCGCTCCGCGCTCCGCTCAGGACGAACGGGGTCAGGGGCGCGTTCGACATCCAGCGTCGGGTTGGCTTCTTCTTGGGCTTCGGTCGGCACCGCTGCGCCGTCGGCGAGCGGCATTTCCTCGGCATCGGCCGGAGCGGCGGAAGCGTCCGCGCCTTCGGTCTCGATCTCGACCAGCACCGAGCCGATCGCGATCTGGTCGCCGACCTCGCCCGCCAGCTTGCGCACCGTGCCGGCGACGGGCGATTCCATTTCCACGGTCGCCTTGTCGGTCATCATGTCGGCGAGCTGCTGGTCTTCCTCGACGCGGTCGCCGACCTTGATGTGCCAGGCGACGATCTCGGCCTCGGCAATGCCTTCGCCGATGTCGGGGAGCTTGAAGAGGTAGGTCGCCATTAGTCTGCCATGACCTTTTCTAGGGCTTGTTTCATCCGGATCGGGCCGGGGAAGTAGATCCATTCGTAGGCGTGCGGGTAGGGCGTGTCCCACCCGGTCACGCGCCCGACCGGTGCTTCCAAGTGATAGAAGCAGCGCTCCTGGATCAGGGTCGCCAGTTCGGAGGCGAAGCCGCTGGTCTTGGTCGCTTCCTGGACCACCAGCGCGCGGCCGGTCTTCTTCACGCTTTCCTCGATCGTCGCGATGTCGAGCGGCACGAGCGTGCGCAGGTCGATGACCTCGGCGTCGATGCCGTTTTCCTCGACCGCGGCAAGCGCGACGTGGACCATGGTGCCAAAGGAAATGACGGTGAGGTCGTTGCCGGGGCGGACGATGCGGGCCTTGCCGAGCGGCACGGTGTAGTGGCCGTCGGGGACTTCGCTGTCGGGATGCTTGGCCCACGGCTTGACCGGGCGATCGTGGTGGCCGTCGAACGGACCGTTGTAGATGCGCTTGGGCTCGAAGAAGACGACCGGGTCGGGGTCCTCGATCGCGGCGATCAGCAGGCCCTTGGCGTCGTACGGCGTCGAGGGGATGACCACCTTCATGCCGGCGATGTGGGTGAACAGGGCCTCGGGGCTCTGGCTGTGGGTCTGCCCGCCGAAGATGCCGCCGCCGTAGGGCGAGCGGATGACCATCGGCATCGTCCATTCGCCGGCCGTGCGATAGCGCATGCGGGCGACTTCGGAGACGATCTGGTCGTAGCCGGGGTAGATGTAATCGGCGAACTGGATCTCGATCACCGGCTTCAGGCCATAGGCGGCCATGCCGACCGCGGTGCCGACGATCCCGCCCTCGCTGATCGGCGCGTCGAAGCAGCGCTCCTTGCCGAATTCCTTCTGGAGGCCGGCGGTGGCGCGGAACACGCCGCCGAAATAGCCGACGTCCTCGCCGAACACGACGATGTCGGGATCGGCGGCCATGGCGACGCGGTGGGCGTCGTTGATCGCCTCGATCATGTTACGCGTCGGCATCAGCTGGCGTCCCGTCCAAGGTAGATGCGTGCTTCGCCGAGCGCCGCGTCGCGCTGTTCGGCGAGATGCCAGGGGGTGTCGGCGTAGACGTCCTCGAACATCGAGCCGATGCGGTCGAAGCCCTGGCCAGGGAGGATGCCCATGCCTTCGGCCTGCTTCTGCGCGGCGCGGACGGCCTTGTCGGCATCGGCGACGAGCGCTGCATGGCGTTCGTCGTCCCACTCGCCGAGCGCGATCAGATGCGCCTTGAGGCGTTCGACCGGATCACCCAGCGGCCATTGCTGCGCTTCGCCGGCGGGGCGGTAGCCGGTCGGATCGTCCGACGTGCTGTGCCCTTCGGCGCGGTAGGTGAAGAATTCGATCAGGGTCGGCCCGGCATTGGCGCGGGCGCGTTCGGAGGCCCACTGCACCGCGGCGTAGACGGCGAGCGCGTCATTGCCGTCCACGCGCAGCCCGGCGATGCCATAGCCGACCGCGCGCGCGGCGAAGGTCGATTGCTCGGCGCCCGCGATCCCCGAGAAGCTGGAGATCGCCCACTGGTTGTTGACCACCGCGAGGATCACCGGCGCTTGGTAGACGGCGGCGAAGGTGAGCGCGGAGTGGAAGTCGCCCTCGGCCGTGGCGCCTTCGCCGATCCAGCCCATGGCGATGCGGCTGTCGCCCTTAATCGCGCTCGCCATCGCCCACCCGACGGCCTGCGGATATTGGGTGCCGAGGTTGCCCGAGATCGAGAAGAAGCCGTGCGGCTTGTCCGAATACATGATCGGCAGCTGGCGGCCGTGGAGCTTGTCGCCAGCGTTGGAATATATCTGGCACATCATGTCGACCAGCGGATAGCCGCGCGCCACCAGCAGGCCCTGCTGGCGATAGGTCGGGAAGCACATGTCGTCCCGGTCAAGCGCGGTGGCGGCGGCGACGGCGATCGCCTCCTCGCCGGTGCACTTCATGTAGAAGCTTGTCTTTCCCTGCCGCTGGGCACGGTACATGCGATCATCGAACACGCGCACAGTGACCATGTCGACCAGCATCTTGCGCACGGTGTCGGGCGACAGCCGCGGATCCCATTGGCCGACCGCTTGGCCGTTCTCGTCGAGCACCCGAACGAGGTGATTGGTGAGCGGGTGAGTCTCGGCGGCCGCGCTGCTGGTGTCGGGGCGCGGCGCGCTTCCCGCGGCAGGAACCGCGACGTTAGAGAAATCGGGCGTGTCGCCGGGCCGGTAGTTGGGCTCGGGCACGTGCAGCGCAAGGCGCGGGGCATTGCGGCGCGTCGGGTCGGCAGGATCACTCATCGAAACGCCGCTTAGTCGGCGAACGCAGGACGAGCAACGCCAGTCAGGCGAATGGCTGACGAGGCGCCTCGGAAACGCTACAACCGCCCCGCTGAACAGGGGAGCAAAGCCATGAAAAAGTTGCTGCTGATCGGAAGCGTTGCGGTGGCCGCCTTGAGCGGCGCGGCGGAGGTATCGTTGGCACAGCCCAAGCGGGGCGCGGCGCCCGCGGCAAAGGCGCCGGCATGGGCAGGCCCGATCGCGACCTACTGGATGTCGGCCGAAACGACGACCGGGATGAGCGCGATGGGCGGCTTGGGCGGCATGGCCGCGGCGGCGATGGCGGGAGCCGCGGGCCGCGAGGCCGAGCCCGACGCGAGTGCCGGGCGGCCGAGCGTTGCCGGTGCGGTGATCGGCGGGCTGCTCGGGCGGGGCGGCGGATTGTTCGGGCGCAAGTCGAAGGGCAAGGGGGACCAGCAGCAGGGCCAGCAGGCGCAGGCGCCGCAAATGCCGCAGCAGGATGGCTATGTCCGCTCGCTGTTCCTCCAGCTCGGCAGTCGCAATCGCGCGGCCGCTGCACCAAATGCGGACCACCTGGTGCCGGCCGGATTAGGGGCGGGGACCTCGCTGCCGTTGCTGACGCCCGAAGCGGCGCGGGCAACGGTGTCGACCCCGTTCGAACGGCCCAAGGGCAAGATGCTGATCTACTGGGGTTGCGGCGAGCATGCCCGGACCGGTCAGCCGGTGACGATCGACTTTTCCAAGCTCGCGGCCGGGCAGATGCCGTCGGGGTTCGCCGGCGGGCCGCAGGTCCGCTCCGAGCAGCCGCCAAGCCTGGCGCGCTATCCCGGCTACGGCGAATGGCCCAACCGCAGGCAGACCCGCCAATTGCCCGCCAGCGCGTCGCTGGTCGGCAATCATGTCGTCCAGGGCAATTACAGCCCGGAAATCCGCTTTGCCCTTGCCGCGGGCCAGGATTTCCTCGGCCCGTTGCGGATGACCGCCAACAGCGCGGCGCCGACCGGATCGGTGCCGCTGCGGTGGCAGGCCGTGCCCAATGCGACCGCCTATTTCGCGATGGCTACGGGCGCGATGGCGGACGGGACCGTCGTCATGTGGTCGTCGAGCGAAACGCAGATGTTCGGATGGGCCAACGACTACCTCAACGCGGGCGATGCGGCGCGGCTGGTGCAGAGCCGGGTGCTGCTGAGCCCGGCGACCACCCAATGCACCGTTCCGGCCGAGGTGCAGCGTTCGGTGCAGGGGGCGGCGCTGATGATGACGGCTTATGGTCCCGAGACCAACCTTGCCCAGCCCAAGCCCGCCGGGGCGCCCGCCAGCTGGCGTCCCGACTGGACGGTGAAGCTCAGGACCAAGTCGACCCATACCGGCATGCTCGGCATGGACATGGCAGCGATGATGCGAGGGCAGTAAGCGCCTGCTTGTTGACGCGGGGGGTGTGCGAACCTAGCAGGCGGCCATGTCCGACACGCCTCCCGATCGCCTGAGTCTCGATCCCCGCAGCCCGCATTTCGACGAAACCAAGCTGCGGCGCGGTGTCGGGATCCGTTTCAACGGGGTCGAAAAGACCAACGTCGAGGAATATTCGGTGTCAGAAGGCTGGATCAAGGTCGCCGCCGGCAAGAGCCGGGATCGCCACGGCAACCCGATGACGATCACGCTGAAGGGCACGGTTGAGCCTTACTACGAGCGCGCCGCCGACGAGGATGCCGGGGGCGAGGAAGAAAAGGCCTGATTCAGGGCCTGCCCCGCACTCGGGTTGACAATCCATGCAGAAAGGGCCCGGTTCGCAGGTGATGCGAACCGGGCCCTTCTTCGTTTGGTGGCTAGCGGATGCCGGCCGCCCGACGATCAGATGCCGTTGGTACGGACGCCGCGCTGCGCCGGGGTGGCGTCGGCCGGAAAGCGGCGCTCGGTCTTGCGGGCGCGGTTCCAGTCGTAGAGCTTCTTCGCGCCATAGGCGACGGTGAGGGCGGTCCCGAGCGGGCCGAGGCCGCGGGCGGCGAGACGCGCGCCAGCCGCGCCGAGAATGGCGCCCTTCACCCCGTCGTTACGGCCAGCAATGCGGTTGCCGATGATGGCGCCAGCGATCTTACCCAGCATGGTCTTGGTTTCCTTTCGCACCTGAACTGAAGTCTTGCCGGGTAGACGCGCAGGCCCGCGACGGGTTCCTCAGAGCGCGATTGGGACGCTGCACCAAGGTTGGTGGGAAAAGCCACCAACCCAACGCCATCACGGCCCCTACGCGGAATAGAAATGGCGGAAAACCGGGATTGGCACGCTTGCTGCATTATGAACGGCATGACCGGTCGGAAGGCCGGCCCACCAGATCCAAGGAGCCAGTCATGAACATCAAGACCACCCTCTTCTCCGCCGTCTTCGCCCTGCTGCTGAGCGGGCTCGCCGTCGGAACCGCCGTCGCCCCCGCGGGCGTCGCGGTCGCTGCCCCGGTCAAGATCGCCTTCTATGCTTGAGCCGGTCGCCACCAAGGCCGGTGCCCGGTTCGAATATCTCGGACCGATCGGCGCCGCCCCGGCCGAGCTCGGACCGGTCGGCCAGGTGCTCGACACCGTCGACATCTGGCTCGCCGGAACGCTGCAGAGCCTGTTCAACCTGATCAAGCGCTGAGCTGATCTTTCCCGTTTTCCCTCGCCTGAGGACATCCACGATGAACCGCCGCATCCCGTTCCGTCTCGACAGCAAGAACCGCAAAGTCCTCGGCGTTTGCGCCGGCCTGGGCCGGATGCTGAATGTCGACCCGACCTTCATCCGCATCGCCTTCGTCGCGGTGCCGCTGCTGAGCTTCATCACGGTGACCCAGGCGCTGCTCGCCTACTTCCTGTGCGGGCTGGTCGGCGCGTTCGCGTCGGGCCGCCGTCCGTGGACCAGCGACTATAAGCGGATGGGTGAGACCAAGCGGGCGAGCGTTCACGACGTTCGCACCAAGCTCGACGAGACCGACCGCCGGATGATGGCGATCGACCACCACCTCCACAACAGCGACAGCGACGCGCTTGCCCGTGAGATCGAGGCGCTTCGCTCGGAGAAGGCATGATGGATATCCAAGCAATCGCACTGACCGGCGTGCTCGCCCTTGCCGCGCTGCTGGTTGCCTCGCTCTTCGCCTCCAAGGCCTGGCTGGCCTGGCTCGAGGTGCGCAAGCTGGAGCTGGCCCGGGGTGGCCCGACCAGCGACGAGCCGACTGCGCCGGTCAGCGGCAACCGGATCGAGCTCGCCGATCTCCGCGAACGGGTCCGCAAGCTCGAGGCGATCGCCGCCGGGATCGACCTCTAGATCAGAAGCCGAGGCGGGCGGTCAGCCTGAGGTCGCGTCCCGCCAGCGGTGCATAGTCCTTGAGGAGGGACGCCGAGCGCCGCGCCACCACATCGAAGATATTGTTGGCCGCGAGCCCCAGCGTCAGTTCCGGCCGGTTCTCCAGCGGATGCCAGTTCACCGACGCGTTGAAGAGCGTGAAGCCCTTGGTTGCCGTCTCGATCGGTGCGTTGCGGTCCTGGGCAAAGCTGTGTTCGACCTCGACCCGGCCATCGACCCGGCCATGCTTGGCATCGATGCCGCCCAGCAGCCGCAGCGGCGGGATCTGCGGCGCGGGGCCGAAGCCCTTCACCTTCGCATGGACATAGTCGGCCTGGGCATCGGCGCTGAGATCGACCCCATCCATGCTGCCAAGGTCGGCGCGGCCTTCCAGTTCAAAGCCGGTGAAGCGCGCATCGCTCTGGCGGTAGAGGAAGACCGGGAGATCGTCCTCGCTCGCGTCGGTCGGAGCAAGGTAGATGAAGTCGCTGAAGCGCATGTGGTAGGCGCTGGCGCCAAAGGTCAGCGGGCCCGAGGTGCGGCGCAGGCTTGCCTCGATGGCGACGCTCTTTTCCTTTCCGAAATCGCGATTGCCGATCTCGAACGCCTGCGTGCCCTTGTGCGGTCCGTTGGCGTAGAGTTCGTCGGTCGAGGGCGCGCGCTCCGAATAGGAGAGGCTGAGCCCGGCGCGGATGGCGGGCGCGATGGCGACGGTGCCGCCGAATGATCCCGAATAAGCGGTGAAGCTGCGCGACAGGGCCGGGTTGCCAAGGTTGGCATCGGCGTCGGCGGTGAGCTTGCTGCGTTCGACCCGCGCGCCCAGTTCGAGGCGGGCAGGGCCGGTGGTGAAGTTCTGCAGCGCGAACAGGCCAAGCTGGCGCTGACGATTGTCGGGCAGGTATTTCTCGTCGCCGACCACCGACACGCGGCGGTCGAGCCATTGTGCGCCAAACCCGCCGCCCCAGCCGCCCGACGTGCGCTGCACCGCCTCGAGCCGCGCTTCTTCGCCCTTGCTGCGGAAGGTGGTGCCGATCGCCCCGTCTTCCTCCAGTTCGTTGTGGCGATAGCGGACGGCGCCGCCGCGGAACTTCACCTCGTCGATGAAGCCCCCTACCGGCACCTCGGCGCGGGCGTCGTAGCGGGTCTGCTTGATGTCGATCTGCACCTTTTCGGCGTCGACCGCCGGATCGAGCGAATAGCGGATCGGCACCCCGTAGAGGTTGTCGAGCCGGCTGACCGACGCGCCGACGTTGAGCCGGCCGGCGATATAGGCGCCCCCTGCGGCGAATTCCTTGCTCTCCGACGCGCTGTTGGGGAGGTCTCCCCTGAGCTTGGCGAGGGCGCGAATGTCGGGGTCGATGCTCCGCTTCGCTTCCTTCCGCAGTTCGGGCGTCAGGATGTACCCGCCGGTGCGAAGGTCGTCGGTCTTGAGCCAGCTGCCATCGGCGTGAAGGACGAAATTGCCGCCCAGCGGCACGTCGACGCGGCCGTTGGCGGACCGTTCGTCGGCCGCGCTGGCAAGGGTGCCGACCGCATCGAGGTGCAGCGGCGCTTCAGGAACCGAGCGGGGGATGCGGCTGTCGATGACGTTGACCACGCCGCCGATCGCCGAGCTTCCGAACAGCAGGGCGGCCGGGCCACGAAGGACCTCGATCCGGTCGGCGGTCAGCGGATTGATCGCGACCGCATGGTCGACACTGGAGGTGGAGACGTCGAGACTGCCGATACCGTCGGTCAGTACGCGCACGCGCTCGCCGCCGAGGCCGCGCAGGATCGGACGCGAGGCGCTCGGCCCGAAGCTGGTCGCCGACACGCCGGGCTGCCGAATCAGGGTTTCGCCGATGGTCGGGCGAAGGTCGCGCTGCAGTTCGTCGCCGGACACGACGCTGATCCCGCCGAGCACGTCCTCGCGGTTGCGGCGGATGCCGGTGACGATGATGTCCTTGCTTTGCGGCAGGTCATGATCGCTGGCGCGGGGACCGGCCTGCGCCTGATCGGAGGTGGCGGCGTCCGTGGTGGTGATGAAGGCGGGGGCGACTGCTTCAGGAGCGACGGTCGCGGCGAGGGCTGCGGCGAGCGAAAGGCCGATCATGATGAGGAATTCCCGTGATTTACCGAAAGTTCGTGGGTGCGCTTACGGTGGATGATACAACATCGCAAGCAGGCGGATGACCGTCGATCGACAAAGATCATCGTCTTGTCGACCGGGGCGGGCTAAGCGGTGGCGATGTTCGTCACCCACCTTGAATGTTCGCTGACCGGTGAGCGCTATGCCGCCGGAGAGATCCACAATCTGAGCAGTGCGGGTCGCCCGCTGCTGGTTCGCTATGACCTGGAAGCGGTCGGGCGTTCGCTCAGTCGGGAGATCCTTGCGGCGCGCGCGCCGGGGATGTGGAAATGGCGCGAACTGCTGCCGCTGCCGGCCGGTGCCGAGCCGGTCAGCCTGGGCGAGATCGAGACTCCCATCCTGCCGCTGACCCGCCTGTCGGAACGGGCCGGGGTGCGGCCCTTGATGGTCAAGGACGAGGGGCGGCTGCCGACCGGGTCGTTCAAGGCGCGCGGTCTGGCGATGGCGGTCAGCATGGCCAGGCATTTCGGGATCGAGGCGATGGCGCTTCCGACCAACGGCAATGCCGGCGCCGCGCTTGCTGCTTATGCCGCCGCCGCCGGGATCGCGGCGACCGTGATTTGCCCGGAGGAAACCCCGCCGATCAACATCGCCGAGGCGGAAGCCTATGGCGCCCGCGTGCTGGTCGCCGACGGGCAGATCGACGAATGCGGCCGGCTGGTGGGCGAAGGCGCGGCGGCCGGGCGCTGGTTCGACGTCTCGACCCTCAAGGAACCCTATCGCGCCGAGGGCAAGAAGGTGATGGGGCTGGAGCTGGCCGAGCAGTACGGCTGGGAACTGCCCGACGTCATCTTCTACCCGACGGGCGGCGGAACGGGCCTCATCGGCATGTGGAAGGCGTTCGACGAGATGGAGCAGGCCGGCCTGATCGGGCCGCAGCGTCCGCGCATGGTGGCGGTGCAGGCGACCGGCTGCGCGCCGATGGTGCGGGCCTGGGAAGCGGGCGAGGAGTTCGCCACCCGCTGGGAACAGCCGGCGACGATCGCCACCGGGATCCGCGTGCCCAAGGCGGTCGGCGACTTCCTGATCCTGCGTGCGGTGCGCGAGAGCGGTGGCTTTGCCATTGCGGTCGAGGAAGAAGCGATCGCCGCCGAACTGAAGGCCGCGGCCAGCGAGGACGGGATGCTGCTGTGCCCCGAAGGCGCCGCGGTGCTTGCAGGGTGGCGCGCGGCGCTGGAGCGAGGGCTGGTCGGGCGCGACGAGCGGGTGCTGCTGTTCAATTGCGCGGCGGGCAACAAATATCCGCTGGTCCCGACCGCGCCGCATATCCGCCTGGCCGACAGCCACGGGGCGAGCCTCTGACCGTTCATCTGCGCTGACCGGCGGTCCGCAGAAACCTTACGCCGCCGGTCCAAATCATACGGCCCTTGGCCGAGCACCCCCTTCACAAAATGGTGCATTCTCCCAACATGAAGGGAGAAGAGACGGGCGGAACGGCTTGGAGCCGCAGCCAAGTATCGGAAAAGCAAGCGAAAGCAGCAGGTGGCACGGCATGTGCATCTGGATGCTTGAGCGTCGCCGAGCCGACCGCCCAGGAGAGACTAGAGATGAAAAGCCTGATCCCGAGCCGCGATTATTTCCGCAACAATGTCGCCTTGCGCAACGACACCATCCTGGGTGTCTGCGAGGCGCTTGGTCATGACCTCGGCTTCAACCCGAACTTCCTGCGCGTGCCGCTGGCCGCCGGCATCATCTTCGCGCCGATGGTGATGGTCGGCATCTACCTTGCGCTGGGTGTCGTGGCCTTTGCCAGCCGCACCTTCTTCCCGGACAAGGTCCAGCAGGTCGCCGCTGACCACGTGCAGGTAGCTGCCCCCGAAGCACACAACGAGCAGGTCGAACTGCAGCGCGCCGCCTGACCCGATCTGAGTGAGCTACTCCGCGAAAGGGTGGCTCACTCGCCCACGATCCTGCCATCCTTGAGGACGAGGCGGACCCGGCGCGTTGCCGCAATGTCGGTTGCCGGGTCCCCGTCCACCGCCACCAGGTCCGCGCGAAGCCCTGCCCTGATCGATCCGCGGTCGGGGAGCGCAAACGCCTTCGCGTTGCCCGACGTCGCCGCCGCCAGCACATCGAGCGGCTTCATCCCGCCGGCGACCATCAGTTCAAGCTCGCGCGCATTGTCGCCGTGGGCATAGACGCCGACATCGCCGCCCATGCACATCGGCACCCCTGCTTTGAGCGCGAGAGCGAAGGCCCTGCGGCTCTGCGCGACCGCGGGAGGCGCGGGGTCGGCGCCGTTCCAGCCGGCGTAGCGGGCAACCGCGTCAGCCGCCGCGAGCGTCGGGCACAAGGTGACGCCGCGCGCACGCATCTGCGCGAAGATTTCGGCGGTGCCGCCATAGCCATGCTCGATCGTGTCGGCCCCGGCCGCGATCGCCCGCCGCATGCCTTCAGGCGTCGAGGTGTGGACGGCGACCTGCCGCCCTGCGTCGTGCGCGGCCTCCACCGCGGCCTGCAGTTCGGCGAGCGAGAAAGTCGGTCGGCTGTCTTCGCCGGCACGCCAGCGATAGTCGCCGTAGAGCTTCACCACGTCCGCCCCGGCGGCGATCTGATTTCGGACGGCGCGGACCACTTCCTCGACGCCGCTTGCTTCTTCGGCCCCTTGCGGGACTTCCACGCCCGGTTCGAACCCCTTGGGACCGTAGGAGCCGCGGGCGACGATGGCTTTCGTCGCGACGATCAGGTGCGGGCCGGGGACGATCCCCTGGTCGATCGCCTGGCGAAGGCCGACATCGGCAAAGCCCGCTCCTTCGGTGCCGAGGTCGCGCTCGGTCGTGAAGCCGGCCTCGAGCGTGCGTCGGGCATGGACGACGGCGCGGGCGGTGCGCAGCGCCAATTGCTCGTTCAGGACCTGCGCGTCCCACTTCGCTTCATTGTAGGGGTGGAGGAAGAGGTGGCCGTGCCCTTCGATCATTCCCGGCATCAGCGTGGTTCCGGGAAGATCGATCGTCCGCGTGCCCGCGGGTGCCGCCAAGGCTGGCCCCACCGCAACGATCCGGTCGCCGCGGACCAGCACCTGCCATCCAGGATGGGGGGCGCCGGCGCCGTCGAACACGCGCGCGGGCTTGAGCAGGATCGCCGGTGCCTCGGCCGGCTGCAGCGCGGCTGCCGCCAGTGCCGACGACAGAATCAGGCCGATGAACATGGTGCTTCCCCCTCACGCTGATGACGCGGGCCTAGCATGCCAAGGAAGCAGAGCGACGCAAACAACGAAGGGCGACGCTGATGCGCCGCCCTTCGCCCCCTTGGAATGGTGGGGAAAGCCTCAGCCGCGGACCGGTGCGACCGCCGGAGGCGGCGGCGGCGGCGGCGGAACCGGGCAGGCGTCCGTCGCCAGGATCACCGAACCGTCGGCGCAGGTCTGCGTCGCAGGGGCGGGAGCGGGCGGCGGGGGCGGCGGCGGCGCTGCCTCCGGCTCGATCACCACCGGTGCCGGCTTGGGACGGAAGCTGAAGTTCAGCCCGAGGCGGAAGAAGCGGCCAACCGCGCCGGCCTGCGTGTAGGTCGGGTTGTAGTTGGCGGCCGCATAGTTGGCCGGGTTGATCGGCGCCTTCTTGTCGAACAGGTTTAGCACGTTGCCGTACAGGGTCACGCTGTCCGTGATCTTGAAGCTGCCGACGAGATCCACCCAGGTGAAGCTCTTGGTGCGGCAGGCGAAGTCGGCGTTGTACAGGTTGGTCGAGCAGTCCTTGCCGGTGCCCGCGCCATTCTGGTCCTCGGCCGTCTGACGATAGCCGCTGACATAGTTCACCGTTCCGGTCAGCGTCGCCGGACCGAACTCGAGGCTGTTCGACCAGTTGCCGCGCCAGCGCGGCGTGCCGGCACCCGACGAGATGATGTACGGACCCTGCGTCCCGACATAGCGCTGCAGGTCGCACGCCGAGTTGGTGTCGTCCGAGCAGGCGCGGAAGTTGAACTTGTTGATCCGCGTCGCCTCGATGTTGCTCGAGAAGCGCAGGCCCGGGGCAAGGCGGAAGTCCGCCTGTGCTGCGAAGTCGAGGCCTTCGGTCTCCAGCGTCGAGGCATTCTCGTATGGCCCGACGATGATCGCGACCGAGCGGATCCCGTTGGGGAACAACGGGTCGATCGAGTTCAGGATGACATCGTAGCCCGCCGGAAGCGCGCCGCCTTCGTAGTAGGAATCGAGCGCCTGGCTGGAAAGCGGCCCGCCGGTGATGATGTTCTTCTTCTTGATGCGATAATAATCGATCGTGAAGCTGAACTGGCGGATCGGCTGGACGATGATGCCGGCGGTCAGGCTGTTCGACTTTTCAGGGTCGAGGTCGGGGTTCGCATTGTTTCGGAAGCCCAGCGCCTGGCCGCTGCGGGTGTAGGGGCTGCCGCCCGAGCAGGAACCGCCGCTGTAGGTGCCGCCGTGCTGGACGCAGAGCGACTGGTAGGACCCCGGCGTGTAGGTGGTGAAGCCGGTGATCTGACCCGAGGTCTCCGCGAAGCTCGGTGCGCGGAAGCCCTTCGACCAGGTGCCGCGCAGCGCGAGCTGGCGGATCGGCGTGAACTTCGCGCCGACCTTGGGCGAGAAGGCGCTGAAGCCGGTCGAATAATGGTCGTAGCGGCCCGACGCCTGCAGCTCGAGCATCTTCAGGACCGGCGCCGACACTTCGAAGAAGGCGGCCGACACGTCGCGGTCGCCCTTGGCGTTGGCCTGGTTGAACCCGATGAAGTCGCCGGTCGGGTTGCCGTTCGGATTGTCGAGCGATTCGTGGCGGAATGCGCCGCCGACACCGACCTGGAGGGCACCGCCCGGAAGCTCGAACAGGTCCTTCGTGACCACGCCCTGGATGCCGTACAGCGCCGAGGTCGCGGTGTAGCTGTTCTCGAGGATGACCGAGTTGCGCACCGCCGCGCTGTTCTGCGACGGGTTGATGAGGTTGTACTGGCCGCGGGCGATGGCGGCGGTGAAGCCGGCGAGGCTCACCACATTGCTGGTGAGGCGCAGGCGGCTCTGCGTGCCGGTGGCGTCGACGCGGTACCCGAAGCCGTCGCCGAAGCTGCCTGCGACGCCGAAGGCACCGCGCAGCACTTCGTTGCGGAAGCCCGAGTCGAGGCCGAACCCGTCACGCGGACCGAAGCGGTAGTAGAGCTGCGCCGCATTGTTGAGCGGGTTGCCCGTCGCCGACGCATAGGGATTGTAGGGATTGAGCGCGCGGTCCACCGCCGTGTCGCAATTGACGCCCGCCGAGCAGACGTAATTGGGCAGGATGAAGGTCGACGTCTGGATCGGGCTGGTGGTGCGCAGCGCCTGCGGCGTACCGCCGGCGATCAGGTTGTTGCGATACCAGCTCAGCGACACATAGGCTTCGGCATTGTCGCCAAGGCGGACGGCGCCGTGCGTAACGAGTCCGTAGCGTTCGGTCTTGGGCTGGATTTCGCCATAGTTGGCGACCTGGTTTTCCGCGCAGCTGCGGCTGCCGTTCGCCGGATTGACCGTGATCGTCCCACCGACCTCGGCGCACTGTGCCGGGTTGATGAGGGTGAACACGCCGCCGCCTGCGGCCGCCGACAGCGGGATCGCATTCAGCAGGTCGTTCGGGGTGATCTGCGTCGCGCGGCGCACCTGCGCCACGGTCGGGGTCACGCCGCTGTCGAGCAGGTCGGCGTTGAGGTTGAGGCCGCCGTCGAGGCTGCTCAGGTCGTTGGTGTTGAAGGGGAAGCCGCGATCGCGGGCGTAGATCTTCTTGTTGAGTTCATATTCGGCGCCAACGTAGAAGTTCAGGCCGCGGTCGTCATAGTCGCCCCAGCCGGCCAGCACCGAGCCGCGATACTGATCGCCGCCGCCATGCTGCGAGGTGCCGCCTTCGACCGTCGCGTCGAGACCGTTGAAGGTCTTGCGCTGAATGATGTTGACCACGCCGCCGATGGCGTCCGCGCCGTAGGTCGACGACGCGCCGTCCTTCAGCACTTCGACGCGCTCGATCGAGACGCGCGGCATGGTATTCAGGTCAACGAACAGGCGCTGGCCGTCGTCCGACAGCGGATAGTTGGTGATGCGCTGGCCGTCGATCAGGGTCAGTGTGCTGTTGACGCCGAGACCGCGGAGCGAGGGAGCCGAGGCGCCGGCGCCGAAGCCGGCGGCAAAGGCGTTCGGGATGGAGCCGCTGCTGTCGGCCGACACGGCGCGAACGGCGTCCGAGACGTTGGTGATGCCGCGACGGGAAAGCGATTCGGACGAGAGAACGGTGACCGGCGACGGCGTCTCGGTGTTGGTGCGCCGGAAGATGGTGCCGGTGACCACGATCTCTTCAGGCTTGGCTTCGCCGTTGGCGTCGCTGATGGGGGTCGCCGGGGCCTGCGTCCCGACCTGCGGCGCGCCGCCGGTGGACTGGTCCTGATTTTGCGGCTGGCCCGAACTTGGCAGCCCTCCTGCATCCTGCGCCGCCGCCGGCGTCGCTGCGAGCATCCCTACGCTCATCAAGGTCAGGATCTGCCAGGCAGAAGTTCCACAAAGTTTCGAACGAAGCATCAAACCTCCCTCGGCAGCCCGACCCAATCAGGTGGTTACGTAGGCTGCCCGACACTGCCGATAGGAAAGTGTGGGGCGAGGGGGGAAGTAGAAGGCGTAAGGCCAACGCGCGCAAACCGGCAATTGTGAAATTTCGGCAACAGTTTCATGTCATTGGCGCGGGAATCTCCCCCGGCATACTCGAAACCGGCCGGAAGGTTCCGCGAAAAATTTTCGGCGGCAAAGTCAGTATGCGATCCGCTACCTAGGACTGTTCAGGCCCCCAATCGCTCGATCAGCGAACCGAGCAGGACCTGCACCGCAGACTCGCTGGCAAGGCCGCCGCGCACCAGCGAACGGGCGAGGAGGACCCGGCGGAACGCGTCGTAAAGGCCATCCTCGGGGGGACGCGGATCAGCCCAGAAGCTGTCGAGATGACCTTCATGCGTCAGGCCCGGCAGCTTGTAGATCGCCTCACCCACCGCGCAGACGGGAATGGAACGGGCAAGCGCCAGCGTCGCCGAAGTGCTGTTCACGCAAACCAGGCCGCGCGCATTGTCGAGAATGTTGTCGATGTCCCCGCCATCGATGACATGGAGGCGGCCTTCGAGGCCGTTCGCCCGGGCCATGTCCCGCGCCCAGCCGGTCCAGTTGAAGAAGCTCGGATCGAGCGGATGCTTCTTCAGTAGCAGGTGCGCATCGGCCGGCGCATAGGCGGCAAAACTTTCGACCACATATTTCGCCGCGCCCTGCATGTCGGTGAAGGGCGAGTGAGAACGGATCTGGAAGTCGCCCGACAGCTGCAGAGGAAACAGGAACAAGGGCTGGTCCTGCAGCTTCGCAAGGGTCGCCTCGGCGTGGCGGGTGTGGCGGTCGGCGTTGGCGAGCTTCCAAAGCCAGCCAAGGCCTTCCTTGATGATCGAACCCTTCCGATGGGACTTATAATGCGGGTAGCGCAGGCGCCCGATCACCACATGGTGGTAATACCAATAGGAGTCCCGTGCCCGGCGCTTGAAGCTGGCAGTGACGGGGGGAAGCTCGGGTTCGGGCGCAAGCTTGCTCGCCTGCGCGTAGATCCATTCCTTGTTGCGACGGATGGGGGAGCGGGCGTTCACCCCCTCAAGCTCCAGCGTCATCCAGTGGGGCCGGATATAGCCTTCCTCGAGGACGTGGGTGCGGACCCCGCGCAGCTTGGCAATGCCGTGCGCCTTGAGGTGATAGGGACGGCAATCGCCGAACAGCAGGATGTCGGTGACCCCGCGGTCGCGCAGCAACTGGTCGACGAACACGGGCCAGTCGGAAAAGGTGCCGCGATAGTCGATCGCCCCGGTCTTCCAGTCGAGCCGGTCGCCACCGCCAAGATTGACCCGCGTGACCCGGTGGCCGCGGCTTTCGAGCAACTGGCCGAGGCGGAAGAAGAGCGGGCCGGGCGGACCCTGCAGGAGCAGGAAGGACTTGGCCGCCATCATCGCCCCCGGCCAAGCGGCGCGACGAGGCGGCGCAGGCGGCCCTGCAGGCGGCGGGCAAGGGTCAGCGGCGACCGGCCATTGAGGTCTGCCGGGGTCAGGACGGACAATTGCTCGATCAGCACTTCGGGGGAGCAGGGCAGATTGGTCACGGGATCAACATAGCGCGGGTAGACGATCAGGGTCGCCGCGACCAGTTCGTCGAGCGAGCGCCGGGCAGTGCGGCGCGCGGGCACCGGCCCCAAATCCTCGGTCAGGCCCCAGCCGGCATAGAAAGGAACGCCATGGGTCGCGACCCGGCGATCCCGCAG
Organism: Sphingomonas humi; assembly: GCF_039536725.1. NCBI lineage: Bacteria > Pseudomonadati > Pseudomonadota > Alphaproteobacteria > Sphingomonadales > Sphingomonadaceae > Sphingomonas > Sphingomonas humi. The sequence continues at coordinate 203,915 of NZ_BAAAZD010000002.1, forward strand.
AAGCGCCTCGAAGCCGGCGAGCGAACTGTTGACGTGAACTTCGTTGACGAGAGTGATCCAAGACGAGATCGACGGCGCGCGCACCACTTCGTCGGCATAGTGCAGCGCGTTCGCGTCTTGGATGGCGCCCTTGCGATGCCCGGCTTCGACGTCGGGATGCGGCTTGTAGACGATGTGGGCCTGCGGGCGGGCAGCGCGGACGCGGCGGAGCAGCTCGAGGTTGGTGAGCGGCTCCCCGATACTGCTCAGCACCGCGCGGTCGTCTTCCACCTGGCCGGGCACGAGCACGTGCAGACCGGCAGAGCGCCGCTCCAGCCGCTCCTCGCCGCGGTCATATTTGCTGAGGCCAAGCGCAACGATGCGCTGGCGAAGCGCCTTGGCGCGGGCGATCAGGGCAGGGTCGAAGGGACCGTCCTCAAGGATGCGCTCGAGCCCGCTTGGGGAACGCGCGTCGAAGTGCACGCCCACCTCGTCGACCACGATCGACTGGGGGGGCACGCAATTGGCGCCGAGCCCGGCCGAGCGGATGAAGCCATCCTCCACTTCGACCAGAATGGCGCCGGCCTGTTCGATGGCGGCAAGCTGTTGGGGCGACGTGCGCGAGCGCCAGACCGCGGCCTTGTCGCCGGCCTTTAGGGTGGCGGGCGGGCGGTTGAAGCGGTCGTTGTCACTTCCGTCCCACAGCAGTGGTTCGGTGGTCGCGCGCTTCCAGCCGGCAAAGCCGTAGACGGCCGCGATCAGGCGATTGGAATCGACCAGCCGCCGCCAGTCGGCGCACAGGGCGACGAGCTCGGGCCAGGGCAGCGGCGCGCCCGTGAACGGATCGCGATAAAGCCGCGGGCCGAGCGCCTCACGCAGTAGCGAGCGAAGCCGGGGGCGCTCGATGGGCCGGGCAGCGCTTTCGTCCGAACGGACGGGGACGCCGGCAAGCCCCGCGATCAGCAGGACAGGATCATCGGGCGCGCAGCGAAGCTCCCTGGCGCCGGCCAGCAGATGCCAGGGATCGCAGGTCATGCCGTCCGGCCACTCGATGGTTCCGGCCTGATTGGAGTCGTCCTGCGCAAGCGCGCTGCGGCGCACGAGCACGTAGCCTCCGGCGCCAGGATCAGGCTGCGCCCCCCACCAGGTGCCGCCGACACGAGCCGCCGCGAGCTGCTCGATCAGTGCGTCCAGTTCGGTGTCGCCGAGCGCGGGCGCGTCATGCGCATCAAGCTCGAAGCGGTCGATCTTGCGCTTAGGGAAGGGTGGCAGCGGGAGGAAGGGGAGAGGGTGTCGGATCAAGATGGTGGCTGTGTAGTAGCTTCTGGCGGGAAGGGCGATGGGCTTCACAAGGACGCCCGATTCTGATCACGCCGCGATCAGCTTGTCGCCGGGTCCGGAAGGCCGTCCAGCCATTGGTCGACCTTTGCGAAATGGGCGGCCCAGTCAGGCACGGTGAAGCCGCGCATCCGGTCGAGTTGCGCCGAGCGATCCGGACCATCGGCCACGAAGGCGATCACCGCATTCGCCCATGCGTCGGGATCGTCCGGCGGGAGGTAGCAGGGAATATCCCCCGCGATCTCGCGGTAGACCGCGAGGTTCGCCGCGATGACGGGTGTGCCAAGTTCAAGCGCCTCGAACACCGGCAATCCGTACCCTTCTGCAAACGACGGCATGAGGAGGGCACGGGCACCGGCGAGAAGCTCGCCAAGCTCATCGTCCGAGCAGCGGGACCGCTCTTCGACATACGGCTGAAGCCGGCCGAGCGCGTCGAGCTGCGCGAGCACGTCGTCGGCCTCCCACCCGCGGGTCCCGACGATGATCAGCCGGGGCGTCTCGGGGCCGAGGCGGCGCAGCAGTTCGGTCCAGACCCGCAGCAGCAACTGGTGGTTCTTGCGCGCCTCGATGGTGCCCAGCACGACGAAATAGGGGCGTCCCGCCGGTGCGGGCGCGGGCAGGCGGTGAAGCGCGTCGCCGCTCAGCCACGCGACGACGGTCGGCGGCATCGCAAGGCCGAGCCGGTCGGCGAGCCTGCGCATCTCGTTGGCCGTGTCCTGCGAGTTGGCGATGAGGCCGGCCCCGCTCACCAGGGCATTGCGCATCCGCCGCTCATGCTTGCGGTCCTCGCCCGCGCGGCAGAATTGGGGGTGGGTGATCGGAATCAGGTCATGAATGAGGTAGATTGCCCGAAGCCGATGCCGCGCGATCCAGGCTGGGAGGGCAGGCTCGTCGAGCCCGGTATGCCCGACGTTGAGGTAGAGTGCGCCCCTCGGCGGACGGGAATCCAGCAACGCGGGCGACGCGGCCATCAACAACCCTATCAGATTTGAACGGAAGCCTGGTCCTCCGGCGGAAAGAAGGTCAAACAGCCGCTGCGAGGAGCGGCGCGACAGGACGAGCTTGAATCCCTTGCGCTGGATCACCGCCCGCGCGCCCGGCCCATAATGCGCGACATAGGCGAGACACACGCGGTCGACCCCGGTCGGAAGCCCGCCGCGCCATCGCCGCCACAGCAGGCGGGTGACGTCGAGCAGCACAGTGCCGCGCTCAGCCTCGCTCATTCGGGGAGATCCTGCAGCAGCGCTGCGATCTCGTCCCACGACGCAGCGTCGGTCGCCGCCAGCAGCCCGATGCGATCCTCGTCGAGGCGGTAGGGGCTGCCATCGAGGCGCGCGACCCGGCCGCCGGCTTCCTCGATCATCAGTGCGCCCGGCGCATGGTCCCACGGCAGCGTGCGTTCGTAATAAGTGAGGGCGGGGGCGCCAAGCAGCATGGCCGGGTAATGCGCCGCGGCGCAGCGCGGGATCTCGTGCGTCTCAAGCCGGCCCGCCATCCGCGCGTGCACCGCCGCGAACCGCTCGGGCCGCCGCTGCAGCAAGGGCGAGAGCCCGATGGTCGTCGCCGCGGCGCCAGTATCGGTCCGGATGCGCTGTTCGCCGACCCAGCAGCCTTCGCCTAAGGCGGCCCAGCAGAAGCGTCCGCTCAAGGGATCGAAGATCCACCCGCCAACTGCCCTCCCGCCGGCGGCCAGTGCGATCATGATTCCGAAGGGCTCCTGTCCGGCGGCGAAATAGCCGGTCCCGTCGAGCGGATCGATGACCCAGCACAGCTCGTCGGCAAGGCGGCCCATCACCTCGGGAGCAGAGTGGGCGGCCTCTTCGCCGACGATCGAGGCTTCGGAAAGCAGCCTTGCCAGCGCGTCGCTGAGCAGGGCTTCGCACTCGCGGTCGGCGACCGTGACCAGCTCGCCCGGGCTCTTTTCCTCGCGGTCGGTGTCGGCGAGCGTGCGGAAGCGCGGAAGCAGGGCGACCCGCGCCGCTTCCTCCATCACGCCCCTGATCTGCCCGGTCAGCCTGGCCGCGAGGCGCCCGGCGTCATGATGGCCCTGCATCAGGCTCCCGCGGCAGCCTGCTGGAGGCGGAGGAGATCGCTGACGATGCCCTCCATCTGGGCCAGCGGGACGGCGTTGGGGCCGTCGGACAGGGCCTGGTCCGGGTCGGGATGACATTCCATGAACAGGCCCGACACGCCGACCGCGACCGCCGCGCGGGCAAGCGGATGGACGAATTCGCGCTGTCCGCCCGAACGATCGCCCATCCCGCCAGGCAGCTGGACGCTGTGGGTGGCATCGAACACGACGGGGCAGCCGGCATCGCGCATCAGCACCAGGCTGCGCATGTCGACCACCAGATTGTTGTAGCCAAAGCTGGTGCCGCGTTCGCAGACCATGAACAGGGGATCGGCAAGCCCTGCCGCTGCGGCCGCCGCCCGCGCCTTGGCGATCATCGGTTTCACATCGGCCGGCGCCATGAATTGCGCCTTCTTGTAATTGACCGGGCGCCCGCTTGCCGCGGCGGCTTCGATGAGGTCGGTCTGCCGGGCAAGAAAGGCCGGCGTCTGCAGCACGTCGACCACGTCGCTCGCCGCGCGGACCTGCTCTGGCGTGTGGACATCGGTCAGGATCGGAAGGCCGGTCTCGCGGCGAACCTTGTCCAATATGGCGAGGCCCTGATTGAGGCCGACCCCGCGAAACGAGGTCGAAGACGTGCGGTTCGCCTTGTCGAAGCTCGACTTGAAGATGATCAGCATGTCGAACTTTGCGGCGAGGCGAGCCAGTTCGTCCGCGACCCGCAGGCACAGCGCCTCGCTTTCGATCGCGCATGGGCCGGCGATCAGGAACAGCTTCCGGTCGAGACCCACTGCACGGCCGAGAAGATTATATGCGCTCACGCCCACCCTTTCGAAGAAACGCCGCCAATCCGAATGGATTCGCGGCTGGACTGCCCTCGTCCTTAACGCCAAAGGCCCGCGGCGGCGACGGGCCGCATCGCCAACCGGACGCATCCGCCGCCGGGCCGAGATTTTTAACGGTGATAACCAACCATGTTGCCTCACGGTCACAGGCGCAAACGGCGTGTCACGCAATTGCAGCCAAGCGGTTGCAAGCAGCGTCGCTCCGCAACATAGCCGACCGGCCGAAGAGATCTGGGTTTAATATCATGAAATTTAACGCAAATTTGGCCGAGAAGCCGTGGGGTCAGCTCGGCGTGCCGCATCTCGGCGACAGCCACGCAGGCGACCGGCGCATCGGCGAGGTGTCGTTCGAGCATCCGCACGGCCTCAGCCTGCCCGTGCTCGTCAAATATCTCTACACGAGCGAGCGCCTGTCCATCCAGGTCCATCCCGACGACCAGCAGGCCCGCGCTTTCGGGCATGAGTGCGGGAAGGACGAGATGTGGATTGTCCTCGCCGCCGAGCCGGGCGCGACCATCGGTCTTGGCCTGAAGCAGAGCTATGAGCCCGACGTTGTTGCGGCGGCCATCGCCGACGGGGCGATCGTCGATCTGGTCGACTGGCGGCCGGTCCGCCGCGGCGAGGTCATCTACAATCGCGCCGGGACCATCCATGCCGCGGGCGCCGGGCTGGTCCTGCTCGAGGTGCAGCAGTCGATCGACCTGACCTATCGCTTGTTCGATTATGGCCGTCCGCGCGAATTGCACCTGGCCGAGGGCCTCGCCGTGTCGCGGTTTGAGCCGCATCATGATCCGCGCGATTGCCAGCTTGGCAAGGGCGAAAGCCGGGTGCTGGCCGACGGACCGCATTTCGGTGCGGCGTGGTGCGCCGGGGGCTTGCCGGAAGGCCTGCCGGTCAATCCGGATCACTGGCAGCTGGTCGTCGTGTCCGGAACGGCGAGCATCGGCGGGCTGTCGCTGTCCGAGGGAGAGGCGGCGTATACGCAGAGCCTCGTCGGCCTCACCATGGCGCGGGATGCGGTCGTCATGCTGGCCTGGCCGGCGCAGAAGTCGATGGCCGAAGCCGCGTGACCGCCTCTGTCATTCCGAGCGGCGGCGGAGCGGTCAATTCCGCCAATTGCTACGTGCGCGGCGACGGGCTAAAGATCGGGCTGCTTGGTGTCGAAGATCTGGTCGTCGCGGCGACGGATGATCCTGTGTCGACTACGCGAAAAGGGAACCCCCAGCACGTTCGACAACTTGTTGCCGAGGCGACCGCGGGCTAATCCGCGCATCAGGTTGCCGATCACAGCGCGAAAGCCTAATTTATCGTGATGTTTCAAGACCCTAAATCGACCTTCATGACGAGGGCCCGGCTCGGCCGCGCTTTGTCGCGCGTCAACAGCCTGTTCCTTGTCACGGTAGTGGCGCCGACGCTGCTGGCGATCGTCTACTTCGGCCTGCTCGCGTCCGACGTCTATGTCTCGCAGTCGCAATTCGTGGTGCGCAGCCCCGACAAGCCGGCTGCGTCGGGACTTGGGGTGATCCTGAAATCGGTCGGCTTCTCCAACGCCGGCGAAGAGATTTTCATTGCGCAGGATTATGTCCGCTCGCGCGATGCGCTGCGTTCGCTCAACAAGGACGGCGCGGTGGCCAAGGCCTATGGCGCGCCAAGCGTGTCGATCTTCGATCGCTACAACGGCTTCGGCTGGAACGGCACTTTCGAAGACCTGTACGATTTCTACAAGGGGATGATCGGGGTCGAACATGACACGACCTCATCGATTACGACGCTGAAGGTGAAGGCCTTCACTGCCGAGGATGCGCGCCGCGTGAACCGGCAGCTGCTGGACCTTTCCGAAGCGCTGGTGAACCGCCTCAACAATCGCGGGCAGACGGACCTTCTTGGTAACGCGCAGCGCGAAGCCGAGGAAGCCGAGCTGGCTGCCCGCCGTGCTTCGCAGGCGCTTGGTGCGTTCCGCCAGCGTTCCGGCGTCGTCGATCCGGAGCGCCAGGCGACAGTGCAGTTCCAGCTGGTGTCGAAGCTGCAGGACGAACTGATCGGCGCAAGGCTGCAGCTGCAGCAATTGCAGGCGCTTGCCCCGGAAAATCCCCAAATCCCGCTGCTGCGCACGCGCATCGCCGGACTGGAACGGCAGGTTGACGTGGAAACCGGACGTGCGGCCGGCTCCCAGCGCTCACTGTCGGCGACGGCGGTGCAATATCAGCGGCTGACCCTCGACCGCGAATATGCCGACAAGCGGCTGGCGGCGGCGCTCACCTCGCTCCAGGAGGCCCGCAACGAAGCACGTCGCAAGCAGGCCTATGTCGAACGGATCGTCGAGGCCAACCTTCCCGACGAGGCGGACGAACCGCGCCGGCTCCGCAGCATCTTCGCGACCTTCATCCTTGGCCTGGTAGCCTACGGCATCTTGACCATGCTGTTCGCCGGCATCCGCGAACACCGCGACTGATGCCTGACCTTTCCGGGCGGCGCACCTCCTTCAGGGATCTCCGGCGGTCCTTCCAGATTCAGCGCCGCGTCATCAACGCGCTGGTGCTGCGCGAAATGCTGACCCGCTACGGGCGCCATAACATCGGCTTCCTGTGGCTGTTCGTCGAACCGATGCTGTTCACGCTTGGCGTGACGGTGCTGTGGACCGCGACCAAGTCGGTGCACGGATCCGACCTTCCGATCGTTGCCTTCGCCCTGACCGGCTATTCGAGCGTCCTGCTGTGGCGCAACATGCCTGGCCGATGCATCGGGGCGATGAGCCCCAACCTGCCGCTGCTTTATCATCGCAACGTCAGGCCGATCGACATCTATGCCTCGCGCCTTCTGCTGGAAGCGGCGGGCGCGACCATGTCGTTCGTCTTCCTCACCCTGTTCTTTGTCTTTATCGGGATGCTCGACCTTCCCGAAGATGTGCTTCAGGTGATGGGCGGCTGGTGCATGCTGGCGTGGTTCGGGGCCTCGCTTGCGCTTTTCCTCGGCGGTCTCTCCGAATTTTCGGAGACGGTCGAGAAGCTGTGGCATCCCATGGCCTATTTCACCTTCCCCCTGTCGGGCGCGGCATTCCTTTTGGACGCCCTTCCGGCCCAGGCCCGGGACTATCTCCTCTACCTGCCGATGGTTCACGGGGTGGAATATCTTCGTGAAGGCTATTTCGGTTCGCAGATCACGGCGCATTACGACATGGGCTACATGGCGATCATCAACACGGCCCTGACCCTGTTCGGCTTTGCCCAGCTCATGAAGGTCAGCCGCGCGGTGGTGCCGGAATGATCAGCCTCAATTCCGTCAACAAGGTCTACCCGACGCGAAGCGGCCCGGTGCACGTCCTGAAAGACGTCAATCTGACGGTCGATTCGGGCGAGCGGATCGGGATCCTTGGCCGGAACGGCGCCGGCAAATCGACCATGATCCGGTTGATCAGCGGCGCCGAATTGCCCACCAGCGGCCGGATCGATTGCGACATGAGCGTGTCGTGGCCGCTGGCGTTCGGCGGTGCGTTCCAGGGCTCGCTCACAGGCTACGACAACCTTCGCTTCATCTGCCGGGTCTATGGCGTCGACCCGGACGACAAGGTGGCCTTCGTCGAGGAATTCTCCGAGCTCGGCATCTACCTTCGCGAGCCGGTGAAGACCTATTCGTCGGGCATGCGGGCCCGGCTTGCCTTTGCCATCTCCATGGTCATCGAATTCGACTGTTTCCTGATCGACGAGATCGTGGCGGTCGGCGACGCGCGCTTTCACGAAAAGTGCCACCACGAACTGTTCGAAAAGCGCGGCGATCGCGCGATGATCATTGTGTCGCACGACGCCACCTACATTCGTGATCACTGCACCCGTGCGACGGTCCTCGCCAATGGCACGCTGCATCATCACGCCAGCATGGATGAAGCGTTCGAATTCTATCATCAGTCGACGGCCGTCGCGGCATGAGGGCGCTTGCCACGTTCGGCCATTTCATCGCCCGGCAAATCTGGTTGGCGACCCATCAGCGCAAGGCCGTCAAGCTGGCCGACGTGGCGCTGCCGCGGCTTCTGGTCGATGTCTCCACCATCATCCGCCACGATGCCCAGACGGGTATCCAGCGGGTCGTGCGGGGGGTCTGGACCGAGCTGTTGAAAAGGCACGGCAAGGAATTCGAGCTGGTGCCCGTCCAGGCGACACGCTCGCGCGGCTATTGCTACGTTCCGCTCGAAGGGATGGAATTCGGCAAGGACGAAGATGCCGAAGTGCCGGTCATCGCGCGGGCGGGCGACCGCTTCCTCGGCCTCGACTTTTCGGCTCATTTCCTGCCAAAGTACACGCGCCAGCTGAAGGCGTGGCGTGACGCGGGAGCAAGCATTCACCTGGTGGTCTACGACCTCCTGCCCGTGCAGCATCCCGAATGGTTCACGCAGCCCGGGCAGACGCATTACCGCCGCTGGCTGTCGGTCCTGATCGAGCAGGCCGACCAGGCCATCTGCATTTCAAAGCAAGTCGCGCACGACCTTGGCGAACTGTTCTACCAGCGTCGCCCGGTACGCTGCCCTGCGATCACCACCATGCGGCTTGGCGGAGACATTGCCGCCTCGCGCCCTTCGGCCGGCATTTGCGGGGAGGTTGCGGCGTTGCTGGACCGCTTCACGTTCCGGCCGGCGGTCCTGATGGTTGGAACGGTGGAGCCGCGCAAAGGCTATGACGTCGCGCTTGCCGCGTTCGAGCATCTCTGGGCCACGCGCGGGGGAGAGGCTCCGGATCTCGTCATCGTCGGCAAGCCCGGGTGGAAGACGGGCCCGTTGCAGCGACGGCTGCGCACGCATCCCGAATATGGGAAACGGCTGCACTGGCTGACCGGTGTGACCGATGAAGGCCTTTGCGAACTTTACGCGGTCTGCCGCGGGCTGTTGATGGCGTCGCGCGGCGAGGGGATGGGCCTGCCCCTGCTGGAGGCGGCATCGCACCGGCGCCCGCTTCTGGTCCGGGACCTGCCGGTCTTCCGCGAGCAGCAGCTTGCCGGAGTGCAGTATTTCGAAGACGACAGCCCCGAGGCATTGGCGGGGCCCTTGCTTCGCCTGGCCACCGATCGCGATCCGCTTCCCGTGCAGCGCGCCTTGCCGACATGGGGCGACAGCGTCACCGATCTGCTGGCGAAATTGACCCTGCCGGATGGCGCTTCAACGACCGACATCGGCGATGTCGGCGAACAGCGACGGGCGAGAGCCTGATGGGACCGACTTGCCGACAGTAACGACCTTTCGATTATCGCCTGCAGGCTTACGGCCAGCCCCGTGCGGGCCTCGTTTCAACCAAGGATACCGTTGACGGGTCCTCCGCCTTCGTCGAGATAGCAGCCTATGCCCACAATCCCTGTTTATGTTCCGTCGCTTACCGGAAATGAAGTCGACTATGTGATGGATGCTGTCAGGTCCGGATGGATCAGCAGCCTTGGTCAATATGTCGACCGGTTCGAGCAAGCGATCAAGGATGTGACCGGTGCCAGGCACGCCATCGCGGTCAGCAATGGCTCGGTCGCGATTCATCTGGCGCTGCATTGCGTGGACGTCGGACCCGGGGACGAGGTGATCGTTCCGACCTTCACCTACATCGCGTCGGTCAATGCGATCACGCTGGCGGGGGCCAGGCCGGTGTTCGTCGATGTCCGGATGGAGGATTGGCTGATCGATCCGGCCGCGGTCGAGGACGCGATCACGCCGCGTACCAAGGCGATCCTTCCGGTCGACCTCTACAGTGCGGTCGTCAGTCCGGCGGTGTTCGATATTGCGAAGGCTCACGGGATCGCAGTGGTCGAGGATAGCGCCGAAGTGTTCGGGACGACGATCGGCGGCACCCATGTCGGCCATGCTGCCGACGTCGCGACCTTCTCCTTCTTCGGTAACAAGACGGTTACCACGGGTGAGGGGGGCGCCGTCATCAGCAACGACGATGCGCTCGCCGCGCGGCTGCGGAAGGTCAAGGGTCAGGGCCAGTCGCTCGACAAGCGCTACTGGCATGACGAGGTGGGCTTCAACTACCGGATGACAAACATCTGCGCGGCGATCGGGCTGGCGCAGATCGAGCGGGTCGACCAGATTCTCGCGCGCAAGCAGGCAATCGCGGCGCTCTACCGGCAGGAGCTCGCCGACAGCGGCATGCAGTTCCAGCAGGTCCCCGGCGACGTGAAGAGCAGCGAATGGCTGGTGTCGGCCCTGGTCCCGCCCGAGGCGGACCGCGACGAGGTTATGCGGCAGATGGCGGAGAACGGGGTCGACACCCGTCCCGTCTTCTACTGTGCGCATCACATGCCGATGTATGCGACGAGGCAGACGCTACCGGTTGCCGAGGAAATCTCCCGGCGGGGCATTTCGCTGCCCTCGTTCCCCGATCTGACGGACGATCAGGTGCTCCGGGTCTGCGAAGTCCTGAAGGCGGCCCTGCTTTCCGCTCGGCGATGATGATCGAGGTTGACGATTGCTATGGAGCGGGCGGAGCTCAAAACCCTACTGGATAACAAGCTGGCGCTGAACGTCGTTCAGTCGTTGGTTTCGTTCGAGTGTGGCAGTCCGTTCAAGGTCGCGGTCAACCTGAGCAATTCCGGCGGGCATGCAATCGCCTGGCCTGCGAGCGGGAATTCGCTCAATATCGCCTATCGATGGTTCGATGCAGCGGGTGACTGCGTCGAATCCGACGGGCCGCGGACCCATTTGCAGTCGCCTCTGCCAGCCCACTCGTCGGTCGAGATGATCGTGGCCGGCCGGGCGCCGGCGGACCCCGGCAGGTACGAACTGGTCGTGTCGCTGCTGCTCGAGAATGTGCATTGGGCGTCAGACGTTGCCGATGGGGGTTGGACCAGGATTCCCGTTCTGGTCGAGCGTCCGGCGGCCTGGCCCGCCGCACTGAGAACGTCGCCAGCCGGCAGGGCCTTGCGCGGCGCTCTCGCCGCAGCCGAGATCGAGCGGGGGCTGCAAGCAGAGCCATTCGATGTCGCCGGAATTCAGGCTCCGGCTCCCATTCAGGCAAGCCCCGCGATCGAAGTCGCCGCAGCGACGCCGGTCGCGCTCCCGGCGGCGGCGCCGGTCGAAATCGTGGATCGGGTGCCAGCAAGGACTTTCCTTGTCCGCCTTCGCGCCTGGTTCCGCCACTTCTTCGGTTTGCCGGAGATGCGTTCGGCTATCGAGGAGCTTCTGAAGCGCTCGGCCGACCAGCATGCGCAGATGAACCTCCTGCTGCACGAGCAGGGCACGATCTTGAGGCAAGCGCATCGACTTGATCAGAAGTTGGATAAGCTGCTGCAACACTCGGCGTTGCAGCAGGGCGCCCTAGAGGATGCGACGGAAGAGCGCGCAAATCTCGACGCGCGGCTGAGCGATCTGAGTGATGCGCTCGCGCTGGTGCGCACCGATATCCGCCAAGCGCGCAGCAGATCCGATGCACAGCGCGAGAAGCTGATTGCGGGCCTCGATACCTTCCACGGCAAGCTGACAGACCTGCGGGCGCGGCACGACAAGCTCTCGCTGACGGCAGAGTCCATCGGCAAGGCCCTGAAAGAGAACCGCTTGTCGGCGGACGCCGGTTTCGAAGGTTCGCGGCAGGCCTTGCAGACAATGCCGTTGCAACTGACGAAGGCAATCCGCGACCTGATCGGTGCGCAGGAAACGGCATTGCTGTCGGCCCTGGGCAAGTCCGATGCGGCGCTTCGCGAGAACGTCGATGCAGCGAGCGCGAATGTCATGAATGCGCTGGCCGAGCGAGTGGGCCGATTGCAGCCGATGTTGCAGGAATTGGCCGCGATCTCGGCACGGCAGACCGATGAAGCGCTTGCGCAGCGGTTCGCCGACGCCAACGCGCTGGTAAGCGAGACTGCAGGCAGACTTCACGATGAGCTGAATCGCAGCTCGCGCGAAGTGATCGCTGCGTTCAGTCGCGGGCAGGTCGTTGACGAACTGATCCTGGGGATCCGGCAATCGCTCGAGTTGCTCATGTCGCTCGAGCGGGCAGTGTCTGACCGGAAGGACGACGAGACAATCGAGGCAAGTGCCCGAATGCTTAACAGGCTTGCGTCCACGAACGACCGGCAGATCGAAAAGCTGGATACCCTCCTGACCAGGGAAGTCATACCGGTCGCTGCCGCCAATCTGCTGCTGATTCGCAATCCGCTGGGACTGCTCGCCATCCAGGACAATGATGCGGCGGCCATCGCTTATTATTCGAACGGTCAGCTTCCCGAGCCTGGGACCGTCGCCGTGGTGCAAAACCTGCTCAAACCGGGCGAAACGTTCCTCGACGTCGGCGCGAATGTCGGCGCCTACACCTTGCTTGCGGCAAGGCTGGTCGGGCCGGGCGGAACGGTGATCTCGGTCGAACCGGTTCCGGTAACGGCCGCGATGCTCAGGACGACGGCGGCCATCAACGGCATCTCGGCCCAGACCGAAATCCACGAATGTGCGCTCGGCGAGCAGGATGGGTCGAGCAGCATCACCCTCGGCACCACCAGCGGCCACAGCAGTTTCCGCCCGCTTGACGGCGGAGCCGCTACCGAAAGCGTGCTGGTGCCGGTCAGGCGCGGCGCCGACGTGGTTGGCGATCGCGTCCCCGCCATCGTCAAGATCGATGTGGAAGGCTTTGAACTGGAAGTGCTGAGCGGGCTGCAGTCGGTGCTGGCGAACAAGACTTCGGCACTGATCGTCGAATATTCCCCCCAGCATATCGAGGCAGCGGGGCTGACCACGGCCCAGTGGCTGAAGCGACTGCGGCAATATCGCTCGCAGATCTGGATTATCGGTGACGATCCCGTCGGACTGACGCCGCTGCCACCTCAGAAGATCCCGGGGGGCGCCACGAACCTATTTTGCTGCGACAAGCTTCCCGGATCCTTGCGCTCCCTCGCAGTGGCGGTGACCAGGGCATGAAGGTTCTCGTCGCCTATGGGCAAACCGCAGAAGGGGAGGACAGGAGCAGCCAGTTCGCCGGTCTGCGAACCCTGCTTGCCGGCCAAAAGGGGATCAGCACCGAATGGCTTCGCCTGCCGGTGAGTGAGTTCAGCATGGATGAATTGCTGTCCTTGCGGTTGCTGCCGGTGGGCAAGATGGCGGACGCCCTTCTCGCCCTTGATCTGACGGCGACGCTGCTCGACCACCCACGAAAGATCGCGCTCCTGCTGGGGGAACCGAACGCGCCGGAATTGTCCGCTCAAGCGCAGGCGGCGCTGATGCGCGGCCTGTCGGAAAGCGAGCTTGTCCTGGTCCGCGACGGCGAACCTCGGCCCGCACTCTCATCCGCCTCGGCGAAGCGCGTCATCCGTTTCGATGCGGCTGATTTCAGCAAGGCTGACGCGCCGCGAACGCCCGGCGCGGGCACGAAGAAGCTGTTGAAGGCGCTGGCATCATGAAGGTCGCTGTCGTCAACAGCATGGCCCCGTTCGTTTGGGGCGGCGCGGAGGAACTGGCCTCGCACTTGATCCGCAACCTGCGTGATCAGGGGCTGGAGGCGCACGATTATCGCATTCCCTTCGCCTGGGAGCCGTACACCGGCCTGCCGTTCGAGATCGCCCGTTCGAAATTGCTTCGCTTCGACGATTACGATCGTGTGATCAGCCTCAAATTCCCGGTCTATTGCCTCGAAGCCGAGCATCACACGACGTGGCTCATCCATCAGTTTCGCCAGGCCTACGACCTGTGGAATTCCCCCTATTGCGGGATTCCGCATGACGCCGCGGGAATCCGCGTTCGCAACATCATCCACGACGAGGACCGGCGGGTCTTCACCAGCCGTGAGCGCCTGTTCACCATTTCGGAGGAGATCAGCCGGCGCTTGCGCGACGCCACCGGGGTGGTCGCGCGCCCCCTGCGGGCGCCGCTCAACGACCCGCAGCTCTTTCAGGGCGGGCCGGACGAGGGCTATATCCTGGCGCCGGGCCGCGTGAATGCCGCCAAGCGGCAATCGCTGCTGGTCCGCGCGGCGGCAAAGCTGCCGGCCAATTGCCGGCTCATCGTCGCCGGTCCGCCCGAGAGCGATGAAGACGCGCGCGCGCTGCACGAATTGGTCGAGCGCCATTCGCTCGAGGACAAGGTCGAGCTGGACCTGCGATTCCTCAGTCGGGAAGAACTGGCCCGCTACGTCAATCACAGCCGCGCGGTGGCCTACATTCCCTTTCAGGAGGATAGCTATGGCTATGTCACCATGGAGGCGTTCGAAGCCGGTAAGCCGGTCGTGACATCGAACGACGCGGGCGAGCTCCTCGAGATCGTCAAGCACGGTCACACCGGGCAGGTCGCCGAACCGACCCCTGAAGCACTTGCTGCCGCGATGGACCGCTATATTTCGAACGGGCGACTCGCAGCCTCGCACGGCATGGCCGCGCGTGAAGGCTGGCGCTCGCTGGGGATCAACTGGGGCAACACCATCGAGGCGCTGCTGGGGACACGTTCGTGCTGATCGGCTGGGCCACTCCGTTCAACTATCGCTCGGCGATCGGCAAGTTCAGCCTGTCGGTGGCGAACGAGCTTGTCGAACGCGGTCACGAGGTCGTCATTCTCCGCACCGAGACAGGTCCCGAACTCGAGCTCGCACCGCTCAAGTCTGACCTGCAGGTCGTATCGTGCCACGAAGCCGATTTCTCGCGCTTCGACGAACTCGTGATGAATTTCGGCAATCACGCGCCCTATCATTCGCAATGCATTCCCGTGCTCGGGGAGCGGGCACCCTTTGGCATTTTCCACGACGCGGAAATGAAGGATTTCGCGTGGGGCCTCGCCCACCGCCATGGCCTCAACCTGCCCTCGCTGCCGGGATATGACGGGGCGACGGAGACGTGGGAAGAAGGCTCGCTGGTATCGCCGGGGTCAGCACCGCTGCTGGCCTCGATGGCGGCGATGTGCTGGGGCGCGATGGTCCACGCCCCTCACTATTTCGGCGTGATTTCGGATCATTGCCCCGGTCCCGTCGGCGTGGCGTCGCTCTGTTATCCTGATCCGGGGGAGAAGCGGACGCTTGCCGCGCTCGCCGCGAAACCGATCAAGGTCACCATCTTCGGGGTGATCACGGAGCATAAGCAGCCGGGGCGGGCGATGCGTGCGCTGGCGCAGCTGGTGGGTGAATTCGGGTCTATCGAACTGCATCTGGCAGGGGCGATCGAAGACCGGCTCAAGTTCGAACTGAACGAACTGGCGACCGGCCTCGGCATCCAGCCGCCCGTCTATCATGGCTATCTGTCGGACGAAGACCTTCAGTCCACGATCGAGGCGTCCAGCATCGTCCTCGTCCTTCGTTTCCCGGTGACCGAAGGGGGATCGGCGTCGCTCGCCACCGCCCTCTATCGCGGTCGCCCGATCATCGTCGCGGATATCGCGGCGTACAGCATGGTCCCGGACAATCTCGTCAAGAAGGTTTCCTACGGTGAGGATCCGACCGACCTCGCTTCCGCGATGCGGGACATTCTGCGCGATCCTGAAGGCGCGCATCTGACAGCGTCGCGCGCGACGGACTGGGCCGAACGCGAATTTCAGGCGACGCGTTATTGCGACGCCTTGCTCGAAGCCCTGACGCAGCGCGAACGATTTGCCGGTCTGGCGCAGCTGGCGCGCCGATCGGCCGGGGCGCTGACGACGTCGAGCGGCGAGCACGACGTCGCAGCGGTCCACCGGTTCGCCGAAGCGATGGACTGGCTGCATTCGGCCGGGGAGGGCTCGGATGCCAAATGATCCCCTCGGCGAGATCGTCGTCATCGGCGCCGGTGGTCACGCCAAGGTCGTCATCGAGTGCCTGCGGCATGCGGGCTGGAACGTCATCGGGTGCACCGATGCGGACCCGACGCCGCGGTCGTGCGCGGGGGTGCCCGTGATCGGAACCGACGACGCGCTTGGGCGCCTCCGCTCGGAAGGGGTTGCGAACGCCTTTTGCGCGCTTGGTGCCAATCGCCTGCGCGAACGGGTCGGGGGCAAGTTGCAGGATCTCGGCTTCGCGCTGCCGTCGTATCAGGGCCCGGGGGCGATCGTCTCCTCGACCGTCAGGATCGGCGCCGGGGTCGCGATCATGCCCGGCGCGGTCATCAATATCGACACGGTGATCGGCGACTTTGCGATCATCAATACCAACGCCAACGTCGATCATGATGGCGTCCTCGGGCGCGCGGTGCATGTCGGCCCCGGAGCAGCGCTGGCAGGTGAAGTGGTGGTCGGAGACCGCAGTTTCATCGCGACAGGCTGTGCCGTCATCCCGCAGCGCAGGATCGGTGCGGATACGATCGTTGGTGCAGGCAGCGTCGTGGTTCGCGACCTGCCGAGCGGCGTGATCGCCTTCGGTAATCCGGCCCGGGTCCAGCGGGAGCTTTGATGCAGGAGCAAGCAACGAGCCCGGCACCGCAGCCACCTGAGGCCGCCATGCCCTGCGCCGGAAACGACGACTTCTCGATTCCGGCGCTCGCGGCTAGGGAGCCCGCAACGATCGTTCGTTGAACGACAATCTTTTTCGGCAGGCCGATCGGCCTGAACAACTTTAGGAACGATAATGACTACGGCAATTGTTACCGGCATCACCGGGCAGGACGGCGCCTATCTCGCCGAACTGCTGCTTGAGAAGGGTTACACGGTCTACGGCACCTATCGCCGGACCAGCTCGGTCAACTTCTGGCGCCTCGCCGAACTCGGCATCGAAGAGCATCCCAACCTCAAGCTTGTCGAATTCGACCTGACCGATCTTTCGGCCGCGATCCGCCTGCTCCAGCAGACCGGCGCGAAGGAGATCTACAATCTCGCGGCCCAGAGCTTCGTCGGCGTTTCGTTCGAACAGCCCGTCACCACCGCCGAGATCACCGGGATTGGTCCGCTCAACCTTCTCGAGGCGATTCGCATCGTCGATCCGACCGTCCGCTTCTACCAGGCGAGCACGTCGGAAATGTTCGGCAAGGTGCAGGCCGTGCCGCAGGTGGAGTCGACCCCCTTCTATCCGCGCAGCCCCTACGGCGTCGCCAAGCTCTACGCCCACTGGATTACGGTGAACTATCGCGAGAGCTACAATATCTTCGGGTCGAGCGGCATTCTGTTCAATCACGAAAGCCCGCTTCGCGGCCGCGAATTCGTGACCCGCAAGATCACCGACGCAGTGGCCAAGATCAAGCTCGGCAAGCTCGATTGCCTGGCGCTCGGCAACCTCGATGCCAAGCGCGACTGGGGCTTCGCCAAGGAATATGTCGAAGGCATGTGGCGGATGCTGCAGGCCGACGAACCCGACACGTTCGTGCTTGCGACCAATCGCACCGAGACCGTTCGCGACTTCGTCGAAATGGCGTTCAAGGCCACCGGCGTCGCGGTCGAATTCCGGGGCAAGGACGAGGAAGAAATCGCGATCGACACCGCGACGGGCAAGACGGTGATGCGGATCGATCCGCGCTTCTACCGCCCGGCCGAAGTCGAACTGCTCATCGGCGATCCGGCCTATGCGACAGGGAAGCTCGGCTGGAAGCCGAAGACCACCCTCGAGGAATTGTGCCGGATGATGGTGGAGGCCGATCTTCGCCGCAACCAGGCCGGTTTCTCCTTCTAGGGACACGTTCGTGGCCAAGCGCGCTCTGATCACCGGCATCTTCGGCTTCACCGGACGCCGGCTGGCGCGCACCCTCCACAGCGAAGGGATCGAGGTTCACGGCCTCGGCCGGGAAAATGACGGAACCGCTTCCGACGACCTCCCGGCCACGATCCACGTCGCCGACCTGCGCGACATCGGGCAGATCCGGGCGGCTTTCGATGCCGCGCGCCCGGACTATGTCATCCACCTCGCGGGCATTGCCCATGTCGCGCACGGCGACCTTGAGGAAATGTACCTCGCCAACATCGTCGGGACCCGCAACCTGCTCGAGGGTGCGGCAGGTAGTGCCTCGTCGGTCGAGCATGTCATCGTCGCCAGCAGCGCGAACGTCTATGGCAACCACGACCTTCCCATCCTCGATGAGGATACGCCGCTGCGGCCCGCCAACGATTACGGCGTCAGCAAGGTGTCGGCCGAACTGGTGGCGGCCACCTATACCAGCCGCGTCCCGCTTACGGTCGTTCGGCCCTTCAATTACACCGGGGTCGGGCAGGCTCGTTCCTTCCTGATCCCCAAGATCGTCGCTCACTTCAGGGAGCGGGCGCAGACCATCGAGCTCGGCAATATCGATGTCGCCCGCGACTTCTCCGACGTGCGCGATGTCTGCCAGATCTATCGCCGGCTGCTGGGCAGGGCGGAAGCGGTGGGAACCACGGTCAACATCTGCTCGGGCAGGCCGATCACGCTGCGCGAAGTGCTGGACCATTGCAGTGATCTCACCGGCCAGCAGGTCGAGATCAGGGTGAACCCCGCCTTCGTCCGCGCCAATGAAGTGCGTTCGCTCGCCGGCTCCACCGACCGGCTTCTGAGCATCATCGGCCCGTTCGATCGCATCCCGTTCAGGGAGACGCTGCGCTGGATGCTCGAAGCGGCGTGATCGTCCCCGCGAACGACCTCCGCATCACCCTCGATGTCAACGCGCTCGAACCGCATCTCGGCGGGATCGGGCGCTACACGTGGGAACTGAGCCGCCGGCTTCCGCGGCATGACGGCATTGCATCGGTCGATTATTTCGCGCGCGGTCGCCGCCTTGCCGACCCTGATGTCCTCCTCACCGGCGCGCCGCTGCCGCCGCGGCCAAGGTTCTTCCGTTCGTGGCGCGAGCGACGGGAACACCAGCGCCTTCAGGGCGGTCTGTTCCACGGGCCGAACTACTTCCTGCCCGACTGGGTGAGCCGCGGCGTAATCACGATCCACGACCTGTCGGTCTTCAGGTTTCCCGAAACCCATCCGGCCGAACGGGTCATGGCCTTCGAGAAGGAATTCCTCTCGTCCCTCAACCGGGCGGTGCACGTGCTGACCGACACCGAGACCGTCCGGGCCGAGCTGATCGAGGATTTCGGAGTCGATCCGGCGATCGTCAGCGCGGTGCATCTCGGGGTTGACCCCGTCTTCCGGCCGCGGTCGGGAGATGAGCTTGCCGGGCCGCTCGCCAGATTGTCGCTGGAGCCCGGGACCTACGGGCTGTGCGTATCGACCCTCGAACCGCGCAAGAAAATCCTTGAACTGATCGAGGCCTGGCGCATGCTTCCTGTCGCCATCCGGACGAAGCATCCGCTGGTGCTTGCCGGCGGCAAGGGCTGGCGCAACGAGGAATTGCAGCGGCGGGTCGATGCAGGAGTGGCGGAAGGCTGGTTGCGCCATCTGGGGTTCGTCGACGAAAGCGACCTTCCGGCGCTGTATGCCGGTGCCGCGCTGTTCCTTTACCCGTCCAGCTATGAAGGCTTTGGCCTCCCGCCGCTCGAAGCCATGGCCAGCGGCGTTCCGGTGATCGTTTCGAACCGCTCCTGCCTGCCGGAAGTATGCGGCGATGCAGCCCGCTACATCGACCCCGACGACATCGACACCTTCTCGGCGCAGGTCGCGGCGAGCCTCGGGGATCCGGCATGGCGGCAGGAGGCCACCGGGCGGGGCCTGCTCCGCGCGAGCCGGTTCACTTGGGACCGCTGCATCGATTCAACGGTCGATGCATATCGCACGGCCGCTGCCGCGCCTTGATCCTCAGCGAACCGAATTCACCACACTGACGCCAGGCAGTACCGACGAGGCCAGAATGTTCACGAAGCGCTGGAAGTCTGCGGCGGGCGAATTGGAGATGTAGATCACGTCCGAATTCTTCATCGCGAACTTCTGCGCGGCGAAATAGGTCTGCGGGTCCTTCAGATCGACCTGATAGACCACCGGAACCCGGGTCAGGGTCGGCGGGACCGTCCGTCCCAGCGCACGCATCTGCTCCGCCGTTTCGTAGCGGAAGATGAACACGCCGCGCGGGTCGGCGCGCATGTCCTGCAAGCCCCCGATCCGGCCAAGTGCCTGCGCGAGGGTCAGCCCGGTTCCCTCAAAGCGAATTTCCTCATTCTTGCCGGCGGCGCCGAGCACGGTGAGCGTGAAGGGCTGGTAGATGGCCGTCAGGACATCGTCCCGCTGGAGAATGATGTTCTGGGCGGGATTACGGATCACCTCCGCAAGCGGCATGGTGGCCGTCACGTTCCCGCGGGACAGTTGCAGCGTAATCCGGTCGGCCGGCTGGCGGGTGCCACCGGCTGCCGCCAGGATGTCGAGCAGGCGCTCACCCTTCGGGGTCAGCGGAATCCGGCCCGAATTCGATACCTCGCCCAGCACCGAGACATTGGCCGTCGCATTGCGGACGATCCTGACGATCACCTGCGGCTGGTTGGCCTTCCCGCGCAGCCGCGAGACGATGGACTGCTCAATGCTGCTGAGCGAACGGCCCGCGGCCGGCACCTGACCGGCGAAGGGCACGGTGATCGTCCCCGACGGGCCGACCAGTGTTTCCGGAATGGTGCCGGGCCTGCTGGTCCCGATGTCCTGACCGATCTTGGTGCTGATCATTCCGCCGCCGAACAGCAGGGCAGGGGGCGCTTCCCAGATGGTGACCTCGACCACGTCGCCGACCCCGACCACCGTGCCGATCGGCGTGGCGCTGCCGATAGTCTGCGCGAAACTCTCCGCCGGCAGGTCGCTGACCCGCAGAGCTTCCACCACGCCGCTGTTCAGCGGGATCAGCTGCAGGCCTTCGATGTTCGCCGCCGACGCCTCGTTGACGATCGCCTTGCGCGACGGCCCGACCGCGGTGGAAAGACCGGTCGCTGCGCACCCGCCAAGGAGCATGGTCCCGCAAACCAGTGCAATCGTTCCGCGCCAGTCTGACCGAAAGGTCTCATTATTCACGTTCACGTACCAATCCGATCAACGATTTGCGGTTTCTCGTAAGTGCAACCCACTGAAGCAACAAGTCTGAAAGGGACCTGAAGCAGGTCAGGAGCCTGGCAGGCCACAGGCGATTTCTTGCTCGGGACAGGAACCCGGCCGGCCGTTTGCCAGCGATGCGTTACCGCATTCCGCGTTCGGCCAGCGCGGCCTCGACCGCCGCGACGTCGGTCGGATTGTTGAGCTCGATCGGGTCCCAGCCCAGCGGGGGCAGGGGGTGCACCGCAATGTCCTGGCCGGTCTCGAGAAAGCGCAGCTGCTCGAGACCTTCGAGGAGTTCGAGCGTGCCGGGCGGGCGCGCCGCATAGTCACGCAAGGCGCCCGTTCGATAGGCATAGAGCCCGAGGTGTAGGAAAACCGGCAGCTCCGCCAGATCGTGGTCGGCGGGCAGATGGGGGATCACCCGCTTCGAAAAATAGAGCGCCCTTTGGTCCTCGTCGAAGACTACGGTGGTCCCGCCGACGCGCCCATTTCGCTGGTCCTCGACAAGGTGGCGATAGGTCGACGGGCTACAGCGCACCGCCGGGGTCGCCATGGCGCAGCCGGGTTTCTGCTCCAGCAGGTCGATCAGCGGCGCGATCGCGTCGACCGGGGTCAGCGGAGCATCGCCCTGCAGATTGACCACAATATCGACGTCGCCGAGCTTGTCGGCTGCTTCGGCGCAGCGCTCGGTCCCGTTGCGGCAGTCGGGCGAGGTCATCACGACCTTGCCGCCGAATTTCGCCACTTCATCGGCGATGCGCTGGTCGTCGGTCGCGACCCACACGCTTGCCGGAACGCCGATAGCGGATGCCGCTTCCCATGACCGCTGGACCAGGCTTTTCGCGACCCCGTCAGCCCCGCGCAGGGGGAACAGCGGCTTGCCGGGAAACCGGCTCGACGCATAGCGAGCCGGGATGATCACAGCGATCCTGGGCAAGAACCGACCTTAATTCAGTCCGAGACGGAGCAGATCGTGGACGTGGATCACACCGATCGGGACCCGATTGTTCACCGCCGCCTCGGGCTCGATCACGAAGGCCGCCGTGATTTCATTGGTGTTGAGGATGCGCAGCACCTCGTCGACCAGCATCTGCGGCTCGACCGTGACCGGCGCGCGGTTCATCACCTGCGCGGCATTGGCGTTGTGCAACTGGTGAAGATTGCGGCGCAGGTCGCCATCGGTGATCACGCCCTTGAGGCGGCCCGCCATGTCGATCACGCCCGCGATCCCGAACCCGGACGAGGTCATGACGTCGACGACTTCGCTCATCTGCGCGCCTTCCGCGATCACCGGCAGCTTCGGGCTGCTGGTCATCACTTCCGCGACAGAGGTCATCCTCGTGCCCAGCGTTCCGCCGGGGTGAAGGTTCTTCATCCGCTCGAGCGAGAAACCGCGCATGTCCATGATCGCCAGCGCGAGCGCATCGCCAAGGGCGATCTGCAGCGTGGTCGACGTGGTCGGCGCGACGTTCGCGGGGCAAGCCTCGCGCACCGCCGGGTAGCAGAGCTTCAGCGAAGCCTGCTGCATCACCAGCGATTCGGGTTGCGAAGCGACGCCGATGACCTCGACCCCGATCGATTTGGCGTAGCGAAGGAACGGACGAAGCTCGCCGGTGTTACCCGAGTTGGAAATTACGATGAGGACATCGCCCGCAATGAGCATGCCGAGGTCGCCATGAGCAGCCTCCGCCGGATGAACATAGATCGCCGGGGTGCCGGTAGCAGCCATGGTGGCCGCCCACTTGCGGGCGACATGGCCCGACTTGCCCATTCCGGTGATCACGATCCGGCCCGCAGCGGCGTAGATGGTCTGGCAGGCTGCCACGAAGCTGGCGTCGAGCTGCTTGGCCATCAGCCTGAGCGCGTCCGCTTCGGCAGCGACGACTTCGACGCCGCGGCGAAGAATGTGATCAGCCCCGACAATCCTGGGAATGGCGAAGCCAACGCTCATGAAAACCCGTTCTCCAACCGATCGAGCTTCGTCCAATAGCAAAGGCTACGGATTTTTGAAGTCTTTAAGTGCGTTACATAGAGACTAGCTAAAGAAGGGTGTTCCAGAGGCGGTGCCGACCTTGTTGCACAAACGCAACAAATCTGGTTTTAGACGATCCCGCTGGAACAAACTGCCTCATGTTGGGTAGTTGGCATTGGACGAGGCGACCTACGGTTGTTGTGGCGAAGGCGTGAAATTATATTGTAGTTAAACCTTAGCCATTTTCTATTGTCTCCAGACTGTAACTATTCAGAAGAAGAAGAAGGGGAGTTTATGAAGCACCTGAAGATACCGCTGCTACTGTCTGCGGCAGTGCTCGCAGCGCAGCCTGCCAGCGCGCAGAACCAGTTCGACGGTTTCCGGGCTGACGCCAGCGTAGGAGCGACCCGCTTCTACTCCGAAGGCAACAACAACACGAAGCTGGCCCTGGGTGCCTCGGCCGGTTTCGATTTCGCCATCGGCGATGGTGTCACCTTCGGTCCGGAAGTCGGCTTCCTGTGGGCCAAGCCGGAAAACGTCACTCGTGACGGTCCGGGCGTTGCCTATCGCAAGGCGTGGGAAGAGTGGAGCCTCGGCGCTCGCCTCGGCTTCGCGGTTGCTCCGACCACCCTCGCCTATGTGAAGGGCGGCTACGTGGTCAACGCGCAGCGCAAGTACTTCAACGCCGATCCGGTCGTCACCCCGGGCTTCCCGGGCGGCAACCCGACGTTCGGTGATTACTACAACAAGTACAACACGCAGGGTTGGCAGGTTGGTGGCGGCATCGAGCAGAAGCTCGGCTCGCCGCTCTACCTGAAGGCGGAAGTGGATTATTCCAACTATCGCACCAACTCGTCGCGCCTGACCGGCCTGGTTGGCCTGGGCCTGCGCTTCGGTGGTTCGGACATGGCTCCGCCGCCGCCGCCTCCGCCCCCGCCGCCGCCCCCGCCGCCCCCTCCGCCGCCGCCTGCTACGCAGACCTGCCCGGATGGTTCGGTGATCCTGGCGACCGACGCGTGCCCGGTTCCGCCGCCGCCGCCGCCGCCGCCGCCGGTTGCGCCGGTTCGCGGTTAACCGCTTGAAGATTGGCGCTGCTCAGGCAGCGCCAATCGGACAGGGCCTGTCCTCCTTCGGGTGGGCAGGCCCTTTTCCGTTGGGGCTCCAAAGCGCCGCGGCTCAGCGTCGCGCGCGATTGCTCCGGGCAGACGAAACACTGGCGAGCAGCGCCACTGCGGCCACCACGACCGTGGGAAGGGCCCAGTCGACCATCGCGTCGAGGTGCCATACCCGAGGGTCGAAGCCGCCCCACCACGGCATGTTTGCGCGCAAGCCACCCCCGTACGCCTCGATCCAGCGATATTCGGCCTGCGTGATCTCCCGCGATATCGCCCAGCACGCCGCCGCGGCGGCCCCAGCCCACCAATTGGTGCGCAGGCCCCTGGTGACGGCCAGCTGGATCAGCAGCGCGATGGCAACATGGGACAGCAATCGACTTCCTTTCCTTGCCGCGAGGCGCTCGGATGTTGGCAACGCGGCCGCCCCGACATAGGAGCTTGCGCGTCGAACAAAATCTTTTGATTTCGAGGTCTTCGGTGCGGCAGTTGTGGCGCTATCCCGGCTGGCTCCTGTCGCCGCTCAGCGGATCGAAGAGCTTTGTAGGCAATCCTGTCATCGGCTCGCCCACGCTCAATCGGCTCGGCCTCCATGCGGAACGGGTCCGGCTGGCGCATGCGATCGCGCGGTCGCGCCGCCGCCGCCTCGCGTCGCGGCTCCCCGCGGAGCTGCGGCGGCAGTTTGACGAAAACGGCTTCATCATCGTCCCCGGTTTCCTGCCGCAAGCTGCCTTCAGCGCTTTGAAGGACCGCCTGCTCGACCTCGACGTGCCCGCGCGGTCGCAGCAGCAGGGTGATACCATCACCACCCGAGTCGCGGTCGGCCCCGACCTGCTCGGCGCCGTGCCCGCGCTTGCGGACCTGCTCGGCTCGCGCTTGTGGAAGGGGATCCTTGGCTATGTCGCAACCTTTGGCACGCGCCCGCTCTATTACCTGCAGGCGATCGGCTCGGGCCTCGCCGACGGGCCGCCCGACCCGCAACTCGAACTGCACGCCGATACTTTCCACCCCTCGATGAAGGCCTGGCTGTTCCTCAGCGACGTGGAGGAGGAAGATGCGCCGCTGACCTATGTCGCGGGGTCGCACCGGCTGACGCCCGCGCGGCTGGCGTGGGAGCGCGCGAAGAGCATCGATATCCTGGAACAGGGTGACCGGCTGTCGCAGCGCGGTTCGTTCAGGGTCACTGCAGCGGAACTCGGTCAGCTCGGGCTTCCCGCGCCGACCCGCTTCGTTGTGCCTGCAAATACTTTGGTCGTGATCGACACCTGCGGCTTTCATGCGCGCGGGAAGGCGAAGCGACCAAGCGTGCGGACCGAGATGTGGGCCTATTGCCGGCGTTCCCCGTTCCTGCCCTGGACGGGGTTCGATCCCCTCGCCGTGGGGCCGCTTGCCGATCGCCGCGCCGGGTGGCTCACCGCCGCGCTCGACTGGCTCGACCGCCGCGGCTGGGCCAAGCAGCATTGGCTGCCCGCGGGTCCGTGGCGCGATCACACCAGCCTGCCGGCCGGTGCTGCGCCGAAGCTGGAAGAGACCCCGCCAGCGGTTCCGGCCGCGGTCGACGCCTGAGGATTCAGGCCGGGACAAGTCCCGATAGCACCACGGTCTGGAAGCGCGGATGGTAGGGATCGACCGTCAGCGTCAGCCGCTGCACCCCGCGCTTTGACAGTCCGGCGACCAGGGTGCCGAGCGGGTAATCATTCATCTGCATCGCCGGCGTGCCCCACGCGTCGCCGCGCAGCAAATTCTGCACGCCCTTGACCAGCGGCAGGCGAGCGCTCGCCCAATAGAGCGCTCGCCGGGAGCCCCGGTCGTTGCGCACGGACACGCTGACGTGAAACGCGCCGCCCGGCGCCACCAGCTCGATCAGTCGCTCGAAGATAAGCAGTCCGCGCTCGACCGGAACATGCTGCAGGACGAGGTGGCTGAGAACGAAGTCGAACGATCCCGCGACACCGGAAAGCCGGTCGTCCGCCTGGTGGAAGTGGATGTTGTCGCGGTTCGCCCCGCGCGCATTGCGCTCGGCTTCGGCCAGCATCTCGGGCGCGACGTCCAGCGCCACGACCTGTTCGAAGGCGCGCGACAGGGGGATCGTCAGCCGTCCGGTCCCGCACCCGTGATCGAGCGCCCGGCGACGCGGAAAAGCGCCCGATGACGCCTCCAGCCCGGCAAGGACCGAGGCGACATAATGTTCGCCCGTCTGGAAAAAGGCATCCCGATGCTCGGCGATCGTCTCGCGACCGAATTGCGGGTGGGCCAGAACCGCGAAATAAGGGTCGGATCGTCCCCACTTGCTCCAATCGCGATCACTGTCCGGCATCGATTGGTGCTTACCCGCAGTCTCGAGGGGCTTGCGCTGGCGCGGATAGCGGTGCCGGTTGCAGGATTCGAACCCGCGACCTTCGGTTTACAAAACCGCTGCTCTACCAACTGAGCTAAACCGGCCCACGTCCTCGCGCGACGCCGCGTTCCCTTGGCTCAGACGATGCCGAAGGTCCAGCCCTCGGTGCGCGCAAGCTCGGGCGTCAGACCTTCGGGATCGAGCGCGCGCGGATCCGCCAGGTGCCGTCGCATGCCGGCCGCCGTCACCAGCGCATCGCTCTGGTGGTCGTCGGGTTCGAAGCGCAGCCGTGCCGGTGGGCTGCCAAGCGCCGCCAGCGCAATGTTGAGATCGGCGCGGGTGCGAAGCTTGACGCCCGAAAGCCCCGCATTCCTGAGGTAAATGCGGGTGTAGATTTCTGCCACCGCGCTCTGCCCCGGCGCCAGTGCGTCCATCGGCCAGATCGCGACCTTGCCCGAAATGCGATGGAGCAGGCGCATGCCCGCAAAGCTCGCCTTCGCCACCTGCGCCGCGCCGATCGCGTCATAGGCGCTCGCGGTTTTGCGCCCGCCGGCCGCGTTGAGGCGATGGTCGCACTGCCGGAAGCGGACGAAGTCGGCCTTCACGCCGTCGGCGATCCCGAAATAGAAATGGCGGCGGTGGACCTGCTCGAGGAAGCTTGCCGCGCCAAGGTCGTCGTCGGGGGCCATTGCATCGACATACGCCCAGAATTCCCGCGCGCTCTCCGGTACGCCCGTCTCACCCGGCAGATAGGCGCCGCGTTCCGCGAACGGCGGAGCAAAGGAGAAGTCGAACCCGAACAGCGTCGGCTCCCGCGCCGCCTCGGTGACCAGCCAGTCGGCGACTTCGGTCCGGCTCCACACGTGGCCGGGACGGACCAGCCGCGGCGGGCCGTCGATCCCGCAGGCGGCGACGGCAATCCCCTTGTGGCGGCTGCCCTTGGCGCCCGACCAGTCGATCGCGACGGTGCGGGTGAAGGTCACTTGCCCTTGCGGCGGGGAAGGGCGGCGGCAAGTTCGAGCGCCCGGTCGATCCATTCGGCAATGGGCTCGGCCGCGCCGTAGCGGACCAGCAGCGCCGGATAGCCCTCGTAATGCGGGGTCTGCCAGAACCGGTCCGGACAAAGGTCCATCAGCATCGCCTTGTGATCCTGGTCGATGTGGAAGACGAAGCTGTCAGGCTCGCGCCCGCCCGTCAGCACCGGCCGGTTGCTGGGCTCCGCCATGATCGCCTGACCGCCATAGTATCGGCCCTCGGTGGCACCCGGCCGGCCGGCCGCATAAGCGAACACGGCCGGCCAGTCATCCAGCGCCTGGCTCACAGCAGGCTTGGACCGTCACCCGTCGGAGTTTCCTTGGTGCCCTCCAGCCGGGCCGGGCGGCGCGGCGGCACCGGGGAGCGGGGGCCGGTCACCCGGTCGGCATAATGGTTGAGGATGCGCCCGGCCGCCTCGCGCCCGCCAAGACCGAAAGCGAGCGCGGTGGCAATCGCGCCGGCACCGAGGATCAGCCCGAACGCCATGTATACGATGACGTCCGCCAGCCCCATGAAGGTGAGGCCGATCGCGGTGAACAGGGCGATGATCGCATAGCGGATGATCGTCTGGGCAAAGCCGCCCTCGCCGGTGGACGACCCGACGAGGTTGCTGAGCAGCCGCGCCAGGAAGATGCCGGCGACGATGATCAGGGTTCCGAAGATCACCTTGGAGCCGAGCTCGGTCACCTGCACGAGGAAGATCGCGACCGTATCCCCGCCAAGCTGGTGGGCGGCCTCGATCCCGGCGGCGAGCATGATCGCGACGAAGGCGACATTGGCGACGATCCGGCTCGGGACGGTGGTCACCGGAAGGATGCCGGTCGACCGCAGCGCATCGTCGAAGCCCGTGGGAGGAAGGATCGCCTCGATGATCGACTTGAGGAACTTGGCCGCGATGAAGGCAATGCCAAGCCAAAGGGCGGCGGTGAGGATGCGTGGGATGGCGGCCAGTATCTCGTTCAGCATCGCGACCGCCGGGCCGCTGATCGCTTCGATGCCGAGCACCTGCAGCGCCGCGATCGCCGATGGAATGATGATCACCGCGAAGGCGAGGATTCCGCCGGCGCGGGCGACCGTGGCGCGGGTCGCGGCGGGCGCGGCGCCAGCCGGCACCGCCTCGGGGCTCTGCCGCACCGTCGGCGGATGATCGCCAAGCCCGATCCGGGCCAGCATGCCATCGACGTTGAGCGCGGTAAGCAGGGTTTCGATCAGCCGCCGCACGATCCGCGCGACGATCAGCATGACGAAGAACAAGAGCCCAGCGCCAAGCAGGCGCGGAAGGAAGGCGAAGATCTCGCTGGTCAGCGTGTTCACCGGCGCAAGGATCTGCCCGATCTGCAGGAAATTGAGCGCGGCCATGATGCCGACCAGCCAGATCAGCAGCTTGGCGACGGTACCGATCTGCTGGCCAACCGTCTCGTTCTGGTTGCCGGGCGTATGCTTTTGCAGGGCAGGGGTCTTGCTGATCGCCTTGGCGAGCGCCCACTTGGCGGCGCGCGCGACGAGCCAGGTGGCGAGGATGATGACAAAGGCGATTGCGATTCGCGGCGCCCATTCGATGACATCGGCCCGCCAGCTGTCGGTCGTGGACGGTGGGTACATCAGCCTTGCTCCCCTTGGCTCTGTTCGCGCTTCTCGTTCCACCACGCGAGCCGCTCGGCAAGCCGTTTCTCGAACCCGCGGTCGGTGGGACGATAATAGGTTTCGGGCGTCATCTCCTCGGGCCAGTAATCCTGGCCGGAGAAGGCATCGGGCGCGTCATGGTCGTAGGCATAGCCTTTGCCATAGCCCTGGTCGCGCATCAGCTTGGTCGGCGCGCCGAGAATGTGCTTGGGCGGCGACAGCGAGCCATGCTCCTTGGCGCTCCGCCAGGCTTCCTTCTGCGCCATATAGAGCGCGTTCGATTTGGGCGCGGTCGCAAGGTACAGGCAGGCTTGGACGATCGCCAGTTCGCCTTCGGGCGAGCCGAGGAAGTCATAGGTGTCCTTGGCCGCCATGCACTGCACCAGCGCCTGCGGATCGGCGAGGCCGATGTCCTCCACCGCCGCGCGGGTCAGGCGGCGCAGCAGGTAGAGCGGCTCCTCGCCCGCCGTCAGCATCCGCGCCAGATAATAGAGCGCGGCCTGCGGGTCCGACCCGCGGATCGACTTGTGCAGCGCGGAGATGAGCCCGTAATGCCCTTCGCGGTCCTTGTCGTAGACCGGCAGCCGGCGCTGGATGAGGTCGCGTAGCGCCGCGGTATCCAGCGGCTTGGTCAGTCCGGCTCCGAACAGCATCTCGGCCTGGTTGAGGAGGAAGCGACCGTCGCCGTCGGCGCTGGCGATCAGCGCGGCGCGCGCCTCGTCGGTCAGTGGAAGCTCGCGGCCCTCGACCTCCTCGGCGCGGCCAAGCAGAGTGCCGAGCGCGGTCTCGTCGAGCCGATGCAGCACCAGCACCTGTGCCCGCGACAGGAGCGCGGCGTTCAATTCGAAACTGGGATTTTCGGTCGTCGCCCCGACCAGCGTCACAGCGCCCGCCTCGACATAGGGCAGGAAGCCGTCCTGCTGGCTGCGATTGAAGCGATGGATTTCGTCCACGAACAACAAGGTGCGCTTGCCCGCGCGGGCATGCATCTCGGCCTCGGCAAACACCTTCTTGAGGTCGCCGACGCCGCTGAACACCGCCGAAATGGCGACGTAGCGATAGCCGACGGCACCGGCGAGCAACCGCGCGATGGTGGTCTTGCCGGTGCCGGGCGGCCCCCACAGGATCAGGCTCGACAGGCGTCCCGCCGCGACCATCCGGCCGATCGCGCCGTCGGTTCCGGTCAAATGCTCCTGCCCAATGACCTCATCGAGGCTGGACGGCCGCAACCGCTCGGCAAGCGGCACCTCGGCGGCGGGTGGGGAAGGGGCGTCGGCGTCGAACAGGTCGGCCATCTCAAGGCTCGTAGGAAAATGTGCGCGGCCGCACCACCACTATTGACACGGAAGGTCCAAGATATATCTTGAGTATTCTTGGAGGAACAAGCGATGCGTTTTCATTTTCATGGCGGCGGACCCCGCCGGCGCGGGCCCGAACCGGTGTTCCAGTTCGGCAGCCGCGACTGGTCCTTTCCGTGGGGCAACATCCATTTCGAACATGGCGGCGGCCCGATCGACGGGGAGGGGCGCCACGGCGGTGGTCATCGCGAGGGACGGCGGAGGCGGATGTTCAGTTCGGAGGAACTGCAGCTCGTCCTGCTCAAGCTCATCGCCGACGATCCCCGCCACGGCTACGCGCTGATCAAGGCGGTGGAGGAATTGACCCACGGTGACTACGCCCCGAGCCCCGGCGTGGTCTACACCAGCCTCGAACTGCTCGAGGACATGGGGTTGATCGAACGCCACGCCAGCGAAGGCTCGAAGAAGCAGTTCGCCGCGACCGGCGACGGGCGCGCCCAGCTCGAGGAGCGCAAGGACGAGGTTGCCGCACTGTTCGAGCGGCTGGAGGCGACGGGCGAAGGGCGCCGCAAGAGCGCTCGCCCCGAACTTGGCCGGGCGGTCGGCAACCTCATGACCGCGCTGCGCAACCGCGCCGCGCACGGCGGGTGGAATGAGGAACTGCTGAACGAGGTGATCGACATCCTCGACGAGGCCGCGCGCCGGATCGAGCGCGCGAAGTAGGGACAGCAAAAGGCCGGCCCCGCCGCAATGGCAGGACCGGCCTTTCTCGTTTCTTGCCGTCAGTGCCTAGCGTTTCTGCGCGGGCACCGTGATCTTGATCGTCTCGCCATTGCGCCCCGGGAAGCCGGTAAACATGGCCTGGATCAGATTGGGGACCAGCACCTGCGTATTGTCGGTGGTCGAGCGCGCCTGCGCCCGTCCGTCGAACAATTGCTGGTTGTCGGCCCGGCGACGGATGTCGAGGTCGAGCTCGGACTTGTATTCGGTATATTCGCGGACGTCCGCGCCGCCGAACCAGAACGGGTCGTCCCAGCCATAATAGAAGGGCGAACGGTAGGCGCCGTAATAGCCGTAGCGGCTGTAATAGGGCCGGCCGTAATAGATGCCGAAGCGCGGGTCGAAGCGGCTGCCATAGGCACCGTACGGGCTGTAGAAGCCGCGATAGAAGGGATCGTAGCCGACCGGGCCCATGCGATCGACCACCCGGCGCTCGGTGCCCCGGTCGACGTCATAGCCGAGCTGGACGATCATGGTCGCCTGCGCGGGGCTGGCGGCCTGCTGATAGCCCTGCGCCTGCATCTGCTGCGCAACCAGCGCGGCATAGCGGCTCCATTCAAGACCGCCGCCCTGCGCGCGCCCGGTGCCCGGAACGACGTAGAAGCTTTCGCCCTGCGGCGCCGGCATCGCCTGGAAGCGGGTGACCTTGGCCGGAAGCCCGACCGCGCAGCCCGACAGGCCGATGCTCGCCGCGCCGACCAGTGCGGCAGCGGCAATCTTCTTGAAAAGGTTCATCTGTCTCAAACCTCGGAACTGGGGAGAAATCCCGGTATACGAGGAGCTTATAGCACCGATTGAGTTGAACAGTCGATGAAGGGTGCAGGCCCGGCGATGAGCCGAGCCGAGCCGAGCCTTAGCGCCCGAGCCCGACCGCCTGCTTGGCCGCCAGCAGGGTCGGCGCGGCAAGCTCGATCGCCTTCGCCGCTCCCTTGTCGAGCAGCCGGTCCAGCTCCGCGCTGTCCGCCACCAGCGCTTCGTAGCGGGCGCGGATGGGGGCGATCAGCTCGACCAGCGCGTCGGCCAGCGCCGGCTTGAAGGCGCCAAAGCCCTGGCCCTCGAAACGGGACAGGATGGCCGCATCGCTCTCGCCCGTGATGGCGGCCATGATCCCGACGAGGTTGCGCGCTTCGGGGCGCTCCTTCAGCAGCTCGGGATCGCCCGGCAGCGGCTCGGGATCGGTGCGCGCCTTGCGGATCTTGGCGGCGATCTCCTCGTCCGAATCGATCAGGTTGATCCGGCTCATGTCCGACGGATCGGACTTGCTCATCTTGTTGCTGCCGTCCCGCAGGCTCATAACCCGTGCCGCGACCCCGCCGCCGATGAAGGGCTCGGGCAGGACGAAGGTCTCGGTCCCCGTGTCGAGGTTGAACTTGGTCGCGATATCGCGGGTCAGCTCGATATGCTGCTTCTGGTCCTCGCCCACCGGCACGTGGCTCGGGCGATAGAGCAGGATGTCGGCGGCCTGCAGCACGGGATAGTCGAACAGCGCGACGCTCGCGCCTTCCTTGTTCTTGCCCGACTTGTCCTTCCACTGGGTCATCCGGCTGAGCCAGCCCATCCGGGCAGTGCCGTTCAGGATCCAGCACAGCTCGGCGTGGGCGGGAACGTCGGACTGCGCGAACAGCACCGACTTGTCGGGATCGATGCCGCTGGCGATCAGCGCCGCCGCCATGTTGCGCACCGCGCCGCGGCGGGTGTCGGCCGGGATATGCTCGGACAGCGAATGAAGGTCGGCCAGGAAGAAGCAGCACGGTGCCTCCTCCTGCATCCGGACCCAGCGCAGGATCGCGCCCAGCAAGTTGCCGAGGTGCAGGTTTCCGGTCGGCTGGATACCCGACAGGACGCGTGTCACGGGGGTCACGGCCGCATTGCTCGCGGCGGACTGAGTGGTAACGTCAGGCATTGGCTGCAGGCTTCTTGCGCGCGAGGAGGTCCTTGAAGGCCTGGCGATCGACGCCGCCGATAGCCCAGCAAAGCGGGAAATAGATGCCCATGCCGATCCCGACCAGCGCGCCAACCGCGATGATGCGGCGCCCGGCGCTGCCGGTGAACCAGTCAGCGAACAGCATCTCGAGGCCGTAGAGCGCGGCGACCATCACCGCGCCGGCCAGCAGCTGGCGCAGCACCCGGCTCGCCAGCCAGGCCGGCATGCGGAAATGCCCGCGGCGATGGAGGATGACGTAAAGGATCGCGCAGTTGAGCCAGCTGGTCAGCGCGATCACCGCGCTGAGGCCGGCGATCCGGAACAGCGGATCGGGCGACATGCCCTGCACCACGAAG
This sequence comes from Sphingomonas humi, assembly GCF_039536725.1. NCBI lineage: Bacteria > Pseudomonadati > Pseudomonadota > Alphaproteobacteria > Sphingomonadales > Sphingomonadaceae > Sphingomonas > Sphingomonas humi. The sequence goes on from NZ_BAAAZD010000002.1 coordinate 237,346, forward strand.
TTCAGAACCACGTTCACCACCAGGACGAAGGCGGCGGTCTTGACCGGGGTCGCGGTATCCTGGCGCGAATAGAAGCCGGGGGTGAGCACCTTGACCAGCACATAGGCAGGCAGGCCGAGCACGATGATCGCGAGCACGGTCGCGGTGATGTCGGCGTCGCGCGCGGTGAACTCGCCGCCCTGGAACAGCGCGCCGGCAAGCGGCCCGGCGGCGACGCACAGCGCCAGCGCCGCGGGCAGGGTCAGGAACATGCCGAGGTCGAGCGCCTGCGCCTGGACGTGGGCTGCCTTTTCCGGATCGTTCGCGCCGACGAAGCGGCTGACCTGCGGCAGGATCGCGGTGCCGAGCGCAGCGCCGATGACGCCCAGCGGAAGCTGGTTCAGCCGGTCAGCATAGTTGAACCAGCTCAGGGCCCCGGTGCCGATGCGGGCGAGGAAGAAGGTGTCGATAAAGGCACTGATCTGGTAGACGCCGGCGCCCAGCGTCGCCGGCACCACAACCCGCACGAACTGGCGCACGCCCGGCGTCATCCGCGGTCGGCGCAGTCGCAGCGAGACGCCGGCGCGGACCGATGCGGCGATCAGCAGGCCAAGCTGGACGACCCCGCCAAAGGTCACCGCCACCGCCAGCCAGAAGGCCGTGTAGGCGCCGCCCTGCGGGAAGATGATCAGCGCCAGCATCATGCAGAGGTTCAGCAGCGCGGGCGCGAAGGCCGCGGCGGTGAAACGCGCCAGGCTGTTGAGGATGCCGGCCCACAGCGACACCAGGCTGATCAGGATCAGATAGGGAAAGGTGATGCGCGTCAGGTAGGTCGCAAGCTCGAGCTTCTCGCCCGAATAGCCGGAAATAGCAGCGACGAACGCCGGCATGATCAGCTGGAAGACGAGGGTGAACAGCACCAGCGTCGGAAGGAAGACCGCAAGCACTTCCTCGGAGAATTTCTTGGCCTCGGCCTCGCCATTCTCGCCCTGCAGCCGCTGGGCGTAAAGCGGCACGAAACCGGCGCTGAACGCGCCCTCGCCGAACAGGCGTCGAAAGGTGTTGGGGAGCCGGAAGGCGACAAAGAAGGCGTCCGCCGCCGCGCTCGCGCCCATGATCCGGCTCATCAGCATCTCGCGCGCGAAGCCGAGAATGCGGCTGACCAGGGTCAGCCCGCCGATGGTGCCGGTGGCCTTGAGTAGGTTCATGGCGTCCCGTTCCCCTCCACTTCCCCCCTCAACGACGGGGAGAAAAAGCTACTGGACGGTTTCGCCCTGCGGCTGCTCGCCGCCATCCTGGCCCTGCGCCGCTTCGAGCTGGCTCATGTAGATGCTGGCAAAGTCGATCGGGTCGAGCATCAGCGGCGGGAAGCCGGCGTCCTGCGTCGCGGCCGCGACGACCTGGCGCGCGAACGGGAACAGCAGGCGCGGGGCTTCGACCAGCAGGAAGGCCGGAAGCTGCTCTTCAGGCAGATTGCGAAGGCCGAAGATGCCCGCATAGCTGAGGTCGAGGACGAATTGCACGCCCGAGGCCGAGCGGGCCGAAGCGTCGATCTTCAGAACGACTTCATGCACTTCGTCGGCGATCTTGTTGACCGCGATGTTGAACTGCACGTCCAGCTGCGGCTGCTCGTTCCACTGGAAGACCTGCGGGGCCGACGGGTTCTCGACCGACAGGTCCTTCACATATTGCGCCAGCGCGGCAACCTGCGGCGCTTCGCCATTGGCCTGATCGGAAGCGCCATTCGCGCCGGCGGAAACGGGATCGGAAGCGGCCATGTGTCTCGTGCCCTTGACTGTGCTAAAGTGAAGGCGGGAAAACGGCTGCTTCCCGCGGCTTGTTCGGGGCGGGCGACTAGCAGCCGGGCCGAAGCGGTGCAATGGCGCGAGCTATGCTTTAGGCCAAGGGTTTGCGAGGCGGACACCAGCGCCTATGTTAAGCGTTGAAGCACCACCTGCCCCGGGAAAGAAGGCTCCTCTTGGTTTCGATCATCATCCTTGCGCTGGTTGCCCTGTTCATCGGCCTCAGGCTGTATAGCGTGCTGGGCGAACGCACCGGCCACGAGCAGCAGTTGCCCCGCAATCAGGCAGAGCCGAGGAACCAGCTGGCCCGCGCGGCCGAGCTGGCGCAGACGTCGCAGGCCAAGGCCAATGGCGCGGCCGAGCCGCTCGACACGGCCTATCTCCCGACCGCTGGCCCGGGCGTCCGCGCGCTGCTCGCTGCGGACCCGAGCTTCGACGTCGCCCGCTTCCTTGAAGGAGCCAAGGGCGCCTATCGCATGGTGCTCGAAGCCTTCTGGCATGGCCGTGTCGACGATGTCCGCACCTTCCTCGATCCCGAAATCGCCGCCGCCTTCGATGAGGCGGTCGCCGATCGCGAGGCTGCTGGGCAGAAGCTCGACAATCGCCTGATCGCGATCGAACAGGCGCTGATCGCGGCCGCTGCCGTCAGCGGGAAGGTCGCCACGCTGACCGTCCGCTTCGAAGCGGATATCGCTGCCGTCACCCGCGATTCCGAAGGCAATGTGGTTGCAGGCTCGCTGAGCGACGCAGTTCAAACCCGTGACCGCTGGACCTTCCGCCGCGACCTTGCCAGCAGCGATCCCAACTGGATCCTCGTCGAAACCGACGACGAATAAGGTGACCTCCCTGAAGCTCGGGCTGGGAGCGCTGCTCGCCCTGTCGCTGGCGGCCTGCGCCACCCGTCCCTTGCCGCCGGTCGTGCCCGCTGTGCCGGTGCCGCAGCCTCTTCCCGAACCGGTTCCGCCGCCGCCTCCGCCCAAGCCGGCGACCGCTGCGGCGGCAGGCGTCACCCGCGCCCAGCCGCGTCCGATCACCGACGAAGCTGCCGTCCGCGCGCTCGAAGCCTTCCGCATCTCCTGCCCGGCGGTGGTCAGGCGCGTCGATGTCTCGCAGCTTACCCAGCCGGCTGACTGGCAATCGCTGTGCGACGAGGCGCGAAGGCTTTCGCCCACGCCCGTCGAGGCCCAGCGCTTCTTCGCCACCCGCTTCGACTGGGTGAAGGTCGGCGCCGATCCCGCCTTCGCTACCGGCTATTGGGAGCCCGAGATCCTCGGCTCGCGCATCCCGGGCCCGGGCTATGCGCTGCCCATCTATCGCACACCCCCCGACCTCGTCCGCTGCACCCGCGCCGACGGCACCACCGGGCGCGGCCGGCTGGACGAAACGGGGCAGTGCGTGCCCTACTGGACCCGCGCCGAAATCTACGACGGGGCGCTTGCCGGCAAGGGGCTCGAACTGGCCTATGCCGCCGATCCGGTCGACATGTTCTTCCTTGAAATCCAAGGCTCGGGCCGGCTTCGTCTGCCGGACGGCACCGTGATGCGGATCGGCTACGACAACCAGAACGGCCGCGAATATGTGGGGGTCGGCAAGCTGCTGCGCGATCGCGGGATCTTGCCGCCGGGTGGGGCCGACATGGATTCAATCAAGCGCTGGATGCGCGCTCAGCCCGATGGCGGCATGGGCCTGATGCGCGAGAACCTGTCCAAGATCTTCTTCAAGGAACTGACCGGTCCCGGTCCGCTCGGTGCTCTCGGGCTGCCGGTGACGGCGCGCGGCACAGTCGCCGCGGACCCGATGTTCGTGCCGCTGGGCGCCCCCATCTGGCTCGACGTCATCATGAACGATGCCGACGGCCTGTGGGTCGCGCAGGATACCGGCGGCGCGATCAAGGGCGCCAATCGCTTCGACACCTTCTGGGGCGCCGGGCCTGATGCGCGCCGCATCGCCGGGGGCATGTCGGCCAAGGGCGAGGCGCTGATCCTCCTGCCCAAGGCGAGCGTCGAACGGCTGCTCGCCCCCAATGCGGTCGCTCAGCCCTGAGGAAGCGGCGCTGTGGGCACGGGTGACCGCGTCCATCACGCCGCTCAGCAGGGAACGGCCGCCTCCGGCATCGCCTTCGCCGCCGCCCGCCGCTGCCGCCAGTGCTGCTGCGCCCCCGCCGTCACGGCCGGTGAAGGGCAGGGTGCCGCCGCCTCCGCAGCCGGTCACCGCGGCCCCGGTGCGTCGGGCTACCATCCATGGCAATCTCGACGGCCATTGGGAAAAGCGTCTCAAGAGCGGCAATATCGCGGTCGATCGCACCGTCGACCTCCACGGCTACAATCTCGAGCGCGCCTATGAAGCGCTCGACCAGGCGCTCGAACGTGCGGTCGGGTCCGGCGACCGGGTCGTCCTGCTGATCACCGGCCACCACCGTCCCGGCGAACCGCCCGTCCAGCGCGGGAAGATCCGGGCGGCGGTGCACGACTGGCTCGCGGTATCGCGCCATGCCGACCGGATCGCCGCGGTCCGCAGCGCGCATCGCCGGCACGGCGGGGGTGGCAGCCTCTACCTCATCCTTCGTCGCTGAACGGCGCCGCTGCATCGTCCGATCCGGCGCTATACGCCTTTTTAACTCCGCCCCCTTAACCATGGCGCGATGATCAGGGGTGGAAGCGCGCAGCAGTTTAGCAACATGCTCCTGTCGGGGCTGGCCGGCGTCGCGTCGTTCATATTCTCGCTCTACGCCTTCATCACGCTGACGCAGCTGCCGCAGCAGATCACCGCCGCGCTGGTCGCCGGCGCCTTCTGCCTGGTCGTCTGCTACGTCGCTGCCGAACGCCCCAATAGCGAAGGCGCCCGCGCCCTCACCGCGCTGCGCGACCGGCTGCTCGCGGTCGAAGAGGGCGATCTTACCAGTCCCGCGCCCGAATCCGTCCGGCGGGTCATGCCCAAGGTCGCGGCGGCGGTGGACAGCCTGTTCGCCGAAGTGCGCAGCTCGATCGACAATGCGCAGGCGCTCGGCATGTACGATCCGGTCACCAGCCTGCCCAACCGCCTGAACTTCCGCGCCGAGGCCGAACGCCTGCTTGCCCGGGCCGACAATCGCACCAGCGCGATGCTGTTCGTCGACCTCGACCGGTTCAAGGCCGTCAACGACAGCCTCGGCCATGCCCGCGGCGACCAGCTGCTGGTGATGGTCGCCAACCGCCTTCGCGTGCTGATCAATTCGGAAGCCGCGGCAACCTCGCGCCGGCCGCTGCTGGCCCGGCTCGCGGGCGACGAATTCACCCTCTTCTTCCCCGAAGTCGCCGGCGACGCCGAGGCCGAGCGGATCGCCCGCCGCGTAGTGCTGGCGATCGGCGAACCGTTCGAACTTCACGGCCATAGCATCGACATCGGCGCTTCGGTCGGCCTTGCCCTCGGCAGCCGCCATGGCCGCACGGTCGAGGAACTGATGCGCGCCGCAGACGTCGCCATGTACCGCGCCAAGTCGCGCGGCGGCCACCAGCATTGCCTATTCAGCGACGAACTGGCGCAGGAGCACCTACGCCGTCTGGAGACCGAAAAGGCCCTCGCCGAAGCGGTCGAGCGCGGCGAGTTCCACCTCGTGCTGCAACCCCAGCTCAGCCTCGCCAGCGGCGCGGTGACGGGCGCTGAAGCGCTGCTCCGCTGGCGCCACCCGCAGCGTGGGCCCGTCAGCCCCAGCCAGTTCATCCAAATCGCCGAACAGACCGGCATCATCAACGCCATCGGCGACTGGGTGATGAGCGAAGTCGCGGCCATGCTCGCCAGCTGGGACGAGAAAGGCGAAGGGTCGCGCCGGGTAGCCTTCAACGTCTCGCCGCGGCAGCTCGAACGGCCGGATTTCTTCCCGCGCCTGCGCCAGATCTTCGCCGAAGCCGGGGTCAGCCTCAGCCAGATCGAAATCGAGATCACCGAAACCGCGGCGATGGAATGCCCTCAGGCGACCCTCGATGAAATGGCCGAACTCCGCCGCGGCGGCGCGACCATCGCGCTCGACGATTTCGGCACCGGCTATTCCAATATCGCCCGCCTGCGCCAGCTGCCGCTCGACCGGGTCAAGCTCGACCCCTCGCTGATCCACGACATCACCGTCAGCGAGCAGGCCCGCAACGTCGTCCAGGCCGTCATCCAGCTGGTCCGCGGCGTCGAATGCGAATTGGTCGCCGAAGCGGTCGAGACCGTCGCGCAGGCCGACATCCTGCGCACCATGGGCTGCGACACCATCCAGGGCTTCGTCTTCGCCGAGCCGATGGCCGAGCCCGAATTCCTCGCTTGGACGTCGCACGCCTCGATCGAGGATCGCTCGGCCGCCTGATCAGGCGCTGAGGCCGCCTTCGAAGACGTGCCGGTAGACCCGCGCGAGGGTTTCGATATCCCCGGTCGCGGCGCTTTCGTGGACCTTGTGCATGGTCGCATTGGGCAGCCCGAAATCGACCACCGGGCACAGCTTGATCAGGAACCGCCCGTCCGACGTCCCGCCGCCGGTCGACAGATGCGGCTCGATCCCGCACTCGGCCCGGATCGCCTGCGTGACGAGGTCGTAGAGCCTCCCCGGGGGCGTCAGGAAAGCCTCGCCCGAAATGCGGGTGCGCAACTCGCACGCCGGATCGATCGCCGCGACAGTCTCGCTCAGCAGCGCGATCAGCTGTTCGCCGCTATGCAGGTTGTTGAAGCGGATATTGCCCTGCGCGCTCGCCTCGCCCGGAATGACGTTGCTCGCTGCCGTCGGCGTGCCGAGCGCCACGAACTCGAGGTTGGAAGGCGGGAACACCTCGGTCCCGTCGTCGAGGTGAAGCGCCGACAGCGCGGCCACCACCCTTGCCAGCCGCGGAACCGGATTGTCGGCCTTGTGCGGATAGGCGACGTGGCCCTGCACGCCTTTGGCCTTAAGCCAGAAATTGAGCGATCCGCGGCGCCCGATCTTTACCGTGTCGCCCAGCTGCGTTTCGCTGGTCGGCTCGCCGATCAGGATCATGTCGGGACGGATCGCGCGCTCAGTCAGCCAGTCGATGATCCGCGGCGTGCCAAAGGTCGCATAGCCTTCCTCGTCGCCGGTGATGAGGAAGGAGAGGGTGCCGGCCTGCTGCTCGAACATCGACACGGCCCCCACCGCGGCGGCGATCGCGCTCTTCATGTCGTTCGCCCCGCGCCCGATCAGCCGTCCGTCGACGACCCGCGCGGTAAAGGCGTCGCCTTCCCAGCCTTCGCCTGGCGGCACCACGTCGAGGTGGCCGGCAAAGCCGACATGCGGCCCGGGTCCGCGCTCGCGGATTGCCACCATGTTCTCGGTCGGCCCGTCCGGCGCCTCGCCCAGCGTGAACCGGTGGATGGTGAAGCCGAGGGAGCTGAGCGCCTCGTCCAGCACATCGAACACCGCGCCCCTGGCAGGGGTCACCGACGGGACGGAGATCAGCCTTGCGGCAAGGTCGACGGGATCGATAAGGGCCATGAGCGAACCGCTAGCATGGGGAAAGCAATGCCGAAACTGGACCTCGACGCGATCGCGGAAGTCAACCGCACCGGATATCCCTCGCCGCACGACCAGGCGGTGCAGGGGCGCTGGTACCGCCGGCTCGCTCCCGCGGGCGGGCTGACCGAATTCGGCGCCAGCCTGGTCCGGCTGGACCCCGGCGCCTGGTCGAGCCAGCGCCACTGGCACGAGGGGGAGGACGAACTGTTGGTGATGCTGGAAGGCGAGGCGATCCTGGCGGAGGATTCGGGCGACACCCTGCTTCGCGCCGGCGACGTCGCGGCCTTTCCCAAAGGCGTCCGCAACGGCCACCACCTTCGCAACGACAGCGATCGGCCGTGCCGTTTCCTGGTTGTGGGCGGGGGTCCCCAGTCGGGCGGCAGCTACAGCGACATCGACATGCTGTTCACCGCCGATGGCCGCTACACGCGCAAGGACGGCACACCGCTCGACGCCACGCGAGTCTGACCGGCGTCAGGCCGCGTCCATCTCCAGCTTGGCGGGGGCAAAGCCCATCGGCGTCAGGTTGCAGCGGCCGGCCGCCTTGGCGACCTCGATCGCGACCCGCGGATCGCGTACTTCGGTCGCCGCACGGAGGAGATCGCTGAGGGTCAGGCGCGACGGCTCGGGATCGCGCTCGCGGGCTGCCCTGGCGACTCGACCAAGCTCCATCAGCTGGCTGACCGACAGGCTGTTCTGCAATTGCTGGCCGACGCAATCCGCCCGCATCTGGTCGATGCCATAGCCGACCAGCGAATCGGCGATCCGCTCCTTCGGGCTCGCACAGGCGGTTGCGGAGAGCGCTAACGCTACGGTGATAAGGGAAAATTTACGCACATTTTCAGAGACGAACGAGGGGATCAGGCAGTTCCTTGCCCGGCCTCATATTGTTCGATCACCCACGGTTCGTCCTGTGCCGTCTCGATCCACCCGGCAACGTGAGGGTGGCGCAGCACGTCCGACATATATTGCCGGGCAAAGGGCGGGACCGGGATCGAGTAGGTCAGGAAGCGGGTGACGACCGGCGCATACATCATGTCCGCCGCGCTCCACTGGCCGAACAGGAACGGGCCCCCGCTGCCGAACCGCGCCCGCGCCTGCGCCCACAATTGTAGGATGCGGTTGATGTCGGCGATCGTCTCGTCCGACAGATCGGGCATCGGCACGTTCTGGCGGACGTTCATCGGGCATTCGCGGCGCAGCGCGGCAAAGCCCGAATGCATCTCGGCCGCCATCGACCGCGCCATCGCGCGGGCGGCGATGTCCTCGGGCCAGTAGCGGCCGCGCTCCGTCAGGTCGGCGCAATATTCGATGATCGCCAGGCTGTCCCACACGACCAGATCGTCATGCCACAGCAGCGGTACCTTGCCCGAAGAAGGCGCGAACTCGTCGCCTTCGCGACGCTCGTCCCACGTGTCGTTGTACAGCGGCACGACCAGCTCTTCGAATTCGAGCTCCGACGCCTTGAGCGCCAGCCAGCCGCGCATCGACCAGGATGAATAGGCCTTGTTGCCGAGAATGAGCTTGAGCATGCGCCTCCCTTCGCGGTTGCGGGGCGCCTGCGCAAGGCCGCTCAGCTGAGCGCGTCTTCCAGCACGGCGGCCCGCACTTCGGCGACGCCCATGCCCTTTTCGGACGAGGTTGCGATGAGCTCGGGGAAGGCGGCCGGGTGAAGCCTCGCCTCGGCCTTGGTCGCGGTGATCACGGCGGCCAGTTCGCTCGCCTTGATCTTGTCCGCCTTGGTCAGCACTAGCCGGTATCCGACCGCCGCCGCGTCCAGCATCTCCATGATCTCGCGGTCGACGGGCTTCACCCCGTGGCGGCTGTCGATCAGCACCACCGCGCGCTTCAGCACCGGGCGTCCGCGCAGATAGTCGTTCACCAGGAAGCGCCAGCGCTTGACCATGTCCCTTGGCGCTTCGGCAAAGCCATAGCCCGGCATGTCGACCAGCCGCAGCGCCAGCGGCGCGCCGACGTCGAAGAAGTTCAGTTCCTGCGTCCGGCCCGGCGTGTTCGACGTCCGCGCCAGCTTGTTGCGCCCGGTGATGGCGTTCAGCAGCGAGCTCTTGCCGACGTTGGAACGGCCGGCGAACGCGATCTCGGGCACGTCGGGATCGGGCAGGAATTCCAGGCCCGGCGCCGACTTCAGGAATTCGACCGGCCCGGCGAACAGCTTGCGCGCCCGCTCGGTCAGGTCGCTACGATCCTCGTCCATCAGGTCTTCGCCGCCTTGACCCCGGCCCGCGCCGCGATCTTTTCCGCGTCATACTTCGAATAGAGATACTTCTGCTGCGCGATGCCGAGGAGGTTCGAAACCACCCAGTAGAGCTGCAGGCCGGCCGCGAACGGGGCCATCGCGAACATCATCACCCACGGCATGATCGAGAAGATCTGCTTCTGGACATCGTCCATCGGCGCCGGGTTGAGCTTGAACTGCAGGTACATGGTGATGCCCAGCAGGATCGGCAGCACGCCAAGATGCAGCATTCCCGGCGGGTCGAAGTTCAGCAGGCCGAACAGGTTGATCGGTGTGACCGGGTCCGGTGCCGACAGATCGTGGATCCACAGCGCCCACGGCTGGTGGCGCATTTCCACGGTCACCGTCAGCACCTTGTAGAGCGCGTAGAAGACCGGGATCTGGAGGAAGATCGGAAGGCAGCCCGCCGCCGGGTTGATCTTCTCGCGCTTGTACAGCTCGAGAAGCTCCTGCTGCATCTTGGTCTTGTCGTCCTTGTGACGCTCCTGCAGCTCCTTCATCTTCGGCTGCACCGCGCGCATCGCCGCCATTGAACGGAACTGGCGGTCGAAGATCGGGTACATCAACAGGCGCACGATGAAGGTCAGCGCGATGATCGCCCAGCCGAAATTGCCCAGCGTGTGGAACAGCCAGATCAGCAGCGCGAAGATCGGCCGCATGAACCATTCGAAATAGCCCCAGTCGATCGAGTCCGAGATGACCGGAATGGCGCCCGAAGCTTCATAGGAATCGAGCCACTTTTTCTCCTTGGCGCCGGCGAACAGGTGAGTTGTCGCCTGCGCGGCCTTGCCCGGGGCGACGATCGCCGGATCGAGCGCATAATCGGCCTGGTAGCTGGTCCCCTGGCCACGGCGCAGGCTGGCGTTAAGCTGAGCGCTTCCGGCCGGGGCCAGCGCGGTCAGCCAATATTTGTCGGTGAAGCCGACCCAGCCGCTGGTGCCGCTGAACTTCTGCGCGCCGTCCTTGTCGAGGGTCGAATAATTGACGTCGTAATCCGACTTGCCGTCGATCACGCTCATCGGGCCGAAATGGTGAGTCCAGCCGTCGTTCTTGGCGTCCGGGCCCGCGTCCGCGCGGCTCAGCAGGCCATAGGGGCGCACCGCGACCGGTCCGCCGCCAAGGTTCGACACCTTCTGGGTGACGGTGAACAGATAGCCGTCGTCGACCGCGACCAGCAGTTCGAAGCGCTGCCCGGTCGGGTTGGTCCAGCTCAGCGTCACCGGCTTGCCCGGGACCAGCGCGGCCGCGCTCGGCGTCCAGACGGTGTTGGCGTCGGGCACCGCGACGCCCTGGCCGCTCCACCCGAAGCGCGCGAAATAGGCGCCCTTGGCACCGGCCGGGCTCAGCAGCCGCGCGGGCTGCGCTTCCTTGCCGAGCTTGTCGGTGTGACGGACCAGGCGAAGATCGTCGAACGTCGCGCCCTTGAGGCTGATCGATCCCTGCAGGCTCGGCGTCTCGACCCGCACCCGCGGCACGCCCTGAAGCGCTTGCGCAGGCGACAGGGCAGGGGCGGCAGTGGCGGCCGGCGCGCCCGGCGTCGCTGCCCCCGGGGCTGCGGCGGTGGTCGCCGGCGCGGTCTTGGCCGGCGGCTTGGCGCTCGGCAGATAGCGTTCGGACAGGAGGCCCCAGCCGAGCAGCACCAGGGCGCTCAGCACGATGGCAAGGATCATGTTGCGGTTGTCGGCGCTCACGTCAGCTCAAATCCTCGGTACATCGTTGTCGGGCCGCGGTCGAAATCACGGAACCGGGTCATGGCCCTGGCCCCCCCAGGGATGGCAGCGGCCGATCCGGCGCAGGGCCAGCCAGCTCCCGCGCAGCGCCCCATAGCGGCCCCAGGCGGTGATTGCATAGGCGGAACAGGACGGCGAGAAGCGGCACGAGGGCGGCAGGACCGCGCTCGGTCCAAGCTGCCACCCGCGCGCCAGGAGGATGAGGAGGCGGGCGATCACCGCGTGACCTTGCCCAGCGCCTTGGCCAGCTCGGCCCGGAGCAGCGCGTAATCGCGCTCGATCCCGCTCTGCCGGCCGATCAGGACATGGTCCGCGCCGCGCACGCCGTCCGTAGGCAGCACCTCGGCCGCGAGCGCGCGCAGGCGCCGCTTCATGCGGTTGCGAACCACCGCATTGCCGACTTTCTTGCTGACAGTGTAGCCGACCCGAATCGTCTCCGAATCGTCGCCGCGCGGGCGGACCAGCAGGACGAAACCGGGGGTGGCGGCGCGCCGGCCGCTGTTCGCGGCCAGGAAGTCGGCGCGCTTCCTTAAGGTGACTAAGCGCTGAGCTTCTTGCGGCCGCGCGCCCGGCGGGCCGCCAGCACCTTGCGGCCGCCCACCGTCGCCGAGCGCGTACGAAAGCCGTGACGCCGCTTGCGGACGAGATTGCTGGGCTGGAAAGTGCGCTTCATCGCTCATTGCCTTCAAGTTAAGAACAAAAAGGGCCGCCCGAACGGGGGCAGCCACATTGCTTGGCGCGCCCCTACGCAAGGCGGGCGCGCAAGTCAATGCCGCGACGCTTCCTGCGGGCCCAGCACCTCGCTCGGCGTGGGGTCGATCGGGACTACCTCGAGCCCGGCCTTGGGCAACGGATCGTCGGTCCGCGGTACCTCCGACGGCGGCGGCGCCTCGGCCCGCTCGCGCTCCTTCTTCAGCGCCTCGCGCCGCTTGGCGCTCTTGCGGCGAAGCCCCCAGTCGAACCAGCTTCCGGCCCGCGGCTGCCAGCGCTTGAACCGCACATAATGCCGCTTGGCCCACAGGCTGGTCCGGAGCACCAGCGTCAGCCCCGCCGCCGCCAGCAGCAGCCCGCCCGGGCCGGGCAGGGGGCTGACTAGCGGCGCGCCCACGAACAGCAGCAGCACGCCGATCACGAACATCACGCTCTGCGCCAGGCGCGTGTCGCGGATCGCAAGAAGGCGTTGACCAAGGGTCATGGCCGGTGATGTAGGGAAGTAAGACGCTCGGGCAAGGGGGGACGCTTCCGTCATTGCGAGCGCAGCGAAGCAATCCACCTCGCGGCATCAACTGGAACGCCCCACAACGCAGGCTTGCCCGCCGCACCGAACGGGCATAGCCTCCGTTTCGCCGAAGACAGGGGGCCTGTGCTCATCTCATTGCCGGACACGGGGGCTCGCGCCTGATGGTCGCGATCGTGTCCACCGTCGCCTACCTCGGGCTCGAAGCCCGCGGGGTCGAGGTGCAGGTCCAGCTGTCCACCGGCATCCCGCGCTTCGTCATCGTCGGCCTGCCTGACAAGGCCGTCGCCGAAAGCCGCGAGCGGGTCCGCGCGGCGCTCACCGCCATTGGCCTCGCGCTCCCGCCCAAGGTCATCACGGTCAACCTCTCGCCCGCCGACCTGCCCAAGGAAGGCAGCCACTTCGACCTGCCGATCGCGCTGGGCCTGCTCGCCGCGGTCGGCGCGGTCGATGCCGAGATGCTCAGCCACTATGTCGCGGTGGGCGAATTGTCCCTCGACGCCCGCATCAACGCCTCGCCCGGCGTGCTCCTCGCCGCCCTCCACGCCGCCGGCGAGGACAAGGGCCTGATCTGCCCCGCCGCGCAGGGGGCCGAGGCCGCCTGGGCCGGGGAAGTCGAAGTCCTCGCCGCGCCCGACCTTCTCGCGCTATTGGCCCACCTCAAGGGGACGACCCTGCTCCCGGCGCCCCGCCTCGGCGAGGCCGAGCCCGCGGCCGGCGGCCCCGACCTTCGCCAGGTCAAGGGCCAGGAAGTCGCCAAGCGCGCGCTGGAAATTGCCGCAGCGGGTGGCCACAACCTGCTGATGAGCGGCCCGCCCGGCGCGGGCAAGTCGCTGCTTGCCTCCTGCCTTCCCGGAATCCTCCCCCCGCTCACCCCCGCCGAGGCGCTCGAAGTCTCGATGGTCGCCTCGGTCGCGGGCGAGATGGAGGGCGGGCAGATCAAGCGCCGCCGCCCGTTCCGCTCCCCTCACCACAGCGCGTCGATGCCGGCGCTGGTCGGCGGCGGCCTCAAGGTCCGTCCGGGCGAGATCAGCCTCGCCCACCTCGGCGTCCTGTTCCTCGACGAACTGCCCGAATTCCAGCGCGCCGTCCTCGACAGCCTCCGCCAGCCGCTCGAAACCGGGACCGTCAGCGTCGCCCGCGCCAACAGCCATCTGACCTTTCCCGCCCGCGTCCAGCTGATCGCCGCGATGAACCCTTGCCGCTGCGGCCACCTCGGGGATGCCGCGCTCGCTTGCGCCCGGGCGCCCCGCTGCGCCGCCGATTATCAGGCCCGCGTGTCCGGGCCCTTGCTCGACCGCATCGACCTCCATGTCGAAGTCGCCGGGGTCAGCGCCGCCGACCTCTCGCTCCCGCCGCCCGCGGAAGGCAGCGCTGCCGTGGCCCAGCGTGTCGCGACCGCCCGCGCGGTTCAGTCCCGACGCTTCAACGGCCACGGCCCACGCACCAATGCCGAAGCCGACGGCGAACTGCTGGACAAGGTCGCCACCCCCGACGAGCCCGGCCGCAAGCTCCTCGCCGATGCCGCCGCCGCGATGCGCCTCAGCGCTCGGGGCTACCACCGGACCCTGCGCGTCGCCCGCACCATCGCTGACCTCGCCGGCGCGGAGACAGTCGGCCGCATCCACGTTGCGGAGGCGCTCAGTTATCGGCGGACGGCTCCACGGAACTGAATGCCGTGGCCAAGCGGACGCGGCCGCTTGGAAAGAGCGCGTGCGATCGCCTTTCTAGCCAGCGGCGTCAGTGGTTCGAAACCGTTGCGATTGGGATGGAGACCGTCGTTCGACAGACCATCTCTTATCCCCAGCGTCCCATTCTGCAGGGGGCCATGGTAGTCAGCGAATATAAGATCGTTCTTGGCGGCGTATTCTTGAAGCCAGCGGTTCAGCCGGACTATCTGCGGTCCCGGAGCGAGGTCAGGTGAGCCCTGGAAAAAGTTCGAAGGCGTGATCGCACCCAAGATCACAATGATGCCGTGAGCACGAGCCAACTCGACCATGCTCGCGATATTTGATCGCGTAAGCGCCATTCCGGACGCGCTGTGGATATCGTTCATGCCGCCCATGATCTGGACGACGGCCGGGTGAAGATCGATCACATCGGTACGGAAGCGCGCGAGCATTTGCGTGGTGGTCTGGCCGGAGACGCCGCGGTTTAGGACATCGCCCGTAAAGAGATCGGGGACAGACGGTCTCCAGGCCTCGGTTATGGAGTCTCCGATGAAGATGACTCGGTGCCCGGTGGCGGGCGGCAACGCCCTGTTCTCGTCGCGATAGCGGCAAACACCATAGGGATCCATCGTCGACCAGCGCATGTAGCTGGCCCGGTCGGCTTCGCTTGCCGGAGGCGTTTTCGTGATGTGGGGCTTAGGCTCGACGATCAGGTTCATCCGTTCCGGGCTTACTACCGGCAACGGCGGACAGGTCATCTCATTGACCGACTGCGGCGGCGTGCGGGGCCGGTTTTCCTGGGCCGGAAGCGGGGACGCTGCAAGCGCCCACGATAGCCCCAACAATGCGATGGCGCGCGACCTCATCAACTCCAATCCTTCGAAACACACTCGTCTGCAGATTGCCAGACTTGCGCTGAGGAAAAATGTGATTGATCATATGATATGCAGTACCGGCGCCTCGGCAATAGCGGACTCATCGTGTCGAGGCTGGCTTTTGGCGCACTGACTTTGACGCGCGGCAACACCATGGGCGGGCTCGCCACCGTGGAAGGCGCCGCAGTCGATGCTTTGGTCGGGCAGGCGCTCGACGCCGGCGTCAATTTCTTCGACACCGCTGACATCTATGCCGACGGACAGTCCGAGGAGGTACTGGGAAAGGCACTCGCGTCGCGGCGCGCTGAGGTCGCCATCGCGACCAAGGGCATGGCCCGGACCGGTCCGGGCGTCATCCAAGCGGGGTTGAGCAAGCGCCACCTGCACTGGGCCATCGAGCAGAGCTTGCGGCGGCTCGGCACGGATTGGGTGGATGTCTACATTGCCCACAATGACGACTCACTGACACCGCTCGAGGAAACGCTCGAAGCGCTCGATGCGATCGTCCGGGCCGGCAAGGCTCGGTATGTGGGTTTCTCCAATTGGCCGGCGTGGAAGGTGGCGGCCGCTCTTGAGCTGCAGAAGGCCAATGGCTGGGCGCCATTCACTCACGGGCAGATGTATTATTCGCTGCTTGGGCGGGACATCGAACGAGACTTGGTGCCGCTGACCGAGCGCTACGGCACCGGTATCACGGTATGGAGCCCGCTGGTCGGCGGATTCCTGAGCGGCAAGTATCGGCGCGGCCGAGAAGCTGACGCGGGCGATCGCCTGAGCAAGGCGGATGCTCCTCCATTCGATCCTGAAGTCGGCTTAGCGTTGCTGGAGACGCTGACCTCGGTTGCGGAGGAGGTAGAAGCGAGCGTAGCGCAGGTGGCGCTTGCATGGCTGCTGGCAAGGTCCGCGGTGACGAGCGTCATCATAGGCGCGTCCAAACCAGCCCAGCTTGCCGAGAATCTTGGTGCGATTGCCTTGCAGCTTCCAGCGCAGATCATCGAGCGGCTCGATGCTCTGACGGCGCCGCCCGAACTCTACCCGCACTGGCATTGGCGCCGTGCAGCCGATCGAGTGGTGGCCGAGGCGCTCCGTTCTGAGGAGCCAGTATCTGGTGGAAGGGCCAGTTGAGATGCGTCTCTCGCTCACTCAGCAAGAGACGACGAAGCCGTTGTCACCGGTGACGATCATCGCTGACAGCCGACTGAACACACCGTCTGAAAGTCTCCGTCAAAAGCAGTTGGATAAGGTCATCTTACCAGCTGTCAGCCTATTTCTCGTCTGGGCCGGGTTTCAACGGCCGCCTGGGAGTAATGCCGATGCGCGTACCTGAGACATACTCCCTGCCCGGTCCGGGCCGCCAACCATATTCACGGCCAGCGATCGGCTGGTGTGCAATGCTGCTGGCTGGTGTGTTCTGCTGCGAGGTCGGGGTGGCGCAGGCCGCAACGATCACCGGCGAGCGCAAGCAGTGGCACGACGTCGAACTGACTTTCCAGGGTCCTCAGACCAGCGAAACCGATGCCCGCAATCCCTTTCGCGACTACCGGCTCAACGTGACCTTCACGAAGGGCAGCAAGGTCCAGGTGGTTCCTGGCTATTACGCGGCCGACGGCAATGCGGCGGAAACCGGCGCGACGTCGGGCAACAAGTGGCGCGTTCATTTCGTGCCCGCCGAAGCCGGTACCTGGACCTATCGCGCTTCCTTCCGCAGCGGCACGGACGTATCCGTCAGCCTTGATCCAAAGGCCGGAAAGTCCGCTGCATTCGACGGCGAGAGCGGCACTGTTCAGATCGGGCCCAGCGACAAGCAAGGGCGCGATAATCGAGCCAACGGCATCCTCGAATATGCGGGTAAGCATTATCTACGCTACGCCGGAAGCAACAAGTATTTCGTGATGGCCGGAACGCAGAGCCCGGAGAACTTCCTGGCCTATTACGAGTTCGACAACACGCGGGATTACCGTGGGCAGAAGGGACTGCCCCATTCCGACCAGCTCCACCATTATGATCCGCATGTGAAGGACTGGAAGCCCGGCGACCCCACCTGGGGCGGTGGCAAAGGCAAGGGGATCATCGGTGCCCTCAACTATCTCGCTAGCAAGGGCATGAACGGCTTCTACACGCTGACCATGAACAACTACGGCGACGCCATGGATATCAATCCTTGGATCGCGTACGATCAGCACAGCCGCTACGACGTGTCGAAGCTCGATCAGTGGGACATCGTAATGTCGCACATGGACCGGCTCGGCATGCAGCTCATGATGATCACGCAGGAAGAAGAAGGCGAACAGACGCTCGGCAAGATGAGTGTCGAGCGCAAGCTCTACTATCGCGAGCTCATCGCCCGCTTTGCGCACCATCATGCGATCATCTGGGACCTCGACGAGGAGATGGATCGCTTCCGCTACTTCACCACGCGGGACATCAAGGACATCGCCAACTACATCAAGGCGCTGGACCCCTATAAGCACCCCATTCAATATGTGCAGTGGAAGGCGGAGCTGATCGCCGACGACAAGACCTACGGGCGCCTGCTCGGCTTCCCCAACTTCGACTCCACAGCGCTCCAGCACGATCCGGAAAACACCCACTCCGAGACGATCAAGTGGCTCGACAAGTCGGCGGCTGCGGGTCACCCCTGGCTCGTCCAGCTGATCGAGATGAACCCGGGGGTCCGGCCCGACAGCGAGGATTACGCCCACGACAAGGTCCGCAAGCTCGCCATCTGGGGCCATTATATGGCCGGCGGGACGGGGACGATGTTCTTCTTCACCGACCCGATCGGTGACCTCAACATGGAGGATTTCCGCAGCCGCGATCACCTGTTCGACCTGATCCGCTACGCGCACGATTTCGTGACGAATTACCTGTCGTTCGAACGGATGCGGCACGCCGACGAACTGACGCCCGCGACCGACGATTATGTCTTTGCGCTGCCGGGCCAGACCTATGCTGTCTATACGCCGAACGGCGGCTCACCCGAGCTTGACCTGTCCGCCGCGACTGGAGCCTTCGAGGTCAAATGGTATAACCCGCGGACGGGGGGTGCGCTGCAGAACGGCCCCGTGCGCACAGTGCAGGGCGGAGCAAGCCGTTCGCTCGGCAGTCCGCCAAGTGAGCTGACCGACGATTGGGCGGTGCTCGTCCGCAAGACCGCAATTCACTGAGTCACATTCTGCCAAGAACAGGACAGCGCCATGAAAGCCCGTTTTCTGCTCACCCTTCCATTGCTCTGCGCGGCCCCGGCGTTCGCCCAGGAAGGCCCGCTCGCCAATCCCGAGATCGCCGCGTCCAACAGCAGCTTCCTCATCAAGATGAACACTTCGATCAGCACGACCAACAGCAAGGTCGGCGACCGCGTGAGTGGCGAGGTGATCGATCCGCCGCAGCTTCGGGGCGCCGTGGCCGAGGGAAAGGTCGATCGCGCCGACCATGCGATCCTCGGCTTTTCATTCGAAACGCTGCGGGTTCAGGGACAGGATTTCCCCATCCAGTCGCGGCTGGTGTCGATCACCAGCTCGAAGGGCAATGAGGGGCGAGACGACCTCGACCAGCGCGTTCGCATCGAAGGCGTGGGCATCATCGCCTTCGGCACCCGCAGCGCCCTCGACGAGGGCGCGGAAGTCCGCATCACGGCCTGGAAGCGCTAGACGTCAGAGGCCCTGGCCGGTGAGATAGTCGGCAAAGCTGCCCGCCCAGTCCGGGTGCCAGCGCGACAGGGCGGGGCGGTTTTCGGCGAGGTCACCGGCTGCCCAGCGGATGCGGGCCGCGTCTACTTCCGCAGTGACTTGGTTGTCGGGGCACAGGATGTAGAAATCCCCGGCCGTTACACGCTCGGTCATGCGCTCTGCCACCTGCTCGCCGCTCCACGCCCCGGCCGGCTTCTCGCCCGCAGGATTGGCGCTCATGCCCGTGAACGTCCAGCCGGGTATCAGCAGATGCGCCGTGACGCGGCCGCCGGTCTCTTCGCGCAGCGCATGCGCCAGTTGTTCGGTCAACGTCTTCACCCCCGCCTTCGCAACGGCATAGGCGGGGTGACCGGGCGGATTGGTGATGCCCTGCTTGGAGCCGGTGTTGACGATCGCCGAGGAGCCCTCTTGGTTGATCATGGCCTGGGTGAAGGCCTGAACGCCGTTGATGACGCCCCAGAGGTTGACGTCGAGGATCCTGCGCCAGTCGTCGATCCCGCCCCACGCAGTGTCGCCCGACCCGCCGATCGCGGCGTTGTTGAATAGCAGGTCGACCCGACCGAAAGCTTCGAACGCCAGGTCGCGTAGCTGCTCGACATCATGAAGCTGCGAGACATCGCCGGCAAGCGTGCGCACCTCGCCGCCGAGCTCCGCCTGTACCTGCTCCAGCGAAGCTCCATCCCGGTCGAACAGGACCAGTTTCATGCCGGCCTTGGCCAGCAAGCGCGCGGACGCCGCGCCGATGCCGCTCGCCGCGCCGGTAATCACGGCCACGCGGCCGTCTCTAAAGATGTCCGTCACCCGATCAGGCTCCCAGCCGGTGCCACGCCCATGGCGCGGCTTGCTAGCAGGGAGGGCGGCCGATAGGAATAAGTATGATGATTGAAGGAGTTTCATGATGCTGCAGCTGCTCCCACTCGCGGCGTTCACCCTTCAACCGACCCCCGCGGTGCAAATGCCGGTGCGCGATCCGCGTAACTGGCCCGAGCCCGTGATGGACAAAATCGCGCCGCCGCTTCCGCCGCTCCGCAAGGGCGCAGTGCTGGTGCTGTCAAAGACCAACGGCTTCCGCGATCCCGAACAGATTGCTGCGGCCAAGATCGTGCTCACGGACCTCGCTCGCAAGCAGGGGCACGACGTGTTCGAGACGGAGAATGCGGCGGTGGTCAACCGGCGCGACCTGACGAAGTTCGGGGTGATCGTCCTCAACAGTACCAGCGGGACGATCTTCAACGACGCGCAACGCGAGGCTTTCCGAACCTGGATCGAGCAAGGCGGCGGGGTCGTGCTGCTGCACGGCGCGGGTGGCGATCCGAAGTATGAGTGGAACTGGTATCCCGAAACGCTGATCGGCGCACAGTTCATCGGCCATACCGGCCGGCCCAAGCAGTTCCAGCAGGCCGCCATCGATGTCGTCGATCGGCGCCATCCCGCCACGCGCGACCTGCCAGCGCGATGGGTTCGGACAGAGGAGTGGTATTCGTTCGACCGGGTGCCTGCCGGGCAGCGCACGCGCATCCTCGCGACACTCGACGAGCAGACCTACGAGCCCTTTCCGGAGCGGGTCCGCATGGGCAAGCTGCATCCGTTGATCTGGACCCGGTGCATCGGACGCGGGCGAATGTTCTTCTCGGCCCTTGGCCACAAGGCGGAGACCTACGCCGAGCCGCTGCACCAGCGCATGATCGCCGGCGCCATCCGCTGGGCAGCCCAGTCGCGCGGCAGCGGCTGCTAGGAACGCGCCTCGACCGCGCGGGTATCGCTAGCATCGTTCGTCACCTTGCACCCCCACAGCGCGTAAAAGAGGACGTAAAGCTCGCACAAGGCGGTGACGATGAAGGCCATCTGTAGCCCATAGGTGTCGGCCACGCTGCCCTGGATGAAGACCAGCGCTCCGCCCGCGATGGACATGATCAGCAGACCCGATCCCTCCTCGGTAAGGGGACCGAGGCCGCGGATCGCGAGTGCAAAGATGGTCGGGAACATGATCGAGTGGAACAGGCCGACCAGGATGAGGGCGTACATCGCGGCTGGTCCCTGGACGAAGGTGGCGGCAAGTGCCGAGACGAGCGCGCCGAGGGCAAAGGTCGCAAGCACTTTCTCCGGCGCGAAATAGCGCATGATCCAGGCGCCGGCGAAGCGGCCGACCATCATGCCGCCCCACACGAAGGTCAGGTAGAAGGCGGCCTGCTCGGGCGTGATGTTGGCAATATTGGGCTGCGAGGCGAAGTTGATGAACAGATTGCCGACGCCGATCTCCGCCAGCACGTACAAGAAGATCGCGCCGCAGCCGAAGACCAAGTTGCGGTGCTTCCACAAGGAGAGATGCTTGCGCTCTTCAGCATTGGCGCGCCGCGTCGCGGACCCCAGCGCGGGCAGCTTGGCGCGGGCAATGACGACGGTCAGGATCGCCAGCACGACAGCGACGATCAGGTAGGGTAGCTGGGTGGCCTGGGCGTCGGCCATGCGCTCGGCATAGCTCAACTGCGCGCCTTCCGCCGACGTCCCGCCGGTGGTGCGGGCAAGGATGAGGTAGCGACCGAACACGATCGCGAGCACGTCGCCGGTGGTGTTGAACGCCTGCACGAGGGTCAGCCTGGCCTCGGAGGACTCGGCCGGCCCGATCACCGCGACATAGGGATTGGCCGCCACCTGAAGCAGCGCGATCCCGCAGGATACGGTGAACAGCGACGCGAGCGTCACCCAGTAGGAGGGCAGGCTGGCAGCAAGGATCATGCCCGCCGAACCGACCGTCATGATCGTGAGCCCCACGGTTAGCGCCCGCTGATATCCGACGCGCTCGATCAGCTTGGCAGCCGGGATAGAGGCGATGAGGTAACCGACGAACCAGGTCGATTCGATCATCGTGGTCTGGAAGTAGTTGAGCTCGAAGACGCTCCGCAGGTGAGGCAGGAGCGTATTGTTGATGACCGTGATGAAGCCCCACATGAAAAACAGGCTGGCAAGCAGGGCAAGGGCCGGCCGATAGCTGCCGCCCCCCGGGATCGCGTTACGCTCTGATCCCACGTTGGCCACTGTACCCGGCATATTGCTCTCCCCGCCGGCAACAACTTGTGCCACGCGCATTTGTCTTATTATATTTCAAGTGAGGAGGGTCAATCCGCTCCTGACGTCCCATCGGCCACGTCTCGCTGGAGCCAAATATGTCCGCATCCCCGCCGAAGAAGCTCCGCAGCCGCGCCTGGTTCGACAATCCCGACAACATCGACATGACGGCGCTCTATCTCGAGCGTTACCTCAACTTCGGCCTGTCGCTGGAGGAGCTTCGTTCCGGCAAACCGATCATCGGTATTGCCCAGACGGGCTCGGACCTCAGTCCGTGCAATCGGCATCACCTGGTGCTTGCCGAACGGGTGCGCGAAGGGATCAGGGAAGCAGGCGGGATCGCACTCGAATTCCCGATGCATCCGATTCAGGAGACGGGGAAGCGGCCCACTGCTGGCCTCGATCGCAACCTTGCCTATCTCGGACTGGTCGAGACGCTCTACGGCTACCCGCTCGATGGCGTAGTGCTGACCATCGGCTGCGACAAAACAACTCCGGCGTGCCTAATGGCCGCGGCGACCGTCAATATCCCGGCCATCGCCTTGTCCGTCGGGCCGATGCTCAACGGCTGGCACAAGGGCGAACGGACTGGATCGGGGACGATCGTGTGGAAGGCGCGGGAGCTGCTCGCCGCGGGTGAGATCGACGAGGCCGAGTTCATCCGCCTCGTTGCCTCCTCGGCGCCCTCGACCGGCTATTGCAACACCATGGGTACCGCGACGACGATGAACTCACTGGCCGAAGTGCTCGGCATGTCGCTTCCAGGTTCGGCGGCCATTCCGGCACCCTACCGCGACCGCCAGGAGGTTGCCTACCGCACCGGCAAGCGCGCGGTTGAGCTGGTCTTCGAGGATCTGAAACCGTCCGACATCCTGACGCGGGACGCCTTCCTCAACGCCATTGCCGTCAATTCGGCGATCGGCGGCTCGACCAACGCGCCGATCCACCTCGCCGCCATCGCGCGGCACATCGGTGTCGATCTTCCGCTCCGGACTTGGCAGGAGCATGGCCACGCCATTCCCCTGCTGGTCAACCTGCAGCCTGCGGGCGAATATCTAGGCGAAGATTATTACCGCGCAGGCGGTGTCCCCGCGGTGGTTGCCGAGCTGATGGCGCAGGGACTGATCCGCGAAGACGTGATCACGGTCAACGGCCGCACCATTGGCGAGAACTGCCGCAATGCGAGGATCGAAGATGAAAAGGTCATCCGCCGCTTTGACGATCCGCTGGTAGAGCAAGCTGGCTTCGTCGTTCTTACCGGAAATCTGTTCGACAGCGCCATCATGAAGACCAGCGTCATCTCGCGGGAGTTTCGGGAGCGGTACCTTCGCAATCCGGAAGATCCCGACGCCTTCGAAGGGCCGGTGGTGGTGTTCGACGGGCCCGAAGATTATCATGCCAGGATCGACCGGGAGGACGTCGGGATCACCGCGGAAACCCTGCTGGTGATGCGCGGCGCAGGGCCGATCGGCTATCCGGGTGCGGCAGAGGTGGTGAACATGCGGCCGCCCGCGCACCTCATCATGGACGGCGTCCATGCACTGCCCTGCATCGGCGACGGGCGGCAGTCGGGCACCAGCGCAAGCCCGTCGATCCTGAACGCTTCGCCCGAGGCAGCCGCCGGCGGCGCGCTGGCCCTGCTATGCACCGGCGACCGGGTGCGGATCGACCTGCGCCGCGGAACCGCGAACGTGCTGCTCGACGAGGTTGAACTTGCTGCGCGGCGCCATGAACTGGAAACACAGGGCGGCTATCGCTTCCCGCCCTCGCAAACGCCGTGGCAGGAAATTCAGCGAAAGCTTTGCGGGCAATTGGGGGATGGTGCGATCCTGGAGGGCGCCGAAGCTTATCAGCAGATCGCCCAGACCCGCGGGCTGCCGCGCGACAATCACTAGACGTCAGTCGTCGAGCGAAAACTCGCGCCGGATCGCCGCACTATCTTCCCCAACCCTCGGGGCCGCCCTGCTACTGGTGAACCGCTCACCGTCGATCCGCAGCGGCGTTCGCGTTGTCGCGATCAGCGCGTCGCCGCGGCGGACCTCCTGCAGCAGGTCGAGGCGCTTGAAGGCGTGTTCCGCTAGGAGTGCAGGCCAGTCGAGAACCGGTGCGCACCACACGTCGGCGGCGCGCAGCCGCTCGACCCAGCTGTCCGTGGTCGCCTCGAGCAGGCGCGCGGCAATCTCGGCCTTGATTGCATCCCGCTCCGCAAATGGCGCGCGGCCAGCAAGCGGTAGCTGAAGGAGAGGGGCGAGGATTTCCATCGGTGTCATCGCCAGCGCCAGCCAGCTATCCGCCGTCCGGTAGGCGCCATAGGGCGCTGCCAGATAGGCATGGGCATTGTGTTCGGTGGCACGCACCGGAGGTCGCCCGCCGTCATTGAGGTGCGTGGTCATTACTTCGAATTGCAGGTCGACGATCGCTTCCAGCAGGCTGGTTTCGACTGTCGCCCCTTCACCGCTGATTCCGCGCCGCACGAGGGCCGCCAGAAGACCCTCGGTGAGGACATGCCCGGCGACCATGTCGGCGACGGACAGGCCGAACGGCACCGGTCCGTCCCCCGCACTGCCGCTCAACCACATGGCGCCGGAGAGGGCCTGGGCGAGGAGGTCCTGTCCGGGAAGATGCGCCCAGGGGCCGTCCTCTCCGTAGCCCGAGATGGAGCCGACGATCAACCGAGGGTTGGCCTTGCGCAGGGCGGCGGAGCCGAAGCCGAGCCGTTCGGCCACGCCGGGGCGAAAGTTCTGGATGACCACATCCGCCTGGCCGATGAGGCGGTGCACCCGGCGCGCGTCCTGCGGATCCTTGAGGTCGGCGGCAAGGCTCTCCTTGTTGCGATTGATGGCGTGAAAGAGCGTAGAGTCTCCGGCGATATCCGTGTCGCTGAGATAGAGGGTACGGCAGATGTCCCCAGGGCCGGGCCGTTCGACCTTGATGACGCGGGCGCCGAGATCGCCGAGCCGCAGCGCAGCCGAGGGACCTGACAGGAATTGCGCCATGTCCACTACCAGGAGCCCGTCGAGCGGTCCGATCATCGGCTCGCCCGGTAAAGGTGGTTGAGCGCTGCGATCGCGTCCACGGCAGCCGTTCCGGCGCGCAGGTCCGCATTGATGCGGCTGGACGCCAGATCCTGAAACTTCATGTAGCCATCGTGCCGCGGCCGCAACCACGCATGGTCGAGCGTGCGGCGGGTCCCTCGATAGAAGTCGCCACTCGCCGCATTGACGACGTCAGACGACCAAGCGTCGCCATGCGCAGGCTGGCCACCGTGCGCCGCGACGATATCGCGCTGCACGGGCCCGCTGGCGACCCAGGCCGCGAAACGGGCGGCGGCGGCGGGGTCCTGCCCAAAGGCCGAGACGGCGATGCCGGTGCCACCAAGCGCCGATCCCTCGGGTCCGTGATCGAGCGCGGGAATGTCGGAAAAGCGGATCAGCTCAGGCCGGAAGCCGGCACGCGCATAGCTGACATAGCCGTAGATGAGCGGCGCGACGGCGAGCCGGCTGTCGGGTCTTGCCATCGCTTCCAGCATGTCGATCGGGTCGCTTTCGAAGGCACCGGGATAGCTCTGGGCGGCTGCGGCGGCGAGCAGCTCGAAGGCGCTTAGCGCTCCCGGCGGAAACAGCAGGTCATCCGATGGATCAAGCGCGATCCCGCTGAGGCCGCAAAGTGTGAAAAGGCTCATCAGGCTGTGCGGCGGGCGAAGCGGCAGGGAGGCGCGCCCGTCGGCGATGAGCGGTGCGAGGTCCGTCCACTTCGCCGGCATCGCGGCGATGCGGGATGGAACCCAGGCGGAGACCTGCGCAGCGGCGTCGACCGGCAGCGCCCATTGCTGGCCATCCCAGAGGTAGCTTTCGAACGACGCGCCGATCGACCCGGCGGCAATGCCCTGCAAGCTGGCGGCGTCGACCAGCGTGTCCAGTGGCAAAAGGCATCCCGTGGCGGCGACCTGGCCGACGTGAGGGTGATCGATGACGATCAGGTCGTATCTCCGCGCCAGGTCCTCCACGGGATAAGTTTCAAAATCCTGCAGCGAGCGACGATCCCAAGCGATGTTCAGGCCCGTCATTTCGCGCCACCGTGCGGATGCGGCGACCAGGGGATCATGGCCGCGAGGGTGGTTCCAGGTCATGCCGCGCATTCGGCCGTGCTCTCCTGTAAGTGCAGGTCTGGATGTGGCTTGACTTGCCCAAAGCCCACCAATACGCCGGCACAAAGATAATATAAACATACGATTGGAGCGGATGTGCACGGCGTTGGCGAAATGCTTCACGACCGCCCGCTAGCCGGACTTACGGTGCTGGACTTCAGCCAATATCTGGCGGGTCCGTCTTGCGCGCTGCGCCTTGCGGACTTTGGAGCACGGGTCATCAAGGTGGAGCGGCCGGACGGCGGCGACGCGTGCCGCTCTCTCTACCTCGCAGACCTTGGCTTCGACCAGGACAGCGCGCTTTTCCACGCCATCAACCGCGGCAAGGAAAGCTATACCGCCGACCTGAAGGATTCGCGCGACCTCGACGCGGTCAAGCGGCTCGTCGCGCGGGCGGACGTCCTGATCCACAATTTTCGTCCCGGCATCATGGACCGCATCGGCCTTGGCTGGGAGGATGTGGCTCTGCTCAACCCGCGGCTCATCTATGCCGGCGTCAGTGGCTACGGACCGGACGGGCCGTGGCGTGACCGCCCGGGCCAGGACCTGCTCATACAATCCCTGTCGGGTATCGCCTGGCTGTCGGGCGAAGGAGCTGGGCCGCCGGTTCCGGCCGGGATGTCGATTACGGACATGATGGCCGGCGCGCAGCTGTGCCAAGGCATCCTCGCGCTGCTGGTGCGACGCGGCGTGCGCGGGACCGGAGGCAAGGTCGATGTCAGCCTGATCGAGACCGCGATCGACCTCCAGTTTGAGCATCTCGCCGTGCACCTCAATCGCGAAGAGGGAATGCCCGCACGAAGCGAGGTCGCGAACGGCAACGTCTATCTCGCCGCGCCCTACGGCATTTACGCGACCAGCGATGGCTATCTCGCGTTGGCGATGACTCGGGTCGACCGGCTCGGTGAAGTGATCGGCCTCGATGAACTAGGGCGTTTTCCCGCCGACCGCTGGTTTGCCGACCGCGATGCGATCAAGACGCTCCTGCGCGATCATTTCCTGACGGCAACGACCACCGATTGGCTAGCCATGCTGGCACCGGCCGGAATCTGGGCCGCGCCCGTGCTCGACTGGCCCGCGCTGATGGCCGAGCCGGGGTTTGCGGTGCTGAACGCGGTGCAGACGGTGCAGTCGCCTGACGGGGCAGAGTTGCGGCTGACGCGCTGCCCGGTGCGGTTCGACGATCAGATCCTGCGTTCGCCCCGCCCGGCACCGCGCCTCGGTGCGGACCGCGCCACGATCGACCGGGAGTTTGCAGCATGATCGTCGAGCAATATTTCGAGGATTATGAGATCGGGTCCGAGCGCACATCGTTCGGGCGAACGATCACCGAAACCGACTTTGTCGTCCACGCCGGCCACACCGGCGACTTCTTCCCGCATCACGTGGACGCGCACTGGTGCGCCACGCAGGACATCGGACAGCGGATCGCCCACGGCACCCTGATCTTCTCGGTCGGCATCGGGCTTACCGCAACGACGATCAACCCGCACGCCATGTCCTATGGTTATGACCGGCTGCGTTTCATCCGCCCGGTCCACATCGGCGATACTATCACGACCATCACCCGCATCGCCGACAAACGCGATCATCCCAAGCGAGCATCCGCTGGGGTCGTCACCGAGAGCGTCGACATTCGCAACCAGCGCGGTGAGACCGTGCTGGCGTGCGAGCATCTGTATCTCGTCAATCGGCGGCCCGCGGCCTGATCATGCGGCGGCGTCCGGTGCCACTTCTGCTTGCGGCGCTGACGATGGTGATCGCCGGAGCGTCTCTCCTCGGGTTGCGGCAGGCGTCCAGGGCGGCGAACGGCCCTGCGGCGGTCCAGGTGCGAGGCGGGCCGCGTTACGGCCTGTCGACGGTCGGCCTCAGCTATCCGTTCGCGGCCGCGATCGCGAAGGGCTTCAGCGACGCTGCTGCCCGCGCGGGTGCCTCGGCGGTCGTGCTCGACGCCAAGGGCGACGTCCAGAAGCAGGCAAACGACATCGATGATCTGCTCGCACAGAAAGTGGCGGGCATCGCGATCATGCCGCTCGATTCCATCGTGGCGCAGGGCTGGGTTCGGCGCGCCAACGCGCAGCGGGTCCCGATCGCAGCTGTCGCGGCGCTGGTCGGCGACCCAAAGTCCCGCGCCATCGACGACGTCTACCCCGGCCTGGTGGCGCTCGCCTCCCAGGACGAGGTGGCAGCGGGGCGCGCGGCAGGCGAACTCGCCCGGCGCCTGCTGCCCGCCGACCGGCCGGCGCGGATCGCGATCATCGAAGGTGCTGCAGGCTTCCCGGAGGTCGAGCAGCGGGCACGCGGCTTTCGCCAGGCGCTCGATGCGGCAGGCACCCGCTACACGATCGTCGCCGCCCAGCCCGGCAACTGGACCAGCGAGGGAGGGGAGGCGGCGTGCCAGAACATCCTCTCGGCCCGGCCGGATGTCGACCTTTTCTACAACGAGGCCGACGACATGGTCATCGGCTGCGCCCGGGCGGTTCGCGCGGCGGGCTCGGGGGCGCGGCTGATTGGGGTCGGGGGCTCGAAGCTGGCGATCGCGTCAATCAAGGCTGGCGCGGTCGACGGCACCGTCTGCTTCAAGCCGGAGGCGCTGGGGGCACTCGCTTTCGAGGCGCTGGCGGGCAATACCGCAAGCTCCTCTCGCTTTCGCACTTATCCGATCCCGGCGGTCACCCGCGACACTGTCGCGAACTGTGTCGGCCAATGGTAGCCGCGCCGCTTCTGTCGCTGCGCGGCCTGGAAAAGGTCTGGCCCAACGGCACCGTGGCGCTGCGCGGGGTAAGCCTCGATGTGCGTGCGGGCAGCGTCCACGGCCTGCTCGGCGCCAATGGAGCGGGCAAGTCGACGCTGATCAAGGTCCTTGCGGGCGCCGTTCCGGCCAGCGGCGGCACCATCATCTGGCGCGGGGAGCCAGTGCGCTGGACCAGTCCGCGCGCGGTCCGGGCTGGCGGGATCGTGACCATCTACCAGCATATTCCGCTGGTCCCGACCCTCTCGGTCCTCGAGAATTTGCTGCTCGAAGAGAGCGGCGCGTGGCGGCACAGCAGCGCGGGACGGAGGCGGGCTGGGGCCGTTGCCCGAAGCCTTGGCGATCCGTTCGACTTAGACGCGATCGTCGGCGATTGCCCGATCGGCACGCGCCAGATGGTTGCCATCGCCAAAGGCCTGATGGGCGACCCGGCGCTGCTGATCATGGACGAACCCACCGCGTCGCTGGCGATGCACGAGCGTGCGCAGGTGTATCGCACCGTCCGCACTCTCGCGCAGGAGGGGCGCGCCATACTGTTCGTGTCGCATTTCCTCGACGAGATCGTGAACCTTACCGATGAGGTCACCGTCCTTCGCGACGGGCAGGCGGTGCTTCGGGCGGCCACCACCGAAACTGGCGAGCAGGCGATTGCGGAGGCAATTGCAGGCCGGTCGGTGACAGCGCTGGAGCGGCAGCCGCGGCTGCAGCGGACGGGCGCAACGGTGTTGCAGGTCGAGCAACTCGCTTCACCCGGGAAATTATCGCCCACCAGCCTTTGCGTTTGCGGAGGCGAGATCGTCGGGGTCGCTGGTATGCTTGGGTCGGGGCGGAGCGAGCTCCTTCACGCGATCTTCGGGGCGGATCGTGCAGCCCGAGGCCGGGTCGCGGTAGATGGTCAAGCCATTGAGTTCGACACCTCCGAAGCGGTGGTGGCCGGGATCGCTCTCGTACCCGAGGACCGCGCCAAGCAGGGCCTGGTCGGCGGCATGAGCATCAGCGACAACCTCGCCTTGCCCTGCACCGGCACGCTGATCGACGTGCCCGCCGAATACGGGAGGGCCGAGACCGCTATCGAGCAGTTGGCCATAAAGGCGAGCGGGCCCGGCGCGCTGGTCGGCGAACTGTCCGGCGGCAATGCCCAGAAGGTGACCATCGCGCGCTGGCTGAAGCCAGGTACGCGCGTCCTGCTGCTCGATGAGCCGACCGCCGGCATCGACATCGGGGCGCGCACCGACATTCTACGCCTAGTCCGGTCAGTGGCCGACGACGGCCTCGCCGTGATCCTGGTCAGCTCCGAACTGAGTGAGCTGATCGCCGTCGCCGACCGTATCCTGGTCATGCGCGACGGAGCGGTAATTGCCGAAGTCGATCCGGCCGAGGCTGACGAGGCCGACCTGGTGCAACTCGCGGGTGGCAGCCGCCCGGCAATGGAAATGGTGCGATGACAGCAAAGAAGCAGTGGCGCCACGCGTTCGGATTGCGTGAGGCCGGCGTTTATTACGCCCTGCTCATCCTGCTCGCCCTGCTGGCGGTGATTGCCCACGGGCGGGGGCTGCCGAACTATCTGTCACCCCAGAACCTTGGCAATATTGCGTACCAGTCGTCGCTGGTCGGCATCATGGGCGTCGCCATGACGGTGATGCTGATCACGGGCGCTTTCGACCTCTCCGTCGCCTCGGTCGCGGCGCTGGCCGCTGCCGTACTGGTCGGGCTTGCGCCAACCCTCGGGTTTCCGCTTGCGGCCGGGGCGGCGATCGTGACGGCGCTTGCCGTCGGATTGTTCAACGGCGTCGTCGTTCAGTTCGTCGGCATCAACGCCTTCATCGTGACGCTTGGAACACTGACCGCGGTACGCGGGCTGATCCTCGTTCTCACTGACGGCCGGTCCTTGATGGTCGAACGAAGCGACGTGCTGCAGCAGATGCTGGCCTTCGAAAGCATGCGCGTGCCGCTGTTCTGGCCGCTGCTGACGATCGGATCTGCACTCATCCTGCTTGGGGCCCTGCGCCGCCTTGTCGGAACGATCGGAGGAGGCGTGTTACTGATCGCCGCGGCGCTTTACCTGGGGTCCGGCTTCGCCGTGGCCGCGCCGGTCATCTACTTGGCCTTGTTCACCCTGATCGTCTGGGCGGTGCTGCGCTTCACCGTGGTCGGGCGGCGGGTTTGCGCAGTCGGCGGAAACCCCGAGGCAGCGCGGCTCTCGGGCATCAATGTCAACGCCTACAAGCTCGGCGCCTTCCTCCTGTCGAGCGGCGCCGCAGGGTTTGCGGGCGTGCTGTTTGCCTGCCGCCTCGGCGCGATCAACCCGACCGCGCTTCAGGGCGCGGAGCTGACCGTCATCGCGGCGGCAATCCTTGGCGGAACGTCGCTGTTCGGCGGCGCGGGCAGCGTTCTGAAGACGGTGGTAGGCGCGCTGTTGCTGTTCACGCTGACGAACGGTTTCAACGTGCTTGACCTTGGCGCGAGCTACCAGGGATTGATCGAGGGCATGGTCGTGATCGCGGCGGCTGCCATCTATACTGTGGGCGGCGAACGGCGGCGCGTGTCGCGCCACGCTGCCCCGGCGCAGGCAGAAGAGCCCGCATGACCCGGCTGCGCATCGCGGTCCGCCGCTTCGGTCCCTTTGAGAGCGCGATCAGCAAGCAGTTCGAGAACTTCGTTAGCACCCGCGGCGACGACGCTGAGCTCGACGCCGTAGCCATGGACCTGAACGAGCTTCACGACAGCGTCATCGGTGGCCGCGGTCTGGCCAGTGGCGAATGGGACATCGCCTTCCTCAACACCGACTGGCTGGCCGAAGCTGTGAAGGACGGCCTGCTCGAGGATCTCACGCCGCACTTGGCGCGCGCCCCGCTGGCGGACTTTCCGGATGCGTGGAGCCCGTCCTTGACCAGGCTTCAGTCGTTTGATGGCGGTTACTGGGCGATGCCGTATCACGACGGGCCTGAATGCCTTGTCTATCGCACGGACCTGATCGCCGAGCCTCCAACGAGCTGGGAAGAGTTCCACCGCCTTGCTCGGAAACATCATGACAGCGAGCGGGGTCGCTACGGGACGGTGCTTGCGCTCTACCCCGACGGTCACAACAGCTTCTACGATTTCTGCATCCAGGTCTGGTCGCGCGGCGGCGAGGTATTCGATACGCGAAACCGGCCCCTTTTCACCTCGATTGAGGCACACGAGGCACTCGATTTTCTCCGCTCGCTTGCCCGCGACGACCTGTCGATCGCGCCGAACTGCCGCGCGCTCGACAGCGTTCAATCGGGTGAGCTGTTCGCGCAGGGCAAGGTGGCGCTGATGGCCAACTGGTTTGGCTTCGCAGCTTATGCCGACACGGCGGAGACCAGCGAGGTGCGAAGCAAGGTGGGCGTCGCGCCGCTTCCTGCCGGGCCGTCCGGACGCAGCGTCTCGCTTAACGTCTTCTGGGTGCTGGCGATCGGATCGGGCTCTGCAAACAAGGAGTTGGCATGGGACTTCCTGCGGCATTGCGCTTCGCCGGAGATGGATTTGCTGACCACGCAGGAAGGGGCAATCGGCGTTCGCCGCTCGACCTGGTTGGATCCCGAGATCAACGCGCGCTTGCCCTATTACCACCAGCTCGACTGGCTGCACGAGCATGCGCGCGAGATGCCCGTCACGCCCGACCTGGCGCGCATCAGCCATATCGTGGACGATCTGATGACCGCCGCCGTTACGGGTGATAGGCCCAGCGCCGATCTGCTCGCCGAGGCGCAAGCACTTGCGACCGGTTCGCCATGACCGCCCTCCGGCAACGATGGCCGATGCCGACCAGGCCACGGCCTATCATCATTATCGGTGCGGGAGGCATCGTCGCTGACGCCCACCTTCCTGCCTATTGCAAGGCCGGGTTCGAAGTGGCCGGGCTGTTCGACCTTGACCGGGGCCGTGCGGAAAAGCTTGCGGCACAATGGGACATCCAGCGTGTGTTCGGATCGCTGGAGGAAGCGGCGGGCAGTGATGCCGTGTTCGACGTTGCGGCGCCCCCAGTGGCGCATCGTCCGATCCTCGAGGCACTCCCGCACGAGGCCACGATCCTCCTGCAAAAGCCAATGGGTCTCGACCTTGCCGAAGCGACCCGCGTTCGTGACACGGTCCGGGACCGGCAGCAGGTGGCCGCGGTAAACTTCCAGTTGCGATATTCGCCGATGATGCTCGGGCTTGCTGACGCCATCCAGCAGCACCGGCTCGGCCAGCTCACCGAGATCGAGGTTCACATTAACCTCGTCACGCCGTGGCACCTGTTTCCGCACCTCAGGCCCAACCCCCGGGTCGAGATCGTCAGCCATTCAATCCATTATCTCGACACCATCCGGGCGCTGGTCGGCGATCCGGCCAACGTCTTCGCGCGAATTTTCAGTCATCCATCGAGCGACCTCGCCGACACGCGCACCTCAATGATCCTCGATTACGGCGACACGCTGCGCGTGCTCCTGTCGATCAATCATCACCATGATTTCGGCCGTCGGTTCCAGGATGCGAGTTTCCGGGTCGAGGGCGTTGACGGCGCCGCGATGGTCAAGCTGGGCCTGCTCCTTAATTATCCCTCAGGGGAGCCGGACGAGCTTTGGATCGCGCCCCGCTCGGGACCGTGGGAGCAGGTGGCGCTCGAAGGCGGCTGGTTCCCGGATGCGTTCATCGGGCCGATGGCCAACCTGCAGCGCTTCGCCGCGGGCGAAGATGCCGAACTTGCGACCCACGTCGAGGATGCCTGGCGCACCATGGCGCTGGTCGAAGCCTGTTACCGCGCCGCCGAGCTGCCCGGCGCGCCAATCCCCCAAGCGTGAGGACAAGAGTGATGATCGACCTGTCGGAAAAAATCGCTCTCGTCACCGCTGCTGCTCAAGGTATCGGCCGCGCTTCGGTGCTTGCGCTCGCGAACGCCGGCGCACGAGTCATTGCGACCGACGTTAACGAGCGCGGGCTGGAGGGCCTTGCGGGTGAGCGGATCGAGACGCGGCTCCTTGACGTGCTCGACAAGCGGGCGGTCGCCGCCCTTTCGGCCGATCCAATCGACATCCTGTTCAACTGCGCGGGTGTCGTTCACGGCGGAACGGTGCTGGAATGCAGCGATGCGGACCTGGATTTCGCCTGGCGGCTCAACGTCGCGGCGATGGTCGACACGTGTCGGACCGTCCTGCCGGGCATGGTGGCACGCGGTGGCGGCGCGATCATCAACATGTCGTCGGTCGCGTCGAGCGTGAAGGGGGTGCCTAACCGCTTCGCCTATTCCGTGACCAAGGCCGCCGTGATCGGCCTGACCAAGTCGATCGCCGCCGATTTCGTGGGTAGCAACATCCGGGTGACGGCCATCTGTCCAGGCACGGTGGAAACGCCCTCGTTACAGGAGCGCCTCGCAGCGGGTGGCGACTATGACGGCGCGCGAGCGGCCTTCATCGCCCGGCAGCCGATTGGCCGGATCGGTACGCCAGAGGAGATCGCCGAACTGGTCGTCTACCTGGCCGGCGCGACCTACACGACGGGGCAGGTCCACATCATCGATGGCGGGTGGGCAATCTAGGTCTTGGCGCCCGTGCGTGACGGAGTGAAGGAATATGCTCGACCGACGCGATGTTCTGAGCCTTGGCGCGAGCGCCCTGGGCGGCTTGAGCGTGCCAGCCCTTGCGCGCGGCCGAGCGGACCCGGTCGCGCCGTATCGCACCCCTTACAAATATCCGCAGCTGATCCTTGGCGGTTCAGGCATTCCTGGCAGCTTCGACGAGAAGTCGGTGGATTGCCCCTTCGTCTTCTCGGCGCATGGAAGGTTCTACCTGACCTATGTCGGCTTTGACGGCCGCGGGTATCAGACCGGCATTGCGGAATCGAAGGATCTCATCAACTGGACCCGGCAGGAATTGATCCTGGCACGCGACCCCAGCGATCCCATTACCCGCTTCAATATCGCTTGCGCGTCGATCCTGCGGGAGAATGAACTCCGGTCGCCCGGACGGTTGATCAAGGTCGCAGGGCGCTATGTGGCGGCCTGGCATGCCTACCCTGGCGAAGGCTATGAGGAAGGGGCCGCCGTCATCGGGCTCGCCACGAGCAGCGACCTTCGGCACTGGCAGCGCGGCCCCGTCATCCTGCGTCCGGAGGACGGCGCGGAGTGGGAGCGGGGCGGGCTCTACAAGCCGTATCTCATCCGCGATGGCGACACCTTCTATCTTTACTACAACGCCAAGACGGAGGGCACGCCCTGGTTCGAACAGACCGGTGTCGCAATGTCCAAGGACCTCAGGCACTGGGTGCGCAATTCTGCCAATCCGCTGATCAGGAACGGTCCGAAGGGCTCGCCCGACTATCGTTTTGCAAGCGATCCCGTGGTGCTTCGGCATCGCGGTGAGTGGGCGATGTTCTACTTCGGCCGCGCCGCGGATGGGCCGTGCCGTGAGCTGCTTGCGACCGGCTCGACGCCGATCGCCTTCCACAAGGCCGGCGAGGTGCTCGTCGATATCGGCAAGCCCGGTTCGATCGACGAGAAGTTCGCCCACAAGCCTGCCATTCTCTATCACAATGGTGCGCTATATCACTTCTATTGCGCGGTCAGCGGCAAGTGGCCGAACGACACGCGTGGCCTTGCGGTGGCAAGGTCGAAGCCGTGGCTTCTTCCTCCAGCCTGACGAAATCCACACTCAATACATCCGCTTCATCTGACATCGCAGCCGCATTGGCTTGTTCCTCTCGCCTAGCCATCACCACGCCGAGCGTAAAGTGATATGATACGATAATAAGCCTTGATCGCGCGGTGGTAGGGCGACTAGCCTCTTGCAGATCGTCGGCGTGGCGGAACGCCGCAGGGAGAGGCTCGTGGCGAATTGGCAGCGATCGTTGGCGGGTCTCATGTTGGGCTGCGCGGCAGTGGCGCTCGTTACGCCGTCTGCCGGCGCCGAGGTGCCTGGCTATCAGGCGAAGGTCGATGCCCGGCTCGGCAGTCTAAAGCGGGGCGTTGCTGCTGGCCCGTTTAAGTCGGACTGGGATTCGCTTCGCGCAGGCTATCGCGCGCCTGAATGGTTCCGGGATGCCAAGCTGGGCATTTTCATCCACTGGGGCGTCTATTCGGTGCCGGGCTTCGCCAACGAATGGTACTCCCGCAACATGTATGTGCCGGGCAACACGGCCTACAAGCATCATGTTGCGACCTACGGACCGCAGTCGAAGTTCGGCTACAAGGACTTCATCCCCCTCTTCAAGGCAGAGAAGTTCGATCCCGCGGCCTGGGTCGATCTGTTTGCTGAAGCCGGCGCCCGCTATGTCGTTCCCGTGGCGGAACATTGCGACGGCTTCGCCATGTACAATTCAGACCTGACCGAGTGGGACGCCGCGCAGATGGGGCCCAAGCGCGATGTCCTCGGCCAGATCGCAACAGCAGCGCGGTCGCGCGGCCTGCATTTCGGCTTGTCCTCTCACCGTGCCGAGCATTGGTGGTGGTACTACATGGGCCGCACCTACGATTCGGACGTCAAGGATCCCAGATACGCCGGGCTCTACGGTCCCGCGGCGCCAATGGGCCTCCCGGCCGACAAGCCTGACCACTGGCCAGACGGAAACCAGCTTCAGGAGTGGATGCCACCAAGCAAGGCATTTCTCGACGACTGGACTGCCCGCACCACGGAGCTGATCGACACCTATCGTCCAGAGCTCATCTATTTCGACTGGTGGACGGCGGCGCCCATGTTCCAGGACCGCATGCGCGACACCGCTGCCTTTTACTACAACCGCAGCCGAGGCTGGGGCGGCCAGGGCATCATCACCTACAAGGCCTCGCAGATGGCGGAGGGCAGCGCGACCTTCGACATGGAGCGTGGAAAGACCGACGCCCTCAAATTGCAGCCGTGGCAGTCCGACACGTCGGTAAGTGTGCACAGCTGGGGCTATGCGAAGGACGATACGTACCGCACGCCCCAGTCGCTGGTGTCCGACCTGATCGACATCGTGAGCAAGAACGGCAATCTGCTGCTCAACGTCGGGCCAAAGTCCGATGGCACCATTCCCGATGAGGTCGTCACCGTGCTGAAGGGCATGGGCGGCTGGCTCAAGGTCAATGGCGAGGCGATCTATGGGACGCGGCCGTTCAAATTCTTCGGCGAGGGTCCCACCAAGTCCGGGCAAGTCCGCGTGGGCGGGCAGGTCGAGCAGTCGGCCATCAAGGGTTACACTCCCGCCGACATCCGCTTCACCACCAAGGGTAATACCGTCTACGCGCTCGGTCTCGCCCGACCTGCGGACGGCGCCGTTCTTATCAA
This sequence comes from Sphingomonas humi, assembly GCF_039536725.1. NCBI lineage: Bacteria > Pseudomonadati > Pseudomonadota > Alphaproteobacteria > Sphingomonadales > Sphingomonadaceae > Sphingomonas > Sphingomonas humi. Next base: position 274,290 of record NZ_BAAAZD010000002.1, read on the forward strand.
GACGCTTTATGCAGGCACCCCCTATCTCGATGCGCCGATCAAAAGCGTCGAGCTGGTCGAAGGTGGCAAGATCGACTGGGCACAATCGCCGACGGGCCTGAAGGTCACGCTTCCGGCAGCCCGGCTCGCCGACCCCTATCCATACGTGCTCAAGATCCGGACGCGCTGAGCGTTTCACTTCAAGTCAGGGGAGAAGCTGGTGGGCGTTCTTGTGAAGTTCGGACGCGGTGTGGCGCTGGTCGCCGCCGCCCTTGTTTCCAGTGTCGCCGGGGCGCAGGCGGACATTCCGATGCAGCCGTTCCCCGTCGATCATGCGGCGCGAACGGACAGCGCGGCCGACGCGCGGTTCCTGCTCGACGGTCCCGCGGGCAAGCACGGCTTTTTGCAGGCGCGAGACGGGCACCTCTATTTTCCGAACAACCAGCGCTTCCGTTGCTGGGGCGTCAACCTAACGGGCTGGGCCATCGGGTCGGAAGAGATTCCCTCGCACAAGGATGCGGAAACGTATGCCGCCGCACTGGCTCGGCTCGGCGTCAATTGTGTGCGTCTGCACTTTATCGATCGCCCGGACACGGTCGCGCCGATCCGTGATGGCGGCAATGGCAGCACGCCCGGTGCGGGCCCCTTCACCCATCCCCCGCGCGGGCTGATCCGCGGGGACCTGCCGGACAGTCAGCACTTCAATGCGGAGCAGCTCGATCGTTTCGATTATTGGCTCGCCCAGTTGAAGCAGCAAGGCATCTACCTCGACTTCAATCTCAACGTCGGGCGCGTCTTCAAGCCCGGTGACGGCGTGCCGGACGTTGAACTATTGTCGCCGTTCAAGGCCTTCACATATTTCGGGCCGGAGCTGGTCAAGCTGCAGAAGGACTTCGCTCGCCAGCTGCTCGGCCATACCAATCCGTATACCAAGCTGCGCTATGCCGACGACCCGGCGGTGGCGATCGTCGAAGTACTCAACGAGAATTCTCTGCTCGAATTCTGGATGCGCAACTGGTTCCGCGGCGAACGCGTGCCGGGCGGCGCCAACGTGCAGCTGGATATGACTCCGCATTACCAGGCGCTTCTGACAGGCATGTACAATCAGTGGCTGGCCAAGAACCGCACGCCCGCCCAGCTGGCCGAACTGAGGCGCATGGCCGGCGTCGGCCCAGGCCAACCCGTTCCCTTCATGCGCCGCGGCGACCATCCGGCCGCGCCGCGCCTTCGCTTCGATTCAGAACTGGCCTTCGTGACGCAGGTGGAAATCGACTTCCACGCGGACTTCCGTCGCTTCCTCAAGGATGAGGTCGGCGTGAAGGTGCCAATCGTGCCCACTGCCGATCACACTTACTTCATCGCCAACCAACCACTGATGCGCACGGCCCTCAAGTCCGACATCGTGGACTCGCATGTCTATTGGCAGCACCCGGCAATCTACGGCCGCCGCAACGAACCGATGGTCAACGCGCCCGATCTGTCGATCATCCAGAAGCTTGCCCGCAGCGCGACCGCCGGAAAGCCGTTCATGGTAAGCGAGGTAAACCATCCCTTCCCGAGCGAATATGGATCGGAAATGATTCCGATCCTGGCGTCCTACGCCGCGCTTCAAGACTGGGATGGGATCTTCTTCTACACCTTCGAGACCAAGGTCGGCGGCGAGTGGAAGCCCATGATCGGCGACCACTTCGACATCACGCTCGATCCCGCGAAGATCGCGCAGATGCCGGCCGGGTCGATGCTATTCCTGCGCGGTGACGTCGCGGCTGCAAGACAGGTGCTGACGCGATCCTATTCGACCGAACAGATCAGCGATGCGGCGCGGATGCCGCGGGCCGAGATGCCCTATTACACGCCGGGATTCGATAAGATGATCCCGCTCACCCACGGATCGCGTGTCAGCTGCCTCGACTGCAAGCCGACGCTTCCCGCTCCGCTGAAGCCCGCCAATCCCATCGTGTCCGACACCGGGCAGCTGAAGTGGCTGACCGATCGCGGCACAAACGGCCTGGTGACCATCGACACCCCGCGCAGCCAGGGACTGGTTGGCTTTATCAGCGCCAATCCGCATGTGCAGACGCGCCACTTGTCGGCCGAGATCCGCAACCGCTTCGCCACGATCACCTTGTCCTCACTCGACGGCAAGCCGATCAACCTGTCGAACAGCCTGCTTCTGACCACCACTGGCAAGGTCGAGAATAGTGGCGCGCAGTGGGACGAGCGGCGCTCCATGCTCACCAACTGGGGCACGGCGCCGACGGTGATTGAGCCGATTACGGGCTATCTGACGCTCAAGGACCTCGAGGGAGCCATTGCCGTTTCGGCCCAACCCCTCGATGGTGCGGCACGGCCGATCGGCAAGCCCATTTCGGGCAAGATGATAGAGCCCGGCTGGGAGTTGGCGATCGGCAAGCCCGCGACCACCAGCTACCTCGTCCGCGTTAGCCGCTGATCACCGACAGCCCTGCGCGCGAACGACGGGCAGGGCGGTCCGCGCCATCGTGGCATAACCTGCGTCATTGGGATGGAGGTGGTCGCCGATCTGCTGGCTCAACCGCATCACCGTGGGCTGGCCCGGCTCGCGCATGGCGAGGTCGAAGTCGATCAGCCCCGCGAAGCGCGTCTTGTTCGCGCGCAGCCATTGGTTGACCGTCGACCGTCTCTTCTCCCCCTCAGCGTCGGCGTAAGCGGCGCCCTCGTAGGGCAGCAATGTGCCGAAGATCACCTTCACCCCGCGTGCGGAAGCGCGGGCGAGCAGCTGCTCATAGGCGGCGATCAGCTCGCCGGCTGCGGGCTGACGTTCCTTGGCCGGGTCGCGCACGCGGCCGATGTCATTGATCCCCTCGAGAATAGCGACGTGGGTGACGTTGGGCACCGCAAGCACGTCGCGATCGAAGCGCGACAGGGCATTGGGCCCGCGCCCCTCGCTGAGCAGGCGATTGCTGCTAATCCCCGCATTGACGACCGTCCAGCAGCGCCCGGCCGCATCCGCCGCTAGCAAGCGGCCAAGCTGATCGGGGTAGCTCTGGGCCCGCGTCGATCCGGCTCCTTCGGTGATCGAATCTCCAAGGGCGACGAGCACGCGCGTGGCGGAAGGCCGAACCACTTCCAGCGCGCTGACGATGCCCGTGGCGCGGGCCCGTCGGGGGTTGGGAAGCCTGGTTGCGCCGGTCACGTCTTCCGCGGCGACATCGACCATCTGGGCGTGACCCGGAAGCGCCGTTTCCTCTGGATAGAATACCGAAACTGCAAGCCGCTCGCCTGCTTTCACCGGAAAGCGGATCGGGTCGGACAACATCGGTGCACCGGCGGGGAGAAGCACGCTACGAGCGTTCGCAAAGGTCAACGGGCGAAGGCTCCCCTCGACCGGCTCTCCGTTCGCGTCCAACCGAACGATCGTGGCCGCGCCAATTTTGGTGCGAGTGGCCGACAGCTCGTTGGACAGGCGGACCCGGATCGTCGTTCCAGCGACAGTGGAATAAAGCGATTGCCGAACACTGTCGTTATTGAACGGCCTGCCGAACGCTTCCTTGATCTGCGGCTCATAGCCAATCGGTGGCGCATACCAGCCCGGCACCCAGCGTGGCGACACGGGAGCCGCCCCGATGAGGCAGCTTGCGACCAGGGGTAGCAGGCAGGCGCGAGACTTCATGGGCGAGCTCCGGGAGCGAGGTTGAACAGCGCCACGCCATGCGCGGGGATTGCGCCACCCCGCCAATCACCGCTGGCGGGCACGGCACCGGCGGGCGGCGTGAATGGGTGCGACATGCCGCCGTGATTGATGACAATCAGCAGCCGCTTGCCGCCACCGGATCGCTCGGCGATCTCCAGGTCGGCATCGCCATCCGGGATCAGGGCGCTCACCTGCGCGTCGCTCAGCAAACGATCGGCAAGGCTAGCCATGGTCGCAGCATCCAGCCACGCGCCGACATAGGTGACGCTGCCCCGGCCGACCTTGCGGGTCACAATCGCCGGCTTGCCGTCGAGCCAGCCACCAGGGTCGCGGTAAGTCGACAGGACGCGCACATTACCCGCGACCGGGGCGAGCGCTTCGGCCCAGATCGTGGCCCCGCCGCCGATGCTGCCGGCCAGCGCGACCTTCTTGTCGAGCGCATAATATTGCTCGACCCGTGCGCCCAGCAGTTCGGTGAGGGGCCCGGGCTGCCGCTGCGGCCAGAGCGCGTTGGAATCGTCCTTCATTCCCGAGCGAGGGCCGAGCACCAAGTGGCCGCCGCCGCGGACGTAGCGGGCGAGCCCGGCCGCCTGCGCCTGCGTCAGCACATTGAGGTTCGGCGCAACCGCCAGCGGGAAGGCCGACAGGTCCGCTTCGACAGGGAGGATGGCTACGCCTTGTGCCTTGGTACGAAGCGGCCGGTAGAAGTCGGTGAAAGCCCTGACCGGGTCAAAATCCCGATGGTGCCGCTGCAGGTCGATTGCCCAGCGGCTGTCGTAGGAAAAGAGCATGGCGACCCGCGCTACTGGCGAAGTGTCCGAGAGGAGCGCGGCTGCACCGCTTAGCTCCGTCGCGGTGCGGGCGATTTCGGGCTGGATCGGATTGGGCTTGCCGTCCTGGCCGAGCACCGCACCGTGATAGGTTTCCTGCCCGTTGGCGGCTGGCCGCCATTGCCAGTAGAGGACCGCGTCGGCGCCGTGGGCCACGGCCTGCCAGGCTATCTCGCGGACCTGCCCGGGGTCGAGGGCGCGGTTGACCGGCACCCAGTCGACCCGCCCCGGCTGGGTCTCCATCAGCCAGAAGTTACGCTGCTTGTAGCCTCGCACGAGGTCGTGATTGGCACCATTGGCGACCCAGTCCGGCCGCCCGTCTGGAATGTAATTGTCCCACGCGGCGAGATCGAGATCGTGGTGCAACCGGTAATGATCGAAGCCGGCGTTCCAGAACATGGTATTCGTGGTGACGAAAGCCCGCGGGTCGATCAGAGGCCGGACCGCTCGGGCCTGATTCTGAATGAAATCGGTCCAGGTCGCCGTGGTGAAATGCTTGAATTCTAGTTGCAGCGCCGGGTTCTGCTGTCCTGTCGGCCTCAGTGGGATCTGGTCAAAATTATTGTAGCGTTGGCTCCAATATTCGGTCGCCCAGCGGCAGTTGAGCTCGCCGATCGTTCCGTAGCGCTTCTCAAGGAAGCGGTGCCAGGCCGCGACCGCCTCGCCATCGAAGGAGGGCGGGCCGATCTCATTGTCGATCTGCCATCCGACGACCGCTGGATGGTGTCCGTAGCGCCGTGCCATTTCTGCTGCGATACGACGCGAGAAGCTGCGGTAGCGCTGGCTGGAAAAAGAGAAGTGGCGACGGGCACCATGCACTGCCGGGGTGCCGTCTTCGTCGACCCGCAGCACGTCGGGATATTGCTGCGTCATCCAGGCCGGCGGCGCCGCGGTCGGCGTGCCCAGCACGACCATCATGCCGTGCCGCTGAGCGGCGGCAATCGCGCGGTCGAGCCAGGCGAGGTCGAACCGGCCTTCCTCGGGCTCCATCCGGCTCCATGCGAATTCGCCGATCCGGACCGTATTGAAACCGGTCGCGCGCATCATCATCAGGTCGGCATCCCAGCGACTCTCGGGCCATTGTTCGGGATACCATGCGACTCCTACGGCAATGGCCGGCCGGTTGGCGAAGGCTGTCGCACGCTGCGGAAAAGGAGCAACCCCCCGGGCAACCGAAACTGGGACAACCGCGAGCGAAAGCGCGATCAATGCGCCAGTGAGACGTGCCGGCATCCTCGTCCTTCATCCCTTATGCCGCGTTGCTCGCAGCTTTCTGCCAGCAATTGGTAGCCCAAGCCAAATGATATGTTTATATGATATTTCAGCAAGGCGATGAGGGCTATCGCGGTATAGGGGAAGAGAATGGTTCGGGTCGGGATGTGGACCTTGGCAATCGCAAACTGCACCTTGGCGAGCAGTGTTTTGGCGCAGGGACTGCCTGCCTCTGATGTCGATCCGCTCACCTTCCGCAATCCCCCCGCCGCCAGTCGTCCCAACACGCTCTACTTCTGGATGAACGGCAACGTCACGCTGGCCGGCATTGATGCCGACCTCACGGCCATCCGCGACGTGGGTCTTGGCGGCGTGATGATGTTTGACGGGTCCAGCGACGTACCCAAGGGGCTAGTCGATTACCTCAGCCCACAATGGCTGGACCTCATGACGCACATGATGAGAAAGGCGGACGCGCTCGGCCTGAAGGTCGGCCTCCACAATGCACCGGGCTGGTCGTCCTCCGGCGGCCCGTGGATCACCCCTGAGCGATCAATGCAGCAGCTGGTGTGGAACGAGACAAGCGTCACCGGGGGCAAGCCGCTGCTGGTCCACTTGGTCCAGCCTTTCACCAAGCTCGGCCATTATCGCGACGCCGCAATACTCGCCTACCCGGCTAGCCTGGGGGACGACAGCGCGTATCGTGATGCCATCGCTTCGATGCGGGCCGCGGCGGGGGTCAAACCCGGCGATCTCACCGACCGCGACCTCCACACGTCGGTCGAGATCGGTCCCGAAACGCCTCTCGTCATCAGCATGGCGGCACCGTTCACCGCCAGGTCGGTCACCCTCTATGGCGACATCGACGAGAGGGCTTTTACCGCGATGGTGGAAGCGTCAGACGACCGCGTTCAATGGCGCAAGGTAGGAAAGGTGACCCTATCGCTGCAGAAGGAACGGGGGATCGAGGCGCCCGGCAGCATCAACTTCCCCGAGGTCACGGCACGCTATTTCCGGATCACCACGCCGGGTAAGGTCAAGCTCGCGGAAGCCCTGTTCTCCGCCGCTCCAAGGATCGAGGATTGGGGCTACAAGGGCGAGCATCTGTTCAACGCCCGCCCGGCGGTGGAACAGCGGCCCACTGACTTGCAGGCGCGCTTCGCAATCGATCCTGCCAAGGTGATCGACATCACGGCGTGGCTCGGCAAGGATGGGATCCTCCGCTGGTCGCCGCCTTCCGGGCGCTGGACGATCCTGCGGGTCGGCCACACCACGACGGCCCACCTCAACGTCGCGGCCTCCGATTCCGGTCGCGGGCTCGAGGTCGACAAGTTCGACCCTGCTGCCGTCGATTTTCAGTTCGAGAACAGCGTTGGTCGCCTCGTCAAAGCAGCGGGGCCGCTTGCCGGCAAGACCTTCGACATGGTCGAGATCGACAGTTACGAGGCCGGGCTGCAGAACTGGACCGCGACGCTTCCGGCCAACTTCGCGAAGCGCAACGGCTACAGCCTCATCCCCTACCTCCCGGCGCTGACCGGCCGGATCGTCGGAGATGTCGATCTTTCGGAGCGCTTCCTCTTCGACTTCCGCCGCACGCTCGCTGAACTGATGGCTGATAATTACTATGGCCGGATGCAGGCGCATGCCGAGGCCGCAGGCCTTCGCATGCATATCGAAGGTTATGGGCCCGGCCCGCTCGATGAATTACAGGTGTCGGGAAGGGCCGAGGTTCCGATGACGGAATTCTGGACCCGGACGCCCTGGACCGACAACCGCACGGTCAAGCTCGTTTCCTCCGCGGCCCACGTCTACGGCAAGCCAGTGGTCGCCGCCGAGTCCTTCACTGGCGAGGCGCAGACCAGCCGCTGGCAGGATTACCCTTATGCGATGAAGCTGCTGGGCGATCAGATGTTCGCGCAAGGCGTCAACCAAATATTCTTTCATCGCTACGCGCATCAGCCCAACCCGCAGGCGCTGCCCGGCATGACGATGGGTCCGTGGGGCATCAACCTGGAGCGGTCCAACACGTGGTTTGGGGGAGCCAAGCCCTGGATGGAGTATCTGGCGCGCAGCCAGTACATGCTTCGCCAGGGACACAATGTCGCCGATGTCCTTTATTTCGTAGGCGAGGAAAGCCCGAACGAAGCCGAATATGTGCGGCCGGACATCTCACCGGATTCAAACCCGCGCATCGGTCAGTATTTCGACCCGCCAATGCCACCCGGCTACAATTACGACATGGTCAATGCCGAGGTGCTGCTGAGCCGGGCGACGGTTCGCGACGGCGCAATCGTGCTGCCCAATGGCGCGCGCTATCGTCTCCTCGTCTTGCCTTCGGCCCTGTCGTCGATGACACCGCAATTGGCGGCGCGCATCCGGCTGCTGGCGGAACAGGGCGCGACGATTCTCGGGCCCAAGCCGACACGCTCGCTGACCCTTGTCGGCAAGGCGAACGGCGATGCCGACTTCCATGCCGCCGTCGATGCGGTCTGGAGGGACGGCACGGCCGCCCGCCCGGTGGGCAAGGGGAAAATCTATCCCGGCGGAAGCATCCGCGACGTGCTGGCAGCGATGGATCTTGCGCCGGACGCCAGCTGCGAAACTTCAAGCGTGGATGGACAGGTGACCTGGCTGCACCGCCGGCTGCCGACACGCGACCTCTACTTTGTCGCCAACCGCCAGCGTCGGCCCGAAAGCGTGACCTGCACCTTCCGGGTACCCGCCGCGACGCCAGAATTGTGGGATGCGGAAACTGGCGCGATCAGCCGTCCCGCGTTGTTCGAGGGCGACGATCGCACGACCCGCGTCCGTTTCGACCTTTCGCCTGGCGGATCGACCTTCGTGATGCTTTCTTCCGCAAAGGGAGCGGCGGGCATCAAGTGGATAGCGCGTGACGGCCAGACCATCGCTTCGACGCAAGCCGCGCCGCCGCCGCGAACGTCGGCTCCGGCAGATAGCTTCACGCTCTCCTTGTGGGCCAAACCCGACATCGACCTGCGCGTGATGCCCCAAGAAAGTGTCAACGGCCGCATCAACGAGACGGGCAAGAACTACCTGATCAACGCTCGCTCCGGCCAAGACACTCACGAGCCGGGGAGCGCGGTGGCAGGGCTTGCGCTTGGCCGCAACGGCGCCTTTGTGATCGAGCGCGCGTCCCGCGACCAGGTTCCTGCGGTGCTGGTTAGCCGAACGCCGGTTGCGGGCTGGACGCACGTCGGGCTCGTCTATGATCGGGGCGTGCCGAGCCTCTACCTCAATGGCAAGCTGATCCGGCAGGGCCTCAAGGGCGGAAAGCGGGTCTATGCGGGCGGGAGCGACGCGCCCGCGGCGACAGGCGTCACCTATTTCTTCGAAGGGAATGCGTCGCCCCTCGTAACCCGGCCGCGAGCGTTGAGTGCGGCGGAAATCGCAAGCGAAGCCGCACAGGGTCCGCCCGCGCCGCAGATCGGCCCGGCGGCGACGCTTGTTCGCACTGCCGATGGCGGCATCGAGGCGAGGGCCTGGAGCAGCGGCCGCTACACGCTCGATGGAGCCCGAAGCTTCTCGGCCGCAGTGCCTGAACCCATAACCGTTTCCGGCCCTTGGTCGGTTGCGTTCCAACCGGGCCGCGCCGCGCCTGCCGCGATCACCTTACCGAAGCTGAGGTCGCTCAGCCAAAGCGCCGACGCAAACGTCCGCCACTTCTCCGGAACGGCGACCTACAAGCGCAGCATCGACGTGCCCGTTTGGGCGCTGAAGCGCGGGCGGCGGCTGTTCATTGACCTCGGGCGGGTGGAGGTGCTCGCGAATGTCACGGTCAATGGACACGATCTCGGGACTGTCTGGAAAGAACCCTATCGCCTCGACATCACGGATGCGGTCCGGCCGGGACGCAATGACATATCGATTGCCGTCACCAACCTGTGGGCAAACCGGATGATCGGCGACGCCGCGCTGCCCGAGGAAGACGAGTATGTGGACGCCGACTGGCCGGTTGGCGACAAGGTGGGTTCGGATGGCAAGAGTCAGCCGGTCATGGCGCGCAAGATCAGCAAGCTGCCTGATTGGTATCGAGCCGGTCTGCCCAAGCCACCGGGCGGGCGGGTCACTTTTTCGACCTGGACCTTCTATGGCAAGGACGAGCCACTTCTTGATTCGGGACTGCTGGGGCCCGTCCGGCTGATCTTCGCTGACGACATCCTCATCCGCTAAGGGCTGCTTGCATGGAAGAAGCGGCCACCGCTATTGTGATCGGGCGGAGACAAACGCTTCCGACTGTTCCGCCCAGTCCACTCGGAGCAAGCCAATAGCCATCGTATCTCGCCCGAACTTCAGCCGCTTTGCCGAAACGACCCTGTCGAACGCGGATCAGGTCGCTCGTACGATCGGCGAGCAAATCCTCGCCGGCATCTATCCCGCGGGCGAGAAGCTGCCATCCGAAGCCGAGATGCTGGCCCGCTTCGGAGTGTCGCGGACCGTACTTCGCGAGGCGTTCAAAACGCTGACGGCCAAGGGCCTGATCGTCTCGCGCACGCGGGTCGGGACGACGGTGCTGGACAGCGCGCACTGGAACTTCTTCGACGCCGACATCCTGGCGTGGAAGGTTGCGCAGGGTTTCGATGCCGCTTTCGTGCGCGATCTTGCTGCAATCCGCATGGCCATAGAGCCGGCAGCGGCGGAGGCCGCGGCCAAGCACGCCACGGAGACGGACATCGCACTGATGCGCTCCTGTCTAGGCAGGATGGCGCAGGCGACCGGTAGCGCGAGCGACTTTGCCGGAGCCGACCTCGATTTCCACAAGGCGATCGGACACGCCTCGGGCAACGTCTTGATGCGCTCGCTGGCGGCCGTGATCGAAACCGCGCTGCTGGCGTCCTTCCGCCTCAGTTCACCCGTGCAGGAGGCGCAGGTCCACGACGAAAGTGTCCGCGGTCACGCGCGCATTGTCGACGCGATCGAGGCGGGGGACCGGGCGGCGGCGGGGCAGGCCATGCGCGATATCATCACTCATGGCTTTGACCGCCTGGAAAGAGCCACCGCGAAACGGGCCCGCAAGCCGCGCTGAGGTTTTCAGCGCCAACTTTGCTTGCAACAAATAATCATACAATTATAAGGAATCGGGTGGCTCGCAGCTGGGACGGGCCGCAACTTGCGAGGCGAAGATGGTGAGCTTGCATAAGGCCGGAGTATCGCGGCGAGAGTTCATCCATTGCGCGGCCTGCGCATCGGCGGCGGGGACGTTCGCGATGCCGGCCAGTGCCTTTGCTGGCCCCAATGCGGCGATGCGCGGCGCGGAAGTGGTGCACGAATTTCCTTATGGCGCGGTGCAGCTGACGGGCGGCGTGATGAAGCGCCATTACGACCACGTCCACGCCCATTATCTGGCGCTCGACAACGACCGGGTACTCAAGGTCTTTCGGCAGAATGCCGGCTTGCCCGCGCCCGGACCGGACATGGGTGGCTGGTACGATCGCAACGGCTTCGTTCCGGGCCTTGCGTTCGGGCAATATGTCTCGGGCCTGGCCCGCATCGGTGCGACCACCGGTGACAAGCAGTGCCATGCCAAGGTCGCGGCGCTGGTCGACGGTTTTGGCAAGGCGTTCGTCGCCGCCAAAAATCCCTACGCAGGGCCCAAGGCGCAGGAGCAGTGGGCTGCCTACGTCATGGACAAATATGTCGTGGCGATGGTCGACGCCTATCGCCTGAGCGGGGTCGAACAGGCCAAGACGCTACTGCCGATCATCGTCGACAAGTGCCTGCCCTATATTTCGCCGGTGTCCCGCGACCGCATCGGCAAGGTCGATCCGCCCTACGACGAAACCTACGTCCTGCCTGAGAACCTGTTCCATGTCGCCGACATCACGGGCGACGACCGGTTCCGCAAGCTGGCGGTCAAGTATCTGCTCGACAAGGAATGGTTCGACCCGCTCGCCGCGGGTGACGACGTGTTGCCGACCAAGCATGCCTATAGCCACACCATTGCCTTGAGCTCGGGCGCGCAGGCTTATCTGAACCTGGGCGATGCAAAGTATCGCCGGGCACTGGAGAACGCCTGGAAGTATATGGAGCCGCAGCGTTTCGCGAGCGGCGGGTGGGGTCCCGAAGAGCAGTTCGTGCCGCTTCACCAGGGCAAGCTCGCGGCCAGCCTCAAGTCCTCCAAGGCGCATTTCGAAACGCCGTGCGGAAGCTTCGCCGACATGAAACTGGCCCGCTACCTCACGCGCTTCACTGGATCGCCGGTCTATGGCGACGGGCTCGAGCGGACGCTGTACAACACGATGCTCGCCACCCGCCTGCCGAACAGCGACGGGGATTACCCCTATTATTCCGACTACGGGTCGGCGGGCGAGAAGCGCTATTACCACCAGAAGTGGCCGTGCTGCTCAGGCACGCTCGTCCAGGGTGTCGCCGATTACGTGCAGGGCCTGTATTTCCACGACGACAGCAGCCTGCTGGTCAACATGTACGCCTCGTCACAAGTGCGTTGGGATCGCCCGGGCGGCGCGGTCGAATTGGTGCAGGAAACGACCTATCCGGTTTCCGATACGGTGCGGCTGCGGGTGCGCCAGGCGGGTAATGGCAAGTTTGCCATCAAGCTGCGCATCCCGGCCTGGACCAAGGGCGCAACGCTAAGGGTCAACGGCGCTTCGCAGGCGGCTGTCCCGGGCCAGTTCGCAGTCGTTCAGCGTTCGTGGAAGGCTGGTGACCTTGTCGAACTTACCATTCCGCAGCCGCTGCGGACGCTTCCGATCGACGATCAGAACCCCAACCTTGCGGCGGTGATGCGCGGCGCTGTCATGTATGTCGGCATCAACCCCTGGGAGGGCATCGATCAGCAAGCGATCGCGCTGCCCGGTGCGCTTGAGCGGATGCCGGGCCAGGAGCAGTCCTATCGGGCGCGGGTCGGCGACCGGAACCTCGTGTTCATCCCCTACTACAACGTCGATACCGAGCGCTCGGCGACCTACTTCAAGACCGCCTGATCTATGGAACCGCGGGTCTACGCGACCTACTGGATCGAGACGGCCTTCCCGCTCCAGCAGGCGGCCGAGACGATGGCTGGCGAGCAGTCGACGGGCACTTTCGTCCGGGTCCCGGGCGAAACCGATGAGCTTCGTGAGGCGCACGCAGCACGGGTCGAGGAACTGGTCGAGCTAGGCGAGGTGGCGGCGCCGTCCTTGCCCGGGTCGGTCCTGCCTCGCTCCGGCGAATCCGTGCGGCGGACGGCCCGCGTGGTCTTGTCCTGGCCCATCTCGAACATGGGGCTGTCTCTTCCCAACCTGCTTGCGACGATCAACGGCAATCTGTCGGAGTTGAAGGCCTTCTCCGGCCTGCGGCTCATCGACTTGAAGCTACCGGCGGAGTTCCTCACCCGTTACCAGGGGCCCCATTTCGGCGTTGAGGGAACACGCAAGCTGGCGGGCGTGTATGACCGGCCGATCATCGGCACGATCATCAAGCCAAGCGTCGGCCTTTCGCCGGAAGCCACGGCCGAACAGGTGCGCGTCCTGGTTGAGGCGGGGATCGACTTCATCAAGGATGACGAACTGCAGGCGGATGGCCCGCATTGCCCGTTCAGTGCGCGGATCAGCGCGGTGATGCGGGTGATCAACGAGCACGCCGATCGCACTGGCAGGAAGGTGATGTACGCCGCCAACCTCACTGGCGAGATCGACGAAATGCTCGCCCGCCACGATCATGTTCTGGCGGAGGGTGGCACCTGCATCATGGCGAGCATGAACTCGATCGGGCTACCGGCGATGAAGGTGCTTCGGGCGCATTCCGAACTGCCGATCCATGGACATCGCAATGGCTGGGGCTTGCTCGGCCGATCACCGGCAATTGGCATGAGCTACATTGCATTCCAGAAGCTTTGGCGGCTTGCCGGCATCGACCACACGCACGTCAACGGCATCGACAACAAGTTCTGCGAAACAAACGAAAGCGTGATCGCGTCGGCTCGCGAATGCCTTTCGCCGATGTTCGACCCGCCGCATCCCGGTTGCGAGATCATGCCTGTCTTCTCGTCCGGTCAGTCCGCCAAGCAGGCCGCCCCGACTTTCCGGGCGCTTGGATCCATTGACTGCATGTTCGCCGCCGGTGGAGGCATCATGGCGCACCCCGGCGGACCGGCAGCCGGCGTCCGTGCTCTGCGCCAGGCTTGGGAAGCGGCAGTTGCCGGCGTGCCGGCCGAGGAGGCCGCTAGAGACGCGCCGGAGCTGCGGGAAGCGCTGGACGCGTTTGGCGGGTGAAACCGCTCTACGCTTACTACGGCGACGACTTCACGGGCTCGACCGACGTCCTCGAGCAGTTGGCTGAGGGCGGCGTCCAGGCCGTCTTGTTTCTTCGGACGCCCGACGAGGCACTGCGCGCCCGCTTTCCAAACACCCGCGCCTTCGGCCTGGCGAGCGACGCCAGGAGCCGGCCGCCCGAATGGATGGATGCGGAACTTCCAGCCGCCCTTGAAGCCTTGGGGGACGCAGCGCTGGTCCACTACAAGACCTGCTCGACTTTCGATTCGAGCCCGACGGTGGGCTCGATCGGAAGGGCTCTGCAGATCGGGGTGGAGACGATCGGTGGCCGGGCGGCGATCCTGGTTGGAGCGCCGCACCTTCGCCGCTATGTCGCCTTCGGCAATCTCTTCGCGGCCGCTGGGGAAGGGGTTTACCGGATCGACCGCCATCCGACCATGTCGCGCCATCCCGTCACGCCGATGCACGAGGCCGATCTCATCAGGCACCTTGCCGCGCAGACGGACATGGCGGTTGCGCTGGTCTCGCTGGAGGAGCTGCGGGACGGCAGTTCGGCGACTGCGTTTGACAACGCTTCGGCACCGGCTGTTCTGTTCGACGGCACGACGGAAGCGGATCTAGCCGCGGCGGGCAAGGTGCTACTGTCGCGCGGCGTCCGCTTCGCCGTTGGCAGCTCCGGCGTCACCCGTGCGCTGGTGCTCGCGTGGACGGCTGCTGGGATCATCGAGGGCGTACCCAGCCAGGCGCGCGCGAACGAAGCCACCAGATTGCTGGTGGTTAGTGGCAGCTGCTCGCCAGTCACCGCGCGGCAAATCGCGCGGGGCCGGCAGGATGGTTATGTCTCCCTGCAAGTCGATGTTCCCGAACTACTTGCCGGTTCGTTCGCTGAGGAAGAGCGCCTTGCCGCTGCTGCCGTGACCGCGATGGCGCAAGGAGGCCGGGCCGTGATTCACTCTGCGCAGGGGCCACTCGACATGTCAGCAGTGGCGGCCGGCGAGAAGCTGGGTGCCGCGCTTGGCCGTGTCGCGGGTGAGGTGGTTCGACGGGCGGGGCTATCCCGCCTGCTGTTCGCCGGTGGCGACACATCAAGCCATGGTGTCGCGCAGCTTGGCATCGACGCCCTGACCTGGGCTGCCCCGATTGAGCGCGGCGCTCCGATGGTGCGCGCCTACGCCAGCGATCCAGCGATCGACGGTCTCGAGCTGGTGCTCAAGGGAGGGCAGATGGGCAGCGAGGACTTCCTTGAACGGGTCCGGCTGGGCGGCTGATACGCGGCCTCAGCGCTGGAGCACCGCGACACCTCGAGGCTTGAGCGACAGTTCCGTAACCCTGCCGCCGGCCAGAATATCGGTCATTGCCACGGGGAGCTGCACATTGCGCGGCTCGCTGCCATGGTTGATCAGGATCACGACCCGCCGTCCCTGGCCGTCGCGCGTCATGAGTTCCACCCCTTGCGGAAGCGCGATGTCTCGTCCGACCGCTGCCTCCTGCAGCGACGTGTCGATCAGGCGCTTGAGCAAACCCTCGTCGATGAGCGCGCCGACATAGGTGATCCGGCCCTTGCCGACCTTGCGAGTAAGGGCCGCCGGTTTTCCCTCTAGCCAGCCGTTGCCGGGACCGTAGGTCATCAGGACCCGCGTGTCGGGCGCCGTTGCCGACAACTGCTCCGCCCATATCGCCGCCTTGCCAGAGTCCACGGCAACCGATTCGTCGAGCGCATAGAATTGGTCAACCTGGCCACCGAGCAAGTCGGCCAAGGGCCCCGGCTGGCGCCGTTCTTCGAGGCGATTGAAGGCGTCCTTCATCCCTGACCGGGGACCGAGGATAAGCGTCCCGCCCTCCTTCACGAAGGCGGCTAGCTGCGAGGCTGTCTCGGGAGTGATGATATTGAGGTTGGGCGCGACAACCAGCTTGTACAGGTCGAGCTGGCCGCTTGCCTCGACGATGTCGACCGCCCCGAGCGCATCCTTCAACGGCCGGTAATAGTCCAGCAGCACCTTGATCTGGTCATAATCGCGGTGATGCAGCTGGAAGTCGATTGCCCAGCGGCTCGGATAATCCTGAAGGATTGCGACCGGAGAGACGGGCTGAGTTCCCGCGAGCGCTCGCGAGGCTTTGGCGAAATCGCGGCCGATCTGCTGGATCTCGGGATAGATGGGTAGCGGCCTTCCGTCGGGGCCGACGATGGATCCGTGCATCGTTTCCTGGCCGTTCAGGGCATTGCGCCACTGCCAGTAAAGGATCGCATCGGCGCCATGCCCAACGGCCTGCCATGCCATGGTGCGAGTCTCGCCGGGGTACAGCATGTTGCTGACCGGGGCCCAGTTAACGAAGCCCGGCTGCGTTTCCATCACCCAGAAGTTCTGCCGCTTCCAGCCGCGCACCAGGTCATGCGTCGCGCCGTTGCGATAAGGCTCGAGATGGCCCTGTCCGACGTAATTGTCCCAGGAGGCGAGATCGAGGTCGCGGTTGATGGCATAACGGTCGAAGCGATTTGCCCAGCCGAGCCCGCCAAGGTTGACGGTGATGAAGGGCTTGGCGCCGACCACCGCGCGGATGGCGTCACGCTGGTTGCGGTGGAAGTCCGCCCATTGCGCCGTGATGAAGCGCTTGAGCTCCAGCATCCAGCCGGGGTTTGCCTTGCTGTTGTTGAACGGCACCTGGTCCCACGCCGAATAGGTCTGCGACCAGTAGGCGGTTGTCCAGGCGGCGTTCAGCGCGTCGAGCGTGCCGTAGCGGCTTTTCAGCCAGGCAATCCAGGCGACTTTCGCCTCGGGGTCGTAGCTCTCGTCCGTCGGCTCGTTGCCGATCTGCCAGCCAATAACGTTCGGCTCGTCCTTGAGAGCTTCCGCCATGCGGGTCACGACGTTGCGGGCGAGGATGCGGTATCGCTGCGAGGAGATGGAGAAGTGCCGCCTGCCGCCATGGCCGAGCCGCTTTCCCGTTCCGTCGACTTGCAGCGTGTCGGGATATTTCTCAGTCAGCCAAGCAGGTGGGGTGTCGGTGGGCGTGCCAACCACGACCTTGAGGTCGTATTTGGCGGCAAGGCGGACGGCACGCACCAGCCAGGCCATGTCATAATGGCCTTCGCTCGGCTCCATCCGGCTCCAGCCGTATTCCCCGATGCGCACGACGTTGGCGCCTGACGCTTTCATGAGGCGCAGGTCCTCGGCCCAGGCGCTTTCGGGCCATTGTTCGGGATACCAGGCCGAGCCCATCCAGAGGCGCTCGTGGGCGACGGAAATGGGTTGACGGCTTGGCTGCCCGAGCGCGGATTCCGGCGCAGCGACGCCGCCCAACAGTGCCGCTGCGGCGAGGAGAACGAAGCTTTTCACTGGCCATTCCTTGTCGCGGCGTCGTCCAGCAACAGCGCCCAGTCGTTACCTGGCTTGGGCGTGCCGGGCGGGGTGAACAGGCGGGTACCGCTGTTGGGGAAGGTGCCGATCGGTTTCTGGTTTCCTGTTCGTGGATCGAACCAGGCGGCGCGAACGCGGGCCCCGCTGATCACGCCCATTCGCACGTGAAAGGGCCGGCCGGTGTAGGTGTAGGCGATGGCGTAGTTCTTTCCACGAGTTGCGGCGACGCGTTCGTAGCGTGGCCCACTGTCCATGATCAGTGATTGGTCCGGTATGCGCTCGAGGATGGGGCGCGAGAGGATCAGGTCCTTGAGGAAATGCATCTGCATTGCACCGGGTGCATCGAGCGCTTCCTGCCAGGCGAGCTTGGGCCAATAGGCTGCCGTCTGGCCGGGCGAGTAAAACTGCATAATGCTGTTCTCGCCGTAGGTGTGACCGAACGCGCCCGCGAGGACCGACCACCATTGATAGCGCCGCACGTCGGCAGCCAGCCAGCGTGGCTCTGGCTTGAGGTCGAGGCCGTGGGGAATGTTCTCATAACTGGGCTCGCCGTCGATCGTCGGCTTGGGCGGCCGGCGCGACAGGTCATCGGTCGTGTAGACCCAATTGTCCTCCCCGCGCGCGTTCAGCGTATGGTCCTGGGCATAGTCCTGGTGCCCCGACTGATACATGTTGAAATCGAGCCAGGGCGCCGTGTGGAACGCCCATGAGGAGCTTGCCCGGCCCGCGGGGTGGTAGGTCATGAGGTGGGCGCGATCGATCGACTTGATCGTCGCGCCGAGCGAGCCCCACACCTGCGGCGACAGGTCGCCATAGCGGTCGCCCCCGTTCAGCCAGACGATGTTCTCCTTGCCCTTGTAGCGCTCGGCGATGAACCGCCCGAATAGGGGTGCCGTCTCGAGGTTGAGCAGCCGGGCATCGAGGAGATTGCCCCATACGGGCACCAGCGCGACGTAGATGCCGTGGGCGGCGGCGCGGTCGATCACCCAGTCGAGGTGATCCCAATAGTCGTATTCGCCCGGCTTGGCCGGATCGCTGCCCGGCGTGACGCGTGGCTGCTTGAGATCGCCGTTGACGAGAGCGGCGCCGGCTTCGGGATTGGTCATCTCCGGCTTGTGCAGAACCATCACTTGGATGACGTTGAAGCCCTGGCTTTCCCGTTTTGCCAGATACTGCTCGACCTCAGCCCGGTTGAGCTTGCCGAGCAACAGCCAGGCCGTATCTCCAAGCCAGAAGAAGGGTTTTCCACCGGCCTGCAGATAGCGGCCGTTCGCGGAGACACTGAGCGGCGGGGTCCGGCTCGCGGCCGGCGCTGCCGATGCGACGGCAAGCGCCGAAACAGCTGCGACCGCTCGAAGCAGGCGCCTCATGCGACGACCTTGTGATCGAAGCCCTTGGTGCAATCCACCAACGCGAACAGCAGGGCGGCGAGGAGGACCATAGCGGCGACGCCCTGCAGCGGCAGCGCATAGTTGTTGGTTGACGCGACGACATAGCCGAAGGCGACCGAGCAGATGAAACCGCCGAGGTTGCCCGCGGTGTTCATGACGCCGGTCGCCGTGCCCCCGAAGCGGCCGCCGATTGTCATGCACATCGCCCAGGCCGACGGCAGCATCAGGTCCATGACCATGAACGCGCTTCCGGCCAGAACGACGACGGCAACTTTGCTGACCGCGACACTCAGGGCGACGAGGAGCACGGCCGTCGCCGTGAGGCACGTCGCGGTGATGAGCCGATAAGCGCGACGCATCCCGAGCCGCGTGACCAGACGGTCGCTCAGTACGCCGCCGGCAAGGTTGCCGAGCACGCCGAGAAGGAAAGGTATGGACGCATAGACGCCCATTTCCGCCTGGGTGAAGCCGGCGCCCTTGACCATCCAGGTCGGGAACCAACCGAAGAAGAACCAGCTTCCGAACGCGTAGAAGAAATAGGCCAGCGCAATGAGCCAAAGTTGGGGAAGCGCGAGCAGTCGTCGCCACGGCGTACCGGCGTGACCGCCGGCATCGTCGGCACCGATCTCCGCCACCTCGTCGGGCGAGATTCCGGGCTGGTCGGCAGGACGATCCCGGAACCAGCGGTGCCAGACGATGGCCCAGGCGAAACCCACCGCGCCAAGGACGATGAAGACGCCGTGCCATCCGAAGTGCTGATTGATCGGAACCAGCAGAAGCGGTGCGAGTGCGCCCCCGAAGCGACTGGCGCCCCAGATGATCCCCTGGCCACGCGCCCGTTCGCGCGCCGGCAGCCAGCGATAGAGGACGCCCGACATGTTGGGATAAGCGCCGGCGGCGCCGAGACCGAACAGGAAGCGCGCGCCTGCCAATTGCCAGAAATTGCGGCACGCAGCGGTAATTGCAGTGAAGAACGACCACCACACAGTAATCCGCGCAAGTTCGCGTCGATAGCCATGCGTGTCGCCCATCAACCCCGAGGGGACCTCGAACACGGCATAGGCGATGACATAGGCGCCCAACACCCAGCCCCACTGCTCGGTGTTGATGTTGAGGTCCTTCTGGATTGACGGACCGGTGACCGCGATCGCCATGCGATCAAGGAAGGTGATGACCGACAGTGCGGCGAGCAGGCCGAGGACGGCGTGGCGCTTCTTCATCGTGCAAGTCCGCGCAGCACGTCGCGTGCGTGCACCATGCCGAGCTCGGGGCTGGAATAGACCGGTGCTGCAACCGCGCCGTCGGGGAGGGTAGCGAGCACGCGCGCCATGGACGCTTGGGCAAGGACGATCACATCCACATCCTTCATCGCCTGGGTCAGCGCTTCGCCGACGATCCGGTCGTGAGTGGCGCCGTCACCCGCCATCACCGCGTCGAACGCGCCGGCGCAGACATTCTCGACGATCTCGATCTCCTTACCCTGCTCGCGAGCGATCCGGGCGATCAATTCGGCGGTTGGCTTCAGCGTGGTTGGAAGCGTGGCGAGGACGCCGATGCGCCTGCCGGTCGCGACCGCCTTCTCGGCCATCGGACGATCGACACGCAGCACCGGCTGGTCATGGAGTTCGGCCGCCATCTCCACCGCGCGGCCGATCGACGAGCAGGTGATCATGGCCGCGTCGCAGCCAGCGTCGAAGGACGAACCGACAAGCCTGATCACTTGCCGCATGGTCGCCTTTTGCAGGTGACCGGCGGCGATCGTGTTCTTGATCGTGCTTTCGTCGACGAAGTGGAGAAGCCGGACGTCGGGCATCACCCGCGCAGCGATCTCGTTGAAGACCGGTGCAAGCATCGGTGAGTTGTGGATCAGCCCGAGTGTCGGCACGGCAAACTTCCTCTCGTCTATCGTCTGAATTCGTGATCGCCGGCGGGCAGTTCGAAGCGCACCGGCCCATCCTCGCCGACCTGCACGGCGCCGTCGCGCGCTCGCCATTCGCCTGACGGCAGTTCCACTTCGGCGACGGTGTTGGCCGGGATGCTCAGCGCGAACCGCTTGAGGCCCTCCGCGTCGCCGTCGGTCTCGGTCGCGATCGTCCCAACGAGCGAATCGTAGCTGGCCGAGACACGGCCGATGGCGGGAAGCCACAGGGGTCGGGCCGCGATGCGCCGGAAGCCGGGAGCAGCGGGTGCGATGCCGGCAAGCCGGCGATAGAAAAATCCAACGATCGCGCCGAACGCATAATGATTGTAGCTGTTCATCGACAGGTCGCCGGTGTCGCCGTTCCACCGCTCCCACATGGTCGTGGCGCCACGGCTCGGCATATAGCCCCAGCTCGGAAATTCGGTTTGGAGCAGCAGGCCCGAAAGTTCGTCCATCCGGCCTGCGTCAGCCAGGACGTCGAGGATGTAGGGGGTGCCGAGGAAGCCGGTCGACAGGCGCATGTCGCGGCGGCGGATGTCGTCGGCCAGTACCCGTGCGGCGCCGTCGCGGCGGTCATGCGGCACAAGGTCCATGAAGAGCGAGAGCACCTGGCTAGTCTGGCTGCCATTGCCGCATGTGCCGTCCGATGCCACGAATTCTTCGGCGTAGGCTTCGCCGATGCGGTCTCGCAACGCGCCGTAGCGTTGGGCTTCTGCACGGCGGCCGGTGGCGCCAGCCATTTCGGCCATCAAGCTTGCGCACCACGCCCAGTAGGCAGTGGCGCAGAGGATCCTGGGAGTGGTCTCGTCATCTGGCTTGACCGCGTCGACCGATAGCCAGTCGCCAAGGTCGAGGCCGCGGTCGAGGCGCCAGACATGATCCGGGTTGCGCGGGCGACGAACGTCATCCAGGCTTCCATCGCCGCCCAATTTTCCTCGATGACGGCGGTGTCGCCGTAGCGTTGCCATAGCTGCCAGGGGAGGATGATGCCCGCCTCGCTCCATCCGGCAGTCACCACGTCGGGGAAGGACAGCGGCTGGGGAACGACGATCGGATAGGCGCCGTCCGGCCGTTGCGCCGCCCGGACTTCCAGCAGGAAGCGGCGGATGAACGGATCGACCTCCATGTTGAAGGCGGCCGCGTCGAGGAACACCTGAATGTCACCCAGCCAACCCATCCGCTCATCGCGCTGCGGACAGTCGGTTGGCACGGCAAAAAAGTTCGATCGCTGGCTCCACAAGGCGTTCTGCCAGATGGTCTGCAGCAGCGGGGCGTCCTTGAAGTCGATCGAGCCAGTCTCACGGCAGGCGCTGTGGACTACAATGCCCTCAACATCGTCGAGGCCTGGCGATCCCGGGGAACCGGTCACCTCGACGTAGCGGAAGCCGTGATACGTGAAGTGCGGTTCGAACACCTCCGCCCCATTGCCGGCCAGCGTGAATGTGTCGGTTGCGGCGGCTAGGCGCAGGTTGGATTGATCGACGGTTCCGTCGGGGTAGAGAAGTTCGGCGAAGCGAAGCCTGATGGTCGTGCCCGCAGCGCCCGTGGCCCTGACGCGCACCCAGCCTGAGAAGTTCTGCCCGAAGTCGAGAACGAAGGCGCCGGGCGCCGGCTCGGTGATGGCAATGGCGCGCAGCGTGGCGGTGCGCTTCAGCGCCGGCGACGTCTGCCCGACCAGGCAAGCACCTGGGGCGGCCCCGACCTTCGCGTCGGACCAGTTCGACGCATCGAAGCCCGGACTGTCCCAGCCTGGCTGCTCCAGCCGGGCATCGTAGCTCTCGCCGTCATAGATCTCGGACTTGGTCACCGCGGCGGGGGCAAGGCGCCAGCCCGGACCGGTCGTTACCCATTCACCCGAACCGTCCGCGTAATCAATTAGCAGCTGCGCCCGGAAGCGGCGGGGAGCGGGTCCGAAGCCGTAGCGTTCGTCCCGCCAGCCAAACGGGCTTGCGTAGAAGCCGTCGCCGACCATCGCTGCAAGCGCATTGGCGCCGCTCGCAATCAACCCCGTCACGTCGTAGCTTTGGTAGAGGACATGGTCCGCCGCGACGCTGATCTCGGGCGCGAGAATGGCATCGGACACAAGGTGCCCGTTGATCCGCGCCTCGTAGGCACCAAGCGCCGTCGCATAGAGCCGGGCACGGGTGACAGGCTTGGCCACCTCGAACTCCGTCCGCAGAAGCATCGCGGGTTCGCTGGGGCGCGGGTCGTTGTGCACGTTCGCCCCGCTCGGCACCGCGCGCGGCCATTCGGCGGCATCGAAGGCAATTTCCGTCCAGTCCGGCGCTGGATCGCGCCCGATGCGCCAACTGGGTCCGCTGACGAGGCGATCGATGCTGCCGTCCGCCCGGTGGAGCCGGATCAGGGCGGCAAATGCGCCGCCGTCGACCGGGAAGAAGCCGCTCGTGTCCGCTTCGACTAGCGCGCAAATGCTATTACGACCCGGCCTGATCTCGCCGGCATAGGGCTCAAGCGTCCCCCAGAAGGGAAGGTAGGTGTCCCAGCCGAATTGCTGGTCGAGTGGCGCCTTGATGGCGTTGATCCATACTCCGCGAAGATGGTCCTTGCCCGCGACCAGTACTTCGGCGCGCACCAGATCGTCTGGAGCATCGAAGTCGAGGCGGAAGGCATGTGGCCGATCGTCGAGGGCCACATCACTCCAGATCCATTGGAGGTTGGCGGCGCGATCCGCCGCGGCAAACGCATCCTCTGCTTCGAGCCACTCGCCATGCCAGTCGCTGGGCGTGAGCAATCCGGCCTCGAACCAGCTTGGGGCGGAAAGGGCGGTTGCACCCGCATCTGAGGCCACTTCCACGGTCCACCAGACGCGCTGCATCGAATGGAGGGCCGGCCCACCGTAGGTTACATCGAAGCTCGCATTGCTCGAGACGGGGCCGCTGTCCCACAGCAAATCGCCCTCGAACGCGGCGTCGTCGGTCGCGCGGATGCGATAGGCGCTTTGGTGGAAACCCGGTTCGTCGCTTTCAATCCGCCATGACAGCCGAGGGTTGCGGACCTCCGTGCCGAGCAGTTCGGTCGTATATTCGGCCCGCAGGTCGTGAACGCGCAGCATCAGAGCGTCAGGCCCAGGCGGTAGATGCGGTTGGCGTTGCCGCCGAACAGTGCGGCGCGTTCCTCCGCGCTGAAGTCGGCGGTGATCACGTCATAGGCGCCGAGGTGCGTTTCGAAACTGCCGAACAACTTGTCGGTCGGGAAATTGCTGGCGAACATCGCCCGGTCGGTTCCGAACAGGTCGATCGTTTCCAGCACGTAGGGGCGGACCTGCTCAAGCTCCCACGGACGATAGCTGAAACCCATGCCGGAAATCTTGACCGCGACGTTCGGCAGATCGGCAAGCGCCTTCAGGCCCCGCCGCCACTGCTCCATACCTTCCGGATCGTGCGGGATGGCCATGCCGGCGTGATCGACGATGACCTGCGTGTCGTGGTGGGACGCGACGAGCGAGGCGAGGTGTGGCAGCTGCCCCGGGTAGGCCTGAAGGTCGAAGGACATTCCGAACTCCCGCAGCAGCCCGAAGCCATTCATCCACTTGTTCGAAATCGTGATGTCGGAAGCGGAATAAGTGCGTTTGGGGTCCGGATGCCAGTTGACGATATGGCGGATGCCGCGAACGTTGGCGTGTGCCGCATGCTCTTCGAGCAGTCGGCGCAGGTTCGGGCTGTCCAGCGCGGCGAAGGCGACGATGCCGTTCGGCATGCCGCGCGCATCGGCCATCTTTTGCAGCCATTCCGTCTCGCGCAACGCATCGTCGGCGTGCGCGCCCGCGTCGATGTGGACGATGCCGCGGACATCCCACTCGCCGGCATCTGCGAGATAGTCGTCGAGCAGATAATCGCGTGCGATCGCCTCGACGCTGCCGTTCGGGCCGTCATCGGTGAAGGGCGGCGCAAGCCACGGGTAGCGGACGTGCTCCAGATCCCACAGGTGAACGTGCGGATCGACGAAGGGCGGCCGCGCCGGCACCTAGAAGGTGGTCCGCCCGCCCGAGGTATCGAAGGTCGATGCCGTGGTGAAGCTGCACTCCTCGCTCGCCATGAAGCACACCATCGCGGCGGATTCCGACACCTCGCCCAGCCGTCCCATCGGGATCTTCGAGCGCATGTAATCAACCTGGCTTTTCGGGAGCTGCTCCAGGATCGGGCTCTCGAATGTCGCCGGCGTCAGGGCATTCACGATCACGTTTTTCTCGGCCAGTTCCTTGCCGAGGCTCTTGGTGAGCCCAATCACACCTGCCTTCGAAGCGGAATAAGCGCTTGCGTTGGGGTTGCCTTCCTTGCCGGCGACCGACGCGATGTTGACGATCCGGCCATAGCCGTTCGCCAGCAGATGCGGCACGACCGCCCGATTGCAGTAGAATAGCCCATTCAGATTGATGTCGATCACGCGTTGCCAGCTGTCGATCGGGAATTCGTGCACCGGCACCGTCGCGCCGGTTATGCCAGCCGAACAGACCAGGATGTCGACCTTGCCGAGCGCTTCAGCGCTGGCCTTGGCCGCGGCTTCGACCGCTGCGGGATCGGAGACGTCGAGTGACTGGACGTCTCTCGCGCCTACCTCGGCCTTGGCCGAAGCAAGCGTTTCGGGGTTGAGGTCCCACAAGGCGACCATCCCGCCTTCAGCGACGATCCGTTTCGCGACCGTCTTGCCGAGCCCCGAAGCCCCTCCGGTGATGATCGCGGTCCGGCCGGTGAAACGGCCCTGATAGACGCTCACTTGCCTGCCTCCCACGCGACGAATTGCTGGCGTTGTTGTCCAAGCTTCTCGATGCCGAGCTCGACCACGTCGCCCGGCTTGAGATACCAGGGCGCCGGCTTCTGGCCGAGGCCAACGCCCGGCGGTGTTCCGGTGGTGATGACGTCACCTGGAAGCAGGGTCATGATTTGCGAGAGGTAGGCGACGATCTGCTGCACGTTGAAGATCATCGTCTTCGTATTGCCGTCCTGGACCTTCTTGCCGTTGACCGACAGCCACATGCCGAGGCTTTGCACGTCACCGACCTCGTCCCTGGTGACGAGCCAGGGGCCGATCGGGCCGAAGGTCGGAAATCCCTTGCCCTTGTCCCAGGTCATCCCGCGCTCGGTCTGCCAATGGCGTTCCGACACGTCGTTTACCACGCAATAGCCCGCGACATGATCTAGCGCGTCGGCTTCCGAAACATTGTTGGCCGCCTCCCCGATGACAACCCCGAGTTCGACTTCCCAGTCGGTTTTCTTGGAGTCCTTCGGGATCACCACAGGATCATTGGGACCGTGGATGCAGCTTACCCATTTCTGAAAGACGACCGGCTCGTCCGGGATGGGAAGATTCGATTCATGCGCATGATCGACGAAGTTCAGCCCGATGGCGACAAACTGGCGCGTGCCAGTGACACACGGGCCATAGCGTACGTCATTTTCGACCAGCGGGAGTGAAGCGGGGTCGATCGCGGCGAGCTGCGCCAGGCCAGCCTTGCCGAGCTGGGCAGGACCGATGTCTCCGACCTGGGACGAGAGATCGCGGATCCGTCCCTCGGCATCGATCAGGCCGGGCTTCTCGGCGCCCGGCGGGCCATAGCGGCAGAGCTTCATTGGATTCCTCAGTTCGGATAGGGGCGGTGAAGCGCGATGTCGCGATTGAGCTCGACGCCGAAGCCTGGCATGTCGAGTTCGCTCACTCGGATGCGGCCATTCACTGGCACGGGCTCGCCGAGTAGCTGGGGCGCGAACATGGGGACCACTTCGGTCGGACCCGGGTGCATCATCAGGAACTCGGCAAAAGGCGAGTTGTGGCGGGTGATGACGAAGTGGTAGCTGTACACCGAAGAACCGTGGGGGATCATCAGCACGCCGCGGCTGTCGGCATAATTGGCGATCTTGAGCAGCTCGGTGACGCCGCCGCACCAGCCCACGTCAGGCTGGATGATGTCACAGCACTCCATGTCCATCAGCATTCGGAAACCCCAGCGCGTCGCCTCATGCTCACCCGTCGTCACGAGCAGGCCCGGCGGCGCGTTCTTCTTGAGCTGCGCGTAGCCCCAATAGTCGTCGGGGCTGAGCGCCTCCTCGATCCACTTGAGGCCGCATTCGTCCCATGCGCGATGGGCGAGCCGGGTCGCATAATCGATGTCGAGACTCATCCAGCAGTCGTACATGAGCCAGAAGTCGTCTCCGCACTTCGCCCGCATGTCGGCGAGCAGGGCGATATTCTTCTCCAGCCCTTCGAGGCCCTCCGCCGGTCCGTGATGGAGCGGGAGCTTGCCGCCGATGAAGCCAAGCTCCTTGGCCACGTCGGGGCGCGCGCCGGTAGCGTAGAACTGCAATTCGTCGCGCACGGCGCCGCCAAGCATGTGGTAAACGGGCTCGCCGCGTAGTTTGCCAAGCAAGTCCCACAAGGCCAGGTCAACGCCGGAGATGGCGTTCACGACCAGACCCTTTCGCCCGTAAAACTGGGTCGAAAAGTACATCTGGTCCCAGATTTTTTCATATTCGGCCGGGCTTCGTCCGACCAGAAAGCGACTGAGATGCCGTTCGACGATGAACGCCGCCGGCTCGCCGCCGGTGGTGACCGCAAAACCGATGGTCCCGTCGTCAGCCTCGAGTTCGACGACCAGGGTGCCAAGGACGTTGATCCCAAAGCTCTGCCGGGAGGCGCGATATTCGGGGTACCGGGCCATCGGGGTGGCGATGTGGTCGTCGATCCAGTGCCCTTCGCCCTGGTCGTGATAATCGGCGCCACCGCCGCGCACGGTGAACGCCCGGACATGCTTGATCTTCGGCAGCCCCATGGCGAATTGCGTCCCGAAACCGTGGCCGCACCGAGGATCGATGCGCGTGCTATGGCTTGTATAATATGACTTTTGAAGTCAACGGTCGATGTTGCTGGCAAGGCCAGTTAGCTGTGGGGGGACAGGGCCACCGGTAGCCCAGTCGAGCAGTTCGACGGTGTGAACCACCGGGGTCGTGCTTCGCGCCCCAATCTGCATCGCACAGCCAATATTCCCCGTGGCGATGACGTCCGCGTCGAGTCTTCCCAGATTGGCCGCCTTGCGGTTGCCAAGCTCGGAAGCGATGTCTGGCTGAAGGATGTTGTAGGTGCCGGCAGAACCGCAGCACAGGTGCGCGTCGATCGGTGTGCGGACGACAAATCCCGCGGCGGCCAGCAGGCGCTTCGGTGTGTCCTTGATCTGCTGCCCGTGCTGGAGTGAGCAGGCAGGATGGTAGGCGACGGTCAGGCCCCGGCCATCGCCGAGAGGCAGTTCGGCATCCATCAGGACTTCGCTGATGTCGCGCGCAAGGCTCGAGACCCGCGCCGCCTTTTCCGCATAGGCGGGATCGCTGCGCAGCATGAAGCCGTAGTTCTTGATCGCCGTACCGCACCCGGAAGCGGTCACGACGATCGCCTGCAGGCCGCCCTCGTCTAGCAGCCGGGTCCAGGCATCCACGTTGCGGCGAGCATGGTCGAGCGCAGCTTCCTCCCGGCCCATGTGGTGCACCAACGCGCCGCAGCAGCCCTCGTCCTTGGCGAAAAGCACGTCGTATCCCGCGCGATTGAGAAGCCGCACTGCGGCGGCCTGAAATTCAGGTCGGAGCACCGGCTCGGCACAGCCTTGGAGCAGGGCGATGCGGCCCTTCGCGCCCGGCACCTTCGTGGATATCGCTCTTGCGCGGGGTGGCAACGTGCGGGGAGCGAGCGCAAGCATGGCGGCGAGCGGTTTCAGCGTGTTAAACTTGGCGAACAGTCCCGCGAACGGGCGCCCGAACCGCGCAAAGCTCAGTGCGGCGCGCATCCGGCCGCGATGGGGAAGAACCCAAGCGAGCATGCTGCGAAGCGCGCGCTCGTGCCATGGGCGCTGGTACTTGTCCTCGATGTAGGCCCGCGCATGGTCGACAAGGTGCATGTAGTTCACGCCAGACGGGCAGGTCGTCATGCAAGACAGGCAGGACAGGCAGCGGTCGATGTGCTTGACCGTCTCCGCGCTTGGAACTCGCTCGTTCTCGAGCATGTCCTTCATCAGGTAGATTCGGCCCCGAGGGCCGTCGAGTTCGTCGCCGAGCAGCACGTAGGTCGGGCAGGTGGCGGTGCAGAAACCGCAGTGGACGCACTTGCGGATGACGCTTTCGGACGAAGCGATGGCCGGGTCATCGCGCTGCGCGTCGGAGAAATTCGTTTGCATGACTAAAAGCGGCCTGTCTCGAAAACGCCGGACGGATCGAAAGCGCGGCGCACGCGCTCTTCCAGCCGCACGATCCCGCCGGGCTGCGGATGGAGAGCTGGCGTGCCGGCGCGCATCTCCCCATCGGCACGGACCAGCATGGCATGTCCGCCCACTTCTTCCGCCACGGCGCGGATGACGCTCGGCGCGGCGTCGCTCGCCAGCCAGACCAGGGCGCCGCCCCAGTCGCACAGCCACTGGCCGGCCAGCCGCTCGATCAGTGCGGGCGCCTTCGAAGCGGGTACGGCAAGCCGCCACAACGGCAGGTCGCGGGGCAACGGATCCGCTGTCGCAATGCCCGCCCAGGGGTCCGGTTCGTCTTCGCGCTCCTCAAGGCCGGTGATGAGCGTGCCGAGCAGCTTGGCGCGGGCCTCCACCGAGGGAGCGAAACCATCGAGCCGAAGGAGGGTAAGCGGTCCCCCAAGGCCCTCCGGCAGGTGCGCGGCTGCCGAGACTTCGGCGGGGGAGCCGAGCGCCCTGCTCATCGCGGCGACGGCGCTCGCCGTGTCGAGACCGCGCACGACGAGGGTCCGCCGGACCTCGGGCGCGGGAAGTACCTTGAGCGTCACTTCGGTCAGTGCGGCGATCCGCCCCCAGCTGCCGGCGAGGAGCTTGGGAAGGTCAAATCCGGTGACGTTCTTAACGACCTTGGCGCCCGCCACGAAGCGCTCACCACGCCCCGAGACGGCGGTGAAGCCGAGCAGATGGTCGCGCACCGCGCCGCGGCTCAAGCGCGAGGGACCGGAAACGCCCGCGGCGATGACTCCACCGATCGTGGCCTGCGCCTGAGTCCCCAGTATCGGGCCATGATCGAAGGGATCAAAAGCGAGCATTTGCCTTTGCCCAGCGACGAGCGCCAGCACATCGGCCAACGGTGTGCCGGCACCGACCGTCAGCACAAGCTCGGGCGGATCATAGTCGATCACACCAGCAAAGGCGGTCATGTCCACTGTCACCGCATCCGGGGTCGGTGCACCGATCGGATCTTTGCTGCCCCCGCCCCGAAGGCGGAGTTTGCTGCCGCTCTCGCCCGCATCGCGGATCACGCCGCAGAGAGCATCCACGCTGTCGGGACGGACCAGGCCGGCCATGGTCAGAAGCGCGGCAGGTCGGGGAAGGGGACCGCTCCGCCATGCACATGCATCCGCCCAAGCTCAGCGCAACGGTGCAGGAGCGGGAACATCTTGCCTGCATTGAGCAGCAGGCCCGGATCGAAGGCCGACTTCAGGCGCTCCTGATAGGCAAGGTCGGTTTCGCTGAACATCGCCGGCATGAGATCGCGTTTCTCGACCCCCACGCCATGTTCGCCCGTGAGTACGCCGCCGACTTCGACGCACAGCCGCAGGATATCGGCCCCAAAGGCCTCAGCCCGCTCGAGCTGCCCCGGCTCATTTGCGTCGTAAAGGATGAGCGGATGAAGGTTGCCGTCCCCGGCATGAAAGACATTGATGACGCCCAGGTCGTACTGCGCGGAGAACGCGCGCATCCGGGTGAGCACGTCAGGCAGGCGGCGGCGCGGAATGGTCCCGTCCATGCAGAGATAGTCGGGAGAAATCCGGCCGGCGGCAGGAAAGGCCGCCTTGCGTCCCGCCCAGAAGGCAACCCGTTCCTGCTCGTCGACCGACGCGCGCACCGACACCGCGCCATTGGCGCGTGCAATGCTTTCCACCTCCTCGAGCAGGTGGCTGCACTCCGTCGCCGGACCGTCGAGCTCGACGATCAGCAGCGCGTCGACGTCCAGCGGGTAGCCGACCTGGACGAACGCCTCGGCGGCATGGACCGCGGGCTTGTCCATCATCTCCATGCCTGCCGGGATGATGCCGGCCGCAATGACGTCGGCGACGCATTGTCCAGCGCCCTCCACCGTCGCAAAACCGATCAGGAGCGCCCGTGCAGTTTCTGGCCGCGGAAGGATGCGAACGGTAACTTCGGTGACGACCCCGAGCAGTCCCTCCGACCCGACGATGACCCCGAGCAGATCCAGCCCCGCCGGTTCGAGCGTACGGCCACCGAGGCGGACGATGTCGCCCTCGATCGTGACCAGTTCGACGCCCAGCACGTTGTTGGTGGTCAGGCCATATTTCAGGCAATGCACGCCGCCGCTATTCTCCGCCACATTGCCACCGATGGTGCAGGCGATCTGGCTGGATGGGTCGGGGGCATAGTAGAAGCCGGCATCCTCGACCGCGCGGGTGATGCCGAGATTGGTAACGCCCGGCTGCACCACTGCGACGCGATCCGCATAGTCGATATCGAGGATGCGATTGAAGCGCGCCATTGCCAGAAGAACACAATCGGCCAGTGGCAGTGCGCCTCCAGACAGCGACGTGCCCGCACCCCGCGGCACGACCTTCACGTGATTGGCGTGGCACCAGCGCAGCACGGCGGCGACCTGCTCGACGGTATCGGGCAGCACCACGACCAGCGGTATTTGGCGGTAAGCGGTGAGGGCGTCGCACTCGTACGGACGGAGACTGTCGACATGATCGATCACGCCTTCGCCGGGAACGATCGCGCGCATCGCAGCGACGATTTCGGCGCGGCGTTCGAGAACCGCCGCATCCGGTTCGGGCATGCACATACTCATCGCGGGTCTACTGCAGGTTCACGAACATGCCGCCATCGACGAGCAGCGCTGCACCCGTGACATAGGCGGCCATGTCCGATGCAAGGAAGACGATCGGACCGGCAAGGTCTTCGGGTTGACCCAGGCGACCGAGCGGGGTGCGTTCCTCCATGTAGCGTCGCTTCTCCGCATCCGCGAGGTCGTCCTTGTTGATCTCGGTCAGTATGGTGCCCGGCAGGACCGAGTTGCAGCGGATGCCGTGCTTTCCGAGCGCGATGGCGGCAGATTGCATGAGCGAATGCACGCCCGCCTTGGTCGGCGTGTAGTGCGTCTGAAACTCGCCCCCCACCAGCGCCGAGATGGATGAAACGGCAACGATCGCGCCGCCGCTACCCTGTTTGACCATCTGGTTGGCCGCCGCCTGAACCATGAAATAGGCGCCATGCAGGTTGACGCGGAAGGTCCGCTCGACCGTCTCCACCGGCATGTCGAGGAAAGAATGGAACGGGCAGATGCCGGCGTTCGAAACCATGACGTCGACGCGGCCGAAAGCCTCGACCGCCCGCGATACGAAGTCCGATGCGGTCTCCGGCAAGGCGACGTCGCCCTTCACGGCCAGTCCGCGCTGTCCCAGGGCCTCGATCTCGGCGATGCAGGAATGCGCCTTATCGTCGCTCGACACGTAGTTGATGGCGACATCCGCTCCGTGCCGGGCAGCGCCGATCGCAGCTGCCCGTCCGATCCCGGTCGATCCACCGGTGATGAGGACGGTCTTGCCTTGGAGCAGCTTCATCTTGGTGTCTCCGCAAGGATGGTGCGATCGATGGCGTCGATGCGGTTCACGCCCGTCAGGGTCATGGCCACGTGCATCTCGCGCCGGATGAGGTCGAGCAGCTTGGCGACGCCCGCTTCGCCCTGAGCCGCAAGCGCGTAGAGCCAGGCGCGGCCGAGCAGGACCCCATGCGCACCCAGCGCAAGCATCCGCACGACATCGAGGCCG
Source organism: Sphingomonas humi (assembly GCF_039536725.1). Taxonomy (NCBI): domain Bacteria; kingdom Pseudomonadati; phylum Pseudomonadota; class Alphaproteobacteria; order Sphingomonadales; family Sphingomonadaceae; genus Sphingomonas; species Sphingomonas humi. The sequence continues at coordinate 306,661 of NZ_BAAAZD010000002.1, forward strand.
CTGCGAATCCCGCCGTCGGCCAGAATGGTCAGCTGGTCGCCGACCGTCTCGGCGATCGCCGGCAGTGCCCTTGCGCTGGAGAGAACGCCGTCGAGCTGGCGGCCGCCATGGTTCGACACGACGATGCCGTCCGCGCCGATTGCCGCGGCCTCGCGCGCATCGTCAGGATCGAGGATGCCCTTGAGGACGAGCGGACCGTCCCACTCGGCCCGGATCCACTCGAGATCGCGCCACTGGATGGTAGGGTCGAAGTTGGTGCCGAGCCAGCCCATGTAATCGTTCAGGCCGCTCTTGTTGCCGAGGACGGGCTTGAGATTGCCGAGAGTGTGGGGCCGGCCGTGGAGGCCGACGTCCCATGACCAGGCGGGCTTGCCGAGGGCCTGCATGATCCGTCGAACGGAAGCTCCGGGCCCCGACATTCCGGAGTGTGCATCGCGATACCTGGCGCCTGGCACGGGCATGTCTACGGTGAACACGAGCACCTTGGCGCCCGCTACTTTGGCGCGCCGGATCAGGTCCTGCATGAACGCGCGGTCGCGGATCACGTAGAGCTGAAACCAGAATGGGTCCGCCGCCCGCGCGACATCCTCGAGGTCGCAGATCGACACGGTCGAGAGGCACATCGGGATATCTGCCGCGCGTGCTGCCCGGGCAGCCTGGAGTTCGCCGCGACGCGCATACATCCCGCTGATGCCGACCGGACCGAGCGCGACCGGAAGCGCGATTTCCCGCCCGAAAAGCGATGTGCTGAGGTCGATCGTGGCGACGTCGCGCAGCACGCGCTGGCGCAGGGCGATTGCCGACAGGTCCTCGACGTTCTGCCGCATCGTCGCTTCGGCATAGGAACCGCCGTCCGCATAATCGAACAGGAAGCGCGGAAGGCGTTTGCGCGCAGCCTCACGGAAGTCGGCGGCCGAGGAGATGATCATGCGAAGCCTGGCCGTTCCCGATCGTCGCCTTGCATCAGTAGGAGGTGAACAGCGCCTGCCGCGCAAGGTTCATCGCGGCCACGGCGTCATGGCGATCCTGCGCGGCCTGCATCGCGTCGAAGTCGAGTTTGTCGAGCGCACGCTCCACCGCCTTGAGGAAGCCGATGGCGGAGTTGGCGGTTTCAACCGAGTCTTCACGGAACGGGAATTGGTCGAGCTGCCACACGCCTTCCCACTTGTTCTTGCGCAAGGTGTAGAAGAACTCGAACAGCTCGATCGGGTGGACCGAGCCGGCGATGAGGTCGTCGTCCCAGCTCCGGAAATTATCGTTCACGTCCATGCCGAACAGGCGGCCGTGATCGATCGCGAGCTGGGCGGCGTCTGCCGGGCTCTCGCCACCATACAGTGAGTGGCCGAAATCGAGCAGGATGCCGACGTTGGGCACGTTCATCTTCTCGATTCCGAGCAGGGTGCGCGCAACGCTGTCGTAGCTCATGTGCACGCGCGGTTCACGCGGCTTATACTCGATCACGAACTTGAGGTCGGGGTTCTGCAAGGCCAGTTCGGCAATGCCCTCGACGCTATGTTGCCACAGCTTCTTGTGGTCGACCTGGAAGGGGTAGTCCCAGCCATCCTGGCCGGGCCACAATTTGACATAGCTGGCGTTGAAATGGCGCACCATGTTCGCGGCGTCGTTGACCATTTCATTGGCAAGCCGGCGGATGCCCGGATCGGGGTTGGTGAAGGCACCCTTGGCGAATTGGCGGGTGTAGATTTCTGGCGTGATGCCGATCACCTCAAGCCCGTTGCGATCGAGCGCTTCGCCGATCTTCTCGAGCGATGTCTCTCCGCCGGGAAAAGGGTAATTGATGTCGACCACCGACAGGTCTTCGACCTGGCCCGCGAGGTCGATCATCTCGATCAGCGAGCGCGGCGCGCCATATCCATCGGTTGCGTAGCGATCGACGTAGGTAGCGAAATGCCAGATGCCGGCGCCGTAGCGTTGCTTGCCCACTTCCCAGTCCTCGCCTTCGAGTTTCGAATAGTTTCGTTTGCAGCGCCTACGCGATTACCACTTCAACGCCAATAGCTTCGATGGCGGCGCGATCCTCGTCGCGGATGCCCTCGTCGGTGACTAGCACGTGGACGAGTTCCAGATTGCCGAGCGAGGTGAAAGAGCGGGCACCTATCTTGCTCGAATCCGCGACCAGGATGACCTTTTGCGCGGCATCGATCATCGCCCGCTTGACCGGAATGTCCGACAGGGCGGGGTAGGTAAGGCCCGCTTCGAGGTCGAGTGCAGCGGTCGCGAGAAACAGTTTTTGTGCGAACAAACCCTTGAAGTAATCGGCGGAACGCTCGCCGGACAGCGAAAGGGTGGGGGCCTTGAAATGACCGCCCGTCATGTGAACCTCGAACCCCGGTTCCGCCCCCAGCATCAGCGCGATATTGAGCGCATTCGTGATCACCGTCATGTCGCGTTTGCCAAGCAGGTTCGCAGCCAGTTCCGTGGTGGTCGAGCCCGAATCCAGAATTATTGTTTCGCCGTCGCCGGTTAACTTGGCTGCGGCGCGGCCGATTCGCTGCTTGGCTTCCATATTCTCGAGGTGTTGCAGCGCCATCGAGCGGACTTGCTGCGTCACGGACTTGAGGAAGGCGCCCCCATGCTCACGCACGATATGGCCGTCAGCCTCGAGCTTCTCGAGGTCCTGGCGCATGGTCACTTCGGAAACGCCGAAGGCTTCGGCCAGCACCCGGACCCGGGCACTGCCTTCCTCCTGCAGCCAGTCGAGAATCTTGCTGCGCCGCGCTTCGCCGAGCAACCGGGCCTGCTTGCGCACCCGTCCCTGTGTCGTGGGCTGCATTTCCCCGGTTTTGGCCAAGGAATTTGAAGCTCGCACGTGCATTTGCTCCCGCAGTCTCCCGGCTCGCACGAGGCGGGTGTGGTATTGGTAGATGTTGTTTTCCGTCGCTGTCAATTTGCGCAAGATCGTCGTCTCGAAACAAAGATAATCGCAAGTTTTTGCCTTGTCTTCCTTTCGGCTGCTGTTATCAATCACGTTGGGAGAGAGGCCTCAATGGCAACGGAAGGCATGTTACTGGCTGCCGATGCGCAGCGCATGACGGTCGCCGAGCGCGCGCTGCGTGTTCGGGAGCGTGCCAATTGGATGCGCCGGCGCCTCCTGCGCATGATTGTGGATGCCGGGCAGGGCCATCCCGGCGGCGATCTTTCCGCCGCCGACATCATTGCGTCCCTCTATTTCGATGTTCTTCGGATTGATCCCGCTTCGCCCACCGCGCCTGATCGCGATCGCTTCGTCATGTCCAAGGGGCATTGCACTGGCGCGCTATACACGGCCCTCGCCGGCGCCGGCTTCTTCCCCGAAGCCGAACTCGACACCTACCTCAAGCCGCAGTCGCGACTGAACGGTCATCCTAACCGGATGTACCTGCCAGGCGTGGAGACCAACACCGGCCCGCTCGGTCACGGTTTTCCTGTTGCGGTGGGGATTGCTGTCGCCGGCCAGATAGACCGGGCAGACTTCCGTGTCTTCGCCCTGACCGGCGACGGCGAACTGCAGGAAGGGAGCATGTGGGAGGCCGCCATGTTCGCGGGTCACCGCAAGCTCGGCAACCTCACTGTCATCGTCGACCGCAACGGCCTGCAGCAGGGTGCGACGACCGAGGACACGAACGCGCTCGAACCGCTCGGCGACAAGTGGCGTGCGTTCGGGTGGGAAGTGGACGAGTGCGACGGCCATGACCATGCCGCGCTGCTCGCTGCACTCGATCTGGCGTCCCAGGCGCGCAGCAAGCCTCGCGTGATCATCGCTCGCACAATCAAGGGGCACGGCATCAGCTACATGCACGACAAGGCAGCCTGGCATCATGGCGTGCCCAATGCCGATCAATATCGCCAGGCTCTGGAAGAGCTGGACCTGGACGTGCGCCAATGAACGCTTCCGCGCCCGCCAAGCTGTTCGACTGCCGCGATGCCTATGTGCTCGCGGTGGAAGAACTCGCCGCGACCGACGACCGCATCGTGGCGGTCGTGAACGATTCCGTCGGCTCATCGAAGCTCGGCAAATTCCGCGACCGTTTTCCGGAGCGGCTGATCAACGTCGGCATCGCCGAACAGAATATGGTGAGCGTCGGCGCCGGGCTGGCCAACGGCGGCAAGATCCCGTTTGTCAGCGGCGCGGCCTGCTTCCTTACGGCCCGGGCGATGGAACAGATCAAGGTCGACTGCGCCTACAGTCAGGCCAATGTGAAGCTGTGCGGCATTTCAAGCGGCGTTGCCTATGGTGAGCTCGGCGCAACCCATCACAGCATCGAAGATATCGCCTGGCTGCGGGCGATCGATCAGCTGACCGTTATCGTTCCCTCCGATCCGTGGGAAACGGCTGAAGCGATCAAGGCCGCCGCAGCGCACGATGGCCCGGTTTTCGTGCGGATCAGTCGCATGCCCGTGCCCGAATTGCCGCGCTCCGGAGCCGCATTCCAGATCGGCAAGGCCGAGATTTTGCGTGACGGTGTTGACGTCGCAATCATCGCGAATGGAACGCTCGTCCATCGTGCCCTGCAAGCGGCGGACAGACTTGCCGGCATGGGCATCCAGGCGCGTGTGATCAACATGTCGACGGTCTCGCCGCTCGACGAAGAAGCGGTCGCGGCGGCCGCTGCGACCGGCGCCATCGTCACTGCCGAAGAAGGTCTCGCACGCGGCGGGCTAGGCGGAGCGGTCGCAGAATATTGCGCGGCCCATTCGCCGGTGCGCATCCGTTCGCTCGGTTTTCCCGGCTTCCTGCCGACCGGCTCGGCAAGCTGGCTGATGGAGCGGTTCGGCCTGACGTCCGACGGCATCGTTGAGGCCGCGTCTTCCCTGCTCGGCAAGGTGGCCCGTCCATGACGGACCGCGTCATCCTCGCGATCGACCAGGGCACGACCAATACCAAGGGTCTGCTTGTCCGCGATGATGGCAGCGTGTTGCTGATGCGGTCGCGCGCCATGCGGGTCGACCATCCGCGGCCGGGCTGGGCCGAACAGTCGGCCTTGGAAATCTGGGAAGCGGTGGCCGGGCTGATCGGCGAGCTGGTGGCCGCTGCGCCCCACGCACAAGTGCAAGCCCTTGCGATCTCCAACCAGCGTGAAACGGTGGTGTTGTGGGAGAAGGAAAGCGGCAGGCCTGTCGGACCGGCCGTGATCTGGCAATGCCAGCGTTCCGCCGAACGCTGCGCTTCGCTGCGGGCAGGCGGGCACGAATCCGCCGTCGTCGAGCGCAGCGGACTTGCTCTCGATCCCCTGTTTCCAGCGGCCAAGATCGCCTGGTTGCTCGACAGCATTCCCAACGGGCGGGAGCGCGCGGCCGCGGGTGAATTGCGATGCGGCACGATCGACAGCTGGCTATTGTGGAACCTGACCGGTGGAACCGTCCACGCGACCGATCACGGCAACGCGTCGCGCACGCAGCTTTTCAACCTGGCGACGCTCGAGTGGGATCCGGAACTGGCGCGGTTGTTCGATGTGCCGCTGTCCATTTTGCCCGAAATCCGCTCGTCCGACAGCCTGTTCGGAACGGTGGCCGCCGGCGTCACGGCGCTGCCCGACGGTACTCCCGTCCACGCCATGGTCGGTGACAGCCACGCAGCGCTATTCGCGCACGACATCGGAGCCCCGGGCCGGACGAAGGTTACCATTGGCACGGGCAGTTCGCTCATGACCGCGACGCACCAGCGGGTGCATTCGTCACACGGCCTGTCGAGCACCATCGCCTGGAGTCGCGACGGCCAGGCGCAACATGCGCTCGAGGGCAATATTTCGGTGTCGGGCCACGCCGCAGCATTCGCCACCGGCCTGCTGGGCCTGCGTGACGAGGCGGAATTGACCAGCCTTGCTGTCTCGGTGACCGATAGCGGAGGCGTGATCTTCGTGCCGGCGCTGGTCGGCCTTGGCGCGCCGCACTGGTGCGGCGAAGCGCGCGGATCGATCTTCGGCATGACCCTCGCGACCAAGCCGGCCCATATCGCCCGCGCCACGCTTGAAGCGATCGCGCTACAGATCACGGACGTGGTCGCCGCGCTCGAGGCCGACCTTGAAAACGAGCTGCCTGAACTGTCCGTCGACGGCGGGGCTGCGGCTAACGCTCTACTGATGCAGATGCTTGCCGACTTCAGTGGCCGCAGCATCGTTCGCCCGGCGATCCAGGAAGCCAGTGCCCTGGGCGCCGCCCGCATGGCGCTTGAAGCGCTTGGCGTGACGAATTCCACTTTCCAGCCCGCGGAAGCAACGCGCTTCACTCCGGTCATGCGGCCAGAACGGCGGCGCCAAGTGGTGCAGCGCTGGCGAGCCGCAGTCAGCAACACTGTCGCGGCAGCAATGAGCAACCAAGGTCTTTCCGGGGCCGCTGACCAGCGGTCCTGTCCGGCAAGCGCCACTGCATAAGTCTAGAAGAGGAGTTGGGGGAGAGATGACGATGTGCACTCAAGAAACCGATCGCAACCTGCGGCGACTGTCGCACGGCCTGCTGCTTGCCGGAGCGAGTATCCTGAGTTTGTCGGGTGCGCCCGCGATGGCGCAGAGCGCGCCTGCCCCGGCGCCCGTGCCAGTACCGGTGACGACAACGCCGCCGGAGAGCGAAACGCCTGCCACCAACAACGACATCGTCGTCACCGGCAGCCGCATCCGCAACCCCACGCTGACGTCGCCGTCGCCGCTTCAGGCAATCACCGCCGAAGCGATCCAGAACAGTGGCGCCACCAACGTGCAGGAGGTGCTCTCCGAAATTCCAGCGGTCGGCATCCCGGGCAACACGCGCGTCACCAACGCTGCGGACACGAGCCCCGGTCTCGCCACAGTGAATCTTCGCAACCTTGGTGACACCCGCACCCTGGTGCTCATCGACGGTCGCCGCACTGTTGCCGGTGTGCCCGGCACGGCGCAGGTCGACCTGACGATGATCCCGAGCTCGTTCGTGGAGCGGGTGGACGTTCTGACGGGCGGCGCTTCGGCGGTCTACGGTTCGGACGCGCTCGCCGGCGTGGTCAACTTCATCTACAAGAAGAAATTCTCCGGCCTCCTTGCGAACGCTCAGGCTGGCCAGTCCGAGGTTGGCGACGACAAGCGCTACTCGCTCGACGCCACCTTCGGTCAGAACTTCATGGACAATCGCGGCAACGTGATGGTCTTTGCCGGCTACAACCACGAAGGCGCCGTCAACAACATCAACCGGGCGCGGACCGCGCGGGGCTTCAGCAGCATCGGCAATCTGCTGCGCACCAATGGCAACAACGACCAGAACCTGACGGCCGCGCAGCGACTGTTCGATCCTTATTACTCGCCGTCGAACGTCGGTCCGGGCGGTACGTTCACCTTCGGCGGTCGGGGTAGCCAGCTGATCCTGTCGGATGGCTCGATCGTCACCTACCCGTCGATCACCGCCGCGACCTTCCTCAATCCGACTGCCCAGTCCAGCATCGACACCCTCGCTGCCGTGCAGAAGTACGGGTACAATGCGAATGCCGTCGGTCAGCAGGCATCGCCGTCCGATCAGCTGACGGTTGCGACGCGCCTGAACTTCGACGTGACACCGGCCCTCAATCTGTTCGCGGAATCGACCTTCTCGAACTACAAGACCGTCGGCAAGCGCGAGGCCTCGCCAATGCGCACGGACAGCGCGCTTGGCGCCTTCACTGGATCGAATGGTTTCTACCCGATCCAGTTCCAAGTCTTCAACAACAGCACGCAGGCATTCCAGACGGTCAACAACCCGTTCGTCCCGGCGGCCGTGCTGGCCGCCGCGACAGATAGCTTCACCGGCAACGATGTTCCGGGCCTCGCGTCCAAGGACATCAGCTTCCTTGTTCGCACGGTGACCTTCGGCAACGGCACCCGCAGCACGCCGACGGAGCGCGACAACTTCCGTGTCGCGTTCGGTGGGACCTACAAGATCGGCGGCGACTGGACCGCCGACGCCTCCTACCAATATGGCTACAGCAAGCAGCGCCAGGGGATGACCGGGCTGGCCGACCTCAACCGGCTTGCGCAAGCGGTTCAGGTAATCCCGGACATCAACGACGTCGATAATGACGGCAACCGGACGGAGGCGATCTGCTTCGATCCGACCGCCCGGGCGCAGGGCTGCGTCCCGATCAACGTGTATGGCAATGCCGACGGGCAGACCCGGATCACCACGGAAGCCGCTAACTGGCTGTCCACCGAACTCAGCCGCTATTCGAAGCAGGCCATGCAGAGCGCCGCGCTCAACGTGGGTGGCACGCTCTTTAACTTGCCGGCTGGCCCGGCGCAGATCTCGGTCGGCGCCGAGTGGCGCAAGGAGACCAGCCTCGACGACTTCGATCCGCTGACCAACGCGGCGCGTAACGGCTACGTCCAGCTGCTGGACACAAGGGGCAAGTTCTCCGTCAAGGAAGCCTATGGCGAAGTCATTCTTCCCCTGATCCACAACACGCCGTTCATCGAAAATCTGACGCTCCGCGGCGCGGCGCGAATTTCAGACTATTCGACCGTCGGCAGCTTCCCGGCCTGGAACATCGGGGCCGAATGGTCGCCCATCTCGGATATCCGTTTCCGCGCCGTCTACGCGCATGCCGTTCGCGCTCCGAACATCAACGAGCTCTATGCTGCCAACGCGGCCGGCATCACGACGATCAACGATCCGTGCCAGGGCGTGACGTTGACCGACGCCAGCCCGACCGCGGTGAACTGCCGTCTGAACCCGAGCATCGTCGCCAACATCAATCAGAATGGGCGAGTGGTTCTGACGTCGTCCGACCAGGCTGGCGTGGGCACCATTACGGGTGGCAACCGGAACCTCAACGAGGAGACGGGCAAGACGCTTACCCTTGGTGTCGTGGTCAACCCGCGTTCGATCGACTTCCTTCGCAACTTCACCTTCACGGCGGATTATTTCGACGTGAAGATCGAGGACGCGATCAATCGCCCGTCGGCCGCCGTCATCCTCAACAAGTGCTACGTGACCGGCCTTCCGAACTTCTGCTCGCTGATCACCCGTCGCACGGCACCCTCGGGCGCCTTCAGCATCGGCTCCGTCGAGCAGGTCGCCATCGGCCTCGTGAACAGCGGCGGCCTGTTCGCCCGCGGTCTCGATTTCACGGCGAGCTACAACCATGCGCTGGTCGGCGGGACGGCTACGGTGTCGGGAAGCTGGACCCATCTCCTAAAGCAGGGGGTGATCACCTTCACCGGCGATCCGTACGACAATCAGATGGGCGAGATCGGCCGGCCGAAGGATTCGGCGAACGTCAACCTCAACTGGGAAAACCGGCAGTTCGGGTTCACGATCGAGAACGAATATGTCGGCAAGCAGATGTTCGATTACGAGAACTACCAGACTGGTTTCAAGCTCGCGAACGGTTCGCTTCCGGACAGGAAGTACTTCACCATCGACTCGAAGATCTACACCAATGCCCAGGTCCGCTTCACGGGTCTTGAGCACTTCGAGCTGTTTGCTGGCGTCAAGAACATGTTCGATGTCGAAGCGCCGTTCCTGTGGTCCGGTACTCCGAACGGATCGCCCAACGCGATCTGGGACATCATCGGCCGTCGCTATTACGCTGGCGTCCGCGCCAAGTTCTAAGCTTCGTGACGGAAGAAAGGGGAGGCTGCTCACGTGGCCTCCCCTTTCTTCTTCTTTCAGACGGCGCCGCTCGCTTCGACGCCGCCGTGTTGTCGGCCGGTTGGACCCAGCGGGGGCGACCGAAGCCTGACCAGTAGGAGACCGTGCCAATGACCGCGAGCACGTCCGCCGATGGCGATCACGGCTGGAAGGACACGATCCTTGCCGGGCTGGCCAACTACATCGATGCAGGCTCGATCGTCGCCGGCTCGGCTGCGCTCGCCTTGTGGGTCGAAGCCTATCAGCTCGACACCAGCCTCGTCGGCATCCTTGGCGCCCTTGGCCCGAACGCCATCTCGGCAGGCATCGGCGCCATGATCGGCGGGCGGCTGTGTGACATTCTGGGCCGCAAGAAAATCTACCAGTACGACATGCTGTTCTATGCCTTCGGGATGCTCTGGCTCGTCTTCGCGATGAACGCGTGGATGGTCGTGCTCGGCTTCTTCCTGGTGGGTCTGGCGGTAGGCGCCGACATTCCGGCTTCATGGTCGCTGATCGCGGAACAGGCGCCCGACCGCCAGCGGGGCAAGCATAGCGGCGTGGCTCAAGTGCTCTGGTACATGGGGCCGACGGTCGTGCTGCTGATGTTCCTGGTCCTCGCGCCGCTTGGCCTGCTCGGCGCGCGCATCGTGTTCGCACATCTGGCGATCCTCGCGCTCGCACTCACCTTCCTGCGATCCCGCATGCATGAATCCGCCCGCTGGCTCGAAGCCAAGGCTGAACCGAGGGTCGGCGAAAACCGGGGCAAGCTGCGTGACCTCCTCACCCCGCAATACCTCCGCTCCATGGCCTTCCTGATCGGCATGTACGGAATCTGGAACCTGTGGGCCGGCACCAACGGCTTCTTCTTCCCGTACATCCTGCGCACGGTCGGCAACCAGAGCCAGGCGACGGCCGTCGCGGTTCAGACGTTCAGCTTCCTGCTGGGCATGGGGTCGATCTTCTTCATCTTCATGCAGCTGGCGGACCGCGTGAACCAGCGCCTGTTGTTCGGCATTTCAGCCGTGATCCAGGTGTTCGGCATGTCGTTGCTGGCGCTGTTCCCGTTGACCCTTCCGCTGGCCTTGATCCACGTCGTTCTGATGGCGGTTGGCCAGGGTTTCGGCGCGCAATGCTTCTTCCAGCTGTGGAGTTCGGAGATGTTTCCGACATTGCTCCGCTCCACCGCGCAGGGCCTCATGTTCGCGGTTGTCCGGATCTCGCTCGGCATCTTCAGTTTCTTCGTGCCCGTGCTCACCGCCACGGGGTTCAAGACGCTGGCTTGGATCCTGACCGGGTTCCTGATCCTGAGCGGTCTCATCGGTTTCCTTGGCGCACCGCGCAACGAGGGCCGCTCTCTCGAAGAGCTCGAGGCCGAGCTTGAGCCCGCGACCTGATCTGACGAAGCGCAGGCGCGCCTAACCGTACGGGAGTTTTTTCCATGCAGGTGTCACGACGGACCGTGCTGGGGAGCGCGCTTGCCGCAGGCGCGGCGGGGGCGGCCAGTTCGGCTGGCGCGGCTCCACGCCGCGCCGGGCGCGGAACGGTCGAGCGCTGGGGCGTTCAGGAGCTGACCTTCCATGGCCCGAGCGGCGGCAATCCCTTTGTCGACGTAAACCTGACGGCGACTTTCGTCAGCGCCGCTGGAACGCAGATCAAGGTGCCGGGCTTTTACGACGGGGAGGGGGTCTACCGCATCCGTTTCAGCCCGCCTGAGGTCGGCAGCTGGCGCTGGGCAAGCGAAAGCAATGCCGCAGCCCTGAACGGCGTAAGCGGCAGCTTCGATGCAGTAGCCCCCACTGCGGGCAATCACGGCCCCGTCCGGGTAACCAGGGACGGCTACCACTTCGAATATGCCGACGGCACGCCGTTCCGCCAGATCGGCACGACCTGCTATTCTTGGGCGCTCCAGTCCGATGCGCGCTGCGCCGAGACCTTGGCGACGCTCAAGGCTGCTCCCTTCAACAAGATGCGGATGCTGGTTTTCCCGAATGTGGAATCGGTCGCGACCAACCCGTTCGTCCGGACCGGTCCCGGGCTGGGAGAGTGGGACCCGAGCCGCTTCGATCCCGCCTATTTCAGACGCTACGAGGATCGCCTGGTCCGGCTCGGCGCACTGGGAATCCAGGCCGACGTGATCCTGTTTCACCCTTATGACAGCAAGCGCGGCTATTCCGACATGAAGCGCGCCGACGACGAGCGCTACCTCCGCTACGTCTCCGCACGATTCGGAGCCTATCGCCACGTCTGGTGGTCGATGGCCAATGAATATGATGCGATCGAGAGCAAGAAGATGGCCGATTGGGACCATCTGTTCGAAGTGCTCGTCGCTGCGGACCCGCATGACCGCCTTCGCTCCATCCACCAGATCCATACCTACTACGACGCCAGAAAGCCGTGGATCACGCATGCGAGCATCCAGAACGGGGCGGCTGTGCTCGATGATGTCCGCGCCGAACTTCACCGTGATTTCGCGCTCAAGCCGGTCATCTTCGACGAGGTTGTTTATGAGGGCAACTCAACCAAGCGGTGGGGCTGGCTGACCGGACCCGAAATGGTCGAGCGCTTCTGGTATGGTCTCATCGGCGGGACCTACGTCGGCCATAGCGAGACCTACAATGCCGCTCGCAACGCCGACTACAGCTGGCTGGGGCAGGGTGGAAAGCTGTTGGGCAGCAGCCCGCCGCGCCTCGCTTTCCTCCGCAAGATCATGGAAGACGGGCCCGTTCCCGGCTTCGAGCCAATTCAGCCGTGGTGGAACTACCATTTGGCGGGGAAACCCAATGCCTACTTCCTCCGCTATTTCGGGGCCGACCAGCCACGCGAGTGGGACGTGGTGCTGCCCGGCAAGGGCCCCGACGCATTGCAACGCTATCGGGCTGACATCATCGACACCTGGAACATGACGATCACCCCGGTCGAAGGGGTCTTCGCCATGTCGCGCAAGAACGATTATGATGTGCATGACCCGGCCCGGCCCAAGCTCGCATTGCCGGGCAGGCCTTACATCGCCGTCAGACTGGTTCGGGTCTGACCGGCAAGGGTGGAGATCGCTGCGGCCGGCATGAGCCAGCGGCAACTTATCCCGAATTGCGCAGGGCCGTCGCAATCGCATTGATCGACAGCTGGATGCCGTCGATGATCCGCGAGTCGGTCTCGCCCGTACGATGCCGCTTCAGCAATTCGATCTGAAGAAGGTTGAGCGGCTCGATGTAGGGCAGCCGCAGGCGAATGGACGCGTCGAGCACTGGCTTGTCCTCCAGGAGCCGCGACTGGCCCGTGATCATCAGCAGGCGGTCGTGCGTGCGGTCCCATTCTGCGCGGATCTGACCGAAAACGGTCGCACGCAACGATGCGTCCTCGACCAGCCCGGCGTAGAGCTCGGCAATGGCCATGTCGGACTTGGCAAGCACCATCTCGAGATTGGCGAGCGTGACACGGAAGAACGGCCACTTGGCATGCATCTCCTGCAGCAGCGGCAGGTCGTCGAAGGCGGTGAGCGCTTGGCCCATGCCATACCAGCCTGGAAGCATGACCCGGGCCTGGGCCCAGCTGAACACCCAGGGGATGGCGCGCAGATCCTCGATCCGGTCGCTCTTGGTCCTGCTCGCCGGGCGCGAACCGACCTTGAGATTGGCGATCTCGGAGATCGGCGTCATCTGCCTGAAGACGGCGTTGAAGCCGTCGGTCTCGTAGACCAGTGCACGGTACGCCTTGAACGCGGTCTCGGACATGGTCGCCGCCGCGCTCGAATAGCGTTCACGGGTCGCCAGCGAGCGCGGCTTGAGGGTCGCAAGGAGGGTGGCCGACGCCATCGCCTCGAGATTAAGGAGCGCGCCCTCGCGGGTGCCGTACTTGGCGGCGATGACTTCGCCCTGCTCGGTGATTCGGATCCGCCCCTGGACCGTTCCGGCCGGCTGCGCCGTGATCGCCGAAAAGGCCGATCCGCCGCCGCGCCCCACCGCTCCGCCGCGACCGTGGAAAAGCTGGAGGCGAATGCCTGCCTCGCTGAACACGGCGGCGAGTTCCTGGCTGGTCCGGTGAAGGGTCCAGACGCTGGTGAAATAGCCCCCGTCCTTGTTGCTGTCCGAGTAGCCAACCATCACTTCCTGATGGCCGTTTTCCTCGCCGATGGCGCGCCCTTCGGGAGAGGCGAACCATTCGCGCATCACGGTTGGCGCGTTTTCAAGGTCGCCGATCGTCTCGAACAGCGGAATGGCGGCGATCGCGCTTGAACCATCGCGCCAGATCCCGGCCTCCTTGAGGAGGATGTAAACCTCCAGCAGGTCGGACACGCTGGCCGCCTTGGAGATGATGTAGGCGTTGATGCAGCCCGGCCCGAAACGCGAATGGGCCTCGGCGGCGGCACGAACGATAGCAAGCTCGCTCGACGTCTCGTCGCTGTAGGTCGCGAAGGGTGACGCCAGCAGTCGCGGATTGGCGAGCTCGGCCCGCAGCACGGCGACGCGGCCGGCTTCTGACAGACCAAGATAGCTGTCCTCAACCCCGGCGGTCTTGAGCAGCTCCGCGACGACCCGCTCATGGACGTCGGCATTCTGCCGCATATCGAGCGTCGCCAGGTGAAAGCCGAACGTGTCGACGCCGCGGATAAGGGCGTCGAGCGCACCGGCCGAAAGCTCCAGGTGGGAGCCTTGTGCAAGCGCCTCGGCGATTGTGGTCAGATCGGCGGCGAACTCTCCCGGCGTGGCATAGCGTGGCGCCGCGATCGAGGCGGGCCGGGCCGGCGGCTCGCCGACGATGCCCTCGTAGGTCGCGGCGAGGCGGGAATAGACCCACACCAACGCGCGGCGGTAGGGCTCGTCGGCGCGGGTCGGCCCCCTGTCGCCATGATCCGCCAGCGCGAGCAGCGCCGGGCTGATCGGCGCAAGGTCGCTCGAGATCGACAGCTCGGCGCCAAGCGCGTGGACCTTGTCGAGATAATGGGTGAGAACGGTCCGCGAATTGCGTCCGATCGCCAGTCGCAGGCTGTCGGCGGTCACGAACGGATTGCCGTCGCGGTCGCCGCCGATCCAGCTGCCGAGCCGCACGAAACTTGACGGCCTGCCTCCCAGTTCGCGTTCCCACCGGGCGTAGAGCGCGGGGAGGGTGTCGAGGAACACGTCGCGGAAATAGGAGAGCGTCGTTTCCACTTCGTCGGCAACGTGCAGGCGCTCGTGGCGAAGCGGGCGGGTCTGCCACAACAGGGCGATCTGCCGCCGGATTTCCGCTTCGACGTTTTGTCCCTCGAGCGTCTCGTCGATGCCGCGGTCTCGATGCCGCATCAGCCGGGCAATCTGGTCGCGGTGATCGAGCACGCTCTTGCGCCGGACTTCGGTCGGATGCGCGGTCAGAACGGGAACAGCAAGGGCAGACCGCGTGAACTCCAGCACATCCTCGCGGCTGACGCCTTCGGCCTCCAACTGGGCCAGCACCTCGCCAATCGTTGCACCAGCTTCGCTCGTTGCGCCCTGCCGGTCCTCGGCCAGGTTCGCGAGCAGGGTGAAAAGCATGAAGCCGCGCGTGAAGGCGAGCGTGTCGTCGAGGCTCAGCGCGCCAAGCCCAAGGTCCGTGGCATTTTGCGCGGTGACGCCGCGATAACGGTCCACCGAAGCGGCCCGGATATACTCCGTCCGTCGGAACAGCTCGTCGCCGCCATAGTCGCGGATGACGTCGCCGAGCAGTCGCCCGAAGTAGCGAATGTCTTCATTCTGTCCGATCGATTGTCGGACGCCATCGGCGGGTCGCGGATCGCTCTTGGGATAAGTCACACGATCGGCTTCTCATGCTTGAAGACCGTCCGCAACAGCGCGTCTCGCGAAACCAGCGATCGAAGCACCTTGCAAGGTCATTGCCACGCCCTCGCGCGGCGATCGGCTTACCCAATAGCGCGCACAGACCGGAGGTCAGCGCCCGTGGCTACCACCGCGTCCTCCGCATCGCTCGCACAACCGCCGACCTCGCCGGCGCGGAAACGGTTGGCCGTATCCATGTCGCAGGCGCTCAGTTACCGGCGGGCTGCCCCGCGGAACTGACGAATGGCACGGGCAACGCTCCCGCCACGCACAAGAAGCGACGAGGGCGAACCTCCTGTCGCCCGGATCATGTCTGCCGAAGAGAGACCCAAGGCCCCGACGCAAGTTGCGCCAGAATGCGGTTCAGTGCCGCAACGATGCTTTGATCCTCCGCAGTCGCCAGTGCGTCCTGAAGCACGGCGTGAAGGTCGTCGGCCCCAACCTGCTCCATTTCCCAATCAGGGTAGAGACGTTCGCGCCTTTCTTCGCTGTGATCCAAGGCGACAACGTCATAGTGGCGTGCGTCAGCATAGAGGCTCGTCATCAACCTCTGCACCTGCGCGACAGGTCCTTCCACCCATTGGAAGAAGACCCCGCTTTCGTAAACCAGCATGCCGGTGATGCCGCGCGCACGATTGTGGCTCTGGGCGAACTCGACGATCCGGGCGACCTCGGGATCATCGACGCCGTCGGCCGCGCGACTGCAGTAGACGAACGTCGCAAGAAGCATCTCGCCTTCGACGAATTCGGTGCCCGGAATGCGAAATTCGTCGTACATGGCGTCTCGCTCAGCCAGCGCTTTGGCGGCTGGGCGGACGCTCGCTCACGGATGCGGCAAGTGCGTGGTCCAAGAGCTTCTGGGCCAGGACGACGGCGCCGCTGGCGCTGCTCGCCGTGCCATCGGCACCGATTTCTGTGGCAAGGTGCCGGTTCGTGCTGAAGACAGGTCCGCCTACCATGATGCCAATCGCCCGGTTGCGAGAATATCGTCTGATTGCGTCGATTGAGCGAGCTGCGGCCTCGAGATTGAAGCGATTGCTGAGGGTCAGGCCCACCACTCCGAACCATTGCTGACCGACGATCCTGGCGAGACGCTCTGGTGTGGCTTCTCGCTCGGACGACACGAGCCACCCGCCCGCGGTCAGGAGACGTTCCACCATCGCAATCCCGAAGCTGTGCTGCTCTCCTGGAACGGTCATCATGAGGACCGATCGCTCTATGCCGGATGCCGCGATCTCATGCGTGCAATTGAAGACGGACAGCAGCGCCTGAAGGCGAGCGACGCCCAAGGTCACGTCGATGAAGTCGACCTCATCCGCTTCCCACAACTCTCCGAGGCGCTGCGCGGCGGGCTCAAGCAGCTCGGCAAACAGCGTATCAACCGAAAGGCCACCATCACGCAGGCTTGCCACATAGTCAGCAGCTTGGGGACCGTCCGACGCTATAACCAACCGTGCGAGTTCACTGACGTCGTTCGCAGTCGGATGTCCGAGCAGGGGGATTACAGCGTGAAGGGCCTCCAGCCGCGGTGCGATTTCGCTGGCAACGAGACGTGCGATGCGTTGCCTGCGGTCCGCGTCATCGAGCAGACCGCGATATTCGGGCGCCGTAAAGCGCAAGGTCAAATCGTTGGACGAACCACTGGTGGAGCCCGAGCCGAACGACGGAAGAGGACGTCTCTGCGAATCCATTGCGCCCCCTGCGCCGGTGGCCTCGGTCTGCTCTGACCCTCGACAGTCACAAGGTTGAGGGCAACCTGTCAACCAGGTCGGATTGATGTCGTACAATGTGGCGCGGCGGCATGAGGGAAGCGGCGCGCGCCGTCTTCCGGGCGCAAGTCGCCCGCTTTCCACCAATGCGGACATTTGCCGATCGCGTTCGGAAACGGGCAGCGCTGCTTTGCGTTGGTCTTTGTGGTAGCACTTTGCGAACGTGCCGAAGGGGAGACCTGCTATGCGTGCCATCCTCGTTGCTTCGTTGTTCGTCCTCCCGCTCGCGTCTCAGGGCTCGGCCGCAAGTGCTGAAGGCGCGACGCTCAAGGGCAAGGTGAAGGTTGCCGGCGCCGAGTGCCGCGGCGTCAAGCTGATCCCCCGGACCGCCCAGTCGGAGCGCGAGATCGCAGCGATGTTCGGGACGTTCGAACCGGCATCGCGCACGGTCGAGAGCCTTGCCTACGAAACATTGCCGGGGGCGGACGCTGTAAGCCTTGGCCGGGACACTACCTGCACTGGCTGGACGCAGGGGTTCCGCTTCACCAAGGTCGCTCCTGGCGACTATTTCCTCACCGCGCTGACGACCGGGACCACCGAACGCGGAGCGTCGCTCGGCTTGTCCGTCACTGGCGACGGATCATTGGGTGGGCGTGTCCCGAAGCGCGTGAACGTCTATCTGATGCGGACAGTCAGCGTGGGCGCCTCCGATCGCACCGTCAGCCTCGACATCAAGCAGGATTAGGCCCGGGATACCCGCTTCAGGGAGCCGGGTTCTTGCCGGACTGATAGGGGACGACTGACGGGGAAGGGGTGCCCTGCGAACCCAAGGTCGCGCGGGTGCCAAGAACAGCCAAAGCGAACGTAAGTTCCCGCCGGAATCAAGATTATTTCTGCGTTTATAATCCTTGAATCACTGATTTATTTTAATTAGCCATTAACCGTTCGTTGATCGGACGGAGTCGGCATTCATGCTGGCTTCGGCAACGGGCTAATCAAGCGGCCGGGGTGTCCATCCCTGTCGTTAAATCAGGGGTGTCTTCACACATGCGTACAATTCTTGCGGTCGCTTTTGCGGCCTCGTTCGCGTCGTCTGCAGTGGCTCAGACCACGAACGTTTCCTCGCTTTCAACCACCACTCTTCCTCCCACGAGCGACGGCAAGACCTTCACGGCTCCGACGTCGGACCTGCGCCCGCAGCCGAACCCGACCTCGTCGGCGACCATTTCGAACACGACCGCCCTCGACGCAGACGGCTCGCTTCAGCTGAGCGGCGATCGGACGCGGGTCTACAACAACCTTTCGGGTCTCAACATCGCGGCCTCGTCGCTGGAGGCGCTCACTGGCGACTACATCGTCAACAACGGTGGAAACGGCGGAATCCAGTCGCCTGCGTTCCGGGTCTACGTGCTCGACGCCAACGGCCGCCAGAACGAGCTGATCTGGGAATCGGCCTATAACGGTGGCTACACCCTGGGTCAGAAGGACAGCGTCCAGTCGGGCGACATGTTCTGGCGGCAGATCGTCAACCAGGGCTTCGATGGCACCGGCGGTATCGGAACGGGCAGCTACATCATGAAGACGCTGGCCGACTGGGGCGATTTCCTCGGCGGGACGACGCTTGGCATCGGTGTCGGCAACGGCAGCGGGGCCGGTGCGGACTTCAATGCCATCGCCGACAACCTGTCGCTGTCCACCAGCGATCGCCGCGCTGCGCTCGGCTACAATTTCGCGGCTGCTGCTGCCGTGCCTGAACCCGGCACGTGGGCACTGATGCTGCTGGGCTTTGGCGGAATTGGCGTGGCCATGCGCCGCCAGCGCCGCGCTCCGGCGCTCCTGCAGGTCGCCTGACGCAATCAGGACGGAGGGGAGGGTTCGCCTTTCCCTCCGTTTTGATTCGGGCTCGCGTGCGGCCAAGGCATCGACCTTGCCCCTCGGCGGCCCTTCCCTTAAGCCGCACCGCACTGCCCCCGTGGCGGAATGGTAGACGCGACCGACTCAAAATCGGTTGTCGAGAGACGTGTCCGTTCGAGTCGGACCGGGGGCACCATTCTCCAGCGATTGAAGCCTTCGCCCTGCGTTGCGCGGGGACGGCCCGCGTCACACCCAATCCCTGCGGGTCAGGGCACACGTCGCCGCCGAAACGCGCCCGCGGCTTGCCATGTAGGATTTCACCTGATCTAAACGAACCCCGATGGTTCGCTTGAGGTTCTCTGTAGATGTGGGTCGGACCGGTCCGCCGACTGCTGGCCTCTACCGGCGATCTCACGCCGATCAGCTGAAGGCCGCGACCGCGTCAACTTCGACAACTTCGTAACCCCGGCCCCATCGCTCGCGCTCACGCATTACCCGCTGATGTTCGGTTTTGAAGCCTACCACATCGCCCTTGCCGCCATCGGGCTGGCGATCCTCATCGCCTACTGGCTCCCCCGCTTCGTCTCGGGGCGGGAACCGGCGGCCTCGGCGCTGCTGATCCTGCTCGGCTTTATCGCCTTCCTCCCCTTTCCGCAGACGGCGCAATGGCTCGATCCGGTAAACCGGCCCAAGCTGTGGGAGCTCGTCGCCGAACTCTGCGTCATCGTCGGCCTATTTGGCACCGGTCTGCGCATCGACCGGCTGGCCGGGCGCGCGCTATGGGTACCGACCATCCGCCTGCTGGCCATCGCCATGCCGCTCTCGATCGGGGCGCTTGCCCTGTTCGGCTGGCTCGTCGCGGGGATGACCCTGGCGGGTGCGCTGCTGCTTGGCGCCATTCTCGCGCCCACCGACCCGGTGCTTGCCGCGGACGTCGCGGTGGGGCCGCCGCAGGAAGGGGGCGAGCATCCGGTTCGCTATACCCTTACCACCGAAGCGGGCCTCAACGACGGCCTCGCCTTTCCCTTCGTCCACCTCGGGATCATGGTCGCAAGCGCCGGGGCGCTTACCTGGGACCTCGCCGGAGACTGGCTGTGGCGCGACCTCCTCTACCGGGTCATCGTCGGGGGATTGTCGGGCACGGCGATCGGCTGGCTGCTCGGCAAGCTCCTGTTCGACTGGCCGCGCGAAAACGCCCTGTCGCGCACCGAAAGCGGGGTCATCGCCTTTGCCGGCGTCCTCCTCGCCTATGGCGCGACCGAGCTGGTCGAAGGCTATGGCTTCATCGCGTCCTTCGTCGCCGGCCTGACGCTGCGGCGGTCGGAAAGCCAGCACGACTTCCACAAGCGGCTGCACGACTTTTCCGAATCGCTCGAACACGCCCTGACGGCGCTGTTGCTGGTCGGCCTCGGCGCGGTGCTGCCCGTGCTTTGGCCGCACTTCACGCTCGTGACCGGACTGATCGCGGCCGCGCTGATCCTGCTGATTCGCCCCGCGATCGGCTGGCTGTCGCTCGCCGGCAGCACGCTCAAGGGGCGCGACCGGGCAGTGGTCGCCTTCTACGGCGTGCGCGGAATCGGCTCGATCTATTATCTGGCCTACGCCGGCCATCACGTGGAGCTCACCAACGAATATGAGCTGTGGGCGACGATTGCCGCCACCATCCTCCTCTCGACGCTGGTCCACGGCCTCACCGCGGGCCTCGCCCTCGACCGCGTGACGGGGGAGGGCGCCCCGCTTGAGACCGGCAAGGCCGCGGGTTAGGCTCGGGCCATGGCGGAGCGCATCTACACCCGGTTCGAGGACTTCTGGCTCCACTATCTGAGGGAGCATGCCGGCACCCGCACCCGCGCCCTCCATTATGCCGGAACTGTGCTGGTGATCGCGGCAGCGGCGGCGCTGGCCGTGACGGGCAACTGGTGGTGGCTCCTCGTCATGCCGCTCGCGGGTTATGGTTTCGCCTGGTTCGCCCATTTCTTCGTCGAGAAGAACCGGCCGGCGACCTTTACCTATCCGTGGTGGAGCCTGCGCAGCGACTTTCGGATGTTCTTTCTCGCCGCGAGCGGGCGGCTCCGCCCGCACCTCGATGCGGCGGGTGTGGGTGCTGGGCAAGCCGGTGGCCGGCGACTAGGATAAGGCATGGACGCACCCGCTTCTCGCCCCGACACGCATGAGGAGGAAGCGGCGCTTCTTGCCGAGACGATCACCATCAAGCGCGATCGCCTGCTGGCGTCCCTGACCCTGATCGCCGGCATCGGCCTGATCTTCGCCATTCCCTTCGCGCTTCGCGCCGGGGCCGAATTCTTCCTTCCCGTCACCGCCGCGCTGGTCATCGCCATCGCGCTGGTGCCGATGCTCGAATGGTTCGAACGGCGCGGGCTTCCGTCGGCGGCGGCCGCCTTCTCCTGCGTCCTCCTGTTCCTCGGGGTAATGGCCTTCGCGCTGCTGTCGATCGTCATCCCGGCGATCGACTGGGTGGCCTTGCTGCCCGAACGGATCGGCCGCGTCCGCACCGCGCTCCAGCCGCTGCTCGACCTGGTCAAGGACCTCGAGCGGTTCGTCGACCGGATCCTTCGTCAGCTGCCCTCCGCGGGCACGGGCGGCAACCGGACGGTCCAGCTCGAAACGCCCAATTCGATGCTCGACCTCCTGACCAGCAGCGCTCCCCACGCGCTGATCCAGCTGTTCTTCGCGTTGCTGGTGATCTTCTTCTTCCTGTCGGGCTGGACCGCGATGCGCAAGCAGACGATCACCAGCCGCGGCAGCTTTGAGGGCGCGTTGACCACGGCCCGCGTCATCCAGCAAGTGGTGGCCGCGACCTCGACCTATCTTGGCACCATCACCTTCATCAACGTGACGCTGGGCGCGCTGGTCGCCGGGATCCTGTGGTGGCTGGGCATGGACTCGCCGCTGATGTGGGGCGGCATCGTCGCGGTTCTGAACTATATTCCCTATCTCGGGCCCATCGCGTCGGCGCTACTGCTGGCGCTCGGCGGCCTCATCAGCTTTCCCGATCCGTGGACCGCGCTTCTGCCCCCGGTGATCTTCATCGGGATGCACATGGTCGAGGCGAACGCCATCACCCCTATGGTCGTCGGCAAGCGCGTGCGGATCAATCCGCTGCTGATCCTCCTCTCGCTGAGCTTCTGGGCGTGGGTGTGGGGCACGACGGGCGCGCTTCTCGCCATTCCGCTGCTGATCATCCTCAAGACTGTCTTCGCCGCCGCTGGCACGCCAGACATCGCGGGATTCCTCTTCGAACAGGGCACGCTGACCCATGCCGGCGAGGAGGAAGAAGAGGAGCAATCGGCCGGATCGCCGGCCGCCTGACGACGAAAGTCCGGGGCGTGGTGCGATAAGCGGTTGACGCCTCGGCAAGGGTCACCTAGTTGGCCGCCCACACCAAACGCGGGTGTAGCTCAGTTGGTTAGAGCGCCGGCCTGTCACGCCGGAGGTCGCGGGTTCGAGCCCCGTCACTCGCGCCATTTCCCGTCATCGCTGGAAGTGCGGCATTGCCGCCAGGCTGCCCCTCGAAGGGCGGCTTATTCAGCGCCGCTCGGAGCGGCTCCGCCAGCCGCGACCGCGGTCGTCGTGGCCGCTGGCTTTCGACCAAGCGGTGCCTGCTCGGCCTCGCCCGCAGGCGACCCAGTCAAACCCCAGTTGAGGCTGCTCGACCCGCTCGCCACCGGCTTGGGATCGCGCGTCGCTTCCTCGACCTTGCGGCGAGCCTCGAGGCGCAGCGCGACCCGCTTGCCGCCGCCGGCAGCAATCTCCGGCTCGACCAGTCTGGCCAGTTCGGGCGGCAGCTTGGCCCGCGCTTCCTCGATCGTGGTCACGACCTCGCCCACGGGTGCCATCGCCGCATAGCGCGCCTCGGCGGCCAGCGCTGCGCTGCGCAGGAAGGCCGGATCGCTCTCGCGCTTTACCCACTTCTGCGTGAAAGCGGCAGGCTGCCCCCAATCGCCGCGCCAGCGATAGAAGATGTGCGCGCCGATCACCGCGCTCTTGGTCAGCGTCGGGGCCCAGTAGGGGGCGACATAATCGGCATGATAGTGGGTGGCGTTGCCGACCGACGCGGCGACATGGCCCTTCAGCGCCTCGTCGGCGATGCGGCGAGCACGGTCCCAGTAATCGCGCATCGGCGCCCGGGCGAGCGACCCGTCGCAGGTGAAGCTGAACTGGCAGCCCGTCGGCCGCTCGGCACCCTGGTAGACAACCGCGCAGACACTAGCCGGATAGGCAGGATGGCGCATCCGGTTCAGGACGACCTGCGCGACGGCGCGCTGGCCTTCTTCCGGCTCGCGGGCGGCTTCGTAATAGATCGCCTGCGTCAGGCATTCGAGCGCCCGGCCGTAGGTCTTGCTGTCAGCCTTCAGCACGAAGGGCGCTGCGGCGGGATTGGGCCCATTGGCGAGCGGCACCGCCGCATTCAGCTTCTGCGCCTCGGTGGGGTCGATCCGGCGCACCGCGAAGGGAGTCATGTCCTGCACCGAAGGCGCTGCCGGCGCTGTTTCGGCCGCCTCGGGCTGTGCAGGGGCTGTTCCATGCCCAGTGGCGAAGGCCGCGACCGACAGGCAGGCGGCAAGTGCCAGCACGCCAGCGCCCGCGCTCTCGAGCGGACGGGCGCTGAGCAGGCTCAGCGTCTGCTGGACCGGGCCGGGCCGGCGCGAAGGGAGGATCGAAGCGGTCATGGAGAAGTGTATCAGGTAGCTAAAGCAGTCGCGAATTTCAAGTTTGCGGCGGTTCTGCCCGCCAGCGCCCCGTTTCACTCCAGCGCAGGATAGGGCGCAGCGGGAGGATCCAGACGATACCCGCGGCAATATAGAAAGGCAGCTGAACCAAAGCTGGCCAGCGGCTTACCGTATCCGCGAGCGACACGATCAGCACCGCCCAGACGATGATGATGCCGATGATCATGAACACGCCGGCAGTCGGCCGGGCGCGCGGTTGTTCTTCCTGGTTCACTGGTCTTTGAACTCCTTGAGGCCCGCCGGCGAAGCGAAGGCGTCGAGCGTCTGGTCCCACGGATCGGCCGCGATCGAACCATCGAGCAATTGCATGTCCCAGCCTGTTCCGACCAGCCGGGCTTTCACCCGTAGCCCTTCGAGCGCGCGGTCGTAATGCCCCTGGCCCATGCCGATGCGATTTCCGGCAAGATCGCAGGCGACCAGAGGAACGAGGATGAGGTCGGGGACAACCGGCGGCGACGACGAGGGCGGCTGGAGAAGACCCCAGGGGCCCGGCTCGGTCGCTGCCCCGGCGCGGAAGGTCATCCGGGAATCGCGCGCGGCAAAGGCGGGAAGGGCGGTCTCCTTGCCGAGCGCCCGTGCCCGTTCGAGCGCGCCGAGCGGGCTGATCTCATCCTTCATCGGCTGATAGGCGGCGACTATCCGCGCCGCGAACAGCAGTGGTTCAAGTGCCGCCGCAAGCTCCGCCTCCAGCGCGAGGCGGGTGGCGGGCGCAAGGCTTGCGGCATAGGCGCGGCGCCTCGCCCGCATCTCGGTGCGGAGTGCCGGCTTATCACTCGGGAAAGGGAAGGGTGACGGGACCACCATAGGTCGGAGCCTTGTAATCCTCTGACGCCTGTAACGTCAGGTGGGGACCATGTGTGCCAAGCCAGGGCTCAGCCAGGGACAGCCCCCATGGATCGGGAATAGCCTCAGGGATTTCATGAGGCGCGTGCCAGGCAGTACCCGTCACCGACCTATCTAGGCGCGAACCGCTTCTTTCTCAAGGTAGCCGGCCAGCCGTTCGAGACGTTCGGCGAGTGCATCGACCCGGCGCACGACCTGCGGGTCGGGCGGCATCGGCGGCGGAGGGGTCACTACGCCACGCTTCTCGATCAACTGGTCTGCCAGCAGCAGCGAGGCGAACAGCAGCGTGCGGCCCTCGGACAGGGCGCCAAGCCCGGCCAGTGCCTCGCGGCTCTTGGCGTCCACCATTTCGGCGGCGTGACGGAGGTTCTGCTCCTCGCCGTCGCGGCAGGCGACCTTATAGCGGCGGCCGGCGATTTCGATGTCGACTTCGGCCATTCGTCAGGCTTCCACCTTGCTGATGATCTGGTCCAGATCGGCGATCGCCGCGCGGACCCGCTGGCGGAGCTGTTCCTCCCCATCGCCGCGGTGGCTCACCTGTTCGGCCACCCGTTCCACCCGGGCGAGGGCGCGCTCGGCCCGGGTCAGCGCCAATTCCAATGCTTCCTGTGTCATGGGTCTGAAGTATGCCTCTTCAAACCCCCTGCCAAGCGGTGCAGGTGTTGACGCTCAACGGCTCACCGCCCAAAGGGGCCGCACTACCGGCGAGCCGACTCCGGTTCGGTGCCGTCACGACAGCGGAGACCTCATGCAGCCGACCCAGCGCCGTCTTGCCAATGCCATCCGGGCGCTGGCCATGGACGCGGTCGAAGCCGCCAATTCCGGTCACCCGGGCATGCCGATGGGCATGGCGGACGCCGCTACGGCGCTCTTCACCAAGGTCCTTAAGTTCGATCCGGCCGATCCCAAATGGCCGGACCGCGACCGCTTCGTGCTGTCGGCCGGGCATGGTTCGATGCTGATCTACGCGCTGCTGCACCTGACCGGCTACGACCGGCCGACGCTCGACGACATCAAGAACTTCCGGCAGCTGCACAGCCCGTGCGCGGGCCACCCCGAGAATTTCGAGCTGGCGGGGATCGAGACCACCACCGGTCCGCTCGGCCAGGGCCTTGCCACCGCGGTCGGCATGGCGATCGCCGAGCGGCACCTGAACGCCGTCTATGGCGACGACCTGGTCGATCATCGCACCTATGTGATCGCGGGCGACGGCTGCCTGATGGAAGGCATCAATCACGAGGCGGTTGGCCTTGCCGGGCACCTGAAGCTCGGGCGGCTGATCGTGCTGTGGGACGACAACAAGATCACCATCGACGGGTCGACCGACTTGTCGCGCTCCGAAGACGTGATGGCCCGCCACGCGGCGAGCGGCTGGCACACGGTCGAATGCGACGGCCTCGACGCGGGAAAGGTCTGCCAGGCGCTCGAAAAGGCGATCGCCGACCCGCGCCCCAGCCTGATCCGCTGCAAGACCGTCATCGGCTACGGTGCGCCCAACAAGCAGGGCACGTCGGCGACACATGGCGCTGCGCTCGGCAAGTCCGAAGTGGAGGCCGCGCGCAAGGAGCTTGGTCTCGACCCGCAGGAATTCAGCATTCCGGCAGATGTGCGCGAAGCGTGGCTCAAGGCCGGCGGCCGCGGCGCGGCCGACCGCGCGGCATGGGAAAGGCGGCTCGCCAAGAGCGGCAAGGCCGACGACTTCCGCCGCCGGATGGCCGGCGAAGCCGACGAGCGCTGGCTCCAGCCCTATCTCGACGCGCTGCTCGACAATCCGCCGACGGTCGCGACCCGGAAGGCGAGCGAGATGGCGCTTGAGGTCATCAACGTGGCGGTGCCGGCAACGATCGGCGGGTCGGCCGACCTTACGGGATCCAACAACACCAAGACCAAGTCGACCGGACCGCTGACCGCCGACGACTATGGCGGTCGCTACGTCTATTACGGCATCCGCGAATTCGGCATGGCCGCGGCGATGAACGGCATGGCGCTGCACGGCGGCGTCATTGCCTATGGGGGCACTTTCCTCGTCTTTTCCGACTATTGCCGCGCCGCGATTCGCCTGTCGGCGCTGCAGAACGCCCGCGTGGTCTATGTCATGACCCACGATTCGATCGGGCTCGGCGAAGACGGACCGACCCACCAGCCGGTCGAGCATATCCAGAGCCTGCGCCTGATCCCGAACCTCGAGGTGTGGCGCCCGGCGGATGCGGTCGAGACCGCCGAAGCCTGGGCCGATGCGCTGAAGCACGAGGGGCCGTCGGTGCTGTGCCTGTCGCGCCAGAATCTGCGCCCTGTGCGGACCGACAAGGCGAACGAAAATCTATCCGCCCGCGGCGGCTATGTCGTTCGCGACGCGGCCGACCCGAAGGTCATCCTGATCGCCACCGGGTCCGAGGTCGAGCTGGCGCTCGATGTCGCCGAGCGGCTGGATGGGGAGGGCGTCGCGACCCGCGTCGTGAGCCTGCCCAACTGGCGCCGGTTCGAAGCGCAGGACGAAGCCTATCGCGAAAGCGTACTGCCGAGCGCGGCGCCCGAAGAGGTCCTGCGCGTATCGATCGAGGCGGGCACGACCTTTGGCTGGGAACGCCTGACGATGGTGCAGGGGCTTCGCTTCGGCCTCGATGGCTTCGGTGCGAGCGCCCCGGCCAAGGACCTCTACGATCATTTCGGGCTGACGGTCGACAAGATCGTGCCGAAGGTGCTGGCGCGCTTGCTGGATCTTGGGCACGTCCAGCCTGGCGCAACTGAACCTGCTGCACTGGCCGAAACCGAAGCGCATCCAAGTTAACCACGCGCCAAGCCCTCGTTCGCCCTGAGCGAAGTGGAAGGGCGCAGGCGCGAACACAAGAACCGGGTTCGACGTCGCTCAGCCCGAACGAGACTGGGAGAAGAGATACGATGACCAAAGTCGCCATCAACGGGTTCGGGCGGATCGGCCGCCTTGTCGCGCGGGCTATCCTGGAGCGTCCGGACTGCGGGCTCGAACTGGTCGCGATCAACGATCTCGCCGACGCCAAGAGCAACGCCTGGCTGTTCCAGCGCGACAGCGTCCACGGCAAGTTCCCCGGCGAGGTGAAGGCCGAGGGCGATGCCATCATCGTCAACGGCAAGCGTATCGCGGTCACCGCCGAGCGCGATCCGGCCAACCTGCCGCACGCGGAGCATGGCGTCGAGATCGCCCTCGAATGCACCGGCTTCTTCACCGACAAGGCGGGCGGCGAGAAGCACCTCGCGGCGGGTGCCAAGCGGGTGCTCATCTCGGCCCCGGCCAAGGGCGTCGACCTGACCGTCGTCTATGGCGTCAACCACGACAAGCTGACCGCCGACCACAAGATCGTTTCTAACGCCAGCTGCACCACCAACTGCCTGGCGCCGGTCGCCAAGGTGCTGAACGACGCGATCGGAATCGAGCGCGGGCTGATGACCACGATCCACGCCTACACCAACGATCAGAAGATCCTCGACCAGATCCACACCGACATGCGCCGTGCGCGCGCTGCCGGCATGAGCATGATCCCGACCACCACCGGCGCTGCCCGCGCGGTCGGCGAAGTGCTTCCGGAACTGAAGGGCAAGCTCGACGGCTCGGCCGTGCGCGTGCCGACCCCGAACGTGTCGATGGTCGACCTCACGTTCGTGCCCAAGCGCGACACCACGCTCGACGAGGTGAACGGCCTGCTCAAGGCCGCCGCGGAAAGCGGTCCGCTCGCCGGCATCCTCGATTATTCGACCGATCCCCTGGTCTCGATCGACCTCAACCATTCGCCCGCCAGTTCGACCGTCGACAGCCTCGAAACGGCCGTTCTCGAAGGCAAGCTGGTCCGCGTGGTCAGCTGGTACGACAATGAATGGGGCTTCTCGAACCGCATGGTCGATACCGCCGGCGCCATTGCCAAGCTCGCCTGAGGCCAGAGACTGAAGTCGTTCGCCCTGAGCGAAGTCGAAGGGCGCTCGCGCTGACGTGCTTCGACTTCGCTCAGCACGAACGAACGTAAGGATTGCGATTTGCCTTCTTTCCAGACTCTCGACGACCTCCCTTCCGAGCTGACCGGCAAACGCGTCCTCGTCCGTGTCGACCTCAATGTGCCGATGCAGGACGGAGCCGTGTCGGACGCGACGCGGCTCACGGCGGCGTTGCCTACGATCCTCGAACTGTCGGACCGCGGCGCGATCGTGCTGCTGCTCAGCCACTTCGGGCGGCCGAAGGGTCAGTCGCGCCCGGACATGTCGACCGCGCTGCTGGTCAAGCCGCTGGCCGATCTCACCGGCCGTTCGGTCCGATTTGTTGAGGATTGCCAGGGCGAGCATGCGGCGCGGGCGATCTCGACCATGACCCCGGGTTCGGTCGCGGTGCTCGAGAATACGCGGTTCCATGCGGGTGAGGAAAAGAACGATCCCGAGCTCAGCCGCGGCATCGCAGCGCTTGGCGATTTTTACGTCAACGATGCCTTTTCCGCCGCGCATCGCGCGCACAGCTCCACCGAAGGGGTCGCGCACCTGCTGCCGAGCTTCGCCGGGCGGGCCATGGAGGCGGAGCTGAAGGCGCTTGAGGCAGCGCTCGGCTCGCCAGAGCGTCCGGTCGCCGCGGTGGTCGGCGGAGCCAAGGTTTCGACCAAGCTCGCCGTGCTGCTGCACCTGGTCGGCAAGGTCGACCACCTGATCATCGGCGGCGGGATGGCCAACACCTTTCTCGCCGCGCGCGGGGTTAATGTCGGCAAGTCGCTGTGCGAGCATGAGCTCACCGGCCAGGCCGAGGCCATCCTCGAAGCCGCCGACAAAGCGAACTGCACCGTCCACCTGCCTTACGACGTAATGGTCGCGAAGGAGTTCGCCGCCAATCCGCCGAGCTTGCGCACCGTCAACGTCCACGAAGTCGCCGCGGACGAGATGATCCTCGACGTCGGCCCGTCGGCGGTCGAAGCGCTCGGTGACGCGCTCAAGACCTGTCGGACCCTGGTCTGGAACGGTCCGCTCGGCGCGTTCGAAACCCCGCCGTTCGATACCGCCACCGTCGCGCTCGCGCGGATCGCCGCAGCGCTGACGGTCGACGGCAGCCTGGTCTCGGTCGCCGGCGGCGGCGACACCGTGGCCGCACTCAACCATGCCGGCGTGGCGGGGGACTTCACCTTCGTCTCGACCGCCGGCGGTGCCTTCCTCGAATGGATGGAAGGCCGCGAACTGCCCGGGGTCGCCGCGCTAAGCGCCTAGCTTTGTTGCGCCTGGCCTGATGCCCGGTTAGAGCCCGCCGCATACGTATGCAGCAGGTTCAAGGGAGCGTCATGACGAGCGAAGAGATGCGGGCGAAGATTGCCGCGGGCCAAGGTTTCATCGCCGCGCTCGACCAGTCTGGTGGTTCCACGCCCAAGGCGCTCCAGGGCTACGGCGTCGAAGAACACGCTTATTCGAACGATGAGGAAATGTTCGGCCTCATCCACCAGATGCGCAGCCGGATCATCACCTCGCCCTGCTTTTCGGGTGAAAAGGTGATCGGCGCGATCCTGTTCGAAAAGACCATGGACGGCGAAGTCGACGGCAAGCCAACTCCCGCGGCGCTGATCGAGCGGGGCATCGTGCCGTTCATCAAGATCGACAAGGGCCTCGAGGAAGAACGCGATGGGGTCCAGCTGATGAAGCCGATCGGCGGGCTCGACGAGCTGCTGACCCGCGCCAAGGGCCTCGGCGTGTTCGGGACCAAGGAGCGCTCGGTCATCAACCAGGCCAACGAAGCCGGCATTTCAGCCGTAGTCGGTCAGCAGTTCGAGGTTGCGATCCAGGTCATCCGGCACGGCCTGATGCCGATCATCGAGCCCGAGGTGAACATCAAGAGCGCCGACCGCGGTTCTTCGGACGCGCTTCTGCGGGACGAGATCCTCCGCCACCTCGACCGCCTGCCCGAAGGCGAGCAGGTCATGCTCAAACTTTCGATCCCGGCCGAGGCCGGCCTGTTCGGGCCGCTGACCAACCATCCGCGCGTGCTGCGCGTCGTGGCGCTGTCGGGTGGCTTCAGCCGCTCGGAGGCTTGCGAGCAGCTCGCCAGGAACCCCGGAATGATTGCGAGCTTCAGCCGTGCGCTGTTGAGCGACCTTCGCCATCAGCAGTCCGACGAGGAATTCGACCAGACGCTGGGCACCGCGATCAACGAGATCCACGCCGCCTCGGTGGCGTAAACGTCCGCTAAGCCGCGAAGCGACCCCGCAGCACCAGCGCGAAGGCAAGGGTGAGGGCGGCGATGAAGATCGCCCCCTCTACCGCCCCGGCTCCCACCACCAACAGCGGTGACGTCCCGCCGAGGAGGCGGGCGAGCGGAGCGTCGGGGTGGGTCGCCGCCAGTCCGGCCAGGCTTCCGGCCATCAGCCTGCCGCCGCCAAGCGTCACCAGCAGGCCTGCGATTGCGCCAAGCAGCGCACCGCGGCCGACAAGCGCTGGAGTGGGTCCGCTCCGGTCGCGCTCCACCAGCCACAGTGCCACGCCGGCGATCGCGCCGATGATCAGCCCTTCGCTGCCACCGGTGATGGCAAGGGGGCGAGTACCGATCAGCAGCGAGAAGGCGTCGAGGCCGATCAGGCGTCCGAGGGCACCGACCATCAACCCGCCGAATGCCCCGCCGGCCATCAGCGGGAACAGCCGGCCGCGCGCGACCACCCGCCCGAGCGCCGCGCCGCTACCGACCGCCAATCCTCCGAGCAGGCCGATCAGCACGCACAGGCAGGTCATCACGAGGAGGATCGAGATCGCCCCAGTCCCGGACGGCGGATCGGTCGCCGCCAGCATTCCATAGGCAATTCCGCCGACCAGCCCGGCCCCCGCGCCGCCAACCAATCCCGCCGCCGCTATCAGCAACCACTGCGACCTCCCCGACCACGAGTTCAAAGGCGATTCATCTTTCAACTTTGCTGAGCTGTGCGACGATGGAGGGCTTACGGGACTGGTTTGAGTGGAGGGGCTATCCGGGAACAGCGCCGACGGGTCGCATGCCGGCGCCGCAGTAGGGGCCGTTGCGGCGTGCCCCGGAACCAACGCCTGCACGTCGGCAACGAAGCGATAGCCATGGCGCGGGACCGTCTCGATGAAGCGCGGCCGTGACGCCTCGTCGCCGAGTGCGCGGCGCAGGCTTCGAATGCATTGGGTCAGCGCTTCGTCGGTCACCGGCACACCGCGCCAGACCTCGGCCATGAACCTGTCCTTGGTGACGAGCTCACCCGGACGGCGCGCCAGCAGGAGAAGTGCATCGAGGTAGCGGCCGCTGATGTCGACGACAGCGCCATCGCGGGTCAGGCGGCGCTCTGCGGGCTCCAGTCGGAAGCCTTCGAACTCCAGCACGCCATTGCTCATCCCGCTCAGCAAACGCTCATCTCCCGATCATGCCTTTCACCAGAGGAAGGGCCAGCGTGACAAGCATCGAGACAATCAGTCACAGGATGAACAACGATGACCGAGATGACCGCTTCCATGCCCCGCCGCCTCATTACGCCTTGGCGCATTGCCGGATGGGGGCTGATCGCCATCTTGCTGGCGCTTCCGGCCATCCTGCGATTTCCGTGGACCGCGAGCGACTTCGTGCTTGCTGCGGTGATGCTTGGGACGGTGGGCGCGGGGATAGAGTTTCTCGCGCGGCTTTCGGGCAATGTCTTCGTCCGGCTTGGCGGGGTGGTCATGGCGGTAACCTGTTTCCTGACCATCTGGGTCAATCTGGCGGTCGGCATGATCGGCGACGACAACCCCTATAATCTGCTGTTTCTTGGCGTTCTTGCGGTGGCGGTCGGAGGGACGTTGATGGTCCGTTATCGGGCAGCCGCAATGGTCAAGGTGACGCTCGCCTGCGCGGTGCTGCAAGTGGTCGTGGGGCTGGGCGGTTACGGAATGGATCCGCGCGGCGCGATCTTCAGCGCCTTCTTCGGCCTGTTCTGGCTGATCGCCGCGGCCCTGTTCGCCGCCGGAGCGAGGCGCTAGGGCGTCGTCCCATGATGAATGAAGAGCCCGAACTTTCGATCACCGGCTTCAGCGACCGCTTCGAGCCGCAGGGCAGGGGCGATGCCGCACTCTACCTGATCAGCCCGCAGGACGTCGGGGGAGACTTCCCCGATCGCCTCCGCGCGGCGCTGGATGGCGGACCGGTGTCGGCTTTCCAGTTGCGGGTAAAGGGTGTCGACCAGCACCAGCTCGCCCGGCTCGCCGAACCGCTGCAGGGCATCTGCGCCGAGCGGGAAGTCGCCTTCATCGTCAATGACGACATGAGCCTCGCCAAGCGGATTGGCGCAGACGGCGTACATCTTGGCCAGGATGACGGCGATCCGCGCGAGGCACGCGCGTTGCTCGGGCCGACGGCACAGATCGGGGTGACCTGCCACGACAGCCGCCATCTCGCGATGGAAGCGGGCGAAGCCGGCGCCGATTATGTTGCGTTCGGCGCCTTTTTTCCGACCACGACCAAGCCGGTGAAGCACGTCCCGGAACTCGGCATCCTCGGCTGGTGGGCCACCCTGTTCGAGCTGCCGAGCGTCGCGATCGGCGGGATCACGCCCGACAATGGGCGTGGGCTCGTCGAAGCAGGGGCGGACTTCCTTGCTGTCTGCGGCTCGGTCTGGAACGCGGCCGATCCTGCGGCGGTGGTCGCCGCCTTCCAGCCACTGCTCAAGCGCGGCTGAGCGGACTGTCGTCGAAGCGGGCCAGCAGGTCCGCCACATCGTCGTAGATCGCGGCAGCCCCGACGAGTTCCTCGTCACTGAAGAGGCCTGAGCGGACCGCAACGGTGCGTATGCCAGCGGCGCAGGCTGCCTCGATGTCGTAGGGCGTGTCGCCGACCGCAAGCGCTTCGTCAGGCGCGGCTCCGGCTTTCCGTGCCGCGGTCGTGAAGACGTCGGGGCAGGGCTTGGAGCGGCCGACGTCGTCGGCACTGGTATAACCATCCACCAGGTCACGCGCGCCGATCCGGTCAAGATGATGCTGAAGTTCCTCGCCCCCGGCCGAGGTGGCGAGCATGACCTTCATCCCTTCGTCCTTGCACCGTTGGAGAAGTTCGCGGGCATGGGGAAAGGGTTTCACCCGGCGCAGATAGTGCTGCTTGAACAGCCGGCCGTGCGCATCGCCAAGTTCATCGACTTCAGCGTCCGTCGCGTCGGGCAGCAGCGCCCGGACGAAGTTGTCCGCACCCTTTCCGATCTGCACGTGAAGTGCCGCCAGGCGAAAGTCGTGCCCGGCCGCGCGAAACGCCTCCGCCCAGGCAAGCACATGGAACTGGTTGGAGTCGACGAGGGTACCGTCGACGTCGAAAAGAATGGCGCGTGGCATCGTACGTCAACGTAGGAAGACGGCGAAGCGTTTCGCGCCTTCTTTGCTGGAAATAAGCCGCGCGTCGGTCGTTACGGCAGGTAATCGAGACCTTCCCGAGGGATGTTTAGTGATGCGTAAAGCCGTTCTTCTTCTCGCCGCGACCGCAGGCATCGTTGCCGGCGGCCACGCGATCGCCCAGCAACGCCCCGCAGCGCCCGCCGCTGCCGAAACTGTCGCCGGACCCTGGGTGCCGCCCGGCACGCCCGGCTCGCCGATCGACGGCACCGTGTTCCATGCGCAGGTCCTGCTCGACGCCGCCGGTTTCCCGAGCGGCGTGATCGACGGCAAGAAGGGTATGGTATTCGGCCAGGCCCTGCGCGGTTTTCAGCAGAGCCGCGGGCTTCAGATTACCGGCGAACTCGACGGGCCGACGCGCGCTGCGCTGCGGCAGGACGAACGGCCTTCGACCCGAATGCTTCAGCTGACCGACACGGACATTGGCGGCCCCTTTACCTATCCCTTCCCCAAGGAGCCGGAGGATCAGGCCAAGCTAGACGGCCTCAACTATCGCAACATGCTCGAAAAGCTTGCCGAGCGCTTTCACACCACGCCCGCGACGATTGTGGCGCTGAACGGTCCCGACAAAACGATCGGCGCCGGCGCAGTGCTGCGGCTGCCCAACATCCTGCCTGCGTCACGCGACTATGCCGGCGCGATCGACGACAAACAGTCGCAGCTCCTCGGGCTTTACAATATCGACCCCAGTCAGCCGCGCGGCGATTTCGTGGTGGTCGACAAGAGCGAGGGCGTGCTTCGCGTCTACGCGGGCGAGGTCCCTGCGGGCCCCTACAGCAGCGAGAAGAACCGTGGCGCCCCGCCCAAGCTCAGCGACAGCAGCGGCAAGCTGGTGGCGCAGTTCCCGGTAACCATGGGATCGACCCATGACCCGCTCCCGCTGGGCAAGTGGAAGGTGCCGACCTTCGCCTTCAATCCGCCCTTCCACTATCAGCCGGACCTGTTCTGGGATGCCAAGGACAAGGGCGGCGACGACAAGATGCTGCCGCCGGGGCCGAACGGGCCGGTTGGTGTAGCCTGGCTCGACCTGACCAAGGAGCATTACGGCATTCACGGAACGCCCGCGCCCGAGACGATCGGCCGCGCCGAGAGCCATGGTTGCATCCGCATGTCCAACTGGGACGTGATCAGGCTGTCGCGCATGATGAAGCCGGGCTTCACGGCGATTTTCCAGGGGTGAGGCGAAGGTGAGGAGCCGTTCCTTCAGCGTCCTTGGCAATGCGGTGGTGTTCGCCGTGCTGGCCTTCGGGGCGTGGCTATGGTGGCGCAACGTCACCGACACGCCCGACCCGCCGTCTGGCGCTGGGGCGCTGATCGCCGAGACGGCCGCCAGGATCGGGGTCGATGCGGCCGGACGCGCTCCTCGGGCGCAGCCCCGGCCGACCTCGGCGCTGCTGATCACTGCGCCATCGGGGCTGATCCTGCCGGTGGTCGGCGTCAAGCCCGGCGAACTGACCGACACCTATACCCAAAGCCGGGCCGGCGGCGCCCGGGTCCACAATGCGATCGACATCATGGCCCCGCGCGGCGCGCCGGTCGTCTCGGCCAGTGACGGCACCGTGGAGAAGCTGTTCTACAGCAACGGCGGAGGCGGGATCACCGCCTATGTCCGCTCGCCCGACGGCGCGTGGATGCATTATTATGCGCACCTCGACGCCTATGCGCCGAGCCTTCGGGAAGGGATGCGGATCAGGCGCGGCGAACCGATCGGAACCGTCGGCTCGACCGGGAACGCCAGTCCCGACGGCCCCCATCTCCATTATGCGATCTACCGGATGGCGCCGGGGGAACGCTGGTGGCAGGGCGCCCCGGTGAACCCCTATCCTCAGCTGGTCGGACCCCGTAAACTTGCCGGGACGCGCGAGAGAGGCTAGGGGCGCGGGCCACGGTTTCGGCCGGGCTCTTTCAACCTGTAGAAGCGGAACAGCGGATCCATGAAGATCAGCGGCGTGGACATTCGTCCCGGCAACATCATCGAATATGAAGGCGGCATCTGGCGTGCGGTGAAGATCCAGCACACCCAGCCCGGCAAGGGCGGCGCCTACATGCAGGTCGAACTCAAGAACCTGCGCGACGGCCGCAAGAACAATGTCCGCTTCCGTTCCGCCGAGACTGTCGAGCGCGTTCGCCTCGACACCAAGGACTTCCAGTTCCTCTATCCCGAAGGCGACATGCTCGTCTTCATGGACAAGGAAACCTACGACCAGGTCAGCCTGCCGCGCGACCTGCTGGGCGATGCCGCCGCCTTCCTGCAGGACGGCATGGACGTGGTGATGGAGCTTTACGAGGAAGACGCCATCTCGGTGCAGCTTCCCGACACCATCGAAGCCACGATCGTCGAGGCCGATGCAGTGGTTAAGGGGCAAACCGCCTCGTCCAGCTACAAGCCCGCGATTCTCGACAATGGCGTGCGCGTCATGGTCCCGCCGCACATTTCGAGCGGAACGCGGATCGTCGTCGACGTTTACGAACAGACCTACGTCCGCCGCGCGGACTGAGCGTACCCCCTCCCGCGAGCGGGAGGATTGGGGGCGGGCCTGGCCTGCCCCCCTGTATTCCCACCCCCGTCCCCTCCCGTCAGCAGGAGGGGGGAGATAGTCCATGGTTTCCCACTCCGGCCTGATCGCCGTCATGCAGAAGGCCGCCCGAAAGGCCGCCCCCAAGCTCCGCCGTGACTTCGGCGAGGTCGGCGAATTGCAGGTGTCGAAGAAGGGCCCCGGCGATTTCGTCACCATGGCCGACAAGCAGGCCGAGGAGACGATCCTCGGTGAGCTCAAGGCCGCGCGACCCGACTGGAGCTTCCTGCTGGAGGAAGGCGGCGAAATCGCCGGCAACCCGGCAAAGCCGCGCTTCATCGTCGATCCGCTGGATGGGACTACCAACTTCCTGCACGGCATCCCGCACTTCGCCATCTCGATCGCGGTCGAGGAAAAGAAGCCGAACGGGCAGCCTGAAATCACCCATGCGGTGGTCTACCAGCCGCTGACCGACGAGACCTTCTGGGCCGAAAAGGGCCGCGGAAGCTGGCTCCACGACCGCCGCCTGCGGGTCTCGGCCCGCCGCTACCTCGACGAAGCGCTGATCGGGACCGGCATTCCCCACATCGGCCGCTCTGACGCGGCGCAGTGGACCAGGATCTACAATGCGATCGCCCCCGAGGTCGCGGGGATCCGTCGGTTCGGCGCCGCCAGCCTCGATTTCGCCTGGGTCGCGGCCGGGCGGATGGACGGTTTCTGGGAAGACGACCTCGATCCGTGGGACAGCGCGGCCGGTATGCTTCTGGTCAAGGAAGCCGGGGGCTTCGTCTCCGATTATCGCGGTCAGGACCGGATGATGGAGCGGCGCGAATATCTTGCCGCCAATGGTGACCTCCACAGCCGCCTCCACAAGCTGGTCGCGAGCGCGCTTCGGAGCTGACCTTCGCCATGCCGGACCAGGTTCGGCATTCACGGTCCTCGTTTCAACCAGGGGCAGGCTAGACACCGGATCAAGTCCGGGGTGAGGCCGTTCAACGGTTGTCTCTCCAACGGCCCTGTTCTAGAGGGCCGCCAAGCCTGTTTTGCGGAGTCTCTTCGTGGCCTCAACCGCCGCTCAATATCTGCCGATCCTGCTGTTCCTTGCAGTCGCACTGGGGCTGAGCGGGCTGTTCGTGGTGGCACCGATCATCGCGTCCAGGTTCACCGGCGTCGATAAGCCCTATGCCGAGAAGCTGACAGAATATGAGTGCGGCTTCCCCGCGTTCGAGGATTCGCGCAGCCAGTTCGACGTCCGCTTCTATCTGGTCGCGATCCTGTTCATCGTATTCGACCTCGAGGCGGCCTTCCTGTTCCCGTGGGCGGTCACGCTCAAGGACACCGGCTGGCTCGGATGGGGCGCGATGATGGTGTTCCTCGCCGAACTGGCGCTCGGCCTTGCCTATGCCTGGAAGAAGGGAGCGCTCGAATGGGAGTGATGCTCGATCCCAAGGCGAACCCCTATCCCACCGAGGAGGAGCTGGCCCGCGCCTATGGCCTGGTTCCGGGATCGCCGGAACACACCCGCCTGACCGAAATGGGCAAGGACCTTGACGAAAAAGGCTTCCTGGTCACCAGCGCCGAGGATCTGTTCACCTGGGCCCGAACGGGGTCGCTGTGGTGGATGACCTTCGGGCTTGCCTGCTGCGCGGTGGAGATGATCCACGTCAACATGCCACGCTATGACCTCGAACGCTTCGGCGTCGCCCCGCGCGCGTCGCCGCGTCAGTCGGATGTGATGATCGTCGCCGGCACCCTGTGCAACAAGATGGCGCCGGCGCTGCGCCGCGTCTACGACCAGATGGCCGAGCCGCGCTACGTCATCTCGATGGGCAGCTGCGCCAATGGCGGCGGCTATTACCACTACAGCTATAGCGTCGTCCGCGGCTGCGACCGGATCGTGCCCGTCGACATCTATGTCCCGGGCTGCCCGCCGACCGCCGAGGCGCTGCTGTACGGGATCATGCAATTGCAGCGGAAGATCCGCCGCGAGGGGACGATCGCGCGGTGACCCATTCGGCTCCCAGGACCGCTTCCGACGAGGGCGTGATCGAGGCTGCGCGCACAGCGCTCGGCTCGTTGATCCTCGAGGAGAAGCTTGCAGCGGACGAGATCACGCTGACCGTGCAGCGCGAAGGCGTGGCCGATGCCTGCCGCCTGCTGCGCGACACGCCGGGCCTCGAATATCAGCAGCTGATGGAAATTGCCGGGGTCGACTATCCCGAGAACCCTGAGCGTTTCGAGGTCAATTACCACCTTCTCTCGCTGACCCGGAACCGCCGTATCCGCGTCAAGGTCCGCACCGACGAGACGACCCCGGTGCCGACCGTCACCACCCTGTGGCCGGTCGCCGGCTGGCTCGAGCGCGAAGTGTTCGACCTTTATGGCGTGACCTTTGCGGGCAATGCCGACCTTCGCCGCATCCTCACCGACTATGGGTTCGAAGGATATCCGCTGCGCAAGGACTTCCCGCTGACCGGCTATACCGAGATGCGCTATTCGGAAGCCGAAAAGCGCGTGGTCTACGAGCCGGTGAGTTTGGCCCAGGATTTCCGCTCGTTCGATTTCCTGACGCCGTGGAATGGGCCGGAATATCGCCTGCCGGGCGATGAGAAGGCCGAGCCGCAGGCAGCCGGCGCGCCTTCGCCTGCGCCGGCGCCCGCCAAGCCGGAAGAGCCCAAGATGGTGCCAGCGGCCGGTGCGGGTGAGCGAAAGGGCGACAAGCCGTACAACACTGACAATGAAGATCGGGCGACTGC
Organism: Sphingomonas humi; assembly: GCF_039536725.1. Lineage (NCBI taxonomy): Bacteria > Pseudomonadati > Pseudomonadota > Alphaproteobacteria > Sphingomonadales > Sphingomonadaceae > Sphingomonas > Sphingomonas humi. The sequence goes on from NZ_BAAAZD010000002.1 coordinate 345,791, forward strand.
CGGCAAGGCCGAAGCATCGGCTGAGGCCCGCAAGTCAAATGCGGACAAGGCGGCGCAGCTCGGCGGCAAGACGACCGAGATCGACCAGCCGCTGCCCAAGGGACCCAACGTAACCCGCGACAGCGGGGAGGCGCAGTAATGGCAATCGAACAGGACGTCGCGACCGCGACCGAACTAGAGGCCGGCAAGGTCGAGAAGCAGCTGCGCACCGTCGAACTGGGCGTGCAGTCGGAGCCGGGCGACCAGGCGATCAATAATTATACGATCAACTTCGGCCCGCAGCATCCGGCCGCGCATGGCGTGCTGCGCCTGATCATGGAGCTCGACGGCGAGATCGTCGAGCGCTGCGACCCGCACGTCGGGCTGCTCCATCGCGGCACCGAAAAGTTGATCGAGTACAAGACCTACGCGCAGGCGATCCCTTATTTCGATCGCCTCGATTACTGCTCGCCGATGTGCATGGAGCACAGCTTCGTGCTGGCGGCTGAGAAGCTGATGGGCCTCGAGGTGCCGATCCGCGCCCAGTATATCCGGGTCATGATGGCGGAGCTGACCCGCATCAAGAACCACATGCTCAACCTTGGCTCCCACGTCATGGACGTGGGCGCGATGACGCCGAATCTGTGGCTGTTCGAACTGCGTGAAGACCTCATGCAGATCTACGAAAGCGTGTCGGGCGCGCGGATGCACGCCAATTACTTCCGCGTCGGCGGTGTCCACCAGGACATCACGCCCAAGACGTTCGACGAGATCGGCACCTTCCTCGACAAGCGCCTGCAGCTGTTCGAGGACGCGATCAGCCTGGTCGCCGACAACCGCATCTTCAAGCAGCGCAACGTCGACATTGCGACTGTGACCAAGGAAGACGCGATCGCCTGGGGCTTCTCGGGCCCGATGATCCGCGGTTCCGGCATTCCGTGGGACATCCGCAAGTCGCAGCCCTATGAGGTCTATGACCGGATGCAGTTCGACGTGCCGGTCGGGACGCGCGGCGACTGCTACGATCGCTTCATGGTCCGAGTCGAGGAAGTGCGCCAGAGCTGGCGCATCGTCCGCCAGTGCCTGAACGAGATGCCCAAGGGCGAGATCGGCAGCAGCGACCGCAAGGTGTTCCCGCCCAAGCGCGCGGAGATGAAGACCTCGATGGAGGCCTTGATCCACCACTTCAAGCTCTACACCGAAGGTTATCACGTGCCCGCGGGCGAAGTGTATGTCGCGACCGAAAGCCCCAAGGGCGAATTCGGCGTCTATCTGGTCAGCGACGGAAGCAACAAGCCGTACCGCTGCAAGATCAGGCCGACCGCGTTCAGCCACCTGCAGGCGATGGATTTCATGATGAAGGGTCACATGCTGGCCGATACGACCGCCGTTCTCGGCGCGATGGACATCGTGTTCGGGGAGTGTGATCGCTAATGGCCGAGCGTCACTTCGCCCCCGACGTCCCCGAGCTGCGCGAGCGCTGGGGCGGGTTTACCTGGGACAAGGCGCATGCGCCCGAAGCCGCGCGCGCGCTCGGCAAATATCCTGACGGCCGCAAGGCCTCGGCCGTGATCCCGCTGCTCGATCTCGCCCAGCGTCAGGTCGGCGTGGAGACGGGCACGCAGGGCTGGTTGCCGATCCCGGTGATCGAGTTCGTCGCGGCGGAATGCGGGCTGCCCCCGATCCGCGCGATGGAAGTCGCCAGCTTCTACACCATGTTCAACCTGGTGCCGGTCGGAAAGTATCACGTGCAGGTTTGCGGCACGACGCCGTGCATGCTGCGCGGCTCCGACGATGTGCTCAAGGCCTGCTACGCCAAGGGCATGAAGAAGGGCCACACGACGCCCGACGGGCTGTTCACCCTGACCGAGGTCGAGTGTCTCGGCGCCTGCGCCAACGCGCCGATGGTCCAGATCAACGACGACAATTTCGAGGATCTGACCGAGGAAAGCACCGCCGCGCTTCTCGATGCGCTGGCGGCGGGCAAGCCGGTCCGGACGGGTTCGCAGATCGGGCGCCAGACGAGCTGCCCCGAAGGTGGGCCGACCAGCCTCAAGAAGATGGCCGAGCGCAATTACGACTATCGGCCGCAATGGGCCGATGCGGGCGAGGGGGCATGAGCATCGTCGTCATCGTGGTCGGGCTGCTGCTCGCCTTTCTCGCGTTCCGCTTCATCACGGGCGTCGTGAAGTTCGCCGTGCTGGCGGCAATCGTCATCGCCGTCGTCTACTTCCTTTCGCAGGGCTCGCTGTAAGATGGGCTATACGGGACCGCTGTCCGACAAGGACCGCATCTTCACCAACGTCTACGGCTTTCAGTCGCCCGACCTCAAGGCGGCGCAGGCGCGCGGTGACTGGGACAATACCAAGGCGCTGATGGCCGTCGGCCCCGACGCGCTTATCGACGCGGTCAAGGCGTCGGGCCTGCGCGGGCGCGGCGGAGCGGGCTTCCCGACCGGCATGAAGTGGAGCTTCATGCCTAAGGAGCCCAAGCCCGGCAAACCCAACTTCCTCGTCATCAACGCCGACGAATCCGAGCCCGGATCCTGCAAGGATCGGGAGATCATCCGCCACGATCCGCACAAGCTGATCGAAGGCGCGCTGATCGCCAGCTTCGCGATGCGCGCGCGGGCCTGCTACATCTACATCCGCGGCGAATATATCCGCGAAGCCCAGGCGCTCGAGAAGGCCATTGCGGAGGCTTATGCCGCCGGCCTGGTCGGCAAGAACGCCGCCGGATCGGGCTTTGACTTCGACATCTTCTGTCACCGGGGTGCGGGTGCCTACATCTGCGGCGAAGAGACCGCGATGCTCGAAAGCCTCGAGGGCAAGATGGGCCGTCCGCGCCTCAAGCCCCCGTTCCCGGCCGGTGCCGGCCTCTACGGCTGCCCGACGACGGTCAACAACGTTGAATCGATCGCGGTGGTCCCGACCATTCTACGCCGCGGATCGGCCTGGTTCTCCGGCTTCGGACGCGAGAAGAACGAGGGCACCAAGCTTTTCCAGATCAGCGGCCATGTCGAAAAGCCGTGCGTGGTCGAGGAGAGCATGAGCATTTCCTTCCGCGAGCTGATCGACCGCCATTGCGGCGGCATTCGTGGCGGGTGGGACAATCTCCTCGCGGTGATCCCGGGCGGAAGCTCGGTCCCGCTGGTGCCAGCGGCCGAGATCATGGACGCGCCGATGGACTTCGACGGGCTGAAGGCGGTTGGCTCCGGCCTTGGCACCGCCGCCGTCATCGTCATGGACAAGTCGACCGATATCGTCCGCGCGATCAGCCGCATCAGCTATTTCTACAAGCATGAGAGCTGCGGCCAGTGCACTCCGTGCCGCGAAGGCACCGGCTGGATGTGGCGCATCATGGAACGTCTGCGCGAAGGCGACGGCAGCCCTGAATTGATCGACAAGCTCTACGACGTCACCAAGCAGGTCGAAGGCCACACCATCTGCGCGCTTGGCGACGCCGCGGCATGGCCGATTCAGGGCCTGATCAAGCATTTCCGTCCCGAACTCGAGCGCCGCATGGCGGAGCGGAGCGGCGGCGCGATGCTGGAGGCGGCCGAGTGAAACTTGGGCGCGCCCTGACTTTTCCTCTCGCGTTGCTGCCAATTGGCGGGCTGCTCGTTAGCGGCTTTCTCGGACTGATGCTGTGGCAGTTCAAGACTGAGCCCCAGACCTACGCGACGTTCAATTGCGGAGCGAATGCTACCGGCGACTGCTTGGGTTGGAGTATTGTTACTACGGGAGTCTTCTACCCGTTCTACCTCATCGCCTTCGGCGTCGCCTTCTCACTGGCCGTCCTGGTGGTTGTAGCGCCAATTGCCTTCGCTATCAGCCTGTGGCTGCGTCTGAGTTCGCCCGACGCCGAGACCGCCTCGAAGCCGCGACTAACAATCGTGCGTTTTTTCAAAATACTTTATGACGATGGACCGGGCCCCAATGCCTAAAGTCACTGTCGATGGACAAGAGATCGAAGTTCCCGCAGGGGCGACCGTGCTGCAAGCGTGCGAGCTTGCCGGCAAGGAGATCCCGCGCTTCTGCTACCATGAGCGGCTGAGTATCGCCGGTAATTGCCGGATGTGCCTGGTCGAGGTCGCCCCAGGACCGCCCAAGCCGCAGGCGAGCTGCGCGCTCCCCGCGGCGGACGGCCAGACGATCCGTACCGACACGCCGATGGTGAAGAAGGCGCGCGAGGGGGTGATGGAGTTCCTGCTCATCAACCACCCGCTCGATTGCCCGATCTGCGATCAGGGCGGCGAATGCGACCTGCAGGACCAGGCGATGGCCTATGGCCGCTCGTCCAGTCGTTTCGACGAGAACAAGCGCTCGGTCGACGACAAGTATATGGGTCCGGTCATCAAGACCGCGATGACCCGCTGCATCCAGTGCACCCGCTGCGTGCGCTTCGCCGAGGAAGTTGCCGGTACGCCCGAGATCGGCATGCTCTACCGCGGCGAAGATGCGCAGATCACGGCCTATCTGGAACGCGCGCTGACCAGCGAGATGAGCGGCAACCTCGCCGATCTCTGCCCGGTCGGAGCCTTGCTGCAGGCGCCGCAGAACTTCGAGTATCGGCCGTGGGAATTGCGCAAGATCCCGTCGATCGACGTGATGGACGCGGTCGGCAGCAACATCCGCCTCGACGTTCGGGGGCCGCAGGTGATGCGGATTTTGCCGCGCATCAACGAGGACGTGAACGAGGAGTGGATCAGCGACAAGACGCGGCATCACGCCGACGCTCTGGTCCGCAACCGCCTCGACCGTCCGTGGGTGCGTGAAGGCGGTAAGCTGCGCGCGGCGACCTGGGCCGAGGCGCTGGAGCTGTTCGCAAACAAGCTGAAGAGCGCTGGCGCCAAGGTCGCCGCGATCGCCGGCGACCTCCTCGACGCCGAGACGATGTATGCGGCGAAGAAGCTGCTTGAAGGGCAGGGCTCAGCGCTTCTCGAAGGGCGCCAGACCGGGCTCGACTATGATGTGACCTCGCTTTCGGCGGTGGCATTCAATTCGACACTGGCTGGGATCGAGAACGCCGATGCGATCCTTCTGATCGGTACCAACCCGCGCTGGGAAGCGCCGCTGGTCAACACCCGCCTCCGCAAGGCCGTGCGCCGTGCGGGTGCACCGGTGTTCAGCATCGGTCCGGTCGCCGACCTGACTTACCCCGTCACCGACCTTGGTGATGACCTGTCAATGCTGGGCAAGCTGCCCAAGGCCGTCACCGAGGCTTTCGCCAAGGCGGAGCGTCCGGCGGTGATCGTCGGTCCGGGCGCGCTTGGCGCCGGGGCCCTCGGCGCCGCGCTGGCGCTGGTCGTGCCGCTCGGTCTGGTCAAGGACGGCTGGAACGGCTTCAACGTCATCCACACCGCGGCCAGCCGGATGGCGTCGCTGATGCTCGGTTTCGCGCAGCCGGGCGGGATCGCCGACCTCGAGGCCGCTGCGCCTGAGCTGGTGCTCCTGCTTGGTGCCGACGAAGTGGCTCCGGAGCGTTTCGCGGGCGCCTTCAAGGTCTATATCGGCCATCACGGCGACAAGGGCGCCAGGCAGGCCGACCTCGTCCTTCCGGGCGCAGCTTACAGCGAGAAGCACGGGACCTTCGTCAACCTCGAAGGCCGCGTGCAGCGTGCCGAAAAGGCGGGTTTCGCGCCGGGCGAAGCGCGCGAGGACTGGACCATCCTGCGCGCGGTCTCCGATCTCACGGGCAAGCCGTTGGCGTTCGACCGCTTCGACCAGTTGCGGGCGGCGATGATTTCCGAAGTGCCTGCGCTGGGCGAGCCTGGCCTCATCGACCTGCCGTGGTCGCCCCCGGCACTTGCCGCGGAGGCGAAGGGTCCGGTCAACCTGCCGGTCAAGGACTTCTACCTCACCAACGCCATCAGCCGCGCCAGCCCTGTCATGCAGCGCTGCTCTGCCGAGCTGATCCATGGCCAGACCTTCGCCGAGGCCGCCGAATGACCGCTACCTTCCAGGGCTGGGGCCTGAACTACGACTGGTCGTGGTTCCTGGCGACCATCGCCGGCATCCTTTTGATCGCGCTTCCGCTGATGCTGGCGGTGGCGATGATCATCTATGCCGAGCGCAAGATCTGGGCCGCCATGGCGCTTCGCCGCGGGCCCAACGTGGTCGGTCCGTTCGGCCTGCTGCAAAGTTTCGCCGACGGCCTCAAGGTCTTCCTCAAGGAAACGATCGTCCCGACCAGCGCCAACAAGGGCCTGTTCCTGCTGGCGCCGATCATCAGCTTCACCGTAGCGCTGATCGTCTGGGCGGTGGTGCCGTTCGATGTCGGCGTGGTGCTGGCGGACATCAATGTCGGCCTGCTCTACATCCTCGCGGCGTCCAGCCTCGGGGTCTACGGGATCATCATCGCGGGCTGGGCGTCCAACTCCAAATATCCGTTCTTCTCGGCACTCCGGGCGGCGGCCCAGATGGTCAGCTACGAAGTGTCGATCGGCTTCGTCCTGATCTGCGTCGTGCTCTACGCCGGTACCTTCAACATGACCGAGATCGTGCTTGCCCAGAAGGGCAACATCTTCGGCATCCTGAACGGCTTCGGCTTCAATCCCCTGCTGTTCCCGATGGCGGTAGTGTTCCTGATCTCGTCGATGGCGGAAACCTTCCGCACGCCGTTCGACCTGACGGAGGCCGAGAGCGAGCTCGTCGCCGGTTTCCAGACCGAGTACAGTTCGATGAGCTTCGCACTCTTCTGGCTCGGCGAATATGGCAACGTCATCCTGATGACGGCGCTGAACGCCATCCTGTTCTGGGGCGGGTTCCTGCCGCCGATCGACTGGGCACCGCTTTATTACGTCCCGGGCATCATCTGGCTGTTCGCCAAGATGATGTTCTTCTTCTTCGTCTTCGGCTGGGTCCGAGCGACCGTGCCGCGGTACCGCTACGATCAGCTGATGCGGCTGGGCTGGAAGATCTTCCTGCCGCTGTCGCTGGTGTTCGTCTTCGCGATCAGCCTGTGGCTGATGCTGACACGGTATGGCGGCTGATGCTGCTTGCTGCCGCCTCCGTCCTCACGTGCGCCATGATCCCGGCCGAGGCTTCGGCCCGCCGGGCACTGGGCGCGAACAAGCTGACGTTCAACGTCGTTCTCGAGGATGATACCGCGCGCTCGATCGCCGCGGGCGAAGTGAAACCGATGCCGGTGCTCTTCGAGGGACAGAGGGCGCCGGCGAATGGCTGGATCGTGCATAACGCCGTCGATCCTACCGCGCCCGAACTCATGCTGGGCCGGGTCACCAGGGGCGCCGGCGGATTGCAGATGGCGTGGGGCAAGGCGACGCGCCGCGGCGGCGACTATGCTTTCGCCCAAACCATGCAGGGAAGTTGCCGGCTGGCCGGCGAGGAAGTGCTGAAATGATTGCCCAGTTCGTCAAGTCGTTCACGTTGTGGGAGCTGGTGAAGGGTCACGCCCTCACCCTGAAGTATTTCTTCAAGCCCAAGGCGACGATCAACTATCCCTACGAGAAGACCCCCTACAGCCCCCGCTTCCGCGGGGAGCATGCGCTGCGCCGCTATCCCAATGGCGAAGAGCGCTGCATCGCTTGCAAGCTGTGCGAGGCGGTGTGCCCGGCGCTCGCCATCACCATCGAGGCCGAGCCCCGCGAGGACGGCAGCCGCCGCACCACCCGCTACGACATCGACATGACCAAATGCATCTACTGCGGCCTGTGCGCCGAAGCCTGCCCGGTCGATGCGATCGTCGAAGGTCCGAACATCGAATTCTCGACCGAGACCCGCGAGGAACTGCTCTACGACAAGGCCAAGCTGCTCGCGAACGGCGATCGCTGGGAACAGGCCATCGCGGCGAACCTTGCCGCCGATGCGACCTATCGCTAGGCGCCCGGCAGTCTCATGATCGCGCTTCTCGCCTTCTATCTCTTCGCGGCCGTCACCATCGGGTCCGCGGTGCTGGTGATCTTCGCCCGCAACCCCGTTCATTCGGTGCTGTGGCTGATCCTTGCCTTCTTCAATGCGGCCGGCCTGATGCTGCTGGTCGGGGCCGAATTCATCGCCATGCTGTTGGTGATCGTCTACGTTGGCGCGGTCGCCGTGCTGTTCCTGTTCGTGGTCATGATGCTGGACATCGACTTCAGCCAGCTGCGTTCGGGCTTCAACCGCAACCTGCCGTTCGGGCTGCTGATCGCGGTCGTCCTGCTGGCGGAAATCGTCATCGCCATGTCGGCGCAGAGGGCGGGTCCGGCACTGGCGGGCGCGCCGCCAGTCCAGTCGGTGCACAATATCGAGGCCCTCGGTGTCGAGCTCTACAGCCGCTACCTGCTGCCGTTCGAGCTTGCCGGCTTCATCCTGCTGGTCGCCATGATCGGGGCGATCGTGCTGACCCACCGCAGCCGCGGCGACGCGCGCGGGCAGAACGCCAGCCGCCAGATCAGCCGCCGCCCGCAGGATGCCGTCCGTAACGTCAACCAGCCCGTCGGCGAGGGGATCGAGCTGTGATCGGCCTTGTGCACTATCTGACCGTGTCGGCGATCCTGTTCGTGATCGGCGTGCTGGGCATCTTTCTCAACCGCCGCAACGTCATCCTGATGCTGATGGCGATCGAATTGCTGCTGCTGTCCGTCAACATCAACCTGGTCGCGTTCAGCGCCTTCATGGGTGACATGAAGGGGCAGATCTTCGCCATGTTCGTGCTGACCGTGGCTGCCGCCGAGGCCGCGATTGGCCTTGCGATCCTGGTGATCTTCTTCCGTCGCCGCGGCACCATCGCGGTCGACGCCGCCGACCAGATGCGCGGGTAACATGCATTCCATCATCTTCATCGTCTTCCTGCCGCTGCTGGCCTCGCTCGTCGCGGGCCTTGGCGGGCGCGTGATCGGCAAGGTGCCGGCGAAGGCCGTCACCACCGGCGCGCTGTTCATCAGCTGCGCCTTGAGCTGGCCGATCTTCATCGCGTTCCTGAACGGTTCGGCCGAAGCCACCGTCGTCCCGGTTCTGGAATGGATCCGCTCGGGCAATCTGGCCGTCGACTGGAGCCTCAGGGTCGATGCACTGACGGCGGTCATGCTGGTCGTCATCACCACGGTCTCCAGCCTCGTCCACCTCTATAGCTGGGGCTACATGGACGAGGATCCCAGCCAGCCGCGGTTCTTCGCCTATCTGTCGCTGTTCACCTTCGCGATGCTGATGCTGGTGACGGCCGACAGCCTGATCCAGATGTTCTTCGGCTGGGAAGGGGTGGGCCTCGCTTCCTACCTGCTGATCGGTTTCTGGTACTACAAGCCGTCGGCCAACGCTGCGGCGATGAAGGCCTTCGTAGTCAACCGCGTCGGCGATTTCGGCTTCAGCCTCGGCATCTTCGGCACCTTCCTGGTGTTCGGCACCGTGTCGATCCCGGCGATCCTCGCCGCCGCGCCCGGAATGGCCGCTTCGACGATCGGCTTTGCGGGTATGCGGGTCGACACCATGACCCTGCTCTGCCTGCTGCTGTTCGTCGGCGCGATGGGCAAGTCGGCGCAGCTCGGCCTCCACACCTGGCTTCCGGACGCGATGGAAGGCCCGACTCCGGTCAGCGCCCTGATCCACGCCGCGACCATGGTCACCGCGGGCGTTTTCATGGTCTGCCGTCTGTCGCCGATGTTCGAAGTCAGCCCGACCGCGATGACGGTGGTGACCTATGTCGGCCTCGCCACCGCGCTGTTCGCGGCGACCGTTGGCCTGGTCCAGAACGACATCAAGCGGGTGATCGCTTATTCTACCTGCAGCCAGCTCGGCTATATGTTCTTCGCCGCCGGCGTCGGCGCCTATGGCGCGGCGATGTTCCACCTGTTCACCCACGCCTTCTTCAAGGCGCTGCTGTTCCTCGGTGCAGGCTCGGTCATCCATGCCATGCATCACGAACAGGACATGCGTTACTATGGCGCGCTCCGGAAGGAGATCCCGCTGACCTTCTGGGCGATGGTGCTCGGAACGCTGGCGATCACCGGCGTCGGGATCATCGGGGTGTTCGGGTTCGCGGGTTTCTATTCGAAGGATTCGATCCTCGAGAGCGCGTTCGCCAGCGGCAGCGTGCACGGCACGATGGCCTTCTTCGTCGGCGCCTTTGCCGCGCTGCTGACCAGTTTCTACAGCTGGCGCCTGATTTTCCTGACCTTCTTCGGCAAGGCACGCTGGGCGGGCTCGGAGCATATCCAGCACGCGGTACACGGCGATCATCACGATCACCCGGACGAGGAGCATGGTGACAGCAGCCATTCGACCGCGCAGCCGGTCGTCGGCACCGCTGGCTATCATCCGCATGAAAGCCCGTGGTCGATGCTCGTGCCGCTTGGCGTGCTCAGCCTCGGCGCGGTCTTCGCCGGATTCGGTTTCCACCATTATTTCGTCGAGCCGGAAGGCGGGCCGGAGTTCTGGCGCGGGGCGCTCGTCTTCAACGAGCACCTGATGCACGCCGCGCACCAGGTGCCGCTGTGGGTCAAGCTGACGCCTGCGTTCGTCATGCTGGTCGGGCTGGCGTTGGCCTGGAACAATTACATCCGCCGTCCGGACATGCCGGCCAAGTGGGTCGCCGCGACCGGTCCGATCCACCAGTTCCTGATGAACAAGTGGTATTTCGACGAGCTCTACGCCTTCCTGTTCGTTCGCCCGGCGCTCGCGCTTGGTCGCTTCTTCTGGAAGCGTGGTGACGTAGAGACGATCGATCGCTTCGGCCCGCATGGCGCGGCCTATGCGGTGGGCATCGGCAATCGCATGACCGCGAAGCTGCAGTCCGGCTATCTCAATTCCTATGCATTGGTGATGCTGCTTGGCCTGGTCGGCGGCGCCACCTGGGTGATGACCCGCTGATATGAGCTTTCCCATTCTCTCGACCATGATCGCGCTGCCGCTGCTGGCGGCGCTTGGCTGCCTGTTCCTGTCGGCCAATGGTGCCCGCTGGCTTGCGCTCGGCGGGACGCTTGCGCTCCTGGTGCTCGGCTGCCTGCTGTGGGCTGGCTATGACGTCGGCGGCGCCCAATGGCAGTTCCAAGAGCGGGTGAGCCTCGGCACGCCCTATCTCAACTGGGCGCTCGGCATCGACGGCATCGCGCTGATGCTGATCATGCTCAGCGTGTTCCTCATGCCGATCTGCATCGGCGCCAGCTGGCGCGCGATCGACAAGCGCGTGCCGGAATACATGGCCGCCTTCCTCCTCATGGAGGCGCTGATGCTCGGCGTGTTCATGGCGCAGGACCTGCTGCTCTTCTACATCTTCTTCGAAGCCGGCCTGATCCCGATGTACCTCATCATCGGCATCTGGGGCGGGGCGGAGAAGATCAAGGCCGCCTACAAGTTCTTTCTCTATACGCTGCTCGGCTCGGTCCTGATGCTCGTCGCGATGCTGGTGATGATTGGCAAGGCTGGCACCGGCGATATCCCGACGCTGATGGCCTACAATTTCGCGCCGGGCGTGCAGACCTGGCTGTGGCTGGCTTTCTTCGCGAGCTTCGCGGTGAAGATGCCGATGTGGCCGGTCCATACCTGGCTTCCCGATGCTCACGTCCAGGCCCCGACCGCGGGTTCGGTGATCCTTGCCGGCGTGCTGCTGAAGATGGGCGGCTACGGCTTCATCCGTTTCAGCCTACCGATGTTCCCCGAAGCAAGTGCGCAGTTCGTGCCGCTGGTGTTCGGCCTGTCGAGCGTCGCGATCGTCTACACCAGCCTCGTCGCCCTGGTGCAGGGCGACATGAAGAAGCTGATCGCTTATTCGTCGGTCGCGCACATGGCGTTCGTCACCTTCGGCCTGTTTGCCTTTAACCGGCAGGGCATCGAAGGCTCGCTGATCGTGATGCTGAGCCACGGCTTGGTGTCCGGCGCCCTGTTTCTTTGCGTCGGCGTCATCTACGATCGGATGCATACCCGCGAGATCGCCAAGTACGGCGGGCTGGCCAACAACATGCCAGCCTATGCGCTGCTGTTCCTGCTGTTCACCATGGCGGCGGTCGGGCTTCCCGGCACCAGCGGCTTCGTTGGCGAATTCCTGGCGATGATGGGCACCTATGAAGTGTCAACCTGGGGCGCGATCTTCGCTACCACCGGCATCATCCTCGGTGCCGCCTACATGTTGTGGCTCTACTGGCGCATCAGTTACGGAACCGCCCGGACCGAGGAATCCTCGGCAATGGTCGATCTCGACCGGCGCGAATGGGCGTTGCTTGCCCCGATCGCGGCTGTCGTGCTGTGGATGGGCGTCTATCCCGAAAGCTTCATGGCGCCGATGCGCGACGATGTCGGCCGGCTGCTGACCCGGATCGAGCGGGCCAAGCCTGCCGGTGACAGCCTGCCGACGGCCGGCAATCCAGCCGCTGCCGCTGCCGCCAAGTCCACCGAACATGGCGCCGGGGAGGCGCACTGATGAATTTCGCCCCGATCCTTCCCGAAGTTATCCTCGGTCTCGGTGCCATCGCGCTGATGATGGTGGCGGCATTCGTTCGCCGCTCGTCGCCCATTACCCACGTCGCCGCGATCGCGCTGCTGGTCGCCGCCTGTTTCGCGCTGATCGGCGCGCCGCAGACCGCCGGCTCGGTATTCGAGGGCATGTGGGCGGCCGACGGCTTCGCGGCTTTCGGCAAGGTCATCATCTATCTCGCCGCCGCCGTCGCGGTCGTGATGGCGGCGGGCTGGTTCGACCACGAATTCGAACATAGCGCCGAATATCCTGTGCTTATCCTCCTCTCTGCGCTGGGCGCGTCGGTGATGGTCAGCGCGTCGGACTTGATGATGCTCTACGTCGGCCTCGAGCTGCAGAGCCTGTCGGCCTACGTCCTCGCTTCCTACCGCCGCCATGACGAGCGTTCGGCCGAAGCCGGCCTCAAATATTTCGTTCTCGGCGGTCTTGCCAGCGGCATCCTCCTTTACGGCATCAGCCTGCTCTACGGTTTTGCCGGAACGACCGCGTTCAGCGGCATCGCGACTGCCTTCGCTGGGCCCAACGGCGCTAGCCTCGGCCTGCTGTTCGGCCTCGTCTTCACGCTTGCCGGTATCGCCTTCAAGATTTCCGCTGTGCCGTTCCACATGTGGACCCCCGACGTTTACGAAGGCGCACCGACCCCGGTCGCGGCCTTCTTTGCCGCCGGGCAAAAGGCCGCTGCGATCCTGCTTGCCACCCGCGTCTGCCTCGACGCCATGGGCCCGGCGACCGTCCAGTGGCAGCAGATCGTGATCTTCGCGGCGCTCGCCTCGATCGTGCTGGGCGCGGTCGCGGCCTACGGCCAGACCAACATCAAGCGCCTGCTTGCCTATTCGTCGATCAACAACGTCGGCTTTGCGCTGGTCGGCCTCGCCGCGGGCGGGCGCGAAGGCGCGGTGGCGGTGTTGGTCTACTCTGCGGTCTACGTCATCATGACGCTCGGCGCCTTCCTGTGCATCATGCGTATGCGCGACGCTGAGGGCCGTCCGCTCGAAAGCCTCGCCAGCCTGTCGGGCCTGTCGCAGACCCGTCCGCTGCTCGCGCTCGCGATCGCGATGTTCATGTTCAGCCTGGCGGGCATTCCGCCGCTGTTCGGCTTCTGGCCCAAGCTGATGGTGTTCAACGCTGCCATCGCCGCCGGCCTGCAATGGGTTGCGCTGGTCGCGGCGGCACTGACGGTGATCGGCGCCTATTACTATCTGCGCGTTATCAAGGTGATGTACTTCGACGCGCCCGCCGAGCCCTTCGCCCCGGCCAGCGGAAAGGTCGAGACGGCGCTGATCTTGCTCACGGCCTTGGCGATCAGCCCGCTCGGTTATCTCCTGATCAACCCGCTGACGACCGCCGCGGCCGACGCGGCCAGCGTCTTCTGATGCGCCGCGGGGCGCGCGGTTGAGCCGCATCCGCTTCGTCGAGCGTACCGGGTCGACCAACAGCGACCTGCTTGGCGAAACGCATGCGCCGGAAGGCGAGTGGCTGGTCGCCGCGCGGCAGGATCATGGTCGTGGCCGCCAGAACCGCCAGTGGGAAAGCGTGTCGGGCAACTTTCACGGTTCGACTCTCGTTCGCTTGCGCCCAACTGACCCGTCACCCGGCATCCTCGCCCTTGCTGCAGGCCTCGCTCTGATACGGGCGATCGAAGCGGCGGCACCGGCGACCGGGCTGATGCTGAAGTGGCCCAACGACCTGCTCTTGGGCTCGGCCAAGCTCGCCGGCATCCTTCTCGAACGACAGGGGGACAGGGTAGTGGCAGGCTTTGGCGTCAACCTCGCCCATGCCCCGGTGATCGAAGGGCGCGAAACCGTCGCCCTCTCATCCGTTGCGCTGGTCAGCCCCGAAGCCTTCGCGCCGCTGCTGGCTGCCGCCTTCAGCCGTGAACTTCAGCGTTGGCGTGACGATCCGCAGGCGCTCACCGCGCTCTGGCTCGAAAGCGCTCACCCACAAGGTACACCGCTCTCGGTCCATATCTCGGCCGACGAAAAGCTTTCCGGCACCTTCGCCGGCCTAGCGCAGGACGGCGCGCTCCGGCTCGCCTTGCCCGGCGGCGAAGAGCGGCGCATCCATGCCGCTGACGTGATGCTTGGGAGCGCTTGAGCCATGTTGCTCGCCATCGATGCCGGAAACACCAATGTCGTCTTCGCGCTGATCGCGCAGGACGGCAGCATTGCGGCGCGCTGGCGGATCGCCACGGACCCGCGCCGGACTGCCGATGAGTATGCGGTCTGGCTGCATCAACTACTCAGCCTTGAAGGGTTCGGCCGGGGCGACGTGAGCGGTGTCATCATCGGCACCGTAGTCCCGCGCGCTCTTCATAACCTTCAGGTGCTGAGCGAGAAATATTTCAAGCAGGAAGCCCTGATTGCAGGGCAGGGCGCGGCGCAGTGGGGGATCCGCCTCGACGTCGACGAACCGCACAATGTCGGGGCCGACCGCGCACTCAACGCGATCGCCGCGCATGCAAGCTACGCGGGCGACCTCGTGGTGATCGACTTCGGCACCGCGACCACCTTCGACGTCGTCGACTATGACGGCGCCTACAAGGGCGGAATCATCGCTCCGGGCATCAACCTCAGTCTCGATGCGCTGGTCGCTGCCGCCGCGAAGCTGCCGCGTATTGCGATCGAGGCGCCGGCCGACCCGACCGTGATCGGCCGCACCACCGCAAGCCAGATGCTGTCGGGAATCTACTGGGGTTATGTCGCCATGATCGAGGGCCTGCTTGCCCGCGTGAAGGCGGAGATCGGCCGGCCCGTGACCGCCATCGCGACCGGCGGCCTTGCCACCTTGTTCCAGCAGCACACGCCCGTTTTCGACGCGATCGAACCCGACCTTACCATTCGCGGGTTGGCATTGCTGTGGAAGCGGAGCCAAGGCCCGCGCTGACTGACATTGCGAGGAGCGAAGCGACGAAGCGATCCACGCCGCCGCTCCTGTCGAACCAAATGGATTGCTTTGCTGCACTCGCAACGGCGGGTGATTAGAACGGAATTGAAGTGACCCCAGGTAAAGAATTGTTGTTCCTGGCCCTCGGCGGCTCGGGCGAGATTGGCATGAACGTCAATCTCTACGGCACCGACGGCAAATGGCTGATGGTCGATTGCGGGATGACTTTTGGCGAGGCGGACTATCCCGGCATCGACCTCGTGCTTCCCGACCTCGATTTCATCGAGAAGCGCCGCAAGGATCTCGTCGGCTTGGTGCTGACCCACGGTCACGAGGATCATATCGGAGCGATCCCCTATCTGGCGGCCGATCTCCAGGTGCCGCTCTACGCGACGCCCTTCACCGCCGGGCTGATCGCCCACAAGCTGGAGGAAGAGGGGCTGACCGGCCAGGTGCCGCTCAAGCTTATCCACCCCGGCGACGTGCTCGACCTCGGGCCGTTCCGCGTCACCCCGGTCCCGCTCGCCCATTCCATTCCGGAATCGAACGGCCTGCTGATCGAAACCGCCTATGGCCGCGTGTTCCACACCGGCGACTGGAAGCTTGATCCGACCCCGGTGCTCGGCAACCCGACCAGCCCCGAGAAGCTGCGTGCGATCGGCGACCTCGGCATCGACGTGATGGTCTGCGATTCGACCAACGCCTTTACCGACAAGGTGTCGGGTTCGGAGGCCGAGCTGTTCGACGGGCTGCTGCAGGCTGTTAACGAATCGCCCGGCCGCGTGCTTGTCACCACCTTTGCCTCTAACGCGGCCCGGCTGCACACGATCGGCAAGGTCGCGGAAGCCAGCGGCCGCAGGGTTGCCGTCGCGGGCCGTTCGATCGAGCGCTACCTGAAGGTCGCCAAGGCTACCGGCTACCTCACCGACTTTCCCGACACCGTCCGCTACGACGAGGCGATGCGGCTGCCGCGCCGCGACCTCATCATCATCGCCACCGGCGGGCAGGGCGAGCCGCGCGCCGCCTTGGGGCGGATCGCGTCAGGCCAGCATGAGCTCAAACTGGGCGAAATGGACACGGTCATCTTCTCCTCGCGCCAGATCCCAGGCAACGAGAATGCCGTCGGCCGCGTGATGAACCAGCTGGCAGAGCTTGGCGTCCGCACGGTCACCGAGCGGCAGGCCCATGTCCACGTCTCCGGTCACCCCGGACGCCCTGAACTGGTGCAGATGTACGACTGGATCCGGCCCAAGCTGCTGGTGCCCGTTCACGGCGAGCGCCGCCACATGCTCGAGCATGCCCGCCTTGGCATCGAGAGCGGCATTCCCTCGACGCTTGTGCAGGAAAATGGCGACCTCATCCGGCTCCTCCCGGGCAATGCCAGAAAGATCGGCGAGGAACGGGTCGGACGACTGGTCCTCGACGGCGATGTCATCCTTCCGGCCGATGGGACGACAATCAACGAGCGTCGCCGCATCGCTTTCCAGGGCGTGGTCGCGGTCAGCCTAGTCATCGGCAAGTCGGGCAAGCTTGCCGCCGATCCGGTGGTTCGCACCCTCGGCGTACCGGTCGAAGAGGATCGCGACGACTTCCTGCGGGATGCTTCTGCCACCGCTGCGAAAGCCACCCAGACCGGGCAGGACGACGAAAAGATGCGCGAAACCGTCCGCCTTGCCGTGCGCCGCTGCGCGACGCTGTGGACCGGCAAGAAGCCCAATGTGGAAGTGCTGGTGACCCGCCTGTGAGCATCGGCAGCGGCCTTGCGGTCTACTTCCTGATCTTCGTCTTCACGGCGTTCCTGATGCTTCCGTTCGGGATGCGCACGGACGAGGAAGTCGGGGCGGCAAAGGTTGCCGGCCAGGCGGAAAGCGCGCCGCATCGTTTCGACCTGCAGCGCCATCTGATCCGGGCCGGACTGGTGTCGGCGGCGCTGTTCGTCCTATTTTACGCCAACTGGACGCAGGGCTGGATCACCGCCGAGGACCTCGACTTCTACAGTTAGGGACTAGCGCCGCCGCTCCAGCACCTGCGCCAGCGCGGTGTAGAGCCGGCCCATGTCGCTCGACAGCAGGGTGACGGCCATCATGCCCCCTTCCTGCTCCGCCGACACGCGGCGAAGCATGGCTTCGAAATCCTGCACATAGCGGGTGACCGAGGCGGCGAATTCGGGATCGCTGCCGAATTGCTGGTCGACCAGCCGCAGCTCTCCGGCGGACAGCAGCCGGACCGCCTTGCGGGTGAACACGCCGCGGTCGCCCTTCAGATAGGCGGCCCAGGCGCGGTCATCGACCTCGTCGCTGAGGATGCGACCCACATCGATCGAGGCCGAATGGAGCGAGTCGATCAGAACCGCCGCACGGCGGGCAAAGGCTTCGCTTTCGACCAGTCGGTCGTCCTCGCGAACCTTCTCAATATGCTGTTCGAGCGCGCTTGCGGTGCGGCCGATGTTGAGCATCTGCTGCGACAGGCCGGTGGATGCATGACGCGCGGCCTCAAGCGCTCGGGAGGCGACCCGCTCGACCTCGCCAAGTTGGCCGGTGACGCTCTCTTCCACCGCGCGGGTCAGGGCTGCCCGCGCTTCGGCCGAGAGTTGCTGCGCGGTTTCGGGCACGACGGCGGCAAGGGCTTCGCGGGCGCGCGTGGCGGCCTGGGCTGCGGCTTCGCGGATCTGAACCATCGCCTGGACGAGGGCAGGGCCCGTCTCGGCCTGGAGGCGGTTGGCGTCGGCGGCGGCTTCGGTCAGCGCCGCGCGAAGGTCGGCAAGACGCTGCTCGGCGCCGCCAACCCCGGTCTCGACGCTCGACAGCAGGCTGGCGAGCCGCTCCTGCTGGCCGGCGAGGCCCGATGTCCCCGCCTCGAGCTTGCCGGTCACGCTTGCTGCCGCCTCGCTCATCCATTCGACATCGGGACGCGCGGCCTGGACCGCGGCAAGCAGCCGTTCGGCGCCGCCTTCGGCCTGTCCGAGCGCGCCGGTCAACTCCTCGCCGCATTCGCGCTGCAAGGCGGCGACGGCGGTACGAAGGGTTTCGGTGCGCGTGCTCAGATCCTCGAGCGTCCCGCCGCTCGCCGCCTGCTGTGCGCCGAGCCCGTCGAGTTCGCGGCGCACGCGCTCGATCGCGGTCGCGACCGCCTGGGCACGAAGGTCCCCTTCCGCGGCAAGGTCGACGAAGCGCTGGTCGACTTCGGCAAGCTGGCGTTCGAGGCCCGCCACTAGGGCAGTGACCGCCCGGTCCTGCTCGGCGACGCGGGAGGCAAGGCCGTCGAGTGCCTGCCCCGCAGTGCTGAGTCGGCTGCCGAGCTGGATCGCGGCTTCCTGCCCGGCAATGCCGAGCGCGGCGGCACTCTGGTCGATCAGCCCGCGCACGGCGGCGGCCTGCTCGTCGATTCCCGACCGGATCGCGGTCAGCGCTGAGCCGGTATGCTCCAGCAGGGCATCGACCTGCGCCGAAGCGGTGCTGCCGGCGTCCGAGACGCGGGTAGCCGCGGCCGCGCCGGCGCTTTCGATCTGGGTAAGGTGGGCAACCAGCCGCTGGGCCGAGCCACCGACCTGATCTTCGGCTTCACGGGCGCGGCCGCTGATCGCAGCCAGTTGCGCTTCGAGCGACGCGGCCTGGGCGCTCGCCTCCCGGCCCGTCTGGCGCAATTCCTCGCTCATCGCGCGGCTGCTCGCCTCGGCGCGGGGGAGGTCCTCGAGGAGGACGCCGATGTCCGTCCGTGCGCTTTCCGCCGCCCGGTCGAGCAATGCTGCATGGCGACTCAAGGTCTCGCTCCCCGCAGCAAGGTCACGGGTAACGCTGCCGAGCCGGTGCCCGGCCTCGTCGCCCAAACCCATCAGCCGCTCCGCGTGGCTGGAAAGAGCCGCCTGTTCGTCGTCGAGCCGCTGGCGGAGCACGCCGAGCAATTGTTCGAGGCTGCGCGCCTCGGCCTTCATCACCTGCACGCTTTCGGTGAAGCGCTCGGCCTCACGGCGGCGGGTGCGGCCAAAGATCAGCCAGACGAGGCCGAGCAGCACGAGCGGCGCTGCCGCAATCGCGAACCATTGGGCAAAGGCCGCCGCAGTGGCGGGAGCCGAGGTTCCAGCACTCCAACCGACAAGGGCGACCCAGGCCAGGGCGAGCAGCCCCAACGACCAGGCCAGCACCTTGCGGCCATCCGCCCCGCGGTCGGCGGCCTGGCGCGGGATGTCGACCCACACCGGCTCGTTGCGATGATCCTCGACCGGGACAGGCTGAAGCGGCTCGGTCAGTTCGAGCGGTTCGGCCAGGGGGTCTTGCGACGAGCGGGGCTGGAGCGGCGTCATGACCCCATGTTTACCACCTTTGCTCGCCTACGGAAGCGTGCAAGAGGAAGGCGGAAGGGAAGGGGAGGGAATGGCGCTCGGCGCGTTGATCGCGGCGCATGACGAGGATGACCGGGGCGGACTGCACGCCCTTGCCCCGCTCGCTGGCCGCACCTTGATCGAATACCAGGCCCGCTGCGCCGCCGCGATCGGCGCTGCGCCCATCGTCGTGCTGGTCGAAAAGGTCCCCCCTGCGCTCCAGACCGCGTTCGAACGGCTTCGCTCGGACGGAATCACCGTGGTGCCCGTCAGCGACGCAATGGAGGCGGCGGCGCGTTTCGATCCTGAACTTGCGGTGATGCAGATGGCCGACGGGGTGGCGCCGTCCGCGCCGCTCCTCGCCGACCTGATGGAAGAGGCCGCACCCGCGATTCTCACCGTGCCCGATGACGAACAGCATGCCGGCTTCGAACGGATCGACAATTCGCACCGCTGGGCCGGGCTGTCGCTGCTTCCCTCGAAGCTGCTGACGGACACGGCCCGGATGCTCGGCGACTGGGACTTGCAATCGACCCTCCTGCGCCGCGCGGTCCAGGAGGGTGCCCGACTGGTCGCCGCGCCGGACGGTCTCACGCCCTATATCGCGGCCAGCGAGGGAAGCGGCGACGCATTTGATCGCCATCTCCTCCAGAGCAGCCGCCACCGACGTCGCGACTGGCCGAGCCGTTATCTGCTGCCGCCGGTCGAGGATTTCCTCACCCGCCACCTCATGGGGGCACCGGTCAGTCCGGCGGTGTTGTTGTGGACAGCCCTTGCGATGGTACTGCTTGCGGCGTTGCTGTTCACCCGCGGGCTGCCGTGGTGGGCGATGGGGATGCTGCTCGCCGCCAGTCCGCTCGACCGCCTGTCGGAGCGGCTTGCCACCGTCCGCTTGCGGCCCGTCTCGAGGCAGTCCGCGGGCTTCAGGCTGCTTGGCCCGGCGCACGGCGCGGCGCTGCTCGGCCTGGCCTGGTTCGAGACCAATCATGGCGGCGGATGGGGAGCGCTGGTCGCGGCGGCGGCGGCGATCGCGTTTGGCGAAGCGGCCCGGGTGGAGCATCGCGGGCGTGAACTTGGCCCCGACCTCTGGCTGTTCAGTCCGAGAAGCGCCCTGTTCCTGTCGCTGCCCTTTGCAGCCTTCGGCGCGTGGAGCCTGCTCACCGTCGCGCTGGCGGTCTACGCCGCGGCCAGTTTCTTCATCATCCAGCAGCTCGTGCTTACGACACGCGATTGACGCGCCGTTAACGCTCACCTTGGTAATGGGTCCTGACATGCCCGCCGAGTGGCCCATCTCCGCGCTTGCTTCCAGCGAGCGCTCGAAGCGCCCTTCGTCCGCCCTTCCCGCGGACGGAGACCGCCCGATCGCGGCCATCGTCCAGGACCTGTTCCTTGCCCCCGGCGCGCGCCTGACCGAGCAGGAACGCTCGCTCATGTCGGCGATGCTGCACGGCCTGATCGAGCGAATTGCGATCGAGCTGCGCGCGCGGCTCACACCCGAAGTCGCGGCGAATTGTGCGGCGGGGTCCGCCGAACTTATCGCGGACCTGTCGCGCGCGGGGCTGATCCAGGACGAGACGCTGGTGAAGCTGCTTCTTCGCCGGGCCGACATCCAGCGGCTTGCCGCCGCCGGCAAGGGTGGGCGGACGACCCTTCAGCGCTGGACGGCCGATGCGGACGCCGACGTCGCAGCTGCGGCCATGACGCTGGTCGCCGCACGCGGGCGAGGACGGGACCGCTTCGGGCGCGTGGCGCTCGACCTTTCCGATCTGCCCGCGCCACTGGCCTATGGCCTGACGGTCGCCGTATCCGCATCGCTTGGCCTGCGCTGCGACGTCCCGAGCGATTCCGAAGTCGTCGAGGCGATGGCCGAACTCTTTGCCAGCCGTGCCGAGGTCCGCCCGCTCGAGCAGCTCGAGGCTGATCTGGTCCAGGCGTTGAGCCCCGATCTTCGAAGGGCGCCGGGGCTTCTGGTGGCACTAGCCGAAGAAGGCGATGCGTCGCTTCTGTCGACTTTCCTCGCGATCGAAGCGGGCATCCCTGCTGATGAATCCTGGTCGTTGCTGCTTGGCGGCGCGGAGCAGTTTGCTGTTCTGCTGCGGCTCGCCAACGTTGCCCGAACCGAGGCCGCGGCACTGCTCGCCGCGGCTGGTCCGGTGCTCGGAATCGCCGACCCGGTGCGGGCGATCGACGTCTATGACCAGCTGACAGCCGACCAGGTCGAGGAGGCCCGGACCGAGCTCGCCTTGCCCGCGCCCTATCGGACGGCACGCAGGATCATCGGCCGGCATGGCTAGCCTCCCGCTACAGCCTCCCGTCACCGCGCGGATCGACTCGGCCGGCCGCCTGGTTGCGGCCGACCCGCCCCTGCTTGCGCTGCAGGAGCAGGCCGGATCGAAAATCGGGGCAGGGCTGGTCGTCCCGCAGCTCGCGGCGCTCGCCCGCCTCGCCTCGCGCCTTGCCGTTCCGATCACTCGCCCGGTCACCGCCGCCAACGAGCAAGAGGATTTCGACCTCATCGTGCGCGCCGAGCCTGATTCCGACGGGGTGACGTTGGTGGTCGAACGCTGGGTCGCGCGCCCGCCCTCCCGCTCGCGCTGGCTCAGCGGGACCCGCGTCGGCGACGAAGCCGAAGCCGAAGTGCGCGCTGCGTCGGAAGACCTCGTCACCGATCAGGCGTTGCGGATCGTCAGCGTCAGTCCCGGTCTTGCGCGGCGCATCGGCCAATCGGCGGAGCTGGCCGGCCAGCCACTCGCAAGACTGGTCCGTCCCGTCGAGGATTCCGAAGGCAATCTGCCCTTGCTGGAGTCCTTGTCCGCGCGCACCGAATTTGCCGGTCAGCCAGCCCTGCTGCGGCCCGACGACGTCGCGGTCCTGCTCGACGGTGAGCCGCGCCACGAGGAAGGGCAGTTCGCCGGTTACGCCATTCGCCTGCGCAATCCCGAAGCCCCCTTGGCTGGCAAAGGCATGGATCTGCCGCCGCTCGATACCTTGCTGATGGAGCCGCTGGCCTCGATCATCGGCCAGGCGGAGGAGATCGCCGGACGCAGCCAAGGGCCGCTCAAGACAGACTATGCCGGCTATGGTTCGGATATTGCCACTGCGGCGCGGCACCTCCTCGACCTGCTGACCGCACTTGGGGATGGTGCCTCGGGCGGTGCGAATGCGGGGGCTGCCGGCGAAACGGTCGATCTCGCGGAGCTCGTACTCGACGCGGCAGGCCTCCTTCAGGCGGATGCGGCGCCGCGCCGGATCACGCTCGACGTGGGCGGCGAGGGACGGCTCCCGGCGCTGGGCCAGCCGCGCGCCATCACGCAGATCCTCGTCAACCTCATCGGAAACGCGGTTCGCTTTTCGCCCGACGGGGGCACGGTCACGATCACGCTGGAGCGCGGTGACCAGGCGAGGGTGACCATCGCCGACGAGGGGCCAGGCGTCGCCCCCGGCGATCGCGTCCGCATCTTCGAGCGTTTCGAACAGGGCAGCGACACGCGCGGCGGAAGCGCCGGCCTTGGCCTCGCCATTTCGCGCCGCCTTGCCCGCGACATGGGCGGCGAGGTCGATTTGCTCGACCTCACCGCGCCAGGTGCCGCGTTCAGGCTGGCCCTGCCACCTGCCTAGCGGGCGCCCACCTCGACATAATCGCGCTGAGTCGCACCGGTGTAGAGCTGGCGCGGACGGCCGATCTTCTGCTCGGGATCTGCGATCATCTCGTTCCACTGCGCGACCCAGCCGACGGTACGGGCAAGGGCGAACAGCGCGGTGAACATCTCGGTCGGGAAGCCGATCGCGTTCAGGATGACGCCCGAATAGAAATCGACGTTCGGATAAAGCTTCTTCTCGACGAAATAGCTGTCGCTGAGTGCGATCCGCTCCAGTTCCTTGGCGACGTCGAGCACCGGGTCGGAGATGTTGAGCTCGCGCAGCACCTCGTCGGCGGTCTGCTTCATCACCTTCGCGCGCGGGTCGAAATTCTTGTACACGCGGTGGCCGAAGCCCATCAGGCGGAAGGGATCGTCCTTGTCCTTGGCGCGGGCGATGTACTCCGGAATGCGGTCGACGTGGCCGATCTCGCGCAGCATGTTGAGCGCGGCTTCGTTGGCGCCGCCATGCGCCGGACCCCACAGGCAGGCGATGCCCGCCGCGATGCAGGCAAACGGATTGGCACCCGAAGAGCCCGCGAGGCGA
Organism: Sphingomonas humi; assembly: GCF_039536725.1. Lineage (NCBI taxonomy): Bacteria > Pseudomonadati > Pseudomonadota > Alphaproteobacteria > Sphingomonadales > Sphingomonadaceae > Sphingomonas > Sphingomonas humi. Next base: position 369,564 of record NZ_BAAAZD010000002.1, read on the forward strand.
ACCGTCGAGGTCGAGGCGTTCTGTTCGTGATCGGCGTGGAGGATGAAGATCCGGTCCATCGCCTTTTCGATGATCGGGTTCACCACATAGTCCTCGGCCGGAACGCCGAAGGTCATGCGCAGGAAATTACCGGTGTAGGACAGCGAGTTGTCGGGATAGAGGAACGGCTGCCCGATGCTGTACTTGTAGGCCATCGCGGCGATGGTCGGCATCTTGGCGATCAGGCGGTGCGAAGCGATCTCGCGCTGCTTGGGATCGGTGATATCGGTGCTGTCGTGGTAGAAGGACGACAGGGCGCCGACCACGCCGCACATGATCGCCATGGGGTGCGCATCGCGGCGGAACCCGCGGAAGAAGGTCGCCAGCTGCTCATGGAGCATGGTGTGGCGGCTGATCGTGTAAGTGAACTTGTCCAGTTCGTCCTTGCTCGGCAGTTCGCCGTTCAGGAGCAGCGCGGCCACTTCCATGAAGGTCGACTTTTCGGCCAACTGGTCGATCGGATAGCCGCGGTGCAGCAGGATGCCGGCCTCGCCATCGATATAGGTGATGGCGCTGCGGCAGCTGGCGGTCGACGTGAAGCCCGGATCATAGGTGAAGACGTCGGCCGCGCCGTAAAGCTTGCGGATATCGACCACGTCGGGCCCGACGCTGCCGCTCAGGACCGGCATGTCGAGGGCCTTGTCGCCCAGGGTCAGATTGGCATTCGACATTCTTCAGGCTCCGTGTTCGATTTCGTTCATCTGATCGGCGATGCGAGCAAGGCTTTCGGCCTGGCCGAGCAACACCAGCACGTCAAAGATGCCGGGGCTGGTGGCCCGGCCGGTCAGCGCTGCCCGTAGCGGCTGCGCCAATTTCCCAAGCTTCAGCCCTTCCGCTTCGGCAAGCGCCTTGACCGCGCTTTCCGTTCCGTCGTGCGTCCACTCGGCCGTACTCAACGCGGCATGGAGCCGCCCGAGCAACTGGCGCGCATCGCCGTCGAGCAGGCCGGCGGCCTTTTCGTCGAGCGCGAGCGGGCGCGAGGCGAACAGGAAATCGGCATTGGCGCTGAGCTCGTTCAGATCCTTCGCGCGGGCCTTGAGCTCGGGCATGGCCCGCTCGAGAAGCGCGAGGTCCTCGGCCTCAAGCCCGCCGCGGCGGGCCGCGACCAGCACCGCAAGGCGGCTGTCCTCGGCATGGCGGATATAGTGGCCGTTGACGTTCTCGAGCTTCTTCAGGTCCATCCGGCTCGGCGACTTGCCGACATGATCGATATCGAACCATTCGATCGCCTGCTCGCGGCTGATGATCTCGTCGTCGCCATGGCCCCAGCCAAGGCGGAGGAGGTAGTTGAACAGCGCTTCGGGCAGGATGCCCATCTCGTCGCGATAGGCATCGACGCCAAGTGCGCCGTGGCGTTTCGACAGCTTCGCGCCGTCGGCACCATGAATCAGCGGGATGTGGCCGTAGGTCGGCTCCGGCCAGCCCATGGCGCGCACGATCACCAGCTGGCGAAAGGCGTTATTGAGGTGATCGTCGCCCCGCAGGACGTGGGTGACACCCATGTCATGGTCGTCGACCACCACCGCCAGCATGTAGGTGGGGGTGCCGTCGGAGCGGAGCAGGACGAAATCGTCGAGCTCCTCGTTGCGGACGACGACCCGGCCCTGGACCAGATCCTCGATCACAGTTTCGCCCTCGCGCGGGGCCTTGAGGCGGACCACGAAGGGCGCATCGGGGGCAGGAGCATCGGCACGATCCCGCCATTCGCTGACGATGCGGAAGGGCTTCTTCTGCGCCTGCGCTTCCTCGCGGCGGCGGGTGAGCTCCTCGGGCGTCAGGTAGCAGCGGTAGGCGGCGCCGCGCTCGATCAGCTGATGCGCGACTTCGGCATGGCGCTCTTCATACTGCGACTGGAAGTGCGGTTCGCCGTCGCCTGAGATGTCGAGCCACGACAGGCCGTCGAGAATCGCCTCGATCGCCTCGGGCGTCGAACGCGCGCGATCGGTGTCCTCGATCCTCAGCAGATACTTGCCGCCGTGATGGCGTGCGAACAGCCAGTTGAACAAGGCGGTGCGCGCCCCGCCGATATGCAGGTAGCCAGTCGGGCTTGGCGCAAAGCGCGTGACGATGGTGCTTGCGCTCAAGCGCGCTTTCCTCTTTCTTCAATGCCGCCGGATCGCATGCCTTCAGACAGGGAGGCAGCTGATGCACGTGGCCGCTTCCCCGGCAGACATACCGGCACCGCCGCACTGGCAAGCCAGAGCGTTCTTCGCAAGTGCGGAAAAACTCCTTGAGGCCGAACGTTCCCAACTTGCGCCGTGGGCGGTGGTCGCTTTCGGCGGTGGAATCGTATCCTGGCTGGTACTGGCCGAGCCTCAGGCCTGGACCGCGCTCCTGCTTTCATGTGCCGGTCTGCTCACTCTCGGCTTTGTTTTCGGAGGGCGAACGGGCCAAGCGATCGCTATCGGCACCGCCTGCATGGCGCTTGGCTGCCTGCTGATCTGGTGGCGGAGCGACAGGGTCGCCGCCCCGCGGCTCGATCGCCCGGCGATCGCCGCCTTCGATGCCGACGTGCTCGCCGCCGAACGATTGGTGGCCCGCGGCAATCTCCGGCTGACGCTCGCGCCCCGGGATCCGGCGCTGCCGCCGCGATTGAGGGTGTCATTGCCGCTCGAGGACGCCGAGTCGCTCGGCACCGGCCTCGGCGTCGGGGCGGTGGTGCGCCTGCGGGCCCGGCTCGCCCCACCGATGCCGATGGCGCTGCCCGGCACCCACGACTTTGCCCGCGACGCCTGGTTCATGGGGCTTGGCGCTACCGGCAAGGCGCTGGGCGAGGTGAAGATCCTGTCGCCAGCGCACGAAACCGGGCTCGACCGCATCCGCCGCAGCCTCGACGCGCATATCCGGGCCCGGCTGCCGGTCAGCGAGGGCGGAATTGCGACTGCGCTCGTCACCGGCGATCAGGGTTCGCTGCCAGAAACGGATGCCGAGGCGATGCGCCGCTCGGGCCTTGCGCACCTGCTTTCCGTCAGCGGCCTCCACATCGCGGCAGCGGTGGGTTTTTTCTATCTCTTGACCCTACGTTTGTTTGCGCTTGTCCCGGCGTTGGCGCTGCGCTGGAACCTCGTTGCCATCGGGTTTGGCGTCGGCGCACTGGCCGGCATCGGCTACACGTTGCTGACGGGCATGCAGGTGCCGACGGTGCGAAGCTGCATCGCCGCCTTGCTGATCCTCGCTGGGACCCTCCTTGGCCGCGAGGCGATCAGCATCCGGCTGATCGCGACCGGCGCTCTGCTGGTGCTCCTGATCCGGCCCGAGGCAATCGCCGGCGCGAGCTTCCAGCTGAGCTTCGCGGCGGTGACGACGCTCGTCACCCTGTACAGCTACCCGGCCTACAAGCGCTGGTTCGAGCGGCGCGAGGAAGGGCGGGCGCGGGCGGCGCTGCGATCGCTTGGAGCAATGATCGCGACCGGACTTGCGGTCGAGATCGCGTTGATGCCCTTCGCCCTCTATCACTTCCACCGCTCGGGCCTGTACGGCGTGGCGGCAAACCTCCTTGCAATCCCGCTCACCACCTTTGTCATCATGCCGCTGGAAGCGGGCGCCCTGCTGCTCGATGCGGTCGGGCTCGGCGCCCCGCTGTGGAGCCTTACGAGTTGGTCGATCGGGCTTTTGCTGTCGATCGCGCACAAGGTCGCAAGCACCGCCGGCGCGGTCGCGATCCTGCCCGACATGCCGCGCGTGGCGTTCGGGATGATAATCGGCGGCGGGTTGTGGCTGGCGCTGTGGACGCAGCCGTGGCGACGCTGGGGCCTGGCTGCCCTCGCCGCGGGCACCGTCCTGACGCTGGCCGAACCGCTCCCCAGCCTCCTGATCACCGGTGACGGGAAGCATCTCGCGGTGATCGACGAGCAGGGGACGCCATGGCTCCTTCGCGATCGTGCCGGCGATTTCGTTCGGGACATGATGGCCGAGAATGCGGGCTTCGATGGCGATCCGCCCCCGCTCGCCGCCTATCCGCGCGCCCGATGCAGCGCCGACAGTTGCATCGCCGACTTGGGGGCGTCGGGCCGGACCCTGCTTGCGGTCCGGTCGACCCAGCGGCTCGACTGGGCCGAGCTCACCCGCGCCTGCGCCGCTGCCGACATCGTCGTCGCCGATCGCCGCCTGCCGCGCGCCTGCAAGGCCCGCTGGCTGACCCTCGATGCGCCGCGGCTGCGGGTTACGGGGGGGATGGTCGTCCACGCCGGCGAGGGCAGGGTGGAAAGCGTCGCCGGCTGGCTCAAGCGCCTGCCGTGGGCCGGTGGGACCTAGGTCAGGCCGTCTGCCAGACCGCCAACTCGTTCCCGCCGGGGTCGATGAAATGAAAGCGCCGCCCGCCCGGAAACGCAAAGATCGGCTTGGCGATGTGCCCGCCCGCCTTCACCACCGCGTCGAATGCCGCCTCAAGATCCTCGACCCGGACGATCGGCAGCGGTGCGGACAGGGCTTCGACGGGATCGCCCTGAAGGCCGACCGCTGCGCCTTCGCCCTCGCGTGCGCTGTAGGTCGGGCCATAGTCGGCAAAGGTCCAGCCAAAGGCCTTGGTGTAGAAAGCGCGCATCAGTTCGTGCGCGCTGGCACTGGGCAGCTCGACATAATCGATATGCGCGTTGCTCATAATCTCGGGGCTCCGTTCCAAATCCACCACGTCACGCCGCCCGCGACTGCCAGGCACAGCAGCAGGCGTACCGGGCCCGCAGCGACCATCGTCTGGGCCACCGCGCCATCACCGACGATCCGCCCGGTCACCATCGCCCGGGTCAGCCGCTTGCCGCGCAGGCGATAGTAAAGGATCGCCGCGACATGCAGCGCAATCAGCGCCTGGACCACGGTGAAGAAGCGGTGATGCCAGTGGTGCGCCCATTCCGCCGTCTCGAAGCTGACCAGCGCATTCAGTGGCCCTGAGTAAATCCCGTCCTCGTCGCTGATCGGCAGCCCCAGCGAAACCTGGATGAGCAGCACGGCAAGGATCGCGATCACGCTCAGCGCGCCGAGCGGGCTGTGCCCGATCCCGCGCCAGCCGGCCGGATCACCAATATACGCCATCAGCCGGCCAGGCCCGGTGACGAACGAGGAAAACCGCGCCGTCGAACTGCCAAGAAATCCCCACAGGATCCGGAACAGCAGCAGGAACAGCACCGTCATGCCGCTCCATATGTGCCATTCGAGGCGGTCATTCTCGGCCGACCACCAGGAAAAGCCGATCAGCGCGACCAGGCTCCAATGGAAAATCCGGATGGGCAGGTCCCAGACCGGCACCGCCAACGCCGCATCGGCAGTCGTGACGGCGGTCGTCGCCTCCTCAGTCATCCTTCAGGCGGTAGGACTGGTGGCAGGCGCTGCAGGTCTGGCCAAGCTTGCCGTGGGCAGCCTTGATCGCCGCCATGTCTCCGCCGTTGGCGGCCGCCTGGAACGCCTGGGCCGCCAGACCGAAGTTACGCATCTTTCCGTCGAAGTCGGCGCGGTTCTGCCAGATATCGGGCTTGGCGTGAGTCTTACCGGCCTCGGGGCCGCTTCCAGCCGGGAACCAGCGCGGGGCCTGGCTCGACAGCGCCGCGATCTGGTTGGCGGCACCCTTCACGGCTCCCCCGTTGCCCTGGTCGATCGCCTGCTTGGCCGCGCGCATCGCCTTGCCGAGCTGCTCATAGCCTTGATGGCGCTGCTTCTGCACCGCGAGCATGTTGGGGGCGGCGATGGCCGCGGTCCCGAACAGGGCAGCCGCACTGGCAATCAGCATCAGGTCGCGCATGGTCACTCCGTCAGTTCAGGCCTTGAGGCCGCCAAGCATCGCGAGAGCCTAGTGCGATCAGGCAGGCGGCGTCCAGCTATCGTCGATCATCTTGATGATGGCCGAGAAATCCTTGCCGCCGCCGCCACGCTGGACGAAGCGCTCGTACAGTTCCTCGGCCCCGCCGCCCATCGGCGTGTAGGCGTTGGCCGCCTGCGCCGCTTCCATTGCGAGCTTCAGATCCTTCAGCATCAGCTGCGCCGCGAAACCGCCGTCATAGCCGCGATCGGCCGGGGTTTCGGGCCCGACGCCGGGCACCGGGCAATAGGAGGTCATCGACCAGCTTTGCCCTGAAGCCTTGGACGAGATGTCGAAGAACACCTGCGGGTCGAGGCCGAGCTTCTGGGCGAGCACGAAGGCTTCGCAGGTCCCGGCCATGGTCACGCCGAGCAGCATGTTGTTGACGATCTTGGCCGCTTGGCCGGAGCCGCTGCCGCCGGCATGGATGACCGCCTTGCCCATCTGCTCGAGGATCGGGCGCGCGCGTTCGAAACCGGCGGACGAACCGCCAACCATGAAGGTGAGGGTACCACCCTCGGCCGCCGCGATCCCGCCGGAGACGGGTGCATCGACCATTTCATAACCGGCGGCGCGAGCTTCTTCTTCCACCGCACGGGCGGTGGCAACATCGATGGTCGAGCAATCGAGCAGGATGGCGCTGACCGGGGCCTTGCCGAACACGGAGGCGCGATAGACCTCGGCGACGTGGCGACCGGCGGGAAGCATGGTCACTACCGCCTCGGCGCCCTCGACCGCCGCCGCCGCGTCTGCGATCCGGCTGCACCCGCGCTCCTCGGCCTTGGCCAGCGCGGCTTCGCTGAGGTCGAAGGCGCGGACCTCATGCCCCGCCTTCGCCAGGTTCGCGGCCATTCCGCCGCCCATGTTGCCAAGTCCGATGAAGGCGATCCGCATGCTTACGCTCCTACTTGCCCGTCCACTTGCCCGGGCGCTTCTCGACGAAGGCCGCCATGCCTTCCTTCTGGTCCTCGGTCCCGAACAGGCCGTGGAACAGCCGCCGCTCGAACCGGATGCCCTGCGCCAGCGGAAGCTCGAACGCGGCGTTGACCATTTCCTTGGCGGCAAGGGCGGCGAGCGGGGGCATTGCGGCGATCTCCGCCGCGGCCTTCAGCGCTTCTTCTACTAAGGAAGATGCAGGAACGACGCGGGCGACGAGGCCGGCTTTTTCGGCTTCCTCGGCATTCATCATCCGGCCGGTCAGGCACATTTCCATCGCCTTGGCCTTGCCCACCGCCGCTGCAAGCCGCTGCGAGCCGCCCATGCCCGGTGTCACGCCAAGCTTGATCTCGGGCTGACCGAACCGCGCATTGTCGCCGGCGATGATGTAGTCGGCCATCATCGCCACTTCGCATCCGCCGCCCAGCGCAAAGCCGCTGACCGCAGCGATCCACGGCTTGCGGGTGTCGGTCACGCGCTCCCAGCCGGCGAAGAAATTCGAGCCGTACATGTCGGCAAAACCGTGCGCCTGCATCTCCTTGATGTCGGCGCCTGCGGCGAACGCCTTCTCGCTTCCGGTCAGGACCAGGCAGCGCTGGCTGTCGTCGGCGTCATAGGCGGCAAAGGCGTCGATCAGCTCGGCCAGCACCTGGCTGTTCAGCGCGTTCAGCGCCTGCGGGCGGTTGAGGCGGACAAGCGTCACGGCATCGTGCCGCTCGACGAGCAGGGTCGTGTAATCGGTCATGCAATCTCCGGAAACGGCGTCCAGGCCTCCTCGGGCGGAAGCTCGACGAACAATTGGTCGACCGTGTCGTCCAGCACCGCTTCGGGCACTGCCGGCTTCCAGTCGGGATCATTGTCCTTGTCGATCAGCAGCGCGCGCACGCCCTCGACGAAATCATGCGTGTGCACGACGCGGCAAGCGAGGGCATATTCGGCGCGCATCTCGTCGGCGAAGGTTTCGCGTTCGGCGCCTTCGCGAAGCAGGCGAAGCGAGACCTTGCACGAGAGCGGGCTCTTGGAACGAAGCGTGGCGAGCTCGGCGCGGGCCCACTCGCTGTCCTCGGCCTCGAGGCCGGCAATCACCTCTTCGAGCGTATCGGGTGCGAACAGCCGGGCGATGTCAGTAAGGTTCTGCTCGATCCGCGCGGTCGGCGGCACCCCGGCGAAGTTTCCGGCCGCACCGGCTGCGCGCGCCGGGGCAGCGGCAAGCCGTTCGACCAGGTCGGCAAGGGACGCCTGCGGCACGTAATGGGTGGCAAGGCCGAGATACTTGCACTCCGCACCGTCCAGCCGCGCGCCGGTCAGCGCCATGAATTGGCCGACCCGGCCCGGCAGGCGCGACAGGTACCAGCCGCCGCCGACATCCGGGAACAGGCCGATCCCCGTCTCCGGCATGGCGAGCCTAGTCGCCTCGGTCGCGATCCTCACTTGGCAGGGCAGGGCAATACCGACCCCGCCGCCCATGGTGATCCCGTCCATCAGCACAATGGTCGGCTTGGGATAGGTGAACAGCAGGTGGTTGAGGCGATATTCGGCATGGAAAAAAGCTGCGGCCTCCTTGCCGTCGCCCGCCCCCGAGCGCGCCAGTGCGACCACGTCGCCCCCGGCGCAGAAGCCTCTGCCTTCGGCATGGTCGATCAGCACCGCTTCGATCGCGGGATCGTTCGCCCACGCCAGCAGCGCCTCGCTCATCGCCTCGCACATGGGCTGGTTCAAGGCATGGATGGCGCGCGGCCGGTTGAGCCGGATGCGACCCAGCGCGCCCTCGGTCGTGACCAGGACGTCGGCGGTCACTGGCGGAGCATTTCACGGGCAGTGATCATGCGCATCACCTGATTGGTGCCTTCAAGGATGGAGTGCACCCGCAGGTCGCGCCAGAAACGCTCGATCGGATAGTCCATCAGATAGCCATAGCCGCCATGCAGCTGCAACGCGCGGTCGGCGACGGAAGAGCCGGTATCGGTCGCAAGCCGCTTGGCCATCGCCGCGAAGCGCGTCTTGTCGGGCGCATTGTCGGTCACCTTCGCCGCGGCGAGGTAAAGGAGGGCGCGGGCGGCCTCCAACTCGGTCGCCATGTCGGCAAGCATGAATTGGGTGTTCTGGAAATCGGCGATGGCGGTGCCGAACTGCTTGCGATCCTTGGTGTAGGCGACCGCCTCGTCGAGGCAGCGCTGGGCTCCGCCGAGCGAGCAGGCACCGATATTGAGGCGCCCGCCATCGAGGCCCATCATCGCAATCCGGAAGCCCTCGCCTTCGCCGCCGACGCGGTTTTCGACGGGCACCCGAACCTCGTCGAAATTGACCTGCGCGGTCGGCTGCGAATGCCAGCCGAGCTTGCGCTCGTTCGCGCCGAAGCTGACGCCGGGCATGTCCTTTTCGATCACCAGGCAGCTGATGCCCTTGGGTCCGTCCTCACCGGTCCGGACCATGGTGACGTAGATCTCGTTCTCGCCGCCGCCCGAGATGAAGGCCTTGGACCCGGACACGACATAATGATCGCCGTCGCGTACCGCGCGGGTCTTGAGCGCCGCGGCATCCGACCCGCTCGACGGCTCGGTCAGGCAGTAGGAGCCGAGGCGCTCCATCCCGATCATGCTCGGCAGATACTTGTCCTTGACCGGCTGGCTTCCGAAGCGGTCGATCATCCACGCGGCCATGTTGTGGATCGAGATGAACGCGCTGGTCGACGGACAGCCATAGCTCAACGCTTCGAAGATCAGGGCCGATTCGAGCCGGCCGAGGCCGATCCCGCCGCTTTCCTCCGAGACGTAGATCGACCCGAAGCCGAGCTCGGCCGCGGACTTGATCGTCTCGCGCGGGAAGATGTGCTTCTCATCCCACTCGGCGGCGTGGGGGGTGATCTCGGCGGCGGTGAACTGCCGCGCCATCTCCTGGATCTGGCGCTGGTCGTCGGTAAGGTCGAACTGGGACATGGGAGGAGCAACTAGCGAGGGCGGTCGCGACTTTCCAGCTATCCCTTTTTCATAGCCTGGCGATGCCGATCACAGCGCCGGGCAGGCGGTGTAGGTAAGGTCGACCGGGCCTTCCTCGCCGCCCTTCTCGATCCGGCGCAATTTGTCGCCATTGCGTTCGAAGCTGATCCGACGCTCCCAGCTCATTCCTTCGCCCGTGAAGGCGAAGTTGGCGGTCACCTGCTTGTCGAAGTCGGATGTCACGACATTCTTCAGGGTCGCCCGGCTTTCGTAGAAGGTGAGGCGGCGGGGCTCGATCACCAGCAAGCCCTTGGCGTCGCTCCGGCCGGGCTGGCAGTCGTTCGCGGTCAGCCCCCACCGGCCCTGAAAGACGGTGGCCATGCCAGGCGGCGGCAGAAGGTTGGCGGCCGAGTTGGTGACGTTTTCCGGCGCCGGCTCGATGCCTTTGTTTATGTCGTGCGGGATCGGGCCCTTGTTGGCGCCCTTTGCGACGGGCGATCCGACCCGCCCGGTGGGGCCGTCACCGACGCCGGCGTCGCGGGCGATCGCCTCGCCCGAATCGGCTTTGTCCCCGGCGGGGGTACAGGCGAGGAGGGGAAGGACGGCAAGCAGGGGCAGAAGTCTATTACGCATCACCCTGCACCAACGCCTCCGCTTCGATCTCGACCAACCATTCGTCACGCAGCAACGCTTTCACGACCACCATGGTCGCAGCGGGACGAACATCGGCGAAGATTTCGCCATGGACGGCGCCGATCGTGTCCGCGTCGGCCGGATCGACGATATACATGCGGGTGCGGACCACATCCGATGCGGTCCCGCCAAGGTCACCGATGGCCTTGGTGATGATCGCGAAACATCGCCGCGCCTGCGCTGCCGCATCGCCCGGCGTCGAAGATCCATCGGCTTCGACCGGCGCGGTGCCCGACACAAGGATGCGCTCGCCGACCCGCACCGCCCGCGAGAAGCCATAGAGCGTCTCGTAGGGCGACGTGCCCGCGGTGCGGGCTCGTCTCAGCGTCCGCCCTCGGATTGCTCTGCAGGGGCGAGGGCCATCTCCTCCGCGCCCGGCCAATCGTAGCGGCCCATGGTGACGGACGCGCAGCTGTAGGACGCGCGGTTGCGGATCGGGGCCTCGACCAGCTTTCCTGCCAATTCGGGTTGAATCCTAGCGAGCTCGGCCTGCGCCAGCGCGAGGTTGCGGGTCAGGACCATCGTCGAGGTCTTCGAACCGTCGCCAAGCTGGGCTCCCATGACGGGCGTGGCGTCGGCGATATAGGCATATTCGCCGGCTTTCACGCTGAACATCGGGGCGCCGAAACAATTGCTGCTTGCCGGGGGCGTGTTGACCCCGACCGTCCAGCCGCCAAGGACATAATCGCCGGCCGTTACCGGGATGACCCGGAGCTCGTAATTGGCGCGGCGGTCACCGGCCGGGACCGGGACCACATAGGTCGTCAGGTCGCCCTTTTTCTTCCAGTCGCGCGGCTGGTAGTGAAGATCGCCCTTCGCCGCGTCGTAACGATAGAGATCGAGGCGGCCGAAGCGGTCCTTCGCCGCGGGATTGTTGCGATTGTAGGCGACGACGATCGCGCCCTCGCCGGGCTTCAGGACCGGCATGACGGCCTTGGCCGGATCCTTGTGCAGCCACAGGGTGGCCGGACCGGCAAGGCCCGGCGCGACCTTCAGCGCTGCATCCTCGACCGGCGTGAAGCTGTCCATCTTCTCGACTTCGCCGCTGACGTCGGCCGCACCAACGATTGAGTTGAAATAGTCCTGCTTGGCCTCGTCGGTCATCGCGGCCACGACGGCCGCCCTGTCCGCCGGCAGCTTGACCATGCGCCAGCCGCGGATCAGCAGGCAGCGCTTGCGATTGTCACGCCGGGCCTGTCCTTCAGCGATCGCGGCAGCGATGGCGCCGCCAATTCCGCCCCCGATACCGGCCGCCAGCGGCGAGATGGACGGATTGTAGAGTGCGGGATTGTAGAAGGTCGACGATCCGCGCGGCAATCTGCTGCCACGCGCGATCAGCCGGCAGTCCTGCCAGTCGGCGTCATATTGCGCGCGTGTCGCGCCCGGCTTGTTATAGAAGCGGCTGTCCTTGAGGTCGCGCGCGGCGTCCTTGGCGATCTCTTCCGGGCTGTCCCCATTCTCGACCTTCGGCTGCGCCGCGGCGGGCGCGGCCATCGCCGCCAGGATTGCCGCCGTCCTGATCAGGCCCGCGCGCACGAATTTGCTCATGAAAAAATCCCCCACAGACCGACCGAGCGGGCCGGCATATGCGGGGGATTAGAGCCAAGCGATGTGACAAAGGTCAACCACATCAATGACTTTGCGGTGACACTGAAGCAGTCGCGCCACACCGTAAGATCGTCAGCTCACCCCATGGTCGGGATGATGAAGGCGTTGCCGCCGTCGCCAACGCCGCCGTCCGGCCAGCGCGCGGTGACCGTCTTGACCTTGGTCCAGAACTTCACGCCTTCCATGCCGTGCTGGTTGGTGTCGCCGAAGCCCGAGCGCTTCCAGCCGCCAAAGGTGTGATAGGCGACCGGCACCGGGATCGGCACGTTGATGCCGACCATCCCGACATTGACCCGCGCGGCGAATTCGCGCGCCGCGTGGCCGTTGCGGGTGAAGATGGCGACCCCGTTACCATACTGATGCTCGCTCGGCAGGCGCACCGCTTCGTTGAAGTCGGCGGCGCGGACGATCTGCAGGACCGGCCCGAAGATCTCCTCCTGGTAGGAGCGGAAGTGCGGCTTCACATGGTCGAACAGCGTCGGGCCGACGAAATAGCCCTTCTCGTGACCCTGCAGGGTGAAGCCGCGGCCATCGACGACCAGTTCGCCGCCCTCGTCGGCGCAGGTCTGGATCCAGTCCTCGACCCGGTTCTTGTGCGCTTCGTTGACCACCGGGCCGTAGTGGGCGTCGGGGTCGCTCGAAACGCCGACGCGCAGCGCCTCGATCGCGGGGATCAGCTTTTCGCGCAGCGCGTCCGCGGTTTTCTCGCCGACCGGCACCACCACCGGAAGCGCCATGCACCGCTCGCCCGCCGAACCAAAGGCCGCGCCGGTAAGGTCGCTGACCACCTGGTCGAGGTCGGCGTCGGGCATGACGATGCCGTGGTTCTTGGCCCCGCCGAACGCCTGCACGCGCTTCCCGTTCGCGGTGCCGCGCGAGTAGATATACTGCGCGATATCGCTCGATCCGACAAAGCTCACCGCCTTGATGTCGTGATGGTCGAGGATCGCGTCGACCATCTCCTTGTCGCCGTGGACGACGTTGAGGATGCCGTCGGGAAGGCCGGCTTCCTTCATCAGTTCGGCAAGGCGCACCGGAACGCTCGGGTCGCGCTCGGAGGGCTTGAGGATGAAGGCGTTGCCGCAAGCGATGGCGACGCCGAACATCCACATCGGGATCATCGCCGGGAAGTTGAACGGGGTGATGCCCGCGCCGATGCCGAGCGGCTGGCGCATCGAATAGACGTCGATCCCGGGGCCTGCCCCTTGCGTAAATTCGCCCTTCAGCACGTGCGGGATGCCGCAGGCGAACTCGATCACCTCGAGCCCGCGCTGGATATCGCCCTTGGCGTCGGCGATGACCTTGCCATGCTCGGAGGCGAGCGTCGCCGCCAGCTCCTCCATGTTCTTCTCGACCAGTGCCTTGAAGTTGAACATGACGCGGGCGCGGCGCTGCGGATTGGTCGCTGCCCAGCCGGGCAGGGCCGCGTTCGCCGCATCGATCGCCTTCTGCAGGTCGGCCGCGGTGCCGAGGCGGACGGAGGCCTGCGGCTCGCCCGCGCTGGGATTGAAGACGTCACCCGAACGGTCGCCGCTGGCGACGCTGCTGCCGCCGATGAAATGGTCGATTTGACGAAGCATGCCGATGCATCCTGACTAGGGGAGGGGTATCTGCCGCTCCCCTAGACCTTGCCCCGACCGCTTGCCAATGCTCGTAAGGGTCAGCGCGCCGCTTGCGCCATTTCCGCCTTGTAGGCATCGATGCTGATCGGCCGGCCAAGGAAATTCTGCACCAGTTCGGCTGCCGGCTTCGTCCCGCCGGGGGCAAGCACGAGGCGGCGGTAATCGGCCGCCGTCCTGGGATTGCGCAGGCCTTCCCTGGCGAAACGGGTGAACAGGTCGTCCGCGATCACCTTGGACCAGCGATAGGTGTAATAGCTCGCGCCATAGCCGGCGAGGTGGCCGAAGCTGTCCTGCCCCTGGTTCCACTCCGGCAGCGGGATCATGCTGTAGGTGTTGACGTACTTGCGATAAGCCGCGCCAAGGTCGGCGGGCGCAGGGTTCTGGTAGAAGCGCAGCGCCGCCTCGCTGTACCCCAACTGGCCCATGTCCCCCATGCCAAGGTTGAAGTGCCGCGCGCGGTTCATCTGTGCGACCAGGTCCTGCGGGATCGGCTTACCCGTCTCGTCGGTCGCGAAGCGCTTCAGGGTGTCGTAATCGTAGACCCATTCCTCCAGCATCTGCGAGGGTGCCTCGGTGAAATCGGCTTCATTGGCGAAGCCGGCCTGACCCGACCAGCGCTGGTTCTGGCCGCCGAAGATCGCGTGAAGCAGATGGCCATATTCGTGGAGGAACGTCTCGACGTCGCTATGCTCCATCAGCCCGTCGGGCGCGTTCATCACAAGCGCCGCAACGGGCAACTGGCCGCGCATGCCCTGGCGGATCGGAACGACGTTGGCATGCTCGTACTTGCCTTCGCGCGGGTGCATGTCGAGGAAGAAGCGGCCGATCACCTTGCCGCCTTCAAGCATCTCATAGGCTTCGGCCTTGGGGTGCCACAGCGCGGTCTTCCACGGCCGGATGTCGACCCCGAACAGGTCTTCGCTCAGCTGGAGGATGCCATCGCGCACCTTGGGATAGCTGAAATAGCGCCGTGCTTCCTGCCGATCAAAGCCATAGCTCTGCTTCTGGACGATCGGGGTCAGGTAATTATTGTCCCACGGGTTGATCTTGGTCGCCTGCGGGTCGGTCTGGCGCAGGACGGCAAGCTTCTTGGCATAGTCTGAATCCGCCGCGGGCTTGGCCGCCGCTGCCATTTCGGACAGCAGCGCCTCGACCTTGGCCGGCGTGTTCAGCATGCGCGATTCAAAGTCCATCGTCGCAAAGTCAGGCCGCCCGATCAGCCTGGCGAACGCCTGCCGGGCGTCGATCAGCTCGCGAAGAACCTTGTCGTTGGCCGGGTAGGCGACCTGCGAATAAAGGCGCTGATAGCGCTCCCGAAGCGCGCTGCTCTTCGCATAGGTCATCACCGGCACGAAGTCCGCCGAATCGCTGCTCAGCGTTACCATGCCGTCCGGCCCCGGCTTGTGGGCGGCAATGAAGTCCGCCGGCAATCCGTCGAGCTCGGCGACGCTCGCCGTCATGGTCCGGCGCCCCTTGGGGATGTTGGCCTGGAACTCGGTCGTCAGCTCGGAAATGCGGTCGGCAAGCTTGCGCGCCTCGGCCCGCTTGTCGGTGTCCAGCGCAACGCCGGACAACTCGAACTGCTGGAGGGTGCGCCGGAGGTAGAAGGCAGTGGCCTTGTCCGCCTGCGGGGGCACGGCCTTCAGCTTCTCGTAAATGGGACGGGACAGCGACAGCGCGTTGAACTCGGTCCCGACCTTGACCTCGCAGTCCTGCGCCGCATCGCGCGCCGCCTTGTCGACGAGCACCTCGCGGTAGAGGCCCGCCTCGCCGGATGCTGCGTAAAGGACGTTCACCAGCATATCGAACTGCTGCAATGCCGCGAGACCCGACGCCTTGGCCGTCGCTTCTAACTGCTTGCGAAGGTTCGCGCTGCGGGTCAGCAGTTCGTTGCAGCGCGCGTTGACGGCGGCGGCGGTCGGCGCGCCGGTCAGGACCGGCGGCAGCGCCTGGGCGCCCGCCGCGTTGGCAACGAAGCTGACGGCCGCACCCGCGGCCAACGCGAAACGCAACTTGATCATGATTTCCGATCCTCGAGAAATGGCCAGCTAGACCGGCACTGGCGAACAACTTATCGCTGCATGTGACCGCATGTTTCCGGAGTTTACAAGCATGAAGCCGTCGGCGCTGACCTTGCCCCTTCTTCTCCTTGGCGGCACTGCCGCCGCCGCCCCGACGCACGAACAGCAAATGATGGGCGCGGCGCGTCAGGTCAGCGAAGCACGGATGCGGGCCGATGTCGCCCGGCTGGTCGGCTTTGGGACACGCCACACCTTGTCCAGCCAGACCGACCCCAAGCGCGGGATCGGTGCCTCGGTACGCTGGGCAGAGGGTGAACTGAAGGCGCTCGGGCTGCAGACGATGCAGACCTGCGACACGGTGACCGGTCGCCGGGTTCCGGCCCCGACCAGGGTCTGCAATGCCGTCGGCATCCAGCGGGGGACGGAGCGGCCCAACGATGTGGTGATCATCACCGGCCACATCGACAGCCGCGTCAGCGACGTCATGGATTCGACCAGCGATGCGCCGGGTGCCAACGACGACGGCTCGGGCACCGCCGCCGTGCTCGAGGCCGCCCGCGCGCTCGCCGGTCGCAAGTTCGCCGGCACCATTGTCTATGGCGTCCTGTCGGGTGAGGAGCAGGGGCTACTCGGGGGCAAGATCCTGTCCGACTATGCCAGGGCGCAGGGCTGGAACGTGGTCGCGAACCTCAACAACGACATCATCGGCAACAGCTGCGGTTCCGATGGCGTGTGCGACAACAAGACGGTGCGGGTATTTTCCGAGGGTCCGCGCTGGCAGGGGCGCGACGCCCTGGCCGCCGCCCAGCGCAGCCTTGGCGGCGAAAATGACAGCCCGAGCCGCAATATCAGCCGCTTCCTCGACCGGCTTGCCGAGCGTTTGCCGGATATCGGCCTCGACGTCCGCCAGGTCTGGCGCAACGATCGCTTCGGCCGCGGCGGCGACCATACCGAATTCCTTAACGCAGGCTTCCCTGCCGTCCGCTTCTCGGTGGCGGTCGAGAACTACAACCAGCAGCACCAGGACCTGCGGGTGGAGAAGGGGGTCCAGTTCGGCGACACCCTCGACAAGATGGACTTCCCCTATCTCGCCAAGGTCACCCGGCTCAACGTTGCGGCGCTGATGGCGATCGCCAATGCGCCCCCGCCGCCCGCGCCGGTCGCCGAAGGCGCGGTCAGCACCGACACCACAGTCACCTGGGCGCCCATCACCGGTTCGCCTGCCTACATGGTGCACTGGCGCCGCACCGACGAGAACAACTGGACCAAAGGCTCGAACGCGGTCGCCGACATCATCAAGGTGACCGAGCGGCCGGCCACCGGCGCTGCGGCCAATCCCAATCAACCCTCGAACAACGCCAGCATGGGCCGCGTGCCCGATGGCAGCATGAAGCAGTCGGTCCTGAAGGGCGTCCGCGTCGACGACTGGGTGTTCGGCGTCTCGTCCGTCAGCAAGGACGGTTGGGAAAGTCCGGTCGCCAGCGCGGTCCCCGGCGGCGCGTTCAAGCCGTTCGTCGCGCCGGAGCAGAAGTGATCGCCGCCTGCCCAGAGTGACAGCCGAAGACACCGATCGTCCCGCGGCGCAGCGCCCGCTCGCCGGGGTGCTGCTGCGCCTGCTGACCGCGCTTCTCCTCGCGATCATGTTCGCGCTGGTGAAGATCGCCGGAAGTCGCGGTGTGCACCTCGTCGAATCGCTCTTCTACCGGCAGATCGGCTCGGCGGTGTGCGCGGCCGGGTTGGTCCTCGCCGGTCCCGGGCTCGCCTCGCTCAGGACCCGGCGCATCGGGGCGCACATCGGGCGGATGGCGCTCGGGATCACCGCGATGGGGATGAACTTCCTCGCTTTCCTCCTCCTCCCGCTGGCCGAGGCGACGGCGATCGGGTTCACCGTGCCGATCTTCTCGACCGTGCTCGCAGCCCTCGTCTTGGGGGAGGCGACTGGCCGCTGGCGGTGGGGTGCGGTGGTGGCGGGGTTCGCCGGCGTAATCCTGATCGTACATCCGGGCGGGGAAGGGGTGCCGCTGACAGGTGCCGTGGTCGCGCTTGTCGCTGCTGGTCTTACGGCTGCCGTCACCATCGTCATCCGCCGCCTCGGTGCGACCGAGCGGGCGTCCACTACCGTCTTCTGGTTCGCCGCCAGCAGCCTCGTGCCGCTCGGGCTCTTGATGCTTCACTTCGGCCGGGCCCACGACGGCGCGACCTTTGCGATCCTCGCCGTCATGGCGCTGGCGGGCGGCCTTGCGCAGTTGACCCTCACCGCCAGCCTGCGCCTTGCCCCTGTCGCGCTGGTCATGCCGATGGACTATACCAGCCTCATCTGGGCAACCTTGCTCGGCGCCTGGCTGTTTGCGGAACTGCCGTCTTCCTCCGTCTGGGTCGGCGCGCCGGTGATCATCGCCAGCGGCCTCGTCATCGTCTGGCGGGAACATCATCTGGCGCGGCGCGCTGCCCTAGAGGCGCGTGCTGAGACCAGCAGCTAAGGACAAGAATGCCTCGCAAACCCGCCCCGAAGGGTCTGCCGACCCCCAAGCAGATCCTCGACTTCATCCAGCAGTCGGGCCAGCCCGCCGGAAAGCGCGAGATCGCGCGCGCCTTCGGCCTCAACGGCCATGACAAGATCATGCTCAAGGCCTTGCTCAAGGACATGGCCGACGAAGGGCTGATCGACAGCGCACCGGGCCGCGCCTTCCACAAGGCAGGTGGGGTGCCGCGGGTCACTGTCCTGAGGGTAGTCGCGGTGGAGGAGGGGGCCGTCGCCGTTCCTGACAACTGGCAGGGGGAGGGGCCTCCGCCAAGGCTTCGCGTGATCGAGAAAGGACGCCGCTCGGCGCTCGCCCTCAACGATCGCATCCTCGCCCGCACGGAGGAGCGCGGGCAGGGCCAGGTCGCGCACCTGATGAAGAAGCTGCAGCGCTCGGCCGACCTCATCCTCGGCGTCGTCCACGAGGACGAGGACGGCCGCAAATGGCTAAAGCCGGTCGACAAGCGCGAACGCCGGCAATTGCCCCTGTCCGACCTAGGCGAGGCTCAAACCGGCGACCTTGTCCTGGCCGAGCCGTCGGGCCGCCCGCCGCGCGTTTCGGCCAAGGTCGATGCCGTCCTCGGCGACCCCTTCGCCCCGCGCAGCTTCAGCCTGATCGCCATCCACAAGCATGGCCTTCCCCACGAATTCGCGCGCGAGACGGTCGAGGAAGCGCGGGAGGTCTCGCGGACCCCGCTCGGCTCGGATCGCGAGGACCTGCGCCATCTTCCGATCGTCGCCATCGACCCAGCGGACGCCCGCGACCACGATGACGCCATCTGGGCGAGTTCCCGGGAGGATGGCGGGTGGGACGCGATCGTCGCGATTGCCGACGTCAGCTTCTACGTCCGCCCCGGCAGCGATCTCGACCGCGAGGCGCGCCGCCGGGGCAACAGCGTCTATTTCCCCGACCGCGTCGTCCCGATGCTCCCGCACGAACTGTCGTCCGACATCTGCTCGCTGAAGCAAGGACAGGACCGCGCCGCGCTCGCCTGCCATCTCCATGTCGGCCCCGACGGCGCGCTGAAATCCCATCGCTTTACCCGCGCCGTGATCCGCGTCGCCGCCAACATTGCCTACGAGGACGCGCAGCGAGCAATCGACGCGAGCCGCGAAGAGCGCACCGAAGTGTCTTCTTCACCCTGCTCCATGCCCGAGATTGAGGGTCCGGTTCCTGCCGAACTGGTGGACCGTGCGCTGAAGCCGCTGTGGGACTGCTGGGCCGCGCTGTTCGCCGCCCGCCAGAAGCGCGAACCGCTCGAACTCGACCTGCCCGAACGCCAGGTGGTCCTCGACGAGAAGGGCCGCATCATGTCGGTCGCTCCGCGCGAACGGCTCGACGCGCACAAGCTGGTCGAGGATTACATGATCGCCGCCAACGTCGCCGCGGCCAAGGCGCTCGAGGCGAAGAAGGCGCCGGTCATGTACCGCGTCCACGAAACGCCGGGCCGCGAGAAACTGGTCGCGCTCAGGGACTATCTTGCCACCTTCGACATGGAATTCGCCTTAGGGCAGGTCGTGCGCCCTGCCACCTTCAACCGTATCCTCGAGCGGGTCGGCGACGGCGATGCCAAGCCCGAGATCACCGAGCAGGTCCTGCGCACCCAGACGCAGGCCCGCTATTCGCCCGATCCGCTCGGGCATTTCGGGCTGGCGCTGCCCTCCTACGCCCACTTCACCTCGCCGATCCGCCGCTATGCCGACCTCCTCGTCCACCGCGCGCTGGTCAGCCATTACAAGCTCGGCGAAGGGGGCCTGCCTCCCGAAGACGCCGCCCGCTTCACCGAGATCGGCGAGCATATCTCGATGCTCGAGCGCCGCGCGATGGAGGCGGAGCGCGAGACCATCGACCGTTATGTCGCGGCCTATCTCGCGGACCATGTCGGCCAGCTGCTCGACTGCCGCATCTCGGGCGTCCAGCCGTTCGGCTTCTTCGCCACCGTCGATGGTCTCGGCGGCGACGGCCTCATCCCGGCCGGTGAACTCGGCCGCGAATATTTCCGCTACGACGAGGCCGCCCGCCAGCTGATCGGGGACGAAACGGGCGAAACCTTCCGTGTCGGCCAGCGCCTCCAGCTGCGGCTGGTCGAGGCCAACCCGGTCAGCGGCGCGCTTCGCTTCGAACTTCCGGAAGGCAGCTACGGCCGTGGCCCCACCGAGCGCCGCGACCGCGTCCGCAAGCCCGTGATGGGCCGCCGCGGCCGGCCCGGGAACATCCGCCACCAGGGCCGCAAACGCTGAGTCGCCGTTCGCCGATGGCGTGAGTGCGTTCGTCGCTGGTCGAAGCCACAGAACTGCAAAGGCAGTTCGTCGATCCGCGGCCTTCGACGGGGACGTTTCCCTGCTCGTCAGGTGGTCAGGCGGCTGATGGCCCGCGCTAGGCGCCACCCCTAGGATTCTCCTTGTTCAACAGGAGATGGATCGTGGTCAGCAAGTTCGCAATCGTCGCTATTTTCGGCGCCACCATGGCGGCCGCCCAGCCGGCTACCCAGGCCCCGGCGCAGGACGCGCCAAACACGTCCGCCAAGCCTGATGCCGCCGAAAAGAAGATCTGCCGCAAGCTGGTGACGACCGGCACGCGGCTTCAGAAACGCGCCTGCCTGACCCAGAAAGAGTGGGAAGAACTGGATCAGGAGAACCGCTGAACGCGGCGATGGCGCCGGGCCCTGACCGCGGATCGAGCGCTCATGCTTGGTTATGCGGTCAGGGCTCGAACCTTTCGCAATGGCTCGCGGCAACAACCGATTTTTGCTAGTTGCACCCCTCCCGAAGGGGAAACAGGGGTGAACTGATCATGGTCAAAGCATTACGGTGGGCCGGGTACGGCCTTGCCGGCGTGGCGGGCCTTGCTGTGCTGGCGGCGGCAGGCGTGTGGGGGATGTCGGCCTATGCGCTGTCCCGGACGGTCGAGCCACGGCCGGAGCATATCGTCATGGCGGGCGCCAGTGCCGCGCGCGGTCAGCACCTTGCGCAGACCGCCACCTGCCTCGATTGCCACGGCCAGGATTTGCGGGGGAGCAAGTTCCTCGAAGAACCCGGGCTCGCCACGCTCAACGCCCCCAATCTCACCCTGGTCGCCGCAAAGGCCAGCGACGAGCAACTGGCCCAAGCCATCCGCCAGGGCATCGGCCATGACGGGCGGTCGCTGTTCATCATGCCATCGTCCACTTACGCGGCCTTCACCGACCAGGAAGTGTCCGACCTGATCGCCTTCATCCGCTCGCTTCCACGCGGCGGGAGCGAACTGCCGAAGATGACCCTCGGGCCGATCGGGCACATTGGCGTCGCCCTCGGCAAGTTTCAGACCCAACCCGCGCTGATGGCCCGCTACCGGGAGCATCCGGCGCTCGACGTCGGGCCCCAGCATGTTGCGGGACGCCACCTCGCGATGACCATCTGCGCCGATTGTCACGCGTCCGACCTCACCGGCCAGGAGGTCAAGCCCGGGACCGTGTCGCCCGACCTCACGGTGGTCGGCAGCTACGACAAGGCGCAGTTCGCCGCCCTGATGAAGACCGGCCTCCCGCCCGGCGGCCGCCACCTCCAGATGATGAAGGACACCAGCCGGAATAGTTTCAGTCACTTCACCGACCAGGAGGTGGAGCAGCTATTCGGCTACCTTCAGGCCCGCGCCGCCAGGCTTCAGGCGCGAAGCGCAAGCACGAGCTGAACGCAGGCGGTCACAACCGCGTGCCCTCTACCGCAGGCCAGCTGTCGGCTGCTACGGCCGCCCGGCAAAGCGAGCAATCGCGACCAGCTGCAGAGGAGCCTCCATGCCCAAGACCATCGCCGTCCTTCGCGGTAGCCCGCGCGCCGAGAGCCTGACCGAGAAGCTTGCCCGCGGGATCGAGCTTGCGGTCGGCGATCGCCTCAGCTTCCGCGACATTCCGGTACACGGCCTGCCGCTCTACAATCCCGACCTCGAAAAGGACGCCGACCACCCCGAGTGGACCGCCTTCCGGCAAGCGGTGAAGTCTTGCGACGGCCTGCTGTTCGTGACGCCCGAATGGAACCGCTCGGTCCCCGGCGGGCTCAAGAACGCGATCGACATCGGCTCGCGGCCCTATGGCCAGGGCGTGTTCCAGAAGAAGCCTGCGGCGGTGGTCACGCAGTCGACGGGCGGCACCGGCGGCTTCGGCAGCAACCATGCCCTGAGGCAGAGCCTCGTCCACCTCGATGCTCACGTCCTGGGGCAGCCCGAAATGTATGTCGGCAACCTTTCCGCCGACAAGTTCGGCGACGACGGGCGGATCAGCGACGAGGGGCTGGCCAAGCTCATCGACGGCTTTGCCGACAGCTTCGTCGCCTGGGTCGAGCGTTTCTAGGGAGCGGCTGCGAGCCGTCGTCGTTCCTCGGCGACATTGATCCTGCTACAATGATCTTCTCTCACGGGCAGGGCAGCAGATGGCGCACAAGTTCGTGATCAAGAAATCCTCGAACGGCGAATATGTCGCCAGCTTCGAATATAATGGCGAAAAGGTCTTCTGGACCGAGACCTACAAATCAAAGGCCTCGGCTCAGAACGCCATCGACTCGATCAAGAAGAACGGCCCCATGGCCGAGGTTCACGACGCGACCTGACACTGCCGCGCCCTTGCGCACCGCTCCTCTTCTCGTCACGTTGCGGGTGATAAGAGGAGAGCGCGGGATATGGCGACGGCAGCAGCGGCACTGACGGCAAGGGCGCGCCGCCACATCCAGCATGTTTTCTTTTCAGCGGACGCGGTTCGCCCCGATCGTGCGGTCGCGTTCGAGCCGCAAAACGGCTTCGAGCGGCGGCAATTCGAGGAGCTGAGGAGCGGCGGCGCGATCCACGAGAGCCAACCCGGCCGATATTGGCTCGATCTTCCGGCCTTTGACCGGCTGACCCAGCAACGCTTTGGACGACTCAGGATCGCCTTGGCACTGGTCGCCCTGATCGCGCTTGCCGTCGGCCTGCTCGGCATCAACGGCGCCTTTCCCTGATCAAAGGCGCGGCAGGGTGACGCCCTTCTGCCGCTGATACTTGCCGGCGCGGTCGGCATAGCTGACCTCGCACGGCTCGTTGCCCTTCAGGAACAGGAACTGACACGCGCCCTCGTTGGCGTAGATCTTGGCCGGAAGCGGCGTGGTGTTCGAAAATTCGAGCGTGACGTGCCCCTCCCACCCGGGCTCGAGCGGGGTCACGTTCACGATGATCCCGCAGCGCGCATAGGTCGACTTGCCAAGGCAGATCACCAGCACGTCGCGCGGCACCCGGAAATATTCCACCGTCCGCGCCAGCGCGAAGCTGTTGGGCGGGATGATGCAGACGTCGGTCTTCCGGTCGACGAAGCTGTTGGCGGCAAAGTCCTTGGGGTCGACCACCGCCGAATCGACGTTGGTGAAAATCTTGAATTCGTCGGCGACCCGCGCGTCATAGCCGTAGCTCGACAGGCCATAGCTGATGCAGCCGTCGCGCCGCTGCGCCTCGACGAACGGTTCAATCATGCCCTGCGTCTGGGCCTGTTCGCGGATCCAGCGGTCGGAAAGAATGCTCATGAGCGCTGGCTTAGCCTTGCGCCGAACGGTTCGTCGAATCTCGGCTCGCGGAATTCCGGGAAGCCCACGTTATCCTCGTTATCCACAGCTTGGCGTCCTCGCGGAAAGGCGTATCAGCCATGCCCATGGCCGAAATCCTCCTTCATCCGGGCGCCGGGCCCAGCGAGCCCCCGGTCCAGCAGCTGCCCCACAACGTTGAGGCCGAGGCCGCGCTGCTTGGCGCCTTGCTGCTCGACAACCGGCTAGTCGAGGACGTTCAGCTAAAGCTCCGCTCGGACCATTTCTTCGAGCCGCTGCACGGCCGCATCTACGAGGCGATCCTCCGCCTCACCGATCGCAGCATGATTGCCAACCCGGTCACGCTCAAACCCTTGTTCGAAGCCGACGAGGCGATGAAGCAGGTCGGCGGCCCGTCCTATCTCGCCCAGCTCACCGGTTCGGGCGCCGCGCTGATCGCCGCGCGCGACTTTGCGTCGCAGATCTACGACCTCGCGCTTCTGCGCAGCCTGATCGGTGTCGGCCGCGACCTCGTCACCAGCGCGCTCGACACCAGCGAGGATGTCAAGCCGCTCGAGCAGATCGAGCGCGCGGAAACCGAACTCTACAAGGTCGCCGAGCAGGGCGGGGGCGAAGGCAAGGTCAAGACCTTCGCCGACGCCTCCAAGGAAGCGCTGCTGATCGCGGAAGCCGCCCTGACCAACGGCGGAAAGCTGTCGGGCATCACCACCGGCTTTACCGAAGTGAATGCGCGGATGGGCGGCATGCACCGCTCCGATCTCATCATCCTCGCCGGTCGTCCGGGCATGGGCAAGACCTCGCTTGCCACCAACATCGCCTTCAACGCTGCCCAGCGGATGCTTCGCGACATCAGCGACGGGATCGATCCTGCTCGCTCGGCCGGCGCCGCAGTCGCCTTCTTCAGCCTCGAAATGTCGGCCGACCAGCTGGCCACGCGTGTCCTTGCCGAACAGAGCAACATCCCCGGCTCGCAGATCCGCAGCGGCAGCATGAACCTCAACGAATTCCGCGAATTCGCGCGGGTCGCGGGCGAACTGAACAGTCTGCCGCTCTACATCGACGACACGCCGGGCCTGACCATCGCCGCGCTTCGCACCCGCGCGCGCCGCCTCAAGCGCCAGAAGAATATCGGCCTTATCATCGTCGATTATCTCCAGCTGCTGTCCGGCAGTTCCAAGGGCGGCGATGCCAACCGCGTGCAGGAGATTTCCGAGATCAGCCGCGGCCTCAAAAGCCTCGCAAAGGAACTCCATTTGCCGGTCGTCGCGCTTTCGCAGCTCAGCCGTGCGGTTGAGCAGCGCGAGGACAAGCGCCCGCAGCTCAGCGACCTTCGCGAATCCGGCTCGATCGAGCAGGACGCCGACATGGTCTGGTTCATCTATCGCGGCGATTATTACCTGCAGGCGAAGGAGCCGCCCGTCGACCACGCCGACTTCGCCGCCTGGCAGGAGGAGATGGGCCGCATCTACGGCAAGGCGGAACTGATCATCGCCAAGCAGCGCCACGGCGCGACTGGCAAGGTCCCGCTGCGCTTCGATGCGCGCATCACCAAGTTCAGCGATCTCGTGGAAGAAGGCCAGACGCCCGACTTCCACTGACCGGGGCCCGGGAGGGGGCTGCGGGCCGGAGCGCTTTCAACAGCTGCTCCGGCCCGCTTTGCCCCTTCAGTCGCCCAACATATTCGGATCGCGCAGGCCTTCGTTGATCGAAGCCCGCGCGATTTCCGCTTCACTGCTGGTGACCGGATAGGCGCAATAATCGGCCGCATAGGCCGCGCTCGGCCGGTGATTGCCGCTGAGGCCCACACCGCCAAAGGGAGCGTTCGACGGCGCGCCGTTGGTCGGCTTGTTCCAGTTGATGACGCCGGCCCGGACTTCGCTCCAGAAGCGGTCGAACTGCTGGGGCGATCCGCCGACCAGGCTCGCCGCGAGGCCGAAGCGCGTGGCATTGGCCTCGGCGATGGCGGCGTCGAAGTCGGGCACCCGGATCAACTGCAGCGCGGGTCCGAAAATCTCCTCGTCGGGCCGGCTCGCGACCTCGGTCACGTCGATCAGGGCCGGCGTCAGGAACGGCCGACCCTCCTGCGGGCGGTCGAGCCGGCGGATCACCCGCCCGCCGCTGATCATGAGGTCGAGGAATTGCGATTGCACCTGGTCCGCCGCGGCATTGTCGATGACCGGCCCGAGGAACGGCTGCGGCCTGGCGAGAGGTTCATCAAGGATCAGCCGGTCCATCAGCTTCAGCATGGCGCGGACGAGCTGGTCTGCGGTCTTGCCGTCCCGCACGATCAGCCGCCGTGCGGCGGTGCAGCGCTGACCCGCCGAAAGATAGGCCGACTGAACCGCGATGGTCGCCGCCGCGCCGACATCGGCCGCATCCCAGACGACCAGGGGGTTGTTGCCGCCCAGTTCAAGCGCAAGGATCTTGTGCGGCATCTCCGCGAACTGGCGGTGCAAGGCCTGACCGGCGCGCGCCGAGCCGGTGAACAGCAGGCCGTCGATGCCGTCCTGACCGGCCAGGGCACGGCCTTCCTCGGGACCGCCCACCAGCAGCCGGATCGCGCCTTCCGGCACGCCAGCCTCATGATAGAGCCGGACCAGCATTTCCCCGACGGCCGGGGTCTTCTCCGAAGGCTTGAACACCACGCAATTGCCGGCCAGCAGCGCCGGAACGATGTGCCCGTTCGGCAGGTGCGCGGGAAAATTATAGGGACCGAGCACCGCCAGCACGCCGTGCGGCTTGTGCCGGACCGCGATCTTCGATCCCAGCGCCGCTTCCTGCCGCGTGGTTCCGGTCCGCTCCATATAGGCGCTGATCGAAATCTCGACCTTGTTCACGACCGCGCCGACTTCGGTAATCGCCTCCCACAGGGGCTTGCCTGTTTCCCGCGCGATCAGCTCTGCAAATTGCGCCTCGTTTGAACGGACGACATTGGCGAACCGGCGGAGGGTTTCTGCGCGGTATGTGACCGGCTGGGCAGCCCAGGCGGGAAACGCATCACGGGCACGCGCGACTTCGGCGGCGGCGTCGCCGACCTCCCCCGACCAGAGCGTGGCGCCGGTCGCGGGTTCGTAGGAATAAAGGGACATGGGGCTCCTTCGACTTGCGGCCAACAAGACCAGCGCGGCAGCCTCGTCAACCCTCGCCCATCGCCTCGCCCATGCGGCGGATCGCCGCCACCTTGGCCTCGAACGGAGCCCAGTCGTCGCGCTCGGCAATCGCCGACCAGATCGCCTCGACCTCGTCGATCAGCATGGAACAGGGCTCGGTGTCCGACCAATATGGGTGGTCCCGCGTCCCGCGCCGGTCGCCGATCGCGTCGGCCAGCGCAGCAAAGGTGGGATCGGCATAGCTTTCGCCCGTCGGCTTCTCGCCCCCGCGCCAGTCGAAGAAGAAGCGGTCGATGCCGCACGCTTTGGTCGAGAGCGCCTTCACGGCGGCCCTTGCGACCAACCTGTCCTCATCGCCGCCGCGCGCGGGAAGGCCAAGCCGTCGTACCATCCCGGAAGCCAACGCCGCGTGGAATTGCCCGGCAAAACCTTCGAGTATTTCCTGCAGCCGCTCATGACCCTCGGTCAGCAGGGCGAGGCAGCCGGCCAGCTGCGCCAGGTTCCACTGGATCGCTTCCGGTTGCCGTCCGAAGGCGTACAGCCCCATGTGATCAAAATAGGCGGCGGTGAATGCCGGATCCCACTCCGGCGCCCACCGCCACGGGCCATAATCGAAGCTCTCGCCGGTGATGTTGATATTGTCGGTGTTGAGCACGCCATGGACGAACCCCGCGACCATGTAGGATGCCGCGAGAACTGCCGTCCGCTCGGTCGCAAGCGCGAACAAGCGCTCCGCACCGCTGTCGGGGGCCTCTCCGTACAGATGCTCGAGGCAATAGCGGACCAGCCTGTCCAGCCCCTCCACATCCTCGTGGAAGGCAAGCCGCTGGAAGCTGCCGATGCGGATGTGGCCATGGCTCAGCCGCGTCATCACCGCGGCCCGGGTGGGGGAGGGCTCGTCGTTGCGCTCCAGCTCCTCGCCCGTCTCGAACAGGGCGAAGGTGCGGCTGGTCGGCACGCCCAGCGCCTCAAGCATTTCGGTCGCCAGTACTTCGCGAACTCCGCCCTGCAGCGTCAGCCGCCCATCACCGACACGGCTCCACGGGGTCTGGCCCGACCCCTTGGTACCAAGGTCCATCAACCGGTCGGCCTGGTCCCGCAGCTGCGCAAACAGGAACCCGCGCCCGTCGCCAAGGTCGGGATTGTACGAGCGGAACTGATGCCCGTGGTAGCGCAGCGCAAGCGGAGCGGGGAGATTGCCGTCCAGCGGCTCGAACCGGCAGAAATGCCGGGCCCAGTCGACATCCTGAAGCCCCACTTCCTGCGCCGCCCGAAGGTTCAGGAACCGCGGCGTGCAGCCGGGAAAGACCGCCGCTGCCACGGGGTCGTAGAAGCTGTCCCCAAGCTCGAGGATGCGCGGATCGGGGCGATAGGGTTGCGGAAGCGTCATCTTCACCGGATAGAGGGCATGGCACTAGCAAGGAGTAGCCGAGTGGGGCGGTACGAGGACCGACATTACAACAGCACGGACGGCCTTCGGCTCCATTATCGCGATTATGCGGGCGGAGACCATGACCAGCCTCCGATCCTCTGCCTTCCGGGCCTGACCCGCAACGCGCGCGATTTCGAGCCGGTGGCCGAGCGCTTCGCCGGCGATTGGCGGGTGATCGCGCTCGACTTCCGCGGCCGCGGTGGCAGCGCCGCCGATCCCGACCCGTCCCGCTACATGCCGCCGACCTATGCGCGCGACGTGATCAAGCTGCTCGACCAGCTCGGCATTGCCGAAGCGGTGTTCGTCGGCACCTCGCTCGGCGGCCTCGTCACCATGCTGATCGCGGTGATGGAGAATGAGCGGATCGCCGGAGCGTGCCTGAACGACATCGGTCCCGAAGTCGCGCCGGGCGGCATCGAGCGTATCCGGACCTATGTCGGAAAGCCGATCGCCTGGGTCAGCTTTGCCGAAGCCGCGGCGACCATGATGGAACGCGCCGGAGACGTTTATCCCAATTGGGGTCCGGCCGAATGGGAGCGCTTCGCCCGTCGCTGCTGCCGCGACGAAGGCGGCCATGTGGTCTACGATTATGACATGCGGATCGCCGAGCCCTTCGCGGAAGCGAACGAGGCGACGCAGCCCAACCTGTGGCCGTGGCTCGACTATCTGAAGGGTCGCCCGGTCACGATCCTTCGCGGCGCCCTCAGCGACCTCTTCACCGAGGCGACCGCCGACCGCATGGTGAAGGAACTCGGCGGCGATGCCGAACTCGTCACCATCGAGGACGTGGGTCACGCGCCAAGCTTTGACGAACCCGAAAGCATCGCGGCGGTCGAACGGCTGCTTGCACGGGTCAAGAACTGAAAAGTTTTGCGGTGCCAGCGGGGGTCAGGCGCCGTGCTGACCCCACATCTCAGGCCTGAACCAGGAGCAGACGAGGCCTGGCTTTGCCGCCTTCAGTCCCTCGAATTGCTCTTTCGACGCGACCTGCGCAATTCCCAGGAATTCGAGTTTGAGACAGGTCGCAAGCGGCTGCAAATCCTGGTCCGCCAATGCGGTGGACACGCCCAGAAATGCCTTCAGCTCTGAAAGGCCTGCAAGGGGCGCAAGGCTGGGGATTTTCTGCGTAGCGAAGGTGCCGCCTTCGATGCCGACAACCTCCAGCGCATGTGCGTCGCTCAGCCAGCGAAGATCCTCCATCAATTTCGCATCGGTGAGGATAAGGGTTCGAAGCGAGGGCAGCTCGAGCAGCGAAGCGAAACTGGAGATGTGACGCGGGCTATCGATGCTGAGGAAGCGAAGCTTCGGCAGCGCGAGCAAGGGCGACAAATCCCTGGCGACCATCGGCCATTCGAGCTCGAGCCGCTCAAGCTGGGTCAGGCATCCGATCTCTTCGAGAAAAGACTGGTCGACATTGCCAGCGATGAGATGGGTGAGCGACTTCCTGTCTCGAATGCCGCGATAATTGAGTTTCTTGCGGCCGATCCATGCCTTGGTCGCGGCCGCGGATATATCGCTTGCCTGTTGATAGGCGTGCTCGTCGGCCCAAACCATGAAGTCGCGATCGTCATGGCCGCGGAAGCGGTCGTTCATCGCGCGCTCAAGATCCGCATTGGCTTCGATCACTGGCAGGCCTCGGTCGACAACATCTCTGACGCGGATGGCAGCTTGACCTTAATATTCGATCACAAGTTGCGGCAGACCGCCGCTTTCCGTCGCCTCAGGCCGTGATCCGCCGCAGCTTGTCCAGCGCGGGTGCTTCGCTTTCTTCCTGCGCGATAGTTGACACGAACTTGCCGTCGCGGCCGAATAGCAGGACCTGGCTTCCGTGATCGACCGTATAACCGCCCTCGGCCTCCTTGTTGGGGACCTTGGCCGAATAGATGGCATGCTGCCTGGCCACCGCCGCGACCTCGGCCTCGCTTCCGGTCAGGCCGATGATCGGGGTGCCGAACAGGCCGACATAGTCGCCGACGACCTTGGGGGTGTCACGTGCCGGATCGACCGAGACGAAGACGATGTCGAACGCTCTGTCGCCCTTGCCAAGCTCGCGGCGCAGCTTGGCCAGCTTGCCGAGCGTGTTGGGGCAGACGTCCGGGCAATGGGTGAAGCCAAAGAACATCGCATAGGGCCGGCCCTTCAGCGCCTTGTCGCTCACAAACGGCTTGCCGTCGCTGCCGGTCAGCGTGAATGGGCCGCCGAGGCTGAAGCCGGGCATTCCGGGGTCGGCGCGGCTGGTGACGGTCGGGGCATCAGGACGGACGAGCAGCAGCCAGGCGAAAGCAATCGCGGCAAGCCCGACCAGCGACCACAGGGTCAGCCGAAGGACCTTGAGCTTGGGCGAAGGGGAGGGCGAGGGCGGCTCAATGGCCATGATGGGCCTCCGCCGCCGCAGGACCCTGCGCACCGGGCGGCAGGACCGGAAGGCTGGCCCGAACCAAACCCGCCTTTTCAAAGCGCAGCACCAGGGGCAATCTGGCGCCCGGCCGCAGCGGGGACTTGAGGCCCATCACCATCAGATGCAGGCCGCCCGGCTTCATCGCGATCATCGCGCCTGGGGCCAGGGTCTGCGGCCCCGCGGCCCGCATCCGCATCACGCCGCCGGCATTGCTCGCCTGGTGGATGGTGACGCTCGATGCAGCCGGGCTGCTGGCGCCGAGCAGGCGGTCGGCCTTGCTCCCGCCATTGTGGACAGTGACATAGGCGGCGCTGCCGCTGATCCCGGCATTGGCATAGCCCTGGACGTGAAGGTCGCCCGGGCTTGCCATGGCGGGCGTCGCCAGCAGGGCAGCGATGAAAAGGGTCGCGGTTCGCATCGGCGGGCATTTAGGGGTGGCGCCGGCGCCGGTCCAGCCGTCCTCGTGGCCGTGCTTGCCAGCAATCGGGTGCGGCCGCATAGCTTGCACGGGGGTGCCGCCATGACCGCAAGTCTCGACCGGCCGAAGATCACCCGCGGCGGGATCATCGCCGTCGGGCTCGGCAATGCACTGGCCTTTTACGACCTTATCATTTTCTCGGTCTTCGCGGTCCAGATCAGCAAGACCATATATCCGACCGGCGACCCGTCGACAGAACTGTTGCTGACCCTCGGCACCTTTGCGATCGGCTTCCTGACCCGGCCGATCGGGGCGCTGGTGAT
The DNA here is from genome assembly GCF_039536725.1 of Sphingomonas humi. NCBI lineage: Bacteria > Pseudomonadati > Pseudomonadota > Alphaproteobacteria > Sphingomonadales > Sphingomonadaceae > Sphingomonas > Sphingomonas humi. Next base: position 400,947 of record NZ_BAAAZD010000002.1, read on the forward strand.
CGGCCGCTACGGGGACCGCCGCGGCCGCAAGCCGGCGATGTTATTGTCTTTCAGCCTCGCCGGGCTTGCCGTCTTCGGCCAGGCATTGGTCCCGTCCTATGCTGCCATCGGCATGGCAGCGCCGATACTCATGCTGCTGTTCCGGCTGATCCTCGGGTTCGCCATGGGCGGGGAGGTCGGTCCGACCACCGCCTATCTCGTCGAATGCGCACCGCCCCGCCATCGCGGCACGGTGGTGTCGGTGCAATATGCGACGCAGGAACTGGCCTCGCTGGTCGCGGGCATCGTCGGCTTCACGCTGGCCGCCCTGCTGACCGCCACCGCGCTCGAAAGCTGGGGCTGGCGCGCGGCGATGCTGCTCGGGGCGCTGATCGTTCCGTTCGGCCTGTTCGCCCGCTCGAAGCTCGAGGAGACACTGGAGTTCGCCCATGACGAACCCGACAGCGTCGCCGTGCACGGCCGCTCGCCGCGACGTCTCGCCATCCTCGGTTTCGTGATGATCGCCAGTGCCACCATCCCGACCTATGGCCTGCAGTATCTCAATGTCTACGCGCAGCGGAACCTCGGGCTTCCCGCGCAGGAGGCGTTCACCGCGACGATTTTCTACGGGATCGCGGCGGTGATCTTCAATCTTGCGGGCGGCTGGATGTCGGACCGGCTCGGGCGCAAGCCGGTGATGATCGGCGGCATGGCAATCCTCGCTTTGTCGCTGCTGCCGGGTTTCATGCTGCTTCAGGCCTCGCCCACCACCATGACGCTGATGGTGGTCAGTTTCTGGCTGTCGCTGTTCAACGCCATCGGTCCCGCTGCCGGCGTGGTGTGCCTGACCGAGGCTTTGCCGCCACGGGTGCGCTCGGGAAGCCTGGCGATTTCCTACGCTTTGGCGGTGGCGGTGTTCGGCGGCACCGCGCAATTCGCCATCACCTGGCTGCTCAAGGTGACCGCGGACCCGCTGGTCCCGGCTTACTACGTGCTGGTGGCGGTGGTCATCGGGATAGTCGCCATGGCGATGCTTCCCGAGACCGCGCCGATCAAGGCGCGGCGGCCGGCGGCCGAGCCTCCGCTCAGTCCTCCGGAGCCACGGTGACCTCGATTTCGTCGAGGGTGGCGGCGAAGGGGATCTGGCAGGACAGTCGGCTGTTGGCCTGGCGTACGCCGCTGGTCGACAGAAGATCGTCCTCGTCGTCGCTCATCGGCGGCAGAGCGGACAGCCAGTCGTCCGCGACGAAGACGTGACAGGTCGCGCAGGAACAGCATCCGCCACACAAGGCGAGAATCTCCTCGATCCCGCCGCCCCGTAGGTTCTCCATGAGCGAGTCGCCCTCGCGGCCTTCGATCGCCTTGGTCAGTCCGTCGCGGGTCGTCACGTTGATGATCGGCATTGTCACTCCACCAGGCTCTTGAGCGGCCGGCCCGGATCGGTCAGCACCTTCGCCGCAACCACGGTATCGCGCTCGATCAGCAGCCGCCCCTGGACATAGTCGCGCACCATGTTGACGCAGTCGAGGGCAATCACCTTGCCCTGTCGGCGATAAAGGACGCTGAAGCTTCCCGACGCAGGGTCGCCCCGCACCAGTTCCTCGTCATGGTCGTGGCTGAGGCCAACCGTCTGAAGCTTGAGCGCATATTGGTTGGACCAGAACCAAGGCATCGCGCCGTACGACTTGGGGGCGCCGGCGATTGCGCGGGCGACGGTGGCGGCATGGTCGGTCGCATGCTGGACGCTCTCGATGCGGATCGGGCGATCGGGGCCGAAGCGATTGCGGTGCAGCGCCACATCCCCCGCTGCCCAGACGTGGGGCAGGGACGTGCGGCCAAGTTCGTCCACCAGCACGCCGTCACCGCCCTCGGCCCCAGCCTCGAGGAGCGGCACGGTTTCCGGCTCGATGCCGATGCCGGCGATTATCAGGTCGAACCCGGCAGGGTCGGGGGACGGGCTGCCCACGAACACCTCGACCCCGTGCCGCTCGTGCTCGTCCTTGAGGAAATCGGACAAAGCGCGCCCCGAACAGCGGGCAAGCAGGCGCGGCTCGCGCTCGGACAGGGTGACGGACTTGCCGAGCTTGGTCAGCGCGGCCGCCGCCTCGAGCCCGATCCAGCCGCCGCCGATCACCAGCACGCGACTGGCGCTTTCCAGCTGTTCCTTCAGCCGATCGACATCGGAAAGCGTGCGGATCGCATGCGCACCCGAAAGCCGCCGCGCCCGCCCGCCGGCACACCATACCAGATCGCCATAAGTGATGGGACGACCAGACGCGCAAAGCACCTCGTGAGCCGCCGGATCGACCGCCACGACCCGCTCGCCAGCGATCAGCGCAATGCCTTTCTCCGCCCAGAAGGCTGCAGGGCGGAAACGGAAGCTTTCGCGTTCGCGTGCTCCCGCGAGATAGTCCTTGCTGAGCGGCGGCCGCTCGTAGGGAAGCTCGTTCTCCTCACCCAGCAGGGCAATACTGCCGGCAAATCCCGCCTGCCGCAGATGCACCGCCGCGGACACGCCCGCGTGGCCGGTGCCGACGATGAGAACGTCGAAGCGGTCCAGTTACAGCGCCTCGACGATGGTCACGTTGGCAATGCCGCCGCCCTCGCACATGGTCTGCAGGCCGAAGCGCTTGCCGCGCTTGCGAAGCGCATGGACCAGCGTCGCCATGAGCTTGGTGCCGCTGGCGCCCAGCGGATGGCCAAGGCTGATCGCGCCGCCATTGACGTTCATTCGCTCAGGATCGCCGCCAATTTCGCGCAGCCAGGCCAGCGGGACCGGCGCAAAGGCCTCATTCACCTCGTACAGGTCGATATCCTCGATCCGCCGGCCCGAACGCTCCAGCGCTCGGCGGGTGGCGGGGATTGGCTCCATCAGCATGATCACCGGGTCGCCGCCGGTGACCGTCAGATGATCGATCCGGGCGAGCGGGGTCAGGCCATGCTCCTTGAGCGCGCGTTCGCTGACGACCATCACGCCGCTCGCGCCGTCGCAGATCTGGCTGGCGTTGCCGGCGGTGATCACGCCATCGGGCTTGAGCGTCTTGAGCGCGCCCAGTCCTTCGAGCGACGCATCGTAGCGGATGCCTTCGTCGCGGACATGCTGCTGCTCGTTGCCATCGGCATCGACGATGGTCAGGGGCACGATCTCGTCCGCAAAGTCGCCGCGTTCGGTGGCCGCCGCCGCGCGGCGGTGGCTTTCGAGCGCAAAGGCGTCCAACTCACCGCGGGTCATCTGGTAATTGTGCGCGATCATCTCGGCGCCGGTGAACTGGCTGAATTCAGTGACGCCGTAGCGGTCCTTGATCGACTGCGGCCAGGGACCGATTCCGATACCCGCCTGCAGCGGCAACAGCACCGGGAGGCCCATCGGCACCCGGGTCATGCTCTCGACGCCCGCGGCGATGACCACATCCTGCGTCCCGCTCATCACCGCCTGCGCCGCGAAGTGGACCGACTGCTGCGAGGAACCGCACTGGCGGTCGATCGACACCGCCGGCACGCTGTCGGGCAGCGAGGAGGCGAGGACCATGTTGCGGCCGATGTGGAAACTCTGCTCGCCGATCTGGCCAACGCAGCCGGCGATGACGTCTTCGACCGCGGCAGGGTCGATTCCGGTGCGTTCGACGAGGCTGTCGAGCACCTTCGCGCCAAGGTCGGCCGGGTGCCAGTCCTTCAGCGCTCCGCCCCTCTTGCCCCCGGCGGTGCGGGCGGCGGCAACGATATAGGCTTGCGGCATGAGCGACCTCGTGACTGTGCACCACCGTCATTGCGAGGAGCGCGGCGACGACGCAACCTCTTCGTCACGGGTTGGAGAATTCGGCTTCGCCCGCCCGTCACTCGGGGATCGGCTTCACCCCGGTCGGCACGCTCTCAAAACCCGAAGGCCGCGAAATCCCTAGACGGCCTCGACCGTCTCGACCTCGGGCACGTAATGCTTGATGAGGTTCTCGACACCGCGCTTCAGCGTGATGGCTGAACTGGGGCAACCGGCACAGGCGCCCTGCATCGCAAGGAACAGGGTCCCCGCCTTGTAGCCGCGATAGACGATGTCGCCGCCGTCCTGCGCGACCGCCGGCCGCACCCGCGTCTCGAGCAGCTCCTTGATTTGCGAAACGATCTCGGCGTCGGCCGGATCGTCATCATATCCCGCCTCGTCGTCCGCCGCGACGTGGATGCCGCCCGCGCTTCCCGCTGCGAACAGCGGCGCGCCCGAGACGAAATGGTCGAGCAGGATCTGCACCACGTCGATGTCGAGCCCGGCCCAGTCGACGTCGGGTGCCGCCGTCACCGATACGAAGTCGCGCCCGAAGAACACGCCTTCAACTTCGCCCGTCTGGAACAGGGCAGCGGCGAGCGGGCTCGCCTCGGCACTCTGCGCATCGGGAAAGTCGCGGCTCCCGGCTTCCATCACCGGCTTGCCGGGCAGGAACTTGCGGGTCGACGGGTTGGGGGTCAGTTCGGTGGTGATCAGCATGGCGCCCATGTGGCCCGCTTTGCCTGCTCCTTCAACCGTGCGCGCTCAGCGCATGCTCCGCTTGAGCAGCGACCAGTAGCCGACCGGCGCGATCCGCTCGATCAGCGCCGCGATGCGCGCGTCCTTGCCGACGAGGATGCGGGCGCGCTCTTTCTCGATGCCGCTGACGATGATCTCGCCGGCGTCGAACGGCGACAGGCTGAGGAGCTTCTCGAACCGCGCCTTGTCCGCCAGCATCGCCTTCGCCTCCTCGCTGCTGATATACCGCGGCGGGCGGGCGTTGCGGGCGATGCTGGTGGCGACGCCGCCGGGATGAACGATACTGACCCCGACGCTCGACCGAGCTTCCTCGAGCTCGCGGCGAAGCGATTCCGAAAAGCCGCGCACCGCGAACTTGGCGGCACAATAGGCGCTCTGTCCGGGCGGGGCGATCAGTCCGAACAGGCTCGACATATTGACGATCCGCGCCTTGTCGCTCTGCTTGAGGTGGGGCAGGAAAGCGCGGGTCAGCCGCACCACGGCGTGAAAGTTGACCTGCATCAGCCAGTCGAAATCAGCCTCGTCGACCTGCTCGAAGGTGCCGCCGATCGCGACCCCGGCATTGTTGACTAGGAGATCGACGCGTCCATGACCCGCAAGCACCGCGGCCGGCAGCGCAAGGCAGGCCTCACGGTCCGTCACGTTGAGCACGTGCGTCGTGACATGGACGCCCTTCAGCAGCGCCGCCGTCTCGGCGAGGCCTGCCGCATCGACGTCGGCGATCGCCAGGTGGCAGCTGCGGCGGGCGAGGGCGAGCGTGATCCCCCGGCCGATTCCGCTCGCCGCGCCCGTCACCACCGCCACGCGCTCGCACAGGTTCATGACATTCCTCCCGCAAGCGCAGGGGAGGGCGGCTCACGCCCCGCCGCCCCCGAAAAGCGCATCGCCCCGTCCTCGAGTCTGCCATATTTGAGAGCCGCGAGATCGAGCGCATAATTCTGGTGCAGCTTCCACGGGGCGCGATCGCCTTGCGTGGGCAGGACGTCCTTGGCGCGCTGCACGTAGCCCGAGCTGAAATCGAGAAACGCAACCGGCTTCACCTCCGCGTCGGGCTTGGCGACGGCGGTCGTCTGTCCCGTCGCCGCCAGTCGATTGAGCAGCCGGCAAAGGTAGAAGGAAGTAAGATCGGCCTTCAGCGTCCACGACGCGTTGGTGTAACCGAAGCTGTAGCTGAGGTTCGGCACGTCGGCGAACATCATCCCCTTGTAGGTCATCTTCCCGTTGAGGCGCACCGCCCGCCCATCGATGCTGAAGGCGACGTCCGCCAGCAGCTTCACCTTCAGTCCCGTCGCAGCCACGACGATGTCCGCGGGCAGATCCCGGCCGCTCTTCAGGCGAATTCCCTGGGGGGTGAAGCGCTCGATTTCGTCGGTCACCATTTCAGCCCTTCCCGACCGGATCGCGGTGAACAGGTCGGCATCGGGCACCAGGCAGAGCCGCTGATCCCACGGATCGTAGGCAGGGTTGAAGTGCGTCTCGACCTCGTAATCGGGCGGAAGCGCCTTCATCACGCCCTTGCGGATCATCTTCCGGACCAGCAGCGGCCGCCGCCGCGCAAGCTGGAAGAACAGCTGCTGGAACAACACGCTGCGGGCACGGATGACGCGGTACACAAGTTTCGGGCCAAGCGCCCGCCGAAGCGCATTGGCGACCTTGTCCACGGCCGGCAGGCTCATGACGTAGGTCGGCGATCGCTGCAGCAGGGTGACGTGCGCGGCACCGCGCTTCGCGAGTTCCGGGACCAAAGTCATCGCGGTCGCGCCGCTGCCGATGACGACCACACGCTTGCCGCGATACTGCAGGTCTTCCGGCCAGAATTGCGCATGGAAGAAGGCGCCGGCAAACTCCTCCTGTCCTGCAAAGCGGGGCAGGTGGGCCTCGTCATAATCGTAATAACCGGTGCCCATGTGCAGCCAGCGGCAGGTCATGACCTGCCGTCCCGCCGCCGTCTCCAGCGTCACCGTCCAGCGTGCCGTCGCCCGGTCGAAATCCGCGCTGACGACCTTGTGCCCGAAGCGGATGTGCGGGCGGATCGCATATTTGTCCGCGACCCGGTTCAGATAGGCGAGGATCGTCGCCCCGTCCGCAATCGACCTCTCGTCGGTCCACGGCTCGAAACTGTAGCCGAGCGTATACATGTCGCTGTCGGAGCGGATGCCGGGATAACGAAACAGGTCCCACGTTCCGCCGATCGCCGCCCGCATCTCGACCAGCGCGAAAGTCCGCTCCGGACAATAGCGCTGCAGGTGCCAGGCCGTGCCGATGCCCGACAGGCCGGCGCCGACGATCAGGACGTCGAAATGCTGGGGTGCCGTGCTGTCCATTCCGCTCGCCCGCTTGTGCGGCGGGGCAAGCGGAATGTCACTCCTACCTCCTGGGCGCGACGTTCAGCCCGATGTCGCGGATGAATGGCGCGTCATGACCGTGCGGCTTGGCATGGCCGCCACCCCGCAAATAGTGCTGGTCGAGCTTGGCGATTACTTCCTGCGCCTTCTCGCCGCCGATCATGCGCATCATCGCATCGACCTTCGCTTCGAGCCGGTCGCCGCCTTCCTTCGACGAAGGCGATCCGACGTAGAGAAAATAGGCCAGGCCAACGACCTGCCAAAGCAACTGCAGGAAATCGGACTGCCAGTTTTCAAAGGTGTCGCGCAGCATCTCGTGGAGATAGGCCGAGGTCTGAAGCGCCTCGCCGTGGCTCTTCGCGTCATCTGCCGCGGCCTGGTACCCGAACCACCAGTGAAGGATCAGGCTGACCAGGAAGAACCCCAACGTCAGCCAGGCGTAATTGTATTTGCGCATGAATCATGCACTCCCACCTTGTTGCTTCCCTGCCGTTGCGAACGGCAAAAAGGGCGGGCGGGTTGCGTCGATTTCAACGATCGGGGCTGATATCCACCCGGCGGTTCTGGATTTCGCGCACCCCGTCGGCAGTGGGGAGGAAGGGGTTGTCCTCGCCTTGGCCCTCGACCGTCAGCGTGGCCACCGCGACGCCGCGAGCGACAAGGGCGTCGGCGACCACGCGCGCCCGCTCGAGCGACGTGCGGCGGTTGCCCGAGGCGCTTCCCGAACGATCGCTATGGCCTACGATCCTCAGCCGCGACCCCGCCGCCGCGGCCTTCGCCGCTTCGTCGAGCACAGGCTCCCATTCCTTGCGGATTTCCTTCCCGCCGCTGTCGAAGAAGATCATCATCGGGGCGGGCGTCGGCGCCGTGACGGGCGCGGGCTGTACGGCGGCGGAGGCAGCGAGAAGCAGGCTCAACATGCGGCCACTATGTCAGAGCAGGCGAACCAACGCCATGGCGGACCGATAGCGGTCCGAAACGATGCCTGTTTCAGGCGGCCGAAGCGGTGAGATTAGTCTCGCAGTCGGCCGCACGGGCGGCGAACTGGTGCGCAAGCTTGGCATGCCATTCACGGGCCGCGGTGGTGATCGCACGCGCTGCGGCCATCCGCTCTTCGGCGGCGCGACGGGCGTAATAGCGCTGGTTCGACTCCATCGTTTCGGCTCCACAAACGCAAACGAGTGGCACTGTTCGACGCTTGGTGTGCGGGCGAAAAATGGAGGAAGGGTTAATATCCACATTCGTCCCGCCCCGGCACAAGGCGTTGCAGATGGGTGACACGAACGCGGTGAAAGCAGATCGTCGCTGAAACCGAACGACTCGCCGCTCGTTACTGACCTGAACCTAATCACTGGAGCGAGGGGACAGCCCATGCTGACTTCGAGCATTACGACGATGAAAAGCTACAATCCGGCCCTTCGCGGCTACCACGCGGTGTACCGCGAAAATGCGGTAAACCATTGCCCCGGCTGCGGTCGCACGCACTGGCTGATCGGACGCATGCTGGCCGAATGCGGCTTCTGCGGAACTGCCTTGCCCTTGTCCGAAAGCTATTCGCGCGGCGCCGCCGCGCCGCTGTTCCGTCACGGGACCGGAGGCCTCAAGAGCGCTGCCTGATCGCTCGCGAACCCGGCCGTTTTCTGCTACAAGGCAGGGATGGTCGGGGTCGCACTCCTGCTTGCCTTTGCGCTCAGCACGCCGGGACCGTTCACGCTGGTCAACCGGGCTGGCGTCACTCTCGAAAATCTGTCGATCCGCCCGTCGGACGGGAGCAGCGCCTGGCGCGCGCTCGGCTCCGGGACGGTGGCTGCCAATGGCCGCGCGGACATGCCGTCGCCCGGCGGTTTCCTGTGCGCCTTCGACCTTCGCGCCCGGCTGAACGGGACCCAGGCCACCTGGACCTCGGTCAATCTGTGTGACGTGAAGACCGTGACCCTGAACCGGCGCCCGGACGGGACGCTGTGGGTCGATTACGACTGAGCGGCTGACGCAGCCGGCGTGACGACGCTCGGACGAGGGCAGGGCGGCGGACCCGCGCCAGCTCGGGCTCGAGGCGAGTCGCGTCGAGCAGCTTGGCGCCGGCGACGAATACCACTGCACAGCAGATGGCGAAGAACATCCACCCGATCGCGCCCGGATAGATGGCGAGGTAATGCTTGCCCCGCTCGGCGGCGCCGAGCGCGATCGCCCAGGTCACGGCCCACGCCTCCCAACGCGTCTTGATCACGAACAGGCGGCCAAGCCGCTGCGCTGCAGTCCTGAGTTTCATCGACATTGGTTAAGCAACGGCCGTGCCAATGGCCGTGTTCCGCGCTTTATTCCTTAACGGCGATGGTTATCTGTCAATTAAACCGACTCCTTTGGCCCGAGGTCACTTTCGCATGGACCCCACAGCGCCTAAGTGCTCGCTCGAAGCCCATGTCCAAATCCGCGCCCCCCTCACCTGAATTTGAAAAGAAGAAGGTCGTGGCCGAAAACCGGCGCGCCCGCTTCGACTATTTCGTCGAGGACCGGTTCGAAGCGGGGATCGCGCTGCAGGGCACTGAGGTGAAGGCGCTTCGCAACGGCGAAGGCTCGATCGCGGAAAGCTATGCCACGGTCGAGGATGAGGAAGTGGTCCTCATCAACAGCCACATTCCCGAATATAAAAACGGCAGCTGGATGAACCACGAGCCGCGCCGCAAGCGCCGGCTGCTGCTCAAGAAGCGCGAGATCGGGCGGCTGATGGGCGCCATCAATCGCCAGGGCCTGACGCTCGTCCCGCTCTCCATCTACTTCAATGGCAAGGGGAAGGCGAAGGTCGAACTGGCCCTCGCCCGCGGCAAGAAGGTCCACGACAAGCGCGAGACGATCAAGGAGCGTGACTGGAAACGCGAGCAGCAGCGACTGCTCAAGGATCGCGGCTGAGGTGCAGCAGCCCTCCTTCTTCCGCCGCCTGGCCGACAAGGCCACGCCATCGCGCGAGGAGGTGCTGGCGAGCCGCTGGCTGAAGCCGTTCGGCAAGCGCGTCCGCCAGTCCGACCTGTGGCGCTTCACCCGCCGCTCGGTCCCGCGGGGGGTCGCCGCCGGGTTGTTCGTCGGCATCTTCCTGATGGTGCCCGGGCTTCAGATCGTTGGCGCGGCGGCGCTTTGCATTCCGCTTCGGGGCAATATCCCGATCGCAGCGGCGATGACCTTTCTCAGCAATCCCGCGACCACGCCCTTCTTCCTGATCGCCGCCATCGCACTCGGCAACAAGCTCGGCTTTCATGCCGATCTCGCGGCTTTCGACCAGCTCTACGCCAGCGGTGCCGGGGCCGGTCGCTGGATCCAGTGGCTGCTCAGCGATGCGGCCCCGGCAATGGTCAGCGGGCTGTTCCTGATCGCCCTTGCCTGTGCGTTCGTCGGATATGCAGTGTCGATTGTCGTCTGGCGCTGGTGGATCGGCGCGAAGTGGCGCAGGCGCGCGCGACCGGAGCTTTTCCGCCGCAATCCGTGAACAGGAAGCCTAACTTCATGAATCGATTGATGATCTGCCTTGCAGCCTCGACCATTCTGGCCGGCTGCGCGACGACTGACGACCGGGTTGCGGCGACCGATGCCGCTCCGGTCGCGAACGTCCCCATGACGCACGCCGCCGCCCCCGCGCCCAAGCCCGAGCTTGGCACCTATGGCTTCGATGCCGCCGGCATGGATGCCGCCGTGCAGCCGGGCGACAATTTCTTCGAATATGCCAACGGCACCTGGCTCCGGAACACCGCCATCCCCGCCGACAAGAGCGGCTACGGCATGTTCACCGTCCTCGACGATCTTTCCAAGCAGCGCACCCGTACGCTGATCGAGGAGTCCGCCAAGGATCCCAACAGCCGCATCGGCGCCGTCTATGCCAGCTTCACCGACCAGGCCGCGATCGACGCCAAGGGCCTTGCGCCCATCACGCCGTGGCTCAACCAGATCAAGGCCCTGAACAGCCGCGCCGCGCTTCCCTCGCTCTATGCCGAAGCTTACAAGAACGGCGTCGGACTGCCCTTCTCGAGCGGCGTCCGCCAGGACAGCAAGAATCCCGACGCTTACATCTTCGGCCTGTCGCAGAGCGGCCTCGGGATGCCCGACCGCGACTATTATCTGTCGAACGACGCGCGGCTGACCGAAATTCGCGCCAAGTACTTGCAGCACCTCACCAACATGCTGACGCTGGCGGGTGAACCGAACGCCGCCGCCCGGGCCCAGGCGCTGCTCGCCTTCGAGACGGAGATCGCCAAGGTCCACTGGACCCGGGTCGACAGCCGCGACGCGACCAAGACCTACAACAAGCTGACGCTTGCTGACCTCAAGAAGTCCGCTCCCGGCTTCGACTTCGCACGCATGTTCCGCGACCTCGGCGTCACCAACGTCGACACGCTGCTCGTCTCGCAGCCGAGCGCGCTGACCGGTACCGCCAAGCTCCTCGCAAGCGCCCCCCTCGGCGTTCTTCGCGACCAGCTGATGGTCCGCTCGCTCAACAGCTTCGCCTCCGTCCTGCCGAGCCAATTCGATCGCGAGCAGTTCGCTTTCTACGGCACCACGCTGAACGGCACGCCGCAGCAGGAAGCCCGCTGGAAGCGCGGCGTCGATTTCACCGTCGGCACGCTCCAGGACGACGTCAGCAAGCTTTATGTCGAGCGTTACTTCCCGCCGGAAACCAAGGCGGCCGCCGACGAGCTGGTGAAGAATGTCGTCCAGGCCATGGGCCGCCGCATCGACGGTCTGACCTGGATGGCCCCCGAAACCAAGCAGCGCGCCCGCGCCAAGCTTGCCAACTTCACCACCAAGATCGGCTTCCCCGACCAGTGGCGCGACATGAGCGGCCTCGAAGTCGCGGGCGACGACGCCTTCGGCAATGCGCTTCGCTCGCGCCGGTTCGAGCGTGCCTACAATCTCAACAAGCTCGGCAAGCCGATCTACCGTTGGGAATGGGGCATGACCCCGATGACGATCAACGCTTATGCGAATTTCTCGATGAGCGAGATCGTCTTCCCGGCCGCGATCCTCCAGCCGCCCTTCTTCGATCCGCACGCCGATCCGGCGGTCAATTATGGCGGCATCGGTGCGGTGATCGGCCACGAGATAAGCCACCACTTCGACGACCAGGGTTCCAAGTATGACGAGACCGGTCGCCTGGCCGACTGGTGGACGCCCTCCGACGTGACGGCGTTCAAGGCTGCGACCGACAAGCTGGCGGCGCAGTATGACGCGTACGAACCGTTCCCGGGCACCAAGGTCAACGGCCGGCTGACGCTGGGTGAGAATATCGGCGATCTCGCCGGTCTCACGGTCGCCTACGACGCCTACAAGCACTCGCTGAATGGCGCCGAGGCACCGGTCATCGACGGCACCACCGCCGACCAGCGCTTCTATCTCGGCTGGGCCCAGGTGTGGCGGGCCAAGTATCGCGAAGCGGCGGCCCGCCAGCGGCTCCTGACCGATCCGCACAGCCCGTCTGAGCAGCGCGTCTCGGTCGTTCGCAACCTCGACCCCTGGTATCAGGCCTACAAGGTGCAGCCGGGCCAGAAGCTTTATCTGGCGCCCGAGCAGCGCGTTCGCGTATGGTAGGCTGATGCTCCACGCCAGGCTCGCCGCGATCGACGCTCAACCCGTCCCTCGCGGCGAGCCGTGGCTGGTGCCGCTGCTGCTTGCGGCGACTTTTTCCGGACTGACCTTGATCGCGGCGGTCGCGGGTTTGTGGGTGGCTGCATTGCCGCTCGCGATCCTCGCGGTCGCCGCTGCCTTGCTCGGATGGTTCAGGCGCGCTCCACGGCTTGTGGCGGAAGCCGGTCCGGTTGCGGCGATCCCCGATTTCGCGGTGGTCGCTGCCGGGCTCAACCTCTGCAACGATCCCGCGGTGCTGACTGACAGCCAGGGCCGCCTGCTCAGCGTCAACCGCGCCTATCAACTTCGCTTCCCGCAGCTTCCCCATCCCCTGGCGCTCGGCCTCGGAAGCGAGGCCGACGCCGCGCTTCAGGAGGCGCAGGCGCTCGCCTATCGCGACGGCCAGGGCTGTGCTTCGGCGTCGCCTTCCACAGACGAGCCGCTCTCGGTCTCGATCGATCGGGTCGGGCAGGGCCGCGACCTGCTGCTGTGGCGCTTTCCCCGCCCGCGCCAGTCGCCGCTTGGCGTGATGGCCTCGCGCATGGCGGGGATCGAGGGTGAATTGCTTGGCGGGGCCGGCGTCCTAGCCGCGGCCGTCGATGGCGATGGCGCGCTCATCTCCGCCAACCACCTGTTCCTGCGCCGCACGGACCTCGAATCCTACGCCGGCGTCCGCCTCGACAGTCTCCTCGAAAATGCCGGCGAGGGCAGGGTGCGGCTCGCTGCCGAAGGGACCGATGGCCCGCTGCTCCGCCTGCTGCACGTCCCGGTCGAGCCCGGCTCCGGCGTGCCCGCGGGACTGGCCTTGCTGTTCGCCACTGGCGAAACACCCAGCCTGTCCGAGCCTGCCAGCCTTCAGGCGCTGCTCGACCTGCTTCCGCTCGGTCTCGCGCTGGTCGATCGCGATGGCCGCTTCCTCACCAGCAACCGCGCCTTCCGCAACGCCGCCGCCCTCGGCGAGGCAGCGCTTCCCGCCTTTCCGAGCGATCTCGTGGTCAAGGAGGACAAGGCCGCGGTCGCCGATGCCGTCCGCCGCAACAGTCGCGGTCCGGCGATGTCGGGCGACCTTGCGGTGCGTCTCTCGCACCAGCCGGCCGAACCGGTCGCGCTGACAATCGCCGGGCTTCGCAACCTTGGCGAAGCCAGCGTCCTCCTCCTTCTCAAGGACAATAGCGAGGAAGCCAAGCTCAAGCGCCAGGTCGCGCAGGCGACCAAGATGCAGGCGGTGGGGCAGCTCGCCGGCGGCGTCGCGCACGACTTCAACAACATCCTCACCGCCATCATCGGCCATTGCGACCTCATGCTGATGCGGCACACGCCGGGCGACAGCGACTACGACGACATCCAGCAGATCAAGTCGAACTCCAACCGCGCCGCGGGCCTGACCCGCCAGCTGCTCGCCTTCTCACGCCAGCAGACGCTGCGCCCGCAGGTGCTTCAGCTTCCCGACGTCGTCAGCGAAGTCAGCCACCTTCTGAAACGCCTGCTCGGCGAAACCGTGGTGCTGCAGGTCAAGCATGGCCGCGAACTGGGGGCCGTCCGCGCCGATCCGGGCCAGCTCGAACAGGTGATCGTCAACCTTGCCGTCAACGCCCGCGACGCGATGCTCGGAAGCGGAGGGGGCAAGCTCACCATTCAGACTTATGCCGTGCGCGCCGATCAGGTGGCCGAACTCGGTTCCGACATCCTGCCGACCGCCGACTATACTGCGCTCAGCATCTCGGACACCGGCTGCGGCATCCCCCCGTCGGTGCTCGGCAAGATCTTCGAACCCTTCTTCACCACCAAGGAAGTGGGCAAGGGCACCGGCCTTGGCCTCTCCACCGTCTACGGCATCGTCAAGCAGTCGGGGGGCTTCATCTTCGCCGACAGCAAGGTTGGCGAGGGGACCAGCTTCGTCATCTATCTTCCGGTCCACCAGGAAGATCGCCCGGCCGCCGTCCGCGCCGTCGCTCCGCCGCCCAAGGCCGAAGAGACCTGGGGCACCGGCACCGTCCTGCTGGTCGAGGACGAGGCGATGGTCCGCACCGTCGCCGAACGCGCGCTCACCCGGCAGGGCTATACGGTGCTGACCGCGTCCAACGGCGAGGAAGCGCTCGAAATCGTCGGGCGCGGCGATCCGATCGATCTCCTCATCACCGACGTCGTCATGCCGATCATGGACGGCCCGACCATGGTCCGCGAGGCGCGCCAGACCCGTCCCGACCTGCCGATCCTCTTCATGTCGGGCTATGCCGAGGAACAGCTGCGCCGCTCGATCGACTTCGAAAATGTCGCGTTCCTGCCTAAGCCATTCTCCGTGCAGCAACTTTCCGAAGCCGCCAGCCGGATCCTTGCAAGCCGCTGATAAGTATTGCCTTACCCGTTACGACCTGCGATTGCGGCCAGTGTGAGCAAGGGGCGTAACATTCTCGTCGTCGAAGACGAACCGCTGATCGCGATGATGCTGGAGGATTTCCTCGAAACGCTGGGTCACCGCATCCACGCCAGCTGCGATAATCTTTCCGATGCCCTCGAGGCATGTGCGGGGGGCGGCTTCGATCTCGCCATCCTCGACGTGAACCTGAAGGGCGAACTGGTCTGGCCGGTCGCCCAGGCACTGCGCGACCGCGGCGTTCCGTTTGTCATCGCCAGCGGTGGCCATGTCGAACCGCCGCCCGCCAGCTTTGCCGAAGCACCCCTGCTCGAAAAGCCCTATACCATCGACCGCATCGGCCCGGTGCTGGAGGAAGCGGCAGGCTGAGGACCCGTTTGCGGCGGATTGTGACAACGGTTCACTTGCCGGACAGTCCATCACCGGTAAAAGACTTCCGAAACCATTGGTTAACGGGGATCTCCGGGTGAACAAGCTCCTGCTTTCGACGACTATCATGGCGCTCTTGGCGGTGCCCGGCGCTGCCGAGGCGCGCAAGAAGCCCAAGCCCGTGCCGGCGCCTGCACCGATCGTACGGGTGGCCCCGACCGATCCGGTCGAACTCTTTTATTTCCAGCGCAGCGACAGCCCCATCTGGCTCCGCAACGAAGCGACCCGCGCGGCGGCCGGGCGGCTGTCGGCGATCCTCCGCCGCGCTCCGATCGACGGCTTTGCCGCTGGTCCGGCGCTTGCTGCCGATGTCGATGCGGCGCTTGCGGCTGCGACGCCCGGGAATGTCCAGGCCGCCTGCGCCGCGGAACTCCGCCTCAGCAAGGCGTGGGTCGCCTACATGCAATATCTGCGGACCCCGCCCAAGGGCATGGTCTACGGCTATGAGATGCTCGCGCCGCACAGCCGGCCCGACCAGATCCTGCTGACCACGGGCGCCGGAACCGATCTTGCCGCGACGCTCGACCGGATGGCCGACGTCAATCCCATCTATCGCTCGCTGCGCGATGCCGCGATCGCCAGCGGCGTGACCGCCGCCGATCCGGCCCTGCTGTCGAACCTGGAGCGGGCGCGCGTTCTTCCCGCCACCGGCCGCTTCGCGCTCGTCGATACTGGCAATGCGTCGCTCACCATGTTCGAAAACGGCCAAGTAGTCGATCGGATGAAGGTCATCGTCGGAACCCCCGAAACCCCGACGCCCATGATCGCCAGCATCGTCCACTACGCCTACCTCAATCCCTATTGGGAGGTCCCGCCGGCGCTCACCAAGAAGATCGTCGCGCCCGGCGTGCTGAAGGGCGGCGACGCCTATCTCAAGCGCAACGGCTACGAGGTCATGACCAACTGGACCAACGACGCCACGGTGGTGCCGAGCGGCGAGGTCGACTGGGCCAAGCTTGCCAAGGATCCGGGGCTCGTCCGCGTGCGCCAGCGTCCGGGGCCGCTCAACAGCCTCGCCAGCCTCAAGGTGCCTTTCCCGAGCGGTCAGGACATCTTCCTCCACGACACACTCGACAAGACGAAGTTCCTGAAGCCCGACCGCCACCTGTCCAACGGCTGCATCCGGCTCGAGGACGCGCAGCGTTTCTATCGCTGGCTCTACGGAAGCGCGGCCGCGCCGACGACCAAGGACGCGGACGTCCTCGTCAAGCTGCCGCAGGGCGTGCCCATTTACCTGACCTACCTCACGCAGGAAGCGGCTGACGGCAAGCTTGCCTCACGCGGCGATCCCTACGGCTGGGATGGTCGTCCTGACCGCCAGCTGGCGGCGTCGGTCTACACCAGCCCGACCCGCGGCGCCCCGTAAGCACGGGCGCCCACAGCGCTACAGACATCAGGAAGGGCGGGGCGCGATCGGCGCTCCGCCCTTTTTCATGCGCGCTTGTCCTGGCGCGCGAAGCCCTCTGCCACCTGCGTGGCGCACAGAAAAACGGGGCGGAGCCTAAGCTCCACCCCGTCTTCCTTAGCCTTGCCGTGGAAGCAGGCTCCCGAAGGAACCTGCGCCCTCGCGCTTAGCCGCGAACCGGAGCAACCGGCGGCGGCGGCGGCGGCGGCGGCGGCACCGGGCACGCGTCCGTCGCCAGGATCACCGAACCATCCGGGCAGGTCTGCGTCGGCGGGGGCGGCGGGGGCGGCGGGGGAGGCGGCGGCGGCGGCGGCGGCGGCGGCGGAGGCGGCGGCGCACCGAAGTTGAAGCTCAGGCTGGCGAGCAGCGAGTGCGACCGGAACCGGGTCTCGGCGTTGCCGCCGACAGTCGTCACCGGAGCAAAGCTCAGCGTGTCCGACAGGTCCTGGTTGAAGAAACGATACTTCAGGCCGAAGTCGATGTTGTCGCTGACCGGGTAACGCACGCCGGCAAGCAGCTGCCATGCGAAACCGCTGTCCTTCAGGCTGCGGCCGGAAAGGGTAGCAGTCTGCAGCTGGACGCGGGTGCGGGCAAAGCCCACGCCACCGCCGACAAAGCCCTGCCAGCTGTCGTCAGCGCCGAAGTCGAGGAGCAGGTTGCCCATGACGGACAGCGAGGTCGACTTGCCGCTGGCATCGAGAACCACACCGTTGACGGTGTAGTCGTCGTGGCTGGCGCGCTTGTAGGCCACTTCGGCTTCGGCGCGGACTGCACCGAAGTCGTAACCGGCGTTGACGCCGACGTCATAGCCATACTTGTGATCGCCAATGGCGTAGTCCGGGTACGAATTGGCCCCGTTGGTGATGTCAATCTTGACGTCTTCGACCAGCAAAGCACCAAGATCGACGCCGACATAGCCCGATCCATCGCGGGCTAGTGCCGGCGAGGTGATGGCAGCCGCTGCGACGGCCGCCAGGAGGTATTTGCGCATGCTTTCCCCTTCTCGCTCGAGAGTTAGTGTTGATGGCGCCCCGAACCTGTAGAGCAGGCCATTAGTTTCGCTCAAGCGAAAGCTGACCGGGGATCCACACTCAGGTGTGGCGTTTGTGCAACGGTCGAAACCCGGACAGGCCGTGCTTATTTATAGGCAAGATACGGGACTGAAACGAAAATTCGGCCATCTGACAGGTGTCCGATGGCATTCGGGTCAGGACAAATCTGCCAAAGCGCCATCTGGTGCGTTGGGTCGTCAGGTAAGAGCCCTGCAAAGTTCTCGCCACCGGACAAGCGGCGGTGTAGTGCCTCATGGGCAGGGGAAGCACGGAGGAGCCTATGCTGGCTTCGATCGATGAAGAACGTCTGGTGGAAACGGTGGGGTTCAGCCCCATCGCAACCGTGCTCAGCAACCCTCGCAAAAGCGACAATCCGCTGGAAGTCGCGAACGAGGCCTTCTGCGAGCTGACCGGTTATTCGGAAAGTGAGATCCTCGGCCGCAACTGCCGGTTCCTGTCCGGGATCGCGACCGAGCCCTGGCTGACCGAGCGGATCCGCGAGGGCGTCCGCAACCGCAAGTCGGTGCTGGTCGACATCCTCAACTACAAGAAGGATGGCTCGCCGTTCCGCAACGCGGTGCTGGTGACCCCCTTGTTCGATTCCAACGGCGAACTCAGCTGGTTCCTGGGAAGCCAGGTCGAGCTCGGCACCGAAAGCACGGCAGTCTTCAGCGGCCGGCGCGAACGCGCCATCATCGCGGTGAACGGCCTTCCGCCGCGTCAGCGCCAGGTGCTGGAACTGATTGCCAAGGGCCTGCTCAACAAGCAGATCGCGTGGGAACTCAAGATCAGCGAGAAGACGGTGAAGATGCACCGCGCGTTGTTGATGGAACGCCTCGGCGTGCCGACCAGCGCCGACCTGATCCGACTGGCTGTCGAAGCCGGGCTCTAGCAGCCCGCTTTGGTACATCCCTTAGCCTAGCTGTTTTTGCGGCGCTCAACACCGCATTTAGCGATCATCCCGCTTGGCCGGCGCGCTTCCCCCTTGAGCGCTGGCTGAGCGAACTGAGCCACGCTTCCCCGTCGCTCAGAAGGTAAGTGCCGGCCGCACGCCCGCCTGCGGCCGGCACCAACCCACCCTCATTCGCAAATCTATTTCAGGATGCCCTGGCCGACGCCAGGGCCTGACTGACCAGCTCATCGATCCGCTCGCCGCCGGGAAAGCCTTCCGCGACCCAATCCTCTTCGATCGTCTTGAGCGTTCGTGCGACCGTCGGGCCGGGGGCCAGGCCACGTTCGATCAGCTGCCCGCCGCCGACCGGCAGGCGCGGGGCCTGCCAGCCCTCGAGGGCAGCAGCGTCGTCAAGTCTTCCCGCAAGCAGCAGACGATCCTGCGCTTCCGCCACGCCGATGCGATAGGCCAGTGCCCGCGGCACCTCGCCGGCATAGGGGATCGCCGCCAGGCCCAGGCGCTTGCGCTCCTTGTTGCTGAGTTTCAGCCGTGCCGCGACCTTGTCGCAAAGCGTGGCATCGCCGGGCAACAGCGCCGCGAAGCGCCGCAGCGGGTGGGGCGTCAGCCCTGCGGCCTGCTCCGCCTCGACAAGCGCCGCGAGCCGCGCCGGCGCTTCCGCCGTGATTTCGGGCAGCACCGGGGCCAGCAGGCCATGTTCGAGCATCAGCGCGACCGTGGCGACCGGTTCAGGAAGAGAGAGGAGCTTCACCCATTCGTCGGCGATGCGTTCGCGCGACAGGGCCATGAGGTCGTTCGCGCGCGCCGCGCAGGCGGCAAGGCCCGCCTCATCCACACCGGCACCGAACCGCGCGGTGAACCGAAAGAAGCGCAGGATACGCAGGTGATCCTCGGCGATGCGCTGCAACGGTTCGCCGATGAACCGCACGCGCCCTGCCTTCAGGTCGGCAAGCCCGCCGAAATAGTCGTGCACCTCGCCCGAGGAAGGATCGAAATAAAGCGCATTGATGGTGAAATCGCGCCGCGCCGCATCCTCGCGCCAATTGTCGGTGAAAGCGACGGTCGCATGGCGGCCATCGGTCGTCAGGTCGGCTCTCAGCGTCGTGATCTCCAGCGTTTCGCCGGCGCTCAGTGCGGTCACCGTGCCGTGCACGATGCCAGTCGGGATCGTCCTGATCCCCGCCGCACCGCACCGGCGCATCACCTCATACGGGCTGAGCGGGGTCGCGACGTCGACGTCTGCGACCATCGCGCCCAGCAGCCCGTCGCGAACGGCGCCGCCGACAAGCCTTGCCTGGCCGTCCCCGAGTGCCTTGAAAACTTGGACGACGCCCGGCCGTGCGACCAGCGCCTGCAGCGCGGACACATCGATCATGCGCCAAGCCGCCGGGTCAGGTTCACCAGCATGGCCGCAGTCGCGCCCCAGATGCGGCGGCCTTCCCAGGCAATCTCGTAATAATGGCGGCGCGCTCCGCGAAAGTCGGCTGACATGCGGCGCTGATTGGCGGGGTCGAGCAGAAACGCAAGCGGCGCCTCGAACAGGTCGGCCACTTCCTGCTCGTGGGCAAGCAGCGGCAGATCGGCATCGACTTCGCCGACCACCGGGATGACGCGGTAGCCGGTGACGGTGCGATAGGGGTCCGCCATCCCCCATACCGTGACCGCGGAGCGCGGGAGGCCGATCTCTTCCTCCGCCTCGCGCAAGGCGGCGGCGGCGATATCGGCGTCTTCGGGGTCGACCCGTCCACCGGGAAAGGCGACCTGCCCGGCATGGGTGCGAAGATGCTCGCGCCGGACGGTCAGCAGCACGCCAGGCTCCGGCCGCCGCGTAATCGCGACCAGGACCGCCGCCGCGACATCATCGCCTTCCTCGCCGTCCAGCAGGTCGCCGGGCAGCAGGTCGCCCGGTGCAGGCGCTTCGAGCGCGGCCCGCAAGCGGTCGGCGAGGGTCACGAAGCGGGAAAGGGGAAAAAGACGCCGCTGCTCCACACCCCGGGCGGGTCGTCGGCCAAGGCCAGTTCGGCCAGCTCGTACCAGACAGGCCGCTCGAGGCTCGCCTCGATCCCGCCGCGAACGGTCACCAGCGGCAGTCCATCGACGAAGCGCAGGGGATGCCCGCCATCGAGAATGATCGCGCTTCCGTCGCTGACCTGGAAGGCGATGCGCCGCGTCTTGCCGTCGCCCTCATGGGTCATGGCGATGATCCGCAGCGCCGCCAATTCGACCTCGATGTCGAGCTTCTCGACCGGGGTGACGAGCACGTGGCTGCCATCGGCCTCGCGCCGCAGCACGGATGCGAACAGGCGCACCAGCGCCTCGCGCTCGATCCTCTTGCCTTCGTGCCACCAGCGACCCTCGCGGTCGATGCGCATGCCGCTGTGGCCGCAATGGGTCGGGTTCCAGCGATCGACCGGCGGTCCGCCACGGATCACGGCGGCCGCCGCAATCTCGTCAAGGCTGCGCCCGGCAAGCTCCAGCGGTGGGCGGGTCTCCGGCATCGGCTTGGCAGATAAGCCAGCCACCTGTTTGCGCAAGGTGCATGGGGGCGATCCCCGCCGACACCGCCTTCTCGCCCCTCGACTCTCCACGGGGGCACCGGCAAAGCTGCTGGCCATGAGCAGGGTTGCGATCGTCACCGGAGCTGGCAAGCGGGTAGGGCGGGTCCTTGCCGAAGGGCTGCTGCACGACGGCTGGACGCTCGTCGCCCACGTCCGGCGCGAAAGCGACGAGGTGCCCGAAGGAGCGATCCGGGTCGCCGCCGACCTTGCCGACGGAAATGCCGCTGCCGAAGCGATCTTCGCCGCCTGTCCGGCCCCGCCAAAGCTGCTGGTCAACAATGCCGCGCGGTTCGCGGTGGACGGTCTCGATGCCTTTTCCCCGCAGGAACTCGCCGCGCACATGGCGGTCAACGTCGCTGCGCCGGCGCTCCTCACCGCGCGGTTCGCCGCTGCGGCGGCAGGCGAGGGGGACCGGCTGGTCGTCAATATCCTCGATGCGAAGCTGTCGGCGCCCAATCCCGATTTCCTGAGCTATACCCTCTCCAAGGCCGCGCTGGCCGCGTTGACGACGCTCAGCGCGCAGGCGCTCGGCGGAAAGGGCATCCGGGTCAACGCTATCGCGCCTGCGCTGATGCTCCTGTCCGAAGGGCAGAGCGGTGAAAATTTCGCGGCCACGCACGCCTTCAATCCGCTCGGCCGCGGGGTCGAGCCTGCCGACGTCCTCCGGGCAATCCGATTCCTGGTGGACTCTCCCTCCCTCACCGGCGAGACGCTCACCCTCGATGGCGGGCAGCGCTTCTGGCGCCTCCCGCGCGACGTGCAATTCCTGGAGCCGTGACCGACCGATGACCGATGTCGTACCCTTCACCCCGCGCCTCGACGGCATGGTCCCGCCCCATCTCGCGGTGAAGTCCGCCAAGATCCACCTCGATCGGCTGGCGGTGATGACCGACATCGGCTTTCACGATTTCGAGGTCGGATCGCCGCAGCGGCTGCTGGTCAGCGTCGAGGTGTGGCTGGCCGATCTCGGGATGCCGGACGGCGATCATGCCGCAAATGCCTGGAACTACGATCATCTTCGCATCGAAATCGAGCGAATCGCCTCCACTCGCCGGTACAACCTCCAGGAAACCCTCGCCCGCGAAATCTACGACTGGATCGCTGCGCGGGGCGGGGTGGCGGCGCTGAGGGTCACCACCTCCAAACCTGACGTTTATGCCAACGCCGAGGGAGTGGGGGTTGAAATTGCCAGCTTTTCCGGATCAGTTCCGTAACGAGAGCAGCCAACGGTTGAGAAGGCGGAACAATATGATTGCACCGCCATTGAGGCCACATTAAGGAAGCGCGCCGACCCCGCCGATGATATGTTGAACCATCGGCCCATCAGATCGGAACCGCTTTGCTCTTAGCGGCGCCGGACCTGGAGGAAGGTCACCCCTGAGGAGAATTGCGGCAGGATGTCTTACGCCAATCGCAGGCAGATGAGCGGGAACAGGACGGTTTCGATCGTCATTGTCGCCTTGCTGCATGTGCTGCTCGGATATGCGATCATCACCGGCCTCGCGTACAATGTCGTGAAGAAGGCCGCTGAGGATTTGAAGACCTTCGACGTGGAGGAGGAGCCACCGCCCCCGCCCGAGGAACCGCCGCCCCCGCCGGAACAGCCGCAGCAGCAGGTTCCGCCGCCGGTCGTCTCGCCGCCGCCGCTGGTGCGTACCAACGCTCCGCCGCCGCCGGTCACGACGGTGAATGTCGCGCCGCCGCCGGTCATCACGCCGACTGCGCCGCCGGCCCCGCCTGCGCCGCCCGCTCCGCCGCCGCCCCCGCCTGCGCCTGTGAAGGTCCAGCCGGCCAAGGCTCGCGCGAATCTTGCGTCCTATTTCTCGGATGACGACTATCCGCAGGACGCGATCCGTAACGAACAGCAGGGCACGACCGGCGTTCGCCTGGACATTGGTCCGGACGGCCGTGTGACCAACTGCGTCGTGACCAGCTCGTCTGGTTCCAGCTCGCTCGACAACACCACGTGCCGCCTGCTCCGCAGCCGCGCGCGGTTTACCCCGGCGACGGACAACACTGGTCAGAAGACGGCGGACTCCACGACTACTCGTATCGTCTGGCGTCTGCCCGCGGATTGATCGTCCACGACCTTTAACTCAACGGTTTCCACTTAAGGATACGCACTATGACCTTCGTCTCTCTCATGGCCGCCGCCGCAGCCGCCCCGGCCGGGGACAATCCCTACGGTCTCGTCCAGGCCCTCAAGGAGGGTGGCGTCATCTCGATCGGCACCTTCGTGATCCTGGTCGCGATGTCGATCGGCACCTTCTACATCCTGTTCACCAAGTTCTTCGAACAGCAGAAGATCATCAGCCAGGGTAACAAGGTCCGCTCCAGCTTCTGGAACTCGACCAACCTCAAGGAAGCTTCGGGCAAGCTCGACCAGAAGAGCGCCTATCGCGCGATCGTCGACGACACGATGGTTGCCCAGGAGCAGCACGGCAAGCTGACCAACCCGGTCGACCAGCATGACTGGATGGCCAACAGCCTCGCCCGCTCGCAAGGTGGCATCGGCGCCCGTCTCGGCGAAGGCCTCGCCTTCCTCGCGACCGTCGGTTCGACCGCGCCGTTCATCGGCCTGTTCGGTACCGTCGTCGGCATCTACCGCGCGCTGATCAAGATCGGTGCGTCGGGTCAGGCCTCGATCAGCACCGTCGCCGGTCCGGTCGGTGAAGCGCTCATCATGACCGCCCTCGGCCTGGTCGTCGCGGTTCCGGCCGTGCTCGCCTACAACTGGCTGATCCGTCGCAACAAGTCGATCATGGAAGACCTCGCGGCCTTCACCAACGACCTTCATGGCTATGTCATGTCCGAGGGCAAGGTGAAGCCGGCCATGGTCACCGGTGCCGCCACGGCTCCGGTCGCCAAGGGCGCGCAGACCCGTTCGGCTGCTGCTCCGACCCCGGCCGGCACCCAGCCGCTGACCACCGGTCAGACCTCGACCGGCCAGCAGGCCGGCACCACGGTCGATCGCCGCTAAGCCTGGGTTCAACGTGGGCCGGCTACTCCCGCAGTAGCCGGCTCCGTTCCCGGCCAGCGCGCCAATCATTTTACGACAAGGGAAGTATCACCCCATGGCAATGAGTGTCGGCAAGGAAGACGGCGACGACGTCCCGATGTCCGACATCAACACCACGCCCCTCGTGGACGTGATGCTGGTGCTCCTGATCATCTTCCTCATCGCGGTTCCGGTCGTGGTGGAAACCGTTCCCATCTCGCTTCCGGCGACTGCCTATGAAGCCCGCGAGACCAAGCCGGAAAACGTCGAGCTGACCATTCGCGGCGGCCCGGGCGGCACCTGCGAAGTCTATTGGGGCATGACCCCGATCGACAGCCAGACGCTGCTCGACCGCTCGGTCAAGGTGTTGGAGGACGCGATCGCCAAGGTTGGCGGCGCCGAGAACCTCACCGACGAGACGATGCCTGAAGCGCATCTGCGCGGTGACGTGAATACGCCGTACAAGTGCATCGGCGGGACCATCTTCACCATGCAGCGGGCTGGTTTTGCCCGTGTCGGCTTCGTGTCGGAGCCGCCTCCCGGCACCGGCGTGACGCGGCTGTAAGAAAAAGGAACTCGCCCCATGGCGATGCAGACGACTTCGAATAACTCCGAAGGCGAGCCGATGATGGAGATGAACACCACTCCGCTCATCGACGTGATGCTGGTGCTGATCATCATGCTGATCATCACCATCCCGCCGCAGACCCACGCCGTGAAGCTTGACCTGCCGCAGGGTGACAATCCGAACCCGCCGGCGGTCGATCCGGTCAAGAACAAGATCGTCGTCACCACCAACGGTGCGATCCTGTGGAACGGTGCCCCGGTGAACCAGGTGCAGCTGCGGCAGTATCTGGACATCACCCAGCAGATGAACCCGGTCCCCGAGCTGCACCTGCAGCCCGAACCGGACGCCCGCTACGATCTTGTCGATCAGGTGCTGGTCGTGACCAAGCAGGCCAACGTCTCCAAGATGGGCTTCGTCGGTAACGAGGCGTACGGAAAGGCTTTCTGAGCCTGACGACTAACTCTTTCGGGAACCATCCCGAATGATCCTGGGCGGCCTTCCAACACTGGAAGGTCGCCCTTTTTTCTTGGCCGCGCGTTAGACCGCCTGACGTCGCCCACGACCCGGAGAAAGAATGAAGATGCGCAAGCCGTACCACCTCGGCCTGATCCTATCGGCCATTGCCCCGCTCGCCGCCTGCGCCACGCCGACTGACGCCCCGGGGACCGCCACGTCTATGCCGCTCCTCGGCAGCGCTGGGCAGCAGGTCGGCACGGTCCGGATGTGGGAAACGCCCGGCGCGGTCAGCTTCCGCGTCGAAGCCAATGGCCTGACCGTCGGTCGCCACGGGATCCACGTCCACGCGGTCGGTCGCTGCGATGCCCCGGCCTTCACGACCGCCGGGTCGCACTGGAACCCCGCTTCGTCCAAGCATGGCCTGTCGAACCCGCAGGGCCCGCACGCCGGCGACCTTCCCAACGTGCCCGTCGCCGCCAACGGCACCTTGCGCGAAACCGTGGTGCTGAGCGGCGCGAGTCTCGCGGCCCTGCGCGATGCGGACGGTTCGGCCCTCGTCATCCATGCCAAGGAGGACGACAACATGACCGATCCCTCCGGGAACAGCGGCGACCGCATCGCCTGCGCAGTGCTCAGCCCCGCTGGCTGATGGTTTACTGGGCGCGGTGCCTCAGAGGTTCCGCGCCCCGGCCTGCCCGATGGTCCGTAGCGGCCTTGTTCGCCGATCTTCGTTGAAAGGTCAGCGGACCAGAGCCGCCGGTCCAGTAAAGCAGGAGCAGATCATGCCGCAGCGTTTCGTCGCCACCGAGAATGCCTTCGACAAGGGCATCGAGAACACTACGCCCAAACAGGGTGCCAAGCTTGCCGGCGAATGGGCCGAAGCGGTGCGCAAGGCCGACTTCACCGGCGCCAAGGGCCTCGCGTCCGAGCTCGAGCGGCTGGAAAAGCTGCTGAATGCGGACGAGCCCGATATCGAGAAGCTCCAGCCGCTCCTCGAAAAGATCGGCCAGGACACGGCCAAGGCGGCCGACCGCGCCGAAGATCCGAAGGTCGCGGAAAAGGTTCGCAAGCTGGCGGACGCGATGGGCGCCAAGCAGACCGCCTGAACATTCGAGAGACAGGGAAGGGGCGGGATAGGATCTCGCCCCTTTTCGTCGTCCAGGCTCGCGCCCTCCGACCTAGGTCAGCGGAAGGTCGATATGCTCCTGGAATTGCGCGATCAGCTGGCGGTAAAGGTCGCGCTTGAACGGCACGATAAGATCCGGCAGCGCGGCTGCCTCGACCCATTTCCAGGCATCGAACTCAGGGTGTGCCGTCGCGATGTCGACATCGCTGTCGCGGCCAAGGAAGCGGCACAGGAACCAGTCCTGCTCCTGGCCCCGCCACTTGCCGCCCCATAACTTGCCCTTGAGCTCCTCGGGCAGGTCGTAGCGCATCCGCTCGGGACAGTCGGCGATCCGCTCGACGAGATGCGGCGGAATGCCGGTCTCCTCCTCCAGCTCGCGAAGCGCGGTTTCCCACGGCTCCTCGCCCGCGTCGATCCCGCCCTGCGGCATCTGCCACGCTTCGTCGGTGCGATCGATCCTCCGTCCGACCCACACCTTGCGGTCGGTGTTGAGGAGCATGACGCCGACTCCGCGGCGATAGGCTTGTTTCTCGGTCATCGCCGCTGTCTGTCAGGTCGGGCCCGGTCCGCCAAGCCGGCAGTCCGGGCCCGAACCTCGTTACCTTCAGTAGGTAGTGGTGGCGGTTTCGGTCGAGCTCATCCGCGTGCGGGTCGAGCTATGCCCGCCCGAACGGTAGAGCACGTCCTCGACCTGGGCGCGATCGAAGCTGCCGCGGCTCGCATCGACCGACACGAAGATCCCGCCGTCGTTGATCCGTTCACCGTAATAACGGCTGTCCTCGTCGCTCACGCCATGCTTGCTCAGCAGGTCGCCAAGGCCGCCCGCTGCGGCACCCACGGCGGTCCCGGTTAGTGCTGCGCCCGGCACTGCGGCCGCGGCGATCGCACCGGCTGCCGCAAGCGGACCGACGCCCGGGATCGCCAGCGCGGCGACACCCAGCAGGGCACCGATGCCCGAACCGGCAGCGGCCTTGGCGATGAAGCTGGTCGGCTCGTCGCTATGGCCCGTGGTCGTGGTTTCGCCGCGCGTGTCGCTGAGCCCGTCCTCGTCGCGGCCGACGATCGAAATGGCATCGTTGTCGACACCAATCGTGCGCAGCTCCTGGATCGCGCGCTCGGCTTCGGCGCGGCTGTCGAACACCGCGGAAATGACATTACCCTGCATGATTGCTCCTCCTGACACAGGGCGGCCTTTGCGCCGCCGCCAGTTCAGCGAAGGGCCGGGTCGGGTTGTTCCGCCCTATGCGACAGGGCGATTCAGCCAAAGCATGAGCTGCGCCACCGCCCGCTCGATGTCCCCTTGCGCGCTCGGCAGCGCCTTCCTGAGGTTGACGAAGCCGTGGATCGTTCCGGCGCATTCCTGGTAGACCGTTTCCACCCCCGCCGTGACGCAGGCCGCCGCGAACGCCCGTCCCTGGTCACGGATCGGATCGAGCGAAGCTGTCACCACCAGCGTCGGCGGCAAGCCAGCGAGGGGCTTGGCCAGCGGATCATAGCGCCAGTCTTCCTTGTCCGGCGCATAGCAATCCTCGAACCACTGCATGGACTCGCGGGCTAGGAGATAGCCGTCGCCATAGGCATCGATGCTCGGATAATATTTCGTCGGGTGACCCGCCGGATAGAAGGGCAGCTGCGCCAGCACGGGCACCGCCGCCGGCTCGTCTCGCAGCGCAATTGCCGCGACGATGGCGAAATTGCCGCCCGCGCTGTCGCCGCTCAGCACGAGCCCGGTGACTTGAAACCCCAGCCCGTCCGGGCTTTGCGCGATCCACCGCGCGGCCGCGATCGCGTCGTCGGGACCGGCGGGGAAGGGGTGTTCGGGCGCCAGGCGATAATCGACGCTGACTACCGGCAGGCCGCTCAACCTCGCCAGTTCCGCGCAAATCGGCTCGTGCGTGTCGAGGTCGCCTAACACGAACCCGCCGCCATGATAGAAGATCAGGCACGGCCCAGCGCCGCGCTCCCCTTGCGCATCGAACAGGCGCATCGGGCAGGGCCCGCCCTCGATGTCCCGCTTCACCGCCAATTCGCCGACCGGGGCATCGAACAATTGCTTGCTCGCATGCATCATCGCCCGCGCTTCGGGCAGGCCCACGTCCACCGCCCGCTTGCCACCGGGGCCATTGGCGATCTCGAGCAGGGCGGCGACATCAGGGCGGACAAAGGGCTCGTTGCTCATATGTTGTCATTGCGAGGAGCGGAGCGACGAAGCAATCCGCTCCTGACGAATGCGTGGATTGCTTCGCCATGCTCGCAATGACGAACAAGAGCCGCTAGATACCTCTCCAACCCCTTTCCCTTCGCAGGACGCGTCATGGCCACGGCCACCCACATGCTTACCCCCGAGGAGGCCCACGCCGACCTCGTTCCCGAAAATGTCGTGGTCCGTTTCGCCGGTGACAGCGGCGACGGCATGCAGCTGACCGGCGGGCAGTTCACCCTGTCGACCGCGCTCGCCGGCAACGACCTCGCGACCTTCCCCGACTTCCCGGCCGAGATCCGTGCGCCGCAGGGAACGACCTTCGGCGTCTCGGCCTTCCAGATCAACTTCGGCTCCGCCTCGATCGAAACCGCGGGCGACCAGCCCGACGTGCTCGTGGCGATGAACCCCGCCGCTTTGAAGGTGAACGTCGGCCAGCTTCGCGACGGCGGCCTGATCATCGCCGACGAAGGCGAATTCTCCGCCCGCAACCTTACCAAGGCGGGCTATGACGCGAACCCGCTCGACGACGGCAGCCTCGCGCGCTGGCAGCTGATCAAGTTCAACATCTCGCAGCTGACCCTTGATGCCGTGAAGCCGTTCGGCCTTGGCAACAAGGAAGCGCTGCGCTGCAAGAACATGTGGACGCTCGGCCTTGCGCTGTGGATGTTCGACCGCGACCGCGCGCCGATCGTCGAATGGCTCAAGACCAAGTTCGCCAAGGCGCCCGTCCTCGCCGAAGCCAATATCGCGGCCTTGAACGCCGGCCACGCCTATGGCGACACGATCGAGATGGGCGCCGCCTTCCGCCCACATCACATCGAAGCCGCCCCGGCCGAGCCCGGCCTCTACCGCACCGTCACCGGTGCCGAGGCGCTCGGTCTCGGCCTCGTCGCGGGGGCGCAGCTCGCCGACCTGCCGATGTTCTTCGGCGGCTATCCCATCACCCCAGCCTCGGCGCTGCTGCACCACCTCAGCCGCCTCAAGGAATATGGGATCACCACCTTCCAGGCCGAGGACGAGATCGCGGCCATCTGCTCGGCGATCGGCGCCAGCTATGCCGGAAGCCTCGGCGTCACCTCATCCTCGGGCCCCGGAATCGCGCTCAAGACCGAGGCGATGGGCCTTGCGATCATGACCGAGCTGCCCCTCGTCATCGTCAATTCGCAGCGCGGCGGTCCCTCGACCGGCCTCCCGACCAAGACCGAGCAGAGCGACCTCTACCAAGCGGTCTACGGCCGCAACGGCGACGCCCCGATGCCCGTCCTCGCCGCCCGCTCGCCCGCCGACGCGTTCGACTGCGCGATCGAGGCGGTGCGTCTCGCGGTCCGCTACATGACCCCCGTCATGCTGCTGACCGACGGCTATATCGCCAACGCCGCCGAACCGTGGCGCGTCCCCGACATGAGCGGCTACGCGCCCTTCCCGGTGACCCACGCCAACGAGAACAGCGCGCCGCGCGACGAAGCCGGCAAGCTGCTTCCCTTCGCCCGCGACGAGAAGCTCGCCCGGCCGTGGATTAAGCCCGGCACCCCCGGCCTGCTTCACCGCATCGGCGGGATCGAAAAGCGCCCCGGCACCGGCGACATCGACTATTCGCCGCAGGCCCATGCCGAGATGACCAGGCTTCGCGCCGACAAGGTGCGCGGCATCGAACGCGACATTCCCGACCAGCAGGTCTGCCTCGGCCGGCCCGGCGCCAAGGTCGCGATCGTCGGCTGGGGGTCAACCTTCGGGCCGATCCACCAGGCGGTGAAACGCCTCCTCGCGCAGGGCCACGACGTCGCCCACGTGCACGTCCGCCACATCTGGCCGCTCCCCGTCAACCTCGGCGAGCTGCTGCGCGGCTTCGGCACCGTCATCTGCCCGGAAATGAACACCGGCCAGTTCAAGACCCTCTTGCGCGACCAGTATCTGGTCGACGTGCAGAGCCTGACCAAGACCAGCGGCCAGCCCTTCAAGATCGCCGAGATCGAGGCTGCCGCCCGCAAGGCGCACGGCGGCGCACTCGCCCCTGACGCGACCCAGCTCCCCGAAGCTGACAGCGGCCGCGACGAGGGCCACCCGCACGCTGCCGAGGTGCGCTGAGCGCCATGAAGCCCATCAGTCCCTTTCCCTACATCGCCATGCTGATCCTGGTGCTGGGGATGGTCTACCTTCTGTACGGACGTTGAAATGAACGAGCTTACCCCGATCGAGAAGACCACCGCCAAGGACTGGGCAAGCGACCAGGAAGTGCGCTGGTGCCCGGGCTGCGGCGACTATGCCGTGCTGAAGGCCGTGCAGCGGACCATGCCCGACCTCGGCGTCGCGCGTGAAAAGACCGTGTTCGTGTCCGGGATCGGCTGCTCCAGCCGCTTTCCCTATTACATGGAGACCTACGGCTTCCACACCATCCACGGCCGCGCGCCCGCCTTCGCGACGGGCATCAAGCTGGCCAACCCCGACCTCGACGTGTGGATCATCACCGGCGACGGCGACGCGCTCAGCATCGGCGGCAACCACACGATGCACCTGCTGCGCCGCAACCTGAACTGCCAGGTCCTGCTCTTCAACAACGAGATCTACGGCCTGACCAAGGGCCAATATTCGCCCACCAGCCGGGTCGGCACGCGCAGCCCGTCGACCCCGTTCGGGTCGGTCGATCGGCCTGCACGGCCCTGCGCCTTCGCGCTCGGCGCCGGGGCCCGCTTCGTCGCCCGCGGGATCGACGTCCACAAGTCGCTTCCCGACGTGCTCAAGGCAGCTCACGCTCACAAGGGCGCCGCCTTCATCGAGATCTTCCAGAATTGCGTCGTCTACAACGACGACGTCTTCGCCCCCTTCACCGCCCGCGACGTCGCGAGCGAGATGCAGCTGTGGCTGATCCATGGCGAGAAGATGCTGTTCGCCGGCGGCACCAAGGGCATCGCCCTCGATAGCGAGACGCTCACGCTCAAGGTCGTGCCCGGCGACGATCCGAACGTCATCGTTCATAACGTCCGCAACCGCGCGGTTGCCCACATGCTGGTCGAAATGCCGGTGGTCGGCTTCCCGGTCGCCTTAGGCGTCATCTACGACCATCCCGCGTCGACGTTCGAGGCAGCCGTGGTCGAGCAGAACGAAACGGCAGCGCAGGGCAAGAAGCCCGACCTCCAGGCGCTCGTCGCCAAGGGCCAGAGCTGGATGGTCGAGAAGGAACCGCGCGCTGAATAGTCTGCGGGGCGGGGCATGATCCCTCGCGTCCATCTCGCCACCGCCCGCATCCCGGACGGTCCCGAGATGCATCTCTACAGCCGCGGCGGCGATCACATGATCCTGGTCGACCGCGACGAGCTGATGAGCACCCGCATGTCGGGCTCCGAAGAAGCGCTGGCGACGATGACCGCCCAGCGCCTCGGCAATCGCCCGAGGCAGCGCTGGCTGGTCGGCGGTTACGGCATGGGCTTTACCCTCCGCGCCGCGCTGCGCTCGCTCCCCGCCGACGCCGAGATCATTGTCGCCGAACTGGTGCCGGAGATCATCGACTGGGCGAAGGGGCCGATGGCCGAGCTGACCGCTGGCTGCCTCGACGACCCCCGCGTCCGCATCGTCAACGGCGATGTCGCGGGTGAGATCAAGAAGGGCGGCTGGGACGCCATCCTCCTCGACGTCGACAATGGCCCCGATGCGCTGGTGCGGGCGCTCAACCAATGGCTCTATGAGCCGGGTGGCCTCGCGGTGGCGAAAACCGCGATCAACCGCGGCGGCATCCTCGCCGTCTGGTCGGCCGCGCCCGACACGCACTTCAGCAAGATCCTCGCCCGCGCTGGCTTCTCGGTTGACGAGGAAGTCGTCCGCGCCCGCCAGAATGGCAAAGGCCCCCGCCACCACATCTGGTTCGCGCGGGCCTAGGACACGGTCGGCGGGGCGGGAATGGACAATCTAACCCACAGCCTCGCCGGCGCCCTCCTCGGCCAGATGGGCCTGAAGCGCGCCAGCCGCTTCGCGATGGCGGGCTGCATCCTCGGCGCCAACGCCCCCGATATCGACGTCGTCGCCCCCTTCTTCCTTCCGGTCGACAATATCGCCTTTCACCGTGGGCCGACGCACGCCCTGTTCGGGCTTCCCGTCATGGCGGCCGGCACCGTCGCCCTGCTTTGGCTGCTCCACCGGCTGTGGCCGGGCAGGGAAGGGATCGCACCTTTTCGCGCCGGACCCTTGTTCCTGATAACCCTGCTCGCCACCGCGACCCACCCGTTCCTCGACTGGCTCACCACCTACGCCGTCGCCTTCTTCGCACCGGCGGGAGACGGCTGGTACTCGGCCAACGCCATCTTCATCATCGACTGGGTCTACTGGATCATCCTCGTCGCCGGCATCTGGCTCTCGGCCCGCCGCTGGAAACAGGGATGGGACCATCCCGGACGCCCGGCCCGTGTCGCAGGCGCAATTCTCCTCGCCTACATCGCCGCCAACGTCGGCTGGAGCCTGCATGCCGAACGCAGCCTTGCCGCCGCCCTGCGCCAGCGCGGGATCGAACCCCGGCTGATCGTCGCCAGCCCGCCGCCGCTCGCCTTCTGGGAACGCAGCCTCGCCTGGCGCAGCGCCGACCGCTGGGGCGCCGCAAGCTTCTCGCCGACGGGTGGGCTCGCTCTCGAACCCGCCAGCTATCCGCTCGGCCTCGATGATCCCCGCTTCCTGCGCGCCCGCAAGGAGCGCCGCCTGGTCCGCTCCTTCCTCTACTGGTCGCGGATGCCGATCGTGGTCGATGTCGCCGGCCGGCCCGTGCTCACCGACCAGCGCTATTTTCGCGCGCTCAGCGACGATCGCGTCCCCGCCGCCATCCGCCGCCGCGCGCCGACCGGCCAGTTCCAGATCCCGCTCGACCTGCCCTCAGGGCCATAGTGCCTTTGCCCGTCCAAGCGCGTTCTGGTGACCGATGACCTCCCCGCAACTCGTCTGGTTTCGCCAGGATCTCCGCACCGCCGACCAGCCCGCGCTCACCGCCGCGGCGGAGAAGGGGCCGGTGGTCGGCCTTTATGTCCTCGATGACGACACGCCGGGCAAATGGAAGGTCGGCGGCGCGCAGCGCTGGTGGCTCCATCACAGCCTTGCCGCTTTGTCCGACGAACTGGAAAAGCTCGGATCCGCCCTGATCCTGCGCCGCGGACGCTCCTCGAAGGTCGTGCGCGAAGTCGCCGAGGAGCTTGGCGCCGGCGGGGTCCACGCCACCCGCCATTACGAACCCTGGTGGCGCGAGGCCGAGTGCGAGCATGGCGACTTCGTCATCCTCCACGACGGCGACGTCCTCCACGAACCCGCGTCGATCCGCTCGGGCGCGGGCAAGCCGTTCAAGATCTACGGTCCTTTTTATCGCGCGCTCGAAAGCCACATGCCCCCGCCTCGGCCGCTTCCCGCGCCAAGGCTTACCAGCCCCTCGAAACTCCCCAGGAGCGACAAGCTCGCCGACTTTGACCTCCTGCCGACCAAGCCCGACTGGTCGGGCGGCTTTTCCGAATGGGAGCCGGGCAGCAAGGGTGCGGCAAAGCAGCTCCGCCGCTTTCTCGACCACGCCAGCGACTATGCCTCAAGCCGCGACCTGCCCGCCGTCGACGCGACCAGCCGCCTTTCGCCCCACCTTCATCATGGCGAAATCAGCCCGCGCCAGCTGTGGCACGAACTCGGCCGCAAGGGCGGCGAGAAAATCCGCCGCGAACTCGCCTGGCGCGATTTCAGCCGGCATGTCGCCTTGTCCGACCCGGACGTCGGCGAGAAATCGCAGCGCCCGATCGGCCTTCGCACCCGCCACGGCAAGGCCGCCGACGCCGACTTCGCCGCCTGGACCCGCGGCCGCACCGGCTACCCCCTGGTCGACGCGGGCATGCGCCAGCTCTGGCACAGCGGCTGGATGCACAACCGCGCCCGGCTGGTCACCGCCAGTTTCCTCTGCAAACACCTGCTCCTCGACTGGTGGCGCGGGGCCGACTGGTTCTGGGACTGCCTGGTCGACGCCGATTATGCCAACAACAGCCAGAATTGGCAGTGGGTCGCCGGCACCGGCTTCGACAGCCAGCCCTTCTACCGCATCATGGCCCCGCTCGGCCAAAGCGAGAAGTTCGACGCCGCCGACTACATCCGCCAGTGGGTGCCCGAACTGGCGCGATTGTCCGACGCCGACATCCACGACCCGTGGGGGAGGGGCGCCGCGCCGTCCGATTATCCCGAACCGCTGATCGGCCACCGCGAAGCCCGCGAACGCGCGCTCGAGGCCTTTCGCAAGCGAGGATCCTGACGCTAGAAGGCCCCATGGCCACCCGCGGTTCGCATCTTCTCACCGCCGACCGCGGATTTCTCACCGGCGCCGGCATTCCTGGCCGCCTCGCCGCGCCCGCCTTCGCCCGCATCCTCGACCTCCTCGACGAGCGGCTGCGCGAAGGCGGCATCCACGGCATCCTCCCCGACGGCACCCCGCGCCGCATCGGCTTTCACGCCCCCGGTCCCGAACCGGTCGTCCACCTCAAAAGCTGGCTCGCCCTCGTCCGCGTCGCCACCAGCGGCAGCGTCGGCTGGTACAAGGCCTGGGCGCGCGGCGAATGGTCCTCGCCCGACCCTGTGCCCCTGTTCGACCTCTTCATGCGCAATGCCGCCAGCCTCGGCGGCGCTGCCCGCGCCAAGGGTCCGTTTCGCCTCGTCAACCGGCTCGCCCACCTGTGGCGCGACAATGCGCCCGGCCAGGCCCGCCGCAATATCGCCGCCCACTACGACCTCGGCAACGACTTCTACGCCGCCTGGCTCGACCCGAGCATGAGCTATTCGAGCGCCCTGTTCCGCTCACCCGCCGACAGTCTCGAACAGGCCCAGGCCGCCAAGATCGACGCCATCCTCGACCGCCTCGCCATCACCGAGGGCACACGGCTGCTCGAAATCGGCTGCGGCTGGGGCAGTCTTGCAATCCAGGCCGCCCGCCGCGGCGCCCACGTCACCGGGCTCACCCTCTCGACCGAACAAAAGGCATGGGCCGAGCGTGCGATCGCCGAGCAGGGCCTCACCGACCGCATCACCATCCTGCTGGAAGACTATCGCGATCACCGCGGCACCTATGACGCGCTCGCCTCGGTCGAGATGGTGGAGGCGGTCGGCCAGCGCTGGTGGCCAACCTATCTCGACGCGGTCGCCAGCGCGCTACGCCCCGGCGGCCGCGCCGCGCTGCAATATATCTCGATCAGGCCCGAACTGTTCGACGCCTATGCCGCCAGCGCCGACTTCATCCAGACCTACATTTTCCCCGGCGGGATGCTGCTCCACGAACCGCGCTTCCGCACGCTCGCCGCCGACCGCGGCCTCGCCTGGAGCGACCCCCACGCCTTCGGCCTCGACTATGCTGAAACCCTGCGCCGCTGGCGGATCAACTACGACGCCGCGGCCGGGGACGGCCACCTCACCGGTTTCAGCCCCGAATTCCACAACTTGTGGCGCTATTATCTGATGTATTGCGAAGGCGGATTCCGCGGCGGCGGCATCGACGTTGCGCAGGTCACTCTGTTGAAGGCCTGAACTCCGCCGACCCTTGCTGCGTGGCATCCTGCGATTGCTGATCCTGGCCGCGCTCCTGCTCGATCAGGGCCTGGCGATCGCGCTCTTCCTTGGCGAAATCCCGTTCCGGCATCTGGGCGAGCATCTCCTGCCGCGTATCCTCGAAACCGTTGGCCATGTACGCGGCCGAGAACTTCTTCACGAGCGGCACGAGCGTGGACTGGTCGAAGGAGCGGCGCTCGATTTTCGCCATGACCGCCTCGCGATACATCGGTGTGGCGTCTTCCTTGAGGATCACGCTCAGGTCCTGCTGCGCTGCCGACGACAAAGTTCGCTGAAGGTCGACGAAGTCCACGTCCACGATGCTGTTGGCGCCAGCCGGCGTGATCCGGGCCACGACCTGGCCCAATTCCTCTCCCTTGTGCCACAATCGCCAGGTCATCGTTCGATTGTTCTCGTCCCGCTGCACCACGGGCTCGACGCCTGCCAGGGTCAGGGCCGCAGCCATTCCGGGTGTCTGGTCGACGAACTGGAGGTTTGACCAGGCAGTAGCGGGATCGACCTTGATTTCGTCCTTCCCGCACGCGGCCAGTCCGAACGCAAGCAAGCCCAAGACCACAAGACGCAACATCGATCACGCTCCCTTTCGGCAGGGCGTGGCATAGTCGGCTGTCACTTAAATATTGGTAGCGGAGGGGCCCCTCAGGCCTCCACGCGCACCTTTGCGCCGCTCTCGCGCTCTTCGCCAAGCAGCGCCAGCAACCGCTCCGCCACCACTTCGGGCGCCTTCACGTCGGCCGGATCCTCGCCCGGAAAGGCCTTGGCGCGCATCTGCGTCCGCGTCGCGCCCGGGTCCAGCACCGTCACCCGCAGCCGCCCGCTATGTGCGGTCTCGTCGGCATAGGCGCCAAGCAAGGTTTCCAGCGCCGCCTTGCTCGACCCATAGGCGCCCCAGAACGCCCGTGGGGTCGCGCCGACGCTGCTGGTCACCGCCACCACCTCGGCCTTGTCCGAGGCCTTGAGCAGCGGATCGAACGCCGCCAGCAGCGCCTGCGGGGCAAGCAGGTTCAAATTGATCAGCCGCGTATATTCCTTGACGTCAATATGCTCGACCGGGGTCAGCGAACCGAGCGTCGCGGCGTTCAGCACCAGCACGTCGAGCTTGTCCCAGCGCCCCGACACCGCCTGCGCCAACTTGCCGATGTCTTCCGCCTTGGTGAGGTCGAGCGGCGCGATGGTTGCGGTCCCGCCCGCGGCGTGGATCCGCTCCTCGACCTGTTCCAGCCCTGCCGAAGTCCTGGCGGTCAGGATCACGTGCGCACCTTCGCGCGCCAGGCTTTCGGCGATTGCCGCGCCGATCCCGCGGCTGGCTCCGGTGACGAGGGCGAGGCGGCCTTGCAAACTGCTCATGGGACCGCGCCCTAGCCGAGCGGCCCGCGTCGGCCAAGCACCGCCTCTCGCAGCGGCGCCAAGCCTGGCCCGCAAAGATTGTGCGCGGCCGCGCGGCGGGTTAGTTCTACCTCTGTTCTCGTGAGTGAAGGTGGGGCGAATCGTGCAGGCGTCGATGATGGTGGGAATGGTGGTGGCCCTCGTGGCAGGGCTGGTGATCGGCTGGCTCGCCGGCCGCGCCGCGCTTGCATCGCTCCGTACCGAACTGGCGATCGCCGCCGAACAGGCGCGCCGCTTGCCGCAGACGGAAGAAAGCCTGCTCGCCATCACCGAGGAGCGCAATCGCGCCCGTCAGGACCTCGCCCGCCTCCAGCCGCTCGCCGATCGCGCCGCCACGGCCGAAACCGAACTCGATCGCCTGCGCGGTGAAGTCCGCACCCTGGCCGAGGCGAAGGCCGCGTTCGAACAGGGCCAGGCCGAACGCGAACGCGCCTTCACCCAGCAACTCGCGCAGGTGAAGGAGCTCGAGGCGAAACTTGAAACCCGCTTCTCCGAACTCGCCGGCAAGGCGGTCGAAACCGCCCATGACAGCTTCTTGAAGCGCGCCGGCGAGAAACTCGACCACGAACGCAAGGAACATCAGGCCAGGCTGCAGAACCTCCTCCAGCCGGTCGAAGCCACGCTCAAGCGCTACGAGGAAGGCCTCCAGCGCGTCGAGGCCGAGCGCAAGGACAGCTACGGAGAGTTGCGCGGCGTGCTCGGTGAATTGCGCAAGGACAACGGCCAGGTCCGCGACGAAACCCGCAACCTCGTCAACGCTTTGCGCTCAAGCCCCAAGGCGCGCGGCCGCTGGGGCGAACAGTCGCTCCGCAACGTCCTCGTCCAGGCTGGCCTTACCGAGGGCATCGACTTCGAGATGGAGGTCAGCCTCGAAACCGCCGACGGTCGTCTCCGCCCCGACGTCGTCGTCAACCTCCCCAGCAACCGCAAGCTGGTGATCGACGCCAAATGCTCGTTGAACGCCTTTCTCGACGCCTGCGACGAGGTCGACGAGGAGAAGCGCCAGGCCTGTTTCCGCGCCCATGTCGCTTCGATCCGCACCCACGCCCAGCAACTTGGCGGCAAGGACTATTGGGCGCAATTCGGCGAAGCCGCCGACTATGTGATCATGTATATCCCGGGCGAACATTTCCTCACCGCCGCGCTCGAACAGGATCCGCAATTGTGGGACTGGGCGTTCGAACGCCGCGTGTTGCTGGCGACCCCGACCAACCTCGTCGCCATCGCCCGCACCGTCGCCAGTGTCTGGCGGCAGGAAAAGATCACCGAACAGGCCGAGGTCATCGCGGCGCTCGGCAAGGAACTCCACAGCCGCATCGCCACCATGGCCGACCATGTGGTGCGCATGGGGCGCAACCTCGCCACCGCCAACGATGCCTACAACAAGATGGTCGGCAGCCTCGAAACCCAGGTCTTCACCCAGGCCAAGCGCTTCGAAGGCCTTGGCTCGGGCAGCAACAAGGAAATCGCCACCCCGCCACTGGTCGAAGTGGCCCCGCGCCCGCTGACCAAGCTCGCCCCACCGGCCGCGAACGACGAGGTCACGGCGGCGGAGTGATCCCGCGCTAGTTTGCCCGCCGCAGCACGATCCTGCCGGCGGCATTGTCGATCGACAGGCGCCCATCCGGCCCCCACGACAGTTGCGCAGGCGATTGCAGGATGCGGCCTGCCTCGGTCTCGTCGCGCATGTCGGGACAGGCCATCCGCGTCATCGCCAGCCCGCCGGTCACCAGCTGCGCTCCTTCCTGCCGGGCCGAACCGCTGATGCTGTTGCAGCCGAATTTCGCCTGCATGGCGTCGTTCGTGAAACGCACGAAATAGCGCTCGCCGCCCGCCACCGTGCGTCCGTTCACGCTATCAACCAACCAACTGGTGCCGGCGATGCTCGGGGCCGTGGCGACCTCGCCGCCACAGCCTTCGAACGCCCTTCCATCGACCCGCACCTGAACCCGGTCCGCGTAGACCCGGTCGCTCATCCCGTCGCTGCAGCGCTGGCCGTGGACGATGTTCACGTTGATCCGCCGCCCCTGGTAGATATCGCCGGCAAAGCCGTGGATGGCCTTAGGCTGCGGCTCGATCACCGGCACGCCGCTTCCGGCCTCCGAAAAGACCATCTGCCGGCCGTCCAGTTTCAACGCCCAGAAAGGCTCGGTTCCGACCGCCTTGTAGCTCGTATCGCCTTCGACCGGCGCGGCGGGAAGGGTCGCGCAGCCGCTTAGCATGGCGGCGGCGGCGGCAAGGGCAAGAGCACGCATCGGATCAACCTCCCACAAGATCATGACACCTGTGTAACGCTGGCAAGATGAACGGAGCTGGACCTTCGCTTGCAATGTGGGATTCTGACTGTCACCGTGCCCCTGGGGTTAATATTCAAGGAAGCGGCGTAGGAAATCGCGGGGTAGGGAAGGCGGGCAAACTTGACCCCGCGACCCTGTCAACTTCGACAACTTCGCGCCCGATCGGGTGGCCGCTCAGCGCCAGCTCGCCCGCACGTGAAAGGCCATCACCGCCGCCGCCACCGCCGCGTTCAGACTGTCCGCGCGACCCAGCATCGGCATCTTGACCAGGAGGTCGCACTCGGCCTCATAGGCGTCGGGCAGTCCCGCCTGCTCGTTGCCGATCAGCAGGAAACAGGGCTTTTCGTAAGTCGGGTCGAGATAGTCGTGGTCGGTCTGGAGGCTGGTTCCGACCAGCTGTCCGGGCCCTTCGCGAAGCCACGCCAGGAACGTCGCCCACGGCACCCTGACGATCTTCTGGGTGAAGATCGCGCCCATCGACGCCCGCACCGCCTCGACGCTGAACGGGTCGGCACTGTCGTCGATCAGGATCAGCCCGCCCGCCGCCACCGCGTCGCCGGTCCGCAGGATGGTGCCGATATTGCCGGGGTCGCGCAGTTTCTCGGCCACGAACCACAAGGGTGAGGCGTTTCGGTCGAGGTCGGCAAGCGCGATGCGCGGCTGGCGATAGGCGCCAAGCAGCAGCGGTGGATTATCCTTGCCGCTCATCTTGGCCATGATCTCGTCCGGAACGACGATCGCCTCGGCTCCCGCGGCCTCGGCCTCGGCGACGATCTCGGCCGCCAGCGGGTGGAGGTCACCCTCGGCGCAGGCAACCACCTCGGGCAGCACGCCGGCGTCGCGCGCCTCGGCCATGATCCGCAGGCCCTCGGCCAGAAACAGCCCCTCGAGCCGCCGCGCCTTCTTCTCGCGCAGCGAGCGGAGCCGCTTCACCGTGTCGTTGGAAAAGGAAGTGATGGACCGGGGCAGGGGTCAATCCTCCCCGAACTTGTCCTCGACCAGCTGGCTCAGCTGCGCCACTGCCTCGTCGGCCCCGTCACCGCTGGCGCTGATCTCGATCGAATCGCCTCGTGCGGCGCCCAGCATCATCAGTCCCATGATGCTCGTCCCGCAGACCTTGTTGCCATCCTTGGCGACCTCGACCGGGGTCGCGAGCTGGCTCGCCAGCGTCACGAACTTGGCGCTCGCCCGGGCGTGCAGCCCGCGCTTGTTCTCGATCCGGACGGTGCGGCTGACGGCGGCGCTCAAGCGGCGGCCTCGCCGAGGATCTCGGACGCGACCGAGATATACTTGCGCCCCGCTTCCCGCGCGGCCGCGACCGCCGCCCGCACGTTCATCGACTTGCGCGCGCCCTCCAGGCGGATCAGCATCGGCAGGTTGACGCCCGCGATCACCTCGATGTCACCCGACTTCATCAGGCTGATCGCAAGGTTCGACGGGGTCCCGCCGAACAGGTCGGTGAGGATGATCACGCCCGACCCGCTGTCGACACGGGCGATCGCGTCAGCGATGTCCTTGCGACGCGCTTCCATGTCGTCGTCGGGGCCGATGCAGATGCCCGCAACCGCATCCTGCGGCCCGACCACATGCTCCATCGCCACGATGAACTCGGCCGCAAGACGGCCGTGGGTCACCAGCACTAATCCGATCATCTCAGCTTTTCTCAGGTCCTTCGATACGCGCCTGGCCGAGTTCCAGAGAATCATCCGGGCGACGCGCTAGGTCTCGGTGACGGATATTCGGCGAAAAGCCCCGCGCACGCAACCGCTCCCCCATGGCAAGCGCCGCGGCGACCGAGCGGTGCCTTCCACCGGTGCAGCCAAAGGCCAGTCCGACATAAGTCTTGCCCGCCGCCCAGTAGCGCGGAAGGAGGAAGGCGAGCATCTCCTCGGTGCGGGTCATGAACTCGTCCCAGCCTTCCTGCGCGGCGACGAAGTCGGCGACCGGCGCATCCGCCCCGGTCAACGGGCGAAGCTCGTCGATCCAGTGCGGGTTGGGCAGGAAGCGCAGGTCGAAGACGAGGTCGGCAGTCCGGCTGATCCCCCGCGCAAAGCCGAAGCTGGTAATGGTCAGGACCAGCTCGTCGCCTTCTTCGCCATAGCGGCGGCGCAGTTCGTCGCGAAGGTCGGCGGGTTTGAAATCGGTGGTGTCGAGCACTGCGTCGGCGGCAAGCCGGAGCGCAGCGGTTAGGTCACGCTCGCGGCCGATGCCGTCTTCGGCCGGCCG
Organism: Sphingomonas humi; assembly: GCF_039536725.1. Classification (NCBI taxonomy): domain Bacteria; kingdom Pseudomonadati; phylum Pseudomonadota; class Alphaproteobacteria; order Sphingomonadales; family Sphingomonadaceae; genus Sphingomonas; species Sphingomonas humi. The sequence goes on from NZ_BAAAZD010000002.1 coordinate 442,933, forward strand.
GTCCTGGGCCAGGGGATGGCGGCGGCGGGTCTCGCCATAGCGGCGAATGAGTTCGGCCCCGGTCGCGTCGAGATAGAGGATTTCGGGCCGCACGCCGGGAACCGAGTGGACGAGGTCGGGCAGCGCCTGCGGGTCGAAGCCCCGGCTGCGCGCATCCATCCCGACCGCGACATGGTTGGTGGACCGTCCGGGGGCATGCACGAAATCGTGCAGCATGCCGGTCGGCAAATTGTCGACAATGTCCCAGCCCATGTCCTCAAGCGCATCGAGGACGGTCGACTTGCCCGCCCCGGACATGCCCGTGACCAGCAGCAGTCGCGGCAATCGGTGCCTGCCTGATCGCCGCCCGTCGGTCATTTCAGGCCGAAGCGATCAAGCGCCAGCGAGACCTTGGACGGCGCCGAAGCGGTTTTCGCATCGACGCTGATGAGCGGCACGGGCGAGCCGCAAATCACCCGTTCGCGGGCATCGCTCGGATAGCGCTGGATGTCGCTCGCAAGCTCCACCACGAGCGCGACCGGAATGTCCTCGACCACCGGCATCTCGACGATCCCCAGACCACGGATCTCGAGCTTGCCGCGGATGGTCGCCGGGGCGGCAGCGTGGAGGCGATTGCCGCGCTTCTGGACGATGGTCTGGTCGTCGGCGACGAGCGTGAAGCCGCGGTCGATCAGCTGCAATGCAAGATCGGATTTGCCCGCGCCCGAAATGCCCGTGATCAGCACTGCCCGGCCGCCAAGGGCAACGGTGCTGGCATGCAGCGTTTCGCTCGACAACCGCAGGCTCATGCCACCGCTCCTTCGACGGGCGCGGGTGCTGCAGGCAGGCGGATGGTGAAGCGGGCACCGGAAGGCGCATCGTCGCGATCGGTCACGTCAATCTCCCCGTCGTGGCCCTTCACGATCGCACGCGCGATCGCAAGGCCGAGGCCAGAGTGACGGCCGAAGTCGTCACTGTCCGGCCTTACTGAGACGAAGCGGTTAAAGATCGCCTCACGGGCGGCGGCGGGAACGCCCGGTCCCTCATCCTCGATGCGGATGAGGATGTCGTCACCGACCGCTGAAACCGCGACTTCGACCAGGCCGCCGGCAGGTGAGAAGCTGACGGCGTTGTCGACCAGATTGTCGATCGCGCGGGCGAGCCGGCCCGGTTCGGCCATCACGATTGCGGAGGCGGCGCGGGGGCGGGCAAAGGCGATGCGGACGTCGCCGGTCAGCCGCCGTTGCTCCCAGCCGCTGCAGATCTGTCCGACCAGGCTGCCGAGGTCGACCGGCTCGAACGCTGCCCGGGCGAGCTCGGCATCGGTCCGGGCGGCTTCACCGATGTCGCCGATAAGCCGGTCAAGCCGGCGCACGTCCTGCCGCACCACGTCGAACAGCTGGCAGCGAAGCGCCGGGTCCTCGATGCGGTCCAGCCCATCGATTGCGCTCCGCAGGGAGGCGAGGGGGTTCTTGAGCTCGTGCGTCACGTCCGCAGCGAAGGCGTCGAGGCTGTCCATCCGCTGGCGCAGCGCCTGGCTCATGTCGCTGACCGCGCGGGCAAGGAGGCCGATCTCGTCCTTGCGCCGGTTGAAACGCGGGACATTGACCTCGCGCGATCGTCCGAGCCTGACCCGGTGCGCGGCAAGCGCAAGGCGCCGCAGGGGCCGGGCAATGGTGCGGGCAAGGAAGAAGGAGAGAAGAAAAGAAAACAGCGCCGCGGCGAGCAGGCCGGCGGCAAGCTTGGTCCGCTCCTGCCGCACGGTGCGGGTGAAATTGCGGTCGTTCGCCGTGACCAGCACCACCTCGCCCCGCGTCGTGCGGGAGGCGGCGGACAGGACGGGGGTCATGTCGGGCGCATTGCGCACCTCGGCGACCGTCTGCCCCGAGGAGAGCGCCTGCCGCGCTTCTGGCCATGATTCCACGCGATCGACCGCGGGTTCAGCGAAGTCCGCCAGGCTGCGCTCCCCGACGATGAAATTGAACGCGCGGTCGAGCGCGCGCGCGGCTTCCTTGCCCCGGCCTTGCGTCGACGGATCGCGCAGCCGGTAGCTCGGCTGGCTGCCCCGCCAGCTGTCGTAGCGGAGCGTCCCGTCGGCGGCATAAAGGCGCACCCGCGCGCCGGTCGCATTGCCGATGTCCTTGAGGAGCAGCGGCACGTCCTCTTCCCCGATCTTGGGGACGGCGGTCGCCGCAAGCTCGGCGAGACTGCCGGTCTGGCTCCGCCGTTCATCGCGTAGCTGGTTGCGGAAGCTGTCGAGGAACAGCAGCGCCAGCGCCAGCACCAGCAGGATGATGAGATTGACCCCGAGGATGCGGTGCGAAAGCCGCCAGCGCATGGCGCGTCCCGGGATCGACCGCTCGTTGCCGTCAGCCATCGCTGAACCGGTAGCCAACGCCATACAGGGTCTCGATAGCGTCGAAGCTCGGGTCCGCCGCCCTGAACTTGCGGCGGATGCGCTTGATGTGGCTGTCGATGGTGCGGTCGTCGACGAACACGTCTTCCTGGTAGGCGACATCAAGCAGCTGGTTGCGGTTCTTCACCACGCCAGGCCGCTGCGCGAGCGTTTCGAGGATCAGGAATTCGGTCACGGTCAGGGTGACCGGGCGACCGTCCCACTTCACCTGGTGCCTGGCCGGATCGAGCATCAGACGGCCGCGCTCGATGACGGCGGCGGCGCTATCCTCTTCGCCCGACGCGAGGGTCGCCTTGACCATGTCGGCACGGCGCAGGATGGCGCGGATGCGGGCGATCAGCAGCCGCTGGCTGAACGGCTTGGCGATGTAATCGTCGGCGCCCGCGGCAAGGCCGTGCGCTTCGTCCTGCTCTTCGTCCTTGGACGTCAGGAAGATGACCGGCATGGCCGCCGCCGCCCCGCCGCGCGAACGCAGCGCGCCGAGCAGCGCAAGGCCATCCATTCCCGGCATCTTGATGTCGAAGACCCCAAGATCGGCCGGATTGTCGCCCAGCGCTTTCAATGCGCTGACGCCATCGGGATAAAGGCGGGTCACGAAGCCCTCCGCCTGCAGGGCGATCGAGACCGAAGTCAGGATGTTCCGGTCGTCGTCGACCAGCGCGATCACCTTTGCGGTCATGGATCCAGCGCCTAGCCGAAGGGCCAGTGTACCTTCAAGGGACGGGGTCTCGTTTGACCGTGGCAACCTTTTGCGGGCATAGGCGCTTGACCTCACCGCATACGTATGCGGCGGCGGCTCCCGGTGGGGGCCTGTCGCCGCTCGGTCATGAGCGAAAGGGATTTAAATAGTGACGAACCGGGTTCCTTCTTTCGGCCTCGACTCGCAGGGTATCGCGACGTCGGCCACCATTCACTGGAATCTCGTCACCGCGCCTCTCTACGAAGCTGCCCTTCGCCGCGGCGAAGGGATGATCGCCAAGGACGGGCCGCTGGTGGTCAAGACGGGCAGCCACACCGGCCGCAGCGCGCAGGACCGTTTCATCGTCCGCGACGACACGACCGAGAACAACATCTGGTGGGGCAAGTCGAACAAGCCGATGGATCCGGCCGCCTTCGACCGCCTGCACGAAGACTTCCTCGCAGCGCTGGGCGAAAGGGACGAACTGTTCGTCGCCGACCTGTTCGGCGGCTCGCAGCCCGAGCATCGCGTGAACGTGCGCGTGATCAACCAGTATGCCTGGCACAACCTGTTCATCCGCACGATGCTGGTCCGTCCCGAAGCGTCGGAACTGGGGGCTTTCCAGCCCGACTACACCATCATCGACCTGCCGAGCTTCCGCGCTGATCCCGAGCGCCACGGCTGCCGTTCGGAAACCGTGATCGCGATCAACCTCGCCAAGAAGCTGATCCTGATCGGCGGCACCGAATATGGCGGCGAGATGAAGAAGTCGGTGTTCGGCCTCCTCAACTACCTGCTGCCCGAAGCCGGCATCATGCCGATGCACTGTTCGGCCAACATCGGTCCGGATGGCGACACCGCCGTCTTCTTCGGCCTCAGCGGGACCGGCAAGACGACGCTTTCGGCCGATCCCAACCGCACGCTGATCGGCGATGACGAGCATGGCTGGTCAGACACCGCGGTCTTCAATTTCGAAGGCGGCTGCTACGCCAAGATGATCCGCCTGTCCGAAGAGGCCGAGCCGGAAATCTACGCCACCACCCGCCGCTTCGGCACGGTGCTCGAGAATGTCGTCATGGACCCCGAGACGCGCGAGCTCGACCTCGACGACAACAGCCTCGCCGAAAACAGCCGCGGCGCGTACCCGATCGACTTCATCCCCAATTCTTCCGAAAAGAACATGGGGCCGGTGCCGCAGACGATCATCATGCTGACCGCCGACGCGTTCGGCGTGCTTCCTCCGATCGCGCGGCTAACCGCGGACCAGGCGATGTTCCACTTCCTGTCGGGCTACACCGCCAAGGTCGCCGGGACCGAAATCGGCGTCACCGAGCCCGAAGCCACCTTCTCGACCTGCTTCGGCGCGCCGTTCATGCCGCGCCACCCGAGCGTCTACGGCAACCTCCTCAAGGAGCGCATCGCCAAGGGCGGCGTGTCGTGCTGGCTGGTCAACACCGGCTGGACCGGCGGCAAATACGGCACCGGCAAGCGTATGCCCATCAAGGCGACGCGCGCCCTGCTCAACGCCGCGCTCGACGGCAGCCTCAACAATGCGGAATTCCGCAAGGACCCGTATTTCGGCTTCGAAGTGCCGGTTGCGGTTCCGGGCGTCGACTCCGCGATCCTCGATCCGCGTTCGACCTGGGCCGACAAGGACGAGTTCGACCGCACCGCGGCCAAGCTGGTCGACCTCTTCTGCGACAATTTCGAGCAGTTCGCCGAGCATGTCGAGGAAGGCGTCCGCCAGTGCCAGCCTAAGGTGGCGCAGGCCGCCTGACAAAAGGGGGAGGCGGCTAGATTCCGCCTCCCGCCTTCGGCCTCAGAACAGCCGGGTCAGATAGTAGATCACCGCCGCGACCGAAGCGCTGGCGGGAATGGTGATCAGCCAGGCCATGATCACGCTTTGCGCGACGCCCCAGTTCACCGCGCTCTCGCGCCGCGCCACGCCCGCCCCGATGATCGCGCCGGTGATGGTGTGGGTCGTCGATACCGGAATGCCGAGCAGGCTTGCCCCGAACAGCATCACCGACCCGCCGGCCGAGGCCGAGAAGCCCTGGTGCTGGTCGAGCTTTGTGATCCGGCTTCCCATCGTTTCGATGATCTTCCAGCCGCCGGTCAGCGTGCCGAGGCCGATCGCGATATAGCAGCTGATCGCGACCCAGTGCGGGACCTCGAATTCGCCCTTCAGATAGCCGGTCGAGAACAACAGCACGGTGATGATGCCCATCGTCTTCTGCGCGTCGTTCAGCCCGTGGCCGAGCGAATAGGCGGCCGAAGAGACGAGGTGGAGCTTGCGGAACAGGCCTTCCGCGCCGCGGTTGCTGGCCCGCCGCGCGAGCCAGGACGACAGCAGCATCACCAGCATCGCCATCGCCATGCCGAGCAGCGGCGCGAGCGGAATGAACAGCAGGGTCTTGCTGACCCCGCTCCACTGGATGGTGCCGATACCCGCGGACGCCAGGCCAGCGCCGACGATCCCGCCCACCAGCGCGTGGCTCGATGACGAGGGAATGCCCTTGAGCCAGGTGACGACGTTCCAGAACATCGCGCCGACCAGCGCCGCGAACACCACGGAGGGCGTGACGAGGTTCTTGTCGATCAGGCCCTTGCCGATGGTGTCGGCCACCTTGTGCAGCGCGGGAAAGGCGAGCGTCAGGAAATAGGCTGCGAAGTTGAAGAAGGCGGCAAAGGCTACCGCCTGGACCGGCCGCAGCAAGCGCGTCGCCACAACGGTCGCGATCGAATTGGCCGCATCGTGCAGGCCGTTCAGGAAATCGAATGCCAGCGCGACCAGGACCAGGCAGACCAGCAGGGGAAAGGCAAGCTCGTGCATCAGGCGTGGTCGATAACGATGCTGTCGATCTCGTTGGCGACATCCTCGAACGCATCGACGATCCGTTCGAGGTGCTTGTAGATTTCGCGGCGCACCGTGAATTGCATGGCGCTGCCCTGGACATGACCGAAGCGCTGGAAGGCGACCTTGAGGCCGGCCCGGTGCAGTTCGTCGGCATGGCCTTCCATCCGCACCAGGCGCTCGGTCAGCTCGTGCAGACGCCCGGCATTGCCGGCGACATCGCGCAGCAGCGGCAGCGCCTCGGCGAGCAGGCGACCCGAATCGATGATGATCCCGACCATGTCGCGCATTTCCGGCTCGAACTCGGTGAATTCGTAGATATCGACCGCGTTGGCGGCGCCCTGCATCTCGTCGATCGCATCATCCATCGCCGAGATGAGCGAAGTGATCGAACCGCGATCGAACGGGGTCAGGAAGGTGCGGCGGACGGTCGACAGCGTCTCGCGGATGATGTTGTCCGCGTCATGTTCGCGCTCGGAGATTTCGCGGATGTGCTCGTGGCGGGCCGACCCGTCGTTGAACAAGCGTCCAAGCGCCATCGACGCCGCGCAGACGCTTTCGGCATGGGCTTCGAACAATTCGAAGAAATTGCCGGTCTGCGGCAGGAGTTTCTGAAACCAGGCGAACATCGGACCTACCTTGGATTTTTCAGCGACAACGGAGAGCAGGCTCCGGCGCCGGGTGGCACTGTGAAACTCGGCGGCATTGAACGAGCGAATGAGGTGCGCGAGATCTTCCTCCTCGACCGCATCGGCGGCTTCGGCGAGGCTGAACCATCGGCGCGTGCGCTCCCCGGCTTCCTTCCACTCGGCAAGCTCCTCGCCGACCGCGAGCGGGTAGACGTCGACATCGAACATCAGGCTCGCGCCCGTCTTGCGCCGCTTGCGGTAGCGATAGGAGCCGAGCGGCGTCGGGCAGACGGCGCCGCGCACTCCTGCCTCTTCCTCGGCTTCCAGGGCTGCTGCCAGGTGCGGCGACAGCTTGGGCGCGGGATTGCCTTTGGGAATGACCCAGCGACGGCTTTCGCGCGACGTCACGAGAAGCACGGACACCGGCGCGTCGAGCGCGGGTCCTCCCGAACGATAGGGCAAGGCGGCAATCTGGCGAATGGTTGGAAAAGCCCGTCAGTGATGAGCATCCGGACGGCCGCGCGCCGCCCGGAATGTTACAGCCCCATTACCGTCCGATGACAGGAATCCAAGCCCCGCGCGCGGCTCAGGCCCGTCCGCCGTTGACCCGAATATACTCGCCGACGTTCAGCGCCAGCACGTCCATCGGCACGTTGCCGCCGAGCAGCAGCGCGTCGTTGAACGTCTTGATGTTGAACCGCGACCCAAGCGCCGTCTGGGTACGGGTGCGCTGGCGGTTGATGGCGGTATGGCCGATCTTGTAGCCGCAGGCCTGGCCGACCCAGCTGCAATAACGATCGACCTCGGACCGCGCTTCGGGCTCCTTGGTACCGTTCTCTTCCATGAAGAAGCGCACCGCCTGCTCGCGGCTCCAGCCCTTGGCGTGGAGGCCGGTGTCGACCACCAGCCGGCAGGCCCGGAAAGCGATGCCCTGAAGGTATCCCAGGCGCCCGGCCGGGAAGTCGTCGTACAGGCCGAACTCGTCCGCCAGCTGCTGTGCGTAGAGTGCCCAGCCCTCGGAATAGGCATTGAACGCGAGCAGCGAGCGGATGACCGGCAACTTGCGCGCGAACGAGCCCTGCCAGACGTGCCCGGGGATCGCCTCATGGTGGGTGAGGTCGGGCAGGTCGAACTTGGTGTGCAGTTCGGTGGTCCGAAGGTTGATCCAGAACTTGCCGGGAATGGTGCCGTCGATCGACCCGCCGCCACCATAGGCACCGGGCGCGCCGGGCTCTTCCTCGGGCGGAAGGCGGCGCACCTCGAGGTTCGCGGGCACCAGGGTGTTGAACATTTCGGGCAGCTTGGCGCGGACCAGCCGCAGCCGCTCCTGAATGAAGGCGAGGATCTCCGCCCGGCCCGGGTCGCCCGGAGCGAACTTGTAGCGCGGGTCCGCGCCGAGTGCCGTCATCCGCTTACCGACCGAGCCTTGCGTATAGCCGAGGCTGCGCAGGATCGGGTCCATCCGGCCCTGAAGCTCGCGCAGCTCGGTGAGCCCGATCTGGTGGATCTCGTCCGGGGTGAGGCTGGTGGTCGTCGAGGCCTTGAGCGCCCAGCGGTAGAAGTCGTTGCCCGCAGGCCGCGCACTGATGCCCGGTGCGCCGATCGCGACGGCGCGCTGCCGTTCGAGTTCGGCAATCTGCCGTTCGAGCGCTGCGGCATAGGGCCCGGTGGCGATAGCGCGGGCGCGCGCTTCCCAATCGCCGGCGATCTTCTTCTGCGCGGTGCGGCGGGTGATGGATTCAACGAGGCCGCCGCCGCTCTTGGCGCCCTGCAGCGACTGGCGCATCTGCACCAGCGCCTTGTCGATCAGGAAGTCAGGAGGAACCAGCCCCTTGCCGCGGGCCTCGGCAGCGCGCGCGGTTTCACCGTCGAGTTGCGCAGGCCCGGAGGCGAGGCGCGAGAGATAGGCCTCGGCATCCGCCGCCGTCTCGATCTGGTGGTCGGCGTCGAGAAAGCGGGGAAGGTCGAGATATTCGCCGACATTCTGGATCACGACGTAGGGCGTGTTGCGCCACCCACCGACGGTGATGTTGCCATAAGGCATCGCAAAGCCCTCAAGCGCGGTCGAATAAGCGCTTCGGACCACTTCGATATTGGTGCGGTTGGCGGGCGTCAGCGCGGAAAGGTCGACCCCGTTCACGCGCTGCAGGTCGGAGCGGAGCGTGGCGGCGACCCGCGCCTGCCCGGCGGCGGTGCGGTCGTCGAGCCGCGAGCGGAGGGCGGCGCGGGCGTCCTTGTCGATCCCGAGCCCGGTGGCGCTCTCCGGCTTCAGCGCGAGCAGGTTGTCGGTGAGGGAATCGAGCAATGCCGACGCCTGCGCGTCGTCGATGCGCGGACCTGCCGAGGCACTCGCGACCCCGGCTGGTGATCGCATGGTGCAGGCCGACAGGGCGGTGGAAGCGGCGGTGGCGGCCAGCAGCTGGCGGCGGGTAAGAGCGGTCATTGCGCCAGCTTAGGCGCGGCCTCCACGATCAGGCAATTGCCTTCGACGCCGATGATCTCGACCCGCTCACCCTCGGCGGCAGGACCGCCCCGTGCGCTCCATTCGCTGTCACCCAGCCGGACCCGCCCGTCATGGCTGTCGACCGCCCGCACCACCACCGCGCCGCGGCCGACCAGTTGCGCCGCGCGGTCGTTCAGATGCTTTGCCGAGGCGGCGACCGGCCGGTTCGCATAGACCTTTCGCCCGGCATAGACCGCCAGCGCTGTGTAGATGGCGAACAGCGCCAGCGCGGGGGCAAGGCCAAGGCCGAGCAACAGCACGAACAATCCGGTCAGGACCGCCGCCGCACCAATGAACAGCAGGAAGATGCCGGGCGCGACGATCTCGCCGATCAGCAGCGCCAGGCCGCCGATGATCCACCACCAGCCGGGTTCGAGCGTGCCCAAGGGGATCAGGCCTGCGGAATGCCGGGAACGACGCGCGGCTTGGTCGGCGCCGCGGGCTTGTCCGGACCGCTGTCGCTGAACGCCGCCTTGGCCAGCTCGCCGATTCCGCCGAGGCTGCCGATCAGCTGCGTCGCTTCCACCGGGAACAGGATCGTCTTGGCATTCGGCGAGGTCGCGAACTGCGACAGGGCTTCGACATACTTCTGCGCGATGAAATAGTTGATCGCCTGGGTGTTGCCGCCAGCGATGGCGTCGCTGACCGACTTGGTCGCAGCAGCTTCGGCCTGGGCGGAGCGCTCGCGCGCCTCGGCCTCGCGGAAGGCGGCTTCCTTCATGCCTTCGGCCGACAGGATCTTGGCCTGCTTCTCACCCTCGGCACGAAGGATCTCGGAGGCGCGCATGCCCTCGCTCTCGAGGATCGCCGCGCGCTTCTCGCGCTCAGCCTTCATCTGGCGGGTCATGGCGTTGACGATGTCGGCGGGCGGGCGAATGTCTTTCAGTTCGACGCGGGTGATTTTCACGCCCCAGCTCTCGGTCGCGTGATCGACTACCTGCAGCAGGCGGACGTTGATCTCGTCGCGCTTGGACAGCGTCTCGTCGAGGTCCATCGAGCCCATGACGGTCCTGAGGTTGGTCGTCGAAAGCGCCATGATCGCCGCGTAGAGGTCGCTTACTTCATAGGCCGCCTTGGCCGGGTCCAGCACCTGGAAGAACACCACCCCGTCGACCGCCACCATGGCATTGTCCTTGGTGATGATCTCCTGCCCGGGGATGTCGAGCACCTGCTCCATCATATTGATCTTGCGGCCGACGCGATAGAAGAAGGCGGGCACGAAGTTGAAGCCGGGGTCGGCTACGCGAACGAAGCGGCCGAAATGCTCGATGGTGTAGCGATAGCCCTGGTTGACGATCTTGATGCTCATCATGACGAAGAGCAGGACCAGCGCGACCAGGAAGGTTAAGGCTTCGATCATGAGATTCCCCCAGCGATATGGCCGTCATCATGGCCGAGCCTGCCGCGCGCCGGAAGCGAAATCGGCATGAGCCCCAGCCTCTTCGGTCGCCCCGCGGTGCTGTTCCTGCCCGCCAGCCGGGCAAGCGCAATCGCCCGGGCGCGGGACAGCGCGGCGGACATCATCTTCCTCGACCTCGAGGATGCCGTCGCGCCGGAACTCAAGGACGAGGCAAGGGCGGCGGCGGTCGCTGCCGTGGCCGACCCCTTCGGCGTGCCCGCCGCCATCCGCGTCAATGCTTCGGAAAGCCAGTGGTTCGACGCTGACTGCGAGGCCGTGCGGGATAGCCGCGCCGATCTCGTCATCGTGCCGCGGGTCGAAGCGCCCGAAGTGATCCGCGACGTCGCCGAGCGGACCGGCAAGCCCGTCGCCGCGATGATCGAAACGCCGCTCGGGATCCGGCGATGCTGGGACATCGCGGAAGCCAGCGCCGCGCTAATCGCGGGGACCAACGACCTTGCCGCGACGCTTCGCCTTCCGACCGGCGCCGGGCGCGCGCCGCTGCGGACGGCCTTGCAGACGATCGTCCTTGCCGCGCGGGCGGCGGGCAAGCCCTGCTTCGACGGCGTCTTCAACCGGCTCGAGGATGCCGACGGGCTGGCGGCGGAGGCGGCGGAGGGGCGCTCCTTCGGCTTCGATGGCAAGACGCTCATCCACCCGGCCCAGATCGCGGCCTGCAAGGCGGCCTGGACCCCGACCGAGGCGGAGCTTGGCCGTGCCCGCCGGCTGGTCGCCGCGGCGGCGGGCGGGGCGCAGCGCTTCGAAGGCGAGATGATCGAACGGATGCATGTCGAAGCGGCGGAGCGGCTGCTCGGGCTTTAGGCCCCTTGCCGAATCGCCCTTCAGCAGCCAAGTGCGCGCATGGCCGACTTCCTCCATACGAACGATATCCCGCTCGGGCTCACCTTCGACGACGTGCTGCTGCAGCCGCTCGAATCAAGCGTGTTGCCGTCCGACGCCGACACCAGGACGCAGCTGACCCGCGGCATCGAGCTGCGCATCCCGCTCTCCTCCTCCGCGATGGACACCGTGACCGAAACCGACATGGCGATCGCCATGGCGCAGCTGGGCGGCATCGGCGTCCTTCACCGCAACCTCACCGTCGAGCAGCAGGCCGACGCGGTTCGCAGCGTGAAGCGCTTCGAAAGCGGCATGGTGGTGAACCCCTTCACGCTGACCCCCGACCAGACGCTGGCCGAAGCGCTGGAACTGATGAAGCACCACAAGATCAGCGGCGTTCCGGTGGTCGAGAAGGGCGGCCGGCTGTGCGGCATCCTCACCAATCGCGACGTGCGTTTCGCGGAAAACCCGCGCCAGCCGGTGTCCGAACTGATGACCCGCGACAATCTCGCCACCGTCTCGCCGGGGACCAGCCGGCAGGAAGCACAACGGCTGCTTCACCAGCGCCGGATCGAGAAGCTGCTGGTGGTTGACGAGGCCGGGCGCTGCGTCGGCCTCATCACGGTGAAGGATATCGAAAAGGCGGTCGCGTCGCCTCATGCCACCAAGGATGGTGAGGGCCGGCTGCGCGTTGCCGCCGCTTCGACCGTCGGTGACAAGGGCTGGGAGCGTTCCGAAGCGCTGCTTGCGGCCGGCGTCGACTGCATCGTCATCGACACCGCCCACGGCCACAATATCGAAGTGGCGCGCGCCGTCGCCCGGGTGAAATCCGCTTCCAACAGTGTGCAGGTGATCGCCGGCAATGTCGCCACTGCCGCCGCCGCCAAGGCGCTGGTCGATGCCGGTGCGGACGCGATCAAGGTCGGGATCGGGCCGGGCTCCATCTGCACCACCCGCATCGTCGCCGGCGTCGGCGTGCCCCAGCTGAGCGCGATCATGGCCGCCGCTTCCGCGGCGCGTGACAGCGGCGTTCCGGTCATCGCCGACGGCGGCATCCGCACCTCGGGCGACCTTGCGAAGGCGCTTGCCGCGGGCGCGTCGAGTGCAATGGTGGGATCGCTCCTCGCTGGGACCGACGAGACGCCCGGCGAGCAGTTCCTCTATCACGGCCGCGCCTACAAATCCTACCGCGGCATGGGCTCGCTCGGCGCCATGAGCCGCGGGTCGGCCGACCGCTATTTCCAGCAGGACATCAAGGATTCAATGAAGCTGGTGCCCGAGGGCATCGAAGGCCAGGTGCCCTACAAGGGCCCGGTCCGCGACGTCGTCCACCAGCTCGTCGGCGGCGTGAAGGCGGCGATGGGCTATACCGGCTCGCGCACCATCGCCGAGATGCAGGTTCGCGCGAAATTCGTTCGGATCACCGGTGCGGGCCTTAGCGAAAGCCACGTCCATGACGTCGCGATCACGCGGGAAGCGCCCAATTATCCGACGCGCTGAGCCGTGATCCCGCAAGCCCGCGCCCAGGCCGCGATCGAGATCCTGGACCAGGTGATCGCCTCCGCCCTGGAGGACGGACCACCGGCCGACGCGCTCGTTTCGGCCTATTTCAAGACGCGGCGCTATGCCGGATCCAAGGACCGCCGAGCGGTGCGGGAACTGGTGTTCCGGGCGATCCGCCATTCGGCCGAGGTGCCGGCCAGCGGGCGCGCCGCACTGCTCCCGCTGGCCGAGGAATTGTTCGACGGACACGGCCATGGCCCGGTGCCGGTCGAGGAAGGCGAACCGCGCGCCGCCGCGGGAGTGGTGCCCGGCTGGATCGTGCCTGAATTGTCGTCGCTGGTCGGCGAAGCGGAATGGCCCGCGCTGATCGAGCGCGCGCCGGTCGACCTTCGCGCCAATCTCGCCCGCACCAGCCGCGACGCGATGGTCGCGCATTTCGGCGCCCGGCCGACGCCGCTCAGCCCGTGGGGGCTGCGCCTTCCATCCGATAGCGCGGTGACCAGTGATCCGGCCTTCGATGGCGGGCTGGTCGAGGTGCAGGACGAGGGGAGCCAGCTGATCGCGCTCGCCTGCGACCCGGCCGGGCAGGGCCTAATGATCGACCTGTGCGCCGGCGCCGGCGGCAAGGCGCTGGCGCTTGCGGCAGCCAATCCGGCGGCGCGCATCATCGCGTGCGACACCAACAAGGCCCGCCTGATGAAGCTCGGCCCCCGCGCCGAGCGCGCGGGCGCTGAGATCGAATGGCGCCTCCTCGACCAGCCGCGCGAGGCAGAGGCGTTGGTCGAGTTCCAGGGCCAGGCCGACGTGGTGCTGGTCGATGCGCCCTGCTCGGGCTCGGGCACGTGGCGGCGCAATCCCGAAGGACGCTGGCGGCTGACCGCCGACCGGTTCGATCGCATCGCGGCCCTTCAGGCGCGCGTCCTCGATCTTGCGGCGCCGCTGGTCCGGCCCGGCGGAAGCCTCGTCTACGCCGTCTGCTCACTGCTGGCCCGGGAAGGGCGCGACCAGGCCGACGCCTTCCTCAGCCGCCATTCAGGCTTCGCCCAGCAGGATATTCCCATGGACGTCGGGCGTTTGGACGGAGTGGGCCGGTTGTTGACGCCGGGTCATGACGGCACCGACGGCTTTTTCATTGCGCGGTTCCGTGCCACATGAGCGGGAACGCCGCCTGGGAGACGATGATGCGTTTGCTTCCGATTGCCATTGTCCTGGGGATTGCCGGCGCGACCATTGCCTCCTCGGGCGAAACGCAGGTCCCGGACGCGCAGATCAGCCCGCAGTCGCTGCAATGGCAAAAGGCGGGTGAGACCGCGCTTGCGGCGGGCCAGTTCCAGGCTGCCGACGACGCGCTCGAAACCGCGCTGATCATCGATCCCCGCAACCGCGGCGCCTTTATCGCACTTGCCCGCGTCGCGCAGCGGCAAAAGCTCTATGGCCAGGCGATCCGCTTCACCAGCAAGGCCCTCTCGCTGGAACCGAACGATCCCGTCGCCCTCGGCGTCCAGGGGGAAGCGATGGTGGAGCAAGGCGCGACCGCCCGTGCCCAGCAGAACCTCGCCAAGATCAAGAGCCTGTGCGGTGCCAACGCCTGCGCGCCGGCCGACAGCCTCGCCGCACTGATCCAGCGCGGTCCGGCAATGGCGGTCAAGGCGCCTGCGGCGGACGCTCCTAAGAAGAACTGAGCGTCCGGGCGAGGGCGACCCATTCGTCCACGCTGACCGTTTCCGCCCGCCGCTCGGCCGCGATGCCGAGCGCGGGCAAGGCATCGAGAGCGCCGCTCACCCCCTTAAGGCTCTGGCGCAGCATCTTGCGGCGCTGGCCGAACGCCGCAGCAGTGAGGCGTTCAAGGACGCCCAGGCTGACGCCCTGCGGCTCGGCGGCCGGAACGATGTGGACCACCGCCGAAGTAACCCTTGGCGGCGGCACGAAGGCCGAGCGATGGACGGGCAGCGCGATGCGCGGGGTGGCGCGCCACTGGGCGGCGACGGCAAGCCGGCCGTAGGCGTCGTCCCCCGGCCTCGCGACGATCCGCTCCGCCACTTCCTTCTGGAACATCAGCGTCAGGCTGTCCCACCACGGAGTCCAGTCCGCCGCCAGCCAGCGCAGCAGCAGCGCGGTGCCGACATTGTAGGGGAGGTTTGAAACGATGTGCGCGCCGCGTCCGACCAGCGGTTGTTCATCGACCTTCAGCGCATCTTCTTCCAACAGGGTAAGCCGGCCGGGGAACAGCTCCTGCAACTCCGCCAGCGCCGGGAGGCAGCGACGGTCGCGTTCCACCGCGGTGACCCGCGCGCCCGCGTCGAGCAGCGCGCCGGTAAGGCCGCCGGGACCCGGCCCGACCTCATAGACTGCGCGGTCCTGAAGGTCGCCCGGAATGGCCGCGATCCGCGCCAGCAGCTGGCGGTCGAGGAGGAAGTTCTGGCCAAGCGCCTTGGACGCGCTGAGGCCATGGCGGGCGATCACGTCGCGCAGGGGCGGAAGGTTGCTCAACCGTGGAGGGCGCGGTGGCGGGCGCAGCTTGCCGCCATCCGGATCGCCGCCGCCATCGCCCGCGGATCGGCGCGGTCCTGCCCGGCGATGTCGAACGCGGTGCCGTGGTCGGGCGCGGCGCGGACGATCGGCAGCCCCAACGTCAGGTTCACGCCCTCTTCGAAATGCAGTGCCTTGAGGGGAATGAGCGCCTGGTCGTGATACATGCAGAGCGCCGCATCGTAGCGCGCGCGGGCGGACGCATGGAACATCGTGTCGGCGGGATAAGGCCCGGTCACGTCCCAGCCCTCTTCACGCAAGGTGGCGATCGCGGGCTCGATCACTTCCTGCTCCTCGCGGCCCAGCGCGCCATTCTCGCCGGCGTGGGGGTTGAAGCCGGCGATCGCCAGGCGCGGGTGGGCGATGCCGAAATTGCGCTGCAGCCCGCGCAAGGTGGCCCGCGCCCGCGCTTCGATCAGCGGCGCGCTGAGGACGTCCGCGACGTCGCGCAGCGGCATGTGCGTAGTGACCGGCACCGTCCGAAGCGTCGGCCCGGCCAGCATCATCGCGACATTGCCGGGCGACACCCCACATCGCTCGGCCACGAATTCGGTCTGGCCTGGATGGTTGAAGCCGATCGCGTACAGCTGGTGCTTTGCGACCGGCCCGGTGACCACACCCGCGCAGGTGCCCGAACGCGCAAGGCCGACGGCAAGCTCGAGGCTGTCGAGGCTGCAATGCGCGCCGGCGGTGGTCGGTTGTCCGGGCAGGCTTGCAGCGGCGGCCGGAACGGCGAGCAGGGGCAGGCCGTGGTCGAACGCGTCGACCGCCTCGGCCGGGTTGGAAAGTACCGCGATCGGCCCGTCCCACACTTCCGACAGGCTGCGCGGATCGCCGACCGCGACGAACGGCGGGACCGACAGCGCGCGGCGGCTGTCCCATGTCTTGGCAACCACTTCGGGGCCGATCCCGGCCGGGTCGCCAAGCGAAACGGAAAGCAGGAGGGGAGGAAGGCTCATTCAGCTCCTCCCTGTCATCGCGGGCGCAGCGAGGCAATCCACGAGCGGGATCCCGGACTGCCTCATGCTGCTGGCGATGACGAGGGGATGATCAGCGATAATCGATGACGGCGTCGCGGCGAAGGTCGCGCAGATAGCGGCGCGCGCGCAAGTTGACCCGCTCTTCCTGAAGCTGGGCGAACACGGCGTCCGGGTTGGGCGCATTGGCACTCTGCTCCTCGTCGCGGCCGCAGATGACCAGGACGCGGACGCCCTCGCCGATGCTGCCGAACGGGCGCGTCGCCTGGCCGACCTGCATCGGGAGCATCATCTCCTGCAGCGCGGCCGGAAGGTCGCGGAGCTTGACGCCGTCTGACTGGACGACCTCGCCCTTGAACTCCGCCGCCGTCTTGTCCGCGCCGCCGCACCCGCCGATGTTCTGCGCCGCCGCGGCAAAGCGCTGCAACGTCGGCTCGGCCGCCGCTGCGGTCGTGCCCTTGGGGAAGCTGATCGAAAGCTGCTTCAGCGACAGCACGGCATTGCGCGGATCGGCGGTCAGCACCTTGCGCGTGTCCTGCACCGCGATGATCGAATAGCCGCCCGGAACGGCAATCGCCTGGCTCAGCTGGCCCGGTCCCATCTGGCGGAGCACGGAGGCGAGCTGGTCGGGAAGCTGCTCGGGCTTAACCCAGCCAAGATCGCCGCCGACCGCGGCCGTCGACGCTTCGGAATATTGGCGGGCATAGCCGGCAAAGCTCGCGCCCTGCTGAAGCGCGCCGATGATCTGCTGCGCTGCCTGGGCGACCTGCGCCTGATTGGCCGGCGTGGACGACAGGTAGATCTCGCCGACGCGATATTCCTGCGTACCCTTGGACGCGTTGAGGCGGTCGATCACCGCCTTCACCTCGTCGTCACCGACGCTGATCTGGCTTTCGATCTTCTGACGCTGGAGGCGCTGCCAGGCGATCTCGCCCTGGATCTGACGGCGGATCGAGCTGATCGAGCTGCCATTCTGCTTGAGATAGGTCGCCAGTTCGGCCGGGCTGCGCTTCACGCCCTGCGCGACCCGCGCGACGGTGCGGTCGATGTCGATCGGGGCGACCTTGATCTCGGCAGCTTCCGCGGCCTGGATCTGCAGCGTTTCGTCGATCAGGTTGCGAAGCACCTGGACGCGCAGCCGCTCTTCCTCGTCCTTCGGGATCGGAGTGTCGTTCGAAATCGCGAGAAGCGCGAGGCGCTGGTCGATGTCGGTCTGGGTGATGACCTCGCCGTTGACGATCGCGCTCGCCTTGACGACCGCGGGGATCGGACGGCCGAACACGGTCACCGTATCCGGCAGGTTGAGGGCAGCCGTGGTCTTGCGCTCGCCCGGTTGCGAAGTGGCAGGCGCGGCCTGGGCGGTCGTCGCCTTCGCGGTCGATGCCGTGGCGGCGGTGGTGGCCGCGGGCTTGGTGGAACGCGTCGGCGCAACGGCCGTCTTGCTTGCCGCAGCCTTCGGGCGCGGTGCCGGCTGGACAGCCTTCGGCGCAACCTGCGCGGCCGCGACCCCGGCGAGCGAGGCGATCAGGGCGGTCGTGAAAAGCGTCTTCGCCTTAGCCATGGAAAGCCTTTATATCCCTTGTCATTTCAACCAGTTCACGCGTGATTGCCGGATACGCGCTGAACCGGCGATGAGCGCCTGTTAGCGGCTCAGCCCCTTCAAGGACAGGCGGAAACTAAAGGTGCTGCCCTCGGCACGGTCGCCCAGCCGCTCGTAATCGCGCCGCCAACTGATCCCGAACGACAGGCAGTCGTCCTCGTAATCGAGGCTCAGGCGATGCCGGACCGAGTTGATTCCGTCGGAAATGTTGAGCGGGTCTTCGTCGCCGTTGGTGAGGTCGAGCACGGTCGCCCCGAACACCGACCAGAAGCGATGGAATTTCCACCTCCCGGCAAGCCGCAGCTCCTCCTTGTCGCGCAGATCTTCGACCTTCTGGTCGACGTTGCGGTTGAGGCGGAGGTAATCGATCCGGGCGTAGGTCTCGGTCGTGCCGACGGTCAGGTCGAGCTCGTTGCGGCGAACCGCGAAATTGTCCTTGTCGAGCCGGAACCGGTGGGTGAGGTCGACGAACCGGCCGACCTTGACCCGCGTCCGTCCGACAAAGTCCGACCAGCGGTCGGTAAGGCCGGTGCCGTTGGGAAAGATCTGCGCGTCGCGGTTGAAGCGATACGACTGGCCGATGTTGCTCGACACCGCCCAACCCGGCCGGTCGAGGTTCCAGTCGACCCCATAGGTGAGGCGGCTGCCGTCTTCCCACCGGTCGTAGCCGGGGAAGCGGTTGAGGGCGAAGAGGTTGCTGTCCTCGAGGTCGACCGCCCGGCTGTCCTCGTTGGGCAGGCTGATGTTGGCAGTCGGCGGGGTGACCACGATCTGCGCACGCGGGGTCAGTCGCTGGACGCCGCCGAGGAGTTGACCGGCGAATGGCCAGCGGACCTCGGCGGCGGCAGCGGCGATTCCTCGCCCGCGCCAGCCTTTTTCGCCGCGATAGATAGCCGCGCTGGTCAACTCGTTCTGCGCGCTGTGGTAGATGTCGCCGCGGGCATAGCCGGTGAACAGCAGCTCCTGCCCGAACGTCGTCAGCTTCCTCAGGTCCCAGCGGGCGCCGGCAAAGGCGCGCTGGCTGTCCTGGCCCTCGCGGCGGAATACCGCCAGGCTGTTCGCCTGAAGTTCCACCCGTCCGCCGAGGATCGGGTCGGCCAGGCGGATCCGCGCGTCGATCGCGGGCAGCGCGAACGGGATCCGGCGCTGGATGTCGTTCTGGCGCACGCCCTGGAAGGCCCAGCCGGCGATGCTGACATAGCTGTCGAGGTCGATCCGCTCGAGATCGAGGAAGTTGCGATAGCGGTCGTCGCGATTGATGTCGTAGAAGCGGGCGACGCTCTTGTCGGTGGCGGCGCGCAGCTGCCCGGTCAGGCTCCACAGCGGCGAGAACTGGAACTTGCCATTGCCCTCGAAATAGGCCCGCACGCCCTTGTCGGAGCGGCTGTCGTCATAGCTCGTCCGGTCGCCGTAGGTGACGAACGCGCCGAGCGAGAAGGCGCCCAGCCGGTTGAGTTCGCGGTAGCGGCCTTCGACGCCCGGCGCGACCGAGGTGTAGAGGTGCGGCGTGACCGTCAGGTCGCGGTTTGGCGCGAACTTCAGCTGGTAGGGAAGGGACAATTCGGCCCCGAGGCGCCGGCTGTAGCGAAGCTCGGGCAGCAGGAACCCCGAATAGCCTTGGCCGCCGTTGCCGGTGCCGAGGCTGAACACGGGCAGGAGGGGGAGGGTGATGCCGAACAGTTCGAACCGGCCGCGCTCGAAGCGAATGCGCTCGGCCTTCTGGTCGTAGCGGACGCGGGCTGCGAGGATGCGCCAACTCGGCCGGCGCGGGCAGCCCGCCTCGTTGTCGATGCGGCACGGGCTGTAGACCGCGTTATCGAGGGTGGTGATGTCGCCGACCCGGGTGGCGCGATCGGCCGCCAGGCGCCCGCCGCTTTCCAGCACGACCAGCAGATTGTCGATGGTGGCGTCGCGAAGCGCATCGTCGAGCACCACGCGTTCGGAAATCAGGCGGTCGCCCTGCGGCTGGACCACGACCACATTGCCGGTCGCGATCACCTCGCCGCTGCGGCGGTCCCAGCGAACCTGGTCGGCGGCGACGAAGGTGCCCTGGCGATTGACCCGGACCTTGCCGACGGCGGTGACCACCTCGGCATTGCTGTCATATTCGACCCGGTCGGCGGTGAAGGCGAGTTCCTGGTCGCCCGCGGCAAGCGGCGCGGTCTCCGCCGGGCCGGGCTGCGTGCTCGCGGGAAGGGGCGCAGGCTGCTGCTCCTGCGCTGCGGCCGGCACTGCAGCCAAGAGGACCAGCGGTAGCGCCGTCCAGGCCGTGACGCCGTATCGCACCAGGTATGTCCGCCTTGATCCGCTGAACCGTTTCGAGAAGCGCCGCCTATTGCAGCCTTCTGGGGCCGGGGCAACGGGCTTGGCAGCGCGGGGGGCGCGGGCTTAAGGACGCCGCAACTCGTTCCAACATGCCAGCAGGTACCTCCCCCATGCAGATCCGCTTCGCAGACGCCCTTCCTTCCGGCAGCTACGCCCTCGTCCTCCCGGTCGCCGGCGCTGAACGAAACAACCTCGCCTCGCTCGGCGATCATCGCGCCGCCGTCGAGGCTGCTGCGCGCGGCCAGCGCTTCGAAGGTGAGGCCGGCGCGGTCGCGGAAAGCTGGATCGGCGGCAACGGCGAAGCGCAGGTCCGCCGGCTTCTGCTGGTCGGTACCGGCACGGCCAGCGATGGCGCCGCGGCCGAACGGCTCGGCGGGACGATGGTCGGCCGCCTGCTGACCTCGGGCGAGAAGACCGTCGCGAT
Organism: Sphingomonas humi; assembly: GCF_039536725.1. Lineage (NCBI taxonomy): Bacteria > Pseudomonadati > Pseudomonadota > Alphaproteobacteria > Sphingomonadales > Sphingomonadaceae > Sphingomonas > Sphingomonas humi. The sequence goes on from NZ_BAAAZD010000002.1 coordinate 463,590, forward strand.
CGACCTCACCGGAACGCGCTTCGACGCGGAAGCAGCGGCGCGGCTGGCGCTTGGCGCGGCGTCGCGGGCGTGGCGCTATGACCTTTACCGCACCAAGCTCAAGGAAAAGCAAAAGCCGACCGTCGAGGAATTGGTGATCGTCGGGGCACCGGGCGGGGCCGAGCAGCGCTGGACCGAGCGCTACGAAGGTGTGCTGGCCGGCGTGAAGCTGACCCGCGAACTGGTCACCGAGCCGGCCAACATCATTTATGCCGAGACCTTCGTCGAGCGGGTCAGGAAGCATGCTGAGGGCACCGGGCTCGAGATCGAGGCGCTGGGCCAGGCCGAGATGGAGAAGCTCGGCATGGGCTCGCTCCTTAGCGTCAACCAGGGCACCGTTCGCGAACCGCGATTGCTGGTGATGCGCTGGAACGGCGGCGGCCACCCGACCGACAAGCCGCTGGCACTGATCGGCAAGGGGGTCACCTTCGACACTGGCGGCATTTCGATCAAGCCGGCCGCCGGCATGGAAGCGATGAAGTGGGACATGGGCGGCGCAGGCGCGGTTGCCGGCGCCATGCTCGCGCTTGCCAGCCGCAAGGCCAAGGCCAACGTCATCGGCCTGTGCGGGCTGGTCGAGAACATGCCGTCGGGCAGCGCGACCCGGCCGGGCGACGTCGTCACCTCCATGAATGGCCAAACCATCGAGGTCATCAACACCGACGCCGAAGGCCGCCTCGTCCTTGCCGATGTCATGACCTACGCGCAGCGCGAACTTGGCGTGCGGCGGATGGTCGACCTTGCGACGCTGACCGGCGCGATGCTGGTCGCGCTCGGCCACGAACATGCGGGCCTGTTCTCCAACAACGACACGCTGGCGGGCGAACTGAGCGCAGCCGGGACCGAGACCGGCGAGAAGCTGTGGCGGATGCCGCTCGGCGATGCCTATGACCGGCTGATCGACAGCCCGATCGCCGACATCAAGAATGTCGGTCCGCGCGAAGGTGGCTCGATCACCGCCGCGCAATTCCTCCAGCGCTTTGTCGAGGAGGGCGTCGAATGGGCCCATCTCGACATCGCCGGCACGGTGTGGAGCGACAAGCCGGGCAGCACCTTCGACAAGGGCGCGACGGGCTTTGGCGTGCGCCTCCTCGACCGCTTCGTGGAACTGACCGCCGAGTGAACCCTGCTCGTCATTGCGAGCGTGGCGGAGCAATCCAGCGCCGGGTGGATTGCTTCGTCGCTTCGCTCCTCGCAATGACGACGGCATGAGGGTCGACTTCTACCAACTCGCTGGCACCCCGCTCGACGAGGTCGTGGCGACCCTTGCCCGCAAGGTGCTTGAGGGCGGCGAACGGCTGCTGGTGGTCATGGCGGACGAAGGCGCGCTCGCGCGGCTCGACCGCATGCTGTGGGAGCAGGGGGAGGCCGATTTCCTCGCTCATGGCATTGCGGGCGGGGGCGAGGATGCGCGCCAGCCCATCCTGCTCTCGACCACGCCCGACCCAGCGAATGGCGCGCGCAACCTGCTGATGGCGGACGGCGAATGGCGCGAAGCCGCACTCACCTTCGAACGCGCCTTCCATCTGTTCGACGAAGCCAGCCTCGGTGAAGCGCGCCAGGCATGGAAACTCCTGTCGGGTCGCGAGGGGGTCGAGCGCAATTACTGGGCGCGCGAGGACGGGCGCTGGGTCCGCAAGGTCTGACCGCGGACCAGCCCGGCGCTTGCCACTTTCCCGACCTCCCGCTAGGGGCGCGCGCAATCCTTTACCCCACCACTTTCATCAACGGAGCATTCCCGTGGCCGTCACGCGCACCTTCTCGATCATCAAGCCCGATGCCACCCGCCGCAACCTCACCGGTGCGGTCACCAAGATGCTGGAAGAGGCCGGCCTTCGCGTCGTCGCTTCCAAGCGCATCCACATGACCAGGGAGCAGGCCGAGGGCTTCTACGGCGTGCACCGCGAGCGTCCCTTCTTCAACGACCTCGTGTCGTTCATGATCTCGGGCCCGGTCGTGGTCCAGGTACTCGAGGGCGAGGATGCCGTGAAGCGCAACCGCGACATCATGGGCGCGACCAACCCCGAAAACGCCGACGCCGGCACCATCCGCAAGGAACTAGCCGAATCGATCGAAGCCAATTCGGTCCACGGTTCGGATTCGGACGAGAACGCCAAGATCGAGATCGACTATTTCTTCAAGCCTGAGGAAATCGTCGGCTGAGCCACAAGCTCCTTCCGATCTTTGGGCCCGTCGGAGCATCTCCGGCGGGCCTTTTTCGTGCGGACATGACAGGGGCGTAACGGAACCGCCACCGATTGCCACGCGTAGCGCCTTTCATGGCAGATCAGGTTCTTTCCGGCGGCGCCGACCGCCCCCGCTCCGCCGCCGTCACGGCCGGCCGCCCCTTGCACGTCCTGTTGTCGCCCTATGCGACCACCTGCTTCGTCGGGGCCTTGCTGACCGACATCGCCTATTCGCGCTCCGCCAACATCCAGTGGGCGAACTTCTCCGCCTGGCTGCTGGTCGCGGGACTGGTTTTCTGCGGCCTGTCGATCCTCGTCGCGCTGCTCGGCCATTTCAGCCACCGCGGGGCGCCCGGCAACAAGACGCTCGGCATCGCGCACGGGGTGATCAGCATCTCGATCTTCATTGTCGAACTGTTCAACAGCTTCGTTCATGCGCGCGACGGCTGGACCTCGGTGGTACCGACCGGCCTCACGCTGTCGGTAATCGCGGTGATCCTGATCGCCATCAACGGTTTCGTCGGGTTGCGGCTGGAACGCGACCCCGCAGTGAGGATCGGCCGATGAATCTGCGCCAGACGCTCCCCTTCCTGCTGGCCGGAACGCTTGCCGCCTGCGGCACCGGCGAAGCGATCAATCCGGTCGACCAGACGGGTCCCAACCCCACGCTTCCGGCGATCCAGCAATATCTCTTCCCGCCGATGAAGATCGCGCCGCCGCTCGGCTGGAAGCAGGGGCAGAAGCCGACCGCGCCCGCGGGCTTCGCGGTGCAGGCGCTGGCGACCAACCTCAAGAACCCGCGCTTCCTCTATCCGCTGCCCAACGGCGACATCATCGTGGTTGAAAGCACGGGTCCCGCGCTTGAAGGGATCAACCGGCCCAAGGACCTCTTCATGGGCTATTTCTTCGGCCGTGCGCATGGTGACGTGCCGGGCGAGGGTCCGTCCAACCGCCTGCTGCTCCTGCGCGATACCAATGGCGACGGCGTGATCGAAGGCAAGTCGGTCCTGATCGACCATGTCGCCTCGCCGTTCGGGGTCGTTTACGCCGACGGCAATCTTTACGTCGCCAGCCACGAATCGGTGCTGCGCTATCCCTTCACGCCCGGGCAGACCCGGATCGACGCGCAGCCGACGGTGCTGACCGAACTTCCCGGCGGCCCGATCGACCACCACTGGACCAAGAGCCTGACCATCAGCCCCGACGGACAGCGGCTTTATGCGACGGTGGGGTCCAATTCGAACATCGTCGAGAATGGCTTCGAGGCCGAAAAGGGCCGCGCCGCCGTGTGGGAGATCGATCGCCAGAGCGGGCGCTCGCGCGTCTTCGCGACGGGTCTTCGCAATCCCAACAGCCCGACCTTCTACCCTGGCACCAACACCTTCTGGGTCGTCGTCAACGAACGCGACGAGATCGGCCAGAACCTCGTCCCCGACTATATGACGAGCGTCAAAGACGGCGGCTTCTACGGCTGGCCCTACAGTTATTACGGCCAGCACGTCGATCCGCGGGTGCGGCCGCAACGGCCCGACCTCGTCGCCAGGGCAACGCCGCCCGACTATGCGCTCGGCCCCCACGTCGCGGCACTCGGGCTGACCTTCTACACCGGGGCGAGCTTCCCCGCGCAATATCGCGGCGGCGCGTTCGTCGGCGAGCATGGCAGCTGGAACCGCACGCAGTTCAATGGCTACAAGGTGGTGTTCGTCCCCTTCGCCAACGGCCGCCCAAGCGGCAAGCCGCAGGACTTCCTGACCGGCTTCACCGACGGGGAAAACGTCTTCGGCCGCCCGGTCGGAGTCGCGCAGGACCGGACCGGCGCGCTGCTGGTCGCCGACGACGCGGCCAACACCGTCTGGCGGGTCGCACCGGCCCAGAACGCGCGGGTGGCCAGCCGCTAACCGCTTCATCATCGGTTCAGGGCCGGAATGACATTCTGTGCCCTATCTGATGGGAGGCCCGTGATGATCGGACTGGTGCTGGCGGCAATGATTGGGTCGGGCCCGCTCGCCGGGACGATCCCGGTCCAGGCCCGGCCGCTGCCGTCCTACAATCCTGCGACCAGTGCCGACCTCGGGACCATCCGCCGCGACGTCCGCAAGGGCCGCGAGGAAGGTTCGCTGTCGCGCCGCCAGGCGAGGGAGCTGCGGCGCGAAAGCCGCGAAGTCGCCATGCTCGAGGAGCGCTATGCGGCAGGCGGTCTCAGCACGGCCGAACAGGCGGAGCTCAAGGCCCGGATCGAGGTGCTGCGCGCACTGACCCGCGGCAAACGGCTCGGCACCATCAAGTAAGGCGCGGCCCCGCCACCAGCCAGCCAAGCAGGCCCAGCTGAACCAGGGCGATCAGGTACAATTGTGTCGAAAAAGGCTGCTTGCGCGTCTTGTGGCGAAGCAGCTGGCGCGCGGCAAAGGCCGCCGGTGACCCGCCCAGGAAGGCGAGCGACAGGAGCTCGCTTTCGGACACCCGCCACTCGCCGCGCCCCGCGCGTTCCTTGTCCTGCCAGAACCGCAGGAAGGTGAGGGCGTTCACGGCGGCAAGCCAGGCGACAATGACAAGCGGCGACAAGGCTCAGAACTCGTCCGCGGCCCGCATCAGCCTGGTCAGCCGGGGCGGGGCACAGGCGCGCCAACTCCGCTCGAGCCAATCGCGCACCTCGTCCCAGTCGGTATCCGGCCGGTTGAGCCTGAACCCCAGCCAACCGCTCGCACCATAATATTTGGGCCAGTAGTAAGTCTCGGGCCGCGCCTCGATCAGGCCGGTCATCTCGTCCGGGCCGCTCGCCTTGACCAGCAACCCGATCGCGTCCTCGCCATGATGACGATCGGCCAGAATGGCAAACAGCTTGGCCGATTTCTCGCTGCCCACCGCCCAGCCGGGAGAGCCGTGGCTGGTCTTGCGCAGCACTTCGGGAAAGGTGGCGGCAATGGCGTCGACCTGGCGTTCGATCCAGCCCGCATCCTGGTGGCGCGAGACATAGGCGGCAAGCGTGGCCGGATACAGCTGGTGCTCGGCAAGCCGCACCCGCTGCGCAAGGCTTTCGGCGGTGTCGCCCGCGCGGATGGCGACCGGCAGCTGTCCCAGCACCTCGCCAGCGTCGACCTCTTCGGTGACGAGGTGGACGCTGCACCCGCCATGGCTGTCGCCGGCGTCGAGTGCCCGCTGGTGCGTGTCGAGGCCGCGATAGTTGGGCAGCAGCGAGGGATGGATGTTGAGCAGGCGCCCTTGCCAGCGCTCCACGAACGCCGGCGTCAGGAGGCGCATGTAGCCCGCCAGCGCGACCGCATCGGGGCGAGCGGCGGTGAGTGCCTCGTGCAAGGCCTCGTCGAACTCGTCGCGTGCGACGCCCTTGTGGCTGAGCGACCAGGTCGGGACCCCTTCGGCCTCGGCCAGTGCAAGCCCCGGCGCTTGCGGATTGTTGGAGGCGACCAGCACGATCTCGAACACCGAACCCGGCAGCCTGCTGGCATAAAGCAGCGCCGCCATGTTGCTTCCCTCGCCCGAGATGACGATCGCGACGCGGGCCTTCAACACCGGTCCTCGTTCGCCCTGAGCGAAGTCGAAGGGCGCTGGTGCATGCGTGCTTCGACTTCGCTCAGCACGAACGACACCCTTGTGTCCGCGGCATCACCCATGGTTGTGGGTGGCGCTCCAGGCGCCCTTCGCGCTCCAGCTTTCACTAGGCCCGCGCACGGTGCAGCCGCGGGGCCCTTCCTCGATATGACCGATGCGGTGCACGGTCTCGCCGGCGGCGGAAAGCGCGGCGGCGACGGCCTCGGCATTCTCCTCCCGGACCACCACGACCATCCCGATCCCGCAGTTGAAGGTGCGGGCAAGTTCCTCGGGTTCGATCGACCCCCCGGCCTGCAGCCAGGAGAACAGGGGCGGCAAATCCCAGGCGTCGGCCTGCACCACGGCATGGCAACCGTCGGGCAGGACCCTCGGGATGTTCTCGAGCAATCCGCCACCGGTAATGTGCGCCAGCCCCGCGATGCGTGCCGCCCGGATCTCGGGCAGCAGGCTCTTTACATAGATTCGCGTCGGCTCGAGCAGCAGGTCGCCAAGCAGCCGCTCGGGTGCGAAGCGGGCAGGGCGGTCGAGCTTCCACCCGTTCACCTCGATCAGGCGGCGGACGAGGCTGAAGCCGTTCGAATGGACACCGCTGCTGGCAAGGCCGAGCAGCACGTCGCCCGGACGGATGGCGGCCCCGGTCAGCTGTTCCCCGCGCTCCACCGCCCCGACGCAGAAGCCTGCAAGGTCATAATCACCCGCCGCATACATGCCCGGCATCTCCGCCGTCTCGCCGCCGATCAGCGCGCAGCCGGCCTGTAGGCAGCCTTGCGCGATCGACGCGACCACTGCTTCGGCGACCCCGTTGTCCAGCTTCCCGGTCGCGAAATAGTCGAGGAAGAACAGGGGCTCGGCGCCCTGCACGACAAGGTCGTTGACGCACATCGCGACCAGATCGATGCCGACGCCCTCGTGCCGATCGAGGTCGATCGCCAGCTTGAGCTTGGTTCCGACCCCGTCATTGGCCGCGACCAGCAGCGGATCAACGAAGCCCGCGGCTTTCAGGTCGAAGAAGCCGCCGAAGCCGCCGAGATCGGCATCCGCACCCGGCCGGCGCGTCGCCTTGGCGAGCGGCGCGATGGCCTTCACGAGCGCGTTGCCGGCGGCGATGCTGACGCCTGCCTGTTCGTAAGTAAGCCCCATGGCGCCCGCCTAGCCGAGAAGAGCCTTGGAAATCGAGCCCCAAGCTGCTTTGAGGGCGACGGTATGCCGCGCCTCCCTCTGCGATTATTGTTTGTCGCCCTGCTCGGCTGCGCCGGGCTCGGCACCGCCGTCTTCGCTCAGCTTGAGAGCGGCGACCGCGGCATCCCGCCCATCGACAGTGCAAGCACGCTCGAAATCGGCGGGATCAAGGTCGATGTCGCGGCCAAGGATGCGGAGACCGCGCGCCTTGCCGGCTGGCGCATGGCGCAGCGGCAGGGCTTCGCCAAATTGTGGGCGCAGATGCACCGCGCCCCCGAAAGCGAGGCGCCCAAGCTCCCCGATTCGACGCTCGACGGGATCGTCAGCTCGATCGAGATCGAGGAGGAGCGCATTGCGCCCGGCCGCTACATGGCGAGTCTCCAGATTCTGTTCGACCGCTCCCGCTCGGCCGCGCTGCTCGGCGCGTCGGGGCCGGTGCGGCGGTCGGCACCGATGCTGCTGATCCCGGTGATGGTCAGCGGCGGCACCGCCACGACGGTTGAACTGCGCAATCCGTGGCAGCGCGCCTGGGCCGAATATCGCACCGCCAACAGCGCGATCGATTATGTTCGTATCTCTGGGCAGGGGATCGACCCGTTGATCGCCACTGCCGCACAGGTCCGCCGGCCGGGCCGGGCAATGTGGCGCAACCTCGTCGATTTCTATGGCGCGTCCGACGTGCTGGTGGCGACCGCGCAGGTGCGGCGTCTCTATCCCGGCGGTCCGTCGGTCGCGACCTTCACCGGAAGTTTCGGCCCCGACCGCCAACTGCTCGGCAGCTTCACCCTGCGCGCCGACAGCAGCGCCGACCTGCCGCGGATGATGGCCGAAGGCGTGCGGCAGATGGACGCGCTCTACACCAGTTGGCTGGCGAGCGGGGGCCTGCGCCCCGATCCGAGCCTGCTGCCGCCCCCGCCGCCGGTCGAGGAATTGGTCGAGGAGGAAGCGCCGCAGGCCCCGACCGAGCAGGTGATCCAGATATCCGTCACCTCGCCTTATTCGCCGGTCGGCTGGCTCCGCTCGATCCCGGGGGTCGCCTCGGTCCAGGAAATCGGCAGCCAGGTCCTCGTGGTCCGCTTCAAGGGGTCGCAGGGCCAGCTCGCATCGGCCCTCAATTCGCGCGGCTGGCAGACCAGCAGCGCAAGTGGCGTGTTCACCATCACCGGCTACGCGCCGCCCGCCCAGCCGCAGCCTGCCGCGCCGCCGCCCGCTCAGCCGGCCGCCCCGGCATCGCCTCAGCCGCAACCCCAGCCGGCCCGCCCCGCGCCGCCGCAGCAGCGCGCCCCGGCCGAACCTCTGGTCCCCGTGACCACCAGGCGGCCCGGTGCCTGAGATGCGCGCGCCCGACCAGATCGCGCTCCCGCTCGACTGGCCGCAGGGGAGCGATGAAAGCCGGTTCATCGTCAGCTCCGCCAACGAAGCGGCGTTCGAGCATTTCCGCCGCTGGTCGAGCTGGCCGGTCAAGGCGACCATCCTCACCGGCCCGCGCCGCTCGGGCCGGTCGCTGTTGGCACGCAATTTCGTGGCCCGGGTCGGTGGCCGGTTGTTCGATCCGGCCGACAGTCATGACGAGGAAGCGCTGTTTCACGCCTGGAACCAGGCGCAGGAAACCGGACGGCCGGTGGTGATGATTGCCGACCGCGCCCCGCCGCACTGGCAGGTGAGCCTGCCCGACCTTCGCACCCGGCTTGCGGTGACGCCGGTGATTGCGATCGAGCAACCCGACGACGCGCTGTTCGCCTCGCTGATCCGCCGCCTGTTCGCCGACCGCGGGCTGCATCTTCCCGACGATGCGCTGCGTTACACCTGCGAGCGCGTCACGCGCGATTACTGGACGGCGGAGCGGGTGGTGGATGCCATCGACCGCTTCGCCATCGCGGCCAGTGCCCGCCTGACGGTGCCCACGGTCCGCCGCGCGCTGGTCGCTGGCGGACTGATCGAGGGAGGGCAGGAAGAATGAACGCGCCGGCCGACATCAAGGTCAGCGCCTTGCCGGAAGGCGAGAGCCGCTACTTCAACCGCGAAGCCTCGTGGCTGGCGTTCAACCGCCGCGTGCTGGAAGAAGCCGCCAACCCCGCCCACCCGCTGCTCGAACGCCTCCGCTTCCTGTCGATCAGCGGCTCCAACCTCGACGAATTCTTCTCGGTCCGCGTCGCCGGCCTCAAGGAACAGCAGCTCGAAGGCGTCGAGGAGCGCAGCTACGACGGGCAGACCCCGACCCAGCAGCTCGAAAAGATCAGCGCCGAAGCCGACGCCCTGATCGCCGAACAGCAGCGCACCTGGCTTGAACCGACCGCGCTCCTCGCCCTGTCCGGGGTCGAGGTGGTCGCGCCCGACGCGCTTCACGCCGACGAGAAGAAGTGGCTGCGGACCTTCCTGTCCGAGCAGATCCTCCCGGTCCTGACCCCGCAGGCGGTCGATCCCTCGCACCCGTTCCCGTTCGTCCCCAACCTCGGCTTCGCGCTCGTCTTCGCGATGGTCGACAGCGCGGACAAGGAGCCGGTCAACGAAGTGCTGATGATCCCGGCCTCGGTCCCACGCTTCCTCCCGCTGCCGGGCAAGAAAAGCCGCTTCGTCTCGATCGACGCGGGCATCGCCGCCCACCTCGACGTGCTGTTTCCGGGCTTCGAACTGATCGCGGCCGGCGCCTTTCGCGTCCTTCGCGACACCGACATCGAGATCGAGGAGGATGCCGAGGACCTCGTCCGCACCTTCCGTTCGGCGATCAAGCAGCGCCGCCGCGGCCGTGTCATCCGCCTCGAATTTTCCCACGGCACGCCGGAAAACCTCGAAAACCTGGTCCGCGAAGGGGTCGGCGCCGAACATGCCCTGATCGCCGAAAGCTCGGGCTTCATCGGCATCGCCGACCTTCAGCAACTGGTCGACGTCGAGGGCCATCCGGCGCTTCGCTTCGCCCCCTACACCCCGCGCTTTCCCGAACGGGTGAAGGAGCATGGCGGCGACTGCTTCGCGGCCATCCGCGACAAGGATTTCGTCGTCCACCACCCGTACGAGAGTTTCGACGTGGTGGTCGCCTTCCTCCGCCAGGCCGCAAGCGATCCCGATGTCGTCGCGATCAAGCAGACGCTCTACCGCGCGGGCAAGCAGTCCGCGATCATCGACGCGCTGGTCGCCGCCGCGGAAGCGGGCAAATCGGTCACCGCTGTGGTCGAACTCAAGGCGCGGTTCGACGAGGAACAGAATATCCTCTGGGCCAGCCGGCTCGAACGCGCCGGGGTCCAGGTCGTCTACGGCTTCACCCAGTGGAAGACCCACGCCAAGGTCTCGATGGTGGTCCGGCGCGAGGGCGGATCGTTCCGCACCTACTGCCACTTCGGGACCGGCAACTACCATCCGACCACCGCGCGGTTCTACACCGACCTCAGCTTCTTCACCGCGTCGAAGCGTGCGGCGCGCGACGCGGCCAAGCTGTTCAACTTCATCTCCGGCTACGTCCCGCCCAAGGGCCTCGAACTGCTGGTGATGAGCCCGGTCACCCTGCGCGAAAAGCTGACGCAGTGGATCGACGCCGAAATCGCCAACGCCAAGGGCGGCAAGCCCGCCGCCATCTGGGCCAAGATGAACAGCCTCGTCGATCCACGGATTATCGAGAAGCTCTACGAGGCGAGCGAAGCGGGCGTGAAGATCGAGCTGATCATTCGCGGCATATGCTGCCTCCGTCCTGGGCTTCCCGGACTGTCGAGCAACATCCGCGTGAAATCGATCGTCGGCCGCTTCCTCGAACACAGTCGTATCTGGTGCTTCGCCAACGGGGCGCGGATGCCGCACGCCAAGGCGCGGGTGCTGATCTCTTCGGCCGACTGGATGCCGCGCAACCTCGACCGCCGGGTGGAAGTCGCCGTCCCGCTCGAAAACACCACCGTCCACGCGCAGGTGCTCGACCAGGTGATGGTCGCCAACCTCATCGACAATCAGCAAAGCTGGGTGCTCGAAGGCCTGACCGGCCGTTACGACCGGGTCCACGACAGCAAGAAGCCGTTCAACCTCCACACCTACTTCATGACCAATCCCTCGCTGTCGGGCCGCGGCCAGTCACTCGAGGGCAAGAAGGTCCCCAAGCTCAAACTGGAACAGGGCGGATAATATAAGATGGCAAAACGCCCCTTTGGCCCGGTCGGAATTATCGACATCGGCTCCAACTCGATCCGCTTCGTCGCTTACGCAGGCTCCGAACGAGTGCCCTCGACCCTTTTCAACGAGAAGGTCTCGGCCGGGCTCGGGCGTGAGCTGTCGGCGACCGGCCGGCTGTCCGACAAGGCAATGGACGAGGCGATCGAAGCGCTTGCCCGCTTCCGCCTGCTTGCCCGCGAAATGAAGCTCAAACGCCTCGACGTGGTCGCCACCGCGGCCGTCCGCGAGGCCGACAATGGTGACGATTTCCTCGCCCGCGCCCGCGCCGCCGGGATCGAGCCGCGGGTGATCACCGGCGAGGAAGAGGCCAGGCTCGCGGCGCTCGGCGTCATCTCCGCTATTCCGCACGCCCGCGGCGTGGTCGCCGACCTTGGCGGCGGCAGTCTTGAACTGACCCCGGTCGCGAACGGAAAGGCCGGGCCCGGCATCTCGCTTCCGCTCGGCGTGTTGCGCGTGGGCTCGGAAGCCAGCGCCAAGCAGCTTGCCGCGACTTTGCGCAAGGCGATCCCGCCTGCGATCCTCGCCGCCGGCGCTGAGCGCACGCTGTACCTCGTCGGCGGGTCGTTCCGCGCCTTCGCCCAGCTCGACCAGCAGGAAGCCGGCTCGCCGCTGCATGTTGTCCACGGCCATTCGATCGATGCCGAACGCGCACGCGAACTGCGCGATCTCATCCGCAAGATCTCACCCGAGCAGCTCAAACAGCGCTTCGGCCTGTCGACCACCCGCGCCCAGACCGCCCGCCCGGCAGCTGCCGTGCTCGACGCGCTGTTCCGCGTGCTCGAACCCGCCCGCGCGGTCGCCAGCGCCTATGGCCTGCGCGAAGGCCTGCTCTACGATCATCTGGCAGAGGAGCGCCGGGCCGAGGACCCTTTATTGGCTGCGACGCTTGAAGCGGGCGAAAAGCTCGGCCGCTTCGGGGATCATGGCGCCGAACTCGATCAGTGGATCGCACCGCTGTTCCCCGACGACGATGCGGCGGCGGAGCGCCTCCGGCTCGCGTCCTGCCTGCTGGCAGACGTCGCCTGGGAAGCGCATCCCGACTTTCGCGCGCTGTGGGCGGTCGACATGGGCGTCCACGGCAACTGGGTCGGGATCGACGCGGAAGGCCGGACCATCATCGGCCGGACCCTGTGGGCGGCCTTTGGCGGCGACGGCCCCTTCAACGAAAGCCTGGCGCAGCTTGTTGACCAGCGAGTCCTCGACCACGCCGGCCAGTGGGGCGCCGCGATCCGGCTTGCCCAGCGCTTGTCGGGCGGGACCGAGAAGCTGCTCGCCCGCTCGCGCATCGAAGTGGAGGGCGGCGCGGTCGTCCTGCGCCTCGCCCGCAAGGATCAGGGCCTCTACAGCGACATCGTCGCGCGCCGGCACAAGCAGCTTGCCGGCCTGATGGGGCTGACCGCCAGGCTGGAATTGGCCTAGCTAGCCTGGCCTAGCCGCAGCTGAGGCGCTGCACCTTGTTCGCAGTGTCTAGGTACACGCGCACCCGGTCCTCGCGGTAATCCATCGTGACCATCGAACCCGCGGCCACCCACTGCAGGGTCTTCGCCCCGGACACGCGCTGGATCGCAGCGCCGAGGTCCGCCGTCGCCGGCTGGCCAACGAACTGCTGCAGCGCATCGTTGCTGCACATGCCTCCGCTATCGCCTGGGTTGGCCACCGGCTCCTCCTGCTGCACCGTCGCGCAAGCGGCCAGCAGCGGCAGCACCAGGCCTGCCAAGATCACCTGCTTCACGCTTCCTGCTCCTCTGTCGTGCGGGTCATCTTGAGCTTGCCGCCGCGGGTCGCGAACGCCAGCCGCCCTTCGACCAGGTCCAACGCGTCGCGTCCGAATTCGTCGAACCGCCAGCCCGACAGGATCGCAAGGTCCCGTCGCACCCCTGCCGCCAGCGCTTCCAGCTCGTCAGAGCGCGCGATCAGCTTGGCCGCGACGCCCGTTTCCTTGGCCTTGATCTTGAGCAGCAGTTTGAGGAGGTCCGCGACCAGCGCGCCGTCCTTGGTCAGTCCCGGCCGGCTCGGACCCCGTTCGGGCAGTTCGTCGGGCGACAGCGGCTGGGCATTTTCCAGCGCCGCCATCATCCGCGCGCCGATGTCGTTGTTCCGCCACCCCGCCGACAGCCCGCGCACCTTGGCGAGATCGTCCTGCGTCTTGGGCGGGTGCCCGGCGATATCGGCCAGCGTGTCATCCTTGACGATGCGCCCACGCGGAAGGTTCTTGCCGCGCGCTTCCTTCTCGCGCCACGCCGCCAGCACCTTCAGCCGGCCGAGCACCTGCGGGTTGCGGCTCGGCAGCTTCAACCGCTTCCACGCATCCTCGGGATCGAAGGCGAAGCTCGACGGATCGGCCAGCCGCTCCATCTCCTCATCAAGCCACAGCCCGCGACCGGTCTTGCGCAGCTTGCTCACCATCCGTGGGAAGATGGTCGCCAGGTGCGTCACGTCGCCGATCGCATAATCGATCTGCCGCTTGTCGAGCGGCCGCCGGCTCCAGTCGGTGAACCGCGCACCCTTGTCGAGCGCGTGGCCGAGCATGCTCTCGATCAGGTTCGAATAGCCGACCTGCTCACCATACCCCAGCGCCATCGCCGCGATCTGCGTGTCGAACAGCGGCTGCGGCGTCTTGCCCGTCACGTTGTAGACGATCTCGAGGTCCTGCCCGCCGGCGTGAAAGACCTTCAGCACGTCTTCATTGTCGACCAGCAGGTCCCACAAGGGCGTGAGGTCGATCCCGTCGGCCATCGGATCGATTGCCGCCGCTTCCTCGGGCGAGGCGATCTGGATCAGGCACAGTTCGGGCCAATAGGTGTTCTCGCGCATGAACTCGGTGTCGACGGCGACGAAGTCGTGCGTGGCGAGGCGAGCGATCAGCGCGGCAAGCGCGTCACTGTCGGTGATAAGCGGGTGAATCTTCATCTTGTCCGGCCTGTAGCGGGCATCCCCCAAGTTGACAAAAGGGGAGGGGTGGGGAAAGCGCCGCGCCATCCATTCACCGTCGCGACGACCAACCCGGACACCCACCATGCACGCCTATCGCACCCACCATTGCGGCCAGCTCCGCGGCACCGACGTCGGCAGCGACGTCCGTATTTCGGGCTGGATCCACCGCAAGCGCGATCATGGCGGCGTCCTGTTCGTCGACCTTCGCGACCATTATGGCCTGACCCAGGTCGTGGTCGATGTCGACAGCCCGGCACTCGCCGTCCTCGAGAAGCTGCGGGTTGAAAGCGTCGTCACCATCGACGGCAGCGTCAAGGCGCGCGCGGAAGGTACCACCAACGCCAACCTGCCGACCGGCGAGATCGAGGTCTACGCCCGCGGCGTCACGGTCCAGTCGAACGCCGCCGAACTGCCGATGCCCGTCGCCGGCGAGCAGGAATATCCGGAGGAAATCCGCCTCCGCTATCGCTATCTCGACCTCCGCCGCGACCGGCTCCACGCCAACATCATGCTGCGCTCGAACGTCATTGCGTCGATCCGCCGCCGCATGGTCGATCAGGGCTTCACCGAATTTCAGACCCCGATCCTGACCGCGTCGAGCCCTGAGGGCGCGCGCGATTATCTGGTCCCGAGCCGCGTTCACCCGGGCAAGTTCTACGCGCTCCCGCAGGCGCCGCAGATGTTCAAGCAGCTGCTGATGGTCGCGGGCTTCGACCGCTATTTCCAGATCGCGCCCTGCTTCCGCGACGAAGACGCCCGCGCCGACCGCTCGCCCGGCGAATTCTACCAGCTCGACTTTGAAATGAGCTTCGTCACGCAGGACGACGTCTTCAACGCGATCGAGCCCGTGCTCGCCGGCGTCTTCCGCGAATTCGCCAACGGCCGCCAGGTCACCGAAGGCGCTTTCCCCCGCATCCCCTACAAGGAAGCGCTGCTGAAGTACGGCTCGGACAAGCCGGACCTGCGCAACCCGATCCTCATCAGCGACGTCGGCAGCCACTTCACCGGCTCGGGCTTCGGCCTGTTCGCTTCCATCGTCGACAAGGGCGGCTTCGTCCGCGCCATCCCGGCCCCGAACACCGCCGACAAGAGCCGCAAGTTCTTCGACGAAATGAACGACTGGGCCCGCGGCGAAGGCTTCGCCGGCCTCGGCTATGCGACCCGCAAGGGCGGCGAATGGGGCGGCCCGATCGCCAAGAATCACGGCACCGAAGGCATGGACAAGCTCGCCGCCGAGCTCGGCCTCGGCCCCGACGACGGCCTGTTCTTCGCGGCCTCGAACAAGGAAGCCGAAGCCGCCAAGCTTGCCGGCGCCGCCCGCACCCGCGTCGGCACCAGCCTCGGCCTCATCGACGAGAACCGCTTCGAATTCTGCTGGATCGTCGATTTCCCGATGTTCGAATATAACGAGGACGCGAAGAAGGTCGACTTCAGCCACAACCCCTTCTCGATGCCGCAGGGCGAGCTCGAAGCGCTCGAAACCAAGGACCCGCTCGACATCCTCGCCTGGCAGTATGACATCGTCTGCAACGGCGTGGAGCTCAGCTCTGGCGCGATCCGGAACCACCGCCCGGACATCATGTACAAGGCGTTCGAGATCGCCGGCTACACGCAGGAGCAGGTCGACACCAACTTCTCGGGCATGATCAACGCCTTCAAGTACGGCGCGCCTCCGCACGGCGGCTCGGCCCCCGGCATCGACCGCATCGTCATGCTGCTGGCGGGCGAACCCAACATCCGCGAGGTCGTGGTCTTCCCGATGAACCAGAAGGCCGAGGACCTGATGATGAACGCCCCCGCCTTCGTCACGGCCAAGCAACTCAAGGAACTGTCGATCAAGGTGGTGGGCGAAGCGCCCAAGGCCTGAGGCCTGACGATACCGCCACCCCGGGCTTGACCCGGGGTCGCGCTTCTTCCTTCCTGCAGCCGTGATCGCGCCCACAACCCTTCCCCGAAGCCTCGGCTTGTGGGGCATCCTCTTCCTGACCCTGTCGATCACCACCCCGGCCTCGTCGCTGTTCGTGATCGCGCCGGGCATCCTCCACGAGGCAGGCACCGGCGCGGTATGGGCGCTCGCCCTCGCGGCGGTCGTGTCGATCGCCACCGCCTACGTCTATGCCGAGCTCGCTTCGGCCTGGCCGGTCGCGGGCGGGGAATATGTGTTCGTCGGGCAGACGCTGGGGCAGGGGCCTGCCTTCGTCATGCTTGCGATCAACCTCGTCAGCAACGTGCTGATCGCCCCCGTCCTCGCGCTCGGGGTGGCCGAGGTGATGGCGACCTTCATTCCCGCCCTGCCGGCGGTCCCGGTCGCAATCGCCGTCCTGGCGCTGGCGACGCTGATCGCGGTGCTCAACATTCGGCTGAACGCGCTGATCACCGGCATTTTCCTTGCGGTCGAGCTTGCCGCTCTCGCCCTTGTCGCGGCGCTCGGTCTGTTCGAGCCGGTCCATCCGCTCGCTCTCCTTGCCGCTCCGATGGTGGCCGACGGCGGAACGCTCGCCCCGCTCACGCTGGCCGGCTTCGGCACCGCGGCATCGATCGCCATCTTCGCCCTGAACGGTCCCGGCTGCGCCATCTACTTCGGCGAGGAACTGCACGAAGCGCCGCGCCAGATGGGCCGGGCGATCCTCATCTCGTCCGGCCTCACCATCCTCAGCATCGGGCTGCCGCTCGTCGCCGCCCTGCTCAGCGCGCCCGACCTCATCGCCTTCCTGTCCGCCGACGATCCGTTCGGGGCGTTCGTGGCGGCGCGCGGCGGATCGACGCTCGCCGCGCTCGTCGGCGGCGGGATCGTGCTGGCGATCGTCAACGCGGTGATCGCCACCATCCTCGCCTGCGCCCGCTTCCTCTACGGCACCGCCCGCGACCGCAGCTGGAACCTGCCGCTCGACGAGTGGCTGAGCGCCCTCCACCCGCGCTGGGCCTCGCCGTGGCTGGGAACCCTGCTGGTCGGCGCGGTGATGATCGCCTGCTGCTTCCTGCCCCTGTCGTTCCTGCTGGTGGTGAGTGGCGCAGGGCTGATCGTCATCTACGCCGGCATCGCCGCCGCAGCGCTTGTCGGCCGCCGCCGCGGACTGACTGGCGGGGACACCTACCGGATGCCCCTGTTCCCGCTGCCGCCGCTGGTGACGCTGGCAGCGCTCACCCTCATCCTCTGGGCTACCTGGCTCGATCTGGAGGAAGGCCGCCCTGCGCTGATCGCCACCGCGGTCCAGATCGGCTGCGCCTGGCTTTACTGGCGCCTGATACTGGTAAGGAGGGGGTGGAAGGCGAGCGTGCCGATGTAAGGACGTCGGCGCATGTCAGCCATTCCGCATCCCGCGACCGACTGATCGTCAATGCGAAAAAGGGCGCAACCCTGTCAGATCGCGCCCCCTTCGAAACTCAAGGATTTGCCTCAGGCAGCCTGCAGTAGGCCAGTCTTCCGGCGCCGCATCGACACGCCGATCGCGCCAAAGCCCAACAGCATCAACGCCCAGGTCGCCGGCTCTGGAACAGCCGCCATTGCGGGCGAAGCACGTGCGGTCACGAACCCCGTACTCAGGCCGCCGGCGTTGACCCGATATTGCGTGCCGTTGGTGACGAACAGGTTGACCGACGAACCCGCCGCCGTGCTGAAGCCAAGGCCGTTACCGTCCACGAAAAAGGGCCCGGTAAGATAGAAGAGATTATTGGACCCCGTGACATTGGCGAGGCCGGTGATCTGCGATCCGTTGAAGGTGCCGGTGATGCCGGTGATCGTCTGATAGGTGTAGCCGTTCAGCGAACTGACCTGTGACACGTCGCTGGTTGTCAGGGTGCCGGTTCCAATCAGCGGTTCACCGAAGAACAGCCCGGTCCCGGAAAAATTGAAATCATATACCGCAGCGCAAGCCGGCGTGGCGCCGATCATGGCGATGACCGCGCCAATGACGCCCAGGTGTTTCCTGAAATTCGTACGCATCCCATTCTCCTTCTGGAACGCCACAGCGACGGCCATCAGAGAAGGTACGGAGCGTCGGCGGAGACAGATGCTTAACGTACGATAAATATTTGCGCGCTCGACCTCACGGCGGGGCTCTGACGCCGCCGTTACGGGCACGAAGGACAAGGCTGCGCGTCGCATTCACGCAAAGTCGGCTATCGACCCATTGCGGACATTGGCTGAACGATGTGCCCGCCGGCAGAGCGGTCTAATCCTTGAACCCCTGCCTGAAGTCCGTGTGCACAAGTTCTTGGGCAGGGGTGATGTCTGCGGCGTATTTCACTCCGGTAATGGATACCAGCCGGAACCCTTGATCGGTCAGCCAAGGCAGAAAATCCCGCAGTCCATCAGAGACTGGGAGCTTGGTGCGGGTGACGCGAACCGCCGTAATCGACAGCGCCGCCGGATCGACGATTGACACGGAGGCGGGATCGCTGCTGTCGCGAAAACGGACGATGAGCGGCCAATCCTTGCGAGGAATATCTCCCGACGGATCTCGCCATGCGCTCTTGACGTCACCCATCGCGTTCCAGAATTGCTGGTGACCGCCGCAACCTACACAATCAGCCATTGCGAACACGGCAGGTCCGGCCAGCAGAGCGGACGATACAGGTCCTCCCGGCTTCAAGGTCATAAAGAGAAGTCCCCTGCGTCCGTTCTCATCGAGCGCGAGTGCCTCACCCTTCAGGCGGATCGACAGTTGGGCAGCAGATTCCAAGAGCGAGGGGGTTTCGCGAGCCGTTACGCTCATTACCGATGAGCCCAGGACTTTTTCCCCGGCATAGACGTCGATGCGAAAGGCGACGGTGCGCGAACCCGTCAACATGCCGCAAGCCGCGATCGACAGGCTCGTCAGGGCGACACTTATCATCCGGCCCACATGGCGAGGCACCGTAAGGCTTCCTGCCGACCCAGACGGGCCCTTCCTTCGATGCGGGTCCACGGCGCGCCTCACTACTTCAGACCCCTGCTGAACTCCGCTTGCGACAGGTGGTTGGAGAGAGGCTTACCCAGCGCGCTACTCCGCGATCCATCGAACATCCTGTCGTAATAATTCGGAAGCCACGGCAGGCGGGTGAGTATTCCTCGGGTCACGTCGTCATCGGTGATCTCGACGCTCACCGCAATTCTGCGACCCGGAGCAGGATCGAACCGACGCACGCTTTCAGCCCTGCCGGGTTCGGCAAATTCCACCAGCATCGGGCACCAGGACGGATGCCTGTCACACGGCACCTCCGCCCGTTCACCGAGCCGCCCGGCAATGTCGCGAAGGTCGGCAATGCGGTCGCCGCCGTGGAGCAGTTCCTCGCCCCTGAACGAGCGACCGATGTCGCCGAAGAGATGTTCCGGCATCATCGACGCCATGTCGTGACTACCGCTCCTCCCGCGCAGGATCGCATAAACCACCCGGCCGCCTGGCAACTCGATCGGGATCGCCTCGCCTTGGAACTTGCCGCTATACGGGGTTGCCAGGGCCGCCGTAGGTTTTTCCAGGCGCCACGACCACACACCCGAGCCGCTTGCTTTGCCTTCGGGGCCATCGATGGCGACAGTCACACGATAATTGACCTTCGCTGCGTTCGAGAAAATGCTGCAGCCGAACGTAAGCGCGGCGTAGGCCGAGATGGTAAGGGCGCGGCGCCAAGATGAAGGTCGGCGAACGCTCATGTTTGCTCCTCGGCGTGCATCGAGCAAAGACACTAGAGCCAGCTGGTTTAGCCTTCGCTAATACCCCGGAGATGGAGACGACGTGTAGGTCCGCCTTCGACCCCTTGCGGACGTTAGGAAGTGCGGTAGCGCAATCCGTTGCTGGCCATGAAACCCTTAGGGTCGAAGCTGCTCCACACCTCGCCCCAATCAAGCTTCGCGTTTAGGCCATCGCGCGCCAAGGCATCGCGAACGAAGGCAACTTCCCTGTCGATGGCTTCTCGCGTGGGCCAGCCTCCGTCCATTGGCGCGTCAGGAAGCTGGACGCTCCAAGACGCTTGTTCGAGCCGCCCAAGGTGAAAGCAGAGGCCCACGGACGCGGGTTGTCCGCCAAAAATCAGCCCCGTGAGGTAGAGCCACTCAAAGCCGTTCCCGTGGTCTCGTGAGCCTTTGACCAACTGGGCAACTTGCGGTTCGACTTCTAACTTCGATTGCAGTGGCCGCAACCGAACATCACCAACACCCAAGTTGCCCGTTTGCGGGTCTATTGTGAACTGCGCTTCCATGCCGGAACCATCGACGCGTTTGGTCCCTGCCGCAATGTCCGCTTCCCACCCAAAGCAGACCTTAACGCTAGAATTGCAAAGTAGGATTTCAACTGATCTAATAACCAATATGGTTCGCTTATCCAAGAGTCGCCTGGTCGTCGTGTCGCTTCAGGACGTGTATCGCCACCGCACCGCGGACCCCGGACCGTGTCAACTTCGACAACTTCGCAGTCAGGCGGGATAGTCGATGGTGACGACTTCCCAGCTTTTCTCTCCCGCCGGCAGCCGCACCGTCCGCTCGTCGCCGACCCGCGCGCCGACCAGGGCACGGGCCATCGGGCTGCCCCAGGCGATTCGTCCGTTGGTGGCGTCGGCCTCGTCGTCGCCGACCAATGTGAAGGTCCGCCGCGCATCCTCCTCGTCGGCCAGTTCGACCGTCGCGCCGAAGCGGATCACGTCGCGGTCGGGCTGGACCGCGGGGTCGACCACCTTGGCGTTCTTCATCACTTTCGACAGGTAACCCAGCCGCCGGTCGATCTCGCGCAGGCGCTTGCGGCCGTAGATATAGTCGCCATTTTCCGACCGGTCGCCATTCCCCGCCGCCCAGCTGATCGTCTCGACCAGCTTGGGGCGTTCCTCACCGAACAGCTGCCCATATTCGGCGCGGATGCGGGCAAGGCCCTGGGGGGTGATCAGGCGGGGACGGTCGGCCATGCTCCGACTTCTAGCCGAGGCGCGACTTGCCGAGGAAGTGACTAAGCTGGCGCGGCGGCTCGGCCCGCGGGTTCATGCGGTCGTAGACCACCGTATTCTCCAGCACCCGCTGCACATAGCCGCGGGTTTCGGCGAAGGGGATGTCCTCGATCCACGCCACCACGTCGGCCCCGCTCGCCCGCGGATCGCCGTTGCGGGCGACCCACTTGCGGACGTTCCCCGCACCGGCGTTGTAGCTCGCCACCGCAAGGACGTAATTGCCGCCCCACTGGTCGAGCAGCCGGCGGAAGTAGGAGGATCCGAGCATCACGTTATAGGCTGGATCGGACGTCAGGCGGCCAAGGTCGTAGCCGACCCCGACCTTGCCCGACTGCTCCTGCGCGGTGCCGGGCATCAGCTGCATCATCCCGCGCGCCCCGACGCCGCTCATCGCGGTCCGGTCGAAGCTGCTTTCCTGGCGGGTGATCCCGTGGCTGATGCTCCACAGATCCTCCCCGCTGATCCCGCCGCCAAGCAGCGGATAGGCGGCCCGGAAATAGAAGGGGTCGCCGCCATTGCGGGAGGAGCGGGCGGTCCACACCGCCAGGTCCTGGCGCCCGACCTGGTCGGCCAGCTCGGTCGCGAGGAGGCGCTCGGCACTGTCGCCCAAATTCTCGGACAAGGCCCTCACGAACAGCGCCTGCTCGTCGCGGCGGTTCTGGCTGCCTAGCAGGCGCACGGCGCGGACCAGCGCCTTGTTCTGGAAGGCGCTGCGCTGGACCGGGGTCACCAAAAGCTGCGGGCTTCCGAGCGGGGCGGGGATCGCGCGCCCCAGCCGCTCATGCGCCAGCTGCCCATAGAACAGGTCCGGATAGGCCGCGGCCTTGGTGAAGTGGGCGGTGGCATTCTGAAGCTGCCCGGACTGCGCCGCGGCCCGCCCGGCCCAGTAGGCACCCTTGGTCAGCACCTGCAGCGAACGCCCGCCCTGGCTGTACTTGTCGAACAGCGACACGGCATCGGCCGGCCGGTTGAGCGCCCGGATCGCAAGGCTTCCGGCGAGCCAGGTGAGATTGGTATATTCGTCGCGGACCTGCAGCGGCTGGTCGACCAGGCTTGCGCCCGGCGCCAGCGCGTCATCGACCTGCCGCGCGATCTCGTAGGCGAGGCTGAACTGGCGGTCGGCCGCCGCTTCCTGCGCGACCATGCGTTTCAGTTCATACCATTTGCCCGGGTCGGCCGGGAGATAGGTGAACTGGTGGGGGCGGGCGAGCAACTGGCGCGCCGCGCTCTGCCAATTGGCTTCGCGCAGATAGCGGGCGCGGTCCTGCATCAGCCCCGCATCCTGCGTCACCTGCGCCATTACCGCAGTGTAGAGCGCCTCCACGTCGGGGGAGCGCTGCTGCATGGCAATGCGGGCGGCAAAGGCGGGACGCCGCGCCGCGCTGGTCGATGCCAGCATACGCGCCGCATCGGTCGCGTCGCGGTCGACCAGCAGGCGATCGACGCGCGCATCGTGGTCAGCCGTGGTGAAGCTTGCGCCGAACCGCTGGTACAGGGCGATCTCGTCCATCGCGGACAGGTCGGACGCGCTCCACGCCTTTCGCGCGGCCGCCAGTGCCTCAGCCTGGCGGCCCTGTGCGGCATAGGCATCGGACAGCCGGGCAAAGCCGGTCGCCGAGACCGGTGGTTTGGTCCTGAAGAAGGCGATCACCGTGGCGGCGTTCTCGCCCACCTGCATGTTCTTCTCGGCCGACCGGCGCATCGCGGCGTCGCCCGGCCATCCTGGATAGGCGATCAGGAAGCGGGCATAGTCGGCGAACGACCAGGTCGTCCCCTGGCGCAGCCGCCGCCAGTCGTTGAGCGCGTAACCGACGTCGTTGGCCGGCGCCAGCGCGGCGGCCGGCGGCGCGACGCTGACCGGTGTCAGCTGGGCTGATCCGGCGGTTGGAGCAACCAGAACCAGGGGAAGGAGGAAAGCCACTCGTCGCATGCTGGACATGATTGCGGATAAGTCCTTATCAGCCGCTGAACGTACGCGGTGCCAGTCTAGCCGCACGGACCTCAGAATATAGAGGAAGCAGGTATGTTCTCCGGGTCGATCCCCGCACTCGTGACACCGTTCACCGCAGGCGAGGTCGATCTCGCGGCGCTGCGGGACTTCGTCGACTGGCAGATTGCCGAGGGCTCCAGCGGACTGGTCCCGTGCGGGACGACCGGCGAAGTACCGACTCTGACCGCCGACGAACATGCGGCGGTCGTCCGCACGACCATCGAGGCGTCGCGCGGGCGGGTTCCGGTCATCGCCGGCTGCGGCAGCTATTCGACCGCCGAATCGCTCCGCAAGATGAAGGTGGCGAGGGAGCTCGGGGCGGACGCGGCATTGGTGGTCGTGCCTTATTACAACCGGCCCAGCCAGGCGGGCATCGCCGCGCATTTCCGGGCGCTCGCCGAGGGCTGCGACCTGCCAATCGTGGTCTACAATGTCCCCGCGCGGACGGTTGCGGACATTTCGGTCGAGACGCTGGGCGAGATCGCCAGGCTGCCGGGCGTGATCGGGATCAAGGATGCGACGGGCAATCTCGCGCGGGTCACCGCGCAGCGGCTCGCTTGCGGAAACGATTTTTGTCAGCTTTCGGGCAACGACGACATGGCGGTCGGTTTCAACGCCCATGGCGGCGTCGGCTGCATCTCGGTCACCGCCAACGTCGCCCCGCGCCTCTGCGCCGAGCTGCAGAAGGCGACGCTGGACGGCCGGTGGGATGAAGCGCGCGCGCTCGCCGACCAGCTCTACCTGCTGCACGAAGCGATGTTTGCCGATGCTTCGCCGGGGCCCGTGAAATATGCCCTCGGGCGGGTGCGGCCGGGCTTTCCGCAGGAACTTCGCCTCCCCCTGATCGAGGCCAGCGAGTTGGCTCGGGAACGTGTGGACGAGGGCCTCAAGGCCGCGGGCCTCGTCTAGAGCAGCTCGCTCAAGCTGCAGCTGTCGAGCAGCGCCGCACGGGCGGCTTCGATGTCGCGGATCAGGGCGGGGTTGCCGAGTTCGGCCACCTCGATCTCCTCCGGCCAGGTCCGGGCGATCACCTTTGCCAGTGCATCGAGCTTGCCTTCATCGACGAGGAAGCGCGGATCGACCGTAGCGGGGTCACAAACGACCCGCAGGCGAAGACAGGCGGGGCCTCCGCCATTGGCCATCGACTGCCGCACGTCGACGACGCGAACGTCCCGGATCGCACCATTGCCGGCGAGATGGCGCTGAAGCCATTTCCACACCGAGGGTGTTTCGCGCGCTTCTTCGGGTACGATGAGGGTGGTTCGGCCGTCGGGCGGGGTGACCAACTGCGCGTTGAAGAGATAGGATCGGATCGCATCCTCGAGGCTGACCTCGGCCGCAGGAACTTCGACGAAGTCGAGGTCGGGGAAACGACTTTCCAGCTGACCGAGGAATTCCTCGCGCTCGGCAAATGCCTGTTCGTGGGAAAACAGGACGCGCTCGTTCGCCACCGCGACCACGTCATTGTGGAAGGCCCCCGCCGCGATCGCTTCCTCGGACTGGGCGACGAACAGGGTTCGGTCGGGATCGAGGTGGTGGCGGCGAGCGATCGCACGGCAGGCCTCGATATGCTGCCGCGCCGGAAAGGGCCCGCCTGCAACGCCATAGACAAAGACTTCCACGCCGGGCTGGTCGTGAGCCGCGCAAAGCCGCATGTGGTTGGCGGCGCCCTCGTCACCGAAGGTAAGCGGAACGGGGTCGTGGACGGCAAACGCCTCGTTCGCGAAGGCAATGCGGAGCTGCGCCAGGGTGGCCGCCCATTCGTGGCTGCGGTGCGCCATGGTCCGAAGGTTGGCGACGGTCAGATGTGTGCGGCCGTCGGCGGTATCAACGGCCGGGCTGACGGTTGCAGCATTGGCGGCCCACATCGCGCTTGCGCTCATCGCATTGGCAAGGAGGGCCGGATCGGCCTGTTCAGGACTGGTCCCAAGCTCGGCAAGCCAGGCGCGCGCGGGGCGTGGCTGTGGCAGGAAGATGCCCTGCGCCAGGCCAAGCGACAGGTTCGCGCGCATCTTTTCCAGCCCCTGCAGGGCCGCGGCGCGCGGATAGCTGACCTTGCCGAGATTTCGGGCCGACGCGAGATTGCCAAGGCTCAGGCCGCCGTAGTTGTGGCTTGGCCCGACAATCCCGTCGAAGTTGATTTCGCGGACGCTCATCGGCCGACCATCAGCACCTTGGCGCCAACGCCGATCTCGAGCAGGTCGGCGGTCTCCTGGCTGATGGAAATGCCCTTGCGACCGGTCTTGCGTACCTCCGCGCGGGCGCAGCGGAATTCGCGCAGTCGTCCGGCCGCCAACAGCACCTTGGTCTTGCCGGGCTCGCCGCCGATCTCGGTCACTGTCTCCTCGCCCGCCTCCCGGATGGTGCGGACCTGGTCGGTCGGGGCGGTCACGGTCGGGCCGCCGTCGAAGATATCGACGTAGCGGTCGAAGGTGAGCCCTTCCTCTTGCAGCATCCGGAGCGCGGCGCGGCCGCTCGGGTGCGGCTGGCCCATTACCGACTTCGCGCTGTCGGGCAGGAGCGAGACGTAGATCGGGGTCTTGGGCATCAGGTCGGCAATGAACTGCGTGCCATTCACCGCATTGAAGCCATCGGCCTCGGGAAAGGTCATGTCGAAGAAGCGGCCGGCGAGGGCGTCCCAGAAAGGCGAGTTGCCCGCCTCGTCCATGACGCCGCGCAGTTCGGCGAGCAAGCGGTCGCCGAAACGCTGGCGGTGCGCCTTGATGAAGAGATAGCGGCTGCGCGCCAGGAGCATTCCCCAGCCGCCCGCTCGCAGATGCGGATGCAGGAACAGACCGCCGACCTCACTCGACCCTTCAAGATCGGTCGTCAGCGTCAGCATCTGGTTGCGGAAGGTCTTGCCGAGTTCCGGGCTCCACTGGGTCAGCGTGGAAAGGTGATAGGAATAAAAGGCCTGCGAGGTGCCGACCTTGCCGAATACCTGACAGGTCCCGCGGATCAGTTTCTCGCGCGGATCTTCGAGGACGAAGATGAAGCAGTCGCTGCCCTGCACCTCCTCGACTTTGTCGAACGCAAGCTCCGACCGCGCGAGCTTTTCGACCAGGGTGCCCTTGTCGGCGGGCAGGTTGGTAAACCCCCCTCCGGTCAGCTTGGCCATTTCGTAAATGGAATCAAAGTCGTCCGGATGCGCTGGACGGATTCGAAAGCTCACAGGGCGCCTCCGGCGAGGCGGGCGATGACGAGCGCAGAGAGGGACGCACGCTCGGCCAGGGACTCGGGGATCAGATATTCCTCCGTGCTGTGAATGGCGCCGCCGCGAACGCCCATCGTGTCGACCACGGGGATGCCGCAGGCGGCGATGTTGTTACCGTCGCAGACCCCGCCCGAATCCTTGCGGCCGATGGTCTGGCCGAGATCGCGCCCGGCCTCTTCGACAAGGCCGAACAGGCGCAGAGCCGGTGGGTCGAGCGGTTTTGGCGGGCGGCCGAAGGCGCCGTGGCTATGGATGGAAACGTCCCGCGTGGCTGAGACGTGCTGCACCGCGGCGGCAATGCCCTCGCGCGCCGCGGCCTCGAGCGCGGGCGTCCGTGGCCGCAGGTTCACGCGCAGGACGGCGAGATCGGGCACTACGTTGTTGGGCGAGCCGCCCTCGATGCGGGCGACGTTGACGCTGAGGCCGTCGCGGCGGAGCGCCTCAAGCGCCAGCGCCAGCTCGGCCGCCGCGGTGATGGCGTTGCGACCCTCTTCGGGATTGCGCCCCGCATGTGCCGAGCGGCCGCTGACGTGAAAGGAGAAATTGCCCGATCCCGGCCGGGCCCCGGCAAGCGTGCCGTCGGGCAATGCGGATGGCTCATAGGTCAGTGCCGCAATCTTGCCGCGGGCGGCCGCTGCGATCAGCGCGGCCGACGAGGCGGAGCCGACTTCCTCGTCGCTGTTGATGACGACTTCATAGCCGAGGCTCGATGCGCCCGGATGCTTCTCGAACGCCTGGAGTGCGGCGATCATCACCGCAAGCCCGCCCTTCATGTCGGCGACGCCAGGACCGTTCACGCGCCCGTCCGGCAGGTCGCGCACGGACTGGAACGGATGATCGGCCGGATAGACGGTGTCCATGTGACCGGTCAGCAGGATCTGCCGCGGTGCGTCCGGGCGGACGATGAGGTGGAGGTGCTGTCCATGGCAAAGCGGAATCTCCTGCCCGCCGCCGTCCATCGCGGTAACCGGCGAAGGGTCGACCAGTGTCAGTGTGCCCGGAAGGATTGCCATGCGGTCGGCGAGCAATCCGGCCATGGTGTCGAGGCCGGCAAGATTGGCAGAACCGCTGTTGACCTCGGCCCAGGCCCGGACCTCATCCAGCCGGCAAAGCTCGGCCGCCTGCGTCACCAATGCTCGTTCGAGGCTCGACATTTCCCCCATGGCGGGACGCTTAGCGGGGCGCGGCGGGGAAGGCGAGGGGCAGCGGGCCCCAACAAAAAGCCCCGGCGTTGCGGCCGGGGCTTGTTGGTAATTCGCTGATCGCAGAAGCGCTTACGGGCTGACCGAGATCTGCGCGCCCGAGTTGTTCTCGCTTCCCAGCAGCAGGGCTGCAAGGCCGCCGATGGCAGCCAGGCCAAGCAGCAGCGGAAGAACGCCGATCGCGGCAGGACCAACGGCTGCGGCAGCAACCGGGGCAACCGGCGCGGCTTCGGCGGCGGGAGCAGCAACCGGAGCATCAACCTGCGGGAAGACACAGCCGGAGGGATTGGCCTGAGCGGACGAGGAAGCCGCCGCGCCCGCAGCCGCTGCAGCAGCCGCGCCGCACAGCGCCTGGCTCGACGCCGGGGCCGCAAAAGCGGACAGGGACGCCCACGGGCTGTAGGAGGCCGTCTGCGCGCCGACCGCCGCGGAGGCGGGTCCAGCAGCTACGAAAGAAGCCGCACTGACCACCAGGGCCACACGTGCTGCAAAGCTCTTCATCCTACACCAACTCCCAGATTCATCCCGCACATGCCCAAGACAGTCGAGTTTGCCAAGCTCTTTCGTCAGACACGCGCTGCCGTCAGCTCCGTTGCCGAAGCCATCAATGGCGACACCGCCACCTGAGATTCCTGAACGCACGATAAGCGATCAAGATCAAATTCTTCCTTAAAGCGAATTCCGAAGCAGTCGCGCTGCGCCCAGCGGATGGTTCCGGTGACCGGCCCGACCCCGACGATGTCCATGATGACGGAGGCCCCTGGTGTGACCGGATGGCTGCATTCCACCAGCGCGCCGACCGCTGAGATATTGCGGAGGCGGACCTCGAGGCGTTCCCCGTCAAGGCCGATCAAGGCACGGCGCAGCGTGCGCTGGCGTGTTTCGAGGCTGAACAGGCCGTCGCTTTGATCCGCCATCCTGCGGTGGGCAAGGCTCATCGCTTCGCTCATCGGAAGCGGCTTGCCGAAGAGATAGCCCTGCACCTCGCTGACGCCCAAACTGCGCATGAGCTGGAGGTCGTCGTGGGTTTCGATGCCCTCGGCGACCGTGTCCATGCCAAGGCTTTCGGCAAGGGTCACGATTGCCCGGATGATCGCTGCATTGCGGCTTTCGTCGACGCCGGCTCCGCGTACGAAGCTGCGATCGATCTTGATCTTGTCGAACGGCGCCTTCTTCAGATAGCCGAGCGAGGAATAGCCGGTGCCGAAGTCGTCCAGCACCAGCCGGACGCCAAGCTCCTTCAGCTTGGTGAAGGTGGCATCGGTGGTGTCGCAATCGGTAAGGAAGACGCCCTCGGTGATTTCAAGTTCAAGTCGCGATGGATCGACCCTGGCGGCAGCAAGCGCGGAGGCGACCATTTCGACCAGCCGCGGATCGTTGAACTGAACCGGGGACAGGTTGATCGCAAGCCGGAAGCTGGCGGGCCATGAGTGGACCGCCTGCAGCGCCTCCACCATCACCCACTCCCCAATGACGCCGATCAGCCCGCATTCCTCGGCGAGGGGAATGAATTCGGTGGGGGAGACGAGGCCGCGTTTCGGGTGCTGCCAGCGGACGAGCGCTTCGAATCCGACGACATCTTCGCCAGCAGCCCGGAAGATGGGCTGGAACACCACCGACAATTCGTCGCGCTCCATCGCGCCGCGCAGGTCATTTTCGAGCATTTGCCGGTTGGCGGCATTGTTGTGCATCGATGGTTCGTAAAAGCGGTAGCGGCCGCGACCGGCGGCCTTGGCGGCGTAGAGCGCGAGGTCGGCATTGCGAATCATCGAGTCCGCGCATGACCGCCACGGATCGCCGATCGCCACGCCGACCGAGGCCCCGATGCTGATCCGGTGCCCGTCGAGCATGTAGGGTCGCGACACTTCCTCGATCAGGTTCGACGCGATCTGGCCCAGCAGGTCGGTGTCGATCGTGCCCGGGATGACCGCCTTGAACTCGTCACCGCCAAGGCGGCCTACCTGTCCGTGGTCGCCGACCGCGCGGGTCAGCCGCTGGGCGACCTGCTTAAGCAGCGCGTCCCCGGCGGGATGGCCAAGGGTGTCGTTGACGTTCTTGAAGCGGTCGAGGTCGATCAGGAGAAGTGCACAGCCGCGCTGGCGGTGCTTGGCATTGCGCAAGCCTTCGTCGAGCGTCTGGCGCATCATCGCCCGGTTCGGCAGGCCCGTCAGCGAATCGGAGCGGGCGAGGCGGCTGATTTCCTGTTCAGTCCGCCGCTGCTCGGTGAGGTCGGTTCCGATCCCGCGGAATCCGTAAAAGCGGCCGTTCTGGTCGAACACCGGATTGCCCGACAGCGACCATTGCACGTCCTCGTCGCTAGCTGGGCGGACCACGACGTCGGAAAAGGGGAAGCGCGCGGAAAGGTGGAAGCCGAGCGTTCGTTGTTCGCGCAGATCCTGGTTGCGGCCGTTATCGACCGAAAGCAGGTCGGTGAACTGGCGGCCGAGCAGGGCTTCGGGCGTGGTCTTGAAGTCGTCTGCCAGCTGCTGGCTGACATAGGACAGGGTGCCGGCGGCATTGGTCTCCCAGAACCAGCCGCGCCCGCTGTTCTCAAATTCCTCGACGAAATTGAGGGCTTTCTTCGCCTGCCAGTCGACGGCCATGCGGCGGCGGCTGTTGGCCAGCATCATCTGGGTGATGATGATCGAATAGGTGGCGGTGAGCAGCCCGAGCAACGGGATCGCCGCGCGCAGCAACGGATCGCTGGAGAAGAGGTAAACACCGATCGCCGCGAACAGGGCATTGACGATCGCTGCCGGTGGGGAGCCGATCGACAACATCGCCTTGATCGCCAGCCCCGATCCGAGGGCCAGCGGAAGGAAACTCTCGTCCTGCAATCCGCCATAAGCGGCGCCGCCGAACAGGACCCAAAGGATGCCAGTCGCCGCGAACCAGCAATGGATGAGCTTGGCCGTCACCACCGGAGAAATTCCAAGGCGCGGGCGGGCGAAGAGAAGCAGGCCAGCGGCAGCATCGAGCAGGACGGCGATCATCACCGGGGTCAGGGCAAGCGCCAGCTGGGCGCCGTCCATGTTGCCCTGTTCGCGCAGGATCAGGATACTGCCGATGATGAGGTGGGTCGCGGCAAGCAGCGCAGGCGCATAGGACCACAGGGCAATCCGCTTGGCCTGGAGGATTTCGTCCTCGTCGGTGCGCGGCCGGAGGATGTCGAAGGTCATCGCCTCGCGTACCGATGCGCGGCCCTTCTCTCCCCCGGCCATATTCGCAAAATCAAGTCGTGGGTGACACATCGCTGGTTCCTGCCCGTCCCCCGAGCAGGACCAGTTATACCAATCCGAGTTAATGCTTTCTCTAGAATGGACCCTTAATCGGCGTTCAACCCTGTTCGGGCAGGAAGTCGGGGACCGACAGGTACCGCTCGCCCGTATCGTAATTGAAGCCGAGGACCCGCGGATTGGGTCCGAGCTCGGGAAGCTTCTGGGCGATGGCGGCAAGGGTCGCGCCCGAACTGATCCCAACAAGGATGCCTTCTTCCCGGGCCGACCGGCGGGCCATTTCCTTGGCGTCCTCGGGGGCGACCTGGATCACCCCGTCGAGCACGCTCATGTCGAGGTTGGTCGGAATGAAGCCCGCACCGATGCCCTGGATCGGGTGCGGCGAGGGCTGTCCGCCCGAGATGACCGGCGACAGGGTCGGTTCGACCGCGAACACCTTGAGCTTGGGCCAGCGCTTCTTGAGTTCGCGGCCAGCGGCGGTGATGTGGCCGCCGGTGCCGACGCCGGTGATCAGAGCATCGAAGCCGCGGTCGTCGTCGCCGAAATCGGCGAGGATCTCGGGCACGGTGGTGCGGACGTGGACGTCGATGTTGGCGGGGTTATCGAACTGCTGCGGCATCCAGGCACCCGGCGTTGCGGCAACGATCTCCTCGGCGCGGGCGATCGCGCCCTTCATGCCCTTTTCCCGCGGGGTGAGGTCGAAGGTCGCGCCAAAGGCCAGCATCAGGCGGCGGCGCTCGACGCTCATGCTGTCGGGCATGACCAGGATCAGCTTGTAGCCCTTCACCGCCGCGACCATCGCGAGGCCGACGCCGGTGTTGCCGCTGGTCGGCTCGACGATGGTGCCGCCCGGCTTCAGCGACCCGTCACGCTCGGCCGCCTCGATCATGGCGACGGCGATACGATCCTTGACCGAGCCGGCAGGATTGGACCGCTCGGACTTGATCCAGACTTCGGCGCCCGCGGGGAACAGGCGGTTGATCCGGATGTGCGGGGTCTGGCCGATGGTGGCCAGGATGTTGTCGGCCTTCACGCAGGTTTCTCCTCTTGGACTGCTTGGGCGAGCACTTCTGGAGGCGGATCGAAGGTCTTCGCGCGCCTCAGTTCGGGGAAGAGATAGGACCACGCCCCCGCAATACCAATGGCTGCAGCGCCGCCGGCGACCACGGCCCCCGCTGGGCCGAGCAGCGCGGCGGCAAGCCCCGATTGAAGCTCGCCAAGTTCATTGGAGGCGCTGATGGCAAGACCGCTGACCGCCGACACCCGTCCGCGCATCATGTCGGGGGTGTGAAGCTGGACGAGGCTCGAGCGGACATAGACGCTGAGCATGTCGGCGGCACCGAGGATCGCCAGGGCACCGAGGCTGAGGAGGAAATTGGTCGACAGGCCGAAGATGACCGTCATCAGGCCAAAGGCGGCGACCGACCATAGCATCTTGATGCCGACATTGTTCCGGAGTGGCGCCCAAGCGAACCAGCCAGCGACCAGCGCCGCGCCGACCGCCGGCGCCCCGCGCATCAGGCCGAGGCCCTGCGTTCCGACTGGCTGGCCATCGATGAAGAGGATGTCGCGGGCGAACACCGGCAGCATCGCGGTTGCCCCGCCCAGCAGCACCGCGAACAGGTCGAGCGTGATCGCGCCGAGAAGGAAGTTGTGGCGCCGCACATAGGTCAGCCCGTCGACCATCTGCCGGATCGGGTGCGTGCTGCCCTGCATCGGCGGCGGCATGATCCGGCGAACCGGGGTCAGGAGCAGGATCGCCACCAGCATCAGCGCTGCCGCCGACCAGTAGGGTAAGGGTGCGCCGGCAGCATAGAGGAAGCCGCCGAGCGCAGGGCCGGCGACCGAGGCCGACTGCCAGGCGATCGAGGACAAGGCGATCGCCTTGGGCAACAGCTCGGCAGGGACGATGTTGGGCGCGATCGCCGACATGCTCGGGCCGACGAAGACCCGCGCGACACCGTGCAGCGCGGCCAAGATAAACAGCAGCGGCAGGCTCAGCACGTCGGCGTAGGTGACGAGCCCGAGCGTCAGGGCGACGAGCATGTCGATCGCATTGGCGAAGCGCGCCACGGTCCGCCGCTCGAAGCGATCGGCGGTCCAGCCGGCGACCGGGGTCAGCAGCGCCAGCGGCACGAATTGCACCGCGCCGAGGAGGCCGAGCATCAACGAGGCCTGGCGGATGCTCATGCCATAGTCGGAGCGGGCGACGTCGTAGACCTGGTAGCCGATGATGACGACCATCCCCATGGTCGCCAGCACCGCTGCAAAGCGGGCGCACCAGTAGAGACGGAAGTCGCGGATCTGCAGCGGGGAGGTGAGGGGCGTGTTCACTGTGCCGCGGTGTCGTAGAGCGCTTGGGCGAAGTAAAGCCCCTCGGCGGGCGCGTTCAGCCCAAGCGCCGCGCGGTCCTTCGCTTCGAGTGCGCGCTTCATGTCTCCGGGCGACCATTGGCCAAGCCCGACGAGGCTAAGGCAGCCGACCATCGAACGGACCTGGTGGTGGAGGAAGGATCGAGCGGCGGCGTGGACGTGAACCTCCGCGCCGTTCGCCTTTACGTCCAGCCGGTCGAGCGTCTTCACCGGGCTGTCCGACTGGCAATGGACCGATCGGAAGGTAGTGAAATCGTGATGGCCGACGAGATGGGCGGCAGCTTCCTGCATCCGTCCGACATCGAGGGGCTTGGCGATCCGCCATGCCCGCCCCCGATCGAGCGTCAGCGGGGCGCGGCGGTTGGCGATGCGATAAAGGTAGCGGCGGCCAAGGCAGGAGAATCGCGCGTGCCAGTCGTCGGCAACCGGCTCTGCCGACAGTACCGCGACCGGATGCGGGCGAAGAAGGGCGTTCAGGCCCTCGGCCAGCCGGTGCGCGTCGACCGGCTTGGCGATATCGACGTGCACTGCCATGGCGAGGGCGTGGACCCCCGCGTCGGTGCGGCCGGAGGCATGGGCGGTGACCTGTTCGCCCGTCATGCGGTGCGCGGCTTCCTCAAGCGCGCCCTGCACGGAAGGGCCGTGGTCCTGGCGCTGCCAGCCCATGAACGGCGCGCCGTCCCATTCGAGGATCAACTTCCAGCGGGTCACGCGAGGCGGGTGCCCTGAGGCATGGGAAAGCCGCGGAGAAGCTGAGCGGTCGGCATTGCGCGGCCTCCTGCGCGCTGGACGAGAGTCGCCCTGATCGCTCCGGTGCCGCAGGCGATGGTCAGGTCGTCGGCGATGACGGTGCCTGGGGGCGCAGCGACGCCTTCGACCAGTTCCGACGCGAGAAGCTTGATGCGTTCGCCCGACGCTTCGAACCAGGCCCCAGGAGCGGGCGCGAAGGCGCGGACCTGGCGCTCCGTGAACGCAGCGGCGCGCGTCCAGTCGATGCGCGCCTCCGCCTTGGTGATCTTGGGGGCGAGCGTGACACCTTCCTCCGGCTGAATCCTCGGCGACGAGGGGGAGGCGAGTTCCTCGATCATCAGCCGCGCACCCATCTGCGCCAATTCGTCGGTCAGTTCGCCGACATTCTTGGTGCCGATGGTTGTGCGCCCCTCCCGCAGCATCGGGCCGGTATCGAGGCCGGCTTCCATCTGCATGATGGTGACTCCGGTCTCCTCGTCTCCGGCAAGAATGGCGCGATGGATCGGGGCCGCACCGCGCCACCGCGGGAGCAGGCTGGCGTGGACGTTGAGGCAGCCCAGCTCCGGCGCATCGAGGATCGCCTGCGGCAGAAGGAGACCATAGGCGGCGACCACCGCTGCGTCGGCGTTAAGGTCGGCGAAGGCCTGGTGCTCGTCGGGAGAGCGCAGCCGCTCGGGGATGCGGACGGGAAGGCCAAGGGCGTCGGCACGCTGGTGGACGGCGGTCGGCTGCAGCTTCTTGCCGCGCTGCGCCGGGCGCGGCGGCTGGCAGTAGACCGCTGCAATCTCGTGCCCGGCCGCGATCAGCGCGTCGAGCGTCGGCACCGCAAAGGCCGGTGATCCCATGAAGATGAGCCGCATGGCCCGGGCTATGGCGGAAACAGGCCGCTTTTCCTATCTGGATTGCTTCGTCGCTGCGCACCTCGCATTGACGGTCTTTCATCGTCGTCGAGAGCGAAGCGAAGCAGTCCATTGGCCTCCCAGGAAATCGAAGCCCTCGCCAACGCGCTGGCCCGCCTACCCGGTCTCGGCCCGCGTTCGGCCCGCCGCGCGGTGCTGCATCTGATGAAGCGGCGCGAAGGCGCGTTGCAGCCGCTCCTCGCGGCCTTGCAGACGGTGTCGGAGCGCCTGTCGGTCTGCTCGATCTGCGGGAACGTCGATACGCACGATCCCTGCACCATCTGCACCGACCCACGCCGGGACGAGAAGAGTCTTTGCGTGGTTGAGGAAGTGTCCGACCTGTGGGCGCTTGACCGCTCGCGGCTGTTCCCCGGTCGCTTTCATGTGCTTGGCGGCAAATTGTCGGCTCTCGAAGGCGTACGACCCGAAGACCTTTCGATCGAGCAGCTGCTGCGCCGCGTGGCTGCCGGCGGTATCGACGAGGTGGTGCTGGCAATGAACGCGACGCTCGAGGGGCAGACCACCGCGCATTATCTGACCGAGCGCCTGGAGAAATATCCCGTTCGCCTGACCCAGCTTGCGCATGGCCTGCCGGTCGGGGGCGAGCTCGATTACCTCGACGAAGGCACGCTGGCGCAGGCGCTTCGGGCCCGGCGCCCCGTCGCCTGAAGCAGAGCATGCGTGACCGCGATCTCGTCCGGCTGCACTGGCCAGAATCGCGTCGACGGGCGTTTGATACCGCACTCGCGTTGGACGATCGGCTTGCGGAAATTGCGCTTGGGGCGGCGCAGCCCGCGCTGGCCGCGATCAAGCTTGCCTGGTGGCGGGACCAGCTTGCGGCGCTCGACACTCAGCCCCCTCCGC
Organism: Sphingomonas humi; assembly: GCF_039536725.1. Taxonomy (NCBI): domain Bacteria; kingdom Pseudomonadati; phylum Pseudomonadota; class Alphaproteobacteria; order Sphingomonadales; family Sphingomonadaceae; genus Sphingomonas; species Sphingomonas humi. The sequence goes on from NZ_BAAAZD010000002.1 coordinate 499,086, forward strand.
CCGAACCGTTGCTTGGCCAGATAACGGCCGAACTGATGGTTGCGGGCCCTACCGGCGCCGATTGCTCCGCGCTTGCCGAGGGGTGGATGGGCGTGATTGAGGAACAGCCCGATCCGGGGCCGCGCGGAAGGGCGCTGTTTGCGCTGCTGGGCAAGCTTCTCGGACAAGGCAACGTGCCTGGCGGAGAGACCTTTTCCCGTGCCGACCTGGCGCGGCGATCGGGCAATCCCGAATGGCTGCGCAAGCTCGTCCCGCCACCGGCGGCGCGGCCCGTGCGCCCCATCACCATGCTCGATGCGCTCGGCCGCCGCGATGCCGTCCGCTTCTGGCCGCCCGAAGCCGAGGCGACGCCCGGGCGAAGCTGGACGCTGATCCGTCACCGCCTGACGGGGCGTTGACGAGCCCGGCGGAAAGTCGGACAAGGCCAGCGCCGGATCGCTGATTATACGGGAGGTCGTCATGACCCGCCTAGTCGCCGGCGCCATCGCTGCCCTGCTTCTCTCTTCGGGCGCGATCATCTTTTACACCAGCAGAGCGGACACCGCTTCCGCCGTTCCCGCTGCGCCACCGGTCACGCGCAATGCGCCCCTGATCGCAGCCGCGGTTCCGACCGCCGACTTCCGCGCGCCGCCGCTCGCAAGCCCGAAGAGCCGCGAAGAGAAGCGGTTCAATCGGGCGGACAAGGATGACGACGGGCGGATCACTTCCGCCGAACTGTTCGAACCGAGGCGCAAGGCCTTCGCTAAGCTCGATCGCGACGGGAACGGTGCGCTGAGCTTCGAGGAATGGGCGGTCAAGACCGTCGACAAGTTTGCTTCTGCCGATCGTGACCGCTCAGGTTGGCTGACGCCTGCGGAATATGCGCTGACTGCGCCGAAGCCGGCCAAGCGCAAGGCGGTGTGCAGTTGCTAGGCGCGGGCACTTCGGATCGTCGCGGGCAGAGCGCGGCTGTCGGGTATCCGACACTAAGCCCTTAACTTGGCAAGATAATGTCGGCGCGATATGCTTCTGGCGGACCGTTCGGTCCGGAAGGCCTGCATGCACTATCTCAGCATTACCTACACGAGCCTCGCGGCGCTCGACCTTACGGCCGAGCAGGTCCACGACATCCACCAGTCTGCCGAAGCGCTAAACGGTGTCGACGGGATCAGCGGGATCCTGATCTTCAACGGCACCCACTTCCTGCAGATCATCGAAGGTCCGCCCGACGCCGTTCGCGAGCTGCTCGAGCGGATCAGGCGCGATCCCCGGCACAGCGGGATCGAGATCCGTGACGAGCGGATGGTGGACGAGCGGCTGTTTGGTGGCTGGCTAATGCGGCTGGTTCGGGTTCGGTCGCGCTACACCCTCGCGCAGGAAGACGTGATCGCCCAGCTGCCAGAGGAGCTGTCGCCCGCCATCCGCGATCGCATCCTTTCGATGATCGGCCAGATCAGCGAGGACGTGGGAAGCTAGGCGGCAACCGCACAGGCCTGCTGGCCGGTCTCCGCCACCCAGTCGGCGAAGGCGGCGCGTGCACGGTCGGTGTAGGCCTTCTTGCGATCGGCCTTGCGGAACCGCTCTGGAAGGGGCGGCATCAGCCCGAAATTGACGTTCATCGGCTGAAATGTTTCGGCGTTGGCATCGCCGGTGATATGGCCGAGCAGCGCGCCGAGGGCCGTCGTGTTGGGCGGCGGTGCGAGGGTTTCCCCGCGCGCCTCTGCGGCGGTGAAACGCGCTGCCATGAGTCCTATCGAGGCGCTTTCGACATAGCCTTCGCAGCCGGTGATCTGCCCGGCGAAGCGGACATTCGGCCGGCGTTTCAATCGCAATTGGCGGTCGAGCAGGTCGGGCGAGCGGATGAAGCTGTTACGGTGAATGCCGCCGAGCCGCGCGAACTCGGCGTTCTCAAGGCCGGGGATGGTGCGGAAGATGCGCACCTGTTCGGCATGCTTGAGCTTGGTCTGGAAGCCGACCATGTTCCACAAGGTACCGCTGGCATTGTCCTGCCGCAGCTGCACGCAGGCATAGGGCCAGCGCCCGGTGCGCGGATCGTCGAGTCCGACGCCTTTCAGCGGCCCGAAACGCAAAGTCAGGGGGCCGCGCTCCGCCATCACTTCGACCGGCATGCAGCCTTCGAAATAAGGGGTGTCTTTTTCCCACTCCTTGAATTCGGTCTTCTCGCCGTCATTCAGGGCGGCGACGAAGGCCTCATATTGTTCGCGGGTGAGGGGGCAGTTGATGTAATCATCGCCGCCCTTGCCCCAGCGCGCGGCCTTCCAAGCCACCGACATATCGATGCTGTCGCCATGCACGATCGGGGCGATGGCGTCGAAAAAGGCGAGGGCGTCCTTGCCGGTTTCCGCCGCAATCGCCTCGGCGAGAGCCGAACCGGTGAGCGGGCCAGTGGCGATGATGCAGGGATGGTCGGGGAGGGCATCGACCCGCTCGCGCACCACCGTGACGTTGGGATGCGCGTCAAGCGCCGCGGTCACCCGCGCTGCAAAACTGTCGCGGTCGACCGCGAGGGCCGAGCCCGCCGGGACCCGCGTCGCATCGGCACAGCGCATGATGAGGCTGCCGAGGCGCCGCATCTCCTGGTGGAGCAGGCCGACGGCATTGTTGTCGGCATCGTCCGAACGAAAGCTGTTGGAGCAGACCATCTCGGCCAGCTGGTCGCTGTCATGGGCTGGGGTGCTATCGCCGCCGCCGCGCATTTCGCTGATACGGACCTTGAGCCCGGCTTCAGCGAGCTGCCATGCGGCTTCCGAACCGGCAAGGCCGCCGCCGATGATGTGAATGGTGTCGGTCATGGCGCGCCTTTAGCGACAGGCGGCGCGCGATGCACTGAATACGTGTGCAGTGGCTGGCGGGCCGCACCGCGTCATGCTTCACTGCCGACCATGAAGCGCCTCATCCTTGCCGCCGCCCTGGCCACCGCCGTCCTGCCGTCCGCCGCCGTTGCCGGTCCTTGGGCGCCGAAGGACTTGAGCGGGGTCAGGCATCCCGACTGGACCAGGGATGCGGTCATCTACCAGATCAACACCCGCCAGTTCACGCCTGAAGGAAACTTCAAGGCGGCGGAGGCACAATTGCCGCGGCTGAAGGCGATGGGCGTCGATATTCTGTGGGTGATGCCGATTCAGCCGATCGGGGTGAAGAACCGCAAAGGGACGCTGGGGTCTCCTTACAGCGTGAGGGACTATCGCGCGGTCAATCCCGAGCTTGGCACCCTTAAGGACTTCAAGAGCTTCGTCCGCGCGGCGCACGGGCAGGGCATGAAAGTGATCATCGACTGGGTCGCCAATCACAGCGCGTGGGACAACCCGCTCGTGACCCAGCATCCCGACTGGTACGATCGCGACTGGAAAGGCGATTTCCGGCCTACCCCGTGGTGGGATTGGTCGGACATCATCGACTTCGATTATTCGAAGGAAGGCCTTCGCCAATATATGGCGGAATCGATGCTCTATTGGGTGCGCGAGGCCGACATCGACGGCTTCCGCGCCGATGTCGCCGCCTACGTCCCGCTCGACTTCTGGGAGAAGGTGCGGGCGGAGGCCGACAGGATCAAGCCGGTCTTCATGCTTGGCGAAGCCCAGATGCGCGACCTTCACTACAAGGCGTTCGACGCGACCTATGGCTGGGGCTGGTACAACGCGCTGGCCGACATTGCGCAGGGCAAGGCCGATACGGGCGCCTTGTTCGGCTATTTCAGCGAGAATGAAAGCGCATGGCCGGCCGGTTCGATGCGGATGGTCTATGCCGAGAACCACGATCAGAATGCCTGGCACGGCACCGGTGAAGAAGTGTTCGGGCCAGCGCTCAAGAACGTCCACGTGCTGGCCTTTGCCGGCGAGGGCATCCCGCTGATCTACAATGGCGAGGAAGCGGGTAATACGAGGCGGCTGAAATTCTTCGAAAAGGATCCGATTGCCTGGCGGGAGCATCCCAACCGGGAACTGTTTACCCGGCTCGCCGCGCTCAAGACCCGAAACCGGGCGATGTGGAATGCCCCGTGGGGCGGGCGGATGGTCGGAGTGGTGAACGACAAACCGCAGAAGGTCTTCAGCTTCCATCGCCAGGCCGGACAGGCGCGGGTGTTCGGTGTCTTCAACTTCTCGGCCGAGCCGCAGACGGTGCACTTTACCGAGCGGCTGGCCGACGGCAGCTACCGCGACTTCGACGGCGGACAGACGGTCAAGGTCGACGCGGCGACGAGCATGACCCTCGCGCCGTGGAGCTACCGCCTGCTCACCAGGGAATAAGCCGTCAGCGGGCCCCGAAGCCGGTCATCATCGTCTTCACCGTCTTGAACAGGATCAGGACGTCGAGGAACGGCGAGAAATATTTGATGTAATAGAAGTCATACTGCAGCTTGCGGTGGATTTCCTCCACCTCGGCCACGTGACCCTGATTCGTCTGGGCCCAACCGGTGATGCCGGGCTTCACCACGTGGCGGTAGCGGTAGAAGGGGATTTCCCCGACATACCACAAGCTCAGCACCTGGGCTTCGGGCCGCGGGCCGATCCAGCTCATTTCGGCCCGCAGGATATTCCAGACCTGCGGCAATTCGTCGATCCGGCTTTTGCGGAGGAATGCCCCGACCCGGGTGATGCGGGGATCGAAGTTGCCGGTCATCGCCGCCTGACGAGCATCCACCCCAGCGTCTCGGGTTTCGACCCGCATCGTCCGGAACTTCACCACGTCGAACGGGGTGCCGCGATGGCCAATGCGCCGCTGGCGGAAGAAGACCGGACCGCCATCGTCAAGCAGGATGGCGATGGCCGCGCCCACCATGACGGGGAGCAGGACCGGGAGCGACATCAGTGCTGCAAGAAAATCGATCAGGGTCTTGAGGTGGAAGTAGCCGCGGGCCGGCACCAGCGAACCGAAGCTGTTTTCGGACAGGTGATCGATCTCCACGCGCCCGGTGAGCGATTCCGCCAGCGGCTTCACCTGGTAGACGATGAGCCCCGCAAGCGCCGCGTCGGCGAGGAATGCTTCCCACGTCGGCGACAGGTCGGCGGAAAAGTCGGCAACGATGGCGTCACACCGGGCGGCGAGTTCCATCTCGGGCTGGTCGAGCTTGATCCACGATACCCCCTCAAGCTCCACCAGTCTGGTCCAGGCGCCGAGCGGGACGACTCCGATCTGCAGGATCGTCCGGCGCTGGACCGCGAAGTAGACGAAGTAGAACCAGGCTACGTGCAGCGCGAAACCGGCAATGAAGGCGACGCGGTCGTAGGGCAGGCGGGTGAAGAAGAAAAACGCCAGCACCACGCCATGCGCCGCCGCGCAGGTCGGCAGGATGACGAGGCTGGAGCGGATCCCGGGATAGGGTTCGACACTCAGACGCAGCCAAAGGGCCAGGCAGACCGCGACCAGGTTCGCCCAGAATGCGTTGAAGGAGGAAATCCACAGCGCGTCGGGCGTGACGACCAGCCTGAAAAGCAGCGGCAGTAGCGCCGCTACCAGCAACGCGCCGAGAAGCTGGACCCGTCGACGTCCAAGCCAGCTGGCGCGGCGCACGTGTGAGACGGGTGTGAAGCTGAGCATTCAGTCGGCGCTCCGGGCGAGAAAGGTCCTACAGGGTCCAGGCATCTTGTCCCGATCCTTGCGCCCATGGCCACAGTCGCTTGAGGTCGGCGACCTGTCCGTCCTGCTTCAGGAGTGCTCGGACCTGCTCCTCGCTCCAGCCCTTGTAATCCGCGTGCGCGACGGCCCCGAGAACGAGATCGGCCTTGTCGTCCATTGCCGCTGGATCGACGAGCGTGAGGCCATATTCATGCGCGGCTTCCGCCGTGTCGGCCAGCGGGTCCGCCACCAGCACCTCATGCCCGAGCCATTGCAGGCGGCGAACGACGTCGATGACCCGGCTGTTGCGCAGGTCGGGGACGTTCTCCTTGAAGGTCAGCCCGAGTACGAGGACGCGGCCCAACTTGTTGCCGAGCCGCTCATGGAGGCGATCGGCGACCCAGGCGCCCATGCCATCGTTGGTTTCGCGCCCGGCAAGGATGATGCGCGGCTCGTGTCCCAGTTCGCGGGCCCTGGCGGCGAGGTAATAGGGATCGACGCCGATGCAGTGACCGCCGACGAGACCCGGTTCGAACGGCAGGAAGTTCCATTTGGTGCGCGCCGCCTCGAGCACGTCCCAGGTGCTGAGGCCGAGCTTTGCGAAGATCTGCGTGATCTCGTTGATGAAGGCGATGTTGATGTCGCGCTGCGCATTCTCGATCACCTTGGCGGCTTCGGCGGCCTTGATCGAAGCGGCTTCGAAGATCCGACCACCATTCATCGCGCCGTACATGGCGGTGAGCAGCGCGGTGGTCTTCGGATCCTCGCCCGCCACGACCTTGGTGATCCGTTCCACCGTATGCTCACGATCGCCGGGATTGATCCGTTCGGGGCTGTAGCCGAGCGTGAAGTGGGTCCCACGGCCAAGCCCCGAGACGCGTTCGAGTTCGGGGCCGCACAATTCCTCGGTGACTCCGGGATAGACGGTGCTTTCGTAGACCACGACCGCCTTGCGCGCAGGATCGAGCATGGCAGCGACGCTGCGGGTCGCCGCAAGCACCGGGCCGAGGTCGGGCTGGTTTGCGCTGTCCACCGGGGTCGGGACGGTGACAATGTAGACGTCCGCCCCGCGCGTTTCCGAAGGGTCGGCAGTCAGCGCCAGCGAGGAGGCTGCGAGGCGCTCGGGCTCGACTTCGCGGGTGCGATCTTCGTGACGGCGCAGTTCCTCGACCCGGCCATGATCGATGTCGAAGCCGGTGACCCGCATGTGCCGGGCGAGCGCGACGGCCAGGGGCAAGCCGACATAGCCGAGGCCGACGACGACAACATGCTGATCCTGCAACAAAGAAATCTTCCCCCGGGGCTTTTGTATGGTCATAAGGTCGAGGGCGGGCACCGCAAGCGCTTCGCTGACTCACTGGTGACTAAATACGAATGCAACTTCATTACGGGGTCGTGAGTTATTTTCTGTGCATTCGTCTGCCTGACAGGGGGGCGAGGCTGAATAGAACCTTCAGGTGGGGAGTGCTGCTATGACCAAATTCTCTTTGATTGCCGGGATCGCCGGTGCCGCGCTGTTCGCGACTGGTGCCGCCGCCCAATATGTACCGGGTTCGGAAATCGTCGGTCAGACCGTTCAGGTCGAGACCAACGGCGTCGTCAACAACGTGACGTTCCAGCCGGGTGGCGCAGCCAGCATCACGACGCCGAGCGGCAATGTGGTTCCGGCGAGCTGGACCGCCAGCGCCGGGCAGCTTTGCCTGCGCACGGGCACCGCTTCGGAATGCTTCCCGTACAACCAGCCGTTCCAGGCCGGCCAGCCGGTGACCGCGACGTCGAGCTGCGGCGCGACCAGCCGCTGGCTCGCCAACGCCACCAACCAGCCCGCTGCCCCGCAGCAGCGCCAGGCTGGTGAGCGCGGCTAAGCGCTTGAACTGACATCAGGGGAGGGGGCTTGGCCATGGGCCAGGCCCCCTTTTTCTTGTATCCTAGCGGAACGGCGGTTCGTCGAAGCTCCGCAACTTGCGGCTGTGCAACGCGTCACCCTCTTCCTTGAGCAGGTTCAGCGTCTCGATCCCGATCCGCAGGTGCTGGCTGATCGCGCGCTCGTAGAAGGCGTTGGCCTGCCCGGGGAGCTTAAGCTCACCGTGGAGCGGCTTGTCGGACACGCACAGCAAGGTGCCGTAGGGCACGCGGAAGCGATAGCCCTGGGCGGCGACAGTCGCGCTTTCCATGTCGATGGCGACGGCCCGGCTCTGGTTGAAGCGGATCGCGCTGGCGGTGTAGCGAAGCTCCCAGTTGCGGTCGTCGGTGGTGACGACCGTGCCCGTCCGAAGCCGCTTCTTGAGGCTGTCCTCGTCCTCGCCCGTGACCTTGGCGGCAGCGTTGAAAAGGGCGGTCTGGACCTCGGCGATCGGCGGGATCGGAATTTCGACCGGAAGGATGCCGTCGAGCACATGATCGTCGCGCAGATAGGCGTGGGCGAGGACATAGTCGCCGATGGTCTGGCTTGGGCGCAGGCCGCCGCAGTGCCCGATCATCAGCCACGCTTCGGGCCGCAACACCGCGATGTGATCGCAGATCGTCTTCGCGTTGGACGGGCCGACCCCGATATTCACCAGGGTGATGCCGTCGTCACCGTTCGGGCCGATGAGGTGATAGGCGGGCATCTGGAACCGGCGCCACGAGCCGGAGGCGATCTCCTCTTCCGCACCATCGAGTGAGCCGCGGTCATAGCGGCCACCGGGGACGCTGAGGCCTTGGTAGAGGCTCCCTTCCGAGCGAAGGGTCTCGGCGGAAAAGCGAACGAACTCGTCCACATAGCGGACATAGTTGGTGAACAGGATAAAGCGCTGGAAATGCTCGGTCGGTGTGCCGGTGTAATGGCGCAGGCGAGCCAGGCTGAAGTCGGTACGCGGACCATCGAACAGCGCCAGCGGACGGGCCGAATGACGGCTCATGTCCCAGTCGCCATCGGCGATCTCGTCGCCGATGTGCACCAGTTCCGTGGTCGGGAACCAGCGGCCGAGCTCGCCGGACTGGATCCCGCCGAGCTTCAGGTCATCGCCCGCATCAAGGACGTAAGGGTAGGGGATCTCGCTGGCGGAACGGCCGACGCTGATCCTCACGTCATAGTCGTCCGACAGGTGGCGAAGCTGGGTGCGCAGATAGTCCCGGAACAAGCGGGGCCGCGCGATGCTGGCGGTGTAGATGCCCGGCTGGTTCAACCGTGCGAACGCGCGCGCGGGCAGCGGGGGCGGCGTTTCTGGATCATAGTCGATCCGCAGTTCGGGATAAGCGAAGCAACCGTCCGCACGGGCCTGCGGGGCCGGCCTGATGCCGTCGTCGACATAAGCGGCCAGGGCATTGCGGAGGTTGAGGACCGAGCGGTCGAAAATGGTTTCGAGCTCGTCGAGGATTGTCTCGATATCTTGCATGGCGCCATGTAGCCGATTGGCGCGGCGGAGCAAGACTAGGCTCTGGACATGGCTGGAGCGGGTAGCGGGAATCGAACCCGCGCGTAAAGCTTGGGAAGCTTTCAGGCTACCATTACATCATACCCGCGGTGCCAAGCCGGCCGATTGCCACAGGGCACGGGCGGAGACAAGGCCTCTGGCGCCGCATCCGAGACAAAGAAAAAGGGCGCCGCTCGTTCGAGCGACGCCCCAATTCCTTGACCTGGCCCTGGCTTAGAAGCCGAGGTTCAGCGACGCGATGAAGGTGCGCGGCGCGGCCGGGGTGAAGTTCGGGTTGTCGGCGGCCCGGATCTGGGTCGAGATGTTCCCGAAATAGTATTCGTTGAACAGATTGGTGACGTTCAGCTGAAGGAAGCTGTCCTTCATGCCGATCGCAGCCAGGGCGAAACGCAGGTCCGCATCGGCGGTGGTGTAGCCCTTGACCTTGATGTCGTTGGTGTCGGTCGCGAAGCGCGAGCCCACCCGCTTGAACTGGAAGCCCAGCTCGACCGGGTTGAAGTCGAGGTTCACGCGACCACCGAACTGCCACTTCGGCGTTTCGGTAACCTGCTTGCCGGCGGTCGGAGCGCAGGTGATCGCGGTGGCGGTGCCGGTCGGCGCGGCGCCACAGAAGATCAGCCCGGCCGGCAGCGCAGCCGCGGTCGAACTGCCGATCTGGACGTTCGACTTCAGTTCGGTGTCGATATAGCTGACGAGACCGATCAGGCTCAGGAACTTGACCGGCTGCCAGGCGAAGTTCGCATCGATACCGCGGCTGTCGACCCGACCGACGTTACGGTCGAGGCTGATGCCGAGGTCCTGGTTGAAGGAGCTGACGATCCGGTTCTTGTAGTTGATCTGCCACGCCGACAGCTGCGCCTGGACGTTGCGGCGGGTGAAGCGGGCGCCAAGGTCGAAGGCGTCCGTTTCTTCCGGATCGAGCGTCACGATCGGAGCGCGATACAGGTTGTCGGTACGCGGAGCCGAGAAACCCTTGGCCCAGCTGCCGAAGACGCTGAGACCGGCCAGCGCATCGCTGAAGTTGTAGGTGAAGCCGACGTTCGGGAGCAGCTTGCCGAACTTATAGTCCGCCTTGAACGGACGATAGTAGGGAGTCGCGCCGGTGGCCGGAACCGGATCGGTCGGGTTGATATACAGCAGGTTGGTTTCGCTGGTGCAGTAGGCGAAGCCCGAACCACGCGCTTCGATCGGGCAGAAGGTCTGCAGCTCGCGCGAGAAGAACGGACGGCGCACACCGACCTCGACGCGCAGGGCGCGATCGAAGAAGCGGCCGATATACTGACCGGCGATCTGGTTCAGCGCCGCGACCGACAGACGGTCACGCTGCTGGATCTTGAAGCCGGTGGCGTCGGTGACCGGAAGACCGTCGCGACCCGACATGATGTTCTGCGGATCGCCGTTCGGCAGCAGGAAGCCCCACTCGCCGGTCTGCTTATGCCGACCGCGGTCGTAGGTGTAGGCGACGCGGATGCGGTTCTCGCGGTTGATGTCAAAGATCAGCGAACTGGTCAGGCCGAAGCGGTTGGTGTTGGTGATGTTCGGCGTGAAGAAGCGGATGGTGTCGAGGAAATCGCCGTCGCGGTTGAAGTCGACGCCCGGCGAAGTCGGCAGACCGCCCTTGGCGCGCGCGCTGTTCTCGGCCAGCGTCGTGCTGCCGCCACCGTGCGCCAGCGTGTACTGGAAGCTCGGGTCGATGGTCAGCGTCAGCGCGTCGGTCAGCTTGAAGCGCGAATTGATGCGGATGTTGCCCGTGTTCGACGGGTTCACGCGCACGTTGAAGTAGTTCGAGCAGCTCGACGAGTTGAGCGGGTTGTTGGCAGTGCTGCCGTTGATCGCGGGCGCATTGGCGCCGGTGCCGTTCGGGCCGGTGCCGCCATTGTCGTTCTGCACGCCCGGACCCGGGATGGTACGGTTGCAGTTCGCCAGGTTCTCGATCGAATTGATGAGATCGCCCTGGGCATTGTCGTAACCGCCAAGGACCAGCGGTGCTTCCGGGGTCGCCGTGGTCGGGACAACGGTCGAGCCGAGGACGTTGCGGAGGTCGGTCAGCGTCGGGTTACGGTAGAAATTGTTGCGGTTGATGTTGAGGTGGCCGGACACCGACACGAAGTCGCCGTTGGTGCCGATCGGCTGATAGATGCGCGCGTTGAGCTGGCGCTTGTAGATGTCGCCCGGGCCCTTCCACTTGTCGTTGCGGGCAACGCTGCCCGAGACGAAGGCGCGGGTGCCGCTCGAGTTGATGTCGCCAGTGTTGATGAGCGCGAAGACGCGGCGGAAGTCGAAGCTGCCGAGCGAACCCGTCACGCGGGCGCTGACGTCGCGGGTCGGCAGGATCGTGCGATAGTTGATGGTGCCGCCGGCGGCCGAAGCGGTCGGCGAATCGACGTCGGTGACGCCAAGGTTCACGTTGACCTGCTCGATCAGCTCGGGATCGAGCTGCTGGTTCGAGAAGATGGCATAGTTGCCGGTGTCGTTCAGCGGCAGGCCGTCGAAGGTCAGGCTGATACGGTTGCCGTCGAAGCCGCGGATACGGATGTTGCCGCCCGAGCTGCCGAATGCGTCATTCTGCGTGAAGTTGACGCCCGGGACCAGGTTGATGGTGTTGAGGATCGTCTGGCCGGGGCTCTGCTTGGCGATCAGCTCCTGGCTGATGACGGCCTGCGCCTTGGTGGTGTCCGGAATGGTCACGCCTTCGACACTGCGGGTGCGCGTGCCGGTGACGATGATCGCCTCTTCCTTCTCGGTCTCAAGCGTACCGGTGGACTGGGCGAAGGCGGCGGTCGGCACGAATGCGGCCGCGGTCGAGCAGAGCAGGAGAAGCTTCTTCACGTGGGAATTCCCCGATGGTGGATGACTGACTGACGTTTGTTCGTGCAGTTCATCGGGGCGGCTAGGGCCAGATTAAGACAAAAAGGTGACGTCCCGGAGGATGCCACCAACTGTCCTAATCGGTGTTGTTGCAATGCAACGCTCAGCCGGTCGCCACCCCGCGACTCGGGCGGCGTAACAGCAGTTTAATGCGCGATTTTCAAGTGGCGGCGCCGTCCATCCGGCGTCCCATCCGTACGAAAAGTAGAATGAGTGGCGGCACGAACACGATCGAGAGCACAACCTTGGACAGCATCTGCCCGGCCAGCAGCGAGGCGATCGGGAAGATGCCATAGAAGGCGACCGTGATGAAAATCATGGTGTCGACGATCTGGCTGAGCGCCGAGGCGACCGCCGAGCGGAAATAGAGCAGCCGGCTGCCTTCGCGGCCCTTGAGCGCCGAGAAAATGGTGACGTTCAGCGCCTGGCTGGTGCCGTAGGCGATGAGGCCTGCAAGCCAGATACGAAGGTTCGACCCCATGATCGTCTCGAATGAGGACAGGCGCTCAGGTTCCATCTTGTCGGAAGCGGGAAGGGCGAGGACCAGCACCGTCAGCGCCGCCGACATGAGCAGGGGGACGAACCCCCACAGCACCAGCTTGTTGGCGATGGCGCGGCCATGCAGTTCGGCAACCGCGCTCGACGTCACGACCAGGAGCAGGAAAGCGAAGATCCCGGCTTCGACCGCCAGCGGTCCAAGCGCGACCTGCTTGTTGCCGAGCACGCCGGCAATACAGACCATCCCGCCATAAAAGATGCCGAAGGCAAAGAGGGACGGGGCAATGAGGCGGCCGGACGGCGAAGTGTCGGTGGTCATGGCCGCGAGGGGTTAGCGAAGCGGACGGGAAGTGCAACCGCCCGAGGCCTTGTGCCACCGCGGGTCCGTGACCACCTGCGCGGCCAAGGTAGCAGATCAGGAGTCCGGCGCATGAAGACCAGCGGCAACACCATTCTTCTCACCGGCGGTGGATCGGGCATCGGCCGTGCACTTGCGCAGCGCTGGCACGATGCCGGCAACCTGGTCATCGTCGCCGGGCGCCGGCTCGAAGCTCTGGAAGAAACCGCTAGCGGGCGCGACAACATTCATGTCGAGCAGCTCGACGTCGACGACGTGGCGGGGCTCGAGGCCAATATCGCAGCGATCATCGCGCGGCACCCCGACCTCAATGTGCTGGTCAACAACGCCGGCATCATGCGCTTCGAACATCTCGACCGCGGCCGTGACCTTGCCGACGCGGAGGCGATGATCGCGACCAACCTCCTCGGGCCGATCCGGCTTACCGATTCCCTGGTCGGGCATCTCGCCGGGCAGGCCGATGCGGCGATCATCAACGTGACGTCCGGCCTTGCCTTTGTGCCGCTGATGGCGACGCCGACCTACAGTGCCACCAAGGCTGCCATCCACAGCTATACCCTGTCGCTGCGCGAGGCGCTGCGCGGCCGCGTCGAAGTGATCGAGCTTGCTCCTCCCGGCGTCCAGACCGACCTTACCCCCGGGCAGTCGACCCGCCCCGGCTACCAGCCGCTCGACGACTTTGCCGACGAGGTGATGGCGCTGTTCGCCCGGCAGCCAACGCCTGAGGAAATCCTCGTCAATAACGTGCTGCCGCTGCGCCAGGCCGAGCAGAAGGGAAAGCTGGGCGAGGCGCTGGCGATGCTGACGGAGCACAGCCGGGCCGCGCTTGCCGGATCGCACTAAACCATTGAGGCAACGCGGTGCGGAAGGTTGACCGGGGCCTTTCGCATGCCTAACCGCCCGCCCTCGTGACTTCCCCGCCTCATGCCACCGACATTCTCGCCATGGGCGACGCGCTGGTCGACGTCATCGCGACCTGCGACGACGACTTCCTGACTCGCTTCGACCTGCCCAAGGGCGCGATGCAGCTGCTCGACGAGCCGCAGGCGCTCGCGCTCTACAGCGCGATGGGAACGGCGCGTGAGACGAGTGGTGGGTCGGCGGCCAATTCGATGGCCGGTGCGGCCGCGATGGGCGCGAACGTCGCCTTCGTCGGGCAGGTCGCGGCCGACCAGCTCGGCACCATCTTCACCCATGACATGCGCGCGCTCGGCGTGCGGTTCGAAACGGCGCCGTTGACCGAGGGGCCATCGACCGGTCGCTGCCTCATCCTGGTGACGCCCGATGGCGAGCGGACCATGAACACCTGCCCGGGCGCCGCGCACTGCCTGCCGACCGCGGCTGTCGACGAAGCCGCCGTGCGGGCCGCCTCCATCCTCTACCTCGAAGGCTATCTGTTCGGGCCCGAGCGGTCGCGCGCGGCGATGCTGAAGGCGATCGACATCGCCCATGCCGCCGAGCGGACCGTTGCCTTCACCCTGTCCGAGAGCGTCTGCCTGCCGGGCCGCAAGGAGCCGCTGCAGCAGCTCATCGCGGCAGGCGGAATCGATCTCATCTTCGCCAACGAAAGCGAAGCGCTGCAGCTGGCGGGCGCTGCCGACCTCGACGGCGCGATCGCGCGACTGTCGTCACAGGTCGGAACGCTGGTCTTCACACGCGGCCCTGCCGGGGCGGTCGCCTATGAGAATGGCACCAAAACTGAGGTGCCCGCGATCTCCGTTCCGCAGGTCGTGGATACGACCGGTGCCGGCGACCTGTTCGCCGCAGGCTTCCTAGCGGCGCGCTGCAGGGGGCATGGTGTTGAACGACAGCTTAAGACCGGCGGGATCGCAGCGGCCGAGATCATCTCTCACTTCGGCGCCCGACCGGTCGCCGACCTTGCGGAGCTGGCAAAGCTGTGACCATCAAGCGCATCGCCGTTTATTGCGGCTCGGCACCGGGCAACGACCCGCTATTCGCCGACGCCGCCGTCGCCCTGATCCGCGAGATGGCCGAACGCGGCATCCACCTCGTCTATGGCGGCGGCAAGCTTGGGCTGATGGGCCTCATCGCCGACACCATGCTTGAGGCGGGCGGCGAGGTGCACGGGGTTATTCCTGCCGCGCTCGTCGACAAGGAAGTCGCGCACCATGGCCTCACCGAATTGCATCAGGTCGCCGGCATGCACGAGCGCAAGGCGAAGATGACCGAGCTGTGCGATGCCTTTGTCTGCCTGCCCGGCGGGATTGGTACGCTCGACGAGCTTTTCGAAGCCTGGACTTGGAACGCGCTGGGCTATCACGCCAAGCCATTCTGCCTGCTCAACGTCGCAGGATTCTGGACCGGGCTTGGCACGTTCATGGATCATGTCTCGGCCAAGGGCTTCCTGTCGCCGGCGCGCCGTGCGCAGCTGCTGATGGCCGACAGCCCGGCGCAAGCGATCGACAGGCTGGACGAAGCAGCGCGAAGCGCTACGCAGGGCATGGTCTGGTAAGCAGGACGAAAGTTCGTCATTCGATCCTTCGGGTTCGCGATGACGCCGGGGTGGGGAAGCGTTGAATGAGTCACTGGTTCGGTCTGCTCGGGATCGTCGCGATCCTGTTGGTCGCCTTTCTTTTCTCCAGTGACCGCAAGGCGATTCGCCTGCGCGTTGTCGGATCTGCCTTCGCGCTGCAGGCCGTGATCGCCTTCCTCGTACTCTACACGCCGTGGGGCCGGGCCGCGATCCAGGGCATGGCGCAGGGGGTGGCCAACCTGCTCGGCTATGCCGGCGAAGGAACGGCCTTCCTGTTCGGCCCGCCCGACAAGAACCCGGCACTCTACCAGACCTTTGCGCTCGGCGCCCTTCCGGTGATCATCTTCTTTGCCGCTTTGGTCTCGATCCTCTATTATCTCGGTGTCATGCAGCGCGTCGTGCGCTGGGTCGGCGGGGCGATCGGCTGGATCACCGGGGTCGGCCGGGTCGAGGCGCTTGGCAGCGCCGCCAATATCTTCGTCGGCCAGTCGGAAAGCCCGCTGGTTGTGCGGCCCTACCTTGCGGGCCTGACACCGCCGCAGCTGTTTACCCTCATGGTGGTCGGCATGGCCGGCGTCGCCGGGACCATCCTCGCGGCTTATGCGAGCCTGCTTGGCGAGACTTATCTGCCCTACCTCCTCGCCGCCGCCTTCATGTCGGCGCCAGGCGGCATCCTGATGGCAAAGATCATTATGCCGGACGCACGCGATCTCACGGCGCCGACCACTGCCGAGGCCCGCGCCGAAGCTGGCCCGCCGGCCGAGACGATCGAGATCGCCGAGACTTTCGAAGAGGGCGAGAAGCCCGCCAACATCATCATGGCCGCCGCCCAGGGCGCGCAGACCGGCGTCAAGCTGGCGGTCGCGGTCGGCGCGATGGTGCTGGCCTTTGTCGCCCTGGTCGCGCTCGCCAACGGAATCCTTGGCGGAGTGGGCGGCTGGTTCGGGCTGCAGGATCTCAGCTTCCAGCGGCTGGTCGGTTTCCTGTTCCAGCCGATCATGTACCTGATCGGCGTTCCATGGACCGAGGCCGGGA
Source organism: Sphingomonas humi (assembly GCF_039536725.1). NCBI lineage: Bacteria > Pseudomonadati > Pseudomonadota > Alphaproteobacteria > Sphingomonadales > Sphingomonadaceae > Sphingomonas > Sphingomonas humi. The sequence goes on from NZ_BAAAZD010000002.1 coordinate 515,311, forward strand.
CCGCTGGCGGCCTGTTCGGGACCAAGATCGTCCTCAACGAATTCGTCGCCTTCATCGAGCTTGGCAATGCCGGCGGCCCTGCGGCGCTGCTCAGCGACCGCAGCCGGGCGATCGTCACCTTCGCGCTCTGCGGCTTTGCCAACTTTTCTTCCATCGCGATCCAGATGGCGGTGACCGGCGGGCTTGCCCCCAACCAGCGCCCGGTGATCGCGCGGCTTGGCCTCAAGGCACTGCTCGCGGGCAGCCTCGCCAACCTGATGAGCGCGGCGCTGGCCGGGATCATGCTGCCGTAAGCACTTGATTTCTGTCATTGCAGGCGTAGCGAAGCATCCATGACCGCGCGGCTGGATCGCTTCGCCGCGCTCGCCAACGACGGGACTTCTATGACCACGGATATGCTCGACAACATCGCTTCGGTTTCCCTGAAGGAAGCCGAGGCCGACCGCGACGCCTTCGCCCAGCATCTGGGCAAGAGCTTCGAGGAATATGGCTTTGCTGTCCTTGCCGACCACGGAATCCCCGACGATTTGATCGCGCGGGCCGAGGAGAAGGCGAGGGCTTTCTTCGCGCTGCCGGAAGAGGTGAAGCGCAGTTATGCCCTCGGGAGCGGCGGGGCGCGGGGCTATACCCCGTTCGGGATCGAGACTGCCAAGGGCGCCAAGGCCCATGACCTCAAGGAATTCTGGCATGTCGGCCGCGAGCTGACCCCGGGCCACAGCTTCCGCGACGTCATGGCCGACAACGTCTGGCCGGACGAGGTGCCGGGGTTCAAAGAGACGTTCCTCGAGCTCTACGACACGTTCGACCGGACGGGCGTCACCGTCTTGAAGGCGATCGCGCGCTACCTCGGAATCGACGAGGATTATTTCACCGACACCGTCCGCGACGGCAATTCGGTGCTTCGCCTGCTGCACTATCCGCCGCAGAAGGAAGCGACCGGCGAGCATATCCGCGCCGGGGCGCACGAGGACATCAACACCATCACCCTGCTGCTCGGTGCCGAGGAAGCGGGCCTCGAGCTCAAGACCCGCGACGGGCGCTGGATCCCGGTGTCGCCGAAGCCCGGCGAATTGGTCATCAACATCGGCGACATGCTGCAGCGGCTCACCAACGGGAAGCTCCGTTCGACCCCGCACCGGGTGGTCAACCCGACCCCCGACCGGGCCAGCAACGCGCGCTATTCGATGCCCTTTTTCCTCCACTTCCGCCCCGATTTCACTATCGAGGCCCTGCCCGGCACGGTGCCCGCGGGCGAGGAGCCGAAGTGGCCGCCGATCAGCAGCCACGATTACCTGTTGGAGCGGCTGCGCGAGATCAAGCTCGCCTGAGTAATTGCGCCCGCCGCACGACTGACGTGCGGCGGGCGCATCTGAGAAATTAGCAATCAGTCGCCGCGGTGATCGACGATGTACCAGGCGTCGTCATCGCGATCATATTCGCACTGCCAGTCGTCGTGGAATGTGCTCTGCGCCGCGCCAATGGTCTTGAAGATGCCGAGCGCCACCAGCCGTTCGCGGTCGCGCTTGGCGGATTCGGCCGCGGCCGCTTCGCATTCGCCGCGCGAGGCGTAGGCGACATTGGTCGGGTGTGCGATGACCGGCAAGGTGCCGCAAAGTGCCGCAAGCGCGGCGATCGTGATCAGCTTCTTCATGAGCGTTCTCCTGTTGCGAGGAGGACGGCTTGCTGTGCGCCGGGCCGGTTTGCCATGATCATCTTATGATGCAAAGCTGATCGCCAAGGGGACCTGTCTCGCTTGCTCACGACGTCTGACCTTCCCGCCCAGAATGATTTCTCGATCGGCGACCTGAAGATCAGCCCGTCGCGCCGGCTGGTCGAAGGACCCGCGGGCAAGCACAATGTCGAACCGATCTTCATGCGCGTCTTCCTGCGGCTGCTTGCAGCCGAAGGGCAGGTGGTCACCCGCCGCGAGCTGTTCGAGGAATGCTGGGGCGGGGCGAGCGTCGGGGACGACAGCCTCAACAGGGCGATTGCGGGGGTGCGGCAGATCGCCCGGGCGGTGGGCAGCACGGCGATCGAACTGGAGACCATTCCGCGCACCGGATACGTATTGCGCCGGAATATCACCGAGGCAGGTCCGCACGGGCCGGGGGCACCAATGGAGGAAGCCGCCGCCGCCGCCCTCGATTGCTGGCGGATCGGCCTTCCCGTCGCTGACCTGGACGCGATCCGGGCGCTCGATCGTGCCCTTGCCGAAGAGCCTGGCGACGCGCGCGGCTGGGGCTTGAAGGCGCTACTGCTGCGCAAGGCCGTGGAATATGCCAAGCCCGATCAAAGCGCGGAACTGCTGCAGGCCTGCGAGGCCGCCATTCGCCGCGCGCTTTCGATCAATCCGGCGCAGAGCGATGCGCTGTCCGCGCGGGCCGGCGTAATGCCGATGTTCGGGGACTGGAAAGCGGCGCGCGGACGCCTGCTGGGCGTGCTCGAGCTCGATCCCGGGCATGTTCCGGCCCGGCACGATCTTGCGATGCTGGAAATGATGACTGGGCGCCCCAGCGCGGCGCGGCCGATCATCGCGGAACTGATCGAGGCCGATCCGCTGGCCGCAACCTTCTACTACAAGCGGATGTATCACCTGTGGAATTTCGGCGAGGTAGAGGAGCTTGAGCGGGTCGCGATGCGCGCGCTCCAGCTTTGGCCGCGCCATCCCGGCATCTGGCTTGCGCGCTACTGGACCCTGCTGTTCACGGGCCGTGGGGGCCAGGCGCTGCGCCTGGTCGATGACGAGCGGATGCGCCCGCCGCTGCCACAGCCGATGGTCGACCTGCTGCACGGTGTGGCCGCGGTCCAGGAGCGGCCGGTGTCGGACGAAGAGTGCGAACGGCTCGCCGAGCGTGCCAGCGCTATGGTCGCGCGGGGGCCGGCGATCGCGGTTGCGGCGCTGATGGCGCTGCTGTCGCTGGGCGACACCCGGCGGGCGCTCGATCTGGCTTACGCCTATTACCTGGGGCGGGGGAGCGCGGCGACGCCGATCTGGACCGGGCCGGAGGACGCCCGCGTTTCTGACCAATTCCGGCGAATCACCCAGTTCCTGTTCCTCCCTTGCGCGCAGGATTTGCGCGCGTTGCCAGAGTTCGCCGGACTGTGCCGCGACCTCGGCTTTTCCGCCTATTGGGAGGCGACCGGACTAACGCCCGATTTTTGCGATGAAGCAAGGCGCCTGCCTGCCCGGCGTGATGGGCAGAGCGCAGCCTGACGTCAGCCGAATAAGGTGAGCGGCCGTAAAAGGCGCACTTGCAGCCACCTCTATTGGCTGTCAGCTTGTCCCCAATAGACGCGCCCGGGGGCACCGGCGCTGAAAATCCAGGGGGCAGCAATGACAAGGCAAGTCTTTCGCATATCGTGGTTGTGCGGCGTATCGATGATTGCCTGTGCACCAACACAGGCGCAGGCGGCGCAGCCGGTCTCGACGCCGACGGGCACCCCTTCGGCCGCCGAGCAGAAGATCGAGAATGCGCAATCCACCGCGCAGCCGGTCGAGACGCCTGCCGAGCAGGAGATCGTAGTCGTCGGCACCCAGATCCGCGGGGCCGAGCCGACCGGCGCGCTGCCGGTCACGGTGGTCGGACAGGATCGCATCGACGCGGTCGGTTCGGTGTCGGGCGACGACCTGTTCCGGTCGATCCCGCAGGCTGGCGACGTCCAGTTCCAGGAAGCGCGAACCACGGGCAACCTCAACGACGCGCGCGGCGACAATACGTCGATCAACCTGCGCAGCCTTGGCACCGGCAACACGCTGGTCCTGCTGAACGGGCGGCGGATGGTGCCGACGCCGGGTACCCAGACCGAGAATTTCGTGCCCGTGCAGACGGCCAACACCAACGCCATTCCGCTTGGCGCGACCAAGCGGGTGGAAGTGCTGCGCGACGGTGCGGGCGCGATCTACGGGTCTGACGCGGTTGCCGGCGTGGTCAACATCGTGCTCGACACGCGCTACGAGGGGCTTCGACTGGACGGCCGTTATGGCTTTGCCGACGGGACCGACGAGACGACGTTGGGCTTCAAGGCCGGGACCAAGCTCGGCTCCGACACGCGGGTGATGCTGTTCGGAAGCTATACCAAGCGCACACCCCTGTTCGCCAGCGAGCGCGACTATACCGCCAGCGAAGATCATCGCGCGCGGGTCGCGGACACGCCCTATGCTGGCGACACCGCGTTCGACAATCGCTCGACCTCCTCGCCGTTCGGCTCATTCACGGTCATCCCGACGAGCACCGCGGTGCGCCAGGGAACGGTTGCGCTGACGACGTCGGGCGCCTTCCATGTCGAACCGGTGTCCAACACGGCAGCGGGCTGTTCCAGCACGGTCTACAACGGCAACCTGTGCCTGCGTTCTGGCGGCATTACTGGCGCGACGTCGCGCGTGCTGCGATACGACGAAAACCCTGACCGCACGATCCGCGGCGGGCTCGACCGGTACAATCTGTTCGGTACGGCGAGCCACGACCTCGGTAATGTCGAACTGTTCGCCGAAGCCGGCTATTATCGCGCCGTCCTCGACGGGCAGCGCGAACAGTCGGCTCCGCTGTCGAGCGCGCAGATCAGCATTCCGGCAAGCAACTATTACAATCCGTTCGGTGCGACCACGATCAACGGCGTCGCCAACCCGAACCGGCTGCCCAACCTCGTCAACGTACCGACCGCCGGGTTGCCGCTGACGATCGTCAATTACCGCCCGGTCGATACCGGCCCGCGCACCTTTACGGTGACCGACGATTCGGTCCGCTTGCTGGGCGGCGCGCGCGGCGACTTCGGCAATTTCGACTGGGAATCGGCGCTCAGCTATTCATGGGCGCGGACCGACGACAATACGAAGAACGCGGTCAGCAACACGCTCTTCCAGCAGGCGCTCGCGAAGTCGACGCCCGATGCGTACAACCCGTTCAACGGCGGCTCGCAGCCAAGCTTCTCGCTTGGCGATGCGACGCCCAGCGACCTCGCCACGATCCGCTCGTTCCTGGTCGACGTCCACCGGATCAGCACCACCTCGCTGGTGACGGCGGACGCCAAGATCTCCAACGCCCGGCTGTTCGCCTTGCCTGGCGGCAACGTCGGCTTCGCGGCGGGGGTCGAGCTGCGCCGCGAGACCTACCGTGACGATCGCGACGCCCGGCTCGACGGGAGCATCACCTACACCGACATCGTCACCGGGCGTAAATACGGGACCGACATCCTCGGGGCGAGCCCGGCGCCGGACGTCAGCGCCAATCGCACGATCGCTTCGGCCTTCCTCGAATTCGCAGTGCCGTTGGTATCGCCCGAAATGCGGGTTCCGCTGATCCGCTCGCTCGACCTCCAGCTGGCCGCGCGTGACGAGCATTATTCCGATTTCGGCAATGTCCTGAAGCCCAAGGTGGCGGCGAGCTGGGACCTGTTCGAAGGGGTAAGATTGCGCGGGTCGTGGTCGGAAAGCTTCCGCGCGCCGAACCTGCCGCAATTCTACAGCGCGGGGACGCAGGTGGCGAACACCCGCACCGACTTCGCCTTCTGCCGCATCACCAATCTGAGTGCCCCATGCACCGGGGTCAGCACGCTTGAGGTAAGGTCGGGCAACCGGAATCTCCGGCCCGAAGAAGCGAGCAACCTGTCGGCCGGCATCGTGCTCCAGCCGCCGCCGCTCCGCGACCTCGTGATCACCGCCGACTATTGGCAGATCAAGCAGCGCGGCGTGATCGGCATCCAGGGCGCGCAGAACCAGATTCTCTATGACCTGCTGCTGCGCCGGACGGGGTCGAGCAATCCAAACGTGGTGCGCCTCGCGCCGGCGGCAGGGCAGACGGTCGGGCAGCTCGATTATGTGCAGGACGATTATTTCAACCTGCAGCCGCGCACCATCCGCGGCTACGACCTCGAACTCAGCTACCGGCTGCGTGATACGCCACTCGGCACCTTCAACATCCAGTTGGCGGGCGCTCGCCTGCTCAAGCTGCAGCAGCAGCCGTCCGACATCCAGGCCAAGCTGATCGAGGCCAATGCGGCGGGGTTGCTTGGACCGGGGATCACGATCGCCGGTGCGAACAGCCTACTGCGGCAGAACGGCAATCCGCTGTGGCGGGCGAGCGGTAACCTGACCTGGCGCGCGGGGCCGCTGCGGGCGGGTGTGCTAGTCAATTACGTAAGCTCGGTCGTGGATACCGGCCCAGCGCCGGTGGACGGGAAGCTCTTCACGCTGCCGAGCTGGACCACGGTCAGCACCTATGGGGAGATCGTTCTGCGCAAGGATGCATTCGGTGGCGAGACGCGCTTCCGGGTCGGGGCGCGCAACCTCTTCGACAAGGACCCGCCGGTCTATTCCAGCAACTTCGGCTTCCTAGGTTCGCTGCACAATGCGATCGGGCGGTTCGTCTATATCGAGCTGTCGAAGAGCCTTTGAGGGTGAGCGGCGCCGGCAAGGCCATGCTGCTGGTGGCGGGGACGGTGCTGTTGACCAGCTGCGCGTCGGTAGGCCCGCAGCCGGCGCCGCTCGACCTCCTGATCGTCGGCGGGACGGTGATCGACGGGACGGGCGCCACGGCGCGGCGCCTCGACGTCGGGATCAGCGGGGAGCGTATCGCCTTCCTCGGCGACGCCGGGCGGGAACGGCGGGCGGCGCGGCGGACGATCGATGCGCGCGGGCTGCTCGTGACGCCCGGGCTGATCGATCCGCATACCCATTCGGCAGATGATCTGTCCGCCGGCGACGCCGGGCGGAGGGCCGCGCTCAACCACCTGATGCAGGGGGTGACCACCGTGTTCGTCGGGAACGACGGGTCGGGCAGCCTCGGGCAGATGGACGCGCTGGCGCGAAGCGGCGGGACGGGCGTCAATGTCGCGAGCTTCATCGGATTTGGATCGGTTCGGCGCGAGGTGCTGGGCGACAACGGCCGGGCGCCGACGACGGCGGAACTGGAGCGGATGAAGACGCTGGTCGCCCGCGGCATGTGCGCGGGCGCGCTCGGTTTCTCGGCAGGGCTTTATTACGCGCCGCAGAGCTTTGCGAAGACCGACGAGGTCGTTGCCCTGGCACGCGAGGCGGCGTCACGCGGCGGGCTTTACGAGACGCACCTGCGCGACGAAGGCTCGGACAATATCGGGCTCGAGGCCGCGGTCGGAGAGGCGATCGCGATCGGGCGGTCGGCGGGGCTTGCCGTCCACATCGCCCACATCAAGGCGCTTGGCGTTGACGCGCACGGCAAGGCGCCCGCCGTCATCCGCCAGATCGAGGCGGCACAGGCAAGCGGGGTGCGGGTCACCGCGGATCAATATCCGTGGACCGCATCGGGCACCCGGATCACCAGCGCGCTTGTCCCGCGCTGGGCGCTCGAAGGCGGGCGCAGCGAACTTGCCACGCGGCTCGCCGACCCTGCGCTGCAAGGGCGGCTGCGGAGCGCGATGAGCGACAATCTACGGCGGCGCGGCGGCGCTGGCAGCCTGCTGATCATCGGCGGCAAGCAGCGCGGGCGTCGGCTCGACGCGGTGGCGGCCGAGTGGAAAGTCGACCCGGTCAGCGCAGCGGTGAGGATCCTCCAAGAGGAAGGCGACGCGCCGGTCGCCTCGTTCAACATGATCGCCGCCGACATCGACGCCTTTGCGCGCCAGCCATGGGTGGTCGGCAGTTCGGACGCGGTCGATGGCCACCCGCGCAAGTTCGGCAGCTTCGCGCTGCGCTGGCAGCAGTTCGTGGCGGAGCGCAAAATGCTGAGCCCAGAGGTTTTCGTGAACCGGACGAGTGGCCTCACCGCGTCGATCTTCGGACTTCCGGCGCGCGGGACGATCGCCATCGGCAATGCCGCCGACGTGATCGCCTTCGATCCCCGCCACTATGCGGCGCGCGCGACCTATGACGAGCCCGAAGCGCTGGCCACGGGCGTCAGCACGGTGGTCGTGAACGGGAAGCTGGCGGTCGATGGCGGACAGCCGACCGGGGCGCTTGCCGGTCAATTCCTTCGCAAACCGCGGCGTGCCGACTGGGCGTGTCCCGTTTGATCCTTCTGAATGGAGCCAACATGTTCATAGGCCGCGTCCTAATCGTTCTTGCCTCGCTTTCGCTGGCGATCTCGCCCGCGGCCGCGCAGCAGAAGCAGCTACTCGAATATCCGAGCATCCATTCGCCGACGGTCGGATCGCGCGGGATGGTCGTCTCGCAGAACGGCATCGCAAGCGACGTCGGGGCCGACATCCTGCGGCGGGGCGGCAATGCCGTGGACGCGGCGGTCGCCATTGGCTTCGCCCTGGCGGTCTCGCTGCCGCGGGCCGGCAACATCGGCGGCGACGGCTTCATGACCCTGTACGACGCCCGAACCGGCAAGGTGCATGTGATCGACTTCCGCGGCGTCGCGCCGCGGGCGGCGAAGCCTGAACTGTTTATCGATGCCAAGGGCAAGGAAAGCGCCGGTGCGAGCCGGGGTTATCTGGCGCCGGCTGTCCCGGGGACGGTCGCGGGCCTCTATCTCGCGCAGACCAAATACGGGCGGCTGCGGTGGGCGCAGGTGGTTCAGCCGGCGATCGACCTTGCCGAGAAAGGCATCGTTCTGTCGCACGACGAAGCCTTCGTGTTCGGGTGGGGCAAGGAAAGGCTGTCCACCAGCGCGGCTGCCAAGGCAGCCTTCTACAAGAAGGACGGCAGCCTTTACGCACCGGGCGAGCGCTTCCGTCACCCGGCGCTGGCCTGGACCCTGCGCCAGATCCAGAAGGGCGGCGCCGATGCCTATTACCGGGGCGAGGTCGCCAAGCGCTTCGCCGCCGACATGGCGCGCCACGGCGGGATCATCACGCTGGAGGACCTCGCTTCCTACCGGGCGATCGAGCGCGAGCCGCTGGTGGGCAGCTACCGCGGCTACAAGATCGTCACCACGCCGCCGGCCAGTGCAGGCGGAGCGACCCTTATTAACATGCTCAACATCCTCGAGAACTTCGACCTGAAGCCGCTCGGCGCAGGTTCCGCCGCGTCGCTGCACCTGATGGCCGAGGCGATGAAGCTTGGTTATGCTGACCGCTATCGTTCGCTGGGCGACCCCGCCTTCGTCACCGCACCGGTGCGCGGGTTCACGTCGAAGGCCTATGCGGCTGAGCGCGCCCAGATGATCGACCGGGCTAAGGCCCGGTCGGCCAAGGAGATGGGGGCGGGCGATCCGTTCCGCTTCGAAAGCAAGGAAACCACCCACTTCTCGGTCGCGGATGGGGACGGCAATGTCGTCAGCACCACTTACACGCTGGGGTCTGACTTCGGTTCGGGCGTGATGATCGAGGGGACCGGAATTCTCCTCAACAACCAGATGAACAATTTCAGCCACGAGGAGGCGGTCGAGGCGCGAAAGGCCGGCCTTCCCCCACCGCTCAACGCCATGCAGCCGGGCAAGCGCATGCTGTCGACCATGATGCCGACGATCATCTTCAAAGGTGACAAGCCGTGGCTGGTCACCGGAACGCCGGGCGGAAGCACCATCATCAACACTGTGCTGCAGCTGGTGGTCAACACCATCGACTTCGGCCTGAACGTCGCGGAAGCCACCCACCAGCCACGTATCCACCAGGGCACCACCGACACGCTGATGGTCGAGCCCAATTTCAATCCGGATACGGTGGTCTCGCTGAAGGCGATGGGCCACCGCATCAAGTCGGACGAGACGATGGGAAGCGCCCAGTCGATCATGATCGACAAGGGCCTGTTCCTCGGCGGTGACGATCCCCGCCGCCCGGGGGCGAGGGCGGTCGCCCGCTGAACCCGTCGGGAGGGCTAGGCCATCTCGACCCGGTTCCGGCCGTTCCGCTTGGCGCGATAAAGGGCTTCGTCGGCGCGTTCCAGGAGAAGAGACAGGTCCATCCCTCCGCTGGCCGGCGTCAGGCCGATGCTGGTGCTGACCGGCAGGCAGGTCGGTTGACCAAGGGCACTGATGGCAAGGCGGATGCGGTCGGCGATGCTGTGCGCGCCGGCGGTATCGACGTCGGTGAGGAGAATGCCGAATTCCTCCCCGCCGATGCGGCCGAACAGATCGCCCTTGCGCATGATCGCCGCAACGGCCGCGCCAACGCTGCGCAGGACCTGGTCGCCCGCCGGGTGACCGTGCGTGTCGTTGATCGCCTTGAAGTGATCGAGGTCGAACAGCAGCAGTGCCGACCCCGCGCCGTCGGCAGCGCGCCCGCGCAGCGCGGCTTCGGCCAGTTCGAGAAAGGCGCGGCGGCTGAGGCAGCCGGTCAGGCAATCGCGCTGGGCGAGGGTGCGCAGCTCGAGCTGGTTGATGACGAGGCCGGCAAAGCGCTGGAGGAGGGCGATCTCGTCAGCCTGGAACAGGCGTGGGCTTGCGCCGAGCACGCACAGCGCGCCGAGATTGTAGCCGTCGGGCGTCGTCAGCGGTGCCCCGGCATAGCTTCGGATATGCGGTTCGCCGGTGACAAGCGGATTGTCGCTCAGCCGGTGGTCCTCCCGCGCGTCGGGGATGATGAGGACATCGCGGCTGCGGATGGCGTGATCGCAGGGCGCGTGGACGCGGGGCAAAGCCTCGGCCGTTCCGGGGCTGCTCTTGGCGTGAAAGAATTGCCGGTCGCCATCGAGCAGCGAGACGCCGCACACATCGACCCCGAGAACGTCGCGGACCAGGGAGGTCAGGGCGTGGAGGGCCGGGTCGTCGCTGTGATCCTTGAACACAAACCGCTGGAGGGCACGCAGCCGGCCCGGTTCGTCTTGCAACGCACGCTCATTCACTCGCTTGCCCTTTCGCTAAGCAGAAGGGCGCTTAGCGACGATTTGGTAAACGAGCCATTAGCCAGCAAGTGAGTGCGAAAGTATCCGGGCGAGCGTTACCGAGCGGACGCATCGGCAAGGCTGGCAGGGCCGAAACCATGCGGAATGAGGGTCGAAAGCGTGAGCCGCTGATGCGTGCTTCCATCACCGCTGGCGCAGATGATCTCGAAGTCTCGGCCCGCAAGCTGGCTTGCCTCGAGCAGGGCTTGGCGGCAGCCGCCGCACGGGGTGACGCTGTGCTGGCCGGTCAAGGCTTCACCCGAACCGTCGCCGCCCGCGACCGCGATGCGGGCGATGTGCTGGAGACCGAAGGCATGCTGCGCGGTGGTGAGCGCGCTTTGTTCTGCGCAGATGCCCAGCCGGTAGCAGGCGTTTTCCATGTTGGCGCCGGTCACGAGCCGGCCGTCGGTGCTGAGGATCGCGCAGCCGACCGAGAAGCCCGAATAAGGGGCATAGGCCTTGAGGGCAGCGGTGCGGGCGGCTTGGATGAGGTCGGCGTCGGTCATGCGGGCTGTTTAGGACTGGCCTCTCCTTTCGTCACCCCGGGCTTGACCCGTTGCCGTGCTTCCATTTTTCCTGCGGCGACAGCGTGACGGGGTAGGCAGCACATGAAAGAAGTCGAAAAGGTCGAAGCGGCGAGCCTGCACGGGCGTTCCTTGCGCTATTTCGACCTGGTCATGGCGGCGTTCGTCAGCATCCTTCTGCTGTCGAACGTGCTTGGCGCAGGGAAGGTGGCGCAGATCGACCTGCCGATGGTCGGGCTATGGCCGTTCGGCGCGGGCATCCTGTTCTTTCCCCTTGGGTATGTGATCGGCGACATCCTGACCGAGGTCTACGGCTATGCCCGGGCGCGGCGCTGCATCTGGGTGGGAACGGCGGCATTGCTGTTCATGGCGTTCATGGCGTGGGTCGTGGTCGCGCTTCCGCCGGCGCCCGACTGGACCGGGCAGGGCGCCTACGAACAGGTGTTCGGGCAGGTGCCGCGGATCGTGTTCGCCTCGATCATCGCTTTCTGGGCGGGCGAGTTCGTCAATTCGCTCGTCCTGGCGCGGATGAAGGTGTGGACCGGCGGCAAGCATCTGTGGACGCGCACCATCGGCAGCACGATCGCGGGGCAGGGGGTGGACAGCCTGATCTTCTATCCGCTCGCCTTCTGGGGCGCGGCGGGGTGGACCAATGATCTGGTCATCAAGGTGCTGCTGACGCAATGGGCGCTGAAGGTGAGCTGGGAGGCGATTCTCACGCCTGTCACCTATGTCGTGGTAGGGGCGCTCAAACGCCGCGAAGGACTGGACGTATTTGATGAACGGACGAATTTCACGCCTTTTGCTGCTCGCGTCTAGCGCTGGGCTGGCGGCCTGCGCGACGGTCGAGCGGCCGTCCGCCCCGGTTGCCGCAGTGGCGACGGCGGCAGCTGTCGAGGTGCAGATTCTGGGGCTGAACGACTTTCACGGAAACCTCGAAACCCCGCGCGATCCGGTTCCGCTGCGAAATCCGGACGGGACCACCACGAAAATCCGCGCGGGCGGCGCGGCGCAGCTGGCGGCGACGCTGAAGCGGCTGCGCTTCGGGCAACAGAGCGTGACGGTGGCGGCGGGCGACCTCATCGGGGCGACCCCGCTGGTGTCGGCCTATTTCCTCGACGAGCCGACGATCAAGGCGATGAACATGGTCGGCCTAGAGATTGCGGCGGTCGGCAACCACGAGTTCGACAAGGGCAGCGCAGAGCTGCTGCGAATGCAGAATGGCGGCTGCGAGAAGCTCACCACGCGGGTGCCATGCGCGGTCGAGCCGCACGACGGAGCGAAGTTTCGCTATCTTGCCGCCAATGTGCTGACGCAGGGCGGGACCAGCCTGTTTCCGGCAAGCGTCATTCGCCAGCTGGGGCCGGTCAAGGTCGGCTTCATCGGCTTGCCGCTGAAGGACACAGCGACGCTGGTGACCCCGGCTGGGGTTGCGGGGCTGACCTTCGCCGACGAGGCGGCGACCGCCAATGCCGAGGTGCCCAGGCTCAAGGCCGAGGGCGCGGACCTGATCGTGCTGCTGATTCACCAGGGCGGCTACGTGAAGCCCATCTATGACGCCACCGGGTGCGACGGATTGTCGGGTGACATCCTGCCGATCCTCAGCAAGCTCGATCCCGCGATCCGGGTGGTGGTGAGCGGGCATACGCATCACGCTTACGCCTGCGAGCTTGAAGCGAACGGTGCGCCGCGGCTGCTGACAAGCGCGGGCAAGAACGGCTATCTGGTAACCGACATCCGGCTCAACTTCGATCCCGCGACCAGGCAACTGGTCGCGGCGCGGGCGAACAACGTGCCCGTCCTTGCCGAGCGTGATCCGGAAGTGCAGGCGCTGGTCGATCGCTATGCCGCGGCGGCGCGGCCCGCGTCGGAGCGGGTGGTCGGGCGCCTGTCCGGACCCGTGCTCAAGGACTCCGACGATGGCGACAGCCCGGCGGGCGAACTCATCGCCGATGCGCAGCTGGCCGCCACCCGCGCACCGGGCAAGGGCGGGGCGGAGATCGCCTTCCTCAATTCGGGTGGGGTGCGCACCGATCTCGTCCCCGGGCCGGACGGAAGCGTCACCTTTGGCCAGGCGTTCGCGACCCAGCCGTTCGGGAACAGCCTGGTATCGAAGACGCTGACCGGGGCGCAGCTGAAGGCGCTGCTCGAACAGGGCTTCCGCGAGGTCAACGGCAAGGTGCTGGCGACCTCGCTGCTGATCCCGTCACAGGGCTTCACCTATCGCTTCGACCGGCGCCGGCCCGACGGGCAGCGGGTGCTGGCGATGGCGCTGAACGGCAAGCCGATCGACCCGGCGCGCAGCTACCGGGTGACCGTGAACAACTTCCTCGCCAGCGGGGGCGACGGCTATACCGTGCTTGCCTCGGGCAAGGATGCGCAGGACGGCGGCCTCGACCTCGATGCGCTGGAGGCATGGCTGGCGACCAATCCGAAGGTGCCCGAAGGCAAGCGCATGATCGAGGTGAAATAAGCTCCCTAGCGCGGCTTTACGAAGCGCAGGGTCATGCGGTCGCTTTCGCCGATGGCGAGATATTTGGCGCGGTCCTTGTCGCCTAGGCGGAGCGTCGGGGGCAGGGTCCAGACGCCATCGGGCCAGTTTGCCGTGTCCTTGCGATTGGCGTTGATTTCGCTCGATCCCGCGTAACGGAAGCCGGCTTGTTCGGCGAGGCGACGGACGGTCGAGACCTTGAGGTAGCCGCTCGCCTTTTCCCGGGCGCTGTCGGCGCTTTCGGGCAGGCGATGCTCCTCGACGCCAAGCACGCCGCCGGGCTTCAGCATGGCGAAGATCTGCTTGAAGGCGACGTCGGCGTAAGGCTGGTCGCCCATAGCCCAGTTGTGGACATTGCGGAAAGTGAGGACGACGTCGGCGCTGCCGTTCGGAACGCCGGCCTGGCCCGCCTGCATGACCGGGAAGGTGACCTGACGCGCGCGGCCGTAGAGCGCGGCGTCCTTTTCGACGAGGCGCTTGAAGCCGCCGAGTGCGCGGTCGTTGGGAGCGGCGACATAATAGGTGCCGCCGCCGTTCAGGACATAAGGCGCGATGACCTCGCTGTACCAGCCGCCGCCGGGAAACAGTTCGACCACCGTCTGCTTCGGGCGAACGCCGAAGAAGGACAGGGTCGCGGCGGGACTGCGATACTTGTCGCGGGCGCGGTTCGCATCGCTGCGCGCGGGGTTGGCGACGGCTGCGGCAAGCGCCTTCTGCTCAGCCGCCGGCAGGCTGGGCGAGCGCTGCAGGGCGGCGGTGGCCGCAGTCGCGGCAAGGGCGGCGCTGGCGGCAAGCAGGAAAGTGCGGCGCATTCGGTTTCCCCTGGAAAAATCGTTCGGAAAGGTCGGGGCCTTGTTGCTGCCTTCGCACAGGGCTGCAAGCACCCGCGACGAAAGTCCATCATCAGTCGTCGAGGAAACAGATGTTTAACGCCTTGGCCTTCATAGCATTAGGCCATGCCAGCGATAAATCTCCGCGCGTTAAGGCCATCGCCGCCCTTATGGGCGGATGGCGCGCAGTTGCTGGACGCCCTGCCGATCCCGGCCGCGATCATCGAATGCAGTTCCGGAAAGCTGTCCATATCGGCGCATAACAGCCGTTTTTCCGATGCCGTGGCGATTTCGACCGCGGGCACGCTGGAGGCGGTGAGCGCGCAATGCCTGGCGGGCGAAGGCCTGGTCTACCGGCACCTTGCGGCCTGGTTTGGCGATGACGAAGGCGCGAAATCCGACCTCGACATGCGCGATGGTTCGGGCGTCGCCGCACGGTTCTACCAGCTGAAGCTGGCGCCGCTGCCGTCAAACGGCGAATGCCGGCGGGCCCTGTTGTCGGTGGTCGATCGCACGGCCGAGGAGCAAGCCGAGCGCACCCTGCGCGCCGAGATGCTGCGCGACAGCCTGACCGGGCTGCCAAACCGGCTTGCCTTTACCGAGGTGGTCGAAGCGGCTGCCCGCGAAACCCCGCCCGATTGCGTCGGCCACGCGGTGCTGGTGGTCGACATGCTGCGCTTCAGCCGAATCAATGAAAGCATGGGAAGCCTAGCGGGCGACGAACTGCTGATCACCTTTGCGAGGCGGCTGATTTCGGCGCTGCGGGCGGGGGACAGCCTTGCCCGCACCGGCGGCAACGAATTCGGGATAGTGGTCGCGCTGCGGCGGGGAACCGGCGACGCGCTGAAAGCGGCGACTCGGATCCAGGATGCGATGCACGCGCCGTTCCGGTTGAGCGAACTGGAGATCAAGGTCGATTGCGCGATCGGCCTGGCGCTGATGCAGCCCGACCAGGATGCCGAGGAGCTGTTCCGCAACGCCCAATTCGCGGTCAAGCAGGCCAAGGCGAGCGGGCGGCCCGAGGTCTACGAACCCAAGGAGGCGAGCCTCGCAAGGCGGCGCTTCTCGATCGAGACCGAACTTCGCCGCGCGATCGAGAGCGACCAGCTGGCCATGAGCTACCAGCCGCTGGTCAACCTCAAGACCGGCGAGGTGTCGGGGTTCGAAGCGCTGGCGCGCTGGAATCACCCCGATCGCGGCGAAATCAGCCCGACCGAATTTATCCCGGTGGCGGAAGAAAGCGGGCTGATCCTGCATCTTGGCCGATGGGCGATGAACAAGGCGACCGAGACGCTGGCCGGGTGGGACGCGGAAGCCCGCGAGCGGCTGCCGTTCAACATCGCGGTAAACCTGTCGGCGATCCAGATCGCGCGCGACGACATAACCGAAATGGTCGGCGGCGCCCTCCGGGCGAGCGGACTGACCGGCGACCGGCTCACGCTGGAGCTTACCGAAAGCGCAATCGTCCAGGATCCGCGCCGGGCGACGCGGGTGTTCGACAAGCTGAAGGCGCTCGACGCGCGGGTCGCCATGGACGATTTCGGCACCGGCTATTCGAGCCTCGCCTATCTCCAGCGGCTGCCGATCGACGTCCTCAAGATCGATCGCAGCTTCGTGTCGGGAATGATGACCGATCCCGACAGCGTGGCGATCGTTCGCGCTGTGCTGAGCCTTGCCGAGGCGCTGGGCATGTCGACCACCGCCGAAGGGGTGGAAAGCCGGGAACTGGCGACGACGCTGGCCGCGCTCGGCTGCGTGTCGGGCCAGGGCTATTTCTTCGCCCGTCCCCTTGAGCAGGCCGAGGCGCTGCCCTTCTGGCTCAGCCGGCTGCGGCCGGCGGCGTCAAAGCGCTACTGATCGCGCGGCGCCGCGGCGCGCGCCAGCCGGTCGTTGATCGCAATTCCGAGACCCGCATCGGGAATGGGAGCAACCGCAATGGCCGGCGCCGGGCCAGAGTCCGCCTGATGAAGCAGGTCGAACAATCGCGCGGCCGCTTCGGCGAGATCGCCTGACAAGCTGAGGCTGACGTCCCCTGCAATGTCGCCGAAACCGATCAGCCACTCGCCTGCGTTACTGGCGGTCGCGCCGAGGCGGAGCGGCTTGGCCGGGGCGTAATGGCTGGCCAGCATGCCGGGAGCCTCGATCGAGCTTGATGTGACCGAGACCGCGCCGGGCACCTCGACCGGGCCGGGGCGGAGCAGTCGCGGCTGGTCACCGGTCAAGGCGATGATCGTGCTTTCGAGGCCATGCGCGGACGCGCCGCCGTCGATGATTAGCGGAATTCGCCCCCCCAGCGAGGCAAGGACATGGTCGGCCCGGGTCGGACTGATCCGGCCACTGGCATTGGCGCTTGGCGCGGCGAGCGGGCGGCCGCTTGCCTCGAGCAGAGCACGCATCGCGGGGTGGGCGGGGACCCGCAACGCGATGGTCGGAAGGCCCGCGGTGACGAGGCTCGCGACCGGGCTGTCCTCAGCCAGTGGCACGACCAGGGTCAAGGGACCGGGCCAATGCTGCTCGGCAAGCGCGCGGGCGGCGGCGTTCAGCGACCCTAGGCGCATTGCTGCGGCGAGATCCGGGACGTGGACAATCAGCGGGTTGAAGCTCGGGCGGCCCTTGGCTTCGTAAATACGGGTCACGGCGCGCGGGTTGGTGGCGTCGGCGGCAAGACCGTAGACCGTCTCGGTCGGGACCGCGACCGGCTGCCCGTCGCGGATCAGCGCGGCGGCGACGGCGATCGCCTCGGGCCCGAACGGCCGTATCTCGGTGCTCTTGCCCGCCATGACGCCGCCGCTATGGCAAAGGATGAGGCTTCACAAGGGAATGACGGATAATGGCGCTTCGCTGCCCGGTAGAAGAACAGCGCTTCGTGCTGGAGCATGTGGTCGGGATCCACGAGCTCACCAACGATAGCGATATCGTCGACGCGCTGCTCGAGGGCGCCGCCCAATATGCCGAGGGGGAGGTCGAGCCCCTCAACCGCATCGGTGATACGGTGGGCGCGAAATGGTCGCCGGACGGCGTTGCGATGCCACGGGGCTTCCACGAGGCGTACCGCCAATTTGTCGAGGGCGGTTGGGGCACAATCAGCGCGCCGGAGGAAGCGGGCGGGCAAGGGCTGCCATTGAGCCTTGGGGCGGCGGTGATGGAGGATCTCAACGCCGCCAGCCTTGCCTTTGCGCTGTGCCCGATGCTGACCATGGGCGCGATCGAGGCGATCGGCGCACACGGCTCGGACGAGCAGAAGCGCGACTATCTCCCGAAGATCGTCAGCGGCGAGTGGCCGGCGACGATGAATCTGACCGAGCCCCAGGCGGGTTCGGACGTCGGCGCCCTGCGCACCAAGGCGGCGCCCAACGGCGACGGAAGCTGGGCCATCACCGGTTCGAAGATCTACATCACCTATGGCGAGCACGACCTTGCCGACAACATCATCCACCTGGTGCTGGCGCGCACGCCCGATGCGCCTGCGGGAACGCGGGGGATTTCGCTGTTCTTGGTGCCCAAGGTGCTTCCGGACGGTTCGCGCAACGATCTTCGCTGCGCATCGATTGAGCACAAGCTTGGCATCCACGCCTCGCCGACCTGCACCATGGCGTTCGGGGACGAGGGCGGCGCCATGGGCTGGCTGATCGGGCCTGAGCATGGCGGGATGCGGGCGATGTTCACGATGATGAACAATGCGCGGCTGAACGTCGGGCTGCAGGGCGTCGGCATCGCCGAGGCAGCGACACAGCGCGCGGTGGCCTATGCGCTTGGCCGAGTGCAGTCGGCGCGGGCCGGGGGAACCAGCAGAAATCCGGTGGCGATCGAACAGCATCCCGACGTGCGCCGCATGCTGATGCGGATGAAGGCGCTGACGATGGGGGCGCGGGCGCTTGCCTATTACGCCTTTGGGCAGATCGACCGCGGCCACCGCGGTGATGCGCAGGCAGCGATGCGCGGCGACGTTTTGACGCCATTGGTCAAGGCCTGGGGTACCGATGTCGGCTGCGAGGTGGCCAGCATCGGTATCCAGGTCCACGGCGGCATGGGCTTCGTCGAGGAGACGGGGGCCGCGCAATATCTTCGCGATGCGCGGATCGCGCCGATCTATGAAGGGACCAACGGGATTCAGGCCGCGGACCTAGTCGGGCGCAAGCTCGGGCTTGATGGCGGGCTGGCGTTCGACGGCCTGATCGCCGACATCCGGGCCGAAATCGAAGCGCCTTCGCTGGTGGCCCTGGCCGATGCGGTCGAACTGGTTGCGACGACCTTGCGGGCGGCGGATCAGGACGACCGGCTGGCGGGAAGCTATCCGTTCCTTACCATGTGTTCGGTGCTGACCGCTGGCTGGCTGCTCGAGCGGCAGGCCAGGATCGCGACGGGAGATTCGCCGTTCGAACGGACCAAGCGGGCCGCAGCGGGCTATTTTCTGTCGGTGGTCGTGCCCGAAGCGCTGGGGCTTGCCGCAGGGGCCGAAGCGGGGGCCGCGCTGCTTTACAGTGTCGAGGCCGAAGCGCTCGCCTAGCTGCGTTCGAGCAATTCGGCGGGGTCGATGCCCAGTTGCTCCATGCGGGCGCGGACGGCGGGCCATTCCTGGCGGATGAACTGTTCGCGCTCGCTGTTCGAAAGACGTTCGCGGGCACCGGCGGCGACGAACATGCCGACCCCGCGGCGAACGACGATCAGGCCTTCATCCTGGAAGCCCTGATAGGCCTTGGCGACGGTCAGCGGGTTGGCCCCTTGCTCGGCCGCAAAGGCGCGGACCGAGGGGAGTGGCGCGCCGTCGGGGAATTGGCCGGAAAGGATCGCCTCGGCGATGATGTCGCGGAGGCGAACGTAAACGGGCTTCATGTCGGAGCGAGCGCGGAGCGTCATGCTGTTCTAATACGGTGCGGCGCGAGAAAAAGCAACCGCCGAGCAGACGTCACAAGGGTGGTATCCAGCGGTGCGTCACCACCGCCATGTCCGGTCGCGGCCGCTCCTCGAGTTCGCGGCCGGGTGAGCCGATGAAAAAGAAGCCCGCGATGCGCTCGCTATCGGCGGTGCAGAAGGCCTTGCGGACGAGCGGGTCGTAGGCGGCCCAACCTGTCAGCCAGCTTCCGACATAGCCATGGACGTGGGCTGCATGGAGGAGGTTCATCGCTGCCGCGCCGACCGACAGTTCCTGCTCCCACAGCGGGATCTTGTGCGGGATGACCGGGGCGGACAGCAGCACGACCAGCGCTTCCCCCTGCCGAGCGAATTCGTCGGCCTTGGTGCGGTGGGCGTCGGTCGCATCGGGATCGTTTTTGGCGAGCGCGCGCGCAAGCAGCGCGGCAAGATCCTCGCGCTGGTCGGCGCCGACGACAATGAAGCGCCAGGGGTTGAGCTTGCCGTGGTCGGGCGTACGCGCGGCCAGCGCCAGGATGGCGCCCAGTTCATCGGTGCCCGGCCCCGGCCCGACCATGTCGCGCGCCCGGCCGGAGCGGCGGCTGGCGAGATAGGAGAGCGGGGTGGCGAGGTCGTTGAACATGTCGCTGGGCAGATAGGACGGTCACCTGTCAGTCACAATGCGCTTGGCAATGGGGATTTGCCGCTTAAGGTGCCGCCACTTTTTGCATGGGGTCGCCGCAAGGCGCCCGCAAGTCACGGGAACAGTAGATGAAACCAATGGATCTCTGGCAGGAAGGCGAGTGGATTACCGCGATCGCCGTCTTCCTTCTGATCGTCTTCCTCGCCATCGGTGGCAAGATCGCCGCTCAGAAGGATCCGGAATTCGCAGGCCATCCCAAGGGCCTGTACATGCTGTTCTTCGCCGAAATGTGGGAGCGTTTCTCCTACTACGGCATGCGCGCGCTGCTGATCTTCTACCTGACCAAGCACTGGCTGTTCACCGACAGCAAGGCGTCGCTGGTCTACGGTGCCTACACCAGCCTGGTGTACATCACCCCGGTTCTCGGCGGATATCTGGCCGATCGCTATCTTGGCCAGCGCAAGGCGGTGCTATTCGGCGGCCTGCTGCTGGCGATCGGGCACAGCCTGATGGCGGTCGAGGGCGTCGGCGGCCAGAACGATCCGACGATCAACGTCTTCTGGGCCGCGCTAGCCTTCATCATCGTCGGCTCGGGCTTCCTCAAGGCCAACATTTCGGTGATGGTCGGGCAGCTCTACAACCTGACCGATGTCCGCCGCGACGGCGCCTATACGGTCTTCTACATGGGCATCAACGTCGGTGCCGCGCTTGGCACCATCCTCGTCGGCTACCTCGGTGAGACGCTCGGCTGGGGCTATGGTTTCGGCCTCGCCGGGATCGGCATGCTTGCGGGCCTGGTCGTCTTTGTGATCGGCAAGAAGGCGCTGAATGGCGCCGGCGAGGCACCGGTCCCGCTAAGCAAGAACAAGGAGTTTACGCTTTACGGGATCGGCGTCGCCGCCGTGGCGGTGATCTGGGCGCTGGTCCAGTATCAGGACGTCATCCAGGGCCTGCTGGTCGTGTCGGGTGTCGCGCTGCTGGGATACGTCCTGTTCGAAAGCTTCAAGCTGCCCAAGGAGCCGCGCGAGCGGATGTTCGCCATCCTGTTCCTGATCAGCCTTAATCCGCTGTTCTGGGGCCTGTTCGAGCAGGCTGGCGGTTCGATGAGCCTGTTCACCGACAAGTTCGTCGACCGCGGCGGGGTTCCGGCCTCGCTGTTCCAGTCGATCAATCCCATCTTCATCATGATCATGGCGCCGGTCTTCGCCGCGCTCTGGGTGGCGCTGGGCCGCAAGGGCGCGGAGCCGTCGGCACCGGCCAAGTTCGGCCTTGCGCTGGCGCAGATGGGCCTCGCCAACCTCGTGCTCGTGTGGGGCGCGCAGGCGATCGGCGTCGCCGCGATGACCCCGGTCATCCTGGTGTTTGCTTACTACTTCTTCGCCACCACCGCGGAGCTCTGTCTGTCGCCGGTCGGCCTCAGCGCGATGAACCGGCTTGCGCCCAAGTTCCTCGCGTCGCTGATCATGGGCGCCTGGTTCTACATGACCGCGGTCGGCAACTTCGTCGCGGGCAAGATCGGTGAAGCGACCGGCGGCGAAGGCGGCGAAATCAGCAAGCAGGGTCTGCTCGACATCTACAGCATGTTCGGCTGGATTTCGGTCGGTGCGGGTGTCGTCGTGCTGTTGCTCTCACCGATCGTCAGGAAGTGGATGCACCTCGACACGCTGGGCAAGGACGACCTTGCCGGGCGCGCCGAAATGGGCGGCGACCATGGGCAGGACCCGGGTCTCTTCCCGCAGGGCGAGACCGCTCCTTCTTCGCCGCGTCAGGCGTAAGGGGCATGAAACAGGGGATGATCGCAGCGGCCCTGTCAGCGCTTGCGCTGGCAGGGTGCGCCACCACTGGCGACAAGGGACCCGCGACGGGCGAGCGGATCCGGGTCGCGGAGGATCCGTTTCCATCGACCTACCAGCGATATTCGGGCGCGCCGGTGGTCATCACCGGCGTGACCGTCCTCGACGGCGAGGGCGGGCGGATCGACAATGGCCAGGTCTATCTTGCTGACGGCAAGGTGCAGGCGGTCGGCCAGTCAATCAGCGTGCCGGCCGGCGTGCAGGTGGTCGACGGAACCGGCAAATATGTGACGCCGGGCGTGATCGACGTGCACAGCCACCTTGGCGACTATCCCTCGCCGCAGGTGGAAGCTTTGTCCGACGGCAACGAGGCGACCGCCCCGGCGCGGCCCGAGGTGTGGGCCGAACATAGCGTCTGGCCGCAGGATCCGGGCTTCAGCCGCGCGCTCGCCAATGGCGGGGTCACCGCGCTGCAGATCCTGCCGGGTTCGGCCAATCTGTTCGGTGGCCGCTCGGTCACGCTCAAGAACGTGCCGGCGCGCACGGTGCAGGGGATGAAGTTCCCGGGCGCACCGTATGGCCTCAAAATGGCGTGCGGCGAAAATCCCAAGCGCGTTTACGGCGACAAGGGCGGTCCTGCTACGCGGATGGGCAACATCGCTGTCACCCGCCAGACCTGGCTCGACGCCAAGAAGTACAAGCGCAAGTGGGACGCCTACGAAGCCGGGGAGGGCGACCTTCCCGATCAGGACCTTGCGATGGACACGCTTAAGGGCGTGCTCGACGGCAAGATCCTTGTGCACAACCATTGCTACCGCGCCGATGAAATGGCGGTTATGATCGATCTGTCCAAGGAGATGGGCTACAAGATCACCGCCTTCCACCATGCGGTGGAGAGCTACAAGATTGCCGACATCCTTGCCCGCGAAGGCATCTGCTCGGCGATGTGGGCGGACTGGTACGGCTTCAAGATGGAAGCCTATGACGCGATCCGCGAAAACATCCCGTTCGTCGACCGGGCCGGCGCCTGCGCGATCATGCATTCGGACGACCCCAACGGAATCCAGCGCCTGAACCAGGAAGCGGCCAAGGCGATGGCGGCGGGGCGGCGCGCGGGCATCCCGATCACCGAGGAACATGCCTGGACCTGGCTGGCGATGAACCCGGCCAAGGCGCTCGGCATCTTCGACCAGACCGGCAGCCTCAAGGCCGGCAAGAATGCCGACGTCGTGCTGTGGAACGGCAACCCGTTCAGCACCTACACCCGTCCGGAACGGGTGTGGATCGACGGGGCGCTGATGTACGACGCCAACAATCCCAAGCTGCGGACGGTCAGCGATTTTGAGCTTGGGCAGCCGGGCGAAGGGGATGTGAAGTGAAGCTCCCATCAGTTCTGAGCTCGGTTGCGGCGGTGCTCGCAGCGGCTTCCGCGCCTGCCTCGGCCCAGACCATCGCCGTCACCGGCGGCACCGTGGCGCTCGGGGATGGCTCCGCACCGATCGTCGGTGGCACCGTCGTCATCCGCGACGGTCGCGTGGTGGCGGCGGGGCAGGGCGTTGCCGTGCCTGCGGGAGCGCAGGTTATCGATGCCACCGGCAAATGGGTGACGCCGGGCATTGTCGCTGGTTTCTCGCGGCTCGGCCTCGTCGATGTCGACGGTGTCCGGGCGGCCAATGACGAAAGCTCCAGCGGGGCGTTCAGCGCCGCGCTCGACGCGACAACGGCGCTCAATCCCGCGGGCGCGCCGATTGCCGTCAACCGCGCCGAGGGCGTGACTCGTGCAATCGTCGCCCCGTCTACCGGCAAGAATATCTTTGCCGGGCAGGGCGCGCTGATCGACACTGGTGCGGACAGCGAACCGGTCACCCGCGCGCGATTGTTCCAGTTCGTCGAGCTGGGCGAGAATGCGGCCGAGATCGCCGGGGGAAGCCGCGCTGCGGCCCATGCCCTGCTTCGGAACGCCTTGCGCGAAGCCCGACAGATCGCTGGTGGCAGCGGCGCTTCGCCCAGCACGGCCGCACGTGGTTCCGATGACCCGTCCGCCGATCCGGTCGTCGCCAATCCGAACGAAAGCCGCTCCTACGACGCGCGGCGCAACAATGACGTGCTGCTGACCCGCTACGACGCGGTGGCGCTGGTGCCTGTGGTGCAGGGACGCCAATTGCTGGTCGTCCATGCCGAGCGTGCGGCGGATCTCAGGCAGGTAATGGCGCTCAAGCGCGACTTTCCTCGGCTGAAACTCGTCATCGTCGGCGCGGACGAAGGCTGGACGGTAGCGCGCGACCTCGCCGCCAGCGGCATCCCGGTGATCGCGTCGGCGCTCTCCGATCTCCCGGCGCAGTTCGAGCAGCTCGCCGCGACGCAGAGCAATGTCGGGAGGATGCGCGCGGCGGGCGTCAAGGTCGCCATCGGCACCATCAATGACGACGAGCAGCGGATGGCCTTCCGTGCGCGCTGGTATGCCGGCAACCTGGTCGGCCTGTCGAAGGTGCCGGGTGCCACGGGCCTCAGCTGGGGCGAGGCGCTGGCCGCCATCACCTCGGGTCCCGCCGAAGCGATGGGCCTTGGCGGCGACGTCGGCAGCCTTCGCCCGGGACGGCGCGGCGACCTCGTCATCTGGAACGGCGATCCGCTCGACAATTTGAGCGCGGCGGAAGCGGTGTTCATCGACGGTGTCCGGCAGCCCCTCGAAACACGGCAGACCAAGCTGCGCGACCGCTACCGGTCGCTTGAGCGGGGCGCGTTGCCGGAGGCGTACCGGCGGTGAGTGCGGCCGCGCTGACCGCTGCATTCGGCGCAGCGTTCGTCGCGACCCACCTGCTCCTGTCCCATCCACTGCGGCAGCCACTTGCCAAGCGGCTGGGCGCGAAGGCCTTCCAGGGGCTCTACTCGCTGGTCGCGCTGGCGACCTTCGGCGCGATGATCTGGGCGCGCAAGGGTGCCGGAGCCGAAGGCTGGCTGTGGCAGCCGCCGGCCTGGGGTTGGCCGCTGGCGGCGGTGCTGACGTGGTTCGCGACCATCCTTCTGGCTGGCTCCTTCGTGCGCAATCCGGCGATGGTGACGTTCGGGCCGGGGAGCGAAATCGTCATCGGTGAGCCACGCGGCGTGATGCGCATCACCCGCCACCCGATGATGTGGTCCTTCGCGCTTTGGGCGGTGAGCCACATGCTGGTCCATCCAGAGCCGTCCGCTCTGGCGGTCGCTATCACGGTGCTGGTGATGGCCCTCGTGGGATCCGCCGGGCAGGACGTGAAGAAGCGCCGCCACCTGGGCGACGCATGGGCCACATGGGTGGCGCGGACCAGCTTCGTGCCGTTCGGGCGCGGCCTTGCGCTGCCGGGCTGGCCGGCCTTCATCGGCGGCACCCTGCTGTTCCTCGCGGCGACCTGGCTGCATCCGCTTCCGGTCGGGGTATGGGCACTGTCCTGAGCCCGCGCTAAGGGCGAGGGATGGCACGCAAATTCTTCGGCACCGACGGTATCCGGGGCCTTACCAACAAGGCGCCGATGACGGCCGACGTCGCGCTCAAGGTCGGGCAGGCGGCGGGCGCGCATTTCCTTCGCGGCGACCACCGCCACCGGGTGGTGATCGGCAAGGATACCCGGCTGTCGGGCTACATGATGGAAAGCGCGCTGGTCGCGGGCTTCACCAGCGTCGGCATGGACGTGGTCCTGCTGGGGCCGATGCCGACACCCGCCGTTGCGATGCTGACCCGCTCGATGCGGGCGGACCTGGGCGTGATGATCTCCGCCAGCCACAATCCCTTTCATGACAACGGCATCAAGCTGTTCGGTCCCGACGGCTACAAGCTCAGCGACGAGGATGAGCTGGCGATCGAGGCGCTGCTCGACCAGGATGCGGAGCTGGTCGACGCCAATCGCATCGGTCGGGCCAAGCGGATCGACGATGCGCGCGGTCGCTATGTCCATTTCGCCAAGTCGACCTTTCCTGAAAAGCTGCGGCTCGACGGGCTGAAGATCGTGGTCGATTGCGCCAATGGCGCGGCCTACCATGTCGCACCCGATGCGCTGTGGGAGCTCGGCGCCGAAGTCATCCCGCTCGGCGTCCAGCCCAACGGCACCAACATCAACGATGCATGCGGATCGACCCACCCGCAGCTGCTGCAGGAAACGGTGGTGGCGAGCGGCGCGGACATCGGCCTTGCGCTCGACGGCGATGCCGACCGGCTTATCGTGGTCGATGACAGCGGCAAGGTGATCGACGGGGATCAGCTGATGGCGTTGATCGCCCTCGACCAGCAGCGGCAGGGGCTTCTGCGCGGCGGCGGTGTCGTGGCGACGGTGATGAGCAATCTCGGGCTGGAGCGACGGCTGGCCGAGGAGGGTCTGCAGCTGCACCGGACCAAGGTCGGCGATCGCTACGTGCTCGAGGGCATGCGGTCACGCGGCTGCAATGTCGGGGGCGAGCAGTCGGGGCACATCATCCTGACCGATCATGCGACCACCGGCGACGGGCTGGTGGCGGGGCTTCAGATCCTGGCGGCGATGGTCGGGCAGGAGCGCCGCGCGAGCGATCTTCTTCAGCAGTTCGAGCCCGTGCCCCAGCTCCTCCGCAACGTCCGCTTCAAGGCCGGAGCGCCGCTTGAGGCGACTGCCGTTAAGGACGTCATCGCCGATGCCGAAAAGCAGCTCGACGGGCGTGGGCGGCTGGTCATCCGCAAGTCAGGGACCGAACCGCTGATCCGGGTCATGGCCGAGGGCGACGATGCCGCCGAGGTCGAACAGGTCGTGGCGCGTATCTGCGCCGCGGTGGAAGAGGCAGCGGCCTGATGCTGGCGATGAAAGATGCGTGCGAGCGCTGCGGCGAAGCTCTGCCCGCGCACCTGCCCGGCGCGTTCATCTGCAGCTTCGAATGCACCTTCTGCGCGCCTTGCTCCGAGGAACTCGACGAAACCTGCCCCAGCTGCCGGGGTGAACTGCTCGACCGCCCGACGCGTTCAAAGGCCGCTGCTGCCAAAGCGAATTCTTAAGGATGGCGGCGGCAGGGCAGGGGTTATGACCGGCAAGGCGATTCCGCGAATCCTGATCATCGCCGGCTCCGACAGCGGGGGCGGCGCGGGTATCCAGGCCGACATCAAGACGGTCACCATGCTTGGCGGCCATGCGATGACCGCGATCACGGCGGTCACGGCCCAGAACAGCCTCGGCGTCGATGCGGTGCATGCCGTCCCGGCCGAGATCGTCCTGGCGCAGATCGATTCAGTGGTCAGCGACTTTGGCGTGGATGCGATCAAGATCGGGATGATCGGCTCGGCCTTCACCGCGCGGATGGTCGCCGAGCGGCTAGCGGCGATGGAACCGCGGGTGCCCCTGGTGTTCGATCCGGTCATGATCGCGACCAGCGGGGCGGCGCTGGCCGACGATGCCACGATCGCCGCTTTCGGGCAGCTGATGGACCTGGCGACGGTCACCACACCCAACCTTCCCGAACTCACCCGGCTGACCGGGAAGGAAGATCCGGTCGAAGGCGCGCTCGGCCTCGTCAGCAGGCATCGCTGCGCGGTGCTGGTAAAGGGCGGGCACGACGAGGGCGAAGCGGTGGCCGACGCCCTCATCGAGGAAGATAATCTCACCAGCTGGCAGGGTACCCGGATCGAGACGCCGCACAGCCATGGCACCGGCTGTACGCTGGCCAGCGCGATCGCCTTCGGCCTGGGGCAGGGGCTACGGCTCCCCGACGCGGTGGCGCAGGCGCGCAATTTCGTGCGGTTGTCGCTGCTCGAAGCGCCGGGTCTTGGCCAGGGGCATGGGCCGATGGGGCAGGGTCAGGTCCGCCTCGACGTCGGCGGCAGCCCGCGGCTCAACCAGGTCACGGTGACCGGCAAGGATTACGCCAAGCAGGTCGCTTTCTACACCAAGCTTGGCCTCAGGCAGATCGTCGACAGCCCGGTCAACGGCTATGCCCGGTTCGAGACGTGGGGCGGAGCGACGTTTTCGGTCCAGATCGATCCCGACGAGGAGATCGCGCCGACCACCGCGGTCTATTTCGAATGCGATGATCTCGACAATCGGGTCGAGGTGCTGGCCCGCTCCGGACTGGTCTTCGAGCACGGTCCGCGCGACCAGCCGTGGTTGTGGCGCGAGGCACGACTGCGCGATCCGGCGGGCAACATCATCTTCCTCTATCGCGCGGGCGAAGCGCGTCGCTTTCCCCCGTGGCGGATGACCGAGGGCTGAGCTAAACCGGGCGGATGCAGCCCAGCGATACCGAGATCGAGGTTCCTTTCGACGCCGCTCTGTCGGAGCGATACCTCGTCTATGCCCTGTCGACAATCACCGCCCGTTCCTTGCCGGACGTGCGCGACGGGCTGAAGCCGGTCCACCGCCGGCTGCTGTGGGCGATGCGGCTGCTGCGGCTCGATCCCGCCGGCGCCTACAAGAAGTCCGCGCGTGTCGTCGGCGACGTCATCGGCAAGTACCATCCGCACGGCGACCAGTCGGTCTACGACGCGATGGTCCGCCTCGCGCAGAGCTTTGCACTGCGCTATCCGCTGGTCGACGGGCAGGGCAATTTCGGCAACATCGACGGCGATAACGCCGCGGCCTACCGCTACACCGAAGCCAAGCTGACCACGATCGCGGCCCAGCTGATGAACGGCCTCGACGAAGGCACGGTCGGATTCCGGCCGACCTACAACGGCGAGGAAGAAGAGCCCGAAGTCTTCCCGGGCCTGTTTCCCAACCTGCTGGCGAACGGGGCGAGCGGGATCGCGGTCGGCATGGCGACCAGCATCCCGCCGCACAATGTCGGCGAGCTGATCGACGCGGCGATGCACCTCATCGACAATCCGGCCGCCGAGACCCGCGACCTGATGGACTTTGTGGCGGGACCCGATTTCCCGACCGGCGGGCTGGTGGTCGATGCGCGCGAGACCATCCTTGCGGCCTATGAAAGCGGCCGTGGCAGCTTCCGCCTGCGGGCGCGGGCCTCGCAGGAAAAGGAAAAGGGCGGCGGCTGGGATCTCGTCGTCACCGAAATCCCCTACGGCGTCCAGAAGGCCAAGCTGATTGAGCAGATCGCCGAACTGATCGGCAACAAGAAGCTGCCGATCCTTGCCGACGTGCGCGACGAAAGCGCTGAGGATTTGCGCATCGTTCTCGAGCCGCGCAGCCGGACGGTCGACCCGGCGCTGCTGCTCGAAAGCCTCTACCGGCTCACCGACCTCGAAATCCGCTTTCCGCTGAATTTGAACGTCCTCGACCAGCATCGCACGCCCGGCGTGATGGGCCTGAAGAGCTGCCTGACCGCCTGGCTCCAGTTCCAGATCGAAGTGCTGCTCAACCGCTCGCGCACGCGGGTCGGCAAGATCGAGGACCGGCTGGAACTGCTCGACGGCTTCCTGATCGCCTATCTCAACCTCGACCGGGTGATCGAAATCATCCGCACCGAGGATGAGCCCAAGGTCGTGATGATGGCCGAATTCGGCCTCACCGACCGGCAGACCGAGGCGATCCTCAACATGCGGCTGCGCAGCTTGCGGCGGCTCGAGGAGATGGAGATCGCCAAGGAGCGGACGTCGCTCGCCAAGGAGCGCGAGGATCTGCTCGGCCTGATCGAAAGCCCGCGGCGGCAGCGCAACCGGC
Organism: Sphingomonas humi; assembly: GCF_039536725.1. Classification (NCBI taxonomy): domain Bacteria; kingdom Pseudomonadati; phylum Pseudomonadota; class Alphaproteobacteria; order Sphingomonadales; family Sphingomonadaceae; genus Sphingomonas; species Sphingomonas humi. Next base: position 544,785 of record NZ_BAAAZD010000002.1, read on the forward strand.
TCAAGAAGGATTTGGAAGGGGTCAAGGCCAAGTTCGCCGACCCGCGCCGCACCACCATCGAGGAGAAAGCGCTCGCCGCCCGCGCCGAGATCGACTGGTCGGCGATGATCGAGAAGGAGCCGATCACCGTCATCCTCTCGGCACGTGGCTGGATTCGGGCGATGAAGGGGCATCTCGCGCCCGAAGAATTTGCGACGCTCAAGTTCCGGGAGGGCGACGAGCTGTGGGGACGGCCGCTCCATGCGCAGACTACCGACAAGATCCTGATCGCGGGCGAGAATGGCCGCGTCTATACGCTGGGGGGCGACAAGCTTCCCGGCGGCCGGGGCTTTGGCGAACCGGTGCGATTGTCGCTCGACCTCCCGGCGGAAGTCGAGATCGCCGCGATGCTTGTGGTGAAGCCGGCCGCGCGACTGATCGCGGCGAGCAGCGACGGGCGCGGCTTCCTCACCAGCGGCGAAGCGGTGCTGGCCGAGACCCGCAAGGGCAAGCAACTGATGAACCTGCGTCCCGGCGCAAAGCTGCAGCTGCTGCGGCTGGTGCCCGAGGGCGCGGAGGCGGTCGCGGTGATCGGCGACAATCGCAAGCTGCTGGTCTTCAACCTGTCCGAACTGCCCGAAATGGGCCGCGGATCGGGGGTGCAGTTGCAGCGCTATCGTGACGGCGGGCTTGCCGATGTCGCCATGCTCAAGGCCGGCGAGGGGCTGAGTTGGTCGATGGGCGGCGACAGCGGACGCACGCGGAGCGAGAACGACCTTACGCCGTGGCGCGCGATCCGCGGCGCTAGCGGGCGCATGGCCCCGCTCGGTTTCCCTCGCAGCAATCGCTTTCAGGGGGACTGATTTAGGTTAAACTGCCATTTCGACTCGGTCGAACAGGGGAATTTAACCATGCGCTCGATGCTTCTAGCCGCCACTGCTGCTGCCTGCCTTTTGACTGGGGCCGCGACGGCTCAATCGAACGTGCCGATCATCCCTCGCGATGTCCTGTTCGGCAATCCGGAGCGCGCGGCCGGGCAAATCTCTCCCGACGGCATGTGGCTGACATGGACCGCGCCGGTGAACGGCGTGATGAACGTCTGGCTGGCGCCGGCCGCCAACCCGGGCGCAGCCAAGCCGATCACCAGTGAAAAGGTGCGCCCGATCCGCCAGTATTTCTGGGCGCCCGACAGCAAGACCGTGCTCTACATCCAGGACAAGGGCGGGGACGAGAACTTCCTGCTTTACGGCGTCGACGTTGCATCGGGTGCCGAGAAGCTTCTCACCCCGTTCGAGAAGACCCGGGTCCAGATCGTCGGAATCTCTCCGCTTGTTCCCGGTCGCATCCTGGTCGGCGTCAACAATCGCGATGCGAAATGGCACGACGTTCACAGCCTCGACCTTGCCACGGGCAAGCTGACCCCGGTGCTGATGAACATGGGCGATTATGCGGGCTTCGTCGCCGACGGTAATCTCGTGGTGCGCGGCGCGCTAAAAAGCCGGACCGATGGCGGGTCCGACTATTACCGCGTCATCGACAACAAGGTAGAGGGCAAGCCGCTCGAGCAGGTCGCGCTCGACGACAGCCTCACAACCAACCCGCTCGGTTTCACCACCGATGGTAAGACCCTCTACTGGACCGATAGCCGCGGCCGGAACACCGCGGCGTTGATCGCGCAGGACGTCGCTACCGGGGCCAAGAAGGTCGTTGCGCAGGACGCCAAGGCGGATATCGGCGACGTGCTGACCAATCCGTCGACCGGCCAGGTCGAAGCCTACACGGTCGATTACCTGCGGCAGGACTGGAAACCCCTCGGCAGCGCGGTCGCAGCCGACGTCGCGCTGCTGAACAAGCAATTCCCGGGCGACTGGGTCGTCACCTCGCGGACCCGGGCGGACGACAAATGGGTGCTGGCGGCCGTCGCCTCCGACAAGCCTTCGACGACCTATCTCTACGATCGCAAGTCCAAGAGCCTGACCCCCCTGTTCGAATCGCGGCCCAAGCTGGCGGGTGCCCCGCTGGTCCCAATGCAGCCGGTGGTGATCAAGAGCCGGGACGGGCTCGATCTCGTTTCCTACCTGACTCTTCCGGCCAGTTCGGACGCCAACCGCGACGGCAAGGCCGACCGTCCTGCACCGCTGGTGCTGTTCGTCCACGGCGGCCCGTGGGCGCGCGACAGCTATGGCTTCAACAGCTACCACCAGTGGCTCGCGAACCGCGGCTATGCGGTGCTGTCGGTGAATTACCGGGGCTCGACCGGGCTCGGCAAGGACTTCACCAATGCGGGCAATCTTCAGTGGGGCCTGAAGATGCACGACGACCTGCTCGACGCAGTGAACTGGGCGGTCAAGCAGGGCGTGACCGCGCCCGATAAGGTTGCCATCATGGGCGGCAGCTACGGTGGCTACGCGACGCTCGCCGGGATGACCTTCACGCCTACGACCTTCGCCTGCGGCGTCGATATCGTCGGTCCCTCGAACCTCGAAACCCTGCTCAAGACCATCCCGCCCTATTGGGAAGCGGGCAAGGTCCAGTTCTACAAGCGGATGGGCGATCCCACCTCGGCCGAAGGGCTGGCGCTGCTCAAGGCAGCCTCACCGCTCTACAAGGCTGACAAGATCCAGCGGCCGCTGCTGATCGGGCAGGGCGCCAACGATCCGCGGGTCAACCAGGCCGAGAGCGAGCAGATCGTCGACGCGATGCGCAGCCGCAACATTCCGGTCACCTATGTCCTCTTCCCCGACGAAGGGCATGGCTTTGCGCGCCCGGTCAACAACATCGCCTTCAACGCGGTGACCGAGAACTTCCTCGCCAAGTGCCTCGGCGGGCGGGCCGAACCGATCGGTGACACGATCGCCAAGTCGACCGCCAAGGTCCCGCATGGCGCGGAATTCTCACCGGGGCTGAGCGAGGCACTCGGCGGCAAGTAACGCTTCCGCTCACACGACGAAGCGATCCGCGGCGCTGATGATGCGCAACGGATTGCTTCGTCGCCGGGCTCCTCGCAAGACATGGGAATGAGTGATCATCCCTCCCTTGCCGCTGTCGTTGATTCCCTGTCGGGAAGCCCGTTGTCGCTCGACGCTCCGCCAAGCTGGAGCCAGGGGCGGACCCTTTACGGCGGCATGACCGCCGCCCTCGGCTGGGCAGCGACAGTGCGCGAATTGCCCGACCTGCCGCCGCTTCGGTCGGTGCACGCGGCCTTCGTAGGCCCTGCCGCGGGCCGCCTGACGCTTGCGCCACAGGTGCTTCGGCGCGGCAAGTCGGCGACCACGATCGGCGTCGATGTGCATGGCGACGCCGGGCTGGCGGCGCGGCTGACCTTCTTTTGCGGCGCCGCGCGGGAATCGAAGGTGACGCACGAGCGGGTAGCAGTGCCGGCCGCGCCCGGACCCGACGATCTCCCCGCGGTGCTGGAACAGGGGCAGGGGCCGACCTTTGCCGCCAATTACGACATCCGCCACGTCTCGGGCGGGCTGCCCTACAGTGGCGGCGATCCCGAATTCCTGATGTGGGCGAGGATGCGCGACGCGGACGGGGCCGATCCCTTGGTCTCGCTGATCGCGCTGGCGGATGTGCTGCCGCCCGCGTCCATGCCGGTGTTTCCCGAACTCGGGGTCATCAGCTCCCTCTCGTGGAGCTTCGATCTCGACCGCCGGCCTGACGACGCCGCCGCCTGGTACCTGTGCCGCGCGACCTCGGAGAGCACGGGCGAGGGCTATTCGCGCCAGGCGATGGACCTCTGGGACGCTTCGGGCCGCCGCATCCTTGCGGGCCGGCAGACCGTCGCCATCTTCGTCTGAAGGCGCTGCTTCGTTGCCCAAAAGGCGGCCGCCTTCTATGGCGCTCCACATTCTCCTCTAGTTGAAGGCTTACGCTCATGGCTCGCCGCCGCCAGATCTACGAAGGCAAGGCCAAGATCCTCTACGAGGGTCCGGAGCCGGGCACGCTGATCCAGTATTTCAAGGACGATGCGACCGCCTTCAACGCGCAGAAGCGCGGCACGATCAGCGGCAAGGGCGTGATCAACAACCGCATTTCCGAGCATATCTTCACCTCGCTTTCGACAATCGGGGTGCCGACGCACTTCATCCGCCGCCTCAACATGCGCGAGCAGTTGATCCGCCAGTGTGAGATCGTGCCGATCGAGGTGGTGGTGCGGAACGTCGCCGCCGGCTCACTGTCCAAGCGCCTCGGCATCGAGGAAGGCACGCAGCTGCCGCGCACGATTATCGAATATTACCTCAAGGACGATGCGCTTGGCGATCCGATGGTCGCCGACGAGCATATCGCCTGCTTCGGCTGGGCCACGCAGGAAGAAATGAACGACATCGCCGACATGGCGATCCGCGTGAACGACTTCATGGCCGGCCTGTTCGCGGCGATCGGCATTCGCCTGGTCGATTTCAAGCTCGAATTCGGGCGGGTGTGGGAGAATGATTTCTCGCGCATCATCCTTGCCGACGAGATCAGCCCCGACGGCTGCCGCCTGTGGGACATGCGGTCGGGCGAAAAGCTCGACAAGGATCGCTTCCGTCAGGGATTGGGCGGCGAGGCAGAAGCCTATCAGGAAGTCGCGCGGCGCCTTGGCCTGCTCGAAGGGCAGGAAGGCGAGAACAGCGTGCTCGACTTCGACAGCCATCGAAAGAAGCGCGGCAAGTAACATCGATGTGCCTGGAAAGCTGAACCTGTGTTCATGTTCGGCGGTTCGAAGATGAACTGATGTTCATCATCGTGGCAGCGGCAAGGTATTTGCCTTTCGCTTTCATTAACGGCGCAACTTCTTCTCCTGTTCATCTTTACATCAGGCTCGCGGCACCAATCTTTGCCGTGAGCAGTGAGTTGCTTTGGGCTGCTCCAATGAAAAGATCAGGAGAATATCTGTGAACAAGTTTGTCGCGCTGACCGCTGTTGCCTCTGCTGCCCTGGCCGCCACTCCGGCGCTTGCCCAGGCCCCGCAGGGCCCCCGCGTCGAAGCGCTGGTCGGCTATGATGCGCCGCGCATCAACGTCAACGAGAACGGCATCAAGGGCACTTTCAAGGACGAAGGCGTCGCTTACGGCGTCGGTGCAGGTTACGACTTCGCGCTCAGCAACGGCGCGTCGCTCGGTATCGATCTCGAAGCCGCCGATTCGACCATGAAGGAGCGCAACGCGGCCGGAACCCTGCGTGCGGGCCGTGACCTGTACGCCGGTGGCCGCGTCAGCGTCCCGCTGGGCGCCGACGGTAGCAACGTCTACCTTAAGGGCGGCTACACCAATGCCCGTTTCGAGGCCGAAAGCGGCACCCTTCGTGCCAAGCAGGACCTCGACGGCTATCGCATCGGCGCCGGCGCGCAGTTCGCGCTGATGGGCAAGGCCTATGTCGGCGGCGAATATCGCTTCAGCGACTATGAGCAGGACGTCCGCCGTCATCAGGTCGTGGCGACGCTCGGTACCCGCTTCTAAGCGAACGACCCTCTTCCAGGGGTCTTGAGAAGGGCGTCCGGCTGGTCCGGGCGCCCTTTTTCATTTCTGGCGGATTTCTGCTATGGTTTCGTCTCCGATCCCGGGAAAGGGCAGGCCATGGTCGAGGACAGCCGCATCTATTTCGCGCGCCGCGCCGCCGAGGAGCAGGAGCGGGCGGAGAAGTCGACCGACCCGGTCGCTGCGGGCGTTCACCGGCGCCTCCAGCGGGTTTACGTCGAACGCGCGAGCGTGGGCGAACGCTGGCCCGAACGCGACGTGGTCGGCTGAATTCTCGCGGCTACAGCAGGGACTTGCGGGCAGCTTCGAGGGCGGAGGCTGAAGCCTTGCGCCGCTCGGCGCGCAGGCGGGGATAATCGGTCGCCGCTTCCTCGGACAGGGCCCGGGCGAAGCCATCGCTGCGCAGTTCGCTTAGCATCGCCGCCATCCTCGTTTTGACCGCCCCATCGACCACCCGCGGCCCGCCCAGCGTGGCGCCGAATTCGGCCGTATTGCTGATAGCCTCGCGCATGCCGGCGATTCCGCGCGCCTCGACGAGGTCGGCCAGCAGCTTCAGTTCCTTGACGCATTCGAGATAGGCGAGCTGGGGGTCGATCCCGGCATCGACGAGGGTTTCGAACCCTGCTTCGAGAAGCGCAGGGACCGCGCCCCACACGACGGCTGCTTCGTTGAAAAGGTCGGACACGGTTTCCTGCTCGAAGGTCGAGCGGACAACACCGGCACCGGCACGGCCCGACCCAAGTGCCTTGGCATAAGCGAGTGCAAGCGCCCACGCCTGGCCCGTCGCATCCTGCGCGACGGCGGCCAGCGCCACCATGCCACGGCCTTCGGTATAGAGCCGGCGAAGCGCCGCGCCGGGCCCCTTGGGCGCGACCATGATGACGTCGAGGTCGGGGCGGGGCGTGATGAGGCCATAGTGGACGCACAGGCCATGCGCGAAGCCGAGCGCGGCACCCTGCTTCAGCGCGGGGGCGATCTCGGCGTAGATGGCGGGCAGATGTTCGTCCGGCGCGAGAAGCACGACGATATCGGCTTCCCCCGCGGCCTCGACCGGCGTCAGTACCGTCAGGCCCTCCGCCGCAGCATCGCCCGCGCGAGCGCTGCCGGGGCGCAGGCCGACCCGCACCGCGATGCCGCTGTCGCGCAGGTTCAGCGCCTGGGCCCGGCCTTGGTTGCCGAAACCGATGATGGCGACGGTGCGGCCCTTTATTGGCGCGGGATCGAGGTCGGCATCGTTCAGCATTACCGTTCCTTGGCGAGCGCAAGCAGCCTCGGCAAGGCGGCGTCGGCATCGCCTTCGAGCGGAAGCCCAAGCTCCTGACCTCGAAACCAGGTCCGCTGCCGCTTGGCATATTGCCGCGTCGCGCGCTGGCCGGCAGCGATCATTGCACCAAGATCGAGGTCACCCTGCAGGTAGGCGGCAATTTCCGGAACCCCGATCGCGCGCATGACGGGCAGGGAAGGCGACAGGTTGCGGGCGAGGAGGTTGCGGACTTCGTCAAGCGCCCCGCCGTCGATCATCTGGGAGAAGCGGTGATCGATCCGCGACGCGAGAAGCGCTGCATCGGTCATCAGTACCGTCCCGAACAGGCCTACGTCGTCGCGAATGCCGCCGACCGTGCGCCCCTGCCAGCTGCTGAGGGTCGCGCCCGATGAAAGCACCACCTCCAGCGCGCGGGCGACGCGGACGGTGTCATTGGCATGCAGGCGAGTGGCTGCCTCGGGGTCGTGTTCGGCCAGGCGCCGGTGGTTGTCGCCGACCGCCGCGGCCCGGACCTCGGCGCGGATCGCGGGGTCGATCGGCGGGACCTCGGCGATGCCGTCGAGCAGGGTGCGAAGGTAAAGGCCGGTGCCGCCGACGAGGATCGGCAGCTTGCCGCGCGCCCGCAGGTCGGCGATCGCCGCCTTCGCCTCGCTCGCCCAGGCGGCGGCGCTGCAGGCGATCGCGCCATCGCGGTGGCCGAACAGCAGATGTTCGACCCCTTCCATCTCCGCATCGGAGGGGCGCGCGCTGAGGATGCGGAGGTCGCGATAGACCTGCGCGCTATCGGCGTTGACGATCGCGCCGTTCGTGCGTTTGGCAAGTGAAACGGCCAGGGCCGTCTTGCCGCTCGCGGTTGGCCCTGCGATGACGCAAAGAGGAGGAGCGCCCTTGTTCATTGCCACGCTGATAGCAGCAGGACGGCTGGGAGACGACGATCTCGCCCGCGCGGTGGAAGTTGCCGGCGGCGGCGAGGTCAAGTGGATCGATCCCGGCGATGCCGCCGACCTGCTGCTCGGCCCGGTCGACGACTGGCGCGCCCTGCGCGACCGGCTCGAAGCCGCGCTTCCCGGCATCGACGTGGTCGTCCAGCTGGCCGAGGAGCGGGAGAAACGACTGCTCGTCGCGGACATGGATTCGACCATGATAGGCCAGGAATGCATCGACGAGCTGGCCGACTTCGCGGGCAAGAAGGCCGAGATCGCCGCCGTCACCGAACGCGCGATGCAGGGCGAGATGGACTTTGAAGAAGCGCTCCATGCCCGGGTCGCCGAGCTGAACGGCCTTGGCACCGCCTGCATCGAACGCTGCCGGACCGAGCGTGTCACCCATAACCCCGGCGCCCGTACCCTGGTGCAGACCATGCGGGCGCGGGGCGCTCGCACCTTGCTGGTGACCGGCGGGTTCCACGATTTCGCTGATCCCGTGGCGTCCGAGCTGGGCTTCGAAGAGGTGAGGGCCAACCATCTTGAAAGCATGTACGGTCACCTCACCGGCCGGGTGACCGGCGCCATCGTCGATGCGTCGGCCAAGGCGCAGGCGCTGGTCGAGCGGCGCGAGCAGCTTGGCCTCGCCAACGCGGAGGTGCTCGCGGTGGGCGACGGCGCCAATGACGCGCCGATGATCGTCGAAGCGGGGCTCGGCGTCAGCTTCCGCGGCAAGCCCAAGCTTGAGGCGCAGGCCGCGGCGCGGATCCGGCACAACGACCTGACCGCGCTTTTGTGGGCGCAGGGCATTCCCAAGGCGGAGTGGGCCGCCAGCTGAGGGCTAGCGCGCGGGCACCGGGAAACAGGGCTGCGGCCTCAGCGCCGCGCAGGCGGCAGCGGCGTCTGCACGCGTTGCATAGGGACCTGCCTGAAGGCGCGTCATCGTCCCCGACGGCACCAGTGTCATGCGCGCGCCCCTGAGGCTGGCTCCGAGCTGTCCGAACAGCCGCTGCGCCGCCGCCGGCGTTCCGAACGCGCCCAGCTGGATGCGAAAGGCACCACTCGCGGCCGGGCCCGGGGTCCCCGGAACAGGCGGCTTTGCTGCAGGGGCAGCGGCAACCTTGGCCGGCGCGGTTTTGGTCGGCTTGGCCGATGGCCCGCCGCTATTCACCAGTCGCTGCGCCATGGCGACGCCCTTTTGCCGTTCCTCCAGCGGGATCAGCTGGTTCATCTCGTCGAGCGTGGCGCGCGCCGGGGCCAGTCCCTGCGCGGCGGCGCGGCTGACCAGGGCATAAGCGCGGACGCGGTCCTCGGCAACGCCGTCTCCGTTGAAGAGCGCGGTGCCATAGACCAGCATGGCACGCGGTTCGCCGCTGTCGGACGCGGCCTTCAGCCAGCGCAGCGCCGCGGTGCGATTGCCATTCTGGAACAGGAGCAGGCCAAGGCTGGTCTGCGCTTCGAGGTGGCCGGCCTTGGCCGCCTGCTCGTAATAACGCTGCGCCTCGGCAAGGTCGGCGGGAACGCCGCGCCCGAGCTTGTAGGCCTGGCCGAGGTTGAAGGCGGCATCGGCCTGGCCTTTGGCGGCGAGCGGGCGCCAGATGGCGACGGCCTCGTCGGGCTTGCCCGCGGACCAGGCATCGATCCCGGCGCGCACGCTCTGTGCAGGAGCGGGGGACGCGGACGCCAGCAGCACTAGCGCGAGCAACAAGCCATTACGCATTCACCTCTCCCCGATCCGTCGCCGAGCCTAAACCAGCGCCGCGCCGGCGTTAACCTGATTTTAGGTCTGAAGGGCCATTTCGGACGGAGCACACAAGCACCTTACCCGAGGGGATCGGAATGCGCGTTCTGGCTTTGGCATCGCAGAAGGGGGGATCGGGCAAGACCACGCTCTCCGGCCACCTGGCGGTGCAGGCGCAATTGGCGGGCGCGGGCCCGGTCTGCCTTATCGACATCGACCCGCAAGGCAGCCTTGCCGACTGGTGGAACGAGCGCGAGACGGAAATGCCCGCCTTCGCGCAGACCACCGTCGCCCGGCTCGCCAGCGACCTCGAGGTCCTTCGCCAGCAGGGCTTCCGCCTGGCAGTGATCGACACGCCCCCGGCCATCACGATGGCGATCCAGAGCGTGATCGCGGTGGCCGAGCTGATCGTCATCCCGACCCGTCCAAGCCCGCACGACCTGCGCGCCGTCGGCGCCACGGTCGATCTTTGCGAACGCGCCGGAAAGCCGCTGATCTTCGTGGTCAATGCGGCGACGCCCAAGGCCAAGATCACCTATGAAGCGGCGGTTGCGCTGTCGCAGCATGGCACGGTGGCCCCGGTCACGCTTCACCACCGCACCGATTTTGCCGCCTCGATGATCGACGGCCGCACGGTCATGGAAGTCGATCCCAAGGGCAAGTCGGCCAACGAGGTCGTCGAGCTGTGGGAATATATATCCGACCGGCTCGAGAAGAATTTCCGCCGCACGGTATTTGCCGCCCCGGGCGCGTCGCCCGGCATCGGCGCGGCAGCACCGCGTCCCGTCGGTGGCTTCGGCCGCCGCGTGGTCGGCTGAGTAGGGGCGTACATCCCATGATGAAGAGCGAACCCAAGCCCTTCGCCTCCCTCTCGTCGGGCCTGCTCGCCCGCAAGGGAGCCGCGCGGCCGGCCATGCGACCCCAAGGCTTCGGCCAGATGGGCAGCGGTCTCGAAGACCTCGGCTGGAACGACATGGGCTTCGAACCGCCGCGGCCCGTGCTGCAGCCGGTCGTCAACGGCGAGGACAGCCCGGTCATGCAGCGCGCCAATCCCGCGCTTGGCCTGACCCCCGCCAGCCCAGTCCATGCGGTGCAGGAAGAACTTGTCCAGCGACTGGTCAGCGAACCGGTCGAGGACATGGACGACACCGCCGAACCGGTGCCCGCCGATGTTCCGCCGCTCAGCGAAGTGCTCCGTAGCGATTTCGCACACGAGGCCGAAGCCGAAGCCGAAGCCGAAGCCGAAGCCGAAGCCGNTCGAAGCCGCACCGGTCATGCCGGTGCTGCAGGTGAAGCCCGAGCGCGCGCCGGTCGCCGCTCCTGTCTTCGCAAAGCCCGTCGCGGCCGTCCCGCAGGTCCCGCGCAGCCGCGCGTCGGCCGGCAAGGCCAAGGCAGCCTTCACCCTGCGCCTCGACCAGGATCGTCACCTCAAGCTTCGCCTTGCCTGCGCGGTCACCGGCACCTCCGCGCAGCAGCTGGTCACCCGCGCTCTCGACGAGCTGTTGGCGTCCATGCCCGAACTCGATGCCATGGCCAGCCGCGCTCCCGAGCGCCTGGCGAGTAAAGGATAACCGACATGGTCACCCCCAAGTCCGCACTTCTGGCCGCTTCCAGCATCGTTCTGGCCGTCGCCGTCACGGGTTGCGCCATGGGCGGTGGCAAGAGCCACTTCGGTGGCATGGCCGAGAACAGCAATGTCGGCATCGCCACCCGCGCACAGCTCGCGCTGCAGCAGGGTGACACGGCAAGCGCGATCAGCCTTGCCGAGCGCGCGGTCGAAAAGAGCCCCGACGATGCGGCATTCCGGGCACTGCTCGGCAATGCCTATCTGGCGGCAGGTCGCTTCCGCTCGGCCGAGGCGGCTTTCGCCGATGCGTTGGCGATGTATCCGAACCAGGTCGGCGTTCCGCTCAAGCTCGCGCTGGCGCAGGCCGCCCAAGGCCGCGGTGAGGCCGCTGCCGCGACGATCGACACCTATTCGCAGGTGATCAGCCCGGCCGACGCCGGTCTTGCCCTTGCGCTTGCCGGTCGTCCGGGGGTGGCCGTCGACATGCTCGAAGCCGCCGCTCGTGGCGGCGAGGCCGATGCGCGCGTCCGGCAGAACCTCGCGCTGTCCTATGCGCTCGGTGGCGACTGGACCAAGGCGCGGCAGGTCGCGGCACAGGATCTTTCGGGTGACCAACTCGAACAGCGGATGGCCGAATGGGCGACCTTTGCCCGTCCGGGCGCGTCGGCGACGCAGGTCGCCTCGCTGATCGGCGTAAGCGCACCTGCCTCGGTCGATGCCGGGATGCCGGTCCGCCTCGCGCTTCGTGCGCCCGCTAGGGCCGAAGCCGTCCGCCTGGCCGAAGCACCAGGCGCTCCCGTGCTTGCAGCGGCCGATCCGGCTCCTGCCCCGATGGTCGAAGCTGCAGCCCCGCCCGCACCGGTCGAGATGGCCGCAGCCGAACCTGCCGTGCCCGCAATGCCTGCGGCCGAGCCCGCTGCGCCCGTCATGGCCTCCGCGCCCGACGTCGGCGCAATGGTCGACAGCCTTCGGGCCGAGCGTGTGCGGGCCGGCAACAGCCTGCCCAAGGTCGCCGAACTCCGCCGCTCCGCCGCCAGGCGCTTTGGCGACAGCAAGACGGTGGTGCAGCTTGGCGCTTATGGCAGCGAAGCCTGGGTGAAGATCGCCTGGTCGAAGATCGCGCGCCAGCACAAGGGCCTGTCGGCGTACATTCCGGCCAGCGCCCGCTTCAGCGACACGCGCGGGACCTTCTACCGCCTCAGCCTCAAGGGTTTCGCCAGCGACGGCGAAGCGCGTCAGCTCTGCACGCAGCTGAAGGCCAAGGGCTCGACCTGCTTCGTCCGCAGCGCCGCGGGTGACGCTCCGGTGCGTTTCGCCAGCCGCTAAGCTTCGCTGACCAGCATTTCCAGAACGGCCATGCGCATCGCGACGCCGTTCGCGACCTGACGCAGGATAAGTGAGCGTTGCGCGAGGTCGGCGACCTCGTCGGCGATCTCGACCCCGCGGTTCATCGGCCCGGGATGGAGGACCACCGCCTCGGGCCTGGCGAGCGCCAGCCGCTCCATCGTCAGGCCGTAGAGCCGCAAATATTCGCCCGGCGCGTCGCCGAGATCCTCGTCCATCCGCTCGCGCTGGACGCGCAGCATCATCACCGCGTCTGCCCCGTCGATCGCTTCGTCGATCGCATGGCTTTGCGTATCGGCCGGGAGGAGCGCCGGGGGGCCCGCGACCCGCACCGTCGCACCAAGCCGCGGCAGCAGCAGCGCGTTCGAATGGGCGACCCTGCTGTGCTTGATGTCGCCGACGATCGCGACCGTGCGGCCCTCGAGCGTCCCGAAATGCTGCTGAAGCGTCAGGGCATCGAGCAGGGCCTGGGTCGGATGTTCATTGGTGCCGTCGCCGGCATTCACCACCGGACAGTCGACCAGCGCCGCCACCTCGTCCGCAGCGCCGTTCTGACGGTGCCGCAGGACCAGGGCGTCGGGCCCCATCGCGCCGAGCGTGCGCGCGGTATCGGCCAGCGTTTCGCCCTTCTTCACGCTCGAATGTTCGACCGACAGGGTGATCGCCTGCGCGCCGAGGCGAGCGGCGGCCTGCGCGAAGCTCATCGCGGTGCGGGTGCTGTTCTCGTAGAAGCAGTTGAATACCGTGCGCCCGGCGAGGCGACCCCGCCCGGCGTTGCGATCCGAGGCATAGTCCTGCGCGTCGGCGAACAGCCGCGAAAGCTGCGCGTCGGTCAGCGATGAAACGGAAATAAGGTCCACGAGGCGCTCTGCTAGACCGCTGGGGGCAACATGCAAAGGGCATCGAGCGCGCCCTGCAGGATATGCGCGGCGGCGAGCTTGTCGACCGCTTCCGAACGCTTGGCGCGGCTGACGTCGGCGGCGATCATCGCCCGCTCCACCGCCTGCGTCGACCAGCGCTCGTCCCACAGCAGCAGCGGCAGATCGAGGGGCCCGAGATTGCGGGCAAAGGCGCGGGTCGACTGCGTGCGCGGCGAATCGCTGCCGTCCATGTTGAGCGGAAGGCCGACGACCAGGCCCTTCACCCCGTGCCGCGCGATGAAGGCGCGCAACAGCTGCAGGTCGGCGGTGAATTTCGTCCGGCGGATGGTTTCGGCAGGGCCCGCGAAGCTCCAGCCTGCATCGCACAGGGCAAGGCCGATGGTCTTGGTTCCGACATCCAGCCCCGCCAGAACGCCGCCATCGGGCAGCGCGGTGCGGAAGTCGGCGGCTGCGCTGGTGATCATGGCTTGAAGGCGTTGACGCGGCCCCGCGCGTCGGCGCGAATGTTCGCCCAGAACAGGGCGAAATCGTAGACATGGTAGTTGTTGCCCGGCAGCACGTAAGGGCCAAGGTCCGGCAACTTGTCGTCGTGCCCCGCGATCAGCAGGAAATTGTCGCGGCACAAGGCGCCGACCTCTCCCTGCACCAGGTTGGCGTCGCTGAGGGTCGTGTCGATCGGGACCAGCGTCCCGTCGTTGCGGCTGAAATTGCCGATCTCGCCGGTCACGCCCGAATCGTCGGAGCCGCTGAGCGGGTTGTAGCAGATGATGTCCTGACGCCGGCGCTGCTGGCCGTTGAAGCCGGTCGTCTTCTCGAACGCGCCGGTGATGAGGTCGGTGTTCGCAGGCTCGGCATAGGTCTGCCACGACACGAGGCAGCGATTGTCGAGATTGTTGCGGCAGGCACCCAGGCCCATCGCGGGCAGGTCCGCGGCCCGGCTGACGGGCCAGCCGACGACATAGGCGGCGACGATGCGCTTCTGCAGCGCCGGGTCCTTCGCCACCCGGTCGCGGAGCAGGCGGGTCAGGTGAAGCGCGCCCTGACTGTGCCCGGCAAGGATGATCGGGGCGGTCGGCTCCTGCAGCAGGAAGCGGTCGAAGGCGCGCAGGATATCCGAATAGGCAAGGTCAAGCGCGGCGGTCGCGTCCTCGCCGGAGTCGAGGAATGCGCCGAATGCCGCCTGCCGGTACTTGGGCGCGTAGACACGGGTGAAGTTGAACGCGCTCGCCTGGCTGCGCACGAACAATTGTGCACGGGCCTGGCTTTCGCGGTCGCCGAGCAGGGCGTTCCAGCGATCCCGCTGCAGGTAGGTGGTGGGATGAATGTAAAAGGTCGCTGCCTCGACCTTGCCCGCGGGCTCGGCACCGATGCCCTTGGGCAGCCATTCGGCAGAGCCGGGCGGCACCGTGTCGGGCAGGTTCAGCCAGTTATCGACCTGCACATAGTCAGGACCACTGGCGGCCGGGGGAGCCTCGAATGGCACGGTCGGAAGCGCCTGCTGGCGCAGCACCGTTCCGCCGAACTGGAACACCGCAAAGGCGCCGGCGACGACCAGCAGGGTGAGGAGGAAGATGATGATGAGGAAGCGACGCGCGCACATGGCGGGGCAGGTAGGGGAGGGGAGCGCCAAAGCCAAGTTGACTTGAAGGCCGGGTGCGGCTTGGCTTCGCGGCGATCAAGTGAAAGGCACCCATGTTCAAGAGCAAGCTTTCCGCCCTTCTTCTCCTGACCACCGCTGCCTGTTCGACGGCCCCGCGCGAGGCCGCGATCGAGACGCCCGCGCCGCCGCCTGCGCCGATCGTCGCCGCGCCGGCCAGCGATCCCGCTGCCGAGGACCAGAAGCTCACCGCTTTCCTCGATGCCGCCTATGAAGAGCGCGTCGCCCGCTCGCCCCAGGGGCTGACCAGCCTTGGCCGCAAGGACCGCTACGGCGAACTCAACGATTATACCGATGCCTTCTCGGAACAGGGCCAGGCGCTGGCGCAGCGCCAGCTTGCCGCGATGCAGGCGCAGTTCGATCCCGCCAGGCTCAGCCCCAGTGGGCTGCTCAGCTACCGGTTGTTCGAATCGGACATCAAGCAGAGCCAGGAGAATTATCGCTGGCGGCGGTACGGCTTCATCGCCAGCACCAACGGCAGCCCGACCGGCAACATTCCGGTCTTCATGATCAACAACCACCGGATCGACAGCGTCGCCGATGCCGAGGCCTATATCTCGCGGCTGCGCGCGGTCGAGCGGGTGATGAACGAGATCAGCGCCAACATGCAGGCGCAGACCGCAGCGGGGATCGTCCCGCCAGCCTTCAACTTCGCGCCGGTCCGCCGCGATGCCGAAAAGGTGCTCTCGGGCGCTCCCTTCACCAAGGGTGCCGACGCCCCGGTCTATGCGGACTTCCGGGCCAAGGTCGGCAAGCTCGACGTGCCGCAGGCGGAAAAGGATCGCCTGCTCGCGTCGGCGCGCGACGCGCTGACCGGGCCGTTCCAGAACGGCTATCGCACCTTCCTCGCGACCTGGAACCAGACCGAGAAGCTCGCCAAAGACAACAACGGCGCGTGGAGCCTTCCTGACGGCCAAGCCTATTACGCCAACCGCCTCCGCAACTCGACCACCACCGAGATGACGGCAGAGCAGATCCATCAGCTTGGCCTTCGTCAGGTGGCGAGCATCCAGGGCGAGATGGAGCGGATCAAGAACGCGGTCGGCTTCAAGGGCACGCTCCGCCAATTCTTCGATGAGCTGCGCACCAATCCCAAGTATCGCTACTCCAACGACGATGCGGGCCGTGCCGCCTACATCAGCGATGCGCAGGGCTTCATCGCGCAAGCGATGGCCAAGGCGCCCGACTATTTCCGCCGCCTTCCCAAGGCACCGCTCGAGGTGCGCGCGGTGGAGAAGTGGCGGGAGGGAACGGCCTCGGTCGCTTTCTACAACCAGCCTTCCGAAGACGGTAAGCGCCCGGGCATCTATTATTCCAACCTCGCCAACATGGCGGACGTATCGAAGCCTCAGCTCGAGGCGCGCAGCTATCACGAGGGCGCGCCGGGCCATCACTTCCAGATCGCGCTGGCGCAGGAACTGCCCGCGATCCCCAAATTCCGCCGGTTTGGCATCTATGGGGCCTATGCCGAAGGCTGGGGCCTCTATGCCGAGGGCCTCGGCAAGGAGATGGGCTTCTACAAGGATCCGATCAGCGAATTCGGGCTGCTGTCGACGCAGGTCTGGCGCGCGGTGCGGCTGGTGGTCGACACCGGCATCCACGACAAGAAATGGACCCGCGAGCAGGCGATCGACTATTTCATGGCCAATGCGCCGCTGTCCCGCGCCGACGCGGTCCGCGAGGTCGAGCGCTATTTCAACAATCCGGGGCAGGCGACCAGCTATATGGTCGGCCAGCTGAAGATCCTCGAATTGCGCGAAAAGGCCAGGCGCGAGCTTGGCGACCGGTTCGACATCCGCGATTTCCACGCCGCGGTGCTCGAAAATGGCGCGCTTCCGCTCGATGTGCTGGAAAGCCAGGTGAACGCCTACATTGCGGCCAAGAAGGGCTGAGCGCGGGGCGCTGACGAACAGACGGGGACACTCCAGTTCACCTCCGGTTCAAGCCGATGGGCCGAGGCAGGACGCAGGCCGGGGGGCTGTACGGAGCGTTCCCATGTCCCTTGTTCGAAATCTGGCGCTGGTCGCCGCGGGTGCCGTAGGCCTGTCGGGCTGCGCGACCCTTGATCCCTATTATGGCGCCTCGGTGGGTGTCGGGTCGGGTTACTACGATCCCTACTACGGCGGCGGTTACGGCGCCTACGGCTCGCCCTACGGCACCTACGGTACCTATGGCGCCTACGGTTCGCCCTATGGCGGTTATTCGCAGCCTTACGGCGGCGGCTGGTACAACAATTATTATTATCCGGGCACCGGCGCCTATGTCTACGACCGCCAGCGCCGCCCGTATCCGATCAGCGACAGCCAGCGCCGCTACTGGGAACAGCAGCGGGTCCTGCGCAGCCGCAATCCCGCCGTGCGCGAAAACTATCGTCAGTATCGGACCGAGCGACGCGACGATCGCCGCGACTATCGGGTCGAGCGGCGCGAAGATCGCGGCGCGCTGGAAGCCGGCCAGGTGACCCGCGAGCAGTATCGCGCCGACCGCCGGGAGGACCGCCGCGACTATAATCGCGACCAGCGTCAGGATACCCGCGAACTGCGGCGCGAGAACCGCAAGGATCGCCGTCCGCGCTGACGCTCGGCGCCCCTGCTTGGCAAGGGGGAGTTGAAGGCTCGGCTCCCTCTCGCTAACGCCCCGGACATGTCCGTCGATACCGCCACCGTGCGGCACATCGCCAAACTCGCGCGGCTCGCCATGAGCGACGCGGAAGTGGATGCGTTGGTGCCCGAACTGAACAACATCCTCGGCTGGGTCGAGCAGCTCGGCGAGGTCGACACCTCGGGCATTGAGCCGCTCGCCACGGTGATCGACCAGAAGCTTCGCCTGCGCGACGACGTGATCGACGCCGATCCGCTGACCGGCGGCAACGTCCGCGACAAGGTGCTGCTCAACGCGCCCGACGCGCAGCATGGCTTCTTCGCGGTGCCGAAGGTGATCGAATAGTGGCCGACCTTACCACCCTTACGCTGACCCAGCTTCGCGACGGCTTTCGCGCCGGTGACTTCTCCGCGCGGGAGATCGCCGAGAATTTCAACGCCGCGGTGGCGGCCGCCCGGTCGCTCAACGCCTATACGGTCGAAACCCCGGACGATGCGCTGGCCTGCGCCGACGTTGCCGATGCGGCGCGCCAGTCGGGCGACCTCAAACCGCTGTCGGGCATTCCGCTCGGCATCAAGGACCTGTTCGCGACGGTCGGAGTCGACACGACCTCGGGCAGCAGGATCCTAGGCGGGTTCAAGCCGGCCTATGAGAGCACGGTGTCGGGCAAGCTGCGCGACGCCGGCGCGGGCATGCTCGGCAAGCTCAACATGGACGAGTTCGCGATGGGCTCGTCGAACGAGACCAGCGCCTACGGTCCGGTCATCAGCCCGTGGAAGCGCAGCGATGGCGGCAATGCGGCGCTGACCCCGGGCGGAAGCTCGGGCGGTTCGGCGGCGGCGGTCGCGGCAGGCCTCGCGCCAGGGGTCACCGGGACCGATACCGGCGGTTCGATCCGCCAGCCGGCCGCCTTCACTGGCATCACCGGCATCAAACCGACCTACGGCCGCTGCTCGCGCTGGGGCATCGTCTCCTTCGCTTCCTCGCTCGACCAGGCGGGGCCGATGTCACGCACGGTGCGCGATTGCGCGATCCTGCTCGAAGCGATGAGCGGGTTCGATTCCAAGGACGCCACCTCGATCGACGCGCCGGTTCCGGCGTGGGAGCAGGGATTGTCGAGCGACCTCAAGGGCAAGCGGGTCGGTATTCCCAGGGAATATCGCATCGACGGCGTGCCGGGCGAGATCAACGCGCTGTGGGATCAGGGCATAGCCTGGCTCAAGGACGCGGGCGCCGAGGTGGTCGAGATCAGCCTTCCGCACACCAAATACGCGCTTCCCACCTATTACATCATCGCTCCCGCCGAAGCTTCGTCCAACCTCGCCCGCTATGACGGTGTGCGTTACGGGCTGCGTGAGACGCCCGAGGGCGGCAACCTCGACGCGATGTACGCCGCGACCCGCGCCGCCGGCTTCGGCGCCGAGGTGAAGCGCCGCATCATGATCGGCACCTATGTGCTGTCGGCCGGCTTCTACGACGCTTATTTCACCAAGGCGCAGCGCGTCCGCGCGCTGATCAAGCGCGACTTCGCCGAGGCGTTCGAGAAGTGCGACTTCATCCTTACCCCGACCGCGCCGAGCGCGGCCTTCGGGATCGGGGAGAAGATGAGCGACCCGCTGGCGATGTATCTGAACGACGTGTTCGCGGTGCCCGCCAGCCTTGCCGGGCTTCCGGCGATGAGCGTTCCGGGCGGGCTCGACTCGCAGGGGCTGCCGCTTGGCCTGCACCTCATCGGGCGCGAAATGGACGAGCAGGGCATTCTGAACGCCGGCCTCGCGATCGAGGAACGCGCAGGCTTTACCGCCCGTCCCCAAAAATGGTGGTGATCGGCGCCCTGTTCGATGTCGTGGTTCACGCCCTTGCCGTCGCTGCGGACAGGGAAAGGCGCGGCCGGGCGGGACAGCAGGGCCTGTGATCCGAACCTGCTTCGTCGGCTGATCTGCCCGAAGTGCCCGTGACGCCGCCCGACTGGTCACGCGAACGCAAGCGCAGCCTGTTCGAATGGGCGCCCTACAAGTCGCTGCTGGGGGCCATTCGCGCCTACCAGGCCTCGCGCGATCGATCCGGGCCCATCGCCTTTCTCCGCTGGACCTCGGCCTTCTTCCGCTGGCGCTTCTGGTCGGTGGTGAGCGGCGCCTCGATCCCGCTTCGCACCCGGATAGGCGGGGGGCTGCAGATCCCGCATTGCCAAGGAGTGGCGATCAATGTCGCTTCCCGGATCGGCTGCAATTGCGACATCTTCCAGGGCGTCACCATCGGCGAATATCGCGGCCAGGCACCCACGATCGGCGATGGGGTCCAGATCGGGCCGGGGGCGACCATCCTTGGCGAGGTGACCATCGGCGATGGCGCGCGGATCGGCCCGATGGCCCTCGTGATGAGCGATGTTCCGGCCGGCGGTGCGGCCTATGCGCCCCGCGCGGAGATACGCGGGCCTTGACCCACGGCCCCAGTGCCGGAAAGAGCATCGCCCATGGCCGACGCACACGCACCGTATCGCATCAAGGGTGAAACCGGGGACTGGGAGGTCGTGATCGGCCTCGAAGTCCACGCCCAGGTGGTTTCCAACGCCAAGCTGTTCAGCGGGGCCGCCACGGCCTTCGGCGCGGAGCCCAACACGCAGGTCAGCTTGGTCGACGCCGCCATGCCCGGCATGCTCCCCGTCCCGAACCGCGAGTGCATCCGCCAGGCGGTTCGTACCGGGCTCGCGATCGATGCGCAGATCAACAAATGGTCGCGCTTCGACCGCAAGAACTATTTCTATGCCGATTTGCCGCAGGGCTACCAGATCAGCCAGCTCTACCATCCGCTGGTAGGTGAGGGGTCGATCACCGTCCTCACCGACGAAAAGGACGAAGCCAGCGCGCGGACGATCGGGGTCGAGCGCATCCACGTCGAGCAGGACGCCGGCAAGCTGATGCACGATCAGCATCCGACCATGAGCTACGTCGATCTCAACCGCTCGGGTGTGGCGCTGATGGAGATCGTGTCCAAGCCCGACCTGCGGTCGCCGGCCGAGGCGGGGGCCTATCTTCGCAAGCTGCGCGCCATCCTGCGCTACGTCGGCTCATGCGACGGCAATATGGAGGAAGGCTCCATGCGCGCCGACGTCAACGTCTCGGTGCGCAAGCCTGGCGAGGAATTCGGCACCCGCACCGAAACCAAGAACGTCAATTCGGTCCGCTTCGTGATGGCGGTGATCGAGCATGAAGCGCGCCGCCAGATCGAGATCCTCGAAGAAGGCGGCTCGATCGTTCAGGAAACCCGCCTTTACGATCCCGACAAGGGCGAGACGCGGTCGCTGCGCTCGAAGGAAGATGCGCACGATTACCGCTATTTCCCCGATCCCGATCTGCTGCCGCTGGAGCTCGACGACCAGTTCATCGAGGACTGCCGCGCGTCGCTTCCCGAACTGCCCGATGCCAAGCGCAAGCGCTACGAGGCGACCGGCATAACCGCCTACAATGCGGCCGTGCTCACCGCCGAAGTCGAGACCGCGCGCTGGTTCGATGCGCTGCTGGACGCCGGTGCCGAGCCGGTCCGCGCCGCCAACTGGGTGGTGGCCGAACTGTTCGGCGCGCTGAACCGGCTGGGCAAGGACATCGCCGACTGTCCGGTCTCGCCGGCACAGGCCGCCGAACTGCTCGGGCTCGTCGCCGACGGCACGATCAGCGGCTCGATCGCCAAGACCGTGTTCGAGAAGATGCTCGAGAGCGGGGACGGCGCAGCGGCGATCGTCGAGCGGGAGGGGCTGAAGCAGACCAGCGACACCGGCGCGATCGACGCCGAGATCGACCGCATCCTCGGCGAAAATGCCGACAAGGTCGCGCAGTATCGCGACGGCAAGGTCCAGCTGTTCGGCTTTTTCGTCGGGCAGACGATGAAGGCAATGGGCGGCAAGGCCAATCCCGGCGTCGTCAACGAGCGCCTCAAGGCCAAGCTCGGCTGACCAGCGCGGGGGCGACCGTCGGGAGTGCCTTTCTTCTGCAATAAGAGGTGATTAAGGCGGGCGCGCCCCGGCTTGGCGTCGGGGCGCTGTGGGAGTTTCCATGCGTCTGTCCGTGTTCACCGCCTTTGCCGCTGCCGCTTCGCTTGCCGCTCCCGCCGTCGCTCAGCCCAAGGCAGCCCCGCCAAGGCTGATCATCGCGATTTCGGTCGATCAATTGTCGGCCGACCTGTTCGATACCTATCGCCCCCACTTCACTGGCGGGTTCAAGCGGCTGGTCGACCAGGGCGTGACCTTCGTCAATGGCTACCAGAGCCATGCCGAAACCGAGACCTGCCCCGGCCACTCGACGCTTCTGACGGGTCATCACCCGGGCGTCACCGGGGTGATCGCCAACAACTGGATCAACCAGGGCGCGCCGCGTGCCGACAAGAAGGTCTATTGCGCCGAAGACGAGGCGGCGCCCGGATCAACCTTCCAGAATTATCAGGTCAGCCCGGTGCACCTCAAGGTGCCGACGCTCGGCGAGCTCCTCAAGGCGCGCGATCCGCGCAGCCGCAACGTCGCCGTCGCCGGCAAGGACCGGACGGCCGTGATGATGAGCGGGGCGCGGGTCGACCAGCGCTGGTACTGGAACGGCAAGGACTGGGTGAGCGACCTCAAGGATGCGCCGGTGCCGGCCACCCTGCCGCGCTTCCGCGCCGCCTTTGCCGCCCAGTTCGCGCAAGCCCGCCCGCCGCTCGTGCCGCCTCCCTTGTGCCAGGCGCGCGCGACGCCCTACCAGCTGACCCCGACCCTGACGGTCGGCAACGGCACGCTCGGCCGGGCCGCCGGGGACGAGGAGGGGATGCGCACCTCTCCCGAGCATGACGGCGCGGTGCTGGCGCTTGCCGCCGGCCTTGCCAGCGAACTGAACCTCGGGCGCGGTCCGGCGCCCGACGTCCTCGCCGTCGGCCTTTCCGCAACCGACCGGGTGGGGCACAGCTACGGCTGGGGCGGGCAGGAGATGTGCCTCCACCTCCTTGCCCTCGACCGTGAGCTTGGCGACTTCCTATCGGTCATGGATCGCCGCGGCGTGCCCTATGCCGTGGTGCTGAGCGCCGACCACGGCGCGGCGGACCTTCCCGAACGCCTGCGGGCGCAGGGCGACACGCGGGCGCAGCGGGCCGATCCGGCACTTGGGGCCGACGCGATGGGCAAGGTCATTGCCGCCGACCTCGGCCTCTCGCGGCCGGCGCTCCTCGGAGATGGCATCGGCGGCGCTGTCTGGCTCGACCGCGAGATCGAACCGAGCCGCCGTCCCGCCGTCCTCGCCGCGGCCTTGGCGCGCTACCGGGCCCACCCGCAGGTCGAGACGGTGATCACCGCCGAGGAATCGGCCCGGCTTCCGATGCCGACGGGCGACTCCAGTCGCTGGACCCTTGCCCAGCGTGTCCGCGCCGGTTTCGACCCCCAGCGGTCGGGCGATTTCTATCTCGTGCTCAAGGCGGGGGTCGCGACCAAGACGAGGCCGACCAAGGGCGGCGTCGCCAGCCACGGGCTGCCCTGGGACTATGACCGCC
The DNA here is from genome assembly GCF_039536725.1 of Sphingomonas humi. Taxonomy (NCBI): domain Bacteria; kingdom Pseudomonadati; phylum Pseudomonadota; class Alphaproteobacteria; order Sphingomonadales; family Sphingomonadaceae; genus Sphingomonas; species Sphingomonas humi. The sequence continues at coordinate 567,715 of NZ_BAAAZD010000002.1, forward strand.
GCGTGCCGATCCTATTCGTCGCCCCCGGCCACAAGCCGGCCAGCCCGACCGCGGCCGCCGACACGGTCGACATCCTGCCGACGGTGGCAAGCTGGATCGGGCTCAAGCTCGCGCCGGGGAGCGTCGATGGCGTGTGCCGGAGCGAAGCCGCGACCTGCCGCTGAGGGTCAAGCCCCCCCGGGCGCGATCCCGGCGAGGATCCGGCCCAGGGCACGGCCCGCCGCCTGATCGGAGAAATGGTCGGCGGCATAAATCCGCGCCTTGTCGGCCAGCGCGGCTCGCAAGGGCGCGTCGGACCAGAGGGCGGTGATCGCATCGCGAAGGGCGGCCGGATCGCCGCCGTCGACGAACAGCGCGGTCTCCCCATGCTGCGCATAATCGGTCGTGCCGGCCGAGCGGGTGGCGATGACCGGCCGGCCGCTCCGGCCCAGTCGCCGGCCCTGAGTCTGTCCCGACGCGACCTCGACGTCGGCGAGCGGGATGACGCTCAGCCGGGCGCGGCCGACCAGCGTCAGGCATTCGGCATGCGAAAGGTCGCGCAGGAGCGTGACTTCGCTCGGCACGGCGAGGTGGCTGACGCAGCGTTCGGCCGCGACCACCACCAGCGGGATGCCGGTGCCCGCGATCGCCCTGAACAGGGTCGCATAATCGCGGTTCGCCGATCCCATCGAGAGGATGAAGGGATTGGCGGTGTCTTCGGGCGCGACTTCGTCGAGGCCGCCTTTCTGCAAGGGCACGAACGACACCTTGCCGGCCGGGATGTCGAACCACGAGCGCACAAGCTCCACCTCGCGGGTCGAGTGGACCACCACATGATCGGCCGCGCGGAAAGCCCAGCGGCCGAGTAGCCGGCGTACCTTGGAAGGCGGCGCGCCGACATTGAAGCACCACGCGACCAGAGGATTGCGCGCGCCGGCCAATCTTTTCTGGATCGCCGCAACGAGGGCAAGCTGGGGAAAGACGGTGATGATGCCGCCGTCGGGGCCCGCCGCTGCCCGCGCCCGCGCCGCGTGGCCCCAGTAGGACTTCCAGCCACCGAGCCCGGTGTCGCGCCGCTTGCGGCTGTGCCAGCCCGGCTCCGCCGCAACCGGGGCGGGCCTGACCTTGGCGAAGGTGAAGCGGGGATCGTCGACGAAATCGTCGAGCCAGCGGTCCGGGCCATCAGGAGCAGGCGTGAAGAAGGGAGCGGCGACGACCCACTTGCCGGTGGCGGGCTTCACCTCAGGCGATCCGCGGAGCAGCGGCGACCGGGCCGCGAAGGTGTCGAAGTTGACGGGGTGCGGCCTTGCCGGGGCTGCGAAGTTGTCGAAGTTGACACGGTCCGCGCCTCGGTTCGGGGCTGCCCACCATCTTTATGGCCGCGGATTTGCCCAGGGCGGGCAAGCGGCGGGGCAGGGTGGAGGGGAGCGCCATCGTCCTTATCGTAAATCAGCCGCAATCCTACATTGCAAGGGGCGCCGCCCTTGCCCGCGCGTCAGTCGCCAGCGGGCGTGTCGAGCTTTGCGGCGACCATGCGGACGAGGCGGTCGGTGGGGTAGGGCTTGGGCAGGAAGGTGCCGCTGTCGGGGAGCTGCTCTTCGGGCACCGACACTGCGCCCGAGGTGACGATCAGGCCGACGTCGGGGCGGCGCTGGTGGACCTCGTGGGCGAGGTCGAGCCCGTCCATGTCGCCCGGCATGTTCACGTCGGTGAAGACGAGGCCGATAGCGGGATGCTCGTCGAGCATCGTCAGCGCCTCCGCCGCATCCGCCGCCTCCCACGCCATGATCCCCCCGTCCGCCAGCGCATCGGCCGCGTTCATGCGGACGAGCGGCTCGTCCTCGACGACCAGGACTTCGCGGGGGATGGTTGGTGACATGGGGGCGTGAACAGGTGGGGGAGGGGGAGTGTTCCGGTTTTTGGGGTGCGCAAACAGGATTGGTCTACCTTCCAAGCCATTTGGTTGATCTGCGTTGTGCTGAATTTCGATGAGCGTAAGCTGCCTGCTTCATCACAAGGGGGACTCGTGAGATGGGGCAGCTTTGGACTGTTTTCGCGATCATGCTGGCAAGCGGCAGCACTTCTGCGATGGCCGCATCGGTCCAGTCTCCGCCGACTGCGCAATCAGCGTCTTCCTTGTCCGCCACCACTACCTCTGGCGCGACGTTCACCCTGTCTCCCGGGTGGACCAAGAAAGCAGACGGAAAGATCGTCGAACTGGAAGCGCCTGAAGGCGATTACAAAATCGCGCTCGTGGACGTCGGTCCCGCCGCGGACGCCGCTGCAGCGATCACAGCTGCGTGGAATCTGTGGGCGCCGCAGAACGCGCGTCCGGCCAAGCTGATCACCGCGCGCCCGGCTCGCAACGGCTGGGACGATCGGCAGGTCGCATCCTATGAGACTTCTCCGAACGAGAAGCGCGACCTTTATGCAGTGGCTTACCGCCGCGGTGCCGACTGGACCGTGATCATTGCCGATGGCGCCGAGGCAACCGGGGAGAAAAGGCTGGCCGCCATTGGGCTCGTGCAACAAAGTCTTCGCCCTGCCGGGTTCAAGCGCGAGAGCTTCGCCGGCGTGACCGCAAAGCCGATGGACGCAGCGCGCATCGCTGACCTTCGGTCATTCGTGGAGCAAGCGGCCAAGGAGCTTGGTGTGCCGGGCGCGGCAATCGCCGTCACTGATCGCACTCGCACCCTCTACGCCGGTGGCGTAGGCGTGCGCAGCCTTGGCGATCCCACGCCGATCGACGGCGACACCAGCTTTGCCATCGCCTCGAATACCAAGGGCATGGCGACCTTGCTGCTTGCCAAGTTGGTAGACGAGGGAAAACTGAATTGGGATCAGCCGGTCACGCAGGTCTACAAGCAGTTTCGGCTGGGCAGTGACGAGACAACGTCCAAGGTTCTCGTCAGGCACCTTGTGTGCGCCTGCACCGGCTTGCCGCGCAAGGACCTGCAGGTCATCCTCAACAGTGATCCCAAGGCGGCGGCCAAGGACACCTTTGCGCAATTGGCAGCGACCGAGCCGACGAGCGGATTTGGTGAGGTCTTCCAGTATAACAATCTGATGGCGTCGGCCGCCGGCTACATCGGTGGTTATCTGAGCTACCCCGGCGTCGATCTCGACCGCGCCTTCGACCAGGCGGTGAACGGCAAGGTCTGGAAGCCGCTCGGCATGACGCGGACGACGCTGGACTTCGCCGCGGGGACGAGCGGCAACTGGGCGCGCCCGCATGCGATGAACATCGACGGCAAGCCCGAGCTGATCCTCGGTAACGGGCAAAAGCTGAACTATGCCTTCACCCGCTATGGTGCAGCCGGAGGCGCCTGGTCGACAGCCAACGATCTCGCGCGTTACGTCCGATTCGAGCTGAACGAGGGCAAGCTCGACGACGGCCGCCAGTATGTCTCAGCTGCCAATGTCCTGCGCCGGAGGGCCGCGAACGTGCCGGTCGGCGAGGACCGCGTATACGGCATGGGCATGCAGGTCGACAGCGATTACGGCATCGATGTTGTGCATCACGGTGGCAGCCTTGGCGGCTACAAGAGCGACATCATCATCATTCCGAGCGCAGGCATCGGCGCGGTTTTGCTCACCAATGCCGATGACGGGCAGTCGATGCTGCGACCCTTCATGCGGCGACTGCTCGAGATCCTGTACGACGGCAAGCCGGAGGCAGCCGCCGACGTGACCGCGGCAGCGACGCGGATCAAGGCCGAGGTGCTGAAGGAAGCTCAGTCGGTCTCGCGCGTGCCTGACGGCACCGCCGTCGCTGCCTTGGCCGCTTCCTACGAAAATGCCGACCTTGGTCCGCTGAAGGTCATCCGCGACGGCAAGGGCGTGAACTTCGCCTTTCGCTCTGCGAGCGTGCCATTCGGGACCAAGAAGAATGAGGACGGTACGACCAGCTTCGTCGCGACTGATCCGACGTTTCTCTTCTTTCCAATGGTGGTGGGCACCAAGGATGGAAAGAAGACGCTAACGGCGCGCGACAGCCAGCACGAATATGTTTTTGTGGAGCGCTGAGGCCAGATACGAACGCGGCCGGGTCAGCTGGTTGAAGCTGCCCGGCCACGATAGTCATTGAGTAATGGTCACATGGTTGGCGCGGAGGTTGTGTCGTCGCCAAGCATGTGGCTGACTACTGATCCAGGAAGCTCCGCATCTTCCTCGACCGGCTCGGGTGCTTCAGCTTGCGCAGCGCCTTCGCCTCGATCTGGCGGATGCGTTCGCGCGTCACGCTGAACTGCTGGCCGACTTCCTCAAGGGTGTGGTCGGTGTTCATGCCGATGCCGAAGCGCATGCGGAGCACACGTTCCTCGCGCGGGGTCAGGCTCGCCAGGACGCGGGTGACCGTTTCCTTGAGGTTGGCCTGGATCGCGGCGTCGACCGGGATGACGGCGTTCTTGTCCTCGATGAAATCGCCGAGGTGGCTGTCTTCCTCGTCGCCGATCGGCGTTTCGAGGCTGATCGGCTCCTTGGCGATCTTCATCACCTTGCGGACCTTCTCCAGCGGCATGGAGAGGCGCTCGGCGAGTTCTTCCGGGGTCGGCTCGCGACCGGTTTCGTGGAGGAACTGGCGGCTGGTGCGGACCAGCTTGTTGATCGTCTCGATCATGTGGACCGGGATGCGGATGGTCCGCGCCTGGTCGGCGATCGAGCGGGTGATCGCCTGGCGGATCCACCAGGTCGCGTAGGTCGAGAACTTGTAGCCGCGGCGATACTCGAACTTGTCGACCGCCTTCATCAGGCCGATGTTGCCTTCCTGGATAAGGTCCAGGAACTGCAGGCCGCGGTTGGTGTATTTCTTGGCGATCGAGATGACGAGGCGGAGGTTCGCTTCGACCATTTCCTTCTTGGCGATGCGGGCTTCGCGCTCGGCCTTCTGGACCTGGTTGACGATGCGCCGGAATTCGCTGAGCGCCATGCCGGTGGCCTGGGCGATCTCGCCGATCTCGGTGCGGATGCGATTGACCGTGTCGGCCTCGGTCGCGGCGAAGGCGGCGAACTTCTTGTCGATGCCGGCGACGCGCGCCAGCCAGCTGTCGTCGAGCTCATGGCCCATGTAGCTGTCGAGGAACGCCTTGCGCGGCACGCGGTGACGCTCGGCAAGGCGCAGCATCTGCCCGCCGAGCGCGGTCAGGCGGCGGTTGTAGGCATAAAGCTGCTCGACCAGATATTCGATCTTGGCGTTGTGGAACTGGACGCTTTCGACCTCGGCGGTCAGCGTCTCGCGCAGCTTCTGATATTCCTTCTCCTTGGTCGGGGAGAAGGGGGTGCCGGCGGCCATGCAGGCGAGGCGGGCGTCCTGAAGCTTGGCGAACTTGCGATAATGGTCGGTGATCGCCGCGAACTTCTCGAGCGCCGACGGCTTCAGCGTTTCTTCCATCTGGGCGAGGGAAAGGGTGTTGTCCTCTTCCTCTTCCTCAGCGGGCTTGGGCGCGCGATTCTCGCGCAGTTCGTCCTCGTCGTCGCCATCGGCGGAGGGTTCTTCGGGCTCTTCCTCTTCCTTGATGGTCGGGCCGGCGGCGGCAGCGGTCACTTCGCCTTCGCCTTCCTCGTCGTTCTCGGCGGCGTTGAGCTGCTCGGCCGACGGGCCCTTGGACAGCATCGCCTCGAGATCGAGGATCTCGCGCAGCTGCATCCGGCCTTCGTTCAGGGCCGTCGACCATTCAATGATCGCGTTGAAGGTGATCGGGCTCTCGCACAGCCCCCAGATCATCGTGTCGCGGCCGGCCTCGATACGCTTGGCGATCGCGATCTCGCCCTCGCGGGAAAGCAGTTCGACCGCCCCCATCTCGCGCAGGTACATGCGGACCGGATCGTCCGTGCGATCGGTCGGCTCCTTCTTGGTCGCCGCGGCTGGACGCGGACCGCCGTCGTCGAGGGGATCGACCTCGTCGTCATTGGCGGTTTCGGTCTCGGCTTCCTCGTCGTCGTCGCCGGATTCTTCCTTTTCGACGATCTGCACGCCCATGTCGTTGAGCGCGGACATGATGTCCTCGATCTGCTCGGACGACATCTGGTCCTGCGGAAGGGCTTCGTTCAGCTCATCGATAGTGATCGTGCCGCGCTTCTTGGCGCGCGCGATCAGCTTCTTCACCGAAGCATCGTTGAGGTCGATCAGCGGGGCGTCGCCGCCGTCCTGTTCGTCGTTTTCGAGGGGTTCTTTGGCCATGGTCAAGGGTCGCTTAGTCGCTGGCGCTGTAATCTGCCAGTCTCTTGGTTGTTTCCTGATTCGCAAGCAACAGTCGGTGTTGCTCGGAAATAGCTTCCGGGTCGTCCAGCAGCCGCGACGCCACCTCCGCCAGTCCCTGCGCAATCTCGTGACGAGCACCGAGCAGTTCGATCACTGCACGGAGGTCGGCCTGCGCCTGGACCGGGTCGGTATCCGAACGGTTGAAGGAGAAACCCTTGCCGAAACCCCCGAGCGCTCCTTCGAGCAGCCGGGCGATGTCGGCTTCGTCCAAGATGGGCGCGAGCGCCGCCGAATCAAGGGAGCCGCGGCGCAGCGCCTCGTCGAGTAGCCGGCGCTTGAGGCGCTCGGCGGCGGGATCGGCAAAGGGGAGGGCCGCGAGGATGCCGGCTTCCTCCACCACCAGGTCGGGAAAGCGGGCAAGCCCGGCGGCAAGCGCGCGGGCGGTGTGGGGGTCGACGCCCGACGCGCCGATCGCGCGCGCCTCGGCGCTGGCGGGAGGCTCGGGCGGAACGAAGCCGCGCCCGCGAACGAAGCTGCCCGGGCGCTGCTGCGGCGCGTTGGGCGAGAAGGCGGGACTTGTCCGGCGGGTGAGCGCCGAAAAGCGGTCCATCCACTCGTCGCGGTAAAGCTGTGACAGGCTGCGGTCGCCGATCGACGCGGCGTGGGCGAGAAGCCGCTGGCGCAGCCCCGCGCGCTGTTCGGGCGTGGCGAGCGGCCCCGAGTCGCGCTCGTGCCGCCACAGGCGATCGACCAGAGGTTCGGGCGCCTGCAGCAGGGCTTCGACCGCGTCTCGGCCCCCGGCGTTGACCAGGTCGTCGGGGTCCTGACCCTCGGGCAGGGCGATGAAGGACAAGGTTCGCTCGGCCCCGAGCAGGGGGAGAGCGCGGGTGGCGGCGCGGATCGCGGCCTTCTCGCCCGCCGCATCGCCGTCGAAACAAAGGATGGGCGAGGGGTCGAGCCGCCACAGCAATTCGAGCTGCCGTTCGGTCAGCGCGGTGCCGTTGGGAGCGACCACCTCGGTGATCCCGCCGCGGTCGAGGCCGATCACGTCCATATAGCCTTCGACCACGATCAGCCGTTTCGCGGCCCGCGACGCAGGTGACGCGCGGTCGAGGTTGTAGAGGGTAGAGCCCTTGTCGAAGAGCGGGGTCTCGGGACTGTTGAGATATTTCGGCTCGCCCGCCCCGAGGATCCGCCCGCCAAACCCGATCACCCGGCCCCGCGCGTCGCGAATCGGGATCATCAGCCGCCCGCGGAAGCGGTCGTAAGGTTCCTTCTCCTCGACCTGGATCAGGAGGCCGCATTCGATCAGCTTGGCGTCGGTGTGCTCGGCCAGCGCCTTGCGCAGCCCGTTGCGGCGGTCGGGCGCGAAGCCGATGCCGAACCGCTTGATCGCCGCCGCTCCGATCCCGCGCCGCTGGCAATAGGCGCGTGCCTCCGCGCCCTCGATCGAATCGAGCTGCTCGGCGAACCAGCCCTGCGCCGCCGCCATGACGTCATGCAGCGTCGCCTGCCGCTCGGCCCGCGCCCGGCTGCGCGGATCGGGGGCGGGGACCTCCATCCCGGCGGACGCCGCCAGTTCCTTCACCGCGTCCATGAAGGGCAGGCCGCGATTGTCGGTCAGGAAACGGATCGCATCGCCATGCGCGCCGCAGCCGAAGCAATGATAGAAATGCTTCTCGTCGTTGACGGTGAAGCTGGGGGTCTTCTCGTTGTGGAACGGGCAGCACGCCTTCCACTCGCGGCCAGCGCGGGTGAGTTTCACATGCGGCGCGATGACGCTGGACAGCGTCACGCGGGCGCGCAGTTCGTCGAGGAAGGCGGGGGAGAGGGTCATGTGGCGGCATGCCCTTCGACTTCGCTCAGGGCGAACGGACCTTTGGCGCCGGCTCCATCCTCGTTCGTGCTGAGCGAAGTCGAAGCACGCTCGCGCGGTGGTTTCGACAGGAGCTTGATCTCACTCCAGTCGCCCCTGATCAGCGCTTCCTTCTTGGCCCGCGTCCAGCCCTTGATGCGCCGTTCAAAGGCGAGTGCCTCATCACGGCTGCTCGTGGCTTCGGACCAGACCAATTCAACAGGCCTCCTCTTTCGCGTATGCCCTCATGCGTGCCGATCTGATGCTCGTGCAGGCGGCGCTCGAGATCGTCAGTGTGGCCCACGTAGAAAGAGCCATCGCGACAGCGCAGGAGGTAGACCCAAAAATGCAACTGCATCCGTAGGCGTTCGCGCCTGCGCCCTTCGACTTCGCTCAGGGCGAACGATGGTTTGTATGTGGGATCAGCGCAAGCGCCCTTCGACTACGCTCATGGCGAACGATGGTTCGTACGTGGGGTAAGCGCCCGCGCCTATGACTTCGCACAGGACGAACGATGACGATCGAGTTCAACCAGTCGCGTTCGTGCTGAGCGAAGCCGAAGTACGAAAGACTAAGCGAGCGCCCCCTTCACCAGTGCGCTCGCCCGTGCCGGTTCGATGCTGGTGCCGAGGCGCTCCTTCACCGCGGCCATGACGCGGCCCATGTCCTTCATCGAGGTGGCGCCGAGTTCGGACACGATCTCGCGGATCTTGGCGCCCGCGTCCTCGTCGCTCAGCTGGGCGGGGAGGAAGCGCTCGATGACGGCGATTTCGGACTCTTCCTGCGCGGCGAGTTCCTCGCGGTTGCCCTGGCGGTACATGGTGACCGATTCGCGGCGCTGCTTGATCATCTTCTGCAGCACTTCGGTGACCAAGGCATCGTCGTCGGCCGGCGCGGTACCGGTGCGAAGTTCGATGTCGCGGTTCTTGATGGCGCTCTGGATGAGGCGGAGGGTGGCGGTGCCGGCCTTGTCGCCGCCCTTCATGGCGGAAACGAGGGCGGTCTTGATGGTGTCGCGGATCATGGAGCGGGCAGTTAAATGCTGGCGCTCCGGTTGACCATCCCGCCATTTGCGCTTAGCGGCGGCGGCTTAGCGACATCGTTGCCAAACCCTGCAAAGGAGCCTTCTCCCCGATGGCCAATCCTGTGTCCACGTCTGCGCCACAAGGAGCGACCGGTGCGCTCGTCTTTGCCGATGGGCGCGTTGTGTGGGGACAGGGGTTCGGAGCCGAGGGCGCGGCGGTGGCGGAGCTGTGCTTCCACACCGCGATGACCGGCTACCAGGAGATCATGACCGATCCCTCGTTCAGCGGTCAGGCGATCTGCTTCACCTTTCCGCACATCGGCAATGTCGGCGCCAACGACGAGGACGTCGAGGCGGACGACCCCCATGCGGTCGGCGCGATCGTCCGCGAGCCGGTGACCAGCCCGTCCAACTTCCGCTCGAACATCGACTTCCCCGAGTGGATGAAGCGCAACGGCCGCATCGGCCTGGCCGGGGTCGACACCCGCGCGCTGACCAAGCTGGTGCGTCGCGAGGGGCCGCCGACGGTGGTGATCGCCCATGCCGCCAATGGCGAGTTCGACCTGCCCGCGCTGCAGAAGATGGCCGCCGACTGGCCCGGCCTTGAAGGCATGGACCTGGCAAAGGAAGTCTCCTGCGAACAGCTCAAGACCTGGTCGGGCGGCAAGTGGGAGATCGAGCTCGGCTATGCCGACAAGGGCCATGAAGCCGATCGGCCGCACGTGGTCGCGATCGACTATGGGTCCAAGCGCAACATCTTCCGCAACCTGGTCGAGGCCGGCGCGCGGGTGACGATCCTTCCGGCGACCGCCACTTTCGACGAGGTGATGGCGCACCAGCCCGACGGTTTCTTCCTGTCGAACGGCCCTGGCGATCCGGCAGCGACGGGGGAATATGCCATTCCGGTGATCAGGCAGATGCTGGACACCGGAAAGCCGCTGTTCGGCATCTGCCTCGGCCACCAATTGCTCGCGCTGGCGGTCGGCGGCCGGACCAGCAAGATGTTCCAGGGACATCGCGGCGCCAACCATCCGGTCAAAAGGCTGGCCGACGGGCAGGTCGAGATCACCAGCATGAACCACGGCTTCGCGGTCGAGCGCGAGGGCCTGCCGAACAATGTGCGCGAAACCCATGTGTCGCTGTTCGACGGGTCGAACTGCGGGATCGAGCTTGAGGATCGCCCGGCGTTCAGCGTGCAATATCACCCCGAAGCAAGCCCCGGCCCGCAGGACAGCTTCTACTTGTTCCAGCGTTTCGTGGGCATGTTATGACACTGGCGTCTGCGGGCGGCGTGCGCTCGCGGGCTGACGGCTTTGGCAGGAAGGAGATCGGCATGTCTCGACTGGCAATATTGAAGATGGCGGCGCTGATCGGCGCTGCGGCGCTGAGCGGTCCCGCGGGTGCCGCCGACAAGCAGCGCTGGCAGATGCCCGAGGGGCAGGTCCGTTACGCCCCGATCTGTCCCAGCTACGCAGCCCCTGTGCTGGGCGAGGTGCCGAAGGGTGGTCTGGTCCCGGTGTTCCTCTTTTCGATCAAGGGCGCTTCACCCGAGCAGGAGGCGCAGCTTCGCGGTGCGCTTGCCAGCAACAGCATGATCGTCGCGCCGGGGACCACCCGTATCGCCGGCACCCGCATCCTGTTCGCCGCGGGCGACGGCCGGGTGCGCGAGCAGAAGACGGCGGACGCGGTGTTCAAGGCGATGTGCCGGTCCGAAACGCCGAACATCCGCCTGGTCCATGCGCGCTACAATCTGCCTTCCGACGTCAATCGCATGAACTGACCCGAGCCTCAGCATCGAGCCCGCGCCAGCCGCGGATCGGTGGAGGAGTATCAAGGGGCGGCGATCCGATGAGGGTCTCCCGCCCCGCTGCTTGCACGAACGACTTTAGCGCTAGGAAATTGAATGCCCCGCCGCACCGACATCTCCTCCATCCTCATCATCGGCGCCGGCCCGATCGTCATCGGCCAGGCGGCGGAGTTCGATTATTCGGGCAGCCAGGCGGTCAAGGCGCTGAAGGCCGAGGGCTATCGCGTCATCGTGGTCAATTCGAACCCGGCCACGATCATGACCGATCCGGAGCTGTGCGACGCGACTTATATCGAGCCGATCACGCCCGAGGTGGTCGCCAAGATCATCGAGGCCGAAAAGCCCGACGCGCTGCTTCCGACCATGGGCGGGCAGACCGCGCTCAACACCGCGCTGGCGCTGTTCAAGGACGGGACGCTCGACCGCCTCGGGGTCGAACTGATCGGTGCAAATGCCGAAGCCATTGAAAAGGCCGAGGACCGCCAGAAGTTCCGCGATGCGATGGACCGTATCGGGCTCGAAAGCCCCAAGTCGGCGATCGTCCACACGCTCGAGGAAGCGCTCGCGGCGCTCGACACGATCGGGCTTCCGGTCGTCATCCGGCCCAGCTTCACGCTCGGCGGGACCGGCGGCGGGATCGCCTACAACCGCGACGAATATATGCACTTCGTCCGCACCGGCCTCGAAGCCTCGCCGACGACCGAAGTGCTGATCGACGAAAGCCTCGTCGGCTGGAAGGAATATGAGATGGAGGTGGTCCGCGACCGTGCGGACAATGCCATCATCATCTGCTCGATCGAGAATGTCGACCCGATGGGGGTCCATACCGGCGACTCGATCACCGTCGCCCCGGCGCTGACGCTGACCGACAAGGAATATCAGCGGATGCGCTCGGCTTCGATCGCCGTGCTGCGCGAAATCGGTGTCGAAACAGGCGGTTCCAATGTCCAGTTCGCAGTCGATCCCAAGACCGGCCGGATGATCGTGATCGAGATGAACCCGCGCGTGTCGCGGTCCTCGGCGCTGGCGTCCAAGGCGACCGGCTTCCCGATCGCCAAGGTCGCGGCCAAGCTGGCGGTCGGCTACACGCTGGACGAGATCGCCAACGACATCACCGGCGGCGCGACCCCGGCGTCGTTCGAGCCCACCATCGACTATGTCGTGACCAAGATCCCGCGCTTCACCTTCGAGAAGTTCGCCGGCTCCCCGGTCGAGCTGTCGACCGCGATGAAGTCGGTCGGCGAAGTGATGGCGATCGGGCGGAGCTTTGCCGAGAGCCTGCAAAAGGCCCTGCGCGGGCTGGAGATCGGGCTGTGCGGGCTCGATCGCGTCCGCCATCTCGAGACGGCGAGCATAGAAGAAGTCGAGGCAGCGCTGGCGGTTTCCACCCCCGACCGCCTGCTGGTCGCCGCCGAGGCGCTGCGGCACGGCCTGACGGTCAAGCGGATCCACCAGATCGCCGGCTTCGACCCCTGGTTCCTCGAGCGGTTGGCCGAGATCGTGCGCGCCGAAGGGCAGGTGCGCGCCTTTGGCTTGCCCAACGATGCGGCGGGCATGCGCCGGCTGAAATCCATGGGTTTCAGCGATTCGCGGCTGGCGCAGCTCAGCCTCCGCTCGACCGGGATGAAGCGCGGCATGAGCGAGCTCCAGGCGGGCGGCGGCGGGATCGTCCACGAAGCGATGCGCGCGATGACCGGCGGCGTTACCGAGGCCGAAGTGCGTTCGCACCGGCTGAAGCTGGGCGTCCGCCCGGTCTACAAGCGGATCGACAGTTGCGCGGCCGAGTTCGACGCCTCCACCCCCTATCTCTATTCGACCTACGAAGCCCCCCTGTTCGGTGAGCCCGAGGACGAAGCCGAGATCAGTGACCGGACCAAGGTCGTGATCCTCGGCGGCGGGCCGAACCGGATCGGGCAGGGGATCGAGTTCGATTATTGCTGCTGCCACGCCGCCTTCGCGCTGCGCGATGCGGGGTTCGAGACCATCATGGTCAACTGCAATCCGGAGACCGTCTCGACGGACCCGGACACGTCGGACCGACTGTATTTCGAGCCTTTGAGCCACGAAGACGTGCTGGAGATCCTTACCCGCGAGGCCGAAAAGGGCGTCCTCAAGGGCGTGATCGTGCAGCTGGGCGGACAGACCCCGCTCAAGCTTGCCGAAGGGCTGCAGCGCGCCGGCATTCCCATCCTCGGCACCTCGCCCGATTCGATCGACCTTGCCGAAGACCGCGAGCGGTTCGCGGCGCTGGTCGCACGGCTTGGGCTGAAGCAGCCGGAAAACGGCATCGCCCGAAGCCGCGAGGAAGCCCTCAAGGTCGCCGAGCGGATCGGTTATCCCGTGCTTCTGCGGCCCTCCTACGTGCTTGGCGGGCGGGCGATGGAGATCGTCGACGGGCCGACCCAGCTTGAACATTATATCGCCACCGCGGTGCAGGTGTCGGGGGACAGCCCGGTGCTGGTCGACCGCTATCTGCGCGACGCGACCGAGGTCGACGTCGATGCCATCTGCGACGGCGAGAAGGTGGTCGTCGCCGGGGTCCTCGAACATATCGAGGAAGCCGGCGTGCACTCGGGCGACAGCGCCTGCTCCATCCCGCCGCACAGCCTGCCGCCCGCCATCATCGCCGAGATCGAGCGGCAGACCGAGGCGCTTGCGCTGGCGCTTCAGGTGCGCGGCCTGATGAACGTCCAATATGCGGTGAAGGACGGCGATCTTTACCTGATCGAGGTCAATCCACGCGCCAGCCGCACCGTGCCCTTCACCGCCAAGGCGATAGGCACCCCCGTCGCCAAGATCGCCGCGCGGGTAATGGCGGGCGAGAGCCTGGCCAACCTGCCGGTGATCGACCGCGCCATCCGCCACGTCGCGGTCAAGGAAAGCGTATTCCCGTTCGCCCGCTTCCCCGGCACCGACCCCGTGCTCGGACCGGAAATGAAGAGCACCGGCGAAGTCATGGGAATCGCGGACGATTTCGAAATGGCCTTCGCCAAGAGCCAGATCGGCGCGGGGACTGTCATGCCGGCCGGCGGCACCCTGTTCGTGTCGGTCAAGGACAGCGACAAGGACGGGATCGTGCCCGCGGTCGAAGCGATGCTCGAGCTTGGCTTCGAGGTCATCGCCACCGGCGGCACGCACGATCATCTCGCCGCGCGGGGGCTGCCGGTGACCCGGGTCAACAAGGTCGCGCAGGGGCGGCCCCACATCGTCGACCGTATCGTCGATGGCGGGGTGCAGATCGTCTTCAACACGACCGAGGGCTGGCAGAGCCTGAAGGACAGCCAGTCGATCCGCGCCACTGCGCTCAATCGCAAGGTGCCCTACGTCACCACGGTGGCCGCGGCGCAGGCGATGGCGCGGGCAATCCGGGCCAGCCAGGGCCGGTCGCTTGAAGTCCGCTCCTTGCAGACCTATTATTCCGCCCGCGTATAAACCTCTCCCCATCGTTCCGGACCGACCCGGCCCGCGTCATGCGGGGGAGGCAGACTTTTGAAAAAGGACAGGGGCATTCATGGCGAGTGAGAAGGTGCCGATGCTGGCCGAAGGCTATCGGCTGCTCGAAGACGAACTGAAGCGCCTGAAGACCGAACGGCCCGAAGTGGTCGAGGCGATCGAGGAGGCGCGCGCCCACGGCGATCTCAGCGAAAACGCCGAATATCATGCCGCCAAGGAGCGGCAGGGCCAGATCGAGGCTTATATCGCCGACATCGAAGACCGGCTGGCGCGCGCGCTGGTGATCGACCCCACGACCCTGTCGGGCGACAAGGTCGTGTTCGGCGCCACCGTCAACCTCGTCGACGAGGACGACAAACCGGTGCGCTACCAGCTGGTCGGCCAGCAGGAAGCCGACGCCAAGGTCGGCCGCATCAGCTACAACAGCCCGCTCGGCCGCGCGCTCATCGGCCGCCAGGTCGGCGACGAAGTCGAGGTCGCGACTCCCAGCGGCGACCGTTATTACGAAATCGCGGGAATCGAATTTGTCTGATCGCCGCCGCGGGCCAAGGCTTGTTCCACCGCTCGCGCTGACGATATCGGCCTGATGGCGAACATCACCCGCACCGCGACCTTCTGGATTGCGGTCCTGACCGTGCTGGTAAGCATCTTCACCGGCCTCGGCTCGCTTGGCGTGCATGCCCCGCTGTCGCTCGGCTTCGTACCCGCGCGGGTGAGCGGGCTCGCTTTTCCGTTCGAAGCGGTGCCGGTGTTCCTGACCCCGCTGACCGCGACCCTGGTCCATGGCGGGGTGGCCCACCTCGGCTTCAACCTCCTGATGCTGCTGTGGTGCGGAGTCGCGGTCGAGCGCGTACTCGGGCGCGGCGGCGTGATCTTCCTCTACGTGGTGAGCGCCTATGTCGCGATGGCCGCGCAATGGGCGACCGATCCGAACGGCATCGGCCCGGTGATCGGCGCCAGCGGAGCGATCAGCGGCCTGATCGGCGCCTATGCGCTGAGCTTCGGCCGCCCGCGGCTGGTCAGCAAGAACATGAAGCTGAACCGCTGGATCCACATCGTCTGGCTGGCCGCTGCGTGGACCGTCTTGCAGGTCGTGGTCGGCTGGTCGGCGGGGCAGCAGGGGATGCTGCTGGCGACCCCGGCGCATGTCGGCGGGTTCCTCGCGGGCCTGATGCTCCAGCGCCCGCTTTTGCTGTGGCGGTACCGGAAGGCTTAACGCGAGGGCCGGCCCGTCCGATAGGCAATGGCCGAAATAGTCAGAATCCCGATGAGATTGGGGACAAACCCGAGAAGGATGCGGACGAAAAGGTTCACTCCTTCGGTCGCGCGCATCACAGCGAAGAACGCCGCGATTGTCAGCAGGATACCGCCCAGAAGCACGGCCCAGCCCTGCCAGCTGGCCGGCATGGCGCGAAAGCGGCCCGGCTCCTTCCTGTAGATGAACCAGGGCTCACCCGGCATGAGAGGGCCTATGCCTCGGGCTCCAGCAGCCGGTGCAGGTGCACCACCACATATTTCATCTCGGCGTCATCCACGGTGCGCTGGGCATTGGCGCGCCACGCTTCCTCGGCGTCGGCATAATTGTCGAACAGGCCGACCACGTGGATGTTCTTGAGATCGCTGAAGTTCAGGCCCTGGGGGTCGGCGACCTTGCCGCCGAAAACGAGGTGGAGCTTGCTCATGGGCGGGCGCCTAGCATGAGCGGCGGGCACAAAAAACCCTCCCGGTTGCCGGAGGGACCGGCCCGCGCGAGGGTGAGCGAGGCGGGCCTGCCGATCGCAGGCCCACCTCCACCTGTCCCCCCGCCAGACGGGGGTCAGCGCCTGTCAGGCGTCGGCGGTGCCCGTCGAGCTTGCGCCGAGGAATTCGCGCAGCTTGTCGCCGGCCATTTCGTCGAACTTCTGCTTGGCCATGCCGCGGCCGCGATCGAGCGCGCCGGTGCCGGCTTCGCTCAATTTGCGGCCATAAGGCCCGAGCAGCTCGCGCTCCTTGTCGCTGCCCGGAAGCACGGCGCCGAGCACCGCGCCCAGCGCAAGGCCTGCGCCAAGCGCGATGAGCGGCGAGCTGTCGATCTGGCTCGACGCGGTCGTGCCGAGGCCCGAAAGGCGTCCGCCGGCTGCAGTGCCGGTGTCGAGATCGTTCTGGTAGGTGTCGTTCTTAGCCATTGATCTTCTCCATGGCGCCGGCCTTGCGGCGGGGCGCTTCATCGTCATCTTCCGGCCCCGCATCCGGGCTGCTGAACAACCCGCGGACGGCCGCGAACAGGGGTTTGCGGGCAATGTAGAGTGCGGCCGCGGTAGCGATTCCGGCGGTCAGGCCGGGTCGCTCCTTGACCGCGGCGACCGCTTCGTCGGCCACCACGATGGTCTTGTCCTTGGCCGACTGCACCGCGTTCGAGGCGAGCCTGCCTGGCGCGAGCTTGGCCTTCACTTCCTCGATGGTCGCGATCAGCCGCGCCCTGGCCTGGTCGGCGTCACCGCGGGCACGGGCGATCCGAACATGCGACGGTCCGCTCATTTCGCATCCTCCAGGCCCTTGGTCGCCTTGGCATAGGCGAGGTAGCCGAGGCCCCCCGCCGCCGCGAGGCAGATCACCAGGGTCACCACCCCGGCCAGCGCATCGCTCATCAGCGAGGCGAGACCGACGAAGATGGTGGCGATCAGCACCAGGAAGGCGGCATGGGCGAACAGGATCGCCAGCAGGCCGAGAATGACCGGCGCCTTCAGGGCGTTGGCCTTTTCGGTGCCAATCGCCTTGAGGTAGCCGACCTCCGCCCGGGCATAGGCCTTGGCGTCCTCGACCAGCCGGTGGACGAGGTCGCCAATTCCTTCGGGTTCGCCCTTCACGGTCTCGGTCCGCTTCAGCATCGGATCACCGGGTGGTGCTGGCTCGGTTGCCCTGACGGTTACCGGTTCCATTGCTGTCTTCCTCCGGCAGGCCGGCCTTGATCAGCCGAATGAGGCCGAAACCGAGGATCGCCGCGCCGGTGATCGCCACCGCCGGGCTCTTGCGGATCAGGCTGCGCGCATCGTCCACCAGCTCGTCGGGATCCTTGTTCTCGAGCGTGCTGGCATAGCGCTGGATCGTCTGGCTCGCGGAGCGGGCATAGTCGCCATATTGCGGCCCGAGGCGCTCGCCGATCTGCTCGACGGTGTCCTCGATGATCCCGGCGATGCTGCCAAGGGTGTTGGAGCTGCTTTTCAGCCCTTCGCCGACGAACCCGCGGGCGCGGCCGAGCGCTTCGTCCTTGGCCTTGCCGGTGACGGTGCCCACCATGCCGCGGATCCCGCCGCTGCTGCCGGTCTCGCTGTCGCTGTCGCCCGTGTCGCGGGTGATCAGCGCATCGGTCTGGGTGTCGCTGCTGGTGGCCGAGGTGCGGCCGCCGGTCGCGCTCGTCGTGCCTGCGCCGGCGATGCCGGTCGTGCTGCGGCCGTTGCCGCCGGTGTCGATCACCGTGTCGGTGCCTTCGGGCAGCTTGTTCGTGGTGTCGGCCATTAGCCTTTCTCCTTCGTGACGCTGGAAAACTTGGGTCTGGGCCGATAACGAGCCGCTACCGCCGCCGTTCCGGCCTTCGACGTTCAGGAGGAACATGGGACTCCCGTTCGACGTCCGCAACGGCTGCGTAACGAAATAGCATGACGGAGTGCATCACCCAATGACCGCCATCCTCGACATCCACGCCCGCACCATTCTCGACAGCCGGGGCAATCCGACGGTGGAAGTGGACGTCACGCTGGAGGATGGCAGCATGGGCCGCGCCGCGGTGCCGTCCGGCGCTTCGACCGGGGCGCATGAAGCGGTCGAGCTGCGCGACGGCGACAAGGGCCGGTGGGGTGGCAAGGGCGTGTCGAAGGCGGTCGATGCGGTGAACGGCGAGATCGCCGAGGAAATGCTCGGCTTCGAGGCCGAGGACCAGGCCGAGATCGACGCCGCGCTGATCGCGCTCGACGGGACCGAGAACAAGAGCCGGCTGGGCGCCAACGCCATTCTCGGCGTCAGCCTCGCCGCGGCGCGCGCAGCGGCTGATGCGCGGGGCCTGCCGCTCTATCGCTACGTCGGCGGGGTCGCGGCCGACACGTTGCCGGTGCCGATGATGAACATCCTGAACGGCGGCGCCCATGCCGATAATCCGATCGACTTCCAGGAATTCATGGTGATGCCGGTCGGCGCGCCGAGCTTCGCCGAAGCGCTGCGCTGCGGGGCGGAGATCTTTCACGCGCTGAAGGGCAAGCTGCACGCGGCGGGCCTTTCGACGGCAGTCGGCGACGAGGGCGGGTTCGCGCCCAACATCGCCTCGGCCCGCGCCGCGCTCGATTTCATCGGCGAGGCGGTCAACGCCGCCGGCTACACGCTCGGCGACGATGTGCTGCTGGCGCTCGACTGCGCCGCGACGGAATATTTCAAGGACGGGAAGTACGCCATGGAAGGCGAGGGGCTGAGCCTTTCGCCCGAGGATAACGCGCGCTTCCTCGCCGACCTTGTCCGCGACTATCCGATCGCCTCGATCGAGGACGGCATGGGCGAGGACGACCAGGCCGGCTGGAAGGCGCTGACCGAATTGCTCGGCGACCGGTGCCAGCTGGTCGGCGACGACCTGTTCGTCACAAATTCGGCGCGGCTGGCCGAGGGCATCCGGGACGGCATCGCCAATTCGATCCTGGTCAAGGTCAACCAGATCGGAACGCTGTCGGAAACCATCGCCGCGGTGCGGTTGGCGCAGACCAGCGGCTATACGGCGGTGATGAGCCACCGGTCGGGCGAGACCGAGGATTCGACCATCGCCGACCTCGCCGTCGCGCTCTCCTGCGGGCAGATCAAGACCGGCAGCCTGGCCCGCAGCGACCGCACCGCCAAGTACAACCAGCTGCTGCGGATCGAGGAGGAGCTCGGCGATGTCGCGCGCTACCCCGGCCGCGCCGCGCTCAAGGCCTATCGCCGCTAACCGCCTGCAGCACCCGTCATTGCGAGCGAAGCGAGGCAATCCAGCGACACTGCGCCATGGATTGCGTCGCCGTCGGCTCGCAATGACAAGGTAATCGCATTATTTGTTACATTACCGCCACGAACCCCTTGCGCTCATGACTCACATCTGATTCTGTCTCCCCATGGGACGGGGAGCAGTGAGCCAGGCGCAAGGCCTGATCCGCAGGGCGATGTGGCCCGCGGTATCGCTGCTCATCATCGGCACTTTTGCAGGCCATGCGGTGGCCGGGCCCAACGGCCTGCTCGCCTGGGGCGGCTATCATCGCGACCTGTCGTCGAAGAAGCAGGAGCTGGTGAAGCTCGAGGCCGAGCGGCAGGCGCTGAAGCATCGCTCCGCGCTGCTCGATCCGCGCAAGGCCGATCCCGACATGGCCGACGAACTGGTCCGCAAGGATCTCGGCCTCGTCCGCCCCGACGAAGTGATCGTCACCCTGGAAGACTGATTTCCACGTCATTGCGAGCGAAGCGAAGCATTCAATGCCGCATCGCTTGTAGGTGGATTGCTTCGCTGCGCTCGCCATGACGAAATGAGCAGGCCGCCCGCATACGTAATCGCTCGCGCGCGAAGGTTGCCCTAGCCTGCGGCACGCTCCTATAGAGCGCCCATTCAGCAAGACGAGGTAACCAGTGGCGCGTACGCCCAAGGCCGCGGCTTCGGCCGTTCCCCTGATTTCGAATAGCGACACCGAAGCGTCCCCGCTTCTGGCCAACAGGGAGCGTCCGCCGCAGCCGCAGCGCTACCAGGCGAGCAAGGAAGAATTGCTCGGTTTCTACAAGCAGATGCTGCTGATTCGCCGCTTCGAGGAGCGCGCCGGCCAGCTTTATGGCCTCGGCTTCATCGGCGGGTTCTGCCACCTCTATATCGGCCAGGAAGCGGTCGCCGTCGGCCTTCAGTCGGCGATGACCGTCGGCCGCGACAGCGTCATCACCGGCTACCGCGACCATGGCCACATGCTGGCCTACGGAATCGACCCCAAGGTCATCATGGCCGAGCTGACCGGCCGCGCCGCCGGCATCTCCCGCGGCAAGGGCGGTTCGATGCACATGTTCTCGGTCGAACATGGCTTCTACGGCGGGCACGGCATCGTCGGCGCGCAGGTGTCGCTCGGCACCGGGCTGGCGCTCAAGCACAAGTATAGCGAAGATGGCGGGGTCAACCTCGCTTACTTCGGCGACGGCGCGGCGAACCAGGGCCAGGTCTATGAAAGCTTCAACATGGCGAAGCTGTGGGACCTGCCGGTGATCTACGCGATCGAGAACAACCATTATGCGATGGGCACCAGCGTCGAGCGTTCGGCGTCCGAGCCCGATTTCTACAAGCGCGGCGAAAGCTTCCAGATCCCCGGACTGCAGGTCGACGGGATGGACGTGCTGGCGGTTCGCGGTGCGGCCGAAGTCGCGCTCGAATGGACCCGCTCGGGCAAGGGCCCGATCATCCTCGAACTCAAGACCTACCGCTATCGCGGCCACTCGATGAGCGATCCCGCCAAGTACCGCACCCGCGAGGAAGTGCAGAGCTACCGCGAGAACCAGGATCCGATCCAGCGCGCCGAAAAGGAGCTGGTCGCGCTGGGTGTCGCCGAGGAAGACCTCAAGGCGATCGACAAGGAGATCAAGGACATCGTGGTCGAAGCTGCCAAATATGCTGAAGAGGCTCCCGAGCCCGAGGCGGCCGAACTGTTCACCGACGTGCTGGTGGAGCGCTACTGATGGGCGTTGAACTGAAGATGCCGGCGCTATCCCCGACCATGGAGGAGGGCACGCTCGCCAAGTGGCTCGTCAAGGAAGGCGACCAGGTCAACGCCGGCGACATCCTCGCCGAGATCGAGACCGACAAGGCGACCATGGAATTCGAAGCCGTCGACGAGGGCATCATTTCCAAGATCCTGGTGCCCGAAGGCACCGACGGGGTGAAGGTCGGCACCGCGATCGCGCTGATGGGCGGCGATTCAGCCGAAGAAGTCGTGCTCTCGCAGGCCGGAACCTCTGGCGGCGAAAGCGATCCGGCGACCGAGGCCCCGGCCCCCGCCGGGGCGACGACGCCTTCCGATCAGGCGGCCGAAGCCGAAGCGCCCAAGAAGGCCGAGACGGGCACCACCCAACTGGTCAAGCCGCAGGCGGTCGACCCCGAAGTGCCCGCCGGCACTGCCATGCAGAAGCTGACGCTGCGCGAAGCGCTGCGCGATGCGATGGCCGAGGAAATGCGCCGCGACGAGCGCGTGTTCGTGATGGGCGAGGAAGTCGCGCAATATCAGGGCGCGTACAAGGTGACCCAGGGCCTGCTCGACGAGTTCGGCGCCAAGCGCGTCATCGACACCCCGATCACCGAATATGGCTTTGCCGGGCTTGGCACCGGTGCGGCGATGGGCGGCCTCAAGCCCGTGATCGAGTTCATGACCTTCAACTTCGCCATGCAGGCGATCGACCACATCATCAATTCGGCGGCCAAGACCAACTACATGTCGGGCGGCCAGATGCGCTGCCCGATCGTGTTCCGCGGTCCCAACGGCGCCGCCAGCCGGGTCGGTGCGCAGCACAGCCAGAATTACGGACCGTGGTACGCCAGCGTGCCGGGCCTGATCGTGATTGCGCCGTACGACGCCGCGGATGCCAAGGGCCTGCTCAAGGCCGCGATCCGCAGCGAGGATCCCGTGGTCTTCCTTGAGAACGAGCTGCTCTACGGCCAGACTTTCGAGCTTCCGGCGGTCGATGATTGGGTGCTGCCGATCGGCAAGGCCCGCACCATGCGCGAGGGCAAGGACGTCACCATCGTCAGCTATTCGATCGGTGTCGGGGTCGCGCTCGATGCGGCGAATACGCTGGCGGGCGAGGGGATCGACGCCGAGGTCATCGACCTGCGCACCCTGCGCCCGCTCGACAAGCAGGCGGTGCTGACCAGCCTTGCCAAGACCAACCGCGTGGTGGTCGTCGAGGAGGGCTGGCCGACCTGTTCGATCGCCAGCGAAATCATCTCCATCTGCATGGAGGAGGGCTTCGACGACCTCGATGCGCCGGTCCTTCGCGTGTGCAACGCCGACGTCCCGCTGCCCTATGCGGCCAATCTCGAGAAGATGGCACTGATCAAGGCCGCGGACGTGGTCGAGGCGGTGAAGAAGGTGACCTACCGCGGCTAAGCGCAAGCGCGCTTCGACTTCGCTCGGCACGAACGGGAGTTTTCGCGACTTCTCGTTAGCCCTGAGCGAAGTCGAAGGGCGGTAAGGTAAGCGCTGGCTTTCGCCGACGCACAAACCGCACTATCTGGCCCCGCATGGCCATCCTCCCCATCGTCTGCATTCCCGATCCGATCCTGCGCGAGACCTCGACTCCGGTCGAAACCTTTGACGCGGAATTGAAGACTCTCATCGCCGACATGTTCGAGACGATGTACGACGCCCCTGGCATTGGCCTTGCCGCGGTGCAGGTCGGCGTGCCCAAGCGCCTGCTGGTGATCGACCTTCAGGAAGAGGAGGATGCCGACGGCAAGCCGGTCAAGGACCCGCGCGTCTTCATCAATCCCGAGGTGCTGGAAGAGAGCGACACCTTCGTTCCCTACAAGGAAGGCTGCCTGTCGATCCCCGACCAATATGCCGACGTGCTCCGCCCGGATCGCATCCGCGCCAAGTGGCAGGACGCCGAAGGCGGCTGGCACGAGGAGAAGATCGAAGGCCTGCTCGCGGTCTGCCTCCAGCACGAGATCGACCATCTGAACGGTGTGCTGTTCATCGACCACCTCTCGCGCCTGAAGCGCGAGATGCTGCTCAAGAAGCTCGCCAAGGGCCGCAAGGACGGCACCATCGCGATGTAACGGCGCTGCCCGGTTTCGTTGGTCCTGAGCGAAGTCGAAGGACCTTGGCGCGACGTCCTTCGTATTCGATCAGCCGACCGCGGCCAGCTTCAGCCCGCTTTCCTCGCTCTTCTTCTCGGTCAGGTCCGTCAGCCGCGTCGGGTAGTCGCCCGTGAAACAGGCATCGCAGCGCTGCGGCATCTCGGCGCTGCGCTGGTCGCCGAGCGCGCGGTACAGGCCGTCGATCGAGATAAACGCCAGGCTATCGGCGTTGATGTACTTGGCCATCGCCGCGACATCCATCTGCGCGGCGAGCAGCTTGGCCCGCTCGGGCGTGTCGACGCCGTAAAAGCAGCTGTGCCGGGTCGGCGGCGAGGCGATCCGCATGTGGACTTCTCGGGCGCCTGCATCACGCATCATCTGCACGATCTTGAGGCTGGTGGTCCCGCGCACGATCGAATCGTCGATCAGGACCACGCGCTTGCCCTTGATCAGCGCGCTGTTGGCATTGTGCTTGAGCTTGACGCCGAGGTGGCGGACTTCCTGGCTCGGCTGGATGAAGGTCCGCCCGACATAGTGCGAGCGGATGATCCCGAGTTCGAACGGAATGCCGCTCGCCTGCGCATAGCCGATCGCCGCGGGCACGCCGCTGTCGGGAACGGGGACGACGATGTCGGCTTCGATCCCTGCCTCCTCGGCCAGCACTGCCCCGATGTTCTTGCGCGATTCGTAGACCGAGATGCCGTCCACCACGCTGTCGGGGCGCGAGAAATAGACATGTTCGAAGATGCACGGCCGCGGGTTCAGGGCCGCGAACGGGCGGAAGCTGCGGATCCCGTCATTGTTGACGATGATCATCTCGCCCGCCGCGACATCGCGTTCGTAGCGCGCGCCGATCACGTCGAGCGCGACCGTCTCGCTGGCGAACACCACCGTATCGCCGATCCGGCCCATCACCAGCGGGCGAATGCCGAGGGGATCGCGGCAGGCGATCAGCCCCTGCTCGGTCAGCATGAGGAGGGCGTAGGCGCCCTCGACCTGGTTCAGCGCATCGACGATCCGGTCGAGCATCTGGGTCTCGCTCGAGGTCGCGACGAGGTGGATGATCACCTCGGTATCGGAGGTCGACTGGAAGATCGAACCGCGCCGGTTGAGCGTGCGGCGAAGCTTCATCGCGTTCGAGATATTGCCGTTGTGCGCGACCGCGAACCCGCCCTCGGCGAGCTCGGCGAACAGCGGCTGGACATTGCGCATCGCCGACGAACCGGTGGTCGAATAGCGCACGTGGCCGATCGACGTCCGGCCGGGGAGGGCGCGGATCACCTCATCCTTGTCGAAATTGCCGGCGACATGCCCCTGCGCGCGGTGGGTGTGAAAGCCCGCGCCGTCCATCGAGCTGATCCCGGCCGCTTCCTGCCCGCGATGCTGGAGGGCATGGAGGCCAAGCGCGACGAAGCTGGCGGCATTATCGGCATTCCAGACGCCGAACACGCCGCACTCCTCGCGCAGCTTGTCGTCGTCGAAAGGATTGGTGGTCAGCATGGGTCCGCCCGGCTCCTTTGGGATGGCGGGCATATAGGGCGGCCTCATCGCTTTGTCGCCCTTGCTGTTGGGATCGGCGGCGCTTGAACAATAGGATTGCGGCTGGCACCGTCGGCGCCGCATGTCCCAGCGCTTCTCCCCCGACCAATCCGGCACGTCGTCCTGGCGGGGGACGAAGTGGACAAAGTGTAATCCAAGGCAGATTCTCTTTTCCGCAGCGGCGACGCTGCTGCTCGCCTCCTGCAGCAACAGCGCCGAGCAGGCGGCTGACCCGCCGGCGGCGGCCGCGGACCAGGCCGCAGATGCCGTGGCCGGCAACTGGGCAGCTGGGCGCGACCGCCTGTGCCTTGCGAACGGGCGCGGCGGGCTGATCACCTACGCCGCGCAGGGCGGTTCCAATTGCATGATCCGGGGCAGCGCGGTCCGCAGTCAGGGCGGTTTCCAGCTAAAACCCGACGGGGAAGAGGCCTGCACGATCGACATCAGGACCGACAAGAGTGCCGTGGTGCTCGGTCAATCAAACGCCGCATGTGCTTATTACTGCGGGCCAAATGCCAGCTTTGCAGACAGAAGGATGGAGCCCACATCGCTTCCTCCGGCAACGGACCTGGCAGGCGACCCGCTTTGCTGACATTCTTGTTGATAGGGTCGGCCTAGCCACCTAGAGCTTGGACACGCTGCTTCTTCGGAGACGACTAGAGATGCCCGTCTACAACGCCCCCGTCCGCGATACCCGCTACGTCCTCGACCACATCGTCGAGATGCAGAATTACGGCAATCTGCCGGGCTTCGCCGATGCCACTCCGGACCTCATCGAAGCGATCCTGACCGAAGGCGCGCGCTTCACGCAGGAAGTCCTGCTCCCGCTCAATCGCATCGGCGACGAGGAAGGCTGCACTCGCCACGAGGACGGATCGGTGACCACGCCGAAGGGCTTCAAGGACGCCTACAAGCAATTCTGCGAGCTTGGCTTCACCAGCCTGTCGGCGCCGGCCGAATTCGGCGGGCAGGGCCTGCCGCACGTGCTGGCAACCGCGCTCAGCGAATATGTCCTGTCTTCGAACCAGAGCTTCGAGATGTACCATGGCCTGACCGCCGGCGCGATCGCGTCGCTGCTGGTCAAGGGCAGCCCCGAACAGCAGCAGATGTATGTGCCCAAGATGGTGTCGGGCGAATGGACCGGCACCATGAACCTGACCGAGCCGCATTGCGGCACCGACCTTGGCCTCCTCAAGACCAAGGCCGAACCCCAGGCCGACGGCAGCTACAAGATCTCCGGCACCAAGATTTTCATCTCGTCCGGCGAACACGACATGAGCGAGAACATCATCCACCTGGTGCTCGCCAAGATCACCGGCGCGCCGGACAATGTGAAGGGCATCAGCCTGTTCGTGGTGCCCAAGTTCCTCGTCAACGAGGACGGCACCCCGGGCGACCGCAACAGCCTCGCCTGCGGCTCGATCGAGCACAAGATGGGCATCCACGGCAATTCGACCTGCGTCATGAACTACGACGGGGCGACCGGCTGGCTGGTCGGTGAGCCGGAGAAGGGTCTCGCCGCCATGTTCATCATGATGAATGCGGCGCGCCTCGGCGTCGGGCTGCAGGGCCTCGCGCAGGGCGAGATCGCCTATCAGAACGCGGTCGCTTATGCGAAGGATCGCCGCCAGGGCAAGGCGATCAACCCCGCCATGCGTGATCCCAATGCTAAGGCCGACAATCTGTTCGTCCACCCCGACGTCCGCCGCATGCTGCTGGAGGCAAAGGCCTTCAACGAGGCGGCCCGCGCGCTCATCCTGTGGGGCAGCCTGCAGGTCGACCTCAGCCGCAAGGGCGCGACCGAGGAAGAGCGCCAGAAGGCCGACGACCTCATCAGCCTGCTGACCCCGGTCATCAAGGGCTATCTCACCGACAAGGGCTTCGAGGCCACGGTGAACATGCAGCAGGTGTTCGGCGGCCACGGCTACATCCGCGAATGGGGGATGGAGCAGTTCGTCCGCGACGCCCGCATCGCCCAGATCTACGAGGGCACCAACGGCATCCAGGCGATGGACCTGGTCGGCCGCAAGCTGGCGCAGAACGGCGGCCGCGCGGTCCGGCTGATGTTCGAAACCATCGGTGCCGACATCGCCGAGGCGCGCAAGAACGGTGACCCGGCGGGCGTCGCCGATCCGCTCGAAAAGGCGCTCGGCCATCTCCAGGCCTCGACCATGTGGCTGGCGCAGAATGGGATGCAGGATCCCAACCACGCCGGTGCTGGCGCGGTGCCGTACATGCACCTCATGGGTCTCGTGACGCTCGGCTGGATGTGGCTCAAGATGGCCGACGTCTCGGCCCGGCTCGAGAATGATCCGAACGAGGACGCAAGCTTCCACCAGACCAAGCTCGCCACCGCCCGTTTCTACGCCCAGCGCGAACTGCCCAAGGCGAGCGCCTATCGCGGCCAGATCGAAGCTGGCGGCGACTCGCTGATGGCGCTGGCCGAAGAAGCTTTCTAACCCGCTCCGAAGGTCGCCACGGGCTCGTGATGGGCGCCGTGG
Source organism: Sphingomonas humi (assembly GCF_039536725.1). Lineage (NCBI taxonomy): Bacteria > Pseudomonadati > Pseudomonadota > Alphaproteobacteria > Sphingomonadales > Sphingomonadaceae > Sphingomonas > Sphingomonas humi. Next base: position 594,881 of record NZ_BAAAZD010000002.1, read on the forward strand.
CGGCCGAGCTGGCTTTCGAACAGGGTGAATGTCCGCACGGTCCACGCCGCGGACGCAAGCGAGCCGTGCCGCGTCAGCCACGGTTGCAGTTCGGGCGCAGGCCCGCTCCACCGCGCCAGCGTCACGTGCGGCACGAACGCCCGCCCTTCAGCCGGCAGTCCCGCCATGACGACCGCCCGCTCGATCCGCGCCGCAAGCGCGGCGACCGGCGCTCGCGGCTCGACCCCGGCCCACAAGGCTCCCGCCCGCCGATGGTGGAAATGACCAACCCCCTGCAGCCGCAGCTCGAACGGCGCGAGGTGAAGCGAGGAAAGCGCGGCCGCGACGTCCTCCGCCGCAGCGCCGTCCACCTCACCGATGAACCGCAAGGTCAGGTGCAGGTGGTCGACCGCGCTCCACCGCAGCCGCTCGGGCCCGTCCATCAGGTCGAGGAGCGGCTCGGCAATGTCGTCCGGCACGGGCAGGGCAACGAACAGGCGGTGCATCGCCTGCGCAACCTACAGCGCCTGCCGACGGGTTCCACCGGCGGCCGGTCGTTTGCCGAAGCGGCGAGGCCGTTCGCCGTTCGCCCGTGGTAAAGGATCACCGCTTCGCCAGCATCCATCTGCTTTATAAACCGGGGGTAATTCATGACCATTCGCAGCTTGTTCCTGGCCTCGGCGGCGTTGCTCGTCGCCGTGCCGCCTGCCGCCGCTCAGACCGCTCCAGCCGCGCCAGCCGCACCGGCCGCAGCGCCCGATCTCAGCACCCCCGCCGCGATGACCTTCCCCGACTGGGGCATCGACCTCAACTGGATCGATCGCTCGGTGAAGCCGGGCGACAATTTCGATGCCTACGTCAACGGCAAGTGGAAAGCCGCGACGCCGATCCCGGCGAAATATCCCTATTACGGCGTCAGCCAGAACCTCAAGATCGTCTCTGACGCGGCGGTCCGCCAGGTCGTCAATGAGGCGATCGCCGCCAAGGCGCAGCCGGGCACCGTCGAGCAGAAGGTCGCCGACTATTATCTGAGCTTCCTCGACCGGCCCGGTATCGACCAGGCCGGCCTTGCCCCCGCCAAGCCCTATCTCGACAAGATCCGCGGCGCGGCGACCCTTTCCGACCTGATGCTGATGATGGCCGACGTCGAATATGCCGGCGCGGTCGGCGCGGGCGTCACCATCGATCGCGATGATCCGACCCGCTACATGGCTGCCTTCAGCATGGGCGGGATGGGCCTTCCGTCGCGCGACAATTACCTGGTCGACAACCCCCGCAACATCGCGCTGCGCGCCAAATATCTCGAATTCATGGCCGCCATGCTCGACAAGGCCGGCTATTCCGACGGCAAGGCCCGGGCCGAGAAGATCTACGCCTTCGAAAAGGGCATCGCGGTCAACGAGTGGGACCCGGCGGTCGCGCGCAATCCAGCGCTCAGCAACAACTACATGACCCGCGCGCAGATCCAGGCGCTTGCCCCCGACCTTCCCGTCAGCGCGATGATCGACCGTGCCGGACTGGCCGGGGTAGACCGGTTCCTGGTCCCGCGGATCAAGCCCAGTGCAGCCCTGCTCGACGAGCAGAAGGTCCCGGCCGAATTGCGCGCCAAGATCGGCGACGGGCTCCCGGCCCAGTTCAAGCTGCTGCAGGACACGCCCATCGACATTCTGAAGGACTGGATGACGGTTCGCTTCCTCGGCGCGAACGCCTCCATCCTTCCGAAAGAGTTCGACGACGCGGCCTTTGCTTTTGCAAGCACGCTCAGCGGCACCAAGGCGCAGCCGCCGCGGCATGAGCGCGCCCTCAATTCGGTCAACGGGACGCTGGGCGAGGCAATCGGCCGCATCTATGTCGACCGCAACTTCCCGGCGTCCAGCAAGGCTTCGATGGTTGAACTGGTCGACAATCTTCGCAAGGCAATGGCGACCAACATCGCCGAGGTCAGCTGGATGTCTCCCGCCACGAAGGAGGCCGCCAAGGCCAAGCTCGACGCGCTCAACGTGAAGATCGGCTATCCCTCGAAGTTCGAAACCTATGAAGGCATGGACATCCAGCCGGGCCGGGCGCTCGAGAACCGGCTGAGCGCGCTTCGCTGGGCACGCGCGGACTCGCTGAAGAAATTTCCCAAACCGGTCGACCGCGAACTGTGGCTGATGACCCCGCAGACGGTGAACGCCTATTACGCGCCGCCGCTGAACGAGATCGTCTTCCCGGCCGCCTACCTCCAGGCGCCCAATTTCAGCCCCAAGGCCGACCCGGCGGTCAATTATGCGGCGATCGGCTCGACGATCGGCCACGAAATCGGCCACGGCTTCGACGACCAGGGGTCGCGCTATGACGGCAAGGGCCGCCTGCGCGACTGGTGGACCGCCGAGGACAAGGCCAAGTTCACCGAATTGGGGACGCGGCTTGCCGATCAATATTCGAAGAATTGCCCGCTCGACGACGGCAAGACTTGCATCAACGGGCGGCTGACGCTGGGCGAGAATATCGGCGATCTGTCGGGCCTCGACATCGCCTATCGCGCCTACAAATTGTCGCTCGGCGGCAAGCCCGCGCCGGTGATCGAAGGGCTGACCGGCGACCAGCGCTTCTTCATCGCTTATGCGCAGAAATATCGGAACAAGTGGTCCGAGCAGCTGCAGCGGGTGGTGATGGAAAGCGATCCGCACGCCCCGGATCCGGCCCGCGTCAACGAAGTGCTGCGCAACTTCGACCCCTGGTACAAGGCGTTCAACGTCAAGCCGACCGACGCGCTCTACAAGGCGCCCAAGGACCGCATCAAGATCTGGTAGGTCGCTACAGACAAATGGAGGGCCGCGGTTCCACGAACGGGACCGCGGCCTTTCGTTTGTCTTGGCGAACGCTTGCCGGGCGAAGGCTATTCGCGCGGGGGCCGCTCGTTTCCCCTGTCGAAACGCCTTGAAACCTATGGCATGCTCGACGATATAAGATCACGTGGACGGGCCACCTCGGCCCGCCGACGATGGAGCCTCTAGAATGTCGAACTGGTCTGACCCGCGCACCACGACTGCCTTTGACCCGGCGGTCTCGGTCGGCGTTCCGCGCGCCGCTCGCGATGCGGGCCTGCGGTCCTACATGTTGAGCGTTTACAATTACATGGCTTCGGGCGTGCTGCTGACCGGCATCGTCGCCCTGCTGTTCGCCTCGAGCGGCCTTGCCGAACAGGTGCTGACGACCCCGCTGCGCTGGGTGATCATGCTCGCCCCGCTCGGTTTCGTCATGGCGATGAGCTTCGGCCTCAATCGCATGTCCACCGGCACCCTGCAGCTGCTCTACTGGGCATTTGCGGTGGCGATGGGCCTGTCGATGAGCTCGATCTTCCTCGTCTACACCGGCACCAGCATTGCCCAGACCTTCTTCGCGGTCTCGGCGGCTTTCGCCGGCCTCAGCCTCTGGGGCTACACCACCAAGAAGGATCTGTCGGGCTTCGGCACCTTCCTGATCATGGGCGTGGTCGGCATCTTCGTCGCGATGCTCATCAACCTGTTCCTGCAGTCGAGCGCGCTGCAGCTTGCGATCAGCGCCATCGGCGTCCTGCTGTTCGCCGGCCTGACCGCTTACGACACGCAGAAGATCAAGAGCATGTACGCCTATGTCGCCGGCACCGACATGATGGGCAAGGTCGTGATCATGGGGGCGCTGAACCTCTATCTCGACTTCATCAACATGTTCACCTTCCTGCTGCAGTTCCTCGGCGACCGCCGCTAAGCTTCGGCAGACACGAACCAGAAAGGGCTCGGCGGGCGACCGCCGGGCCCTTTCTCGTTGCCGGGGGTTGGTGGCGAGCCGACAGGACCGGCACGGAGGTGAACATTGCGCGGACTGGATTTCAGTAGCTGGCAGGGCCTGTTGTCGACTGTGCTCGGGCTGGTCCTGATCACCCTCCTCGGCGTCGGCATCCGGCTTCTCCTCATGATGACGCTCCAGCAGCGCCGTGAGCGGGAGAACCGCCAGATCAATGAGCGCCTCCGGACGTTGATCGCGGCTTATCGCAGCCTCGGCGGGTCGTTCACCGGCGACCTTTCGGTCGATCCCACCCATCTTCGCGACCTCGTGCCGAGGGACCAGGACGCTGCAACGCCGGCCAGCGGAGGATCCGACCGGACGCGCCGGATGCGCGACGCGGTGGAAGCCGCGCTCTCCGACATCATCCTGCTCGGGACCGACGACCAAGTCCGGCTGGCCGCCAGTGCCGCGGCCGAACTTGCCGACAAGCGCCCGGTGCATACCGCCGAACTGGTGGTTTCGCTGCGGGATTTCATTCGCCAGGCGCTCGGGCTCGCGCCGATCCCGAGCGACGTCAAGATCCCGCGGCAGGGCCCGACGCGCCCGTCGTCAGGGGGTGGCGGGCGCGAGCGTGGCGGGGACCGGGACGCCGGCCGTGGCGGCGGCGGTGGCGGCGGCGGTATGGGCGGAATGGCCGCCGGCATGGGCATGGGCGGGGTCGGCCTCGGCGTCGGCCACAGCCTGTCCAGCGACGACCCTGCGGCGACCGATGACCCGGGCGCGTCAGCCCGGCCCTGATCTCAGCCGAGGTTGCGTTTGAAGAAGGCGAGGGTACGCTGCCAGCTCAGCTCGGCCGCGGCCTTGTTGTAGCGTTCGGCCGACGTGTCGTTGTGGAAGGCATGGTTCACCCCATCGTAGAGATGGAAGGTGACCTTCCTGCCCGCCGCACGCAGCGCCTCGACCCATGGAAAGGCGGTCTGGTTCACGCGGGTATCGAGGCCTGCACAGTGGATCAGCAGCGGTGCCTGGACCCGCGTCGCCTGGCTCGGCGAGGGTGCGGTTCCGTAATAGACCACCCCGGCATCTAGGTCCGAGCCCGCGTCCACCGCCAGCCGGTTCACATAGGCGCCGCCCCAGCAGAAGCCGACCGCACCGACCTTGCCGCCGCGGCTGCCTTTTGCCAGCTCGCGCGCCATTGCGACCCCCGCGGCGGAGGCCTGAGCGAGGTCGAGCTTGCCGATCAGCTCGCGCGCCTTGTCCTCGTCCGCTGGAGTGCCGCCAAGTGGGGTCAGGAAATCAGGCGCGACCGCGCGATAGCCGGCGACCGCAAGGCGGCGCGCGACGTCGCGGATGTGGGCGTTGAGGCCGCGGTTCTCGTGCACCACGATGACCGTCGGCTTGAGACTGCGGCTGCGCGGTTCGGCAACATAGGCGCGGGTCCCGGCGACCACCTGCTCGCGGGTGGTGAGGCGGCGGTCGTCCTCGGGGACGATGGCGGCGGCCGCAGGTGAGGCGCTGATGCTTCCGACCAGTGCCTCGGCGGCGGCGAGGCTTCCGGTCAGGGCGACCATCCGCGCCATGAACTCGCGCCGCGGCAGCCCTTCGTGGGTGAAGCGGTCGTACAGGTCGATGGCTTGCTGGCGAAGGTCAGGGGTCATTCGGCATCCTCTCCAGGGATCAGTCAAAGCTCACACGATCGTAACGCCGATCGGGCGAGGCGCGACCCCGGCTCAAGTCCGGGGTCCCGGTCAGGACGCCGCCGGCGCCGCCTTGATCGCTTCGGCGGCCTCGGTATCGATCTGCTTGGCGCGGCGGTAGGCGTCGCGGTCGGTGCAGCGGGCGACATAGGCCTTGAGCGTCTCCGAGCCTTGAATCATTCCGAACATCATCATGAAGCCGAGCTGCGAGGCGAGCACCAGGTCGGCGGCGGAGAAGCGGTCCGTCACATAGTCGCGGTCGCCGAGCATGACGTCGAGCGCCGCGAAGACCAGTGCCTCGCTGCCGTGTCCGAACATGCGCTGCTTGTCGGCAGGCGGATCGTACTGGATCGCCTTCAGGCTGAACGTCATTTCGAGCGGACCGCTCGAAAAGAAGATGTAGCGATAATAGTCCGCGCGGTCGGTCAGCGCGGGGGCGAGGCCGGCGTCGGGGAAGGCGTCGGCGAGATAGGCGCAGATCGCCGCCACCTCGGTCACCACCTTGCCGTTGTGGCGGATCGCCGGGATCTTCATCATCGGGTTGATCGCGCGATAGGCGTCGCCTTTCAGCGTCGTCGCATAGTCGAGGATTTCGGTCTCGTAGGGCGCGCCGACCTCTTCCAGCATCCAGCGGACGATCTGCCCGCGCGACTGCGGGTTGGTGTAGAAAGTAAGCTCGGCCATCGATCTGCTCTCCCGTGGGTGAGTGGCCGTCCCGGTGATGGCCGGGACGGCTTGCATCGTTACCCGCGCTCGCCCGGACCCTTGGCGGACGGCGCACCACGCTCGGACGCGCTGGCGTCGCGAGCCCCGCGGAATTCGCTGTCAGCGCTCCAGTTCGGCCAGGCGGTCGAATTGGCGAGATCGCGGCCGACGCGGTGGAGCAGGCTCATGTCCTGAACCAGGCCCGTCAGATTCCAGCTCGGCGACCATTCGTCGTCCGGCTGGTGGTAGCGCTTGGCGGTGAACTCATCGTTCAGCGCCTTGCCGCGCGCGGTGCCGCCCTGGACAAGGTCGATCCCCGGGCGCCAGCTGATCGCCGGCACGCCGCGCTTGGCGAACGGGAAATGGTCGGAGCGGAAGAAGCTGCCTGCCTCGACCTTGGGATCGGGAATGAAGCTGCGGTTCTGCTTGGCGCCGTCCGCGATCAGCATGTCGAGGAGGTCGAGCTTGGCCAGTCCCGAGATCGAGAAATCGCGCGCGGGGCCGTAGATGCTGCCGCCGTCGGTGTTGAGGACGCCTGCCGTCTTGCCCAGCGGATAGAGCGGGCTCGACACATAATATTCGCTGCCGAGCAGGCCCTTTTCCTCGGCGGTGACCAGCAGGAAGACGATGCTGCGATCGGTCCGCGGCTCCTTCGCGAAGACCCGGGCCTGTTCGAGGATCTGCGCCGCGCCCGTCGCATTGTCGAGCGCGCCATTGTAGATCTTGTCGCCATTGGCATCGGGCAGTCCGACGCCAAGGTGATCCCAGTGCGCGCTGTAGATGACGGTCTCTTCGGGGCGCTTCTTACCCGGCAGCAGGCCGACGACATTGTAGCTGGTGATCGTCTTCGCGCTGGCGTTACCCGTGGCGCTGAGACGAACCGGAAGCTCGACCGGCTTGAAGTCGCGGCGGCGCGCGGCGGCCTTGGCCTGTTCCAGCGTCATCCCCGAAGCGGCAAAGATCTTCTCGGCGGTGGCCGAGGTGATCCAGCTTTCGAACGCCGTATGCGCCGCGGCCGGATCGGCGCGGACAACATCGAACATGGTGTTGGTGTTCGAATTCTTGACCGTCGCCCAGCCGTAGGAGGCCGGCGCATCCTCATGGACGATCACCACGCCCGCGGCGCCGAGCTTGGCCGCCTGTTCGTACTTGTAGGTCCAGCGACCATAATAGGTCATCGCCTTGCCGCCGAAATCGGGACCGCTGTCGCCGATCGGGCCGTAGAAATCGGGATCGTTGACGAACAGCACCAGGATCTTGCCCCGGACGTCCATGCCCTTGAAATCGTCCCACTGGCGCTCGGGCGCCTTGACGCCGTAGCCGACGAACAGCAGCGGGGCGTTGTCGATGCGTACCTGGCTCTGCCCGTTGAGCGGGGAGCGGACGGCGACGTCGGTGCCCTGCGTCAGGCGGCCGGAAGCGGCGCCGCCCTGCAGCGTGACGACGGGGTCGGCGGTCCAGCTCGACTGAAGCAGCGGCACCCGCTGGGTCCACTGGCGCTGGCCGTTCACCACTTCTCCGCCCGGCTGCACGCCCGCGGCCTTCAGCTGCTGGCTGAGATAGGCGACGGTCTTCGCCTCGCCCGGTGTCGCGGGGCCGCGGCCTTCGAAGCTATCGTCGGACAGGGTTTTGATATCCTGCGTCAGCCGCGGGATGGAGAAGGTCTGCGCGGCAAGCGGGCTGGCGGCGAGGCAGGTGACGGCAAGAAGCAACGCGGGTCGGATCACAGGCAGGGACTCCGGATAGGGTGCTGAAAGCGGCGCCCTTCATGGAACCTCGCGCCAAGGCTGCAAAGTGATTTCGCTGCGCCCCGGACGGCCCGGTCGGGCTTTCGACCATCTCAATATGCAAGCGGAACGATCTGAACGATCGGACGCTGACGAGCCCAATGGCTTTTACTCTTTCCCCGCCGACTCCTGCCGGGAGCAGCGCCCTTCGAATTCAGCTTTGTTACCTGTGGCGGCACGGCCGGCTGGCACGGCTGGCGCAGCCCCAGTTGCTCACCGAGTGGATCCAGCACCGCAAATTGAACGACCGCGATCCGCGGCTGCCGCGCCTCGCCGACAAGCTGCTGGTCAAGGCGGAGGTCGCCCGGCAGATCGGCGAGGACTGGCTGATCCCCACCTTGTGGTCGGGCGTCGCGTTGCCGGACAGGCCCCCGGTCGCCTTTCCGTTCGTGGTCAAGAGCCGGCACGGCTCGCAGCAGGTGCGGGTCGTCCGCGATGACGCCGATTATGCAGCGGTTCGCGAAGCGTCGAAGGCGTGGATGCAGCGCTCCTACGGCGCCTGGCTCGATGAATGGCTGTATGGCCAGATCCCGCGCGGCCTTCTGATCGAACCCTATGTCGGCACCGGGGACGTGCTTCCGGTCGATTACAAACTGTTCGTCTTCGGCGGGGAGGTGCGCTTCGTACAGGTCCACCTCGACCGCGCCGGGGAGCATCGCTGGGTGGTGATGGACCTCGACTGGCAGCGGGCATCGCCCGCCGACGGCTGGCCCGATCCCGAACGCCCCGCGACCCTGCCGAGCATGATCGCCGCCGCCAGCACGCTGGGGGCGGACATGGAATTCGTGCGGGTCGACCTTTACGAGGTGAACGGGCAGCCGCTGTTCGGCGAGCTCACCTTCTATCCCGGCAGCGGGCTCGAGAAGGTCCAGCCGCGCCGGCTCGACCTACACATGGGCATGCTTTGGGCGGCCGCGGCGGCGGCGAGCGAATGGGGTGAACCCATCGCCCGCCTCGCCGCCTAACCGGCCCTATTTCGAACGGTAGCGGTCGAACCAGTTGAGGATGGCGGTGACCCGCGCCGCCGCCTGGCTCGGGCGCCCGTCGAGGCTGTGATAGGCGCCCGGCACCTTGATCATCATCGCCGGCACGCCCTGGACGCGAAGTGCGCCATACCATTGCTCGGCTTCGGAATTGGGGGTGCGCAGATCCTCGCCGCCGACCACCACGAGGGTCGGGGTCTTGACCTTGCCGGCAAGGCTGAGCGGCGACCGCTGCCAGTAATTCTCGGGCTTCTCCCACGGCTCGCCGCCCATCCAGTAGCGCCCGAAGAAGCCGATCCCGTCCGCCACCAGCGCCTGGCTGGTCCAATTGATCACGGGCTTCTGCACCGCCGCCGCCTTGAAGCGATTGGTCTGCCCCGTCATCCACGCGCTGAGCAGCCCGCCGCCCGAGCCGCCGGTGATGAAGAGATTGTCCGGGTCGGCGATGCCGGCGGCGATCGCGGCATCGACCGACGCCATCAAATCCTTCTCGTTGGGCATCGGATAGGTCTTCTCGATCCCGTCGGCGAACGCCTCGCCATAGCCGGTCGATCCGCGCACGTTGGGGAACAGCACGGCATATCCGGCCGCGGCCATCTGCTGGTAGTCGGTCGAGAAATAGGGGCCGTAGCTGGTGTAGGGGCCGCCGTGGATTTCGAGGATGGTCGGGACCTTCTGCCCCGGCTGATATCCGGGCGGAAGCATGATCCAGCCCGGAACCGGCGTCCCGTCGGGGGCCGTGGCGTCGAGCGTGCGGACTTCACCGAGACGCTTGCCCGATAGCCACAGGTCGTTGAGCGACGTGACCCGGCGAGCGCTTGGCCCACGCCCGACCGACACGTCCGTCGGCCGCGTCGCCGAGCCGCTGGTGAAGGCCAGCGTTCCGTCCCGCGCCACGCTCCAGTCGCCGCCGGTATAGGGGCGACCAGCGGCCGCCGCAGCAAGATCGTAGGGGAGGGGGGTGACCGCGCCCGCAGGAGTGACCCGTGCGACGCGATAATGGCCCTTCTCCTCGTAGCTGACGAACAGCTGGTTGCCCGACCATTGCACATCGCCGATCGAACGATCGAGCCCGGCCGCGATCCGCCGCGCACCGCTGCCGTCGCGGTTCATCAGGTAGAGCCCGGTCTGGTTATAGGCCTGGCCGTCGTCGTCGGACCCCAGATAGGCGATGGTGCGCCCGTCGTCGGACACGACCGGCGAAGTGTCGGGACCCTTCCGCCGGGTCAGCTCGCGCATCTCGCCCGTGCTTGCATCGACCGCCAGCAGCTCGCTTTCCTGCGGCTGCTTTTCCCAGTCGGCGGAGCGGTTGCCGCTAAGGAGGATGCTGTCCCCCGCCCAGGCGATCGGCCCCGACATCGGGAAGCCGCCGCTGGTCAGCCGCCGCGGCGCGCCGCCATCGGCATCGACCACGAACAGCTGGCTGTTCCCGGGCTTCACATTGCCGCTGCCGTCGTTGCGATACTGCAAGCGGTCGAACACCTGCAGCGGTTCGGCCCAGGTCGCGCCCTCGGGCTTGGGCGGGGCCTTGGCGATCGCCGATCCATCGGCGGGAACGCGCATCAGATAGGCGATGCGCCGGCCGTCGGGCGACCAGGCGATATTGGTCGGACTGTCGGGCAGATTGGTGATCCGCGCCGACTGGCCGCCATCCATCCAGCGGATGTGGAGTTGCGACCCCGGTCCCTCGACCGCCGAGACATAGGCGAGCCGACGCCCGTCGGGCGACCAGCGCGGACTGCGATTGCCGCCGGGGCCTGCGACCAGCGGTTCCTGCCGGCCGGTCGCGACATCGACCAGCCAGATGCTCGGCAGATAGCGGTCGGTCATGACGTCGGCGCTCATCCGCACATAGGCGATGCGCTTGCCGTCGGGGCTGATCTGCGGGTCGGACGCATAAGCGATGTTGAAGATGTCGCCACCGGTGAAGAGCGGCGAGGGCGCCGGTGTTCCCGTCGCCGGGGCCTGCGCGGCCGCGGGCACCGCCGTGCCTCCCAGCAGCAGTGCAGCTACGGCAAGGCTCATCCTGTTCGTCATGCGTGTCCCCCTGATCGATTGCCGGAACAATCAACCACCTTTCACCGGCAAGCGCCAGCGCCCCGATTGACGGAAGATATACGGCGTATTACATCAGTAATACACCTTAAGGGAGGATATCAATGATGAAGCTCGCCGCCATCACGCCGCTGCTCCTGCTCGCTGCCTGCGACGCGGAAGTGAAGTCGCCGGTCGACAAGGACGAGGGGGTCCAGATGAAGGCCGATGCCGACGGCCGCGTCGCCTTCAACCTGCCCTTCGCCAAGGGGGAGATGAAGCTTCCCTCCGGCATGATGTCGAATGCCGATTTCGACATCGACGGCGTGAAGATGATGCCGGGATCGAAGGTCACCGGCTTCAACCTCGACGCCGGCAAGGACAAGCCGGGCAAGGTCGACATCAGCTTCACCGCGCCGGCGAGTCCGCAGGAAGTGTCCGCCTATTTCATGGATCAGTTCAAGGCCAAGGGCGTCGAGGCCAAGGTCAACGGCGACGTGTTGGAAGGCAGGAGCGACGACGGCGACACGTTCAGCATGCGCTTCGCGCCGCAGGGTAGCGGCACCAGCGGGACGATCGCGATCGATTCGAAGAAGTGATCCTGGCCGCGGCGGCCCTGGCGGTGGCGTCGACCTGCACGCCAGGCGCCGCCGACCGGGCGTGGATCGATGGGGCGATGGCTGCGTGGCGGCTGGAGCTTCGCCGCGTCCCGGCGTTGAAGCGGCCGCCAAAGGTGACGGTGATCCTCTTCGATGCGCGATGCCGCCTAGAAAGCCGCACGGCGCTGCAGACGAATGGCAAGGCGGCCTGGTCCGCAACCAGGCATGGCGGACAGGTGTTGCTGGCCGACGGCACCCGCATTCCCGCCAAGGTCACCAGCTTCGCCGGAGAGGGGAAAGCGGGCGGAACCACCTTCGTGATGGCGCTGCCAAGTGTCTGGGCGGCGGGCAAGATCCCGGCTGGCCAACTCGGGCTCGACAAGCTGACGAAGGCAGTACTGCTGCACGAGGCGAGCCACGTTTCCCAGACGATCCTGGTCAGGCGGGTCGGGAAGCTCGCCAGCGAGAAGGGTCTGCCCGAGGACTTCAACGACGACAGCGTCCAGGATCGGTTTGAAAAGGAACCGGCGTTTGCCGCGTCCGTGGAGAAGGAGACGGGCCTGCTGTTTGCCGCTGCCGCGGCCGGGGATGACGCCACGGCGCGCGATCTCGCCCGCCAGGCGCTCGCTTCGATGCAGGCGCGCCGCCTCCGCTGGTTCGTCGGCCGTGACGAGCGCCTCAGGGAGGCGGAGGACCTGTTCCTATCGATGGAAGGTGCCGGCCAATATGTCGGCTACAGCTGGCTGATCGATCCCGAAGGCGGGCAGACGCCGCGCGCGGAGGCGATGGCAGGGTTCGGGAAGCGCTCCAGGTGGTGGAGCCAGAAGCAGGGGCTCGCGCTGGTCCTGGCGGTCGAGCGGCTTGGCTTGCCCGGCTGGCAGACGCAGCTGTGGCAGTCGCCAAGGCTGATCGGCAGTCAATTGCTGCAAGCCGCATTGGCGCGGTAGCTTCGCCAGCAACGAAAAGAGGCCAGAAGCTTTCGCCCCTGGCCTCCTTTCTCTTGGACTTCGTCGACTTACTCGGCCGCTGGCGTCTCCGGCCTTTCGCCGCCCTCGGGGAGCTCGCCCGTGTCGGGCTGCGGCGGCTGGTCGCCGGCACGAACGGTCCGGCTCCGCGGGCTCTTGGCCTTGACCTTGCCTTTCGTCGCCTTGGCCGGCGCTGCGGGCGTGATCTCGAAGACGGGGTTGTTGTCCTTCAGCCGGACCTTCACCTCGCCGCCGTGGACCAGCTTGCCGAACAGCAGTTCCTCGGCCAGCGGCTGCTTGATCTTCTCCTGCACCAGGCGGCCCATCGGGCGGGCACCGTAGAGCTTGTCATAGCCCTTGGCGGTGAGCCACTCGCGCGCCTCGTCGTCGAGCTCGATATGCACTCCGCGATCCGCCAGCTGAAGCTCGAGTTGGAGGATGAATTTGTCCACGACCCGCGCGACGACCGCGGGCGGCAGGTAGCCGAACGGCACCACCGCATCGAGACGGTTGCGGAATTCCGGCGTGAACATCTTGCGGATCGCGTCTTCCTGCACGTCCTCGCGGCTCATCGCCCCGAAACCGATGCTCTCCCGCGCCATGTCCGACGCGCCGGCATTGGTGGTCATGATCAGGATGGTGTTGCGGAAGTCGACGGTCTTGCCGTGGTGATCGGTCAGCTTGCCGTTGTCCATCACCTGCAGGAGGATGTTGAACAGGTCAGGATGCGCCTTCTCGATCTCGTCGAGCAGGAGCACGCTGTGGGGCTGCTGGTCGACCGCGTCGGTGAGCAGGCCGCCCTGGTCGTAGCCGACATAGCCCGGAGGCGCGCCGATCAGCCGGCTGACCGAGTGGCGTTCCATATATTCGGACATGTCGAAGCGCTGCAGCGGGATGCCGAGGATCGAGGCGAGCTGGCGCGCGACCTCGGTCTTGCCGACGCCCGTGGGCCCTGAGAACAGGTAGTTGCCGATCGGCTTGTCGGGATCGCGCAGGCCCGCCCGGCTGAGCTTGATGGCCGAGGCCAGCCGCTCGACCGCCAGGTCCTGCCCGAACACGACGCGCTTCAGGTCCGCTTCAAGGTTCTGCAGCGTCTTCTTGTCGTCGGTGCTGACGCTCTTCGGAGGAATGCGCGCCATGGTCGCAACGACCTGCTCGACCTCCTTGGGCGTGATCACCTTCTTGCGCTTGCCAACCGGCACCAGCATCTGCATCGCGCCGACCTCGTCGATCACGTCGATCGCCTTGTCCGGCAGCTTGCGGTCGTGGATGTAGCGCGCCGACAACTCCACCGCCGACTTGATCGCATCGGGAGTGTAGCGAACCTTGTGATGCTCCTCGAACGAGGAACGCAGCCCGGCGATGATCTTGATCGTGTCCTCGACCGTCGGCTCGTTCACATCGATCTTCTGGAAGCGCCGGAGCAGCGCCCGGTCCTTCTCGAAGTGGTTGCGGAACTCCTTGTAAGTGGTCGAACCGATGCAGCGGATCGAGCCGCCGGACAGCGCCGGCTTGAGGAGATTGGACGCGTCCATCGCCCCGCCGCTGGTCGCGCCGGCGCCGATCACCGTGTGGATCTCGTCGATGAAGAGGATCGCGTGCGGCAGCTTCTCGAGCTCGCTGACGACGCTCTTCAGCCGTTCCTCGAAGTCGCCGCGGTAGCGGGTGCCCGCCAGCAGCGCGCCCATGTCGAGCGAATAGATGACCGCGGGCTTCAGCACCTCGGGCACGTCGCCCTCGATGATCTTGCGCGCGAGCCCTTCGGCGATGGCGGTCTTCCCGACGCCAGGATCGCCAACATAGAGCGGGTTGTTCTTGGACCGGCGGCAGAGGATCTGCACCGTCCGGTCGACCTCGGCCATGCGCCCGATCAACGGATCGACCTTGCCGTTCTTGGCCTTCTCGTTGAGGTCGACGGTGAACTGCTTGAGCGCGCTTTCCTTCTTGTCCGCGCCGGTCTTGTCCGACTTGGTCTCGGGCGCTTCGGCACCCGCGGCGGGCTGAGCGCCTTCCGCGCTTTCGCCCTTGCCGACGCCGTGGCTGATGTAGGTCACCGCATCCAGCCGGCTCATGTCCTGCTGCTGCAGGAAGTAGACCGCATAGCTTTCGCGCTCGGAGAAGAGGGCGACAAGGACGTTGGCGCCGGTCACCTCGTCGCGGCCCGACGACTGGACGTGGAGGATCGCGCGCTGGACCACCCGCTGGAAGCCGCTGGTCGGCGTCGGATCGGTACCGCTGTCGGCGACCAGCGCGCCAAGCTCTCCGTCGAGATACTGCTTGACGGTGGCCTTGAGCTCGTCGCGGTTGACGCCGCACGCGGTCATCACCTTGGAAGCGTGGGTGTCGTCAATCAGCGCCATGAGCAGATGCTCGAGGGTCGCATATTCGTGACGGCGGCGGCTCGCCTCTCCAAGCGCGTTGTGGAGGGTCTGTTCGAGCTCGCGGGCGAAACTTGGCATCAGGGAGAACTCCTTGGCCGGGAGCGAGAAGCACCCGGCATCCTACTTAACTTCTTATCTCGTGAGGCGTTGCAGCCGCTGCAAGGGCCTCACAAAGTCCGTGACCTTGGTATCTATCGCTTGAACAGCGCATCGGCCGCCGAGCGGTGCCGGAAGGCCGCTTCCTGGTGGGAGCGCACCCGCTCGATCTCGGCCTCCAGCGCGGCGATGCGCGCTTCCAGCTCATCCTGGCTGAGCGGGTCGAGGTCCTGCCGCGCCAGTTGCACCAGCGGGTCTTCGGGGCGTGACGAGAAGAAATCGTCGTCCATGAAGGGCAAGGTCGGATCGGCGGTCCAACAAGTCAACATGCCGCGGCGCAACAATCCCCAAGATTTCGCTTTGCCGTGCCGGCAGAGCGGCTAAGGGCAGGAGATCACAGCCAGGTTACGAGAGCGCGTGGGGACCCATGGACCTTCCTGACGTCATGACGGCGATCGAGATCAGCATGGCGGGGGGACCGGAGGTACTGGTTCCGGCCAGCCGGCCGGTGCCGCAGCCGGGCCCGGGGGAGCTTCTGGTCCGGGTCGCAGCGGCCGGGGTCAACCGGCCCGACGTGCTGCAGCGCCGCGGCTTCTACCCGCCGCCGCCTGGCGCAAGCGATATCCCGGGCCTCGAGATTGCCGGCGAAGTGGTCGCGGCAGGCGAGGGGGCTACCCACCACATCGGCAGCAAGGTCACCGCGCTCGTCGCCGGCGGCGGTTATGCCGACTATGCGATCGCCCCCGCGGCCACCGCGCTTCCCGTGCCCGAGGGCCTGTCGATGGCCGAGGCCGCGGCGATCCCCGAGACGCTGTTCACCGTCTGGGTCAATTTGTTCGAGCGCGGTTTCGCGAGCGAAGGCGACTGGGTCCTCGTCCACGGCGGGACCAGCGGCATCGGTACCATGGCGATCACCCTGTGCCGGCTGCTGGGGGTCAAGGCGATCGTCACCTGCGGCTTCGACGACAAATGCCAGGCCGCGCTGGCGCTGGGGGCGGCAGCGGCGATCAACTACAAGACCGAGGATTTCGCCGCCCGCGTCAAAGAACTGACCGGCGGCGCGGGTGCCAACGTCATCCTCGACATGGTCGGCGGCGACTACCTCCCGCGCAACTTGTCCTGCCTCGCCGACGACGGCCGCCACGTCTCCATCGCGACGCAGCGCGGGGTGTCGGCCGAACTCAACATCCTCGACGTCATGCGCCGCCGGCTGACCCTCACCGGTTCGACGCTGCGGCCGCGTAGCGTCGCCTTCAAGGGCCTCGTCGCCGAAGAACTCCGCCGCGAGATCTGGCCCTTCGTCGAAAGCGGCCAGCTCCGCCCGGTCATGGACCGTACTTTCCCCCTGCACGAAGCCGCCGCCGCCCATGCCCGGATGGAAGCGGGAGAACATGTTGGTAAGATTGTGCTGCTATCCGCCGAATGACGCAGCCGGCGGCGCCGTTTCAGCGCTGCTGGTCATCATGTCATGCAGGACCGGCGAAGAGGTCTGATTGCCCGCTGATATCCTCTTGCTGTTCGGCCTCAGCGCTCTCCTGAGCGTTGCTACAGCGTCCTATCTGGCAAGGCACCTGTCGCCCGAAACGGATGTCGAGCCGGCAGCACGTCGCATCGGGCACCTCGACGGGCTGCGCGGCTACCTTGCTGTATCGGTCCTTCTTCATCATTCGGCCATATACGTCATCGCCGCCCTCAACGGGGGCCGCTGGGCCACGCCCCATCCCCAGATACTCAATCAATTGGGCGCCGGCGCCGTGGCGCTTTTCTTCATGGTCAGCGGGACGGTTTTCTACCCCTTGGTGCTGAAGGGCGTTGAGGCCGACTGGCTCGGCTTCTTCGTGAAGCGGTTCTTCCGGATCGTCCCGCTGGTGACCATCAGCGTCGCTCTGGTCGTAGCCGTGCTGGCGGCGACTACTGGAAGCGCGCCCGGCAGCGAGGACATCGTGCCGTTCCTGACTTGGGTCTCCTCCTGGGCACAGCCGCCGCTGCTGGGCGTGATCGAAGCGAGATATCTGAATGCGCAGGTACTCTGGTCGCTGCAATGGGAATGGCTGTTCTACTTCCTGCTACTGCCCTTTTGCGCCTTGCTTCGCAGCCTTCTTCGCGCGGGCGACCTTCCGACACTATTTATCCCCGCGACCCTCCTCCTGCTGAGCATCGCTGGGCGCCTGCTCGGGTGGGAGGTGGCGACGATGACTGAGGCGACCTGGGTGAACACGCTTCCCTTGTTCGCGGCGGGAATGCTCGCCTTCGAATGCCGCAGCCGTCCGGCCTGGGAATCGCGCCTAGGCGGACTGCCAAGCTCTGCCGTCGCGGTAACCGGCCTCGTGGCCGCCGCGCTGTTGAGCCATAACGCCTACGGCTGGAGCATGCCGCTGTTTGGCTTCGCCTTCATCACGGTCGCATGCGGAAACAGCTTCGCCGGACTGCTAAAAAGCAAGGCGGCGCTGGCGCTCGGAGAACTGTCGTTCTCGATCTACCTCTTGCATGGGCTGGTGCTGTGGGTCGGCTTCCATGGTTTTGCGCCGATGATGGGCAAGGACGCGTCGGGCATTTTGTTGACGATGCCGCTTCTCGCAGCGCTCACCGTCGCATTGGCTTACGTCGCGAACCGTACGGTGGAGCGACCGAGCATGCTCGCCGGCGAGCGGATCGCGAAGGCGTTGGCCCGCGCCCGCGCGGCGACGGTGGTGAACGGCCTGGCTAGACTGGGCAGCTGATCCGAAGTGCCATGAGTGTCATGTCGCGAATCCCTGCAGTTGCGAAAGCCGATCCGCAGCGCTTTCGGCCTTTTGAGGTCGCAGCGCTTCTTGCTGCCTTCGCCTTGCTCATGGCTTTGCGTCTGCCGGGCACCTGGGAATATGGACGCTTCCTCGACGAGGAAGTGACGGTCTTCTTCGCCTATGCGTGGAATTTTGATCCTTCCAGCGCGCTGTTCCGACCTTTCGCCGGCTACTGGAACCTTGCCGCCAACGGGATCACCGCGGTCCTCGTCTCCGCGGTCAAAGCGGGCCTCATCAGCCTGGAAAACGCCCCCTACGTCACCATGCTGCTGGGGCTCGCGTCGCAGCTTCTGCCGATCGCGCTGCTGCTGACGGGGGAGGCGAACTGGCTTCGGAAACGCAGCGTGCGCTTCGTCGCCTGCCTTCTCGTGGCGTTGGCGCCCGGGGTTGACGAGGTCTACCTCAACGTCGTCCATATCCAGTTCCACCTCGCGCTGTGCGTCGGGATCATCCTCGCCCTCGATGCGCCGACCAGCCGCGCAGGCAAGCTTCTGTCGGGCACCATCCTGCTCACCGCGCCTCTTTGTGGACCCGGGGCGATCCTGTTCCTCCCGCTGTTCGGATTGCGGGCATTGCTTGAGCGCGACCGCGCCCGCTTCGTCCAGGTGGGAATCCTGGCTGCCGGCACCGCCATCCAGCTCCTGATCTTCTACACGCCGAGCGCGGCCCGTGGTGTTCCGATGGCGCCGGTTCTCCTCGGTGCGGCCTTGTTCGTGAGGATCGTGGTCCTGGCGGTCCTTGGACCGTTGATGGCCGTTGTCGTCGGTAACCTTGGGCAACAGGCCGAAATGGCCGGCAATCCGTGGATCCTTCCTTTGTTCGCAGGCGCGGCGGTGGCGGCATTCGCGGCCCTGGCTTGGTGGAGCCTGAAGCGCCGCGACGGCGCTGTCTGGCTGGTTGGATCCGCACTGCTGGTCGCCATCATCAGCTTCGGGCTGGGGGCCGCGGGTCAATCGTCTCTGCCGCACCGGTTCGCGCTGACGCCCTACAATGGGCCGCGGTACAACTACATTCCGCTGGTTCTCCTGGCCCTTGCGATGCTGGTATTTTCGACCCGGCCTGACGGACGTGGCCGGAAGATCGCTCGCGGCCTGGTCATTGTTTACCTTGTGATGGCCGGGCTCTCTTTCCGCATCGCGCTGCCCGAATATGCGAATGGGGTGTCGTGGCGCGGCGAAGTCGCCGCCTGGCGCGCCGATCCCGACTACAAGTTGCGAGCTTGGCCGCGCCAGGTGACAGCGGATCTGAGCGGGCGGCGCTACCCCTGTCCTGGGCGCTTTCCCGCTCACGGCAACCCTGCCGATCCGCGCTATTGCGAGAGTGGGTGGGTGTCTGCTTTCTATCCGAACGAAGCCAGGCAAAGGTAACTTGCCTTCACCCTGCATTCCGGAATAAAAGACCGCGATAACGGCCGCTCCTCATCGGGGCGGCCCTTTTTGTGTCCGGAGACTTTTCGACATGGCCCAGGCCCCTCAGGCAACCCCGCTTATGCCGCATGCGACCGCCGCGTGGCTGGTCGATAATTCGAGCCTCACCTTTGAACAGATTGCGGCTTTCTGCGGCCTCCACATCCTCGAAGTGCAGGCGATCGCCGACGACACTGCGGCGACCAAGCTGACCGGGCGCGATCCGCTCCGCTCGGGTGAGCTCACCCATGAGGAAATCGAGCGTGGTCAGGCGGACCCGAACTACACTCTCAAGATGTTTAAGGCGCCCGAAGCAGTGACCCGCACCAAGGGCCCGCGCTACACCCCGGTGTCGAAGCGCCAGGACAAGCCCGACGGTATTTCCTGGATCATCAAGAACCACCCGGAAGTGTCGGACGGCGCGATCGGCAAGCTGATCGGCACCACCCGCACCACCATCGCCGCGATCCGCGACCGCAGCCACTGGAACATCGCCAACATCCAGCCAAAGGATCCGGTGACCCTTGGCCTCACCTCGCAGCGCGAACTCGATGCCGCCGTCGCCAAGGCGCAGAAGGCAGCCGGGATCGAGCATGTGGATGACGGCCGCCTTGACACCGACCGCGCCAGCCTGATCGAGCAGCTTCGCGCCGAGCGCGAGCAGCATGCCCGTGAGGCCGAAGCGGCGGCCCTCGACGCCCAGCGCGACGAGCATGGCCTGGCCCCCGGCGAGATCGTCCCGGGCATCGCCGACCCGTTCCGCAAGGCCTGAGCAGGGCCCTTCGACTTCGTGCCCAAGGCACTGGGCCCAGGACAATCGATAACGTCGTCGGTTGTCCCGGGCGAAGTCGAAGGACGCTCTTGCTTGCTTCTCAGCTAAGCCAAGCTAATCCCTAGCCATGGCCGAAGGCACACCTGAAAATCTCAGTTTCGAAGCCGCGTTGCAGCGGCTCGAGGAAATCGTCCGTCTGCTCGAGCGCGGAGAAGCGCCGCTCGACCAGTCGATCGACCTCTATCAGGAGGGCGACCGGCTGAAGCGCTTGTGCGAGGAGCGGCTCAAGTCCGCCCAGGCCCGGATCGACGCCATCGCGCTAGGTCCTGACGGCCAGCCCGCCGGCACCCGCCCGTTCGAGGCGCAATGATGGCCTCGATAGCGGAAGCGACCGATCTGCTCGGCGAGGCGAAGCGGATCGCTGCCGGCGTCGACCGCATCTTCGAGCAGGCGCTGGCCGATCGCTGCGACGGCCGCGACCGGTTGTGCCAGGCGATGCGTCATGCCGCGATCGGCGGGGGCAAGCGGCTCCGCCCCCTGCTGACGGTCGCCGCTTCGCGGCTGTTCGGGCTTGACGAGGAGCGGGCATTGCGCGCCGGCGCCTCGATCGAGGCGATCCACGTCTACAGCCTGATCCACGACGACCTGCCGTGCATGGACGATGACGATCTGCGCCGCGGCAAGCCGACCGTCCACAAGGCCTTCGACGAAGCGACCGCAGTGCTTGCCGGGGACTGCCTCCACGCGCTGGCGTTCGAACTGCTGGCCGACGAGCGCACCCATGAGGATCCCTTCGTCCGCTGCGAACTGGTGCTCGCGCTGTCGAATGCGTCGGGCATCGACGGTATGGGCGGCGGGCAGGCGATGGACCTCGCGGCCGAGGGTCAGTCGCTCGACCTCCAGGCAATCACACGTCTGCAGCAGCTCAAGACCGGCGCGCTGATCGAATATTCGGTCGAGGCGGCGGTGATCATGGGCCGCGTCGCCGAGGAAGGCCGCGCGCGTTATCGCGGCTATGCCCGCAACGTCGGGCTCGCCTTCCAGATCGCCGACGACCTCCTCGATCATGAGGGCGACGAGGAAGCGGCGGGCAAGAAGCTCCACAAGGACGCGGAGATGGGCAAGGCGACCTTCGTCTCGCTGCTCGGCGCCGACCGAGCGCGCCAGCAGGCGACCATGCTGGTCGATCAGGCCATCGAGCATCTCCACGGCCATGGCGAGGAAGCCGACCTGCTCCGCGCCATTGCCCGCTACGCCGTGGAACGCGACCGGTGAGCCAGCGCACCGCCGTCTATCCCGGTACCTTCGATCCGATCACGCTTGGCCATCTCGACATCATCCGGCGCGGTAGCCGGCTGGCGGACCGGCTGGTGATCGGGGTCACCACCAACCCGTCCAAGACGCCGATGTTCTCGACCGAGGAGCGGATCGAGATGGTCCGCCGCGAGACTGCCGACATCGCCAATATCGAAGTGGTCGGCTTCGACGCCCTGCTGATGGATTTTGCGCAGACACAGGGCGCGTCGATGATCCTGCGCGGCCTGCGCGCGGTCGCCGACTTCGAATATGAGTATCAGATGGCGGGCATGAACCAGCAGCTGAACGACCAAATCGAGACGGTCTTCCTGATGGCCGACGTCTGCCTTCAGCCGATTGCGTCAAGGCTGGTGAAAGAAATCGCTCGCTATGGCGGCGACATCAACAAGTTCGTGACGCCCGCCGTTGCCGCCGACATGGCGGGGCGGAGCGGGCGCGACGGCCAGAGGGGCTAAGACAAGGATGTTCAAGAAGTTCGCGTTGCCGTTGCTGGCGCTGCTGGCGGCACCTGCCTTCGCCCAGGCCCCGGTCGCCGCCGCCCCGGCTGCGGCGCTGCCGATCAACGCGCCGGAATCGGTCACAGCGGACGCCTCCAACCGCTGGACGCTCGAGCTTTCGAATGGCGGGACGGTGGTCGTCCAGCTTCGCCCCGACGCCGCCCCGCAGGCGGTGGAGCGGATCAAGACGCTGACCCGGCAGGGTTTCTACAACGGCCTCGCCTTTCACCGCGTGATCCCAGGATTCATGGCGCAGGGCGGCGACCCCAAGGGCGATGGTACCGGCGGAAGCCCGCTTCCCGACGTGAAGGCTGAATTCAACGCCCTTCCGCACTTGCGCGGGACGGTGGCCGCGGCGCGCGCCGACAGTCCGGACAGCGCCAACAGCCAGTTCTACATCATGTTCGTGCCGCGCATCTCGCTCGACAACAAATATACGGTGTTCGGCCGGGTTGTCTCGGGCATGAACTTCGTCGATCAGATCGCGCCTGGCGAGCCGCCGGCGGAGCCGACCCGCATCGTCCGCGCGACCCTGGGCGGCTGACCCCGCCGATCGTCATCACGAGCAAAGCGAATTAAGGCACTCCGGCGCTGCCGCCATGGATTGCCTCGTTGCCTCGCTCCCCGCAATGACACCGCGATGAAGGTTTCCGACTTCGACTTCGCTCTCCCGGAGGAGAATATCGCGCTGCGCCCGGCGCGCCCGCGCGACTCTGCGCGGATGCTGCTGGTGGATGGCGAGCGGCTTGAAGATCGCGGCGTGCGCGACCTGCCCGCGCTCCTGTCTCCCGCCGACGTCCTCGTGTTCAACGACACCAAGGTCATCCCCGCGCAGCTCGAAGGCCGGCGCGGGGAAGCAAGCGTTGGGGCAACGCTTCATAAGCGCCACGACCTGCGCGCCTGGTGGGCGTTCGTCCGCAACGCCAAGCGGGTCCGGGTCGGCGATACGATCACCTTCGGCGGCGGGGTCGAGGCCGTGTGCGAGGAGAAAGGCAGCGACGGCGCGCTCCTGCTCCGCTTCGGCGGGGAAGAACCGGTCGAGCTGCTGCTTTACCGCGCGGGGACCATGCCGCTGCCCCCCTACATCGCTTCCAAGCGCACGATCGATGAGGCCGACGCCGCGGACTATCAGACCATGTTCGCGGCGAAGGAGGGGGCCGTCGCGGCGCCGACCGCCTCGCTCCACTTCACCCCGCGGCTGGTCGCCGCGATCGACGCCGCCGGCATCAAGCGCGAAACGCTGACGCTGCATGTTGGGGCCGGCACCTTTCTTCCGGTCAAGGCGGAAGACACCGCGGATCACAAAATGCACGCCGAATGGGGGCGGATCGATGCCGACACGGCCGATCGCCTCAATGCCGCGCGAAAGCGGGGCGGGCGGATCATCGCGGTCGGCACCACCGTACTGCGCCTCATCGAAACCGCGGCGGGGGAAGACGGCCTCATCTGTCCGTTCGAAGGCGACACCGACATCTTTATCACGCCCGGCTATCGCTGGAAGGCGGTCGGCGGACTGATGACCAATTTCCACCTGCCCCGCTCGACGCTGTTCATGCTGGTCAGCGCGCTGATGGGCCGCGACACGATGCAGCGCGCCTACGCGCATGCGATCGCGAGCGGATACCGCTTCTACAGTTACGGCGACTCGAGCCTGCTGCTGCCCGCGGGCTAGGGCAGGCACTGCTCGACAATATCGGCAGCCTTGCGCGCACCACCGGCACTGGCGAGCGCTTCCGCGACAACCGCGCAGCGCGACGCCATTGCCGCATCCTCGACCAGCCGCGCGACCTGTTCGGCAATCCTGCGCGGACGCCGCGGGCTCGCAAGCTTCTCGCCCAGCCCATGGTGCCGGATCCGGGCAAGGTTGCCCGGCTGATCGAAGCCGACCGGCCTCACCAGCAGCGGCACCCCGCACGCCAGCGCGTCCAGCACCGTGTTGCTTCCCCCGTGAGTGATGACGAGCGAGGAGCGCCGCATCACCGCACGATAGGGGAGGAAGGCGGCAGCGTGGTGAACACCGAGGGACGCGGCCTCGGCATCGCTCAGTCGCCCACCATGGGCAATCACCAGCGCGGCCCCGGCGTCCTTGCAGGCGACGGCCAGCGCGCGCCACAATTTCAGGTCTCCGCCTAGCAGGGTGCCCATCGTCGCGAAGACGAGCGGATGGCCGACAGGTACTGCGAAGGGAGGCGGCGCATCGGCGATGTCGGCCGCGCGGCGAAGCGGCCCGACGGGAACGAAGGGCAGGGGATCGGGCCGCGGGAAGTCCAGCGCCGGCACCATCTGCGCCAGCTGCACCTCGCCAAGGCAATCCTCCAAGATCGCATGCGGCCCGATGCCGAACCGCTCGGCCCAGGCGGCGATCATCCGGTTCTGCCGCCGGCTGAGCGCGGCCGCGATTGCCGACGTGCGCCGCAGCTTGGCTTCTGCCTCTGGCTCATACGGCCAGTCCAGGAAGGGCAGCGGGACACCGGGCGCCGGGTCGATCGGGACGGCGCAGGCAAGGCCCACGAAGGGCAGGTCGAGAGCCCTCGCCAGCAGAAAGCCCGCCGGCTCCAGCTGGTCACCGACGATGAGCTCGGCGCCAAGGGCGCGAAGCTGGTCGGGGCCTCCCTCGCACAGCTGATCGGTCAGCGCGGCGCTGTCGGCGATGGTGCGCAGGGTCGCGAGGAGGCCGCCGGGCTTTTCCGCCGCCGCCAGCACGCGATCGACCTCGGGGTCGCCGCGCCGTCCGGGCACGTGATGGACGGGAATCGCGCCGCTGCTCTCCTCAGCGCCGGCATTCAGGAGGAAGAAGGGGGCATGCCCGCGCGCCGCAAGCTCGTCGCCGAGGGCGCGAAAGCTCGCCACATGCGCCGCGAACGGCGGGCAGAGAAAGGCAATGCGGGCCAAGGCTGGCTTAGAGCTTCAGTTCGCGCCGCTTGGCGGGAAGCGACCACCAGGGGGTTCCCGGGCTCAAATGATGCTCGCGGTGATAGCCGAAGTGGAAACAGGTCAGCAGCGAAGCGAGCGCGCCAAAGTCGTTGCTTCGCGCCTTGTGCTCGTCGGCGAACGGCGTCTCCTCGTGTCGGTGCGGCAGGAAGGTGCCGAAGTAGAACAGCTGCAGCGAGGAGAGGATCGAGGGCAGCGCCCAGAACAATAGCAAGTTTCCGAGCGGCGCGCCGAGGACCAGCACGTAGCTCCAGACCAGCACGCTCAGCACCAGGAATTCGCGCAGACCGAAATACCGCACCATGAACTGCAGGTACCACGGCCAGAAGCGGGTCGGATGATCCGCCGCAAAATCGGGATCGCGCTCGCTTCCGACATGCTTGTGATGGTCGAAATGCTTGGGGCTAAGCCGGTCCATCCAGAAGCCTGCGTACAGCAGCAGGGTCAGCCGCCCGAAGAACAGGTTCACCCCGCGCCGGCCGGGGGCAAGGCTTCCGTGCATCGCGTCATGGGCGATGATGAACAGCCCGACGCTCAGCCAGCTCAGCACCGCCACCAGCGGCACCGCGAGCAGCCAGCCGGTGCCCTTCAGGGGAAGGAAGAAGACCGCCCAGACATGAAGCGCGACGAACGCAGCGATAATGCTCACGGCGAGGCCGATCCCGATCATGGTCTGCCGCCGACGCTGCACTTTGTTGAGCATTGCCGTTATATAGGCGCCGCCGCCCGCCCGCGCCACGGGCCAAAAGGCTGGCGTCTGGCGCTACGGGCGTGTCATAGTGCGCCCGCACCAAGGGGGAGCTGACGCAGATGCTTTCGGAATTCCGCGCCTTCATTGCCAAGGGCAATGTCTTGGGCCTTGCCGTCGCCGTGATCATCGGCGCGGCCTTCGGCACCATCGTCAGCAGCCTCACCGACGACATCATCATGCCGTTGATCGGGACCGTCACCGGCGGGATCGATTTCTCCAGCCACTTCCTCCTGCTCGGCGACGTCCCCGCCAGCTATACGGGATCGCCGACCGATTATGAGGCGCTGAAGAAGGCGGGCGTGCCGCTGCTCGGCTATGGGAAGTTCGTCACCGTGGTGGTCGGCTTCCTCATCCTCGCCTTCATCATCTTCCTGCTGGTGCGCACCGCCGCGCGGCTCATGAAGGAAGAAGAGGCCGCCGCGCCGCCCGAGGAGGTGCTGCTCCTCCGCGAGATCCGCGACAGCCTCAACCGTGGCCCGGCGCTACCGTCAGGGGTTGATGACCGCCGGATCCCATAGCACCGACAGCGCGAGGCCCCCGGCGAACACCGCTTCGCGCGCGGCCCCGGCGCGCGGCGCGAACAGGGTCTTGTTGGTGCCGTTGAGGTCGACCGCCCCGAAGCTGCGTCCGGCGCTGTCGAAACGATAACCGAGCGGCGTGGCGTTCGCGAGGCCGCCGCCCTGGTCGCGGTGGATCGACTTCACCTCGTAGCGGACCCCGTCGAACAGCATGAAGCCCTCGCGCCCGCGCTTGCTCAGCATCGATCCCAGTGTGCCGCGTTCTTCCTCGATCACCAGCTCACCGGCGAGCGCGCCGTTGCGGCTGAAGAGGCAGCGGTAGGAAAAGGGCCGGGCCCGGGCCGAGATCACGCCGACGTTGACCTCGCGCTCGCGGTAACGGCACGCGCCTTGCAGATTTGCGTAGCGAAACGTCCCCGCGCCCGTGTTGCTGACCAGCAGGTCATCGAGGATCTGCAGCCGGTCGGCGCCGCGGGTGAATTCGCCCGGCGCTCCGGCCAGCGTGAAGGTGCCGCGGCGCCATCCGCCCATGCCGTCGATGCCAAGCTCCTCGACCGACGCTGCAAGCTCGCTCGGCAGGGCGATCCGTGCTTCCCGCACACATCCGCCAAGCATCAGTGCAGCCGCTGACGCCGCTGCCATTCCGAAATATCTCATGGGTCGTTCCCCTCGTTGTCGTCGCGTAACGAGGGTTCGATTAACTGGGGGTAGGTTCGCGTTAACTGAACGAGTGGTTGTGGCAGGTTCAGGCGGAAAGATAACCCCACAGCAGGCGTCCGGTCATGGCAATGCTGGCGGTCACCAGCAGCGGCCGGATCAATTTCGCTCCGTGCCGCATCGCTGCATGACTGCCGAGCCAGCCGCCGGCCATCGCGCCGACCGCCATGTTAAGCCCGAGCAGCCACAGCACCTTGCCGCCGATCGCGAACAGCAGCACCGCGGCAACGTTGCTAATCCAGTTGAAGAACTTGGTCAGCGCCGTCGCCCGCGTCAGGCCGTAGCCACGCAGCGCGACCAGCGTCGAGGTGAAGAAGCTGCCCGTCCCCGGCCCGAAGAAGCCGTCGTACAGCCCGATGACGCCGCCAAGCGGGGCATAGCCTGAGGCACTGACCCGCTGGTGCGCGTCCTCGTCCGACATGCGCGGACTGACTAGGATATAGACTGCGTTGGCAAGCAGCAGCAGCGGGATCACCAGCGCCAGGGTGCGCGCCTCGACATGCTGCACCAGCAGCGCGCCGCTGACCGCCCCGGCGAACACGACCAGCGCCGTCGGCAGGTTCGGGCGCCACTCGATCAGGCCCTTGGCGGCATAGTTGCGCATCGCGACAAAGGTGCCGCACATCGATTGCAGCTTGTTGGTGCCGAGCGCGAACAGGGGCGGGACCCCGCTCACCAGCAAGGCCGGCATCATGATCAGCCCGCCCCCGCCGGCGATGGCGTCGATGAAGCCGGTCACGAAGGCGACGCCGGTCAAGACGGGGTAGAGCCAGGGTTCGATCACGGGCGCGTTCGTAGACGGTGGCTTCGCCGGCGGCCAGCTTGTAGGGGCCGCTGCCGTGACCCGCTTTTCCTTCACCGTCCAGGCGACCGACGGCCGCGCCCGGCTCGGCACCATCGCCATGCAGCGCGGCGAGATCCGCACCCCCGCCTTCATGCCGGTCGGCACCGCCGCGACCGTCAAGGCGGTGAAGCCCGAAGGCGTCCGCGCCGCGGGGGCCGACATCATCCTTGGCAACACCTATCACCTGATGCTCCGTCCGGGCGCCGAGCGCGTCGCGCGGCTGGGCGGGCTCCACCGCTTCATGCACTGGGAGCGGCCGATCCTGACCGACAGCGGCGGCTACCAGGTGATGAGCCTGTCCGACCTCAACAAGGTCACCGAGGAAGGGGTGACCTTCAAGAGCCACCTCGACGGGTCGCGCCACCTCCTCAGCCCAGAGCGATCGATCGAGGTCCAGCGTCTGCTCGGTTCGTCGATCGTGATGCAGTTCGACGAACTGGTCCGCCCCGACGTCACACCCGCCAAACAGCGCGAGGCGATGGACCGCTCGATCCGCTGGGCGCGCCGGAGCCGCGACGAATTCGACCGCGGCGAGGCCCATGCCGAGGCCAACGCCATCTTCGGCATCCAGCAAGGCGTCCTCGACGAGGCGCTGCGGCGGGAAAGCGCCGACGCGCTGATCGACATCGGCTTCGACGGTTACGCAGTGGGCGGCCTCGCGGTGGGGGAAGGGCAGGAAGCGATGCTCGGCTGCCTCGACTTCGCGCCGGGCCAGCTCCCCGCGGACAAGCCGCGCTACCTGATGGGGGTCGGCAAGCCCGACGACATCGTCGAAGCGGTCACCCGCGGCATCGATATGTTCGATTGCGTGCTTCCGACCCGCTCGGGACGGACCGGCCAAGCGTTCACCGCCGATGGCCCGCTCAACATCCGCAACGCCCGCCACGCCGAGGACCAGGAGCCACTGGAGGCAGGCTGCCCGTGCCCGGCCTGCACCAGCTACAGCCGCGCCTACCTCCACCATCTCGTCCGTTCGGGCGAGATCCTCGGCGCGATGCTGATGACCGAGCACAACCTGTGGTTCTACCAGCGGCTGATGCAGGGCCTGCGCGACGCGATTGGCGAGGGCCGGCTGACGACCCACGCGCACGATTTTCTTTCGCGCTACCGACAAAAGGGCACGACCGAACAGGCTTGACCCGGTCCTGCGCTGTCACGCACTCTCCCGGCACGGGAGGGGCGGCATGCAAAAGAAGGCAGGGTTCGGGCTCGGTGCATTCCTGCTGGTGGCGGGTTTCATCTGGATCGTATTCGACAACCTCGCGCTCGGCCTGATCTTCGGCCTGTTCGTCGGGCTCGCGGTCAACACGCGCCGTTCCGCGGCGGAACGCGAGCAATGAACGCGGAAACGAACACCCGTCACGAGCCGCGGATTCGCTTCGCCGACCTGGCCGAGGAAACGACCGGGTTCGGTGAGATCGAGTATCGCACCTTCCGCGACCTCCTGCTGCGGCCGCGCGCCGTGCTGATCACCTACCTTGAACGTGGTCCGACGGGCGGCGGTCACTATGCCCGGCCTTTCGGCTTCTATCTCGCGCTTTGCGGCGTGCTGATGTTCTACATGTTCCTGCTCGGCGGTTTGAAGGGCGTGATCGAAATGCAGCCCGCCGACCGGCTCGACCGCTGGATCGCCTTGTCGGGCAAGAGCCGGGAAATGTTCATCGACGATGCCGACGGCTGGATGGGGCTGGTTGCGGTGCCGCTGATGTCGCTCTTCTATGCGGGCTTCGGAATGCCGCTGATCCGCTGGTGGAGTGGCCTCGACTGGCGGCGGTCGATGCGCAGCACGCTTGTCCTGTTGTGCGCTTGGACGGTGCCGATCCTGTTTCTGGGCCCGCTGCCGATGGTGAAGGGGTTCGAAATCGCGGGATCGATCGTCATGTATGGCTTGCTGATCGTCGCCTTCATGCGAATGGGGCGCGGGATCTGGTATGAACGGATGGCCGCGGGTTTCGGCAAGGCGGTGATCTTCCTCGTCGCCATGGGCCTTGCAGCGTCGATCTCGATGACCCCGGTATTCGCGATCGGCGTCATGGGGGCGATCCACGGGAACTGAAGGGCCGTGTTGATGCCTACGAAAAGCGCGGGTATCTCAGCGGGATGGAGGCAATCGCCGACTATTATGCGATCCTCGGGGTCGAACCGGCGGCCGATGGTGCGGCGATCCGGATCGCTTATCGCAACCTCATGCGGCGTTACCATCCCGACGTGAACAAGACGGCGGAAGCGATCGACAAGGCGACCGCGATCAACGAAGCCTATGCCTGCCTCAGCGATCCCGATGCGCGGGCGGCCTATGACTGGCGGCGCGGCGCCTCCGAACAACGACGCAAGAGCACGCGCCAGAACCACGGCTTCGTTCCCAATCCCGCGTGGCAGCCGCCGCAGGACCATTATGGCCAGCACCCGTGGAACCGCCGACCCGACCATGACCTAATGGCTGATCTCAGGATCCTCCTGCAGCCACACAAGTGGAACTGGCTCAATCTCGGCCTCGCGGTCGTGATCACCGGCTGCATCTTCACCGCGACGTCGTTCGTCTCGCCGATCGCGCCCGCCCCGGCGGAAGCCGTGCAGGTGGAACTGAGGTCAGCGGAAGCGCGGTGCGCGGAAGGCGGGTCGAACGTCCAGCCGAGCGCGGAGTGCGCGCAGGCCCCGGCGGCCCGGCCCTAAAGCAGCTCGAGGAGCTTTTCCTTGGGCCGGCAGAGCGCCGTGCCCTTGGGCGTGATTACGATCGGCCGGTTGAGGAGGATCGGGTGCGCCTCGATCGCGTCGAGCAGTTGCTCGTCGCTGAGGCCCGAATCCGCCAGGTTCAGCTCGGCATAGGGCGGTGCATTCTCGCGCAGCAGGGCGCGAAGCGGAACGCCGGCGGTGCGGGCCAGCGCCTGCACCGTCTCGCGGCTCGGCGGCGTCTTCAGATATTCGATGACCTGCGGCTCGATCCCGCGCTCCTCGAGCATGCCGAGGACGTTGCGCGATGTGCCGCAGGCGGGATTATGGTAGACGGTGACCGTCACCGCCTAGCTTCCGAACCCCACCGACAGGAAGCCGGGCAGCGGACCATTCCAGCCTTCCTCGTCCGCCGGTTCGGGCCTGCGCTGCTCGGTGCGCGGGGCTGGCGCGGGCTGCTTGCGCTCGTCCCTTTGCGGTCTGGGCTCGGGCTGCCGCTGCTTTTGCGGCTCGTCCTGGGGCGAGGGCTGCTGCTGCTGTGGCGAGGGCTCCGCCCGTTCGCGCTGCTGCGGCGCGGGCGCTTCGGCCTTCGTGCGGCGCCGGGGTGCCTTTTCCTCGCTGTCACGCGAACGGCGCGCCTTGGCGGGCTGTTCGGAAGCGGGGGCTTCGTCCGCGCTGGCAGCAACCGGCGCGACGTCGGCGCCGACGCGCGTGATCCTGTTGCCGGTCAGTTTCTCGATCTGCGCGACCGCTTCTCCATCCTCACGGGTGGCCAGCGTGAACGCCTTGCCCTTGGCGCCGGCGCGGCCGGTGCGGCCGATCCGGTGGACATAATCGTCGGGCTGCCAAGGCACGTCGAAATTGAAGACGTGGCTGACGCCCTTTATGTCGAGCCCGCGGGCGGCGACGTCGGACGCCACCAGGATGTTGATCTCGCCGCCCTTGAAGCGGTCGAGTTCGGCGATCCGCGCCGCCTGCTCCATGTCGCCATGGATCTGGCCGACCGCGAACCCCGAACGCTTCAGGCTGGTGGTCAGCTCGCGCACGGTGGTCTTGCGGTTGCAGAAGATGATCGCGGTCGACACGTCCTCGGCGCGCAGCAGGTCGCGCAGGACTTCGCGCTTCTTGTCCGAACGGGTCTCGACCAGCTTTGCCTCGATGTTGAGGTTGGACGAGGCCGGGCGCGACACTTCGATCCGGCGTGGGTCGGTCAGGAACTTGGCGGCGAGCTTCTGGATCACCGGCGGCATGGTCGCCGAGAACAACAAGGTCTGCCGCTGCTTGGGCAGCTTGGTGCAGATTTCCTCGATGTCGGGGATGAACCCCATGTCGAGCATCCGGTCGGCCTCGTCGATGACCAGCAGGTCGCAACCGGTCAGCAGGATCTTGCCGCGCTGAAACAGGTCCATCAGCCGGCCCGGGGTGGCGATCAGCACGTCGACACCCTTTTCGAGCGCCTTGATCTGGTCGCCCATCTGCACGCCGCCGATCAGCAGCGCCATCGAAAGCTTGTGATACTTACCGTACTTCTCGAAATTCTCGGCGACCTGGGCCGCCAGTTCGCGGGTCGGTTCGAGGATCAGGCTGCGCGGCATACGGGCGCGGCTGCGTCCTTCGCCAAGGATGTCGATCATCGGCAGGACGAACGCAGCAGTCTTGCCGGTTCCGGTCTGGGCAATTCCGATCAGGTCCTTACCCATGAGAACGGGCGGGATCGCTCCAGCCTGGATGGGGGTCGGTTCGGTGTAGCCGCTATCGCCGATGGCGCGCAGCAGTTCGTCGGAAAGGCCGAGATCGGCAAAAGGCATCAAGTTATCCGGATAAGAGAAATGGCCGGTCACGAACAGGTTCGTGCCGGGCGCTGTGCGCCCTGCGTCAGACCCGCCTGGAAGTCAAGGAAATCCGCCTCAAAGCGGCTTTGGAACCATCCGCCGAAACTTGTCGATCCGGCACGAACCACCGATCCGGCTGCGGATCTCGTCGCGCTTGGCGCACAGTTTTTCGTCTTCGGGCTGGATGTAGAAATTGCCGTAGAAATCGAGCGTCGGGCAGTCATCTTCCATCCGCGCCCGGATGCGGGTGCGATCGCTGAGCAGGAAGTCGACCGATCGCTCCTCACCCAGCGCCGCCGCGACGATCTGGTCGGCGGCGATGCACTTGGGGCCCTTCTTCTCTTCCCAGCGAAGCGGACGCATGGCGCGCGGGCGGATCACCGGTACGCGAAAGATAACCTCTTCCCGGACCACCAGGCGCGTGACGGCGACCGGTTGCAGGGTCGCCAACCCGGCCAGGGACGCAAGCCAGGAGAGGGACGAGAACAACAGCATCAGGGCAGGGGAACCTGGTTGTGATGCGCCGGGCAGCGCTTGGATGACAGGCCCGCCAAATGGTGTGCGTGCGTTGAACTCAGGCTGAACTCACCGTGGCATTTGTGCACGGGAATGTGCCACACTTGCAAGCGGCAGCGAGCCCGCATAGAGGCGCGGCCCACTAGACTTTTCGAAAAGGGCGGCCAGCGAGCCTTCCCGTATCCAATAATCAGGAGAGTTCAATGGCTTCCGCTGCGCCGATCACCGGCCTTCCGCTCCTCTACAACCAGCTCGAGCCGATCAGCAGCCAGCAGCATGGCAAGATGAAGGTGCGCGGCCTCGACGCGCTACCGCAACTTGCCAACGTTCATGCCATTCCGCTGACCGTCGACGAGTTCGCGCTGGCGCAGCGCCATTACCCGATCATCTTCTCGGCCGGCGAGGATCCCCTCCCGCTCGCGCTCATGGGTCTGAACGAAGGCGTCAACACCTTCATCGACGCCGAGGGCAAGGGCATCGAGAAGTCGGTTTACCTGCCGGCCTATCTCCGCCGCTATCCCTTCCTCCTCGCCCGCCTCAATCCGCAGGGCGAGGAACTGTCGCTGTGCGTCGACCCGACCTCGGGCGCGGTCGGCGAGTTCGAGGACGGCCAGGCCCTTTTCGAAGACGACGGTCAGCCGAGTGAGGCGACCAAGTCGATCCTCCAGTTCTGCGAGCAGTTCGAGGAAGCCGGCCAGCGCACCACCCTTTTCATGGCCGAACTGAAGAAGGCCGGGCTGCTGATGGAAGGCGAAGTCGCGATCCAGCCGGAAGGCGCCGAGCAGCCGTTCATCTATCGCGGTTTCTCGATGGTCGACGAAGAGAAGCTGCGCGAGCTGCGCGGCGACGAGCTTCGCAAGATGAACCAGAACGGCCTCCTGCCGCTGGTCTTCGCCCATCTGTTCAGCCTGTCGCAGACCCGCGAAATCTTCGCTCGCCAGGTCGAGCAGGGCAAGGGACCGATCGATCGCCCGGCGACTGCGGCGCCGCAGCCCGTCGAGGCGTGAGCCTGACGCGGTGAGGTGAGGGCGACCCCCGTTGCCCTCGCCGCGCCGCTCACCACATCGGAATTGCGGCAGGCCTCTGGTCGAGGCCTGATTGCGTTCCCCAGACCTCAGAGCCCTCGGCACCTAGCTTGCCGGGGGCTTTTTTTATTCGGCGGCGAGCGGCACCTGGCGTTCCAACAGCGCCTTGCCGAGTTCGGACGCGATTGTTTCGATAAGGCGGCTGGCGCGATCGAAGCCGGGACCGGGCGCTCGTCCTGCGCTGTCGAGGTAGGACCGGCGGTCGAGCTCGAGCTGGAGCGCGTAGACGCCCTGTGCGGGCGCGCAATGGGCGGCGATCACCTGGCCGCCCGCGTAGGGGTCGTTGAGGGTCGTGGAGAAGCCGGCGTCCTCGCCGACCTTCCGGCACATCTCGGTGAGGAAGGGGGCCGCCGTCGTGCCGTGGCGATCGCCGATCACCAGCTCGGCCTGTCCCGCCCGCCACGGCATCGAATGGCAGTCCAGCAGCAGCACTTCGCCATGCTGCCGCTGCAGCAGCGCAAGCTGGTCGGCGATCAGCGCGTGAAAGGGCCGCCAGGCCGAAGCGATTCGCGCTTCAAGCTCCGCGGGCCCGATCCGCCGCCGCCATAATTCGCCCCCCGCGTTCAGTCGTCCGGGCACGAGGCCCAAGCCGGCGCGGGCGCGCCAGCTACCATGTTCAGAACCCGGCGGAAGGTTGATGACTGTAGGGTCCAGCTCATCTTCCGCCCGGTTGCAGTCGATCGCAGCGCGCGGCGCCTCTGCGATGACGCAGGAGAGGCCCAGGGCCTGGGCGCGCCAGACCAGCCGGTCCACCAGCGGATCCTCGAGCGGATAGAGGCTGCTTTCGCCGCGGCGACTGAGCCTTACCAGCCAGTCGGGGTAGGTCCGGCCGGCGTGCGGGACCGACAGCAGGAGCGGCAAGCGTCCGGTGCCCGGAACCAGGCGTGGCGGAGCAAGAAGGGGTGCGTTGCTCCGGGAAAGGATCAAGTCCGGCCTGGCTTTCATGGCTTCAGTGGAGTGCGACCTAGATGCACAGCGGGACAGATTCTTTCAACGGTGGCGCCGTTGTCTTCCGTTCCGCCTAGAAAATCTTAAAGCTTCACGGCATAAGAGACCACTCTGATGATCAAGATCCTGCTAGCCGAAGACGATAGTTCGATGCGCGAGTATCTCGCGCGGGCGCTTGAGCGCGTGGGCTACAGCGTGAAGGCGGTCGGTTGCGGTACCGAAGCGATGCCGCTTCTGGAAAGCGAGTCGTTCGATCTTCTCCTGACCGACATCGTGATGCCCGAAATGGACGGGATCGAACTGGCCCAAAAGGCCGGCGTGATCGATCCCTCGATCCGGGTGATGTTCATCACTGGCTTTGCCGCCGTCGCCTTGCAGAGCGGGCGGACCGCCCCTGAAGCGAAGATGCTGAGCAAGCCTTTCCACCTCAAGGACTTGGTCGCGGAAGTCGACCGGCTGTTCCAAACCGAGGATCAGCACGGCCGCCTGTAAGCCCGGCCTGCGTTGCCCCCACTTGCCGGAACCGGACCGCCTCCGTTCCGTTCAGCATGGCGAAAAGCCCCTCCCTCTAGGGTAGAAACCATGCGCAAGACCTTGTTTTTCCTCAGTGCTGCAGCGGTCGTCTCGGCGCCCGTGGCGCTCTCCGCCCAGACCGCCGTCCGCAACCTGCCGGCCCGCTACGTCCAGGAAGCGCAGCAGCAGCATCCCGCGGTCGTCCAGGAGTTCGGCGGCGCCGACACCGGACCTCGCGGCGCCTATGTCGACAGCGTCGGTCGCCGGGTCGCGGCTTATTCGGGCGTCAATCCGGGCTCGTATCGCTTCACCACGCTGAACTCGGCTGTCGAGAACGCTTTCGCTGTTCCGGGCGGTTACGTTTACATCACGCGCCAGCTGATGGGGCTGATGAACGACGAGGCGGAACTGGCCTTCGTCCTTGGTCACGAGACCGGCCACGTTGCGGCCAACCATGCGCAGGCCCGCGAGTCCGCGTCGCAGCGCAATGCCATCGGCGGTATCCTCGGCGCCATCCTCGGCTCGGTCATTGGCGGCGGCATCGGCAATGCGATCGGTCAGCTTGCCCAGACGGGTTCTCAGCTCAATAC
This sequence comes from Sphingomonas humi, assembly GCF_039536725.1. Lineage (NCBI taxonomy): Bacteria > Pseudomonadati > Pseudomonadota > Alphaproteobacteria > Sphingomonadales > Sphingomonadaceae > Sphingomonas > Sphingomonas humi. Next base: position 630,547 of record NZ_BAAAZD010000002.1, read on the forward strand.
GCTGAAGTTCAGCCGCGCGCAGGAATATGACGCCGATCGGCTCGGCATCAGCTACATGACACGGGCGGGCTACGACCCGGCAGGCTCGTCGACCATGCTTGCCGCGCTTGGCCGCGCAACCGCGCTTGAAGCGCGCGTGCAGGGGCGCGACAGCCGTTCAACCCCCGAATGGGCGAGCACCCACCCGCTTTCCGAAAACCGGGTCTCGCAAGCCAATCAGATGGCGCGCGGAACGGGCCGCTATGGCACCGGCCTTCACAATCGCGACCAGTTCTTGGCGCAGCTCGAGGGCGTGTACGTCGATGACGACCCCGCGCAGGGGATGATTGAGGGTCGCACCTTCGTGCATCCCGACCTTCGCCTCGCCTTCACGGTCCCGACCGGTTACCTGATGCAGAACGGTTCGGACGCGGTTTCCATCGAGGGGTCCGGCGGGCAGGCCCAGTTCAAGACCGGCCGCTTCTCGGGCAATCTGCAGGCCTATATCCAGCAGCGCCTCCAGGAACTGACCGGTGGCCGGACGCAGGTGCAGATCGTGGACAACAATCGCACCACCGTGAACGGTATCCCGGCCGAATATGTCGTCGGTCGCGCGCAGACGTCGAACGGCATCGTCGATGTCAGCGTCTTCGCATACGCATTCGACCAGAACACCGCTTACGACTTCACGATGCTGACCCGAGGCGGGCAGGGCATCGGGCAGTTTGCGTCGATGGTGAATTCGCTGCGCCGCATCTCCGCCCAGGAGGCGGCGGCCATTCGCCCGCGGGTGATCGACGTCTACACCGTCCGTGGCGGCGATACGGTCCAGAGCCTGGCGGGCCGGATGGCCTATTCAAACTTCCAGGCCGAGCGCTTCCTGTCCCTGAACGGCCTGCCGGCGAACGCGCGGCTGGTCCCAGGCCAGAAGGTCAAACTGGTCGTCTTCGGCCAGCGCCGCTGACCGACGGCTGATATGGGTAATGGTCGGTGCCTTGATGGCACCGGCCGCTCCCTTCACTGATCTTTCCTGGCTTTCCGGCGCCTAGTTGACCTTGTTGGTTGCGCCATCGACGAAGCCGCCGATCTTGCCCCACAGGCCGTTCGATCCACCACCAAGGGTGGACATGCCGGAGATGCAGGCCACTGCAAGCAGGGCTGCTATCAAGCCGTATTCGATCGCCGTTGCGCCGCTCTGGTCAGCGCGCAACTTGCGCAACATCATCAGGATAGCGTCCAAGCCACCCTCCTCTGGTCCACGTCCACGACGATGGTGCTAAAGACCCAAGGTTAACGAACCTTCCGCATCATGTCCTTGCCTGTCCGTTAAGCAGCTTTTTGCGTGCTAGGTGTCCAGGCGGCGTAATGGAGGATCTCGATCCGCTCTTCGGTGGCGGTTCCGTCGCCTGCCGACGCGAAGGCGGTCCGGGCCGTCGCCCAGCGTGACTTCCCAAGGCTGCTGCGCGGTCGGGCAAGAAGGGCATTGGTTGCGCCATGATCGCGCAGGTCGCCGATCAGCCGGTCGAGGCTGCGGTAGCGGAGGGTCAAGCGATCGACGTCGACCACCGCGTCGGCAAGTCCTGCCGCTGACAGCAGGGTTGCCAGCGCGCCCGGCTCGACTCGCGGATGGCTTCGCGCGGCAAAGGCGCCGCTGTCACGGTCGGCCGCGTGGAGCGCCGCACGTAGGGCCGGCAGGCTGTTCCCCCCGGCCATCGCTCCCGCCAGCAATCCACCCGGCGCGAGGCGTGACGCGATGACCCGCAACAGGACGGGCAATTCGTCGCGACCCTCCAGCTCCCCCATGACGGCGATGAGATCGAGGCTGCTTTCGGTTTCGTCGGCAAGTGCGTCGATGGTGTCGGCGAAGCGAACCTCCCCGCCGATCGACGCCAGTCGGGTGCGAAGCGCAGGCGGCACCCCGGTCACCAGCACCCGATCGAACCGTCGGGTGACAAGGGCAAGCCGCTCACGCCACTCGTCGATTACGCGTTCGGCCAGAAATGGGCGGGTGTCGCGGGACAGTGCACGCCGCCACCGCAACCGGCGGGCTTTCTCGTCGAACAGGGCATCGGCCATGCCCCTCTTGTGGGAGTGCGCAAGCTGACGGACAAGGGGTGGATGGAAGCGGTGGTCGCAACGCATGGGCTCAAACGGGTAGGGGGCTGGCTCCTCGACTTCGCGCTTCCGCCGCGCTGCCCCGGCTGCGGCGAGATCGTCGGCCAGGTGGACCTCTTCTGCGGCGACTGCTGGGGAACCCTCGACTTCCTTGGCGGCGGATGCGCCGGCTGCGGCCTGCCGTTATCGCCAGGCGAGGTCGAAGAGTGCCGCGCCTGCGAGCAGGGCAGTGGACCGCTCGCTCGCACACGCGCGGCGCTTGCCTATGGCGACGTCCCGCGCTCGATCGCCATGCGCCTCAAATACGGGCGCAAGGTGGCGCTGGCGCGGACCATGGCTGGCCTGATGAAGCGCCCGCTGATGGACCTCGACCCCGCCTCGGTGCTGGTCCCGGTTCCCCTGCACCGCTGGCGGCTGTGGGGGAGAGGGTTCAACCAGTCCGTCCTGATCGCCAAGGCGATGGGCCGTCCGTTCGAACCAGATCTTTTGCGCCGCACGGTCGCGACGCCCAAGCTCAAGGGCCTTAACCCGAGCCAGCGGCGCAAGACCGTCGAGCGCGCCTTCGCCCTTCGGCCCGGCGCGGTTATCAAGGGTCGCAGCTTCATCTTGATCGATGACGTGATGACGACCGGCGCCACCGCCGAAGCCTGCGCCCGGGTGCTCCGCACGGCTGGCGCGGCGAAGGTTGAACTGCTCGCGTTCGCCCGTGTCTTGCGCTGAGGGTGGCGAACCGCGCCGCGGCTTCTATCTAAGGGGCAGACCAGAATCTGTTGGGAGCATGAGCGCCGTGGCCAATGTCGAAATGTATCTGAAGACCACCTGCCCGTACTGCATCCGTGCCGAAGCCTTGCTGCGCGGCAAGGGCATCACGGCGGTGACCTATAATCTCGATGCTGGCGGGCCCAAGCGCGAGGAAATGATTGAGCGGGCGGGACGCATGACCGTTCCCCAGATCTTCATCGATGGACGCCACGTCGGCGGCTGCGACGACCTGTTCGCGCTCGAGCGGGAAGGGCGGCTGGACCAGCTTCTCGCCGCATGAGCCGGATCGCGCTGCTCCAGGCACAGACCGGGATCGATCCGGCGCACAATGCCGAGGCGCTGATCGAGGCCGTGCGGCAGGCGCGGGCGGGCGGCGCGGACATGCTGTTCACCCCCGAGATGAGCGGCCTACTCGATCGCGATCGCGCCCGGGCCGCCCGGAACCTCAGCAGCGAGGCGGATGACCGTGTTCTGGCCGCGGTGCGCGACGCTGCGGCGCGCGAGGGCATGTGGGTTCACCTTGGCAGCCTTGCGATCAGGCGCGAGGACGGGCTGCTCGCCAATCGCGCTTTCGTGATCGATCCCGCGGGCGAGATTCGCGGCACCTACGACAAGATTCACCTGTTCGACGTGGACCTGCCCACGGGCGAAAGCTGGCGTGAATCGGCGAGCTATGCCCGCGGCAACCGGACCGTCGTAATCGAGGGCACACCGGTCGGTCGCCTTGGCCTCACCATCTGCTACGACCTGCGCTTCCCGGCCCTGTTCTCTGCTTTGGCGGAAGCGGGGGCAGAGACGATCGCCGTGCCTGCGGCCTTCACGGTCCCGACCGGCCAGGCGCATTGGGAAGTGCTGCTGCGTGCCCGAGCGATCGAAGCAGGACTGTTCATCGTCGCCGCCGCGCAGGCCGGCAAGCATGAGGACGGGCGCGAGACTTACGGGCACAGCCTCGTCGCGGGACCCTGGGGCGAACTGCTGCTGCAGATGGACGGTGCGCCGGGGCTTGGCTTTGCTGATATCGAGCTCGGCCGGATCACCGAGGTGCGCAGCCGGGTTCCGGCTCTCAGCCATCGTCGGTCCATTCCGCCGGTCGAGCGCGCCTGAGGGCGCTCACTCGTTGATCTTCGGCGCCGCCATCCTCTAAGAGACGCGCTGAAGGCCCCGTAGCTCAGCAGGATAGAGCGCCGGATTCCTAATCCGTAGGCCACTGGTTCGAATCCAGTCGGGGTCACCAAAGGTATCCAGATACCAGATTTAACCAGTCTGGTTCTGAAATTACTCTCAAAATTCATACACTTAGCTTGGGAAGGTTGGTTCGCCACTTTCCTAAGCTGAGTGCTGCTTACAGTAGATTTTGCAGTAGGTTGCCTTCGGGGTGTGAGTTACTGCGGGTTCGCGGAAAACGACTCGATATCAACTACTTAGAATTCAAAAGCTTTTCCGGTCAGTTCGAATCCTGGCAGTCACTGGTTCGAATCCCACCCTGGTTCTCATTTGCTTGATGCAGACTTTTAGGCTGCATAGCGGCACCCCGCCGGATCTTGTTGCCGGTTTTCAGGTTGTGTTGTGGCTGGCAGAGCACACCGCGATGGGACGGAAGTGCTGTACTTGACTTTACGTCAGGCCCCGTTAAGGGGCGCCGCCCCATACGCCGAAAAATTTTTGTGTCAATGTTGTTGCGCTTCCACTCGTCGAAAACTATCTTCAACTCGTCGCAAAGTGGTTGCTGCTCGCTTGGACATAGCACACATGTCTGCACAGACAATTTGATTCGAGTGGAACATTTGCAGAACTGGTTGCGCGGTTTTGTAAATTATTATCAGTAAGATGGGGAAGATGATGTCGAATGGTCCACGATTGCTTGAAGCGAACGCGGCATGTGGATCAGTTTTCTCTTACCCGGCCGCTCAGTCGGAAATTGCTACTAGAGAGAATAGAAAGGAGGCTGGTGAAATGAATGCAAAACATGACGCTCTGGCCGGCCTTCTCTTTGGAGGCGACCGGAAGCTTGTAAACCTAAAGCTGTGTCGGGGTGATGCTCCTGAGGTTAGTGAAGCGGATCTGCGCAGCGAGGTCCACTTTGCCCTTACTCAGGTCTTCCTAGGCATGTCCGAGGTTCACAAGGATTTCCCGGAAGATCCGAACGCAAAGAGAGTGGATCTAGCCGCTCTGTAGTTTGCGTTGAATCAGGCTACACGCTAAGCCCGGAGGCTCGCCTCCGGGCTTTTCTTTTGAGACGCGTCGATGATTGTTCAGAAGCTTTTGGATTGGTTCGACCAGAACGTCACCCAGCTGCACATCGACGTTAATGCCGTCCGCGATAAGCTGATCGAGATTGGAGTCCAGGACGAGATCGAGTTCCATTTCGTGAAAATGGACAAGGATAAAGTCCGGGGTCTGCTCTACAGGTACACGACGCATAGCGCTCCCTACGCACATCCCACATTCCACTCGCGCATCATTATTCCGCGGGAGATGGGAGAAGAAAGCGAAGCTTGGCAGCGCTTGGTCGCGGTCAAGGAACTCTTGCACATTACTGACTGCGACAGGCTCACTGCTGCCAGCCCTGAAGCTGTTAACAACCTGTTTGAGAAGTTCTCCATCCCGCCGGAGCTGCGTACCGCCGATGAAGATGAGCCCTTTGGGGGTTCCTTCCTGAACGATCGAGTACGCATCTATTTCGCGCTTGCTGTTCTGGTCCCAGCCAAGCCGCGCGACAAGCTCCGAGAGCTCTTTGCGGCAAAGGTGCTTACGGCACGAGAGATTGCTGAAATCGCCGCCATTCCCGTCCGCTATGTTCGGCATGTTTTAGACGATGATTTCGAGGCCCTGATCGGTACTCTCATCAAGTGGGAAATCTCCGAGCAGCCTGACGCGCACGCTGCTTAGTCGAACTCGTGTCATGCTGTCTCATATTGTCCCATGTCATCTCCCGAAGTTTGCAGTAGTAAAAGCAGTAAGTACATCTTCGACTTTTGGTTTTTTGTAATGAATTCAATTGGTTGCTCTGAACTAAGAGATACAGTCGGGGTCACCAGATACGCCAGGGGAGGCGACAAGAATGTTAGGCCGGCTGTTCCTCGACCACCCTCGTACGCTCGGCATGAGCTGGGCCGGCCACGGCGTCGGCGCGGTGGCGATCGGCCTCAGGATGATCGGCGGAGGCGCGGCCTGCCTGGTCCACGCCGTCGTCCCGGCGCTGTTCACCGAGACCGCCGGCCGCACGGTGATGGGGCTCTACGATTATATGACGCGGCGCAAGGCCGCTGCTCCCGATCCCCACGCCTGGCCCGATTATGAGATCTGAGCCGGCCGACGGCCGGCCTGTCGCGATTATCGGTGGTGGTTTCGCAGGAGCGATGACCGCCGCGCACCTGTCCGCGCGGGGTATTCCCGCGCTTCTCATCGACACCGCGGAACGGTTCGGGCGCGGCCTTGCCTATTCCACGCGCCAGCCTGTTCACATCCTCAACGTCGTCACCGCCAAGATGAGCGCGTGGCCGGCCGACCCTGCGCATTTCGCGACGTGGAGCGGCGATGACGGCACAACTTTCGCCGAACGGCGCGAATTCGGGCGCTACGTCGAGGAACAGCTTGCGGCTGCGCCACTGGTGAAGCGGGCTGGGGGAATGGCGGTCGACGCAGAGCGGGACGAGGGTGGCTGGACCGTCACCTTGTCGGACGGCGCCAAGGTTGCCGCCTCCGCACTGGTGCTCGCGCTTGGCAATCAGCCGCCAGCCCCGTTCCCGGGTTCCGACGGATTGCCGGAGCAGCGGTTCGTCAACAACCCGTGGAGCGACGCTGCGGAAGTCGCCATCGCGCGCGCGGCGGAAAGCCAGAGCGACGTCCTGATCCTCGGCACCGGGCTGACCATGATCGACGTGGTGCTGAGCCTCGCCGCCGCAGGGCATGAGGGCCGGATCACCGCGGTGTCGCGTCGGGGCCTTGTCCCTCGCGCCCACGTCAGTCCCCCTGGAGCACCGTCGCCCGTCAGCCTCGAAGAGGTTCCGCTTGGCAGCCTCATGGCCCTCTGGCGCTGGTTGCGCATCCGGTCGGCCGAAGTCGGCTTCCGGGCCGCCGTCGATGCGATCAGACCGCATAGTCTCGCGATCTGGCGCAGCCTCCCGCACGCCGATCGCCGCCGGTTCCTGCGCCATGCGCGGCCGCAGTGGGACGTCCACCGCCACCGTATCGCGCCGCAGGTCGCCGAGCAGATCAAGGGAATGATTGCCGCCGGCCAGCTCGACATCATTGCCGGCCGCGTCGCTTCAATGCAGGCCTCGGCCGACGAGCTCGAAATTAGCATCGCGCGGCGTGACGGGCGGGAGAGCGTCCGCCGCGTCGCCACCGCTTTCAATTGCACCGGACCTCTGGGCGATATCAGGCGCACGGCCGACCCGCTCCTTCGCGCATTGCTGGCCGACGGCGAGATCAGCTTCGATTCCCTCTCGCTCGGCCTCGAAGTCGATGAGCGAAGCAAAGCTGGGCCCTCGCTGTGGGCGCTCGGGCCGCTGACCAAAGGCATGTATTGGGAGATCGTTGCGGTTCCCGATATTCGTGGTCAGGCCGAAGCGGTCGCTTCGGACATTCACAAGGAATTGCTGAGCCATGGCTGACAGCCCACCCGACGGCGACCTGGTCGCGCCGGCTCCCAAGATCGCGGTGCCCGACGAAGTGGCCGAGGCGGTTCGAACCCTGATCCGCTGGGCCGGGGACGATCCCGACCGCGAGGGACTTCTCGATACGCCGGCTCGCGTGGCGCGGGCGTGGAAGGAATATGCCCGGGGTTACGAGGAGGACCCTGCCGCGCACCTTTACCGCACGTTCGAGGAAGTGGGCGGTTATGACGAAATCGTGCTGCTGAAGGACATTCCTTTCCAGTCGCATTGCGAACATCACATGGCGCCGATCATCGGCAAGGCGCATATCGCCTACCTGCCGAACACGCGGGTGGTCGGCATTTCCAAGCTCGCGCGGGTGCTGCACGGCTTTGCCCGCCGCCTGCAGGTCCAGGAACGCCTGACCGCGGAAGTCGCCGACTGCATCTGCGAGCATCTCCAGCCCAAGGGCGTGGCAGTCGTGATCGAGGCGACCCACGCCTGCATGACGGCGCGCGGGGTCAATACGCCGGGCGTGCTGATGACGACCAGCCGGATGATGGGCACGTTTCGCTCGGATGAGCGGAGCCGCAAGGAAGTGCTGTCGCTGATGGGACGCGGCTAGGCTTGGCCACCCGGCTGCGCCCGGCCGCCGACCCGCTCGACGACGTGAGCTTGCCCGGCTGGCTCTACTGGCATCCGGCCTTCTTCGCGGCCGAGCAGAAGGCGTTTCTTCGTGCCGTGCCCCAGATCGTCTGCCACCAGAACGAGATCGCCGAGCCTGGCGCATGGCGCAGCCTTGAGTTCCTTGGCGAGAGCATCATCGTCGTCCGCGGCGACGACGGGGTCGTACGCGCCTTTGCCAATGTCTGCCGGCATCGCGGGTCTCGCCTGCTCGATGGAAACGGCGGCTGCGTCAGGCTGCTGACCTGCCCCTACCACGCCTGGAGCTATGCCCGCGACGGACGCCTCGTTGCCGTGCCCCAGTCCGAAGATTACCCCGGGCTCGACAGGTCGCGGCTTGGCCTCAAGCCGGTCACGCTCGAGAATTGGCGCGGTTTCCTGTTCGTGACCCTCGAGCCCGGCGCTCCGACCGTTGCCGACATGATGGCGCCCTTCGAAGACGAGGTCGCGCCTTATCGTTTCGAGGAGTTGAGCGCGATTGGACGCGTGACGCTGCGATCCCGCGATCTCAATTGGAAGACCATCGCCGACAATTATTCGGACGCGCTCCACATCGCCGTCGGCCACCCGGGCCTGACGCGCCTATTCGGACGGGGGTACAGGGTCGAGGCGCATGAGCATGTCGACCGGATGGAGGGCGATCTTGTCGAGCGGCCTTCGAGCAATCTTTCGGAGCGGGCCTATCAGCAGATGCTGCCGGAAGCGGGGCATCTGCCGTCCAGCCATCGCCGCAAGTGGCTTTACTTCAAGCTGTGGCCGAACACCGCTTTCGACATCTATCCCGACCAAGTTGACTTCATGCAGTTCCTGCCGGTGACCGCCGAGCAGACCGTCATTCGGGAAATCAGCTATGCGCTGCCCGACGAGCGTCGGACAATGAGGGCGTCGCGTTACCTCAATTGGCGCATCAACCGGCGGGTCAATGCCGAGGACACCGCGCTGATCGGGCGGGTGCAGCAGGGCATGCGCTCACCTTCCTATGAGCCAGGGCCGCTTGGACGATCGGAAGTGGCGCTGCGCAGCTTCGCGAAGAAACTCAGGCGACTGGTTCCGGAGGCGCGGCTGCCTGCTCCGCCCGCGCACTGGCACGTCGGCTGAACCAGCGGATCGGCAGGCCCGCGACGGCCAGCAGCGCGGCCCACAGTACGGCTTCACCGCCCGACCCCCAGAACATCGCGACCGAATAAAGCAGCGCCGGGACCGCGACGGCGGCGCCGACCACCTGCAGCCGCCACGCCACCGCCGCGCAGGCAAGATACAGGACCAGCGCTCCGACGGCGGAAACCAGCGCGACGAAGTTGAAGGCGCTGAGGAAATTCTCGCTGACGCTGCCGGCCACCATCGCCATGGCGAGAAGCACCGCCGCGACCAGGCTGCGGCGCGACACGCCATTGCTGTCAATTGCAGCGAAGGAGGCAGGAAGGTCGCCCGCATTGGCAAGCGCGCGGGCAACCTCGACGGAAAGCAGGATCAGCGCGTTGCAGGTGCCGAGCGCGCTGACCGCCCCGACCAGCGCAACCAGGGTCCGCGCCGAGGGCCCGAAGCTGGGCGCGATCGCATCGGCGATAGGAGTGGGCGAGGCCGCGGCAATCGCACTCGGCAAGAGCCACAGCACCGCGAGCGTTGCGGCAAGATAGAGCATCGCGACAAACGCCGTTCCCCGGATGGTCGCGGAAGGCACCGATTCCTGCGCATTGTCGGTGACATTCGCGCTGATCGTACCCGCTTCGAACCCCGTGAAGGCGAAAAGCATGAGGGCGGCGGCGGCGATCGTCGCGGTCAGAGTGAGCGGGACCGGGGCCAGCGGCTGGACCGATCCTCCGCGCGCGACCAGCAGCAGGACGAGGAGAAGCACCAGGACCAGCGGGACCAGCTTGATCAGCGCCGCCGTCACTTGGACCCGCCCGGCCGATCGCGCGCCGCGCGACTGGACCAGCGCCAGCACGAGCAATGTCACGAGGCCGATGACGGTGATCGAAACCGGTGAGGCGAGCGCCGGAACGGCAACCCCGATCGCTCCTCCGACAGCGATGGCAGTGGCGGCTGCACCGGTCACCTGTGAGAGCATGCTGCTCCACATGGCGATGAAGGCGGCACGATCACCGAACGCCGAGGCGACATGGCTGTACGGCCCACCCGGCAATGCTCCGGCAAGCCGCGCCATGCAGAGCGCGAGCAAAAAGGTGCCGGCGCCCGTCAGCACGAAGGCAAGCACGAGATTGGCCCCGAACGGAGCGACCTGTGCCGGCAGAACGTAGATGCCCGAGCCGACGATCGTGCCGACCACCATCGCCAGGCTCATCATCCGTCCCAGTCGCTTGGCAGGTGGCGGCGGCGGGGGTGGGGGCGGAACGTCCGCTGCAAGATGCAGGTGACCTTCGGCCTCAACAGTCATTTGCTTCCCCCAACATCTTGGCATTGGCGCCGCACGCGCCTAGCCCCCGTCCGATCACTAGCAGCAACAGAGTATTTGATGCGCGCATTTCTTTTCCCGGGACAAGGCAGCCAGTCGGTCGGAATGGGCGCGGCACTGGCCGACGCGAGCCGCGCTGCCAAGGACGTGTTCGCGGAAGTCGATGAGGCACTCGGGCAGCATCTGTTCCGGCTGATGCGCGAAGGGCCGGAAGCCGAGCTGACGCTTACCGAAAACGCACAGCCCGCGATCATGGCGCACAGCATCGCTGTGCTGCGAACGCTCGGGCTGGACCTCGGCGCGAAGGCCGACTTCGTCGCGGGCCACTCGCTTGGCGAATATAGCGCGCTGTGCGCCGCCGGAAGCTTCGACCTTTCCACTACTGCCCTGCTGCTGAAGAAGCGCGGGCAGGCGATGCAGGCGGCCGTGCCGGTGGGCGTGGGCGCGATGGCGGCGCTGCTTGGCGCCGACCTCGACAAGGCGCAGGCGATTGCGTCCGCCGCAGCGCAAGGCGAAGTTTGCACCGTCGCCAACGACAACGACCCGTCGCAAGTCGTCATCTCCGGCCACCGCGCGGCGATCGAGCGCGCGATCGCCGTCGCCAAGGATCATGGCGCCAAGCGCGCGGTGCTGCTGCCCGTCTCGGCACCCTTCCACTGCCCGCTGATGCAACCCGCAGCCGACTTGATGGCCGAGGCGCTTGGCGACACCGACATCAAGGCGCCGGCGGTGCCGCTCTACGCCAATGTCATTGCCGCGCCGGTCACCGATCCCGACCGCATCCGCGAGCTGCTGGTCGAGCAGGTGACCGGCATGGTCCGCTGGCGCGAGAGCATCAAGGAAATGCGCGCTGCCGGGGTCGAGGAATTCGTCGAGATCGGCGGCAAGGTATTGGGTGCGATGGTCAAGCGGATCGCGCCGGACGCCAGGATCACGAGCGTGGTGATGATGGAAGACGTCGAAGCCCTCGCCAAGGAGATCGCATGATGTTTTCGCTCGAAGGAATGACCGCGCTCGTGACCGGCGCTTCGGGAGGGCTCGGCAGCGCCATCGCCAAGGCGCTTGCGGCGCAGGGCGCACGGCTGGCGGTGAGCGGGTCCAATGCCGACAAGCTCGAGTCCTTTCGCGCCGGGCTCGGCGGCGACCATGTCGCGCTTCCGTGCAACCTGTCCGACGGCGCCGCGGTCGATGCGCTGGTGCCGCAGGCGGTGGACGCGCTTGGCGGCAAGCTCGACATCCTCGTCAACAATGCCGGCGTGACGCGCGACAATCTGCTGATGCGGATGAAGGACGAGGAGTTCGAAAGCGTCATCGCGATCAATCTCGAAGCGGCCTTCCGCCTGATGCGCGCGGCGGCAAAGCCGATGATGAAGGCGCGCTACGGCCGCATCATCAGTGTCACTTCGGTGGTCGGTCAGACGGGCAATCCGGGACAGGCGAATTACGTGGCATCGAAGGCCGGGCTTGTCGGGATGAGCAAGGCGGTCGCCCAGGAACTCGCCACTCGCAACATCACGGTGAACTGTGTCGCTCCAGGCTTCATGGCGTCGGCCATGACCGATGCGCTGAACGATCAGCAGCGTGCTGCCATCCTGTCTAAGATTCCGTCGGGTGCGATGGGGACGGGCGACGACGTCGCCGCTGCCGTGGTGTTCCTCGCCAGCCGCGAGGCGGGCTATGTCACCGGCCAGACACTGCATGTGAATGGCGGCATGGCAATGATCTGAAGGCCGGCACCGGAAAGTTCCGGCACCGGCGCAACATCACTGCAGCCGTATTGCATCTCTGCAACACCGACTCCTTGTCGCGGCTTTGCCGCTCCCTATATCGCCGCCAGAACAGCAAGAACGGACGTGCTTGTTCAAGGCGTCCGGGGGCGAGTGAAAGGGTAACAAGACTATGGCGAAAGTGATCGGGATCGATCTCGGCACGACCAACAGCTGCGTTGCGGTGATGGAGGGCGGCAAGCCCAAGGTCATCGAGAATGCCGAAGGCGCGCGCACCACTCCCTCGGTGGTCGCCTTTACTAAGGATGGCGAGCGCCTCATCGGCCAGCCGGCCAAGCGCCAGGCCGTCACCAATCCTGACAACACGATCTTCGCGGTGAAGCGCCTCATCGGCCGCCGCTTCGACGACCCGGTGACCAAGAAGGACACCGAGCTGGTCCCTTACAAGATCGTCAAGGGCCAGAATGGCGATGCCTGGGTCAATGCCGGCAGCCAGGATTACAGCCCGTCGCAGATCAGCGCCTTCATCCTTCAGAAGATGAAAGAATCGGCCGAGGCTTATCTCGGCGAGACTGTCACCCAGGCGGTGATCACCGTGCCGGCCTACTTCAACGACGCGCAGCGCCAGGCGACCAAGGACGCCGGCCAGATCGCCGGCCTTGAAGTGCTGCGCATCATCAACGAGCCGACTGCCGCGGCGCTCGCCTACGGGCTCGAGAAGAACGACGGCAAGACGATCGCGGTCTACGACCTTGGCGGCGGCACGTTCGACGTGTCGGTGCTGGAAATCGGCGACGGCGTGTTCGAGGTGAAGTCGACCAATGGCGACACCTTCCTCGGCGGCGAGGATTTCGACGCCAAGATCGTCGAGCATCTGGCGGCCAAGTTCCAGGCGAAGGAGGGGATCGACCTGCGCAAGGATCGGCTCGCCCTGCAGCGCCTGAAGGAAGCAGCCGAGAAGGCCAAGATCGAGCTGTCGTCGGCCCAGACGACCGAGATCAACCAGCCCTTCATCACCGCCCGCATGGAAGGCGGCGCGACGACTCCGCTTCACCTCGTCGAGACGATCACTCGTTCCGACCTCGAGAAGCTGGTCGCGGACCTCATCAACCGCACCCTCGAGCCCTGCAAGAAGGCGCTCAAGGACGCGGGCCTCGACGCCGCGGCGATCGACGAAGTGGTGCTGGTTGGCGGCATGACCCGCATGCCGCGCGTGCGTGAAGTCGTGAAGGAGTTCTTCGGCAAGGAGCCGCACACCGGCGTCAATCCGGACGAGGTCGTCGCCATCGGCGCCGCGATCCAGGCCGGCGTCCTTCAGGGCGACGTCAAGGACGTGCTCCTGCTCGACGTGACCCCGCTGTCGCTCGGCATCGAGACGCTGGGCGGTGTCTTCACCCGTATGATCGATCGCAACACGACGATACCGACCAAGAAGAGCCAGGTCTTCTCGACCGCGGACGACAACCAGAATGCCGTCACCATCCGGGTCTTCCAGGGTGAGCGCGAAATGGCTGCGGACAACAAGATCCTCGGTCAGTTCGATCTCGTCGGCATTCCGCCGGCCCCCCGCGGCGTGCCACAGGTCGAGGTCACGTTCGACATCGACGCCAACGGCATCGTCAACGTGTCGGCCAAGGACAAGGGCACCGGCAAGGAACAGCAGATCCGCATCCAGGCGTCTGGTGGTCTGTCGGACTCCGACATCGAGAACATGGTCAAGCAGGCCGAGCAGTTCGCCGAAGAGGACAAGAAGCGGCGCGCCGCGGCCGAGGCGAAGAACAACGCCGAAAGCCTTGTCCATTCGACCGAGAAGCAGCTTGCCGAGCATGGCGACAAGGTGTCGGCCGACGTGAAGGCCGAGATCGAAGCTGCGATCGCCGAAACCAAGACCGCGATCGAGGGCAACGACCCCGACGTCATGACCACCAAGACCAATGCCCTGACGCAGGTCGCGATGAAGCTTGGCCAGGCGATCTACGAGAGCCAGCAGGCCAGCGGTTCGCAGGCGCAGGCCGACACGGCCGAAAGCGGTCAGGCGGCTGACGAGGAAGTAGTCGACGCGGAATATTCCGAAGTCGACGACGAGAAGAAGGCGTAACCGATGCTTATCGTCGTTCCGGCGACGGTTGCCTGTCGAAGTGATGCTTCGCCGGGCACCGCCGCCGGGACGTCGTTCCAAGGGTATACGTCATGAGCGTCCATGTTGATTATTACGAGCTCCTCGGCGTTCAGCGCGGAGCCGACGAAAAGACCATCAAGTCGGCCTTTCGCCGGCTTGCGATGGAATGTCACCCGGATCGCCACGGCGGCTGTCCGGAGCGTGAGGCGAAGTTCAAGCAGCTGAACGAGGCTTACGACTGCCTCAAGGATCCGCAGAAGCGCGCCGCCTATGATCGCTTCGGCCATGCTGCCTTCCAGAACGGCGGCGCGGGCGCGGGTGGCTTCGGCGGCGGGGCGGGGCCCGACTTTTCCGACATCTTCTCGTCGATCTTCGGCGAGTTCATGGACCCCCGCGGCGCTCGCCAGAATGCGGCTCGCGGCGCGGACCTTCGCTACGACCTCGAGCTGACGCTTGAGGAAAGCTTCGCCGGCAAGGCCGCCACCATCGACATCGAGACCATGGCCGCGTGCGAGCCGTGCGAAGGCGACGGCGCGCGCGGAACCGCGGTTCCCGAACGCTGCGGCACCTGCAACGGCGCCGGCAAGGTCCGCGCGCAGCAGGGCTTCTTCGTGGTCGAGCGCGGATGCCCGACCTGTCACGGTCATGGCGTCACCATCGCCGATCCGTGTCCCGTCTGTCAGGGCGAAGGCCGTTCGCTGAAGCGCCGCACCTTGACCATTCAGGTCCCAGCCGGGGTCGATGAAGGCACCCGCATCCGTGTCGCCGGCGAAGGCGAGGCGGGCATTCGCGGCGCGCCGGGCGGCGACCTCTACCTGTTCGTCCATTTGAAGCGCCACCCGATCTATGCCCGCGAGGGGACGACCCTCGTCGCCGACTGCCCCGTCACCTTCACCACGGCGGCGCTTGGTGGATCGATCACCGTTCCGGGGATCGACGGCGAGGAGATCGAGGTGAAAATCCCCGCCGGCATCCAGTCGGGTGAGACCCTGCGCCTGCGCGGTAAGGGAATGGCGGTGCTGAATGGCCGCGGCCGGGGTGACATGATCACCCGCGTGCTGGTCGAAACCCCGACCAGGCTGACGGCCAAGCAGAAGGAAATCCTCTGCCAGTTCCGCGAAACGGAAACCGGCGAGGAGTGCCCCAACGCGAAGAGTTTCTTCTCGCGCATCAAGGATGTGCTGGGCTAGGGTTCTCTTTGTAACTGCGTTTTTCCCCACGAGGCACGATGACGATCTTTTCCCGGCGGTCCTTCATGGCCGCCGCTGCCGCCACGCCCCTCGTGCTGCGCGTCGCCCCTGCTTCCGCCGCACCGTTGCCGCCTGGCGCCGCGGCGCTGATCGACGACTTCGTTGCCCGCCAGAAGCTGGGCGGCTCGGTCGCCTTTGGCCGGCAAGGGAAGATCACGTCCTCCCGGGTCTTCGGCCTTGCCGACCGGGAACGCGGCATTGCCTTCGGGCCCGCCACCACCGTTCGGATCGGATCGGTGTCGAAGTGGCTGACCACCGTGGCGGTGCTGCGGCTTGCCGAGCGCGGATTGCTGTCGATCGATGCCCCGCTTCGTGCGGCCTTGCCCGAGCTTGTCGGCCCTTATGGCGACGTGCCGCTGGTGCAGCTGCTCGCCAACAGCAGCGGCATCCCCGATCGCGTCACGCAGGCGATCGGCGCCGAACCCGGCCTTCGTGCATCGCTCGCCGGATCGCGCGAGATGGTCGCCCGCTTCGGCAGCGGTGAGCTGGCCTTCGCGCCGGGCACCCGCTTCGATTATGCCTTCAACAATTGGGTGCTGATTCACGCCGCCATCGAGCGCGTGACCAAGGCGCGCTTCGAAGACGTACTCGCGCGCGAAGTCTTCCGGCCCGCGGGACTTCGCCAGACCGGGTTTGCCGACACGAGGACCGGGCCGCTGCCAGGATCGGCCCGCGCCTACGACAATGGCGGAAAACTCAAGGAAGCGCTCGTGCCGCCGTTCGGAGGAGCAAGCGGCAATATCGTCAGCGGTGCCGCTGACCTCGTGCGCGCGGCCCATGCCATCTTCGATACGCGCCGCCTGCTGACGCCCCAATCGCGCACGCGGCTCGTCACTGTCCGCATGGCCGACGATCATTATGCGCTCGGCGGCCGGGTGCGCGACATCGCCGGACGGCAGGTCGCCTGGGAAACGGGCAAGGTGCAGGGCTATCGGACGCACCTTGCGCATGACCTTTCGAGCGGTCGCTCGGTCGTTCTCCTGTCCAACAGCGACACCAGCCAGGACGACATGACCGCGCTGGTCGATCGCTTGCTGCCCTACGCCTGAGGCGATGAGCGGTATTCCCGCGAGCGCCTGGCGCGACTAGCGTGCGCGCAAGGAACACAGGGGAGACCATCATGCGCCGTATCGCCGCCGCTATCGCATTGCTGCTTGCCGCCACCCCGGCTGCGGCCCAGCAGGACTATTCCAAGGTCGAGATCAAGGTCGAGCGCGTCGCGCCCGGCGTGGCCGTGCTGTTCGGTGCCGGGGGCAACATCGGCGTCAGCTACGGCGAGGACGGCAACGTCATTATCGACGACCAGTTTGCGCCGCTGGCACCCAAGATCATCGCGGCAGTCAAGTCGCTCCATCCCGATCCCATCAAGTTCCTGATCAACACCCACTGGCACGGTGACCATACCGGCGGAAACGTGGCGTTCGGCGAAGCGGGCGCGATCATCGTCGCGCATGACAACGTCCGCCGCCGGCTGTCGGCCGACACCTTTTTCAAGACCATGAACGAGCAGATCAAGGCGACCCCCAAGGCCGGCCTGCCCGTCGTTACCTTCGCCAAGGGAGTGACCATTCATCTCAATGGCGACGACCTGCAGGTGACCCACGTCGACAACGCCCACACCGATGGCGATTCGCTGGTCTATTGGAGCAGTGCCAACGTATTGCACATGGGCGACACCTTCTTCTTCAAGGCGACCTATCCCTTCATTGATCGCGAGAGCGGCGGCTCGATCGACGGGATGATCGCCGCGGCCAAGACCGGGCTCGGGATCGTCAAGCCGGGCGGCAAGGTCATTCCCGGCCACGGCCCCGTCGCCACTCGCGAAGATCTTCAGGCCTATCACGACATGCTGGCCGACATCCGCGCCAAGGTCGCCGCCGGCATTCGCGCCGGTCGGACCAAGGCGCAGGTGATCGCGTCCAGGCCAACCGCCGCCTACGAAGGCAAGGTCGCATCCAACGGCTTCATCACGCCGGACCGCTTTGTCGAGGGGACATACGACGAACTCAAGCCGAAGCTGGCTGGCAAGGCCAGGCGGTAAAGGTCGAGAAGTCGACCGGCAGGCCGGCTTGCGATTTGACCATTAGGCAGCGACCCACCGTGGCGCTAAACCGAAATAAACCAGCCAACGGAGGGCATGCATGAGCAAGAAGCGTCAGATGGAAACGGAGATAGCGCGCGAAAAGCGGCTCGCCGAGAACACCGAGGAGAAGATCGCGGCGCGCAAGGAAGCCTCGGACCGCCTCGATGAACGTGTCCGTGAAAACATCAGGGAGCACGGCGCCTAGGCCCCGCAAGGCGGATGGCGGCGGCTGGCTCGCTACGCCCGTCCGAATACCCGGGTGAAGATCGTGTCGACCTGGCGGAAGTGGTAGCCGAGGTCGAAGCTCTCATCGAGCTTCTTGGGCGGCAGGACCGCGGTGACTTCGGGGTCAGCCTTGAGCAGGTCTAGCAGTGACAGGGCGCCGTCGGATTCCCATACCTTCATCGCGTTGCGCTGGACCTTGGCGTAGGCATCCTCGCGGCTGAGCCCGGCCTGCGTCAGCGCCAGCAGCACGCGCTGCGAGTGGACGAGACCGCCCATCCGGTCGAGGTTCTTTTGCATCCGCTCAGGATAGACCAGCAGCTTGTCGATCACGCCCGTCAGCCGCGCTAGCGCGAAGTCGAGGGTGATCGTCGCGTCGGGGCCGATGAACCGTTCGACGCTGGAATGACTGATGTCCCGCTCGTGCCACAGCGCGACATTCTCCATCGCGGGCGTGACGGCGCTGCGCACCAGGCGGGCAAGGCCGGTGAGGTTCTCGGTCAACACCGGATTGCGCTTGTGCGGCATCGCGCTCGAACCTTTCTGGCCGGGCGAGAAATACTCCTCCGCTTCCAGCACTTCGGTCCGCTGCAGGTGCCGCACCTCGGTCGCCAGCCGCTCGATGCTCGACGCGATGACGCCCAGCGTCGCGAAAAACATGGCGTGGCGATCGCGCGGAATGACCTGCGTCGACGTGGGCTCGGGCGTCAGGCCGAGGCGCTTTGCGACATGCTCCTCCACCCGTGGATCGATGTTGGCGAAGGTGCCGACCGCGCCCGAGATCGCACAGGTCGCTATCTCCTCCCGCGCCGCTTGGAGGCGGGCGAGGTTGCGCGCGAACTCGGCATGCGCCTGGGCAAGCTTCAGCCCGAAGGTGACCGGCTCGGCATGGATTCCATGGCTTCGGCCAATAGTCGGGGTGAGCTTGTGCTCGAACGCCCGCCGCTCGAGAACTGCTAGCAGCTGCTTCAGGTCCTCGATCAGGACGTCGCTCGCCTGCGCCAGCTGTACCGCCAGCGCCGTGTCCAGCACGTCGCTGCTGGTCATTCCCTGGTGGAGCCAGCGCCGCTCGTCGCCAAGCTTTTCGCCGGCCCACGTCAGGAAGGCGATCACGTCATGCTTGGTCACCGCCTCGATCGCGTCGATCGCGGGCACGTCCACCGGGTCGATGACCCCGCGGCCATGCGCTTCGACGATCTTGGCCGCATCCTCACGCGGGATCATCCCGATTTCGCCCATCGCCTCGGCGGCGAACACTTCGATGTCCCACCAGATGCGGAAGCGGTTTTCGGCCGCCCAGATGGCGGTCATGGCGGGGCGTGAATAGCGGGGAACCATGGCCGCGCCCGCTAGCAGGGGAGGGGCGCTCCCGCAACGCGGACGGAGCGGATCAGCGCAGGTCGAGCTGCTCGCCGCGCTGGAAAGTGATGCTGACTTCCTCGAGGTCGAGGTCGCGTTCGAGGTCGTGCAGCACCTCGTCTTCGATCTTTCCTGCCCGGTGCAGGCGGATCAGCTCGCGGCGGCCCTCGGCGATGGCCAGCAACAGGACCTCGAAGTGGGACTGGATGCCGTCCATGAAGCCGTCCGCGTCCCGTGCGTATTTCTCCGATGCGCGGGCCCTGGCGCGCTGCTGTTCCAGCAATTGGGGATGGATCAGCTGTCCGTCCGCGTCATAAGCGTGGGCCTCGACCGCGCGAAGCTTGGCCTTGGCGATCGCGGCTTCGGTTTCGGGCAGGCTCATCCGCGGCGGCGGATCGCCATCGACGGGGCGGAGGCGACCGATCAGCCAGCCAAGACTGCCGCCCTGGACGATCACCGTCATCAGGATGGCGGCAAAGGCGGTGATCAGCATGAGATCGCGCCCCGGCATGGCGGCGGGCAGGGTCAGCGCAACTGCCAGGGTCACCACGCCGCGCATTCCGGTCCACGCCAGGACGCCGGCCTGCGAAGCGCCGAGCGGCCGCGCCCTGCGAACGCCAAGTCGTCGTGCGGCATGGAGCAGGGCGTCGCTTCCGAATACCCAAACCACCCGGGCGAAGGTCATCGCCGCAAGGACCCCCAGCACCGGCACCGCCATCGTCGCCGTGACTTCCGCAATGCCTCCGGCGCGGTCGACCACGCTGCGGAGCGAGAAGCCGATCAGGATGAAGACCAGTGCTTCCAGCGAAAAGATCATCGTCCGCCAGAAGCCGGTGCCCTGGATACGCACCCGTGCCGGCATCACCACGTGCTGGTACCAGCCAACCACCAGGCCCGAGGCGACGGTGGCGATCACCCCCGACACGTGGAGCGCTTCGCCGGCAAGATAGGCTGCCCAGCAGATGAGTGTCGAGGTGGTGACGAACAGGGTCCGGTCCTCGATCTTGGTGAGGAGGAAGACCGACAGGCGGCCGACCACCACACCGACCACCGCGCCGCCCAGCGCAAGCAAGGCGAAGCTGCCGATCGCCTCGCCGAGGTGGAAGGTGCCGCTCAGCGTTGCGGCGACGGCGAAGCGGAACAGCACGAGTCCGGTCGCGTCGTTGAGCAGGCTTTCGCCTTCCAACAATGCTTGCAGGCGGCGCGGAAGGCGGATGCCCTGCAACACGGCACGGGCCGAAACCGCGTCCGGCGGCGAGACAATGGCGCCAAGCGCGAAGCAGGCCGCCCAGGGCAGGTCCGGCACCAGCCACTTCACCGCCACGGCAACGAGGCAGGTGGTGAAGATCACCGCTCCGACCGCAAGCGAGATGATCCCGGGCAGGTGGGCGCGGAAACGGCCGAAGGCGGTGTAGTAGGCGCCTTCGAACAACAGTGGCGGAAGGAACAGCACCAGCGCCAGCTCAGGGTCGAGGGTGAAGGGCGGCAGCCCGGGGATGAACGCCAGCGCGCCGCCGCCGACCAGCAGCGCTGCGGACGGCGGGAAACGCAGCTTGTCGGCGAGCGCGTGCAGCGCGACCACTGCCGAAAGCAGTAGCAACACCAGTTCGAACGTCTCGACCGCTTTCATTCGCCCCCCTGCCTGCGGCCCGTCAGGCCGGTTCGCGTTCCAGTTTTTCCGCCAATGCCATCCAGCGCGCCTCGGCTTCCTCCAGCGCGGCCGCGACCTTGGCCCGGCGTTTCGACAGTTCGCTCATCGACAGCTTCGCAAATTGCGGTTCGGCGCCGGAGGGATCGAACATCGCGCGGTCGAGCTCGGACCTTTGCTCGGCAAGGCGCAGGCTTTCCTTTTCGGCATCGTCGGTCGCCTTTTTGAGCGCCTTGGCGTCTTCACGGGCCTTGGAGCCCTTCGGAACCTTGGACTTCGTGTCCGCCTTCGGCTGGTTCCGGCCAAGCACGAAATCGATGTAGTCCTCGATGCTGCCGGCGTAATCGACCGCCTTGCCATCATCCACCAGCACCAGCCGGTCGGCGGTCAGCTCGACCATGTGACGGTCGTGGCTGATTAGGATGACGGCGCCATCATATTCGTTGAGCGCCTGGACGAGCGCCTCGCGGGCATCGACGTCGAGGTGGTTGGTCGGCTCGTCGAGGATGAGAAGGTGCGGCGCCTCGCGGGTGATCAGCGCCAGCGCCAGCCGCGCCCGTTCGCCGCCCGACAGCTTGCTGGTCAGCGTCGTCGCCTTGTCCCCGGAGAATCCGAAGCGCCCGAGCTGCGCGCGCACGGCGGCGGGCGAGAGGCCTTCCATTGCCCGGCTCATGTGCATCAGCGGCGTCTCGTCGCCGTGCAGTTCCTCGACCTGATACTGGGTGAAATAGCCAACGCGCATTTTGCCGGTCGCGACCATCGCGCCTTCCATCGCCGGAAGCTGCGCCGCAAGCAGGCGCGCCAGTGTCGTCTTGCCGTTGCCGTTGCGGCCGAGCAGCGCGATCCGATCGTCGGGATCGATCCGCAGGTTCAATTTCCGCAGGATCGGCGTGTCACTGTAGCCGACCGCCGCCATCTCAAGCGTGATCAGCGGCGGCTTGAGTTCGGTTGGGCTGGGGAAAGCGAAGCTGAGGCTCGGATCGTCGGCCATGGCCGCGATCGGCTGCATCTTCGCCAGCATCTTGGCCCGGCTCTGCGCCTGCTTGGCGGTCGAGGCGCGCGCCGAATTGCGGGCGATATAGTCCTGCAAGCGCGCGCGCTGCGCATCCTGGCTGGCCTTGGCCGCCGCCAGCTGCGCCGCCCGCTCGGCCCGCTGCCGCTCGAAATCGTCATAGCCACCGGCATATTGCGTCAGCCGGCCGCCCTCGACGTGAAGGATCGTGTCGACCACGTTGTTGAGCAGGTCGCGTTCGTGGCTGATGACGACAAGCGTGCCGGCATAATCCTTGAGGAAATTCTCCAGCCACAGCGTCGCTTCGAGATCGAGGTGGTTCGACGGCTCGTCGAGCAGCAGGATGTCGGGTTCCGAAAAGAGCAGGGCGGCGAGCGCCACACGCATCTTCCAGCCGCCCGAATAACTGTCGAGCGGGCGCGCCTGCATTTCTTCGTCGAAACCGAGGCCGAGCAGGATCTTCGACGCCCGCGACGGCGCCCCATAGGCGTCGATCGCGAGCAGGCGCTCGTGCACTTCGCCGAGCCGGTCCATGTCGCTGTAATCTTCGGCGGCGAGCATCAGTTCGGCCCGCTCGGTGTCGGCGGCGAGCACGGTCTCGAACGGGGTCGCATCGCCACTCGGCGCTTCCTGAGCGATATAGCCGAGCCGGGTGCGCTTGGGCATCTCAATCTCGCCGTCGTCGGCCTCGAGCTGGCCGATCATGACCTTCATCAGGGTCGACTTGCCTGCACCGTTGCGGCCGATCAGTCCGACCCTGCTCTTGGGGCGGATGGTCGCGGTGGCGCGGTCAAGGATAGTCCGCCCGCCGAGGCGAACCGTGATTCCGTTGATAGTCAGCATGGCCGCGCGCCTACACGGATTGTGTGGCAAACGCGAGGCGGAGGCGATCGACCAGTGCGGCGGCCTCTTCGTCACTGCGCAGCCGCTCGACCTGGCAAGTGGCGGAAGTGGCCAGCTGACCGAGCCTGCGCCGCTGCGAGCGGCCAGTGGTCAGGATGTAATGCGCGAATTCCGGCAGCGAGCTAAGCCGTTCGGGGCAGCCGTCGGCCATGTCCGGGCGGGTCCGGCCGAGTTGGGTCAGCGCACGCCGCAACACTCGCCACAGTCGCAGCCCCATCGGGCGATCGACCCATATCAACAGGTCGGCACGCCGCAGCCGGCTCGGCCAGGTCGGGCTGAAGCCGCCCTCGAAAATCCAGCGCTCTCCGGCCTCCGTCTCGAGGCAAAGACGGCGCTTCTCGGCTTTCGATCGTTCAACCCAGCCAGATTGCCAGTGGATGCGGTCGATGTGGATGACGGGCAGCCCGGTTACGTCCCCGATCCGCCGTGCCAGCGTGCTTTTGCCCGAGCCAGGCTGACCGACAATCATGATCCTTTGCGGCAGTGCCATCGCGGACGTTCACATCAGTCCCATCGATCGAAGGCTGCTGCGGCCCTGCGCACCGACGATGACATGGTCGTGGACGGTGATCTTCATGTGCCGCCCGGCATCGACGATGTCGCGGGTGAGGCGGATGTCCTGCTGGCTCGGCGTCGGATCTCCGCTCGGATGATTGTGGACGAGGATCAGCGCGGTAGCGCCAAGCGCGATGGCCCGGGCGATGACTTCGCGCACGTGGACCGCGGCCTCGTCGACCGACCCGCGCCACATCGCCTCGTTGGCGATCAGCACGTTCTTGGCGTTGAGAAACAGCACGCGCACTTCCTCGACCTGGCTGTGGCTCATCGCTGCCTGGAGGTAATCGCCGAGCGCATCCCAGCTCGACAGCAGCGGGCGGCCTTCGGTGCGGGTCTCGAGGAGCCGTAGCGCGGTCGCGCGGGCGATCGCCAGGGCGCCGATGATACCGTCGGTCAGTCCCTCACGGCGAAGCACTTCGGGCGGCGCTTCGAGCAGTTGGCCAAGGCCGCCGAATGACGAAATAAGCTGTTTCGCCAAGGGCTTGGTATCGCGGCGGGGGATCGCGAGAGTCAGCAGATATTCAACCAGCTCATGGTCGAGCAACGCGTCGCCACCGCCCTCCAGCAGCCGATGCCGAAGGCGCGCGCGATGCCCATCGGCGCCATTCGGCTTGTCGCCCATGGGTTTGAAGCTATGCCCTTGCCGCGCGGCTGGCAACATGTCGGTTGCGGAACGGTCGCGGACACCGGAGGTTGGGACGCGTTAGTGACGGAAGAGACGACGGCCCGAAGTGAAGAACAGCAGGCGGAGGTGGTCGTCCGCCGCCGGCGCCGCGTGATTCCGCGTTTCCTCGGCTTCCTCCTCGTCGGCCTGCTGGTGCTTCTGGTCGTGGCCGCGATCGTCCTGTGGAGCCAGCGCCGCCCGATCGCGAACAACATCTTGTCGCGCGAACTCGCGAAACGCGGGGTACAGGCGACCTTCAAGCTCGACCGCATCGGCCTTCGCACCCAGCAGGTGTCGAACCTCGTGATCGGTGATCCGCGCCGCCCGGACCTCACCGCCAGGCTCGCGCAGATCCAGATGCGGATCAAATGGAACGGTCAGGTCGAATTCTACCGGGTGGTTGCGCGCGGGGTGCGCCTGCGCGGCCGGGTGGTCGGCAACAAGGTCAGCTGGGGGCAGGTCGATCGCCTGCTTCCACCGCCTTCGGGAAAGCCGTTCTCGCTTCCCGACATCAGCGTCGACCTTGCCGATACGTCCATCGCCGTGGCGACCCCCTACGGCCCGATCGGGGCAGCGGTGGAGGGTGAGGGCAAGCTAACCGGCGGCTTCAAGGGCCGTCTGGCCGCTGCTTCGCCCGCACTCGATGCGGGGCGCTGTACCCTGACCGGCATGCGCGCCGCGCTGGCGGTGGCCGTCGTCGCTCGCCGCCCGCAAGTGAGCGGGCCATTGAGCGCCGCCCGCTTTGCCTGCCCCACAAGCAATATCGCGATCAACGCACCGCGGTTCGATATCGACAGCCGTTTTTCGGAAGGCTTTGATCGCTTCACCGGCAAGGGACGGATGAGCGCCGCGGCCCTGGCTGCCGGGATCAATCAGCTGGCGCGCTTCAATGCCGATCTCACCTTCAGCGGCCGGCCGACGAATATCCTCGGGACGGTGAAGCTCAGCGCGGCCGGCGCCCGAATGGCGCAGCTGACGGCAGAGCGCACTCGCCTCGATGGCAGCTACCTGCTGAATGCGGCAAGCGGCCAGATCACCTTGGTGGCCGACTATGGCGCCAATGGTGTCGACCTCGACCGCGGCCTTACCGACCCGTTGGCGGCGGCCCTCGGCGGCGCGGCCGGGACGCCGCTGGAGCCGGTTGCGGCGGCACTCCGGGCAAGTTTCCAGCGTGCTACCCAGGATATGAACGCGGTGGGCAAATTGCGCCTCGTTAACGCCGCTGGCGGCGGCGCGGTCCGGGTCGACAGCGCCGACGTCCAGAGCGCGTCGGGTGCCCGCATTCTCGTCGGCGGCGAAGGGGACGGCATCACCTATTACTGGCCAACCAACAAGCTTCGGATCGACGGCCGCGTCCGGACCGCCGGTGGCGGGCTTCCGACCGCCGACCTCGCCCTTTCGATGCCGCGCGGCGGCGGGCCGATGAGCGGTCGGCTGGTCATGCAGCCCTATGCCGCGGGCGGCGCCCGGCTCGCGCTCGAGCCGGTCCGCTTCGCAGCCCTCGCCAACGGGGGCACCCGCATCGACACCGTGGCACTGCTCGACGGCCCGTTGTCGGGAGGGCGGGTGACCGGCCTTCGCCTGCCGATCAACGGAACGGTTGGGCCCGGCCGGCAGCTGGCGTTCGGGCAGGGCTGCGTACCCTTGTCGTTCGCGACCCTGCGGCTTGGAGCCTTGCAGCTCGGTCAGAGCCAGGTTCCGGTCTGTGCCGTCGGCCAGTCGGTGGTCTTCCGCCAACCTGACGGCGACATCGCGGTGCGGGCGTTCACCCGCAACCTCGGCCTCAACGGGCGGCTGGGGACTTCGCCCTTCGGCCTTCGCGCCGAACGTGCGGCGCTGGTCGGATCGCGCGCCTTCGATCTCGTCGGCATCGCTGCACGAATGGGCAATCCGGACGCGCCCGTCCTCCTCAACGCCGCCCGGTTGCAGGGTACCTTCAAGGGCAGCGGTATCAACGGCACTTTCGCCCGCGCCGACGCGACCATCGGCCGGGTTCCGATCAAGCTGACCGAGGCGGACGGCCGCTGGCTCTACTATCGCAATCGCCTGACCGTGAACGGCAGTGGGACGGCCAACGACATTGGCGCCGATCCGCCCCGTTTCTATCCGCTGCGCTCGAACGATCTGACCTTCAGCCTTGCCGGCAACGCCATTCGCGCCGGCGGCTCGCTTCGCAACCCGGGGACCGGCGCCCTCGTCACCAATGTCGCGATCCGCCACGATCTCGGCAACGGTGTCGGCAACGCCACCCTCGATGTGCCGGGCCTCGCTTTCACGCAGAACGGCCTTCAGCCCGAGATGATCACCCGCCTGACCGAAGGCGTCATCGCGCTCGTCAACGGCACGGTCACGGGGCAGGGCCGGATAGCCTGGAACGGCAGCGGGCAGGTAACCTCGACCGGCGAGTTCTCGACCACCAACATGGATCTCGCTGCCGCCTTCGGACCGGTCACCGGCCTCAATGGCACCATCCGTTTCAGCGACCTGCTGGGCCTCGAGACCGCGCCCGGTCAGACCATCCGCGTCGCGACCATCAACCCCGGCATCCTGGTCGAGAACGGGGTCATCACCTATCAATTGCTGCCCGGACAGCTGGTCCGCATCCAGTCGGGCCGCTGGCCCTTCATGGGCGGCGAACTGATCCTGCGCGAAACCGTGCTTAACCTCGGCCGGCCAAGCCCCAAGCGTCTCACGTTTGAAGTGCGCGGGCTCGACGCGAACATGTTCGTCAACAGCTTCGGCTTCACCGACCTCAAGGCCGAGGGCACGTTCGACGGCGTATTGCCGATGATCTTCGATGACAGTGGCGGCCGGATCGTCGGCGGCCGCCTCGACAGCCGCGCGCCCGGCGGACGGCTGTCGTACAATGGCGCGGTCAACAAGGCGAATCTCGGCACCGCAGGCAACCTTGCCTTCAATGCGCTCAAGGATCTGCGCTTCCGCTCGATGATCATCCGGCTCGACGGTGATCTGGCCGGTGAATTCGGAACCACGCTGGTCATCGACGGGGTCGGCCTTGCCGGCACGAATGGCACGCAAAAGCTGATCAGCCGCTTCGTCGGCCGCCTCCCGCTCAAGTTCAACGTCTCGATCCGCGGGCCCTTCCGCGCCCTGATTGGCACCGCCAAGTCCTTGCGCGACCCGCGCACGTTGATCGACAGCGTGCTCGACCGCCCGCTCGGCAACATCCCCGGTATCGTCACCGAGGTCCGTCGCCGCGAGGAAGACAGCACCCAGACCCAGACTCCCGTCCAGGAAGAAATCACGCCAGAAAGGAAGCAGCCATGAAACGGCCGATCCTGATTGCCATGCCGCTCGGACTTGCGCTTGCCGGCTGCGTCAATCTCAAGACCCCGGAAAAACCGATTGAGATCAACCTCAACGTCGCCATCCGTCAGGAAGTGCTGGTGCGCATGCAGCGCGACGTCGATACGCTGATCGACCAGAACCCGCAGGCCTTTCCGCAGCGCCCGGTCAGCCCGGCGCCGGCCCCTGCGAAACCGCAATGATCCGCTGGGCCGCCCTGGCAGTTGTCGCGGTTGCGGGCGCGGCGGCGGCGCAATCCGCCTACTTCGACGCCCGCGCCGCAGGTCAGGTGGGAGAGCGATACGACGGGTATCTCGGCTATTCCCAGACGCCGCCAGGGGCGCAGACGCGGGCCCAGACAGAGGCGCTGAATATCCGCCGCCGCGCGCTTTATTCGGACCTGGCCCAGCGCCGCGGCGTCAGTCCGCAGGAAGTCGGGATCACGGCCGGATGCACGCTACTGGCGCGTGTCGCCGTAGGGGAACGCTATATGCTGAGCGACGGCCAGTGGCGGGTGCGCCTCGCCGGCCAGCCAGCCCCCACCCCGGACTATTGCACGGGCGGTTGAGCCTCGAAGCTCGCCCGAAATTCGGGCTTCAGTCGCTGCACCATCGTCGCGGTGATCGGCAGGCTGATCTCGTACGGCCCCTCGGCATAGGGACCGGCGACATAGCTGTCCGCCGTCAGGTCGGCATGGTCGAAGCGGCCATTGCGATCGTGATCGGCGAGGGCAATCGTCAGCTCCTTCATTTCGGGGCACTGGCTGGGCCATTCTCCGTTCACGACCGTCTCGCCGCGGCGCTTGGCGCGTTCGCGGTCCAGCAGGACGCAGAAGGGAAGGCGGAGTGCTCCGTCCCAGCGCTGCCCCGCGAGCAGCAGGGCGGAATAGTTCGTCTCCCGACTGAGCTTCCGGTCCCACAGCAGCGCCGAGGTCCTGCCATTGGGATGCGCGCCGCCGGTATAGCTGCTGGTCGAAGTGACCAGTGACAGCAACTTGCCGCTCTGGCCCGCGGTCTCGACGCTCCGGCTGAACTGGAGCCCGTTCCAGTCCGACGTGCCCATTTCGCGACGCGCCTTCTTTTCGGCTACGGCCATGCGGTTCATCGCCTGCCGTTGCCGAACGGCATCAGCCCTGAAGCGTCGCGACAGGGCAGGGACCGCTTCGGCTTCGGCCGACCAGTTATATTCGAAGTCCAGATCCCTGGTTTCGCTAGCGATCGAAACCGGGGCGAGGGACAAGGCAAGAAGCAGCGGAAAGGGCATGCCCACAGGCTATTGCCCCGGCCCGCGAGCGGCAAGCGGTGTCCGCCGCCGGTTGACCTGTCGTCCCGCCCTGCTAAAGGGGCCGCGCCTTGGCGAGCTTTCCGCCGCCATGCCCCTTTGCCTATCCGCGTGACCACGCGCCTCCGTCTCGGAAGCGCCGCCACGCACAGGAGGAACGGTTATGGCGGAAGACAGTGAGCAGCAGGACGACCGGCTTCCCGCCGACCAGCGTCTCGACCACCTCGAACAGAGGGTGGCCGAAGCGCAGCGGAAGGAAGCGCTCAGGACCGGCAAGGGACCGGCCCCGGATGCGAACGAGCAGATGGGGCAGAAGGTGCTTGCGACCCTGATTGGCGGACTGCTTGGCGGCACGTTGATCGGCTGGCTTCTCGACAAGCTGCTGGGCACGTGGCCAGCGCTCTTCATCACGCTGATGGTGCTTGGCACCGCAAGCGGGTTTTGGAGCATCATCAAGATGTCGAACACGAAGACAAAGAGGGACCATTAGTGGCCGCCGAATCGGGCAAGATCGATCCGATGCACCAGTTCCAGGTCGAACCGCTGTTCGGCCAGGATTGGACCATTGCGGGCCACTCGATCGCCTTCACCAACTCGTCGCTGTGGATGGTCTTCACGCTCGCCGCCATCTGGCTGTTCATGCTTGGCGGCATGAAGCGTGAACTGGTTCCGGGCCGCTGGCAGGTCGCTGTCGAAGGCGTCACCGGCTTCATCAGCAACATGATGGAAACGAACGTCGGCCCCGCCGGCCGCAAGTTCGTGCCCTATGTCTTCACCTTGTTCATGTTCATCCTGTTCGCCAACATGCTGGGCCTGCTTCCGGTCGGCATCGTTCCGGGCGTCCACCCCTTCACCGTTACCAGCCACCTCACCGTCACGGCGGTGCTGGCGATCGTGTCCTTCTCGATCGTGCTGATCGTCGGCTTTGCCAAGCACGGCTTCCACTTCTTCAGCCTGTTCGTGCCGCACGGTGCGCCGTGGTGGATGCTGCCGATCCTCATCCCGGTCGAATTCGTTTCCTTCATGGTCCGTCCCTTCAGCCTGGCGCTGCGACTGTTCGTCGCCATGACCGCCGGCCACATCCTGCTGAAGGTGCTCGCGGGCTTCGTCATCAACGGCCTCAATGCCGAGGCTTTCTGGGTTGCCCCGGTGGTCAGCTTTCCGAGCCTGCTGCTGATGATCGGCATCAGCGCGCTCGAGCTGCTGGTGGCCGCGATCCAGGCTTATGTCTTCGCGCTGCTGACGAGCCTGTATCTCAACGACGCGATCAACCTTCACTAACCATAGCAACAAGATACAAAGGGAGTTTGAACATGGACGCAGAAGCCGCAAAGCTGCTCGGTGCTGGTCTCGCCGCCATTGGCGTTGGCATGGCCGCGCTCGGCGTGGGTAACGTCTTCGGCTCGTTCCTCGAGAGCGCGCTTCGTAACCCGGCCGCAGCCGACAGCCAGCAGGGCCGTCTCTTCATCGGCTTCGCCGCCGCCGAACTTCTCGGCCTGCTGGCGTTCGTCGTTGCGATGATCCTGCTCTTCGTCGCCTAACAACCAACCGCAAGTTCGAGGTCGGCCAGTGCCGCAAATCGCGCAAATCTCGGAGATCTTCGCCTCCCAGCTGTTCTGGCTGGTGGTCACCTTCGGGTTGATCTTCGTCGTCGTGGGTCTTGGGATGGTGCCTAAGATCCAGGGCACCGTTGATGCGCGCGACGCACGGATTGCGGCCGACCTCGCAACCGCCGCCACTGCCCGCGAAACCGCGGACAGGCTGGAGGCGGAACATCGCGCCGCCCTCGACCGCAGCCGGGCCGAAGCGGCCCGCGTCGCGGCCGAAGCGAAGGTGGAGGCGGCCAAGGCCACCGAAGCCCGCGTCAAGGAATCCGATGCCCTCGCGCAGGGCCGGGTCGACCAGGCGATGCAGCGGATCGCAGAAGCGCGTTCCTCTGCCGAAGCCGAGATCGAAGCGGTTGCGGCCGACGCCACCGCGGCGATGGTCCAGCGCGTCGCCGGCCTCGCCATCGACGAGAATACGGCCCGTGCTGCCGTGAAGCAGGAGCTGGTCCGTGGCTGACAACGTACAGCAGGAGCTGCACACCGAGGTGCAGGCGGGCGCCGAGCATCACGTCGACCCGAGCGCGCTCGGTTTCGACGCGACCATGCTGGTCGGCCTGTCGATGGCGGTCGTAGTCATTCTTCTCCTGTGGAAGAAGGTGCCGGCCGCGATCGGCAAGGCTCTCGACGGCAAGATCGCCGGGATCCGCGCCCAGCTCGACGAGGCTGCTGCCCTGCGGGCCGAGGCCGAGAAGCTCAAGGCGGACTATGAAGCCAAGGCTGCGTCGTCCGAAGCCGATGCCGCTGCCATGCTGGAGCGTGCGCGGCACGAGGCTGACGCCATCCGCGCCAAGGCCGAGGCCGATGCCGCCGCTCTGGTCGAGCGGCGCACCCGCATGGCCGAGGACAAGATCGCTGCCGAGGAGCGCACCGCCCTCCAGCAGCTCCGCGCCACCGCGGCCGACGCCGCTGCCAAGGCCGCGGCCAAGATCATCGCCGAGCGTCACGACGGCAGCAGCGACAAGGCGCTGATCGACCAGGCGATCGCCGGCATCCGCTAGGCCAGTTGCTAGGCGATCTCCCAGTCGAGTGACTGGGAGCCGCCGAGGGGCAAGGCGCTCCATTCTTTCGTGAAGTCGGCAATGCCGCAACGAATGGCGGTGACCTGCTCATCGCCAAGCCCTGGCATCGGGACGTGCGACTGCCAGCAGCCGCTTTCGGCCATGTCGCGCACGCCCTGCGGATCGCCGGTACCGCCGCTCCATTGATCGGCCTCGAACGCTTCCACGATTCGCTCGGCCTGGATCGCCTCGACGAACTCGGCCGTGGGAGGTTCGCCGCGCTTGGCGCTGGGGTGACCGGCCTGCCTGGCCATCTCAGCGATGGCTTCAGGGTGGTGGCCCTCGGCGATCAGGCCCCAGAAGCCTCGGGTGAAACCAAGACCGCGCTCGACGAAGACGTGCACCGCGTCGTGGGGCGTCGGGCCCTTGTGCGGAAGCTCGGTCGAAACCTGGCTGCCGTCCGGCCGCTGCACGTGGATGCGGTCCGACTTTTGCCCTTTGACGAAGGTAATCCGCATGGCGGGCATTCGCTAGGCTCGTTCGGTCTGGGGGGCGTCCGCGCGAGCGGCGCGAACGAAGAAGGCGGCGGATACCAGCCAGAAGCCGGTCAGGACGGTCGTGGCGACGATGGCGCGGGCGATCTCTCCCGGGATGGTCGCGGTGATCGGCGCCGTGAGGGTGAGGGCGCCCAGCGCGAGCTGCATCATCGCCACTGCCACCATACCCCGCGCCCAACCAACCGCACGGAAAGTTGCGGCAAAGCCCGTCGCGGGAATGGCGAGAAGGATCATGAACTGAGCGGCCGCAGACCCGTCGTCGTGTACGATCGTTGCCCAGACCGTGAGGAAGGAGCCCAGCAGCGCCACTGCCACACCGCCTCGATAGGCACGTCTGTCCGACAATCGCTGCATGACCCTGTCTCCCGTGCCAGGCTCACTTGGCCTCATCTCTTGCTTGAAGTCATGAGCGCGGAGTGAGGATCGGGTGAGGAATGCGTGGGTGCTCAGGGCACGTTTTCCGTCAGAAGATCATAGGTCGCAACCAGCTCGTCCTTCTGGTTGAAGATCTCGACCGCCCAGCGGACGACGCCGGTTTCCTCGCTCTTCAGCGACTTGGAGCGAACGGTCAATTCGACCCGCATCGAATCGCCGGGGTACAGCGGGGTCAGGAACCGCAAATTCTCGAGACCGGTGTTGGCAAGCACGGGGCCGGGGTCGGGGTCGACGAACAGGCCGGCGGCGAAGCTCAGGATCAAATAGCCGTGGGCGACGCGGCCTTCGAAAATGGGCGAGGCCTTGGCTGCTTCCTCGTCCATGTGGGCATAGAAAGTGTCGCCGGTGAAATGGGCGAAATGCTCGATATCCTCGACGCTGACCGTGCGGCTTGCGGTGCGCAGGGTGTCGCCGACCTCAAGCTCGCTCATCCGCTTGCGGAAGGGGTGCGCGTCGATGACGTGCTTGGGCCCGCCCGGAATATATTGCGAGGTAATGGCCGCGATCATCGTCGGCGAACCCTGCAAGGCGGTACGCTGCATGTAGTGGGTAACGCCGCGGATCCCGCCCATCTCCTCACCGCCGCCGGCGCGGCCCGGGCCGCCGTGGACGAGGACGGGAAGGGGGCTACCGTGCCCGGTCGAATCCTTCGCATTGTCACGATCGATGACCAGCATCCGGCCATGGAAGGCGCCCGCGCCGAGGATGAAGTCTCGCGCCACCTCGCCCGAATGGGTGAAGAGCGAAAGCGCCAGGCTGCCCTTGCCGCGATTGGCAAGACGGACGGCGTCGGCAAGGTCCCTGTAGGGCATCAGGGTCGCGACGGGCCCGAAGGGCTCGACGTCATGGGCCGCGTCGCAGGCCCAGGGATCGTCGGCGCAGAGCAGGACGGGCGCCATGAAGGCGCCGCCATCGGGGCCGGTCACCGCATCGGGATCGCCGGCGGCAATCCGGGCGCCCCCGGCGGTGATGAGGCCCACGGCTTCGCGAACGCTGTCGCGCTGGGCGCGGCTGACGAGGGCGCCGACCCGCGTCGCCTTGTCGCGCGGATCGCCGACGGGGAGCGCGGCGAGACTGGCGGCAATCGCCCGTTCGGCCTCGGCAAGGAACGCCTGCGGGACCATCGCGCGGCGGATGGCGGTGCACTTCTGCCCGGCCTTCACGGTCATCTCGTTGACCACTTCGGCGATGAACAGGTCGAATTCGGGCGTGCCGGGCGCCGCGTCGGGCCCCAGGACCGAGGCGTTGAGGCTATCTTGTTCGGCGATGAATTTGACGCTTTCGCGCTGGACCACCGGATGGGTACGAAGCTTGAGCGCGGTCGCGGCCGAGCCGGTGAAGCTGACGACGTCCTGGCCGGTGAGGTGGTCGAACAGGTCGCCGACCCCGCCCACCACCAGTTGCACCGCGCCGGGCGGAAGCACCCCGGCATCGATCATCACCCGGAAGGCGGCTTCGGCCAGCCAGGCGGTGGCGCTGGCGGGCTTCACGATGGCGGGAACGCCGGCGAGCAGGGTCGGGGCGAGCTTTTCGAGCATCCCCCAGACCGGGAAGTTGAAAGCGTTGATGTGAACCGCGACGCCCTGCAGCGAGGTGTAGATATGCTGGCCCTGGAACAGCCCTGACTTGCTCAACGGTTCAAGCTGGCCGTCGAGGAGAACGTGCGCATCGGGAAGCTCGCGCCGGCCCTTGCTGGAGAAGGAAAGCAGCGTGCCGGCGCCGCCTTCGATGTCGATCCAGCCGTCCCTGCGGGTCGCGCCGGTGGCATAGTTTAGTTCGTACAGCTCTTCCTTGGCGGCCATGATCGCGAGGCCGAGCGCCTTCAGCATCCGGGCGCGCTGGTGAAAGGTCATCGCCCGGAGCGCGGGGCCGCCGACGTTGCGGGCGAAATCCGCCATGGCGCCGAAATCGAGCCCGCCCGACCCGGTCAAGGCGACCGGCGAGCCGTCTAGCGCGCTCGGAAGCTCGGTCAGGCTGGCGGCATCGCCGGGGGTCCACTCACCGCGGGCGAAGTTGAGGAGCTGCTTGGTCTTCATTGGACACCGCCGGAAAGAGAAATACTGCCTTCGATTTCACTTTGTCTACTTCGCCCGCCAGCCGCTCGTGCGGGCCGCAAAGTCAGTCGCGGTGAAGGGCCGTGCATCGCACTTGCGATGACGGGTGCAATCCTATTGTTCAAGAGCCGCTCAGCGCCCGTGATAGGTGGCCGGGCGCTTCTCGAGGAAGGCGGCGACGCCTTCCCGATAATCTTCGGTGAAGCCGAGCCGGCGCATTTCGTCGCGCTGGAGGTCGAGTTCCTGGTCGAGCGTGCGTTCGCCGGTGGTGCGGACGATCTGCTTGATCGCGGCAAGGCCGAGCGGCGGCAGGCCGGCGAGCCTGGCGGCAAGCGCGTCCACTTCGCCGTCGAGCGCCTCGTCATCGACGCATTTCCAGATGAGGCCCCATTCGGCGGCCTTGTCGGCGGGAAGCGGTTCGGCGGTCAGCGCAAGGCCGAGCGCGCGGGCCTGGCCGACCAGCCGGGGCAGGTGCCAGCTGCCGCCGCTGTCGGGGATCAGGCCGAGGTTGGCGAAGCTCTGGATGAACTTGGCCGAGCGCCCGGCGATGACGAGATCGCAGGCGAGCGCGATATTGGCGCCGGCGCCCGCGGCGACGCCGTTGACCCGCGCGATTACCGGCTGCGGCAGGCTAGCAAGGCGGCGGATGAGCGGGTTCCAACTCTGTTCGACGGTTTCGCCAAGGTCGACCGCTTCGCCCGGCGAGACGGCGCGGTCGTTGAGGTCCTGGCCAGCGCAAAAGCCGCGACCGGCGCCGGTCAGGACGATCACGCGGGCGGTGCCGGCCACCTTATCGAGGGCGGCGCGAAGCTCCTCGTGCATGGCCGCGGTGAAGCTGTTGAGGCGGTCGGGGCGGTTGAGGGTGATCCGCGCGATCCCGCCCTGCTCGGCAAGAAGGATGGTCGGATCGCTCATCGCGTGGTCCCCTCGATCAGGCCTTCGGTTTCGAGCATGGACAGGAGGTCGCGGATTTCGGCGCGGCACTGTTCCTCGTCCACGTCATAATCGTCGAGCAGGGCAGCGACGATCTGGTCTTCGCTGCGCGGCGTTTCCAGCAGCTGCCAGACCGCGGCGGTGACGCCTTCCATGCCGAACGCGAACCCGCGGGTCGCCTGCAGCGCGACGACGTCGTCGCCGACCTCGGCGGACATGGCATCGGGGGAGCGCGCGTAGGTCGAGGTCATTCTTGCGGGCCTTTTTCTTCGGTGCCGATCACGCTCATGGCGAGGCTGCCCTCTTCATCGGGGCGGCGGAAGCGACGGTCAAGGAACAGTCCGAGGGTCGCGACGCGCAGGCGCTGTTCGGCCTCTGCGCGGGAAAGCGGGTGGGCATCGGGGACGAAGGCGCGGCGGATGTCGGGCAGGCTTTGCCCGGCGTCGAGCGTCGCCGTTGCAGCCGCTGCAAGACCGTTCGCGGTGGCGGTGGCGGCCAGCGCCTCGTCGAGGGTCACCGTTCCTTCGCGCAGGTCGCCGAGCACCTGGCAGGCATATTTGCGGCAGGCGGCGGGGCGATCCTGGTAGACGGTGCAGGCCGTTCCCTGGAGCTTGGGGCAGGGCTGGCGCCAGCCGGTCCGTGGGGGTTCGCCGATCGGTTCGAGCGGGAAGTCTTGCGCGCGCAGCCGGTCGAGCTCATCCTCCCGCGCCGGGACCCAGGCGTAGAGCGCGCCGTTGCAGCACATCGCGCAGGACAGGCAGAGCGTCGCCTCCGCGTCAGGCGGCGACATCGAACTGCAGGCGGGCGAGGCGCGCATAAAGGCCGCCGCGGGCCGTCAGCGAGGCGTGATTGCCCTCCTCGACGATGCGGCCTTCTTCCATGACGATGATGCGGTCGGCGGCGCGGACGGTGGCGAGGCGGTGCGCGATGACCACCGTGGTCCGGCTCTGCATCAGCCGTTCGAGCGCGTCCTGGACCGCGGCCTCGCTTTCGGCGTCGAGCGCGCTGGTCGCTTCGTCGAGGAGCAGCAGGGGCGCGTCGCGAAGGAGGGCGCGGGCGATGGCGATCCGCTGACGCTGCCCGCCCGACAGGCGCGCGCCGCCTTCGCCGAGATAGGTGTCGTAGCCGTCCGGCATGGAAAGCAGGAAGTCGTGGGCGTTGGCGGCGCGGGCTGCGGCTTCGATCTCTTCCTGCGTCGCGTCCCACCGGCCGTAGCGAAGATTGTCGCGGGCGCTGGCGGCGAAGATCACCGTTTCCTGCGGCACGAGCGCGATACGGGCGCGAAGGTCGGCGGGATCGCAGTCGCGGATATCGACCCCGTCGAAGGTGATCCGGCCCGCCTGCGGATCGTAGAAGCGCAGCGCGAGCGAGAAGAGGGTCGACTTGCCGGCGCCCGAGGGGCCGACCACCGCGACGGTTTCGCCAGGCGCGACGGCGAGGTCGAGGCCGGTGACCGCCTTGCTGTCGGGCCGCGTGGGGTAACGGAAGTCGACGTTTTCGAAGGCGAGTGCGCCGCGCGCCGGGCTGGGCAGCGCGACGGGGCTGGCGGGCGCGCTGATCTCCGCCCTCGTGGCGATGAGCTCGGCGATGCGCCCGGCGGCGCCCGAGGCGCGGAGGAGGTCGCCGTAGATTTCCGACAGGGCCGCGAAGGCACCGCCGACCAGCAGCCCGGTGAAGACGAAGGCCGCAATGTCCCCGCCGGTCATGCGGCCCGCCGCGACGTCGGAGGTGCCTTCCCAGATCACCAGCACGATCGCGCTGCTGAACAGGGCGATCAGGAGGACGGTCATCACCGCGCGAAGGCGCATGCGGGTCTTGGCGGTGGCGAAGGCGCGTTCGACCGTGTCGGCAAAGCGCTGTTCCTCGCGGCGCTCCTGGCCGAACGCCTGGACGATCTTCATCGCGCCGAGCACTTCGCTGACGTTGGTGCCGACGTCGGCGATCCGGTCCTGGCTGTCGCGCGACAGTTTGCGGACCTTGCGGCCGAACAGGATGATCGGGCCGAACAGGAGGGGGATGGCGATCAGCAACAGGCCGGCGAGCTTGGGGCTCAGCACGAACAGGTAGAGCGTCCCGCCGATGCCGGTGACGAAATTGCGCAGGCCAAAGGAGATCGAGCTGCCGACCGTCTGTTCGAGGACAGCGGTATCGGCGGTGAGGCGCGAGGCGATCTCGCTCGGGCGATTTTCCTCGAAGAAGCGGGGGGGCAGGGTGAGGAGGTTGCGCTGTACCTGCCGACGCAGGTCCGCGACCGTCCGCTCACCCAGCCACGACACGAAGTAGAAGCGAAAACCGGTGGCAAGGGCCAGCACCAGCACGATCATCAGCAGGTAGTGAAAGGCCTGCCCGACCGCCTCGTTGCTGACCGACCCGCCGGCAAAGCCGCGGTCGATCACTTCCTTGAAGCCGCGCGGGATGGCGAGAGTCGCGGCCGAGCTCAGGCCGAGGAACAGCAGCGCCCCGGCGATGCGCCACGGATATCGGGCCGCGGCCTGGAAGACGAGCTTGAGATTGCCGAGGCTCCGGTCGGCCTTGTCGCCGTCCTTCGCATTGTCCTTGTCCGTCGCAGCAGTGGCCATGGCGGCGAGGTAGCAGGGGAGTTCAAAACGACAAAGCCCCGCCAAAAGGGTGAGCGCGCCGCGGCTTGCCAGCGGACCCTTTCGGTTCCACACCGGTTGACGGGCAAAAGACTTGAAAAGAGCGTGGATGCTTTACGACGCATATGAAATGCAGCGCAGCTGGCTTGCCGGTGCGAGCCAATGGGCCGGAATGTCGGCCGACTGGCTGAACAGCAGTGCCAATCCGCTGAGCTACCACGGGATGAGCGGTATCGTCGCCGCCAGCCTCGACGTGTTCGCCCATGCCGCCGCGCCGCGCGGCAAGCCCGAATTCGGCCTAACCAGCGTCACCGTCGACGGCAAGGTCCTACCGGTCCGCGAGGAAATCGTCGACCGGATGCCGTTCGGGCAATTGAAGCATTTCGTCCGCGAAGGCGCGCCGGAAGGCCAGCCGAGGCTGCTGATCGTGGCGCCGATGTCGGGCCATTTCGCGACCCTGCTGCGCGGAACGGTCGAGCGGCTGCTGCCCGGCCACGAGGTCTATATCACCGACTGGCGCGATGCGCGGATGGTGCCGCTCAAGGACGGCAGCTTCGACCTCGACGATTATGTCGACACGCTGATAGGCTGGCTCGAGAAGATCGGGCCGGGCGCGCACATGCTGGCGGTGTGCCAGCCAAGCGTGCCGGCCTATGCCGCGACCGCGCTGATGAACGCCGACAAGCATCCGGCGACTCCGCGCACGCTGACCATGATGGGCGGGCCGATCGACACCCGCGAGGCGCCGACCGCGGTCAACACGCTGGCGACCGAACGGCCCCACGCCTGGTTCCAGCAGAACGTCGTCTGCACCGTTCCGGCCGCTTTTCCGGGCGGCGGGCGCAAGGTCTATCCGGGCTTCCTGCAGCTTGCCGGCTTCATGACCATGAACCTTGGCAGCCACCTCGTCAGCCATTGGGAGATGTTCAAGCATCTGGTCGACGGCGACGAGGAAGGAGCCGACGCGACCCGCGCTTTCTACGACGAATATCGCTCGGTCTGCGACATGACGGCGGAATTCTACCTGCAGACGGTGGACGTGGTGTTCCAGCGCCACCTGCTGCCCAAGGGCGAGATGATGCATCGCGGACGCCGGGTCGATCCAGGCGCGATTACGAAGACAGCGCTGCTGGCCATCGAGGGCGAGCGGGACGATATCTCGGGCGTCGGGCAGACCAGGGCGGCGCTCAAGATCGCCACCAGCCTGCCGGCGTCGGAGAAGAAATATCACCTCGCCAAGGGCGCGGGCCATTATGGCATCTTCAACGGCCGCAAGTGGCGCGAGAAGATCGCGCCGGTGGTCGAGCGCTTCATCGCCGAGCACGACTGAACCGCATCGTCCGCCGCAAGGCCGTGAGCGCTTCGAACCCGATCCTGTTCGTCGCCAACAGCAGCTGGAACCTGTCGCACCAGCGCGGCGGGCTGATCCGGGCGCTGCTGGCGGACGGCAAATGGCCGCTGGCGGCGGTGGTGCCGCGTGGCGACCGGCCGGTCGGCAACCTCCCCACTTATGAAGTGCCGCTGATCGCCGACGGGACCGCGCCGCTGACCGAGCTGAAGAGCCTGGTCGGGCTGATCGCATTGTTCCGCCAGGTCGCGCCGCGGGTGGTGCTCGGCTTCACCCCCAAGGGGAATATCTACGCCGGGCTGGCGGCGCGGGCGACCGGGCGGCCGTTCCTGCCCAACGTGTCGGGGCTCGGCACCGGCTTCATCCGCGGCGGCATGCTGCTGAAGATCCAGGCGGCGATGTACCGCGAGGCGTTCCGCGGGGTGCCGACCGTTTTCTTCCAGAACCGCGACGATGCCGCACTTTTCGAGAAGATGGGGCTGGTGAACCGCGATCAGGTCACGGTGATCCCCGGCTCCGGGGTCGACTGCAAGGCGTTCACCGCCGCCCCGCCCAAGGACCGCGAGGACGGCAAGCTGCGGCTGCTGTTCGTCGGGCGGCTGCTTGGCGACAAGGGGGTGCGCGAACTGGCGGGCGCGATGCGGCTGCTGAAGCCGCGCTATCCGGACCTGTCGCTGACCCTGGTGGGGGAGCTCGGCGTGGCCAACCGCACCGCCATTTCGCAGGCCGAACTGGACGGCTGGATCGGCGAGGGGCTGCTGGTCCACGCGGGCCATGCCGGGGACGTCCGGCCCTTCATCAAGGCCGCGGACGCGGTGATCCTGCCGTCCTACCGCGAAGGCATGCCGCGCGCGCTGCTGGAAGCCGCCGCGATGGCACGGCCCTTGCTGGCGAGCGACGTTCCGGGCTGCCGCGAGATCGTTCGCGACGGCGAGAACGGCCTGTTGTTCGAAGCGCGCTCCGAAACGGCGATGGCGCAAGGCATCGAACGCCTGATCACGGCCGGGGCCGCGACGCGCCGGGCCTGGGCCAGCCGTTCACGCGCAATCGCCGAGAGCGACTATGACGAACGGATCGTCTTCGAGGCCTATCGCACTGCGGTAATCGCCTTGTCAGGAAAAGACCGCTAGGGCGCGCGGCCATGTTCCGCCGCTTCTTCTCCTCCACCCGCGCGACCGCCAAGGGCCAGCCGGGCTGGCGTGCCTATGTCATTGGCGACGTTCACGGTTGCCTCGACCTCCTCGACCGGCTGATCACGGAAGTCGCCGACGACCATGCGGTGCGCGGGCCGGCACGCGGCCTCCTCGTGTTCCTTGGCGACCTGATCGACCGCGGACCCGATTCCGCCGGCGTGCTGCGGCGGCTGCGGCAGTTCGACCTGCCCGGCTTCCGGCTGGTGGGGCTATCGGGCAACCATGAGGAAGTGCTGCTGAAGATCCTTGCCGGGGATTCCACCGTCGTCACCGACTGGCTGCGGTTCGGCGGGGCGGAGACGCTCGCCAGCTACGGCGCCGATCCCAAGGCGTTGGAGACGATCAGTCCCGAGGCCGCGCAGCGCCGGATCGCCGATATCGTGCCCAAGGCCGACCGCCATTTCCTCGAAGGGCTGGCGGACTCGATGCGCTTCGGGGACTATTTCTTCGTCCATGCCGGGATCCGGCCCGGCATCCCGCACGACCACCAGAGCCTGCGCGACCTGCGCTGGATCCGCGAGCCCTTCCTGACCGACAGCCGCGACCACGGAATGGTCGTCGTCCATGGCCACACCATCAGCGAGGCGGTCGAGGAGGTCGGGTCGCGGATCGGGATCGACACCGGCGCCTATGCCACCGGCCGCCTGACGGCGCTGGGGATCGAAGGCGAGCGGCGCTGGCTAATCGACACGGTCGATGGCCTGCAGGAAAAGGGCGCTGACCTTGTTTGACCGGCTGTTCGCCGCACCCGGCATCGCAGCGCACCTTGGCGACCTCAAGTCCCGGCCACGCCGCTGGCTGGTGACAGGTGCTGCGGGCTTCATCGGTTCGAATTTGGTCGAGAGCCTGCTGCGGCTGGACCAGGAGGTTGTCGGGCTCGACAATTTCGCAACTGGGCACCAGCGCAATCTCGAAGAGCTGCTGGCCGCGGTGACGCCCGAACAGGCCGCACGTTTTCGCCTGCTGACCGGCGATATCCGCGACGCCCGGACCTGCGCCGAAGCCTGCGCGGGGGCCGAGATCGTGCTTCACCAGGCGGCGCTCGGCTCGGTCCCGCGCTCGATCGCCGACCCGCTCACCAGTCACGAGGTGAACGTCACCGGCTTCGTGCAGATGCTGGAGGCAGCGCGGCAGGCCGGCGTCCAGCGCTTCGTCTACGCCGCCTCGTCCAGCACCTATGGCGATGAACCGAACCTGCCCAAGCGTGAGGAGCGGATCGGCAACCCGCTGTCGCCTTATGCAGTCACCAAGCTGGTCAACGAGCTTTACGCGGCGGTCTATGCCCGCAGCTACGGCTTCAAGGCGACGGGCCTGCGCTATTTCAACGTGTTCGGACCCCGGCAGGACCCGCATGGGCCTTATGCCGCGGTGATCCCGCGCTGGGTCGACGCGCTGCTGGAGGGCGAGGGGATCGTCATCAACGGCGACGGCGAAACCAGCCGCGACTTCTGCTTTGTCGCCAATGCGGTGCAGGCCAACCTCCTCGCCGCGCTTGCCCCCGAAGAGCGGCAGGGCGAGGTGTTCAACGTCGCGGTGGGGGAGCGGACCAGCCTCAACCAGCTGTTCGCCCTCCTGCGCGACGGGCTGGCCCGGCACGGACGCCCGACCAACGGCGAAGCGAGCTACGGCCCGTTCCGCGCGGGCGATGTCCGCCACAGCGAGGCCGACATCGCCAAGGCGCGGGAAATGCTTGGCTATTCGCCGACCCACGATATTGCCGCCGGGATCGAGGCGGCGCTGCCGTGGTACCTTGCGCAGGCGCCGCTAAAGGCCTGAATAGTCCTGTTGCTTGCGCGCCTGATCCGCTATCAGCCGACCCGTGGGCTGGAGGGTGAAGGTCTGAACATGGGTTTGATGGCGAAATCTGTTGCGGGCGCGGCCCTGTTCACCACGCTGGGCCTGAGCGGTTGCGCCGACAAGCCGGGCGGCCCGATCCCCTACAACGTGCAGCTTGCCGCCCCCGATGCGCCCAAGCCCGTCAGCATCGAACAGAATTATCGCATCGCCCCGCTCGACACGGTGACTGTCAGCATCTTCCGCCAGAAGGACCTGTCGGGCGATTATGAGGTCGACCTGACCGGCCGCATCAACATGCCGCTGATCGGCAGCCTTGAAGCGGCGGAACTCACCACCACCGAACTCGACCAGAAGATCACCGCTGCCTATGGCGCGAAATATCTGGTCAATCCCGACGTCGGCGTGGGGGTCAAGACCTCGACCCGCCGCTCGGTCACGGTGGACGGTTCGGTCAAGCAGAGCGGGTCCTTCCCGGTCGGCGCGCCGATCACCCTGCTGCAGGCGATCGCCCTGTCGGGCGGCGTGGCGGAAGATGCGAACCTGCGCCGCGTGGCGGTCTTCCGGACCGTCGACGGGCAGCGCAAGGCCGCCGCCTTCGACCTGCAGGCGATCCGGCGCGGGCAGGCGCCCGACCCGCAGATCTTCGCGGGCGACATCGTGGTGGTTGACGGATCGGGCATCAAGGATGCGCAAAAGCGGATCCTCAGCAACATCCCGCTCCTGTCCATTTTCCGGCCGTTCTGACCTGAGCAACGCGCCGCGCTAGGAATCTTGCCGTGAATCGTGACCTTGCTTTCCCCGCGAACGGGCGACTTCCGGCAGCGCCGGGCGACCTGCGTCCGGGTGCCACGCCGCCCGTCGGCCGTCGGCCCGCGGTCCAGCACAACAATCTCGACCTTGCCAGCCTGCTGCGGATCGTCCGCGAGTGGCGCTGGCTGATCCTGGCCGCGGCCGTGGTCGGCCTTGCCGGCGGGATCATCCTCACCATGCTGACGACGCCGCTCTATCGGTCGTTCGTCACGCTGGAGGTCAATCCGCCGCGCGTGCAGGTCCTCGCCAAGGACGAGAACGAGGGCCAGGCCTCGAACGACTGGGACTTCATCGCGACGCAGGTCGGCCTGCTGCAGAGCCGCGCCGTGGCCGAGCGGACCGCGCAGGACCTGAACCTCGCCGCAAACAAAGACGTGGTCGGCGCCGCCGGAACGCTGCAGGAGCGGCTTGGCCGGGCCACCGGCCTGGTCGCCGGCGGGCTCGACGTGACGGTGCCCGAGGAAGGCACGCTGATCCGCTACAGCTATACCTCGGCCAATCCGCAGCTGGCGGCCACAATCGCCAACGGGCTTGCCGACAGCTTCATCAATTCAGGGCTGCAGCGGCGCTTTGAAAGTTCGGCCTACGCCCGGCAGTTCCTCGAGCGGCAGATCGCCAAGACCCGCGGCGACCTCGAGCGCAGCGAACAGGCGCTTGCCCGCTACGCCCAGGCGCAGGGGATCATCAACCTTGGTGGCAGCGGCGGGCAGGGCGGTTCCAGTTCGCCCGATCCCGGAAACTCGCTGCAGGGCGACAGCCTCGCTGCGCTGAATTCTGCGCTAGCGCAGGCGACCGCGCGCCGGGTCGCGGCCGAGGGCGCCTATCGCGCCGCGGTGTCGACCGGGCCGGGCACGGCGGTGACGTCCTCGACCTCGGGCCTGCGCCAGGCGCGCGCCGGGCTCGAAGCGGAATATAGCGAAAAGCGCGCGTCGCTGCAGCCGGAACATCCCGAGATGGTCAGCCTGCGCCAGCGGATCGACGAGCTGACCCAGCAGATTGCGCGGGAAGGCGCGCAGGCGACCGCCGGCGTCAACAATACGCTGTCCGCCGAATATCGCGGCGCGGTCGCGGCCGAGCGGGCGCTGCAGGGCCGGGTCAATTCACTGAAGGGGCAGGTGCTCGATCTGCGTGGCCGAAGCGTCCAATATGGCACCATCCAGCGCGACGTGGACACCAACCGCAGCCTGTATGACGCGCTGCTCGGCCGCTACAAGGAGATCGGCGTGGCGGGCGGGATCGGCACTTCGCCCATCTCGATCGTCGACCGGGCCGAACCGGCCGCCGCACCGTTCAAGCCGAAC
This sequence comes from Sphingomonas humi, assembly GCF_039536725.1. Lineage (NCBI taxonomy): Bacteria > Pseudomonadati > Pseudomonadota > Alphaproteobacteria > Sphingomonadales > Sphingomonadaceae > Sphingomonas > Sphingomonas humi. Next base: position 674,860 of record NZ_BAAAZD010000002.1, read on the forward strand.
CTTCCCAAGAATTTGCTGGCGGGCCTTGCCATCGGCCTCATCGGCGGGATGGGCGCCGCGGTCGGCCTCGACCTCCTGCGCGACACCATCCGCACCCGCGACGACATGCGCAACAAGCTCGGCCTCGCCTGCGTCGGCCAGATCCCCAAGCGCCAGACCAAGGGCGACTTCGTCGAGGATCTGAAGGACCCGGGCTCGGTCGTGTCGGAGGCCTATAGCGCCACCGCCGCGGCACTGCGCTTTACCACCGAACATGGCGCGCCGCGCACGATGATGGTGACCTCCACTTCGCCGGCGGAGGGCAAGTCCTCCTCGGCGCTGGCGCTGGCGCAGAACTTCGCCCGGCGCGGGATCAACGTGCTGCTGATCGACGCCGATCTTCGCAAGCCGGCCTTCCGCGCCGCCAATGACGAGATCGGCCTGACCAAGCTGCTCACCAACGAGGACGAGCTGCTCAGCCATGTCGCGCCCACGCAGTTCGACCATCTAAGTCTGCTGCCCTGCGGAACGCTGCCGCCAAATCCGGCGGACCTGCTGGCTACCACCCGCTTTGCGATGATCATCGAGGAAGCGCTGCAGCATTTCCAGATGGTGATCGTCGACAGCCCGCCGGTGATCGGCCTCGCTGACGCGCCGCTGATCGCGCACACCTGCCGCAACGTGCTGTTCGTGGTCGAAAGCGGCCGCACCCGCACCCGCCAGGCCGCGGAAAGCCTCAACAACCTGGAGGCGTCGGGCGCGCACCTCATCGGCGGGCTGCTGACCAAGGCCAGCGAGAGCAACGGCGACTATAATTATTACAGCTATCGCTACGGCGAACTGGCCGACAAGCGCGAGCGGATCGCCCTGATCCCGCATCACCAGGAAGGTTGATGGCCATAGAAGGGGCGGACGAAGGGCGACGGTCGTGGCTGGCGTGGGCCGGCCTTGCCGTGGTTCTCCTGCTTGGCTTCCAGGCGGTCCGATCCGCCCTTGTCGCGGCCGAAGGCGAGCGCCGGCCCGCCCTGGCGCATGCCTTGTGGCCCTCGCACCCCTTGCCTCAAACCACGCTGGCGCTGGCCAGCATTGGTGCGGCGGCAGGGCAGGGCAAGCCGCCACCGCCCGCCGCGCTCGAGCAGATCCGCCGCGCCGGGCAGGTCGATCCGCTGGCGGTCGAACCGCTGCTGGTGGACGGAACCGCAAGCCTTGCCGCGGGCGACCGGGCGAGGGGAGAAAAGCTGCTGAAGGCCGCCCTGCACCGCGAACCGCGGTCGACCGCCGGGCACTTCCTCCTGGCCGACCTTTACGTCCGCGAAGGACGGGTGGGCGAGGCGCTCGAACATGTCGCGGTGCTTGGACGCCGGCTTGGCGGCGGCGGCGCGCAGCCCTTTGCTTCCGCGCTTGCCGTCTATCTGCGCGATCCGGCCAAGGTCGGGGAAGTCAGGCCGATGTTCGCCAGGGGCGCGAGCCTGCGGCAGGCGGTGATGATCGCGCTCGCCCAGGATCCGGCAGGCGCGGCTTCGCTCCGCGCGCTGGTCCGGCCGGGCGACGCCGGCGAAAGCTGGTTCCGGATTGCCTTCGAACGCGAACTTGCCGCCGGCAACGTCTCCCAGGCGCGAGGCCTGCTGGCCGCGGCCGGGCTGCGCGGCGGCGGGACGGCCCTCACCTCATGGGCGTCGGGCACGGCCGCGGGGCCCTTGTCGTGGGCGCTGGCGACATCTTCCGACGGCATCGCCGAAGCCGACACGGCGGGGCCGCTGCGGATCGTTTATTACGGCCGCGGCGAGACGTCGCTGGCCGAGCATCTGCTGTTGCTGGCCCCCGGGCGCTATCGGCTGACGTCCCAGTTCGGCGGCCAGGTTTCACCCGGCACCCTCGAATGGCGCGTGACCTGCCTTCAGGGCGCCCGGGTGATCGCGCGCTCGGCAGTGAACGGACAGGGAAGCGCGCAGCTGGTCGATGTCCCCGCCGACTGTCCGGCCCAGCGGCTGGCGCTGTGGGGGCGGATGGGTGACTTTCCCCGGACGACCTCCGCCGACCTGATGCGGGTGGCCTTGTCGCCAGTGGGGGCCGCACAGTGAAACTGCCGCTCCGCCACCTCGTCGTGCCCGCGTTCCTCTTCGTCTGCCTCCTGCTGGGCGGCAGTCCGCAGGGGATCTGGCGGCACCTGATCCTTCAGCTTGGCGGGCTGGCGCTGATCGGCTGGGCCCTGCTGGCGCTGCGGCGGAGCCACCTGACCAGCGCCGGGCGGCTGCTGCTGTGGCTGTGCGGCCTGTGGTTCGCGCTGGTGCTGGTCCAGCTTATCCCCCTGCCGCCGGCGCTGTGGAGCGGCCTGCCCGGGCGCGCCGTCGCGGTCGAGGGCTTCACCCTGCGGGGCGAGGCATTGCCCTGGCTGCCACTGTCGCTCGCGCCCGCCGCGACCTTGTCCACCCTTCCGTTGCTTGCGGTGCCGCTCGGGCTGATCGTCGCGGTGGTGGTGCTCGGCGCCTACCGGTCGCGCTGGTCGGTGGTTGCGCTGGTGGTCGGCGCCTGCCTGTCGGTCCTGCTTGGCGCCGTGCAGCTGAGCCAGGGCGGACCCTATCTGTTTGCCAACACCAACATCGGTGCCGCGACCGGGTTGTTCGCCAACAGCAACCACCAGGCAACGCTATTGCTCGCGACCCTCCCTTTCCTGGCGGCGATGATCGGCTACCAGCAGCAGGACGGGCGTTCCCGCCAGCCGGCCGCGGTGGGGCGCATCGTCAGCGCGCTCGGAGCGGTGACGGTGATCGTGCTCGGGATCATCCTCAACGGGTCGATGGCGGGCCTCGCGCTGCTGCTTCCGGTGGCGCTTGCAAGCCTCGCGCTGGCGCTGCCCGGCCAGGGCAAGCTGCCGCGGCTCTTGGCCGGGCTGGCGCTCGTGCTGCTGCTCGGCGCCGTGGTCGGGATTGTCATCTTCACCCAGGCCGGAAGCAATGTCTCGTCGGCGGCCGAGCGGTCGGAAATCTACCGGATCACGCTTCGGGCCATCGCCGATACCTTCCCGGCGGGCACCGGCCTTGGCAGCTTCCAGGCCTATTACCGATTGTACGAAGACCCGGCGCTGGTGAATTCCTTCTTCATCAACCACGCGCACAGCGATCCGCTCGAATGGGTGCTCGAGACCGGGCTGCTCGGCGTGCTTCTGCTCGGCGCGCTGCTGCTGTGGTGGGCGCGCCAGGCGATCAAGCTGTGGCGGGCGGAGCGGCCCGACTTCGTTGCACTGGCGGCGACGGTCGCCTCGGGGGCGATCCTTGCCCACAGCCTGGTCGACTATCCGCTGCGCGATGCGGCGATCCAGGCGGTGTTCGCCCTGTCGCTCGCCTTCATGGCCGAGCCGCGCAGCCATTCGGCAGAGCGCGGAAGCCGATCGCGGGGTGGCCAGCGCTCGCCGCGGCACCTGACGCTGGACGATGTCAGCGGATGAGCAGGAGCCCCAGTTTCCTCGTCAGTTCGCTGAGGAAATAATGCGATCCGGGCATGGCCAGCAATTGCGAGCGGTGGATGCGCAGCGTGCCGAAGCGGTGCGCGGTCGGTTCGCGCGGATCGCCGAGCGCCGCGGTGGCGAGGTCGACCAGCTTGAGTGTCGGACCGTCGGCTTCGAGCTCTTCGGGAAGCGGGGTTCCGAGCAGGCGGTTGGCAAGGATCAGCGCCGCGGCAAGCGTGCGTCCGGCGCCAAGGCGCGGGGCCTGTTCGACCACGCTCGCCAGTTGCGGTGCAGGGGTCCGGGCGACGATCGCGGCGAAGTCCGCCAGCCACTTCAGGCGAAACCAGGCGCTCGAGGCGCCGTGGACGGCCAGGTACGGGATCAGCAGCCGGTCGGGCAGGGTCGGAAGGGTGATGCCGCCGGGCACCTCGACGCGCTGCGGGGTCACGGTGGCGGTCGCCGTTGGCAGCAGGGATGGATTGTCGGCCAGTCGGCTGTGGAGATCGAGCAGTACCCCGTCGTCGCTTCGCCACTGGCTTTCCTTGTGCGCGCGGTGCCAGTCGGCGGGATCGACCGAGGGGTCGGGCTCCTGCGAGACGTAGCCGAGCGCGTCGAGGATGCGGGCGGCCTGGCCGATCGCCCCGGGCGCGACCAGCAGGTCGATATCGAGCTGATGCTTGGTCAGCGGGTGATCCCACGCCAGCGCGCCCAGCGTCTGTCCCTTGACGAACAGGTGGGGCAGCGAGGCACGGCTGAACGCGTGATGGATGCGCCCGCTCTCGACCGCCATGCGCAGGCCATCGGCCGCAATGCGCCGCGCGGCTTCGCCGATCGGTTGCGCGCCCAGCGGAACGATGGCGGTGCGCGACATGGTGCGCCACACCAGGCCCTCGACCCGGTGGCGCCGGGCAAGCTCGGCCAGGCGCCGTCCGTCCGCGGCGGCAAGCCGGGCTCCGAGGATCGCCAGCTCCGCCTCGCCAATGTACGGGCGGCAGCAGTCGATCAGCAGGGTGAGCATCGGCTCCATCACATCGTCCTTAGCGGCGGCGGGCGCGAAGGGCAGGGGCAATCGTGAATCACCTTGTCCGCATGTTCGGCCTGACCATCGAGAGCGAGTTGCCACTGCCGGGGCTGCCTCCCGCGCAAGAAGGCATGGCTCCCGACGTGGTCGTCCGGCGCGGCACGATCGGCCCGGACGCGGCCGACCTCGTCATTCCGGAGGTTGGCGACTTTGCCGTGCGCGACGGGCGCGAGATCGTGGTGGATGCGCTGCCCGAGGTGCCCGAACGCAACCTCCGCCTCTATCTCCTCGGCAGCGCAATGGGTTTGCTGCTGCACCAACGCGGCCTGTTTCCGCTTCACGCAAATGCGGTCGCGGTCGGGGGCCACGCCATTGCCGTCGCCGGCGCGTCGGGGGCGGGCAAGTCGACGCTGGCGGCCTGGTTCCTGCGACATGGGCTGACCCTGATCGGCGACGACGTGCTGGCGCTGCGTCCGACGCCGGGCGGCATGATGGCGCTTCCGGGGCCCCCGCGGGTGCGGCTGTGGCGCGAGGCGCTGGATCGCTTCGGGCTCGGCAGCGAGGGGCTGGAGCCCAGCTACGTGGACGCCGATTACGACAAGTGGGACCTGCCGGTTGCCGCCGCGGACCTCGCCGCCGACGAGCTGCCGCTGGCGGCGATCTATGTGCTGGAAGATGCGGCCGAGATCGGCTTCGCGCCAATGGGCGGCGCGGACGCGGCCGAGGCGCTGTTCGATCACACCTACCGCGGCGGCTATGTCGAGCAGGTCGGCAATGCGGCGGCGCACTGGAAGACGGTGGCGATCCTTGCCGCGTCCGTCCCGGTGTTCCGCCTGCAGCGGCCGCGCGACCTCAACCAGCTTGAGGCGCTGGGTCGCGCGCTGCTGGCGCATGCTTCGGAGCAAGCCGCTCGAACAGACGCCGGCGGTCGGTAAGGACGACCAGCGCCAGCGACGACAGGCCGCAGATGGTCAGGCCCCACAGATAGGGGATCTGCGTCCCGTTGAACGACTGCCCGATCGCCAGCCCCGCAAGCGCGGCGAGGAGGGTGCCGACGACCCCCTGGATCGACGAGGCCATGCCCGCCACCGCCGCCATCCGTTCCAGCGCCAGCGTGTTCATGTTGGCCGAGCAGAAGGAGAAACTGGCGAGCACCAGCGCCTGGCCCACGATGAACATCGGAAGGCTTTCGCCGATGAAGGTGGCGATGCAGGCGTGGGCAACGGCGAACAGCGCGAAGGCGACGACCCCGCTGTGGGCGACGCGGCGCAGGCCGAAGCGGCCGACCAGCTTGCTGTTGGTGAAACTGGCCAGCGCCATCGGGGCCGCGACGGCGCCGAACACCACCCCGATCAGTTCGGGCCGCTTGAACACGTCGAACACGATCTGCTGGATCGAGGAGATATAGGCGAGGAGGCCGGCGAACAGCGCGGTCTGCGCCAGCGTGTAGCCGAGCGACTGGCGGTCGCTGACGACGGCCCTGGCGCCCTCGGCAAGGTCGCCGACGCGCAAGGAACGGCGATGCTTTTCGCGAAGGGTCTCGGGGATGCGAAGGAACGCCCAGACGCCGATCAGAGCGCCATAGAAGCCGAGCACCCAGAAGATCGCCTGCCAGGGCCCAAGCGTCAGGATCAGCTGGCCAAGGCTCGGCGCGAGCACGGGGATGACCATGAACACCATCGCGACCAGGCTCATGACGCGGGCCATGGCCTCGCCTTCGAACAGGTCGCGGACCATGGCGAGGACGATCACCCGCGTCGCCGCCGCCGCCGCTCCCTGGAGCGCGCGGCCAGCGATCAGCATCTCGAAGCTTGGCGCGGCCGAACAGAGGAAGGCGAAGAAGACGTAGACCGCGATTCCCGCCATCAACGTCGGCTTGCGACCGAAACGGTCGGCGAGCGGACCCCAGAACAGCTGCCCGACGCCAAAGCCCATGGTGTAGGCGATGATCACCAGCTGGCGGCGGTTCTCTTCCTGCACGCCAAGGTGGCTGGCGATGTCGGCCAGCGCGGGGATCATCGCGTCGATGCCGATGGCGTTGAGCGCCATCAGGGCCGCAAGCAGTACGATCGTTTCGCGCGAGCCAGGGCGCGGCCCGGTGCCGAGCGGGGAGGGGTGGTGGAGGGAAACCATGGGAAGGCTGCTCTACGCCCCGGCCCCGGCTGCGGTTCCGAGGCCCGAAACGGTGGCGACAGGCCGCCATCCCGCCGGGAAGCGCGGCTCCTCGCCCGCATGGATTCCGTCCGCGACGAACACCGCGTCGATCCCGAAGGCCGCGGCCCCCGCCATGTCGGTCTGCAGCCCGTCGCCGACCGCCAGCACGGTGTCGCGATCCGGGTTGCCGCCAAGCGCAAGCGCGAGATCGTAGATGGCGGGGTAGGGCTTGCCGTACCAGGCGACCCGCCCGCCGAGCGCTTCATAGGCATCGGCGAGCGCCCCGGCGCAGACCATGACCTCGCCCATGTGATGGACGATCCGGTCGGGGTTGAGGCAATGCATCAGCACGTCGGCATCGCGCCAGGCAGCAAGCTCGGCGGCATAGTCGGCCACCGTTTCGCCGCTAGCGAGCCCGGCGCAGGCCAGTTCGTCGTAGCTCCCCTCCGCGACCACCAGGCCTCGGGCGGTGAGGTCGGCGAGGTCCGCCGCGGTGCCGCAGAAGCCGACCGGGCGGCCGCGCACCGCTGCAAGCCCCGCCTCGCCAGCGGTGACGATGCCGTCGTCGAGCGTGGGATCGAGCCCGAGCGCGAGCAATTGCGCGCGGATCGCGTCGGCGCTGCGGGGAGCGTTGGTGACGAACAGGATCGTCCGGCCCTGCTGCTTCCACGCGGCAAGGGTCTCGGGCACGCCGGGAAAGATGCGGCGCCCGTCATGGACGCAGCCCCACAGGTCGCAGAGGATCAGCCGGTAGCGGTCCGGCAGCGCGTAGAGGTCCACCTCAGACGTTGGGTCCGGGCGGCGGCACGTGGCTCGGCGCATGGCCATGCTCGATCACCGGCGATTCCTCGACGTCGAGTGGACCCTCCCACTTGGCGACGAGCACGCTTGCCACCGCATTGCCGACGACGTTGGTCGCGCTGCGGCCCATGTCGAGGAAATGGTCGACCGCAAGGATCAGCAGCAGGCCCGCTTCGGGAATGTTGAACATCGCCAGGCTGCCGGCGATCACCACCAGGCTGGCGCGCGGAACGCCGGCGATGCCCTTGCTGGTCACCATCAGGGTCAGCAGGAGGAGGATTTCCTGCCCGATCGACAGGTCGATGCCATAGGCCTGCGCGATGAAGATCGTCGCGAAGGTCATGTACATCATCGAACCGTCGAGGTTGAACGAATAGCCAAGCGGCAGGACGAAGCTGGCGATGCGCGGGGGCACGCCGAACTTGTCGAGCGCTTCCAGCGTGCGCGGGTAGGCGGCCTCGGAGGAGGCGGTGGAAAAGGCCAGCACCAACGGATCGCGCACGTAACGGACGAGGTGCGAAACGCGGCGACCAACCGCCAGGAAGGCGATCCCGAACAGGAAGGCCCAGAGGATGAACAGGCCGAGATAGAAGCTGCCGATGAAGCGGCCGAAGGTCAGAATGATTCCCGGCCCATTCTCGGCAATCGAAGCGGCGACCGCGGCGAACACCGCGAACGGCGCAAAACGCATCACATAGCCGGTGACGGTGAGCATGACCTCGACCAGGCCCTCAATCCCGCGCACGAGCGGCCGCGCCTTCTCGCCGACGGCAGTGATCGCCACGCCGATGAACAGCGCAAAGATGACGATCTGGAGGATTTCGTTCTCGGCCATGGCCTGGATGCCCGAGGCGGGAACGACATGGGTCACGAACTTGGCAAGATCGAACGACGAGCGATCGATGCCGCTGGCCGCATTTGCCGCAGGAAGGGGCAGGTTCAGCCCGACGCCAGGCTGGAGGAAGTTCACCAGCAACATGCCAAGCGTCAGCGAGACAAGGCTGGCGGTGATGAACCAGGCCATGGTGCGCGCGCCGACCCGGCCGAGCGCCGCCGTGTCCCCCATATGTGCCACCCCCGCGACGAGGGTCGCGAACACCAGCGGCGCAATGATCATCTTGATCAGGCGCAGGAACAGGGTGGTGATGATGCCGAAATAGTAAGCGACATTCTTGAGGAAGGTTTCGGTGTCGCTGCTGGGGGCAAGCAGATTGGTCAGGCTGTCGGCATTGGCATTGATCAGCCAGCCCGTGATCAGGCCGAGAACCAGCGCCGCCAGAATGTACCAGGTCAGGCGTTTCGCCACGTGTCTCCGCTCCCTTTAAACCCGTCATTGCGAGGAGCGCAGCGACGAAGCAATCCAGTGTCGCCGCTGGATTGCTTCGCTTCTTTCGCAATGACAAGTGCAGGCGGGTGTCAGGCCGCTTGCAGATCGCGGCCCTTGACGACTTTCTCGGCCTGCGGACCGTTGAGTTCGGCCAGATGGTCGAAGCTCGCCTCGAAGGTGGCAAGGCCCTGGCTGAGGCTGCGAAGTTCGCCTTCGAGCCCCTGCAGCTCGGCCTCGGGGACCAGCGCCTCGATCCGGTCCCACCCGGTCCAGCCTTCGCGCGGGACCATTCCCAGCAATTGCCCGCGGCGGGCGGCAAGCGCGCTGCTGACCTTGCTGGTCGCGCTTCCGGGGGTGACTACCACCACCTTGTGCACCGGTTCGAGGAGGTGCGGCTGCGCGGCGGCGAGCGCTTCCTGCATCGCCATCCGTCCCGCGGTGCGGAAGGCAAGCTCGCTCGAATCGACACTATGGTAGCTGCCGTCGGTCAGCGTGACGGTGACGTCGACCACGGGAAAGCCGAGCGGTCCCTTCTGGCAGGCATCGCGCACCCCCTGCTCGACCGCGGGGATATACTGGCGCGGGATGGCGCCGCCGTGGATCTGCTCGGCAAAGGCGATCCCTTCGCCGCGGCCGAGCGGCGCTACTTCGATCAGCACGTCGCCGAACTGGCCGTGCCCGCCCGACTGCTTCTTGTGCCGGCCGCGCTGGACGATCGAGCGGCGGATCGATTCGCGGTAGCCGACGCGCGGTGGCCGCTGGGTGACGTCGACCCCGTGGCGGCGCTTCAGGCGGGCGAGGACGACGGACAATTGCTCCTCGTTGACGCCCGACAGGACGAGGGCATGGTCCTCCTCGTCATGGTCGACGTGGAGGGTGGGGTCCTCCTCGCCAAGCTTGTGGAGCGCGCCGGACAGCTTGACGTCGTCCTTGCGGTCGGCCGGCTGGATCGCGATCCGCACGTTGCGCGAGGGCAGCGGCACGTCGAGCTCGGGCGGAAGCGCGCCGCTGCCGGCCCAGTCGCCGGCCCTGAGCGCATCGGCCTTGGCCAGCGCCAGCACCGCGCCGTCGGGCGCCACGGGAAGGCGCTGGTTGCGCTCTCCCTGAAGGGTGAACATCGCGCTCGCCTTGGCCGAGCGGCCGTCGCTGGTGGCGAGTTCCTGGCCTTCCTTCAGCGTCCCACCAAGCAGGCGCCCGAGCACCAGCCGGCCAAGCTGATGCGCGTGGCTGACCTTGAAGGCGTGGAAGGCCAGCCGGTCGACGCCGAGCCGGCTGGCCGTGGCGGCGGGGGCGGGGGCTTCGTGGCGCAGCGCCTTCATCAGCCGCCGCACGCCAAAGCCGTTGCAGGCGGAGCCGAAGAGGACGGAAACGCCGAGGTTCTCGCTCGTCTCGCGCGCAAGGTCGCTCAGCACGCGGTCCAGCGGCGGGGTTTCGTCCATTAGAAGCTGCTCGAGCAGCGCATCGTCATGGTCCGCAAGCTGTTCGAGGAGGTGGGTGCGGGCCTGCGTTTCCAGCGCGTCGAGCTCGGCCGGCATCGGGATCGGCTCGGACGGCTTGCCCGGGCGATAATGGAAGGCGCGTTCCAGCGCGACGTCGACGAAGCCGGTGACTCGATCACCGCTGGTGATCGGCACCTGGCGCGCGATCAGCGGCGAAACGCTCAAGGGCTGCAGCGCTTCCAGGAGCTCGCCGATCGACCCGCGTGCGGCGTCGATGCGGTTGACGAAGATGAGGTGGGGAAGGCCAAGCTCGTCGAGCAGCCGAAGCATCGGCGCGGCCAGCGGGGCGCGCGCGGGATCGGGGTCGACCACCACGATCGCAAGGTCGCAAAGCGCGAGCGCGCGGGCGCCGTCGGCCTGGAAGCCGGTGCCGCCGGGTACATCGACCAGCGCGAATTGCTCGCCCAGCCAATCGAATTGCAGGAGATTGAGCTCGGTCGATCCGCCCCGTGCCCTCGCCTCGGGGCTGAAGTCGCCGACGCTGCTTTTCGCGGCCGTATCACCCTGCCGATCGGTCGTGCCGCTGGCGAACAGCATCGCCTCGGCGAGGCAGGTCTTGCCTGCCCCGGCTGGACCGACCAGCGCAATGGCTCTCGTGCCGTTGACGGTCTCGTGCGGATGGGTGGCGGATTGCATGGCTGCAGCTCTCCTTGCGTCCGGTTGGGCGCGGCGAGTCGCTACGGGGCGCCTCACGCGCCAGGGGAGGTGAAGCGTCTGCCTGTCGGCGCCGCTTGGCAAGGGGAACGGTCGCGGCGGGGCGTCGGTTGGGCGCGTGAGCCTGTGCTGACAAGGAAGTGACGCGTTCCCATGGCCACTGCCGCCGCTGCCGCCCCAGTGACCGACAAGGGCCGGTCGGCCGACACGCCGACGCAAATCCCGCGAGGCGGCTGGGCGGAAATCGCGCGGCGGACCTGGAAGGAGGTCGGCAAGGATAATGCCGGCATCGTCGCGGCGGGCGTCGCTTTCTACTTCTTCCTCGCGCTGGTCCCGCTGCTTGGCGCGACGGTGCTGACCTACGGCCTGTTCGCCTCGCCCGAGACTGTGGTGCGCCAGGCGCAGGGCCTGACCAGCTTCCTGCCGGGGGAGGCGGCCAGGCTGATCGGCGACCAGCTGCTGAACGTGGTCGAGACCTCGGGCGGCAAGAAGGGGTTCGGGCTGCTCGTCGCGATTGCCGTCGCCTTCTGGGGCGCCAGGAATGCCGCGGGGGCGATCGTGACCGCGCTCAACATCGCCTACGAGGAGGACGAGAAGAGGGGGTTCGTGATGACGACTCTGCTCAGCCTCGCCATGACGGTGGGGGCGGTAGTGATGGCGGGGATCGTCGCGGCGGCGACCGGGTTGCTCGCCCTGTTCGAACGGCTGCTGCCGAGCCTCGGCGGTTTCGGGCATCTGCTCATCGTGGTGGTGACCTACGGCGTTCTGACGGGAATAGCGGCGGCCGCGGCGGCGACGCTCTACCGCTACGGGCCGAGCCGCGAAAAGGCGCGCTGGACCTGGCTGACCCCGGGATCGATCTTCTTTGCGGTGGTGTGGTTATTGCTGACGCTGGCGTTCGGTTTCTACGTCCGCAATTTCGCCAGCTACGGGGCGACCTATGGCGCGCTGTCGAGCGTGGTGGTTCTGCTGACCTGGCTCTACCTGTCGAGCTACGTTCTGATCTTCGGCGCCGAATTGAACAGCGAGGTCGAGCACCAGACCGCGCGCGATACGACCGCCCGGGGTGGCGACAAGCCGCTCGGCACGCGCGGCGCGTGGAGCGCGGACCATGTCGCGACAGGGCAAAACGAAAGCCGCGACGACAGGCAGAGCGCGCTTTCAGCCGAGCCCGCGGACCCGGCACCCCCGGCCGTTCACGAAGCGGCGGGCGGCCACCCCTATCTTGCCAGCCGCCTTGCGTCGCGCGCCGGGCAGCTTGCCGGGGCGCGGAAGATCTCGATGTTGAGCTCGGGCCTCGCGACGCTGGGGCTCGGCTTCCTGAAAAGGCGGGGACGCGAAAAGACGGGCGCGGCGCTGCTGATCACCGCGGCGGGGCTGGCGCTGCTCAGGCGGCGCTAGTCTTGGGCACCGCGAATTCGCGCAGGATCGGGCCAAGGCTGCTCGGGTGGACGAGCTTGGCGGCCTGCTCGGGCGAAAACCACGCGCGCTGCCGCTCCTCGGCTTCGGGGTATTCGTCGGCAAGCGCGTCGACCCGCAGCGGAAACACCGCCATCTGCCATTCGATCTGCCCCGCGAGGCGATAATGCTTGCGCTTGGGAACGACGGCGAGGACCCGGTTGCCAATCGTTCCGCTGACCCCGGCTTCTTCCCATGCTTCCCGTTCGGCGGTGGCGGCGAGTGGGCGGCTGCGCAGCGCCCAGCCGCCGGGAAGCACCCAGCGCTGGGACTTGCGGCTCTTGACCAGCAGAACCTGCAGTTTCCCCTCGTGCCGCCGCCAGCACAGCGCGCCCGCTTGCGCCGGCTTGCCGCCAAGGCGCGGAACTTCGATCGTGTAGAGAAAACGGAAAAGGGGAGAATGGATGCCCATCGCTCCCCTCAACTAACCGGTCATGGTTAGCGATCCGTTATTCAGGCCGCGGGAAGAAGCCTTTGTTCGGCCGCGCTCTTCATCAGTGCCGCCTGCAGCTTCTCGAACGCGCGCACCTCGATCTGGCGGATCCGCTCGCGGCTGACGCCATAGACCTGGCTGAGCTCCTCGAGGGTCTTGGGATCGTCCGCAAGGCGCCGCTCGGCGAGGATATGCTTCTCGCGGTCGTTCAGCTTCTCCATCGCCGCATTGAGCAGAGCATGGCGAACCTGCTTCTCCTCTTCCTCGGCGACTAGCTCGTCCTGCAGCGGGCCGTTGTCGACCAGGAAGTCCTGCCACTGGCTCTCGGCGCCCTCGTCGCCCTTCAGCGGGGCGTTGAGGCTGGTGTCGCCGCCCATCGCCATGCGGCGATTCATCGAGATGACCTCGTCCTCGGTGACGCCGAGATCGGTCGCGATCTTGGTCACGTCGGCGGGCTTCAGGTCGCCTTCCTCGAAGGCGTCGATCTGGTTCTTCATACGGCGCAGGTTGAAGAATAGCTTCTTCTGGGCGGCGGTGGTGCCCATCTTCACCAGCGACCACGAGCGCAGGATGAATTCCTGGATGCTCGCGCGGATCCACCACATGGCGTAGGTCGCCAGGCGGAACCCCCGGTCGGGCTCGAACTTCTTGACGCCCTGCATCAGGCCGATGTTGCCTTCGCTGATCAGCTCGCTGACCGGCAGGCCGTAACCGCGGTAGCCCATGGCGATCTTGGCCACGAGTCGCAGGTGCGAATTGACCAGCTTGGCCGCCGCGTCGGTGTCGTTATGCTCCCGCCAGCGCTTGGCGAGCATATATTCCTCTTCCGGAGCCAGAAGCGGAAACTTCTTGATCTCAGACAGATAGCGGTTGAGCCCGACTTCGCCGGAGCCCGCTGGGATCGAAAGTGCCTTCGCCTGTGCCATCGTCAGTATCGCGTCCTTGTTCGTCGGAGCGGCCACCGGGACCGCCCTGACACATGAAATCCTATACCCCAAGTGCCGTGAACAGTTCCTGCATATCCTGCGGAACGGCGCTTTCGAACGACAGACGGTCTTTCGTCACGGGATGAACGAAGCCGAGGTGGGCCGCGTGCAATGCCTGTCGCCGGAAGTTCAAACGATTGAGAAGCTCCCTCAGTTTCTGCGCCGGAGCCCGACCATAGACCGGGTCGCCGAGCAGGGGGTGCCCGATCGAGGCCATGTGGACCCTGACCTGGTGGGTCCGCCCCGTCTCGAGCCGGCATTCGATGCGGGCAGCGGCATTGCTCACCCCCAGCACCTTATAGTGGGTCACCGCCCGCTTGCCGCGATCTTCCTCGACGATCGCCATCTTCTTGCGGTCGTGGCTGGAGCGGGCGAGCGCGGCATCGATGCTGCCCTCCATCTTCGCCGGGCGGCCACTCACCGCGGCTAGATAGCGGCGATCGATCGTATGCGCCTGGAACTGCCTCGCCAGTCCCTCGTGCGCGACATCGGTCTTGGCGACCACCAGCAGGCCCGTCGTATCCTTGTCGATCCGGTGGACGATCCCCGGCCGCGCCACCCCGCCGATCCCGCTGAGGCGCCCGGCGCAATGGTGGAGGAGGGCATTGACCAGCGTCCCGTCGAGATTGCCCGCGGCCGGATGGACGACCAGCCCCGCCGGCTTGTCGACGACCAGCAGGTGATCGTCCTCGTAGACGATGACGAGCGGGATATCCTGCGCCTCGGCGCTCGCGGCCTCGGGCAGGGGGATGGCGAGCGAATAGGTCTCGGTCCCTTCGACCTTCTGCGCGGGATCGCGGACGAGCTGGTCGTGGCGGGTCAGAGCCCCGGCCTTGACCAGGCTCTTCAGCCGCTCCCGGCTCATCGTCGGCACCGCATCGGCAAGCGCGCGGTCGAGCCGCCACCCGGCGTGCCCGGCGTCAAGCGCCACTTCGATGATATCGGACCCCCCGGTCATTGGACGATGCAACTTGGGAAATGTCCGCGGCGTTTCAAGATGTCGCTCACCCGAGGTGGGTTGAACAACTTGGTTCTATCCGCCACTCCGAGGCCCATGAACGCGATCGAACTCGCCAGTCTGCTCTGCTCCCGCCTGTGCCACGACCTGTTGAGCCCGGTCGGGGCCCTCAACAACGGTCTCGAGCTGATGGCCGACGAACAGGATCCGGAGATGCGCCAGCGCTGTCTCGACCTGCTCGCCGAAAGCGCCAAGGCAAGCGCCTCCAAGCTCAAATTCTTCCGTCTCGCCTTCGGTGCGGCCGGCGGCTTCGGCGAAGAGATCGACACCCGCGAAGCGCGCCAGGCGCTCGAAGGGCTGTTCGGGGCCGAAAAGAAGATCACGCTTGGCTGGATGGTCTCGTCCGAAAAACTGCCCAAGGAAGCGGTCAAGGTGCTGCTCAACCTCGCGCTGGTCGCCGGTGACGCCCTGGTCCGCGGCGGGCAGCTCGACATCGGTGCCGAGCGCGGCGCCAATGGCACCGAGATCGTGATCCGCGCCGAAGGCCCGCGCCTGCTGCTCGACCCCAATCTGCGCGCGACGCTGGAGCGCGGGGCCGCTGGAACGGTAGAACCCCGCGCGGCCGGCGCCTGGCTCGCCCACGCCCTCATCACCGAGGCCGGCGGCAAGTTGCAGCTGTCGCCGCCCGACAGCCCGGTGCTGATGATCGGCGCTGCCTTCTAGGCGTCGCCCGTCTCCTCCATCTCGCGCTCGGTCTCGCTGCTGGCCGGGACGACCGGCTGGCGCAGCATGGGGCGTTTGGCAGCAAGATCGTTGCGGATGGTGGTGGCGGCCTGGCCCCCTTCGCCCATCGCATGGCTGATCTGGTCGAGGCCGTGGACCACGTCGCCCGCCGCATAGAGCCCCTCGACGCTGGTGCGCATCTTGTCGTCGCACACCAGGCAGCAATCCTCCGGATTGATCTTGGCGCCGACCATCTCGGCAAGCCCCGTATGGGTATCGCTGCCGAGCGCCGGGTAGATGCTGTCGAAGCTCAGCAGGCCCGCCGCCGTATCGATGGTGATGCAATTCTCGACACAGCCGATCGCCTCGGCCGGGCCGTCGACCAACGTCACGCCCGCTTCCTCCAGCTTGCGCCGGTCTTCCTCGGGAAGATCGAGCGAAGCGTCGGGCGCGATCAGGGTCACGTCGGCGGTGTAGGAGCGCAGGAACAAGGCCTCGCCGACGCCGCCCTTGCCCGAACCGATGATCCCGACCCTTTTGTCGGTGACCTCATAGCCGTCGCAGATCGGGCAATAGCGGATGAGGCCGCGCGCCATCGCCTCGTCGTGAAGCTCGGGGTCCATCGGCGGCTTGCGATTGGTCAGCCCGGTCGCCAGCAGCACCGCGCGCGCCTGCCGCGGGCCGGCGCCCCAGTCGGCACTGAACAGCCCGTCGCCCTCTTCCTTGTCGAGCCGGTGGACCCGCCCGGTCTCGATCTTGGTGCCATATTTCTGCGCCTGCGTGCGCATCAGCTCGAGCAATTCCTTGCCGTTGATGCCGTCCGGATAGCCGGCATGGTTGTGCGAGCAGGGGATCCAGCTTGCGCGGCTCTTGCCCTCGTCGACCACGACGATGTCGAGGTGGAAGCGGGACAGATAGATGGCGGCGGTCAGCCCGGCCGGGCCGCCGCCGATGATGAGAACGTCGTAAGGTTCGTTGTCAGCCATAACGCAAGCGCAATGAGCGGCGCGGCTTGGCGGTTCCTTGCACCCTGCTAAAGCGGCAATCGATCATGATGATCTGGACCTCCTTCGCTTTCATCTTCCTCGCCGGGTTCGCGTTGGGCGTCTGGCTGGGCGGTCGGCCCGAGCGGGCGGGCTGGAAAGCCGCGCTGGTCATGCCACTGGTTCTGCTCGCCGGCAGCCTCTTCCTCATCCTGTACCTGTTGTGGGCGGCGCGGGAGGGTGACAGCTTCGCAGCCCTTGCCGCCGCCTCGGTCACGGTGGTCGGGCTGGCCGCCGCGGCGTTGGCATTTGCCGGAGGCCTGTTCGGGGTGCGCTGGCGGCGCGCCGGAAAGCGCTTGCCATGACCTTCCGCGCGTCGGTCCTGACCCTCTATCCCGACATGTTTCCGGGACCGCTCGGGACCAGTCTCGCCGGCCGCGCGCTGGAAGCGGGCACCTGGAACCTCGATGCCACCAACATCCGCGACTTCGCGATCGACAAGCACCGCACCGTTGACGACACGCCCGCCGGGGGCGGGGCGGGGATGGTGCTGCGCTGCGACGTGCTGGCCGCCGCCATCGACAGCGTGGCCGACGGTCGGCCGATCCTCGCGATGAGCCCGCGCGGCGCCCCGCTGACGCAGGAGCGGGTCCGCGGCCTCGTTGCCGGCGAAGGCGCGATCATCCTGTGCGGCCGGTTCGAAGGCTTCGACGAGCGGATCTTCGACGCGCGGCCGGTCGAGCCGGTCTCCATCGGCGACTACATCCTCTCCGGCGGAGAGCTTGGCGCGATGGTCCTGCTCGATGCTTGCGTTCGGCTGCTTCCCGGCGTAATGGGCGCCCCCGATAGCGGTGTGGACGAGAGCTTCGAAACGGGGCTGCTCGAACATCCGCATTATACCCGACCGCAACAGTGGGAAGGGCGCACGATCCCCGAAGTGCTGCGATCGGGGGATCATGCGAAGATTGCCGCATGGCGCAAGGCCAGGGCAATCGAGGATACACGGCTACGGCGGCCGGACCTGTACGAGCGCCACGGGGGCGTCTCGCAGGCGTCGCCCTCTGGTGCG
This sequence comes from Sphingomonas humi, assembly GCF_039536725.1. Lineage (NCBI taxonomy): Bacteria > Pseudomonadati > Pseudomonadota > Alphaproteobacteria > Sphingomonadales > Sphingomonadaceae > Sphingomonas > Sphingomonas humi. The sequence goes on from NZ_BAAAZD010000002.1 coordinate 692,350, forward strand.
CGGCAACGAGACGAAGGTAGAAGTAAGTGAACCTGATTCAGACCCTCGAGCGTGAGCAGATCGACGAGCTCACCGCCAAGCGCGCCATTCCCGAATTCCGCCCGGGCGACACGCTCCGCGTCGGCGTCCGCGTCGTCGAAGGCGAGCGCACCCGCGTCCAGAATTACGAGGGCGTCTGCATCGCCCGTTCGAACAAGGGCATCGGCTCCAACTTCACCGTCCGCAAGATCAGCTTCGGCGAAGGTGTCGAGCGCGTGTTCCCGCTCTACTCGCCGTCGATCGAAGAGATTCACGTCGTGCGCCGCGGTGTCGTGCGTCGCGCCAAGCTCTACTACCTGCGTGGCCGCACCGGTAAGTCGGCGCGTATCGCCGAGCGCCGCGACCCGCGTCCGGCCAAGGGCACCACTGCTCCGGCCGCTCCGGCGAAGGACAGCGCCGAAGGCTAAGCCTTCCGGCCTTGCCGACACGAAACAGGGGTCCGGCCGCAAGGCCGGGCCCTTTTTCATTGGGGAGCGGCAACCCACCCGCTCGCAATGACGGTAAAGTGCCGGCGCCTTAGATCCGCACCCGCTCCACCGTGATCGACGCGTCCGGAAGATATTGCGGACGCGCGTTGGCGGGGCGGGCGGCGACCAGCGGCGCGGCGACCGGCGGCAGCGCCCAGCGGGTCCCGACGACCTGCAGCACCACCGGCCGCGGCCCGATCTGCAGCTCGACCACCTGTCCATCGCACGACCGGCCGGTACAGGTCAGGCTGTAGGGGCCCTTCGCGCGTCCCTCGATCGCCCGCAGCTGCCCGGGGATGCCGAGCCCGGCGACGATTGCTCCGGGCGGGGCGATCAGCGCGATGCTGTCGGCACCATTGGCCTGCAGCCTGAGGCGCACCCGTCGTCCCCCGGGCGCACCGCTCGCCTCGACCGGCAGGGCTCGGGCCGGGACGATGCCTGCGACCGGGCGCGCCGGGGCCAGCCAGCGCGGCCGGCTGCTGAACGGCAGCACGCTCTGGCGCCACGGCCCGAACCCGGCCCACTCGCCCGGCAGCGGCTTGCGGTCGTTGACCACCGACCACAGGGGCTGATCGGGCCCGGCGCCCACGACATATTGCAGCGTCCATTGCTGCTGCCGGTCGGCGCTGTAGGCGGGGGCAAGCGCCGCCGGGACCCACGCCAGCACCGCAAGGCCGAGCGCCAGCGGGGTGACGCGCGACCAGCGATGCCCTTCGACCAGCGGCCGCGCTTCGATCAGCCACGGCATCAGTACCAGTCCGCCGAGCAGCGCCAGAAGCCACAGTGGCCCGCTGTTGATGAGGTCTTGCACCAGCCCCACCGCGGCGCCGAGGGTGACGAACAGCACCGCGGCGGCCAGCAATGCGCCAAGCGTCTCGACCGGGGGCCAGCGCGTCCCGAGCGCCGCTCCGACCCAGAATATGAGCGGCGGAAGGACGAAATAGATCATCGCGCCCGGCGCGAAGAAGCTGAACAGGGTGCCGATCAGGAAGAACAGCAGCCACCACGCACGGCGCAGCACGGGCAGGGACCAGCGCCTCGCCGCCGCGAGTACGGCCAGCCCGGCCGCGATCACCCCGGCATAGATCGCCAGTTCGGTTCCCGTCTGGTGCGCACGCCAGAATTGCCCCTCGCGCAGCGCTCCGAGCAGGCCAAGCCCCGCCCAGGCCAGCGCCACCGGCACCAGCAGCGCGGCGAGGAGCGGAAGCATGGCGGTCGCGACCGGGACCACCGGCACGCGGCGCCTGGCCCGCACGGCGTCGCCGATAAGACTCGCGGCGAGGGCGAGAGCGATCAGCCACGGAGAAAGGGCGCCCATGGTAAAGAGCCAGCGCGACCCGATGCTCATGAACAGCCGGTCGCCGTCCCTCCTCTCGGGTGTCGCGCCGCTGGCCAGCGCACCGCCTACTTGCAGCAATTGGTCGCCCATGTGCTGCAGCGTGGCGAGGTCGACTGCCGCCAGGTCGTCGCCCGGTGAATGATAGCGCGTCTCGTTGCCGATCGGCGCGAAGTTGAGGAACAGCCAGTCGCGTTCCTCGGCGAAGGTGTTGGCGTCGGTCGAATTGGGCAGCAGCCGGTAAGCGCTGACCGCCATGCTGTTGGCGACCGGGTTGCGGACTTGGTCCCTGAACAGCGCCACTGCCGCCCGGTTCGGGACCGAGGTTTCGAACATGTTGACCGGCCCGGTCGTGCCCCGCGCCTCGAGGTTGATCAGCGCATCGACCCGGCGGCTCACGGGATCGGCATCGAGGAACGCGCGCGCCCCGATCAGGCCGATTTCCTCGCCCTCGTTGAACAGGAAGGTCACCTGCCGCGGCATCTGGCGATCCTTCAGCAGCGCCAGCGTCTCCAGCATCGCCGCGACCCCCAGCCCGGCGTCGGACGCGCCCGGACCCACCGGCACGCTGTCATAATGCGAATTGATCAGCAGGTTGGGCGCGCTTGCCGGGGTGCCGATCGTCACCAGGACGTTCCTCACCCGCGCACAGGACACGCCGCTCGACTTCTGCAGCTTGTTGCAGGCGAAGCGGTCGGTGATCCGTGGCTCCAGCCCCATTGCACGGATCTCGCCCACCAGCCGGCTGCGAACGCCGTCGCTGGCAGTGCTGTCGGCGGGGTGGGGGGCCTCGTCCCCCAGCACCCGCGCCAGCCGCGCCTTGGCCCGCACCGCATCGAACTCGCCCGGCGCATTGTTGGTGCGAAGCGGGGGCGGCAGGCTCAGCCAGCGCGTCGCCGCCATGCTGGCCAGCAATCCGGCGACGATCAGCGCCAGCAGCAATGTCTTGCGCATTCGTTCCCCCTCGCCACATGCAAGGCCGCACGATAAGGGGCGGCTCAAGGAGAACAAGCATGGGTTATCGGGTCGTCGTGGTCGGCGCGACGGGCAATGTCGGGCGCGAAATGCTCCAGATCCTGTCCGAGCGTCAGTTCCCGCTCGACGAGGTGGCGGCGGTCGCTTCCTCGCGCAGCCAGGGCGACATCATCGATTTCGGCGACAGCGGCGAAGAGCTCAAGGTCAGCAACCTCGAGAATTTCGACTTTGCCGGCTGGGACATGGCGCTGTTCGCCGCCGGCTCGGCGGTCAGCAAGCTCCACGCTCCGCGCGCGGCGGCGGGCTGCACCGTAATCGACAACAGCTCGCTCTACCGGATGGACCCGGACGTGCCGCTTATCGTGCCCGAAGTGAACCCCGAGGCGCTCGCCGGCTACAAGGCCCGCAACATCATCGCCAACCCCAATTGCTCCACCGCGCAGATGGTGGTGGCGCTGAAGCCCCTCCATGATGTGGCGAAGATCAAGCGGGTGGTCGTCTCGACCTACCAGTCGGTCTCGGGCAGCGGCAAGCAGGGCATGGACGAGCTGTTCAACCAGTCGCGCAACATCTTCGTCGGGGACAGCGTCGAACCGTCGTTCTACCCCAAGCAGATCGCCTTCAACGTCATCCCGCACATCGACGACTTCCTGGAGGACGGCACCACCAAGGAAGAATGGAAGATGGTGGTCGAGACCAAGAAGATCCTCGATCCCAAGATCAAGGTGACCGCCACCTGCGTCCGCGTGCCGGTGTTCGTCGGCCATTCGGAAAGCATCAACATCGAGTTCGAGCGCGACATCTCGGCCCAGGAAGCACAGGACATCCTGCGCGAAGCCCCCGGCGTGATGCTGGTCGATAAGCGCGAACCCGGCGGTTACGTCACCCCGGTCGAATGCGTCGGCGATTATGCCACCTTCGTGTCGCGCGTCCGGGAAGACACGACGGTCGAGAATGGCCTCAACCTGTGGTGCGTCAGCGACAATCTGCGCAAGGGCGCGGCGCTGAACGCGGTGCAGATCGCCGAGCTGCTCGGGCGCAAGCACCTGCAAAAGGGGTAGCCGCGCCGTCATCGCGAGCGAAGCGAAGCAATCCACTTCCGACCGCCGTATTGCTTCGCTACGCTTTGCGCCGACGAGGTGATCCAATGACGAGCATGACCGGCGGCTGCCTGTGCGGCGCCAAGCGCTTCACCGCCGAGGTGGCGGACGACGCCAAGCCCTATCTGTGCCATTGCCGCATGTGCCAGCGGGCCAGCGGCAACGTCAGCCTTGCCATGCTCAACGTGCGGCAGGCCGATGTCCGTTGGGACGGGGAGCCCGACTGGTATCGCAGCTCGCCGATCGCCGAGCGGCCGTTCTGCGCGACCTGCGGCACCACGCTAGGCTTCCGCTTCCTCGAAGGCAGCGAGATGATGGACCTGACGGTCGCTGCCTTCGACGATCCTTCCGGCTTCAGGCCCTTCTCGCACTTCGGTGCCGAAAGCATCCACCGCGCCTGGCTCAACACCGAAGGCCTGCCAGAGCAGCGCACCGACACCTACAAGGCGCTGCAGGACCGCTGGGACAAGGCCGGCGCGGCGCCGCCCAAGCTCTGATCCCCGACCGACAAAGAAAAAGGCGCCCCGGCCGAACCGGGACGCCTCTTCCTGTTTGAGGTCTGAAAGGAAGCTTAGCGCTTCGAGAACTGGAAGCTGCGGCGGGCCTTCGCCTTGCCGTACTTCTTACGCTCGACGACGCGCGGATCGCGGGTCAGGAAGCCGGCGCGCTTGACGGTGGTGCGCAGGATCGGCTCGTAGCGGGTCAGCGCCTGGGCGATACCGTGAAGCACCGCACCCGCCTGGCCCGACAGCCCGCCGCCCTTGACGGTGGCGATGATGTCATACTGGCCGGCGCGATCGGTGATCCCGAACGGCTGGTTGATGACGAGGCGCAGCGTCGGACGCGCGAAATAGACTTCCTGGTCGCGGCCATTGACCACGATCTTGCCCGAACCCGGCTTCAGCCAGACGCGCGCAACGGCGTCCTTGCGGCGGCCGGTCGCATAAGCGCGGCCGAACTTGTCGAGCTGCTGCTCGCGCAGCGGCGCATCCGACACGGCGGGAACGAACGGGGCCGGCTCGTCGCTGGCGGCTTCCGGAGCAGCGCCATTGGCGTCAGCGGCGGTCTCGGCCGGAGCGGCGTCGGCTTCGGGAGCCGGGGCCGGCTGGCTGGTCAGCGAGCCGAGATCGGCGAGGGACTTCTTGTCGGCCATGTTATGCGCCCACCTTGTTCTTGCGGTTCATCGACGCGACGTCGAGCGTCTGCGGGTCCTGACCGGCGTGCGGATGCTCGGTCCCGTTGTAGAGGTGCAGCGCACGCATCTGGTCACGGCCGAGGGGACCGCGCGGGATCATCCGCTCGACGGCCTTCTCGAGCACGCGCTCGGGGAAACGACCTTCCAGCACCTTGGCCGCGGTGGTCTCCTTGAGGCCGCCCGCATAACCGGTGTGCTTGTAGTAGATCTTCTGCTGCAGCTTGCGGCCGGTGAAGCGCACCTTGTCGGCGTTGATCACGACGACATGATCGCCGCAATCGACGTGCGGGGTGAAGCTCGGCTTATGCTTGCCGCGCAGGATGTTCGCGATCAGCGTGGCCACGCGGCCAACGACCAGACCTTCGGCATCGATCAAATGCCACTTCTTCTCGACCTCAGCCGGCTTGGCCGACTTGGTGGTCTTCATCAGCGCCTTCATGGCTGAAAACCCTTTTCAAACAGGAAAACGCCGCCCGGAGGGGCAGCGCTTGAGCGGCCTATTCGCGTCGGGGCGTCCGAAAGTCAAGCAAAACAGCGGGTTTCTAGGCGGGTAAAATAATACCCCGGCTTTTAGGAAGCCCGCTTCGTCCCGCGGAAAACCGCTGAAAACGAAGCCCGTTGCCCCGCCTCAATCGTTCTGGATGAGGTGCAGAAGGTTGAAATCGGGATCGAGCAGCGCGGCCCGGCGCCCGCCCCAATGTTCGGTTTTGGGCGGATGCAGCCGCGGCGCTCCCTCGTTCTTCACCGGCACGCCCGCGGCGACACACTTGGCATAAAAGCCATCGAGATCGTCGAGCCGCAGGCACGCGCCGAAATTGCTCTGCTCCGCGTCGAGCCCGGCGAACAGGAAGAATTCGAGGCACAGGCTGCCCCGCCGAAGGATCAGCCAGCCGCTGTCCCGATAACCGACGCTAAATCCCAGCGTCGCGAAGAAGGCGACCGTCGTATCGAAGTCGCGCGACGCGAGATTGGGGGTCTGGAAATCGGCCACGCGTCAGTCCTCGCGCACGCTTTCGCTCACCCATGCCGCATAAGCGCCGAGCGCCTGCTCGACCGGCCAGACGGTGATCGCCGGCACGTCATAGCTGTGAAGCAGCGCAAGCCGATCGACCAGCCGCCCGGCCGCGGCCTGCGTCGTCTTGAACAGGACCGGTACTTCGCGCGCCTGCTGCACCGCCCCGTCCCAGCGGTAGAAGGAGCGGCAGGGGGCAAGGACGTTGACGCAGGCCGCCAGCCGTTCCTCGACCACCTTGCGCCCGATCCGCTCGGCCTCGTCCGCATCCGCGAAGACGCAATAGACGGTGGCGATGGTCACGGTCCCTCGACTTCGCTCGGGATCAGCGGGACGTAGGTGCGCCCGTCATCCCGGTCCGTGCCGAGCGCAGTCGAGGCGCCCTGGCCGGCTTGGGCCAGCCGGTGCACCGCGGCAACGAAGCTCGCCACCACCAGCACCGCGGTCGCCTGGTGCGCCACCGCGACGTGCAGGCTGACGCCCGACAGCAGGGTCCAGATGCCGAGCAGGATCTGGATCCCGATCGCCGCATGGAGAAAGATCGATTCGCGGCGTCCACCGGCCGCCTTGACGTTGCGCGCCACGACCACCGCCAGGACCAGCACCACGAAGGCCCACCAGCGGTGGATGAACTGCACGGTCACCGGATTGTCGACGAAATTGCGCATCACCGGCTCAAGCCAGGGCGCGGCTTCGGGATAAAGCTCGCCGCCCATCAGCGGCCAGGTGTTGAAGGCATAGCCCGCATCGAGGCCCGCGACATAGGCGCCGAATAGCAATTGCAGCGCCAGCGCGGCAAAGGCCCACAGCCCGATCGTCGGCACCCGCCGCGGTTCAGCGCCCGGACTGCGCAGGTCGAACGCGGTCCACAAGGTGAAGCCGAAGATGAACAGCGCGGTCAGCAGGTGGACGGCAAGGCGCACGTGGCTGACGTCGGTCCGTTCGGTCAGGCCGCTCGCCACCATCCACCAGCCGATCGCGCCCTGCACGCAGACGAGCAGGAAGATGCTTCCCGTCCGCCAGCCATAGCCGTTCGGAATCGCCTTGCGCGCCGCGAACCACACCAGCGGCACCAGCGCGACCAGCCCGATCACTCGGCCGAGCTGGCGGTGCACCCATTCCCAGAAGAAGATGCTCTTGAATTCGGCCAGCGTCATCCCGCTGTTGAGCTGCTGATATTCTGGGATCCGCTTGTAGAGCTCGAACTGGTGGCTCCACTGCGCCTCGGTCAGCGGCGGTATCGCACCGGTGATCGGCTTCCACTCGGTGATCGACAGCCCGCTTTCGGTCAGCCGGGTGATCCCGCCGACCACCACCATGACGAAGATCAGCGCGCAGATGCTGAGCAGCCAGTTGGACACGGCGAGCGGGCGCGCTCGGGACGGGACGAGGGCAGGGGCGTTCATATGCGGCCGCCATATGCTCGCGCGCACGAACGCGGGCAAGCGGACCGATTGTCCTACCTCCTTCCACGAAAATTTCGTGTGCGGGCTCCCCCGGTGATGTTGTAACCCCGCCGATGTTGCACTATAACATTGCATACCGACGCTCATGACCAGAACGCACGCCTCGAACGCCCTGTGGGACCGACTTGCCATTGGCTTGTCCGGGCTGTGCCTGGTGCATTGCATCGCGACCACCGTGCTGATCGCGGCCATGTCGGCCTTCGGCGGATTGCTCGGATCGCACTGGATCCACGAGGTGGGCCTCACCCTGGCGATGGCGCTCGGCGCCTTTGCGCTCGGCCGCGGGGTCATGGAACATGGCTTCGTGATGCCAAGCGCGGTCGGCGGGCTCGGGCTTGGCGTGATGGGCGGCGCGATGACCTTGCCGCATGACGGGACCGAAGCGGTCGCGACCATGCTCGGCGTGCTGATCCTCGCGCTCGGCCACGACCTCAACCGCCGCGGCACCGCGCACCCCTTCGGGCGACGCTAGCTTTCGCCCTCGATCGGCGGCGCTTCGGTCTGATAGCGCGGCGTTTCCGGCGGCCTCAGCTTGATGACCAGTCCCAGCAGCGCCATCACGATGCCGACCCGCCACTCGGCCCAGACCAGCACGGCCGCAGCGACATTCCACGCCGTCACCAGCCGGTAGCGCCGCGTCAGGCGCGCGACATATCCCTGCTCCAGCCGCGCATCGACATGCCCGTGGCGGTTGCCGATCGTCCACTTCAGCAGCCAGGAACAGGACACCAGCGCAAGGCTGGTCACCAGGAATACCGCGGCGTCGCGCTGTGCTTCGGGATGCGCGAGGCTTGCGGCGAAGGTCCGCACCGGAAAGGCGATATAGCCGATCATGGTCAGGAACAGCGTCGTCGCGATCAGGAACCAGTGCCCCGTCGTCCGGTAGATCGCGCCCGAGAAATGATGGTGGATCCAGTACAGCCCGATGACGAAACACGAGGCGGCATAGCCAAGCGTCTGCGGCCATTCGGCCAGCAAGTCGCGGCCTAGGTTCGCGCCCTCGCGCCCAAGCTCGGGAAGCACGAGGTTGAAGATCGACAGGGTGAAGGCGATCGCGAACACCCCGTCGGCAAAGGCTTCCATCCGGTTGGTGCCACGGGTCGCGCCCTCGCCTTCATGCGCGTCGCGCCGGACCGGCTCGTCGGCGGGCGCGCTGGTCGGGGCAGGGGCGGGCATGGCCATTGTAACGCCGCGGCAACGATGGTGGTTCACTTGCCGGTCGCAGGCGCGAGGCTTATTGTTATACCATGGCCAAGCATGATCACCACGCGCACGGCGGCTCCGACCTCAAGAGCGCCGCGAAGGAGCGTCTCACCGGCAGTGGCGAACAATGGACCGGGATGCGCGAAGCGGTGTTCGACGCGCTGGCCGGCTTCGACCGCCCGGCGTCCGCCTACGACATTGCCGAGGCCGTCTCCAAGGCGCAGGAACGCCGGGTCGCGGCCAACAGCGTCTACCGCATCCTCGACCTGTTCGTCGGCGCCAACCTCGCCCGCCGGGTCGAGAGCGCCAATGCCTATGTCGCGAACAACCATCCGGGCTGCCTGCACGACTGCATCTTCCTGATCTGCGACAGCTGCGGCCAGGCCAAGCACATCGACAATGACACCATCGCCAACGACGTCCGCAAGGCCGCCGAAAAGAGCGGCTTTGCACCGACCCGCCCGGTGATCGAAGTGCGCGGCACCTGCGAGGACTGCGCCTGATCGCCAGCGCCGGCGGGTAGGAGCGAAAGCCCTATTCGACTTCGCTTCACGCTGGTTGTAGGGAGGACGGCTTATGAGTTCGCGCCCCGACACCCCGCTCCTCGACACCATCCACCTGCCCGCCGACATCCGGGCCCTCGACAAGAGCCAGCTGCCGCAGCTGTGTGACGAGCTTCGGCAGGAAGTCATCTCCGCCGTGTCGGTCACCGGCGGCCACCTTGGCGCCGGCCTCGGCGTGGTCGAGCTGACGGTCGCCATCCACTATGTGTTCGATACGCCCAGCGACAAACTGGTCTGGGACGTCGGCCACCAATGCTATCCGCACAAGGTCGTCACCGGCCGCCGCGACCGCATCCGCACCCTGCGCATGGGCGGGGGCCTGTCGGGCTTCACCAAGCGCAGCGAAAGCGAATATGACCCGTTCGGCGCGGCGCACAGTTCGACCAGCATTTCCGCCGCGCTGGGCTTTGCGGTCGCCTCCCGGCTCGAAGGCGCCAACCGCCGCGCCATCGCGGTGATCGGCGACGGCGCCGCGACCGCCGGCATGGCGTTTGAAGCGATGAACAATGCCGAGGCTGGCGGCAGCCGGCTGATCGTCATTTTGAACGACAACGACATGTCGATCGCGCCCCCAGTCGGCAACCTGCGCAATGCGCTCGCCCGGCTGGTTTCCAGCAACAAGTATCTTTCCCCCCGCAAGCTCGCCGCGCGCCTTGCCGGCCACCTGCCGAAGCCGATGCGCAACGCCGCCGAACGCCTCGAGGAATATGCCCGCGGCATGATGACCGGCGGCACCCTGTTCGAGGAACTGGGCTTCTATTACGTCGGGCCGGTCGACGGGCATGACGTCATCGGCCTGGTCGAGATCCTGGAGAACGTCCGCGACAGCGACCACGGCCCGATGCTGATCCATGCCGTGACCCAGAAGGGCAAGGGCTATGCCCCGGCCGAAAGCAGCGCCGACAAATATCATGGCGTGGTCAAGTTCGACGTCGTCACCGGCCAGCAGGACAAGGGCCCCGGCGGCGGCCCGCCCGCCTACACCAAGGTGTTCGCCGACGCCCTCGTCGCCGAGGCCAACCGTGACGAGAAGATCGTCGCCATCACCGCCGCCATGCCCGGCGGCACCGGCCTCGACGTGTTCGGCGCCGCGCACCCGACCCGGATGTTCGACGTCGGCATCGCCGAACAGCATGCGGTGACCTTCGCCGCCGGCCTCGCCGCCGAGGGCTTCCGCCCGTTCTGCGCCATCTATTCGACCTTCCTCCAGCGCGCCTACGATCAGGTGGTCCACGACGTCGCGATCCAGAACCTGCCAGTCCGCTTCGCGATGGACCGCGCCGGTCTGGTCGGGGCCGACGGCGCGACCCACGCCGGCTCGTTCGACCTCGCCTACCTCTGCACGCTGCCCAACTTCGTCGTCATGGCCGCCGCGGACGAGGTTGAACTGACCCACATGGTCCACACCATGGCCAAGCATGACAGCGGTCCGATCGCGGTCCGCTATCCGCGCGGCAACGGCCGCGGCCTCGCCATGCCGGCCGAGCCGCTTGAGCTCGAAATAGGCAAGGGCCGCGTGGTCCGCGAAGGCAAGACCGTCGCCATCCTTTCGCTCGGCACCCGCCTGGAAGAAGCCGAAAAGGCCGCCGAGCAGCTCGAGAGCATGGGCCTCAGCACCACCGTCGCCGACCTCCGCTTTGCGAAACCGCTCGATGAAGCGCTGATCCGCAAGCTCCTCACCAGCCACGAGGTCGCCGTCACTATCGAGGAAGCGGCAGTCGGCGGGTTTGGCGCGCACGTCCTCACCATGGCGAGCGACGAAGGCCTGATCGACGCCGGCCTCAAGCTTCGCACCATGCGCCTGCCCGACTCCTTCCAAGACCAGGACAATCCGACCAAGCAGTATGACGAAGCCGGCCTCAACGCCCCGCACATCGTCGATACGGTCCTGAAAGCCCTGCGCCGCAACAGCGTCGGCCTGGAGAATGGCGCGCGGGCCTGAACCCTTGGCCAAGCAGCGCGTAGACCAGGCGCTCGTCGATCGCGGCCTCGCCGAGTCCCGCTCGCGCGCGCAGGCCCTGATCATGGCCGGCGTCGTCTTCGCGGGTGAGCGCAAGATCGCCAAGGCCGGGGACACGATTCCCTCCGACGCCCCACTCGAGGTGCGCGGAAAGGACCATCCCTGGGTTTCCCGCGGCGGGCTGAAGCTGGTCGGCGGGCTCGACCATTTCGGCATCGATCCCGCGGGCGCGACCTGCCTCGACGTCGGCTCCTCGACCGGGGGGTTCACCGACGTCCTCCTCTCGCGCGGCGCGGCGAAGGTCTATGCGGTCGACGTCGGCACCAACCAGCTGGCCTGGAAATTGCGCCAGGATTCGCGCGTGGTCGTCCTCGAACAGACCAACGCCCGGCACCTCACCGCCGAGCATATCCCCGAACCGATCGACCTTCTCGTCTGCGACGCGAGCTTCATTGCGCTTCACAAGGTCCTCGACAAGGCCGTTGATTTCATTGTCCCTTCCGGCCACGCGCTGCTGCTCGTCAAACCCCAGTTCGAAGCCGGCCGCGCTGAAGTCGGCAAGGGTGGGGTGGTCCGTGACGAGGCGGTCCACGAGCGCGTCGTCACGGAAGCGCAACAATGGATCGCTTCGCGGGGTTGGACGGTTCTTGGCGTGACGCGTAGCCCGATCACAGGACCCGAGGGCAATGTCGAGTTCCTGCTGGCAGCACGAAAGGAATCCTGAGCTTTGGCGACACATTCACAGCATGGCTGGCACCATTGGAAGTGGTGGCAGATGGCGCTCATCACCGTTCCGCTGGTGGTCATTGCTGGCAATTTGTCGGGCTATGTGTCCAATTCGGGCTTCGGCAACCCCTGGTTCGACATGGTCGAAAAGCCGAGCTTCATGCCGCCCGGCTGGGTGTTCGGCGTCGCCTGGACGACCCTCTACACGCTGATGGGCCTTGCACTGGCGATTGTGCTGGTCGCTCCGCAAAGCCGGTATCGCCGCCTCGGCCTCATCATCTTCTTCGTCCAGCTTGCGCTCAACTACCTGTGGTCGCCGGTCTTCTTTGGCGCAGGCGCGATCGACTGGGCCTTCATCATCGTCATCGCGATGGCGGTCGGCGCCTGCCTCACCGTCAGTTTCTTCCTCCGCGTCAACAGGGTAGCCGGGCTGCTGCTTCTGCCTTATCTGGCGTGGCTGTGCCTGGCGACCGCGCTCAATTTCGAGATCGGGCGCCTTAATCCGGGCGCTGACCGGGCGCCGCTCGGGATCACGTCGGCGCGATAGAATCTGGGGGTCAAGATTATGCAGTCGCAGAACCGCTTCTTCGAAGATCTGGTGAAGATCATGAACGGCGCCGCCGGCACGGTCGCCGGAATGACCCGCGAGGCTCAGGACGGAATGCGCGAGCGGGCGAAGGAATGGGTCGCCGGTATGGACTTCGTCTCCCGCGAGGAATTCGAAGCGGTCAAGCAGATGGCCGCAACCGCCCGCGAGGAGGTCGAGACCCTGAAGGCCGAAGTGGCCGCGCTGAAGGGCGGCAAGGCCCGCAAGGTCCCGACCGGCGATGCCAAGGCGCCGCCTGCCGGGGTGACCGGCATCGAAACGCCCGAGGAGTGAGCGTTCTGGCGCGCGACGAGGAAAATCAGGGCGAGGAGCGCGACGACGGCGCCCCGATCGAAGTGCTCGAAGCCTATTTCGAAGCGCGCGGCTGGGCGTGCGAGCGGACCGGCGACGGCGAGATCGTCGCCTCCGCGCCCGGCAGCTGGGCGCAATATGAATTGCGCGGCGTGTGGCGGCCCGAGGACCAGGTTCTCCAGTTCCTGGCCTTCCCCGACGTTAAGGTATCCGCCGACAAGCGTGCCGCCATGTACGAGACGCTCGGCCTGGTGAACGAGCAGCTCTGGCTCGGCCATTTCGAACTCTGGTCGTCGAGCGGCCTGATCGTTTTTCGCTATGCCGCGCTGATGGACGGCGGCGACGATGGCCTCAGCTTCGAACAGGCCGAGGCGCTGAGCGAGGCCGCGCTGGAGGAGTGCGAACGCTTCTACCCCGTCTTCCAGTTCGTCATGTGGGGAGGCAAGAGTCCGAGCGAAGCCATTTCGGCCGCCCTGATCGAGACCGCGGGCGAAGCCTGACCGGCTTGCAATGTAGGATTTCGCCTGCTTCGGCTGTTCGGGCTTTCGAACCGCCCGCGAATCGCGAAATTGGCGGAATAGCGCCACTTCCGGCACCCCGTACCCTGTAAACTTCGACAACTTCGAGCGAGCGCATCCATGACCCACACCCTCTTCTACGGCTGCGGAAACATGGGCTCGGCGATGGTCGCCGGCTGGCTCGCTGCCGGTGAGAACCCCGCCAGCTTCACCGCCGTCCGCCCCAGCGGCACGCCGGTCCCGGGTATCCGCACCGTCCGCGGCGCGGGCGAGGCCGGGCTCATCCCCGACCGGATCGTCCTCGGCTTCAAGCCGCAGCAGTTGCGCACCCTCGCGCCCGAGGTCGCCAATTGGATCACGTCAAAGACGACCATCATCTCGATCCTCGCCGGCGCCGACATGGCGACCCTGCAGGGCCTGTTCCCCCGCGCCCGTGCGGTCGTCCGGGTGATGCCCAACCTGCCGGTCGCGGTTCGCCGCGGCGTCCTGCCGCTCCTCTGTTCGGACGCGGCGCTCCAGTCCGAGCTTCAGCCCTGGTTCTCGATGCTCGGCTTCGCCCCCTGGTGCGCGACCGAGGAGGAGTTTGGCGCGATCGGCTTTGTTGCCGGTTCGACCCCCGCCTATGTCGCCCGCTTCATCGCCGCCTTCGCCGCCGCCGGTGAGGGCAGGGGCCTCGATCCCTTACTCGCCCTCACCGCAGCGCGCGAAGCCGTGCTCGGCTCGGCCTGGCTTGCCGCCTCGAGCGGGGAGGCGATGGACGACCTCGCCCGCCGCGTGACCAGCCCGAGGGGAACCACCGAAGCCGGCCTCAAGGTGCTCGACGCCGAGCTTCCGGGCCTGATCGATCGCACGCTGGCGGCGGCGACCGCCCGCTCGGCGGAGCTTGCGGCTGAGACGCGCGGCTCCTAAGCGCGGGCTCAAGCAATCCAGGGGACTATGCACGTGAGCTTTGACGACCGCGACGGCTGGATCTGGTTCGACGGCAAACTGGTGCCGTGGCGCGAAGCCAACGTCCACGTGCTGACCCACGCCCTCCATTATGCGTCCAGCGTGTTCGAAGGGCAGCGCGCCTACGGCGGCAAGATCTTCCGCCTGTCCGATCACAGCGCCCGCCTCCGCCGCTCGGCCGAGCTGATCGGCTTCGAACTTCCGTGGAGCGTGGCCGAGATCGACGCCGCCTGCGAGGAAGTGCTGAAGGCTAATAACCTCGTCGACGCCTACATGCGTCCGGTCGCCTGGCGCGGGTCGGAAAGCATGGGGGTGAACCCCATTGGGACCAAGCCGCACCTCGCCATCGCCGCCTGGAACTGGGGCAAATATTATCCGCCCGAAAAGGCCGCCAGGGGCATCCGCCTCGACCTTGCCGAATGGCGTCGCCCCGCGCCTTATACGGCGCCGACGCAGAGCAAGGCTTCGGGTCTCTACATGATCGCCAGCATGTCCAAGGCGCGCGCCGACAGCCGCGGCTTTGACGATGCGCTAATGATGGACTGGCGCGGGCAGGTGGCGGAGGCGACCGGCGCCAATGCCTTCTTCATCCGCGACAATGTTATCCACACGCCGACGCCCGACTGCTTCCTTAACGGCTTAACCCGCCAGACCCTGATCGATCTTGCCCAGCGCCGCGGGATCGAAGTCCAGGAACGCGCGATCTGGCCGGAAGAGCTGGAAACCTTCCAGAGCTTCTTCCTCACCGGCTCGGCCGCCGAAGTGACCTTTGTCCAGTCGGCCGGCCCGTGGAACTTCGAGATCGGCGCGGTCCAGCAGCAGCTGGCGCAGGATTACGACGAGCTGGTCAACGGCCGCCTCGGCTGATCGGGACGGCGGGGGCGCTTGCCCTCGCTATCCGCCTCGCTAGAACCGCTGGCGAGGGGGATTTCACGAGCATGGCAAGCACTTCCGCAAACGCAGCGGATTCCTACGTCGTCGATCCGCAGCGCGACCGGCTGGTCATCACCGCCAGCGCGCTCGGGACCGTGTTCGAATGGTATGACTTCTTCGTCTACGGGATCCTCGCCGCATTGCTCGGCCGCCTGTTCTTCCCTGCCGACAATCCCACCGCCGCAACCCTCGCCAGCCTCGCCGCCTTCGGTGCCGGCTTTGGGGTTAGGCCCTTGGGCGCCTTGCTGTTCGGCTGGTTCGGCGACCGCGTCGGCCGCAAATACACCTTCCTCATCACCATCAGCCTGATGGGCGGCGCCACCGCGGCGATCGGCTTCCTGCCGACCTACGCCAATGCCGGCCTCCTAGCGCCCGCGCTGCTGGTCGGCCTGCGCCTGCTTCAGGGTCTTGCCCTTGGCGGCGAATATGGCGGCGCCGCGATTTACGTCGCCGAGCACGCCCCGCCCGGCAAGCGCGGCCAATATACCAGCTGGATCCAGGTCAGCGTGGTCGGCGGCTTCCTCCTCAGCCTGATCATGGTGCTCGCCTGCCGCGCCGCCCTGACGCCCGAGCAATTCGACGCCTGGGGCTGGCGCATCCCGTTCCTCGCCAGCCTGATCATGCTCGCGGTCTCGCTCTACATCCGGATGAAGCTGAACGAGAGCCCGGTGTTCAAGGCGATGAAGGAAGCCGGCACCACCAGCCGCAATCCGTTCAAGGACAGCCTGACCTATCCCGGCAACATCAAGCGGGTGCTGGTCGCCCTGTTCGGCGTCGCCGCGGGCCTGACGGTGATCTACTACACCAGCCAGTTCGGGACGCTCTACTTCCTCCAGGGCACCGCGCGCGTCGGCGAGACCGAGGCGCTGCTCTACATGGCCGCCGGTGCCTCGCTCGCCGCCCCGCTCTACGTCGGCTTCGGAGCGCTGTCGGACCGGGTCGGGCGCAAGAAGGTCTTGCTGATCGGCTACGCCCTCACCTTGGTGCTCCTGTTCCCGCTGTTCCACTTGATGGCGAACGGCGCCAATCCCGCGCTCGCCCGCGCGGCGGCGGCCAATCCGGTGACGCTGGAGCTGCCGGCCGATTGCGACTTCAACGTCTTCGCTTCCAAGCACAAGACGCCCTGCGCGCAGGCGCTGAACTACCTGTCGAAGCGCGGTGTCAGCTATACCAAGGCGGAAACCGGGGCCGTGGCGCTGCGGGTCGGCGACCAGCGGATCGAGGGCTTCGACCAAGCGAACTACACCGCGACGCTCGCCGCCGCCGGCTATCCTGACAAGGCCGATCCCGCCGAGAAACGCCCGTGGATGATCATCTTCGCGGTGGCGGTGATGGTCGCGCTGTCGGCGATGACCTACGGCCAGGTTGCCGCGATCCTGGTCGAGATGTTCCCCGCCCGCATTCGCTATACGTCGATGAGCGTTCCCTACCACATCGGTTCGGGCTATTTCGGCGGTTTCCTGCCGTTGATCAGCCAATATATCGTGGTCCGCACCGGCGATGCCTATGCCGGCCTGTGGTATACGATCGCGGTGGTGGCGATGGCCTTCGTGGTCAGCGCGATCTGGCTGCCTGAAACCTACCGGAAAGAACTCGACTAGGCAGGGTCGCTCCGTTTCGGCGAGGGGGCTCGTCAGACCGGATCTATTCTTCAGCTTTCATTGGTAATTCCGGGCTACCGCCGGCCTCGTGGCAGGGGGGCAACAAAGCATGAGCGAGGGATTCGCACCGCCGCCGCGCATCCCCTTGCTGCAACTCTGCTTCCTCGCTCCTCCGGCCGATTGCCGCGCGCATCGCGTTCGGCAGGGTCAGATCGACGCTTTCGTGCGGATGGTGCCGCTCACCATCATCGTCAACGTCTTCGCCGCCCTGATCCTTGCCGCCTGCCTGTGGCGCGACGTGCCCAAGGCCGAGGTCGCGATCTGGTTCTCCACCCTCCTGTTTTTTTGCCTTGCGCGCTGGGCCCGTGTCGCCCGCCTCAAGCACGACCCGTCCTATGCCCTTCGCAAGCCGGCGACGATCCGAACGATCCTTCCGCCCATTGCCTTCCTCAGCATCCTCTGGGTCCTCCCGTCGGTCTTCTGGTTCCAGCAGATCCCTGTCTACGACCAGCTAATCACCGTCGTCGTCCTGTTCGGCATGGCCAGCGGTGCGAGCGTTACCCTGTCGACCGTGCCCCCGGCCGCGCTGTGCTACGTCGCGGCGGTTGCGGTGGCGGGCTTCGTCAGCATGACCTCGCTCGACCCGGTGGCCATTCCGCTTCTCCTTCCTCTTTTCGCGGCGCTGCTGACCTACGCCGTGCTGTGGAATGCCGCGCAGTTCGCGGGCCACCTCAGCGCCACCATCGAGCTGCAGGAAAAGGCCGAGCTCATCACCCTCCTGCGCGAATTCGACGCTTCGGGCAGCGAATGGCTGTGGGAACTGGGGCCCGACCTTACCATCAGCCGCGTTTCGAACGACTTTGCCGATGCGCTCGGGACCAGCGCGGAGGCCCTTGTCGGGGTGTCCGCCTTCCAGCTGCTCGATCCGCATGGACGCATCGCGCCCGTCTCCGCCGGCATGCGCTCGATCATCGAGGCGTTGCGCGGGTCACGCTCGTTCCGCGACGTCGCCGTTCCCGCCCTTGGCGGCCGCGCGTGGTTCTCCCTGTCGGGAAAGCCCGTCATCGGCGACCACGGCCGGCTGCTCGGCTGGCGGGGCGTGGGGTCCGACATCACCGCGACCAGGCTTACCGGCCACGACAGCGTCACCGCCGCCCGTCACGACCTCATGACGGGGCTGGCCAACCGCCTCCTCATCCGCGAGCTCCTTGAGGAGGCCCTGCTGCGCCGTCACGTCGGTCATGGCGGCTGCGCGCTGATGCTGGTCGACCTCGACCGCTTCAAGCTCGTCAACGACACGCTCGGCCATGAAATCGGGGATGAACTGCTGTGCGAGGTGGCGCGCCGTCTTGAGCGCGTCGCGCCTGGGCCGCGTGTCGGGCGCCTCGGCGGCGACGAGTTCGCGCTGGTGCTGACCCTTGGCCACAGCCGCGCCGACCTCGCCCGGCTTGCCGAGGAGATCATCCGCGTGCTCTCGGCGCCCTATCGGATCGGCGCCGCCGACCTCAACATCGGTGCGACCATCGGCATCGCCGTCGCCCCGACCGATGGCGTGACGCAGGAGGAGCTGACCCGCAGCGCCGACCTTGCCCTCTACAGCGCCAAGGACGCGGGCCGGGGAGGGTTTCATTTCTTCGCTGCCTGGATGGCCGAACAGGCGGCCGCCAACCGCGCGCTGGAGAGCGACCTGCGTTCGGCACTCAAGAGCGGCGAGTTGAGCCTTGCCTATCAGCCGATCGTCAACAGCCAGACCCACCAGGTGATTGCCCGCGAGGCGCTGTTGCGCTGGAATCATCCCACGCGCGGCGACGTTCCGCCCGACCTGTTCGTGCCCGTGATCGAGGACGCCGGGCTGATCGGGCAGGTCGGCAACTGGGTCCTGCGCGAAGCCTGCCGCGAAGCCGCGGGATGGGAGGACGAGGCACGCGTCGCCGTGAACGTGTCGAGCGCGCAGCTCGCCGCCGGGTCGGTCCTCGTCGGCCACGTCATCCATGCTCTCGGGACCAGCGGGCTGTCGGCCCAGCGGCTCGAGCTGGAAGTCACCGAAAGCATCTTCCTCGCCGACGACAGCACCACGCGGGCCACGCTCGAGCAGCTGCGCGCGGTTGGCGTGCGCCTCGTCCTCGACGATTTCGGGATGGGCTATTCGAACTTCAATTGCTTGGTCAGCGGCGCCTTCACCAAGGTCAAGATCGACCGCAGCTTCACTGCCGCGGCGGCGCGGCCCGGACGCCCGCCCGAACGCGCCATCATCGAATCCATCCTGACCCTCGCCCGCGGCCTCCGGCTGGAGGTTACCGCGGAAGGGATCGAGACCGCCGAGCAGGCCGAGCAGATGACCCTGCTCGGCTGCGGCCAGCTGCAGGGCTTTCTGTTCGGCCGTCCGGCCATTCCGCCGGCGCCGGCACCCCTCGACCGTGTCGCGACGAGGCCCGTCCCGCTGCTCCCGCACCGCCCGCGCGCTGCCTGACGAGCCACGGCAAGTCGAGGCTTCCCGAGCGCCGCGCAATCGCTATAAGCCGCCGCGCGCACTGGGGCGTCGCCAAGTGGTAAGGCACCGGTTTTTGGTACCGGCATTCGCAGGTTCGAATCCTGCCGCCCCAGCCAGCATCTTCGAAGTGACCAGCGTCACCTCTGGTGGACGAGGGCACTTGTCCGCCGCACCTGCCTGGGAACGCCCGCTTTCCTCGCCCCTGCTGCGACCAGCGCAGTCAGAAGGCCGGCGCGGCCTTCTTCAGCTCAGGATCAACGACTGGCGCAGCGGCGCAGAGGCGGTTTCCGGGAACAGCAGCTGCGCCAGCCGTGCGGGGTCCTGTCCGAAATGCTGGCCGAGCGCGGTCGCGATCAGCGCATCGAGATTGATCGTCGGCTTGAGGTCGCGCTCCTCGTATAGCGCGGCCGGTGCGAGGCCCGGCCAGTCCGCCAGGACCTTGCCGCCGGCAACCGATCCGCCGAGCAGGAACGCGCCAGAGCCGGTCCCGTGGTCGGTGCCGCCCGTGCCATTCTCATGCGCCGTACGGCCGAATTCGGTGGCGACCAGCACGAGCGTGTTCTTCCAGTCCTCCCCCAGCCCGTCGCGATAGGCGGCAAGCAGGGCATCGAGCCCGGTCAGCTGCGCATTGAGGCGCCCCCGTTGCGCGGTGTGGGTATCCCAGCCGTCGGTCTCGACCATTCCGATCCGCGCGCCGCCGGGCCCTTTCATCATGCGTGCCGCGAGCGCGCCCGCGGCGGCCGCGCCCCGGCCGGTCGCAAGATCCCCCGCCTTGGTCCGCGCCGCCAATGCCTCGTTCCACAGCGGGCCGAGCTGGGGATCCTGCGCGTACAGGTCACCAACGCGGATCATGAGGTCGTCACTGGCATCGGGGAGGTTGGAGGGCGCATAGGTGGCGACCCGCGCCGCGCCGCGAAGGGCGGGCGGCACGGCGGGGGCGAAGGCGATCGCCTGCGGGTTGTCGGGCATGGTCCGGACCAGGCGGTTCATCCAGCCGTCGCGCATCCGGTAGGGCAGTGCGCCGCCGGTCTCGAGCACGTTCTGCCCGTCGAAGTGCGAGCGGTCGCGATACGGGGAGGCAACCGCGTGGACCAGCAGCGCCTGCTTCGACGCGGTCATCGCCGCGACCTGCTTCAGTGCCGGGTGGAGCGCGAACATGCCGTCGAGCCTTGTCCCGCTACCGGCCTCGGCGCCCAGTTGTGGGCGGAGCCTGGCATAGCCCGGGTCACCGGTCGGGGCGAGGATGGCAAGGCCATCGGCGGCGCCGCGCTGGATCACGAACAGGAAGCGGCGGTCGGTCGCGGCCGCTGCGAAGGCCAGGCGCGGGGCGAAGGTGACGGCGGCGACGCCGCTCGCGCCGGTGGCGAGGAAGCTCCTTCGATCCATGACTACCTCTTGAGGAATTCGGGCGAGACGAGCAGCAGCGCAAGCCCCGTCGCCGGGCTCTCGGCGCGGCTGATCGCTGTCGCGGTGACAGTGCTGAGCGCCGCGCCCAGCATCTTGGGCGCCAGGGCCCGGGCGTCGACGCCCTGGCCGGCGGCGGTGGCGAAGCGTCCGGCTGCCTCGACCCTGCGGACCAGCGCATCGGGGCCGGCCCAGCTGGCGGCGATGTCGTCGAAGCCCGCGGGGGAAGTCGGACGCCAGACCGGCATTCCAAGTTCCTGAAGCAGCCCGGCCGTGCGCTGGGCGGGCGGCGCCGGCATGTCGAGTGCCCGCAGGCTGGCGATCGTCCATTCCCAGGGGTTGCGGAACTTGGGACGGTCGGTCTGCCACGCTTCGGGTGCGGCGATCAGTGCGCGGTAGACGGTTGGAAGGTCGCCGCGGCTGTCGAGAAACGCCTTTTCTACCCCCGCTACTGCTGTCGCTGGCGGATCGTCGGCAATGAAATGGCGGGCAAGCTTGGTCGCGATGTGGCGGGCGGTTGCCGGATGCGTCGCAAGGTCGAGCAGCACCGCCCGCGCCTGCGCTTCGCCATCCTCCCCGTAGCGCTTGCCAAGGATGGTCCGTGCACCAGGCTCGTGCAGCACGTCGGCAAAGCCGAAGTCCCCGCGCGGCCCGGACAGAAAGCGCTGCATCGGCCCGCGACCGATCCCGGCGACCGTCCAGCCCGTCAGCGCGCGGGCGAACTCGGTCACATCGACCTGGCTGTAGCCCGTGCGAACGCCAAGAGTGTGCAACTCCAGTATCTCGCGCGCGAGATTCTCATTGAGGCCGATGTCACGGCCACGTGCACCGGCGCGCTGCCCGACAATGCTGTTGGGCCCGACCGACTGCGCCTGATCGAGATAGAGGAGCATCGCGGGATGGCGCTCGACCGCGAGCAGCAGGTCGGCAAAGCTGCCGGTCAGATTGGGACGGATCGCGTCGAGTTCGAGCAGCCCGGCATAGCCGATCGTGGTCACCTTGGTCGCCGCGACGGCGAAGTGATTGGCCCAGAAATGCGCCATCCGCTCAAGGAACGGAGTCGGCGTCGTCAGGGCCGCGCTGGTCCGAGCGGCCACAGCCCTCAGATACAAGTCGCGCTGCTCACGGCGCGCCGCCATCAGCTCTGGCGGACGGGGAGGGCGAGGGGCGGGCGCAGCAGTGCCCGGAACAGGCCTCGGTGTCATCGACGCGGCCGACATTTCCGCACTGCCAGTCGCCGCGCTTGCGGGCGCCTGCGTCGCGCCCTGCCGCGCATCGCGCTGCTCCTCGCGATAGGCGATCAGCGCTTCGGCGGCTTCGGAGCGGGTGGGGGCATTTTCCAGCGCCGCCAGTCGCCCAGCGACCTGCGCCTCAACCCAAGCGCGGCCGTCGCGCGTTCCCGCCGGCTCACTGCCGCGCGGGCCAAGGCCAAACCGGTTCTGGGCGAACTGGATGTCGCTCATCATTCTCGCTCCACGCGCCGTGCGTCAGGATAGTCAGATCCTGCGGGTGAACGAACAGTGACTGGAACGAGGCAAGGACGGCGAAGCTAGAGTCCTGTCCTCAACAGCAGCCGCTCGATGCCGTGTCTGCCACCTCCTGATCGTCGAAAGGCAGCGACGATCCGCATCCGGCGAAGACCCCGTAATGCCGTGCGAAATCACCGAAGAAGTCGAAGTGCGAGGCGAAGCGGGTTTCCGCCAGCATCTTCCACGTATTGCCGCAGACGGGAAAAACGCGGCCGGCCTCGATGTGGTGGTGCTTGTCGAGGGTGAAGCTGCCGGGGATGGTGCCGCGATAGCGCACGGCCTGGCCGTAATCCTCGCATTGCGGCTCCAGCCCGTCGAGCTTGAACAAGCGGTAGGTTGCCGAGAAGAAGCGATGACCGGCCACCTTCTCGGCGACGGCGGGATCGCCGATGCCGAGCGGTCGGTCGGTCACCAGGCGCGGGTCGGCGAACCCCGCCGCCTTGGCGAGCGAGTCGAAGTCGCCCCAGTAGAGCGCTCCGGCAAGGCATTCGCCATGCAGCACAGGGTCGGCGAGCAGCTCGGGCGCGACCCGCCGGTCGGCGTAGACGTCCGAGAAGTAGAGCTCGCCCCCAGGCTTCAACAGGCGGTGGGCGGCGCGGAACACCGCGGCCTTATCGGCGACGAGATTGATGACGCAATTGGACACGATCACGTCAAAGCTCGCGTCGGCAAGGCCAAGCTCGTCCAGCCACTCGATGTCGCCCTGGAGGAAGCGGGTATTTGCAAATCCGAACTTCTCGGCGTGCCAATCTCTGTGACGCTCGGCGACTTCCAGCTGTTCGGGCGTGGCGTCGACGCCGGTGACGCTGCCGCGCGCGCCGACCAGTTGGGAAAGGAGATAGGCGTCCTGTCCCGACCCCGAACCGAGGTCGAGGATCGCGCACCCTTCGATCGCATCCGGAACGACCAGCCCGCACCCATAATAACGGGATCGCACTTCCTCGTGCACGTTGGCCAGCGCGGCGCGAATGGCCGGCGGCGGCGCCTCGGTCGTGCAGCAAGCGTCGGTGCGAAGGTCTGCGGAGCCCGAAAGCACCTGCCCGTAATAGTTGCGGCTGTTCTCGATGTTCATACGGGCAGGTCCTTACACGATCCCATCGCCGGACGCTTCGCTGGACGAAGGTCCGCCTCCCTTTCGATCGCCGGCCAGACCCTGGCCCTAGAACGGCGCGTGGTCGAGCCTTGGCAGGACGTGACGGGCGAACAGGTCGCATTCCGCCTGGTGCGGGTATCCCGACAGGATGAAGGCATCGATCCCCGCCGCGCGATATTCCTGGAGCTTGGCAAGCACCTGGTCGGGATCGCCGACGATCGCCGATCCGCAGCCCGAACGGGCACGGCCGATGCCGGTCCACAGATTGTCCTCGACGAAGCCCTCGCCATCGGCAGCGCCGCGCAATTCGGCCTGGCGCTGGACGCCGTAATTCTGCGCATCGAGGCTCTTGTTGCGGATGGCGTCGCCGGTCGCCGCATCGAGCTTGGAAAGCAGGCGGTCGGCGTAGGCGCGTGCCTCGCTCTCGGTCTCGCGGACGATGACGTGGACGCGGTAACCAAAGCGAAGGGCGCGCCCATGCCTGGTGGCGCGCTCCTTCAGGTCGGCGATCGTTTCCTTCACCTTGGCCATGACATCGGGCCACATCAGGTAGACGTCGCAGCCGATCGCCGCCGCCTCGCGCGCTTCGTGGCTGAGGCCACCGAAGTAGAGCAGGGGAGGCTTGCCGGACAGCGTCCCGATCCGCATCGGATCGAGCTCCATCTTGTAGAAGTCGCCGTCGATCTTGAGATGCTCCCCCGCCAGCAGCGTCTTGAGGATCTGCATTACCTCGATCGCGCGCTGGTAACGTGCGTCGCCGGGCAGCTTCTCGCCCGGCAGGTCCGACGCGATGACGTTGACGGTGAGCCGTCCGCCGTCACCCGCGGCATTGGGGCCGAGGATGCGGTCCAGCGTGGCGATGCGCCGCGCCAGTTGCGGCGGCCAGTCCTCGCCCATCCGGCACGCCCACAGCAGCTTCAGGCGCTGCAGGTAAGGCGCAATCGCCGCGGCAAAGACCGTGGTGTCGATCCCGAGCTGATAGCCGGACGGGAGGAGGACGTTGTCGAAGCCGCCTTCCTCCGCCGCCAGCACGATGTTGCGGCAATGCTCCCAGCTTGAGCGGAGCCGCTCGTCGGGAACGCCGAGGAACTCGTAATCATCGTCGCACAGCGCCGAAAACCAGCTGACTTCACAAGGGGTCGTCATGGCAGTTGCTCCCCACGCGCGGCGACCAGCACCGCATACCATTGTTCACGATTCCAGCGCACCTCGAGCGCCTTGGCGGCAGCGGCGATGCGTTCGGCCTTCTGGGTGCCGAGGATCGGCACGATCCCGGCCGGATGCGCCATCAGCCACGACAGGGCAGCGACGCTGCGGTCCGCGGAATGCACCGCGTCGAGCGCATGGGCGACCGCCTTGTCGCGCTCGCTTTCCGGCGAGAGGAGACGCCCTCCGCCGAGCGGCGACCAGGCCAGCGGGCGCATACCCATCCGCATCGCCTGGTCGAGCTCGCCATTTTCGAAGCAGGTAATCCGCAGCGGCGAGATTTCGGGCTGAGTCGTCGCCAGCGGCTGCGACAGGAATGCCTGCAGCGCCTCGACCTGCGGCACCGTGAAGTTGGAAACGCCGATCCGCCCGATCTTGCCCGCGGCGACCGCCTGTTCGAGCGCGGCGGCTGTTTCCTGCGGGTGCGCAAGGATGTCGGGCCGATGGACCTGCCACAGCTCGACATGGTCGGTCCGCAGGCGGCTGAGCGATGCGTCGATCGCCTCGGCCAGATACGCCGGGCTCTGGTCGTAGGGGAGGGGCGGGCGGATGCCGCCCTTGGTCGCCAGCACCATGCGCCCGCGCAAGCCTGGCTCGGCCGCCAGCACTTCGCCCAGCAGCGCCTCGGCATCGCCGAAGCCGCCCGACCCGTCGAAGCCGTAGATGTCGGCGGTGTCGAGGAGGTTGAGGCCGTTATCAAGCGCCGTATGGACCAGGCGCGCCGCTACTTCCCGCGTGCCCGCAAGGCGCCACATGCCCCAGCTCAAGGGGGCGATGGCGGGCCCGTCCGGCCCGAGGGTCAGCGTCCGTTCGGACGCCGGGGGAAGATCGCTCATGGTCACTCCTGATGGGCCCGCCGGACGGCCGAAGCGCGCTCGACGAGACGATGATCAAGCCGCCGGTGCGCAAATTCGCCCGACAGCAAAAGGCTGGTTGCCGTGCGCGCAAGGTCGAATACGGGCTGGTGGATGGTGGTCAGCGGCGGCCATACGGTCTGCGCCAGAGTGGTGTCATCGAAGCCAACGACGGAAAGCGCGTTGGGCAGCTCGATCCCGCGGGCATGGGCCACCGCCAGCACGCCCGCGGCCATGTCATCGTTGCTGGCGAAGATGGCGGTCGGCGGATGGACCGAATCAAGAAAGGTCCGCGCCGCCGCCTGCCCGCTCGCAAAGTCGAATTCGCCGTCGGCGACGAGCGCCGGGTCGTGGGCAATCCCGGCCCGGCTCAGCGCGCGGCGGTAGCCGGCCAGCCGTTCCTCCGACGCAAGGTGGTTGGGATGGCCCTTGATGAAGCCGATCCGGCGGTGCCCAAGATTGACGAGGTGGGTCGTCATGTCGTCGGCCGCCTGGACGTCGTCCATGTAGACCGAGCTCGATCGCGCGTGATTGGTGCCGGGGCTGATCCGCACGAACGGCACGTTCATGCTTTCGAGCGCGCGGAGGACCGGCTCGCAGTCGGTGACCGGAGAGGACAGGATCGCGCCGTCGATGCGGGTCTCGGCGATGAGGTCGCGGACCTCGTCCCCAACATTGGCTTCGGTGACGACGACAGGCTGGGCGACCAGCCGCACACCCTCGACATGGCAGCGCTCCCAGCAGCCGGTCAGCACCTGGTGCATGTAATAGGGACTGTGATTGTCGTAGATGAGCGCGATCTGATTGGACTTGGCGCCAGACAGGATGCGCGCCGCGATGCTCGGGCGGAAGTCGAGGCGCCGCATCGCCTCATCCACCCGCAACTTGGTGTCCGCGCGGACGTAGGGGTGTTCGTTCAGCACGCGGCTGACGGTCTTGATCGAGACCCCCGCCGCGGCGGCCACATCCTTGATGGTGGGCCGAATGCTCATCGCAGGATGTCCGGGATGGCGGCGAACAGTTCGGCGTGGGCGGAGCCATCGCGCACGAACAGCGGCGGGCGACCAAGCGGGGCGGGAACGTCGTGCCAGCCGGCCTCGACCATGCTGCCACTCCACAGGTCGCGCCATAGCTCGCCGCCGGGCACGTAGACGCGGCGTTCGACTGCATTCTCCTCGACCACCGGGGCGACCATCAGGTCGCGGCCGTAGAGATACTGGTCCTGGATTCCCGCGGTCTCGCGGTCGCCGGGGGCGTGGAGGAAAAGCGGCCGCTGCGCGGGCAGGCCGGTCGCCTGTGCCTCGTCACACAAGGTGCGGACGTAAGGGGCTAGGTGGCGGTGCACCCGGCTCCAGCGCGCGAAGCCGGCGAGCAGGTCCGGATTGCTGTCCACCTGCAGATTGTCGTCGGGCCGATTGCCCTCGTGGGTGCGGAAGACCGGCGAAAAAGCCGATAATTCGTACCAGCGGTGAAGCAATTCCTCGGTGCGGGTCTTGTGGCCGAGACTGGTATAGCCGCCGCAGTCGGAATGGCTGTAGGCATTGCCGACAAGGCCCGAGGACAGGGCCGCCGTAATGACGGTGTTGATCCCGTCATGCCGCGAGAAATCCACCGACTGGTCCCCGGCCCATAGCAGGGAGCAATGCGCCTGCACGCCCGAGAAGCCGGCACGCATGAAGAACAGGGCGTCGCCGGTGCGGCCACGGCTTGCCACGGCGCGGGCGTTGACCTCGGCCCACAGGACCGGCCAGCGATTATGCGCGGTCATCGGGTCTTCGCCGCTCGCCAGCCGGACGTCGGTTGGGAGATATTCGCCGAAATCGGCCATCCAGCCGTCGATGCCGATGTCGAGCATCTCCTTGCCGATCACCCGTTCCGCGAACCAGGCGGCGCTTTCGTCGCGCGTGAAATCGACCACGCCTGCGTCGAATTCTCCAAAATCGACCGCATAGGGGCTGTCGCTGTCCCGCTGCAGCGCAAGATGACCGCCCGCCGCGGCTTCGGCGAACAACGGTCCGTCGACGCACAGATAGGGGTTGGCATACGCCAAGAAGCGGATGCCCCGACTGTGCAGTTCGGCGATCCGCGCGGGTAGGTCGGGATAGCGGCTGTCGTTCTTCTGCCAGTCCCAGAACAAGCGCCGCCCGAAGCTGGTCTCGCGGATGCCGGCCCAGTCTTCGCACCACAGGCCGGACACGGCGACCCCGGCATCGACCATGCGGTCGAGGCGCTCGAAACTGTTCAGCCCGTCCTTGAGCCCGACGATCGCGCCACCGATCGCCCAGTCGGGGAGGGGAGGCTGCCGGCCAAAGCGGGTGGAGAGCTGGTCCACCAGGCCAGCGAGGGTCGGCGCGCGATGGACCTCGATCGCTGCTTCGCCTTGCCATATCTCGAACGCGGCACCGTCACCGGTGGCGTCGATGACCGAATAGCAGGCGGCGTCGAGGTGCAGCGCAACGCCTGCCGACCCGATCAGCGTGGGCTGCGGGTAATTGGTGGTCCAATAGTCGCCGCCAGCCAAGCCGGAGGCGTCCATCGCCTGGGTGTACGGATCGCTCTTGTCGCGGCCGACGCCGGGTTCGCTCGTCCAGATCGGAAAGCGGCGGCCGTTCAGCCGCAGATAGCTCATCTGCTCGCCGCCGCCGTAGAAATCCTGACCGGCAAGGCCGGCAAAGCGCAGGACGATCCGGTCGAGGCCTGACGACAGGGTCCGGACCTTCAAACGCCCGGCATTGCCCCCGCCCGCATCGATCGCGATCGACAGCAGGGGCGATTCGCCCTCACGGGTCGCCAGCATAACGCCGTCCGCCGTTCGCCAGGCGTGGCCAAGCGGCATCATTTCGGGCGAATCGTCGATGGCGAAGTTGCCGCGATACATTTCGATCGACGGATTACCGCGGCCGACCGCAGCCGCGCCGGGCCCCAAACGCAGCAGGAGAAACTCTCCGCTGACCAGCAGGATCTGATCGCCGTCACGCTCCCAGCGAAGCGCGACTTCCGGCGTGGATCGTTCGGATACGGCCATATGACAACGCTTGACATAAATGACCCTGAGGTTTCAACCTCTGATCCGTGAGACGCGTCGAGGAGTGGCGCGGAGGAGGAGGGGGGACCAATGTCCAAGGCGAAGTTTCTGATCGGCACCATGCTCGGCATGGGCCTGACAACCACGGCTGCGGCGCAACAGGCGCCTACGCCAGCCGCCAGCCAACCCGCGCAGACGACCACTGCCGAGGGTCCGTCCAATGCGACGAATCCCGCGACCGTGACCGACGTCAGCCCGGCCGACATCGTCGTCACCGCCCAGAAGCGGTCCGAGCGCCTGCAGGAAGTCCCGCTGGCAGTGTCGGTGGTCAGCGGCGCGGCCCTTTCGACCGCCTCGCGTCCCAGCATCGAGACCGCGACATTGCTGGTCCCGGCGCTGAACTTCCTCAAGTCGGGAACGACCCTCAACCAGACGATCTTCCTGCGCGGGGTCGGTACCGCCACCTTCTCGATCGCCGGTGAACCGAGCGTCTCGACGGTGGTCGACGGCGTCGTCTACGCCCGCTCGGGCGAAGCCTTCACCGATCTCGTCGATACCGATCAGATGGAAGTCCTGCGCGGGCCGCAGGGCACCCTGTTCGGCAAGAACGCGTCCGCCGGCGTCATCAACATCACCACCAAGCGCCCGACCGCTACCGCTGGCGGATCGGTCGAGGCCGGCTATTTCGAGGGTAACGAATTCCGCCTGCGCGGCACCGTCAACGTGCCGCTCGGCGACCAATTGCTGTCGCGCGTGACCGCCTTCTACGGCAAGTATGACGGCAACATCCGCAACGTGACGCTGGGCACCGACGTCAACGGCTACAAGCGCTGGGGTGTGCGCGGGCAATTGTTGTTCCAGCCGCGCGAAAGCACGGTCCGGCTGCTCGTGATCGGCGATTATTACAAGAACAACGACGATTGCTGCGCTGAAGTGATCGGCACCTACGCCCCGCTGACGGCGACGCTTGGCGGCACCAACCAGCTGACCGGTTTCTCCTCCACCAATCCCGTTTTCACGGTGCTTCCGACCCCCCTTGGCGACAAGACCCGGCAGGTCGCGCAGAACCTCGTCACCCGTACGCAGGAACGCGGCTGGGGCCTGTCGGCGCAGGTCGACGTCGATGTCGGCACCAACACGCTGACCAGCATCACCGCCTACCGTGACTGGAACAACACCGAAATCCGCGACGGCGATTTCCTGCCGCGGGCCTATGTCGGCTTCAACGAACTGCACGATCGCGGCCCGCAGCAGAGCACCACGCTCAGCCAGGAAATCCGCCTGACCAGCCCGGGCAACCAGTTCTTCACCTACGTGCTGGGCGGCTATTTCAGCCGCGCCAAGGCGGAACGCATCTTCAACCGCGAGGATATCGTGTGCACTGCGGCGGCCGGCGCACCGACCGGCGTGCTGATCCCGTGCGGCGGCCCGAACGCCACGCCGTCCACCTTCCCGGGCGCGACCGCGGACTTCGGATCGACCTTCACCAACGCCGCGGCGTTCGGCCAGGGCGTGGTCAATCTGACCGACGCCTTCCGGGTCGTCGTCGGCCTGCGCTACACCCACGACAAGCTGAGCGTCTTCCACAGCCGCAACACCCGACTTGCCGGTCCCGGCATCCAGGCGAGCTTCCCGGTCACCACGACCGGCACCGGCCAGCCCGCGACGCAGTTCCGCGCCAAGACGTCGGAAAGCAACGTGTCGGGCAAGGTCGCGGTCCAATATGACCTGACCAAGGACGTTATGGCCTATGCAAGCTACACCCGTGGCTACAAGGGGCCGGCCTACAACGTCTTCTTCAACCTCAATTCGACCGGCACCAACGTCATCGATCCGGAGACGGTGAACAGCTACGAGGCGGGCCTCAAGAACAGCCTGATGAACGGGCGCCTGGTCGTCAACCTCACGGCATTCTCGGCCAAGTACAAGAACTTCCAGGCCAACAACCCCGACGTGGTCGCCGGCGTGGTGGTGACCCGCTTCACCAACGCCGGTTCGGTCTCGACCAAGGGCGCCGAGCTCGACCTCAACTTCCAGCCGGTGCGTGACCTGACCTTCAGTGGCGGCCTTGCCTACACCAAGGCGCAGGTCGAAGCATTCCGTCTTCCGCCGGGCGCGCTGCCCTCGCAGGTCGTCCCGTCGGGCACCCGGCTTGGCTATGCGCCCAAGTGGAAGGGCTCGCTGTCGGCCGACTACCGAGTCCGTGACGTCGGACCCGTCGACATCTTCCTCGGCGCAAGCACCAGCACGCAGACCAAGCAGCTGGCGCAATTCTCGCCCGACCCGGTGGTCCGGAAGATCGCGACCATCCAGGGCTATTCGATCACCAATGCCACCATCGGCATCGGCGGCCACATGGACGAATGGCGGGTGACGCTGCTGGCCCGCAACCTGTTCGACAAGAGCTATGCGGCCGCCATCCAGAGCGGCGGTCCGGCGGGCGCCTACCGCTTCCAGATCCCGCGCGATGCCGATCGCTACATCGGCGTCACCGGCCGCTTCAACTTCGGCGGCGGGCGTTGAGCGAGGTGGGGACGGTGCAGCCGGGCGGACACGTACCGGCGGCGCCGTCCCCGCTCGCGCCCAGATTGCGCTGGGTGCTGTTCGGGATCCTCTGCCTCGCAGGGATCTCGAACGCGCTCGACCGGCAGATCATCTCCCTCCTCAAGACGGAGATGTCGGCAGACCTTGGCTGGAATGACGCCGATTACGGGCGCCTTGCGGCCTATTTCCAGTTTGCCGCGGCGGCGGCCTTCCTCGTGACCGGATGGCTGGTCGACAAGCTCGGGGTCAAATGGGGCAACGTCATCGGCGTCGCCGCATGGAGCATTGCCGCGGCAGCGCATGGATGGGCGACCGCGGCCTGGCATTTCGTCGCCTGCCGGATCGGCCTTGGCGCGACCGAGGCGATGGGCACACCGCTAACCATCAAGACGGTTGCCGCCATCTTCCCTGCGAACGAGCGATCGCTCGCCATCGGGCTTCAGACCCTGATCGCTGCGGTCGGCCTCGTGTCGATGCCGTTCCTGATCCCCTGGATGGCAGGGCTGGTCGGCTGGCGCGGGGCGTTCATCGTGGCTGGCGCGTCGGGCATCGTGATCATCGCCCTGTGGCTGCTCGCGACCCGCGGGGTTCGCTTCGACGATGGCGCGGAACTGCCGCGGATCGATTTCGCGGACGACGGCCAGCCCTATGGAGCGATCCTCGCCGAGCGCCGGACCTGGGCGATCGCCATCGCCAAATTGCTGTCGGACGCCACCTGGTGGCTGTTCCTTTACTGGCTGCCGGACTTCTACCGGCGCGAATTCGGCCTGTCTGGCTCCAGCCTCGCCGCGGCCATGGCGATCGCCTACTTCGGTTCGGGCGGCGGCGCGTTCCTGTGGGGCTGGCTCTCGACCCGGCTGCTCGAGCGGGGGTGGAGCGTCGACAAGGTGCGCAAGCGGGTCATGCTCATCTCCGCGCTGATCGTCACCCCGGTGCCGCTGGTGCTGAATGTCGACAGCTTCGTCGTGGTCGCCTTCATGATGGCGATCGTGCTCGCCGGGCACCAGGGCTTCTCGCTCAGCCTGTTCTCGGTGATCACCGACGTGGTCCCGCGCGGCAAGGTCGGGCGGGTCACCGCCTTTGGCGCCTTTGCCGGCAACCTCGGCGGCGCGGCCATCGCATGGATCGCGGGCATCGTCCTGACGGCAGGTTACGGCTACCTGCCCTTGTTCCTGTTCGCGGCAAGCTCCTATCTGCTGGCCTTTGCCTGCATCTCGCTGCTGATCCCCCGGATCGAGCGGGTCGAAGGCGCCGGCGGCAAGTCCCCGCTGCCGCTTCACTGACGCCTGACAACGAAGGACAGGCCTGGCGATCGACGTGACTGAACCGCACGGACCCTATGACCTTGCCGTGATCGGAGGAGGCATCAACGGCGCCGGGATCGCCTTCGATGCGGCGGGGCGCGGCGCGCGCGTCCTGCTGCTCGAGAAAGGCGACCTCGCGTCGGGCACGTCGAGCGCATCGACCAAGCTGATCCATGGCGGTCTTCGCTACCTCGAACATTATGAGTTCGCGCTGGTTCGCGAGGCGCTGAAGGAACGCGAAACGCTGTGGCGCATGGCACCGCACGCCATTCGCCCGCTTCGCCTCGTGCTTCCGGTCAGCGGCGGCCAGCGCCCGGCCTTGCTGCTTCGGGCCGGGCTGTTCCTCTACGACCATATGGGTGGCCGGCGCCTGCTTCCGGCAACCTCGACCATCCGGCTCGGCACGCATCCGGCTGGCGCCGCGCTGCAGAAAGGCGGGCTGGCTTTCGAATATAGCGACGGCTGGGCGGACGATTCCCGGCTGGTCGTGCTGAACGCGCGCGGCGCGGCGGAGCGCGGAGCAACTGTCCTTACCCGTCACCCGCTGACCAGTGCCGTGCGCGGCGGGGATCACTGGCAGCTGACGGCCGGCGGCAAGCAGTTCAGTGCCCGCGCGCTCGTCAATGCCGCCGGTCCCGGCGTGAACAGCGTTATCGAGGCGGCGGCCGCACCCGCCCTCCCGCCGCTCCGGCTGGTGCGGGGATCGCACATCGTCGTCGACCGCCTGTTCGACCATGACTTCGGATACTTCCTCCAGATCGGCGACGGACGCATCTTCTTCGCGCTTCCGTTCGAGGAGGATTTCACCCTCATCGGCACCACCGATGTCGACCACAAATCCGGCGACCCGATAGCGGCGAGCGAGGCGGAAATCGATTATCTGATCGACGCCGCCAATGGCTGGTTCAGGCGCAAGCTCGACCGCGCCGACGTTCGCCACAGTTTCAGCGGTGTCCGCCCCCTGGTGGCGGCCGCCAACGGCAAGCCCGAAGAAGCTAGCCGCGGCTATCGCTTCGATCTTTCTCCCCACGACCTCGGCGCACCCTTGCTGACGGTGCTTGGCGGCAAGCTCACTTCCTATCGCCAGCTCGGCGAAAAGGCGCTCGACCTGCTCGCCTCCCGACTGCCGGGGCTCGGCCCGGCGTGGACCGCGCAGGCAAGCCTTCCAGGCGGCGATTTTCCGGTCGACGGAGCGGCCGCGCTGGCCGACAGGCTTGGCGCCGACTATCCCTTCCTCGACCGCGCCGAGGCGCTGCGGATCGTCCGTGCCTATGGCACCGATGCGTGGCGCTGGCTTGGCGAGGCCCGGACGCGCGGCGATCTCGGGCGCGATTATGGCGCCGGATTGAGCGAGGCCGAAGTGAACTGGATGCGACAACAGGAGTGGGCGATGAGTGCGGACGACATTCTCTGGCGGAGATCGAAGCTCGGCCTCCGGCTCGGCCCCGACGCCGTCCGCCAGCTGTCCGGGAATCTCGGCGCATGAGCCTCAAGATCGTCGCCCTTGGCGGGACCATGCGTCCCGGCAGCAGCACCGAACGCGCCCTTGCGGTGGCCTGCGCGGCTGCCCGTGACGAAGGCGCCGAGGTGATCGTGTTCGATGGGACCTACATCTCCCACCTCCCGCATTACCGCGGTCCCGACTGGACCCCCGACAAGGCCTCCGAGCTGGTCGAGGCGGTGCGCGGGGCGGACGGCATCCTCATCGCCACGCCCGGCTATCATGGCACCGTGTCGGGTATGGTGAAGAACGCGATCGATTATTTCGAGGAGCTCGCCAACGATGCGCGGCCCTATCTCGATGGACGCCCGGTGGGCCTCATCGTTACCGCCTTCGGTCATCAGGCGGCCAACAGCGGGATGACGACCATGCGGACGATCGCCCATGCCCTGCGTGGCTGGCCGACCCCGTTCGGCGCCGCGGTAAAGGTCGCTGCCGACAGCTTCCACGACAATGGCGCCTGCCTCGATCCAGCCGTCCAGGGGCAGCTCGAACTGGTCGGCCGCCAGGTCGCGCAGGCCGCGGGGCGGCTCGGATGAGCAACCTCAAGGCGCACCTTGCCGCGGGCGGTCTCATCATCCTTGCCGGCGATGCGCTGCGCGGCGGGGACCTCGACCTGGCCGCCGCCGCCAGCTGCATCACGCCCGACACCATCGCCTTCATGGCCCGCCATGGCCGCGGCCTCATCTGCCTCGGGCTCAGCGCCAGCCGCGCCGAGGCGCTTGGCATCGAACCCCAGCAGAGCGAGGCGCACAGCGGCAGCGGCCGCCCGTTCGGGCGCTCGATCGAGGCCGCCAGCGGCGTGACGACGGGTATCAGCGCGGCGGACCGTGCGCGCACCATCTCCGTCGCGGTCGATCCGGCCAGCCAGCCCGAGGACCTCGTCTCGCCGGGGCACATCTTCCCGCTGATCGCCAACGACGCCGGCCCGCGCGCGCGGCTCTCCACGCTCGAGGCGGGGCTCGCCATCATGGACAAGCTCGGTTTTGGCGAAGGGGTCGTGCTGTGCGCCATGCTCCGCGACGATGGCGGCATGGCCCGCCTCAGCGAGGTTCGCAGCTGGGCGGACAGCGAGAACATCCCGGTGATCGACATCGCCGAGTGGGTGGAAGCCAATGTCCCGGCCTGACGAACGGCTGATCCTCGTTCTCGACGAGGGGACGAGTTCGACCCGCGCCGTCCTCTACACGGCGGAGGGCGAGCAATGCGGCACCTGCGCGCAGCCGCTCGACCAGCATTATCCCGGCCCCGGCCTCGTCGAACATGACGCAGCGGAAATCTGGACCAAGACCCTCGCCTGCGCCCGTGAGATGGTCACCAAGGCCGGCGGTCCCGAACGGATCGCTGCGATCGGCATCACCAACCAGCGCGAGACGGTGGTCGCGTGGGACAAGCAGAGCGGGGAACCGCTCGCCCGCGCCATCGTCTGGCAGGACCGCCGCACCGCGGACAGCTGCGAAGCGCTCCGCCAGGCGGGCCACGAGCCGATTGTCCAGCGCGAGACCGGGCTTCTCCTCGATCCCTATTTCTCCGCGACCAAGATGGCGTGGCTGCTGGAACATGCTCCCGCGGTGCGCGGGGCAGGGGACCGGCTGGCGTTCGGAACGGTCGACAGCTGGCTGACCTGGAAGCTTTCGGGCAAGCACATCAGCGATGTCACCAACGCCAGCCGGACCCTCCTCCTTCCTCTCGAGGGAAAGGACTGGAGCGACGACCTCCTCTCACTGTTCGGCGTTCCCCGCCAAGCCCTGCCGCGGATCGTCGGCAATGCGGGTCCGCTGGCGGTCACCCACGCGGACCTGTTCGGCGCACCGATCCCCATCAGCGGAATGATCGGCGACCAGCAGTCGGCGACCGTCGGACAAGGCTGCTTCGCCTTCGGGCAGACCAAGCTGACGCTCGGCACCGGCGCCTTCGTCCTCACCAACGTCGGCACCTTGGCACCGACCAGCCCGGGCAAGCTGCTTGGCACCATCCTCTGCGAAGTGGCCGGGACGCGCCATTATGCGCTGGAGGGCGCGATCTTCGTCGCCGGCAGCCTGATCCAGTGGCTCCGCGACAATCTTGGCCTGCTCCGCTCCGCCGACGAGACCGAGGCGCTGGCCCGGTCGGTGGACGACAATGGCGGCGTCACCCTGCTCCCGGCGCTGGCGGGGCTGGGCGCGCCTTACTGGAAGCCGCATGCCACCGCGTCCATTTCGGGACTAAGCTTCTCCTCGACCCGGGCGCATGTGGCCCGCGCCGCGCTCGAGGCGGTCAGCC
This sequence comes from Sphingomonas humi, assembly GCF_039536725.1. Lineage (NCBI taxonomy): Bacteria > Pseudomonadati > Pseudomonadota > Alphaproteobacteria > Sphingomonadales > Sphingomonadaceae > Sphingomonas > Sphingomonas humi. The sequence continues at coordinate 728,503 of NZ_BAAAZD010000002.1, forward strand.
ACCAGCTGGTCGATCTAGCCGCGGCCTTTGCCGGCGCCGGTGCCGAATGGCACAAATTGCGGATCGACGGGGGCATGGCGGTGAACGACTGGCTGGCGCAGGATCTTGCCGATATGACCCGCGTCGAAGTGACCCGCCCCGCCGACATCGAAACCACGGCCCGCGGCGCCGCCTTGCTTGCGGCGGTGGGGGCGGGGATCCATCCGGACCTCAATACCGCCGCCGCGGCGATGATCGGGGAGGGGGTCCGCTTTACCCCCCGCGATCTCGGTTCCGAGCGCGCTTCCCGGCTTGCGGCGTGGCGCACCGCGCTTGACGCATTTTGAACCCGCTCAAGCTACTCCCCGGTGTCCTGCTCTCGGTCCTGGTCGCTCTCGCGGCCAGTCTCCTTGGCGATGCCGAAGCCGCCCTGTTCGGCCGGCCCTGGCTGGAGCCCCTGGTGCTTGCGATCCTGCTGGGCATGGTGGTCGGTAATGCCGTGAAGCTGCCCGACAGCGCTGAGCCCGGCATCCAGTTCTCCGCCAAGACCGTCCTCGACATTGCCGTTGCCCTCCTTGGGGCGACACTGAGCTGGTCGGCGGTGCGCGCGCTTGGCGGGGAGCTGTTCCTGATCATCGTGCTGGTCGTCATGGCCGCACTTGGCCTCGTATTCCTGATCGGCCGCGCGCTCGGCCTCGGCCCCCGGCTCGCCATGCTGATCGCCGCGGGCAATGCGATCTGCGGCAACAGCGCGATTGCCGCGGTCGCCCCGATCATCGGTGCCAAGCGCGAAGAGGTCGCGGCCGCCATTGCGCTGACCGCCCTGATCGGCGTGGTCACGGTGATCGTGCTTCCGTTCGCGGTCTTCGGCTTTGGCCAGGACTTGCCCGATTACGCCGTCCTGACCGGCCTCACCGTCTACGCGGTGCCGCAGGTCGTCGCCGCTGCCGCGCCGTTCGGGACGGCGGCGATCGCACTTGCCACGCTGGTGAAATTATCGCGCGTGGTGATGCTCGGACCGCTCACCCTGCTTCTTGCGCTGCTCGCCCCGCGGTTCGCGGAAGAAGGCACGCCCGGCGCCGGGTCGGGCCGCGCGAAGCTCTACCTCCCCTGGTTCATCATCGCTTTCGCGCTCCTTGCGGCAGCACGCACCACCGGCTGGATTTCGGGCGATCTGGCCGCGACGCTTGGCACCATCTCCAAGCAGCTTTCGACCGTCGCCATGGCCGCGCTCGGGCTTGGCGTTCGTTTCTCCAGCCTGCGCAAGGCCGCGCCCAAGGTCGCGCTGACCAGCGCGCTCGCCGCCGCCCTGATGCTCGTTCTCGCCGCTTTGTCGCTGCTGCTGGTCTGACCAAGGACCCGGCAAAAACGCCCAAGCTGTTGACAGGGAAGCCGTTCGCGGCGCCAAGGCCTTGCTCCACCGTGGCACGAACGCCATATTCACGACAGAACATCGCTCCGGCAACGCAACGCGTTAAGCGTTCGGAGAGTTTGTATACGGCACATAAGCGGGCTAGGCTGCCCGTCCGGGTGCTTCGGTGCCCGGCGACACAAGGACGAATATGACCAAGCTTTCCGGCGGCGACGGCAAGAGCACGCTTTACTGCAGCTTCTGCGGCAAGTCGCAGCACGAGGTCCGCAAGCTGATCGCCGGACCCACCGTCTTCATCTGCGACGAATGCGTCGAGCTGTGCAACGACATCATCCGCGAGGAGAGCAAGTCCGCGCTGGTGAAGACCCGCGACGGCGTTCCGACGCCGAGCGAGATCTGCAAGGTGCTCGACGATTATGTGATCGGCCAGAACCGCGCCAAGCGCGTCCTGTCGGTCGCGGTCCACAACCATTACAAGCGTCTCAACCACGGCTCCAAGAGCGGCGCCGAGGTCGAGCTCGCCAAGTCGAACATCCTGCTGATCGGGCCGACCGGCTGCGGCAAGACCCTGCTCGCGCAGACGCTCGCCCGCATCCTCGACGTGCCGTTCACCATGGCCGACGCGACGACCCTGACCGAAGCCGGTTACGTGGGCGAGGATGTCGAGAACATCATCCTCAAGCTGCTCCAGGCTTCCGACTACAATGTCGAAAAGGCACAGCGCGGGATCGTTTACATCGACGAAATCGACAAGATCAGCCGCAAGTCGGACAATCCATCGATCACCCGCGACGTGTCGGGCGAGGGCGTCCAGCAGGCATTGCTGAAGCTGATGGAAGGCACCACCGCCTCCGTCCCGCCGCAGGGCGGGCGCAAGCATCCGCAGCAGGAGTTCCTCCAGGTCGACACGACCAACATCCTGTTCATCTGCGGCGGCGCCTTTGCCGGCCTCGACAAGATCATCGCCGACCGCCTCCAGGGTAAGTCGATCGGCTTTGGTGCCCATGTCGCGGCACCGGAAGATCGCCGCACGGGTGAAGTGCTGAAGAGCACCGAGCCTGAGGATCTGCTCAAGTTCGGCCTCATCCCCGAATTCATCGGCCGTCTGCCGGTCATCGCCACGCTCGAGGACCTTGACGAAACGGCGCTGGTCAAGATCTTGATCGAGCCGAAGAACGCGCTGGTGAAGCAATATGCCAAGCTGTTCGACATGGAAGATGTCGAGCTGGCCTTCTCGGACGAAGCGCTGAGCGCGGTCGCCCGCAAGGCGATCGAGCGCAAGACCGGTGCCCGCGGGCTCCGTTCCATCCTCGAATCCATCCTGCTCGACACCATGTTCGACCTCCCCGGCATGGACGGGGTCGACAAGGTGCATGTCGACAAGGACGTGGTCGACGGCCGCAAGGAACCCGTCCGCGTCTACGCCAACCGCGACAAGCAGGACGACGCGGCCGCTTAGGGCCATGGTCCGGATAGCTCGTTTGTCCTGAGCGTAGCGCGAAACGCATAGTCGAAGGGCCGATTGTCCTTCGACGACGCTCAGGACTTAACGAGGTGGCGAGTTGCCATTTCGTCTCCCGTCGGCTAAGCGCCGCCCCGTCATTCGTGACATTCATCGATGAGCGCCTTTCGGGGCACGCTGGCCGGCGAGGTTTCGCCCGCCGGCGCGTTATTGTTTTGCGCCTGTCGATACCGGAGTTGATTGCATGTTCGAGACCCTGAGCGACCGCCTCGGCGGCGTGTTCGACAAGCTTCGCGGCCGCGGCGCCCTCACCGAGGACGACGTCCGCTCGGCCATGCGTGAAGTGCGCGTGGCGCTGCTCGAAGCCGACGTCGCGCTGCCGGTCGCCCGCGATTTCGTCGATACGGTCACCAGCCGCGCGGTCGGCCAGGAAGTGCTCCGCTCGGTCACTCCGGGCCAGCAGGTCGTCAAGATCGTCAACGACGCGCTGGTCGAGATGCTCGGCGCCGACAGCAGCGAGCTCGAACTCGCCGTCGCGCCGCCCGCGATCATCATGATGGTCGGCCTGCAGGGCTCGGGTAAGACCACCTCGACCGCCAAGCTCGCCAAGCGCCTCTCCGAAAAAGAGCGCAAGAAGGTCCTGATGGCCTCGCTCGACGTCGCCCGTCCGGCGGCGCAGGAGCAGCTTGCGGTGCTCGGCCGTCAGGCCAGCGTCGACACGCTTCCGATCGTGCCCGGCCAGTCGCCCGTCGACATTGCCCGCCGCGCGCTGCAGTCGGCCAAGCTGCAGGGCTATGACGTCCTGCTGCTCGACACCGCCGGCCGTCTCCACGTCGACGACGCGTTGATGGGCGAGATGAAGGCGGTGGCCGAGGTCAGCCGCCCGGCCGAGACACTGCTGGTGGTCGACAGCCTCACCGGTCAGGACGCGGTCAACGTCGCCAAGGGCTTCTCCGACCAGATCACGCTCACCGGCGTCATCCTGACCCGCATGGACGGCGACGCCCGCGGCGGTGCGGCGCTGTCGATGCGCGCGGTCACCGGCAAGCCGATCAAGTTCGCCGGCACCGGCGAAGGCCTCGACGCGATCGAGCCTTTCCACCCCAGCCGCGTCGCCGGCCGCATCCTCGGCATGGGCGACGTCGTCAGCCTGGTCGAGCGCGCGGCCGAGACGATCAAGGTCGAGGACGCCGAAAAGCTCGCGGCCAAGATGGCCAAGGGCAAGTTCGACCTCGACGATCTTCGCATGCAGCTTGCCCAGATGCAGCGCATGGGCGGGCTCGGCGCGCTTGCCGGCATGATGCCGGGCCTCAAGGGCATGAAGGGCGCGATGGAAAAGGCGCAGGATGGCAAGGCGCTGGTCCACCTCGAAGCCATGCTGTCGTCGATGACCGCGACCGAGCGGGCCAAGCCGGGCCTCATCAACGCCAAGCGCAAGATCCGCATCGCCAAGGGCAGCGGCCGCACCGTGCAGGACGTCAACAAGCTCCTGAAGATGCATCAGGAAATGGAAGGCGCGATGAAGCGCCTCAAGAAGATGGGCGGCCTCGGCAAGCTCGCGGCGATGTTCGGCAAGGGTGGCCTCGAAGGCGCCATGGGCGGTCTTCTGCCCGGTGCCGGAGCGCCCGGGCTTCCCGGCCTGCCGGGTGGGTCGAGCCCATTCGGCCTGCCGCCCGGCGGCCAGAATTTCGGCAAGAAATAACAACGACTTCAAAGAAGGACTGAACAAATGGCAGTAGCAATTCGCCTCGCTCGTGGTGGCTCCAAGAAGCGCCCTTATTACCGCGTCGTCGTCGCCGACAGCCGCAACGCCCGTGACGGCCGCTTCATCGAGAAGGTCGGCACCTACAACCCGCTGCTGGCAAAGGATTCGCCCGAGCGCGTGAAGCTCGACGCCGACCGCATCTCGCATTGGCTGAGCGTCGGCGCGCAGCCGACCGACCGCGTTGCCCGCTTCCTCGATGCCGCTGGCCTCAAGGAGCGCACCGCGCGCAGCAACCCGAACAAGGGCAAGCCGGGCGAGAAGGCCACCGAGCGCGCCGAAGAGCGTGCGACCAAGGCTGCTGAAGCCGCCGAGGCCGCTGCCGCCGCCGCCGCCGCTCCGGCCCCGGCCGAAGAGCCCGCCGCCGAGGAAGCACCGGCCGCCGAAGCCGCCGCTGAAGAGGCTCCCGCCGCTGAAGCTCCGGCCGAGGAAGTCAGCGCTCCGACCCAGCCCGAGCCGGCCGAAGGCAGCGATGACGCCGCTCCGGCCGAAGGCGCCGAGAAGGCCGAAGGCTAAGCCAAGGTCCCTCGACTTCGCTCGGGATGAACGGTGGTTCGGTTTACTCCGCCTCCGTTCGTGTCGAGCGAAGTCGAGACACTTTGCTGATGACCACCCGCATCACCCTTGCCGCCATCGCCGGCGCCCACGGCGTGCGCGGCGAAGTGCGCCTCAAGCTTTTCACCGACAGCCTGGCGAGCCTGTCGGGCCATGACCGGGTGCTGGTGGACGGCACTCCCCGCCGCCTGCTGAATGTCGGTGGCACCCCCAAAAGCCCGACCGCGCGCATCGAAGGCGTCGCCGACCGCTCGGCCGCCGAGGCCCTCCGCGGCACTCTGATCGAGGTTGAACGTGACGCCTTGCCGCCACTCGACGAGGGCGAATATTATCATTCCGACCTGATCGGTCTCGACTGCGTCGCGCAGGACGGCACGCCCATCGGCTCCGTGGTCGCGGTCGAGAATTTCGGGGCAGGGGACCTCCTCGAAATCGAGGTGCAGGGCGGCAAGAAGTCGCTCATCCCGTTCAAACCCGGCATTGCCGACCTGGCGGACGGACGCATCCTGCTCGACCCCGCCTTCCTCGCCTGAGGCACACTAACGGCCCCTTAACCCTCACCGGCTAACCCGACCTTCCGTCAAAGCACGCGAAGTAGGGCCATGGACGATCTGATTGCCGATTTCGTCTCCGAATGCCGGGACATGCTCGAAAGTCTCGGCGGTGAGATCGTCGCCTGGGAAGCCGCGCCGCATGATCGTGCGCGCCTCGACAGCATTTTCCGCTTCGTCCACACGGTGAAGGGCAATTGCGGCTTTTTCGACTTTCCGCGCCTTGAAGCGCTCAGCCATGCGGCCGAAGACGCCCTGGCCGACGTCCGCGCCGGGCGCCGGCAGCCCGATCCGGCGCTGGTCAGTGCCGTCCTCGCGGTCATCGACCGCATCGGAGAGATGGTCGAGGTCATCGCCGCCGGATCCGCCATTCCCGACGGCGACGACAGCGACCTCATCGAAGCCTTGAAGCCCGGCGCCGAACAGGCCGCTCCGGCTGCTCCCGTTGCGGCGGCCAACCCGGCTGCGCCGCAAGGACCGGCCGCCCCGCGCACGATCCGCCTTTCGGTCGACCTTCTCGACCGCATGATGAGCGGCGTGTCCGACCTCGTGCTTGCCCGCAACGAACTCGCACGCCGCCTGCGTGACAGCAGCACTGACGTCGCGATCGACAGCGCCTTTGAACGGATGAGCGGCATCATCGCCGAGATGCGTGATGCGATCACCCGGACGCGGATGCAGCGGATCGAAAGCCTGTTCGTCGGCCTGCCGCGCATGGTCCGCGACCTGTCCGCCGAACTTGGCCGACAGGTGCTGATCGACATCGACGGCGGCGACGTCGAACTCGACCGCGAGATGATCGAGATGATCCGCGATCCGCTGACCCACATCGTCAGGAACGCGGTCGACCACGGGATCGAGCCGCCCGCCGACCGTCTGAAAGCCGGCAAGCGCGAAATCGGCCTGCTCAGCGTCTCGGCGCGCCAGTCGGGCAATCAGATCCTGATCGACATCGTCGACGACGGTCGCGGGATCGATGGCAAGCGCCTGGTCGACAAGGCGCTTGCCGCCGGAATCCTCGACAAGGCGGAGGCGGCCCGCCTGTCGCCCAAGGAGCAGCTTCAGCTCATCTTCGAAGCCGGCCTGTCGACCGCGGCCGCCGTCACCAGCATTTCGGGCCGCGGCGTCGGCATGGACGTCGTCCGCTCCAACGTCGAACGGATCGGCGGCGTCGTCGAGGTTGAATCGAAGCCGGGGCAGGGGACGCGGATGACGCTTCGCGTGCCGCTGACGCTGACCATCATTCCGGCGCTCACCGTCTCCATCGGCAATCAGCATTTCGCCATTCCCCGGGTCGCGATCGAGGAGATTGTCCGGGTCCGCGGCGACAGCGTGCAACTGTCCGAAGTCGGCGGCGCAGGCCTTGTCACCATCCGCGGCCGCCGGGTGCCCAAGATCGTACTCGCCGACCTGCTCGGCCTCGACAGCCAGCTTCCCACCAACGAGCGAACGCTGATCGTCCTCAAGCCCGCCGGCGGTGACGTCTATGCGCTGAGCGTCGACCGCGTTCACGATCACGAGGAACTGGTCGTGAAACCCGCCGCCCCCGCGGTCATGGCGACCGGCCTCTATGCCGGAACGACACTTGCCGACGACGGCTCGCCCATCCTGCTGTTCGATCCCGCGGGCCTCGCCCGTGTCGGCGGCGTCCGCTTCGAAGCGCAGGAACGCAGCGTGCGCCTGCTCGACGAAGTGGCCGCGGTCGCCGCTGAGGAAGCGACGCCGGTCCTGCTGTTCCGCGATTGTGCCGGCGCCCGCCGCGCGATCCGCCTTGGCGTGGTCGACCGGATCGAGGAAGTGCGCGGCAGCGCCATCTCGCTCTCTGCCGGCCGCGTGCGGGTCCAGCTCGGCGACGATATCCTGCCGCTCGAAGGCCTTGGCGAGCTTCCCGCGCCCGACACCAAGATTCGCCTGTTCCGCTTGAATGACGGGCAGGTGCAGCTAGGCCTCGCGTTCAGTGACGTCATCGACCTCGACGCCATCGCCGACCAGATCATTCCGTCCGAAGTCCCCGGCCTGGTCGAAGGCGTGACCTTGGTCGCAGGCGAACCGGCCGAACTGATCGACGCCCACTGGCTGTTTGCCGGTGCCAGCCGGATGACCGGCGCACCTTCCGCCGCGCCGCCGGTCTGCCGCCTCGATCTTCAGGATCCGTGGGTTCGCAACATGCTGCGTCCGATCGTCGAGGCCGCCGGCTACCGCGTCGTCGCTGCCGAGGCCGATACCGAGGCCGATCTCGCCATCGCCTGGGCCGGCTCCGCCGCGGCGCCCGCCAGCCGCCGGACCCTGTTCCTCAGCGCGGATGCCGATGGCGTCGCCAACGAGAACCATATCTACCGCTATGACCGCGCCGGCCTGCTGGTCGCGCTGCGCGACGCGGCTGCCGGAAAGGGACGCTGAGATGAACGAACTGCTGCTCGTGGTCCGCATCGCCGGCCAGCGCGTCGCGCTTCCGGCCGCCCGCATCGAAAGCGTGGTCGAGCTCGACACGCTGATCCCCGTTCCGCGCGCCGCGGACCATGTCGCCGGCCTGTCCGCGCTGCGCAGCCGGGTCCTGACGGTCATCTGCTGCCGCCGCTCGCTTGGCCTTCCCCAGGCCCACCTTGGCAATGCGGTTCGCGAAGCCGCCGTGACCGAGGTCGACGGCCACCATTACGCGCTGATCGTCGACGGCGTCGAAGACGTGCTCGAAGCGATCAGCGACGCGGCCCCCGTCCGCGCCACCATGGGCGACGGATGGGAGCGCGTTTCCTCCGGGATGGTCGAAACCGAGGAAGGCGCACTGCTGCTGGTCGATGTCGAGGCGCTGGTCGCCGGCCCTGACGTCACCCGCCAGGCCGCGTGAGAGCCTTTCTTAACGCTTGCCAGCCTATCACCCGATCATAGCCCTAGTCAGTCAGGACCCGAGCACGGTGCAAAGCCCCATGAAGACCTGCCTTATCGTCGATGATTCCAAGGTCATCCGGAAGGTTGCCCGCCACATCCTCGAAACGCTCGAATTCAGCGTCGAGGAAGCCGGCGACGGCCGCGAAGCGCTGGAGCGGTGCGAGGCATCGATGCCCGACGTCGTCCTGCTCGACTGGAACATGCCGGTGATGAGCGGGATGGAGTTTCTCAAGCTCCTCCGCCAGCGCGGCCATGCCGACCAGCCCAAGGTCGTCTTCTGCACCACCGAAAACGACATGGCCCACATCCGCGCCGCGCTCGAAGCCGGGGCGGACGAATATGTGATGAAGCCGTTCGACCGCGAAACGCTGCACATCAAGCTCCAGCTCGTCGGCGTCGCCTGAGGCCCTGATCCATGGCTCCGGCGCTCGCCCGTCGATCAGCGGAAGAGCCGTCCCAGCGACGCAACATCCGGCTGATGATCGTCGATGATTCGATGGTCGCGCGTGCCGTGCTCAGCCGGATGGTCGAGGTCGGCGGCGGGATCGAGATCAGCGCGGTCGCCGGAACCGCCGAAGACGCGGTCGAAGCGCTCGCCCATGTCTCGGTCGACGTCATCCTGCTCGATCTGGAAATGCCGGGGGCAGGGGGCCTCAGCAAGCTGCCCGAGATCATCGCCGCCGCCCGCGGTGCGCGCGTGCTGGTCTGCTCGAGCCTTGCCGAGGAAGGCGCCGCGGCGACCGTCCGGGCCCTTGCCCAAGGCGCTGCCGACACCTTGCTCAAGCCCGGTACCGGCAGGCTGCAGGGCCGCTTCGCCGACATCCTCACCGCCAAGATCCGCGCGCTTGGACCGCTTGAACGAGATGCCGTCAGGTCCCGTTCGGCAAGCAGCGCCGCGCCACTCCGGGCAATGGGCGTCGAAGACCTGTCGCTGCTCGCCATCGGCGCTTCGACCGGCGGCATCCATTCGCTCGGCCGCTTCTTCGCTGACCTCCCGCGCAAGATCGGCGTTCCGATCCTTGTCACCCAGCACCTTCCGGTGCCCTTCATGGACGTCTTCGCGCGGCAGCTCTCCTCTGCCGCCTATCGGCCTGCGCGCATCGCTACCGAGGGCGCTCCCCTTGTCCCCGACGAAGTGCTGATCGCTCCGGGCGACGCGCATCTGACGGTCGAGGGCGGGCGCAGCGGCGCACTTCGGGTCCGCCTGCTCCGTGGCCGCGCTGCAAGCGGATGCCTCCCGAGCGTCGATCCGATGCTCGCCTCGATCGCCGCACTCGACCTTCCCGGCGCCGTTGCCGTCATCCTGTCCGGTATGGGCCGTGACGGTGTGGACGGGGCCGGGCATCTCGTCGCTGCGGGCGGCGCGGTGCTGGTGCAGGACGAAGCCACCAGTGCGGTCTGGGGAATGCCCCGCGCCGTTGCCGACGCCGGGCTGGCCGCCGCCATCCTGCCCCCTGAAAAGCTTGCCCGCCGTGTTGCGTCGAGGATCGGCCAGTTTCATGCAAATCAGTGATTCCAGCTCGCGCATTCTTGCCGGCATGCTTGAAGCGAGGACCGGCCAGCAACTGACCATGAGCCGGCGCTGGCGGCTCGAAACCGCACTGTCTCAGCTTCTTCGCGAGCGCGGAATCGGAAGCATCGACGAACTCATCACCATCCTGGTGATGGGCCGCGAGCCCAGTCTCTCGACCCGCGTGGTGGAGGCCCTGTTGAACAACGAAACCTATTTCTTCCGTGACCGCCTGCCGTTCGATCTGGTCAAGACCGCCGCGCTTCCCGAATTGCGCAATCGCCGGGCGGGCAGCCGCACCCTGCGCATCTGGTCCGCCGGCTGTTCGGCGGGACAAGAAGTCTACAGCCTCGCCATGCTGTTCGCCGAAGATCCGGCAAGCTGGGCAGGCTGGAACATCGATATCCTTGGCACCGATGTCAGCGAGGGCATGGTCGAACGCGCGCGGTCGGGAACCTATACCCAGTTCGAAGTCCAGCGCGGCCTCGGCATCCAGCAGATGATCCGCTGGTTCGAGGAGCAGCCGGGCGGCTGGCGCGCCGCCGAGGTGCTGCGCCGGCAGGTCCGCTTCCAGGTCCACAATCTCCTCGAAGCGCCGCCCCACCCGGGACGGTTCGACCTCATCCTGTGTCGCAACGTCCTTCTTTATCTCAATGAAAACATGCGGCGACGCGCCTTTGAACGACTGTCCAGCGCGCTTGCCCCAGACGGCTGGCTGATGCTCGGGGCAGGGGAGACGGTGATCGGCCAGGCGCCAAGCCTCGAAGCCGACCGCGAGATGCGCGGGCTTTATCGCCACAGGGACCAGGCGGTGAAGGCCGCCTGATCCTTAAGGCTTGACCTTCCGCCCGTCCGCCTGTCCCATGGCGCGCGTGGACGCCGTTTTTCGCCCATCGCCCAACCATGACGAGCGCGCCGCGCCCGTCTCGATGATCGTGCTCCATTATACGGGCATGCCGACCTGCGAGGGCGCACTCGACCGCCTCTGCTCGCCCGAAGCCAAGGTGTCCTGCCATTATCTGATCGACGAAGACGGCACCCTCTACAGCCTCGTGCCCGAGGAACGCCGCGCCTGGCACGCCGGCAAAAGCTACTGGCGCGGCATCCGCGACGTGAACAGCGCCAGCGTCGGCATCGAGATCGTCAATCCCGGGCACGAATTCGGCTATCGCCCCTTCCCGGACGAGCAGATCGCAACACTCATCCCGCTCGTCACCCACATCAAGGATCGCCACGGCATCGGCCGCGGCAACGTGGTCGGCCATTCCGACATCGCGCCGACCCGCAAGGAAGATCCGGGCGAGCTGTTCCCGTGGGACGCGCTGGCCAAGCGCCGGCTCGCCTTGCCCAGCCCGACCCGCAACCTCATCGACCCTTACTGGTCTGACGCCGCCTTCCTCCTTGCGCTTGAACGGTTCGGCTATGACGTCAGCGACAGCTGGAAGGCCGTGATTGCCTTTCAGCGCCGCTTCCGGCCCGACCGGGTGGACGGCATCATCGACGGCGAGTGCCGCGCCAAGCTGCTCGCCCTGCTTCTGCCGCGGCCGCAGGGCGAACCCTGACCCGCTAGGCAAAGCCCGCGCGACCGACTATCTGGCGCGCAACCCCATACCGCTAAGAACACAAGGATCCGCGACCCCATGGCCGCTCAATATGCCTTCGTGATGAAGAACCTCACGAAGACCTTCCCCGGCGCCAACAAGCCGACGCTGAACAACATCAACCTGCAATTCTACCAGGGTGCCAAGATCGGCATCGTCGGTCCGAACGGAGCGGGTAAGTCGACCCTGATCAAGATCATGGCCGGGCTCGACAAGGAGTACACCGGCGAGGCCTGGCCGGGCGAGAACATCACCATCGGCTACCTCGAGCAGGAGCCCGAGCTCGACGCCTCCAAGACGGTGCTCGAGAACGTCAAGGACGGCGCGCGCGAAGTCGCGGACATGGTCGATCGCTTCAACGCCATCTCGGCCGAGATGGGCGATCCCAAGGACGACACCGATTTCGACGCGCTGATGGAGGAGATGGGCGATCTCCAGGGCAAGATCGACGCCGTCGACGGCTGGACGCTCGACAACCAGCTCGAGATCGCGATGGAAGCGCTCCGCTGCCCGCCGTCGGACAGCCCGGTTAGCGATCTGTCGGGTGGTGAAAAGCGTCGTGTCGCGCTGACCCGCCTGCTGATCCAGAAGCCCTCGATCCTGCTGCTCGACGAACCGACCAACCACCTCGACGCCGAAAGCGTCCAGTGGCTCGAAAACCACCTCAAGGAATATGCCGGCGCGGTGCTGATGATCACCCACGACCGCTACTTCCTCGACAATGTGGTGGAATGGATCCTCGAACTCGACCGCGGTTCCTACTATCCGTACGAAGGAAACTACTCCACCTACCTGGAAAAGAAGGCAAAACGCCTCGAACAGGAATCGCGTGAGGAAAGCGGCAAGCAAAAGGCGCTGCAGCGCGAACTCGAATGGATCCGGCAGACCCCCGCGGCCCGCCAGAGCAAGTCCAAGGCGCGTATCCGCAAGTTCGAACAGCTTCAGGACGCGCAGGACGATCGCCGCATCGGCAAGGCCCAGATCGTCATCCAGGTGCCCGAGCGCCTCGGCGGCAAGGTCATCGAGGTCGAGAATCTGACCAAGGCCTATGGCGACAAGCTGCTCTTCGAGAACTTGAGCTTCACCCTCCCGCCGGGCGGGATCGTCGGCGTGATCGGTCCGAATGGCGCGGGCAAGTCGACCCTGTTCAAGATGCTCACCGGCAAGGAACAGCCCGACAGCGGCACCGTCAGCGTCGGTGAGACCGTGCGCCTCGGTTATGTCGACCAGAGCCGCGACCATCTCGATCCCAAGAAGAACGTCTGGGAAGAGATCAGCGACGGGCTCGATTACATGAAGGTCAACGGCCAGGACGCCTCGACCCGTGCCTATGTCGGTGCCTTCAACTTCAAGGGTCCGGATCAGCAGAAGAACGTCGGCAAGCTGTCGGGCGGTGAGCGCAATCGCGTGCACATGGCCAAGATGCTGAAGCAGGGCGGCAACGTGCTGCTGCTCGACGAACCGACTAACGACCTCGACGTCGAGACTTTGGGCGCGCTTGAAGACGCGATCGAGAACTTCGCCGGCTGCGCCGTGGTCATCAGCCACGATCGCTTCTTTCTCGACCGCTTGGCGACCCACATCCTCGCGTTCGAAGGCAACAGCCATGTCGAATGGTTCGAAGGCAATTTCGAAGCCTATGAAGAAGACAAGCGTCGTCGCCTCGGCCCGGAAGCCGACCGCCCGACCCGGACTGCCTACAAGAAGCTGGCGCGCTGATCGCTGACCCCAGCCGCGTTTACCCGTCGTTAAATGATGCGAGGTAAACGCCGCTGCGGGTGGGGGCTTTTTGCGTAATGGAGCCCAGCAGTGGAACGCATCGTCTACATCAGTACCTGTCGCACCGATCCGGACCGCGACATGGTTCAGGACATCTTGCGCACGTCGCGGCGAAATAACCGACAGGACGATCTCACCGGGCTGCTGGTCGTAGGCGGCCGCCGCTTCCTGCAGGTGCTCGAAGGCCCCACGGCGGGGATCGACGCTGCTTACGAACGGATCAAGGCCGACCCACGGCATTTCGCGCTGGTCGAACTCAGCCGCAGGCCGGTCGCCGCGCGGGCCTTCGCCGGCTGGAACATGGGCTGCGAGCAGATCGACGGCGAGGACATGACCGGTCTTGTCGATCGCCTCACCGAGAAGCTCGGCGACGCGACCCTGCAGGCCCAGTTCCGCTCCTTTGTCGCGCTGCATCGGACCGCGGCCTGATCGTTGCAATGTAGGGTTTGCGCAGGCATCGTTTCCGCACGATGCCGCCCCTCTCACCTCGGTTGAATCCGTTCGCCTTGGCCTCTCGAACGGCCGATGTGGACAAAGTGAAATCGAAGGCAGTTTCGCTTTTGCTGCCCGCTCTTCCGCACCGCAGCATCGTCATGGTAGAGGCCGCGCCATGACCTCGACCAACGACATCCGCCGTTCCTTCCTCGACTATTTCGAGAACGCCCAGCACAGCCGCCAGCCGTCCGCGCCGCTGGTGCCGCAGAACGACCCGACGCTGATGTTCGTCAACGCCGGGATGGTGCCGTTCAAGAACGTCTTCACCGGCCTCGAAACGCGTCCCTACAGCACCGCCGCTTCCTCGCAGAAATGCGTCCGCGCCGGGGGCAAGCACAATGACCTCGACAATGTCGGCTACACCGCGCGCCACCACACTTTCTTCGAAATGCTCGGCAACTTCTCGTTCGGCGACTATTTCAAGGAACGCGCGATCGAACTCGCCTGGGGCCTGCTGACCCGCGAATGGGGCCTGCCCAAGGACAAGCTGACCGTCACCGTCTACCACACCGACGACGAAGCGCACGGCCTCTGGAAGCGGATTGCCGGGCTCCCCGACGAGCGCATCATCCGCATCGCCACCAAGGATAATTTCTGGGCGATGGGTCCGGACGGTCCGTCGGGTCCCTGCAGCGAGATCTTCTACGATCACGGCGACCACATCTTCGGCGGCCCTCCCGGATCCCCGAACGAAGACGGCGATCGCTTCGTCGAGATCTGGAACCTCGTCTTCATGCAACACCTGCAGGAAAATGACGTCATCGTATCCGACCTGCCGCGGCCGTCGATCGACACCGGCATGGGGCTCGAGCGGATTGCGGCGGTCATGCAGGGGGTCCACGACAATTACGACACGGACACCTTCCGCAACCTCATCGCCGCCTCGGAAGAACTGACGCGCACCAAGGCCGAGGGCGACCAGAAGGCCAGCCACCGCGTCATCGCCGATCACCTTCGCGCGACCAGCTTCCTGATCGCCGACGGCGTGCTTCCGGCCAACGAGGGCCGCGGCTACGTCCTGCGCCGCATCATGCGCCGCGCCATGCGTCACGCCCACCTGCTCGGCGCCTCCGAACCGCTGATGCACCGCCTGGTTCCCGCGCTGTCTGCGGAAATGGGGGCCGCTTACCCCGAGCTCGTTCGTGCCCAGCCGCTGATCGAGGCCACGCTGCGCCAGGAAGAAACGCGGTTCCGCCAGACCCTTTCCAATGGGCTGCGGCTGCTCGACGAAGCCACCGCAGGCCTCGGCGAAGGCGGCACTCTGCCGGGCGAGACTGCCTTCAAGCTCTATGACACCTTCGGCTTCCCCTACGACCTGACCGAGGACGCCCTGCGCGCCCAAGGCCTCGCCGTCGACCGCGCCGGTTTCGACACCGCCATGGCCGAGCAGAAGGCCCGTGCCCGCGCAGCCTGGAAGGGTTCGGGCCAGGCGGCCTCCGACGAAGTATGGTTCGACCTCGCCGAGGAACATGGCGCGACCGAGTTCACCGGCTACGCCGGCCATGACGGCGAGGGCGTGGTACTGGCGATCGTCCGCGACGGAGCGGTCGTTGGCGAGGCAGGCGAGGGCGACGAGGTGCAGCTTTTGCTCAACCAGACCCCCTTCTATGCCGAAAGTGGCGGGCAGGTAGGCGATGCTGGAAAGCTCAGCACGCTCAACGGCTTCGAGGGAGATGTTCAGGATACGTCCAAGCAGCTCGGCAAGCTCCACCTGCTCCGTACCCTTGTTCGCAAGGGAGGCCTCAAGACCGGCGACACGGTGGTCCAGCAGGTCGACGAGGAGCGCCGCCGCGCGATCCGTGCCAATCACAGTGCGACCCACCTCCTGCACGCCGCGCTGCGTCATCGGCTTGGCGCTCATGTCACGCAGAAGGGGAGCCTGGTCGCCCCCGACCGCCTGCGCTTCGACTTCGCGCACAATAGCGCATTGAGCCCCGACGACATCGCCGCGATCGAGGCCGAGGTGAACTGGCACGTCCGCCACAACCAGCCGGTTACCACCCGGCTGATGAGCCCCGACGAGGCCATTGCCGAAGGTGCGATGGCGCTGTTCGGTGAGAAATATGGCGACGAAGTTCGCGTCCTCTCGATGGGGACGGCCGATGGCGCCACCTATTCAACCGAATTGTGCGGCGGCACCCACGTCACCGCGCTTGGCGACATCGCCTTGTTCAAGATCGTCTCGGAAAGCGCCGTTTCCAGCGGCGTGAGGCGGATCGAGGCGCTGACCGGAGAGGCCGCGCGCCAGTGGCTGATCGACCGCGACAATCGCCTGCGCGCCATTGCCGCGAGCCTCAAGACCGCGCCCGACGAGGCGCCGCAGCGGGTTGCCGCGCTAACCGACCAGGTCCGCAAGCTCGAACGCGAACTGGCCGAGGCCAAGCGCCAGCTCGCCCTCGGTGGTGGCAGCGGCGGGGAAGCAAGCGGCCCTGAAGAGGTTGCTGGCCTGAAATTCATCGGCCGCGTCCTCGAAGGGCTCGATCCCAAGGGCCTGCGCGGCGAGATCGATGCGATGAAGCAGCAGCTTGGCAGCGGCGTCGCAGCCCTCATTGCCGTTAACGAAGGGCGCGCATCGGTCGCCGCTGGCGTCACTGGCGACCTCACCGGTCAGGTCAGCGCCGTCGATCTCGTCAAGGCGGCGGTAGCGGCGCTCGGCGGGCAGGGCGGGGGAGGCCGCCCCGACATGGCGCAGGGCGGCGGTCCGGACGGCGAGAAGGCCGGCGAAGCGCTGGCCGCCATCCGCGACGCGCTGGCGAAGGTCTCGGCCTAGCGCCGTCGGCCCAACGCCGGCTCCTCGGCAAGCTCGCCCGCTTCCCGGATCTGCGCGCGAAGCTGGCTGCGTTTTTCGTGGATCGAGGCGATGACCGGACCCATGGCGACGCCGATATCGACGAGGATCGCCTCGCTCATCTGCAGCGATCCTTCCATCGTCTCGGGCACGGCATCGGTGGCGCCGGCGCGATAAAGCTGCGCCGCATGCGCCCCATCCCGGGCCCGGGCGACGATCGACAGCTCCGGGCAGGCCACGCGGATATCCTTGGACAGGCGCACCGTCAGCACCGGATCGTCCATCGTCAGAACGACCGCCGCTGCCTCGCTAAGGCCGAACCGCTCGACCGCATCGCCGCGCGCGACGTCGCCGAAGATCACCTTGTATCCCTGCTCACGGGCCGCGGCGACGCAGTCGATGTCGCCGTCCACCGCGACATAGGGTCGGCCATGTTCGGCCATCATGTCCGCGATGATCCGGCCGACCCGCCCGAAGCCGAAGATCAGGGTGACGCCGCTCGTGTCCGAAACGCCGCTGGCCAGCGACTGCGGATCCACCCGCCGCGCCATCCTCCGTCCCAGGGCGGCGAGCAGCGGCGTCAAGGTAAGGCCAAGGGCGGTGACCAATGTCCAGAAGGCAGCGGTCGAGGCACTGAGGACACCCGCCGCAAAGGCTCCGGACAGGACGATCAGGGTCAATTCCGAGGGGCTCGCCATCAGCAGCCCGGTTTCGACCGCGGTGGCGAGGCGGCTGCGATGGAAGCGCAGCAGGCTGAAGATGACCGCCGCCTTGATCAGCAGCACCGCCGCGGTCGCGGCCAGCAGCTGCGGCCAGGCAGCGTAGAGCGCTCCAAGGTCAAGCCGCATGCCGACCGTGATCAGGAAGATGCCGAGCGCCAGCCCACGCAGCGGCGCGGTGATGACCTCGACCTCGGCGTGATAGTCCGTCTCGGCGATCAGCAGCCCGGCGATCAGTGCCCCGGCCGCTGCCCCAAGGCCGACCGAGCCGGTAGCGATGCTGGCGAGCATAACGACCAGCAGACTGATCGCGAGGAACAGCTCGGGGCTCTTGGTTCGGGCTGCCTGCGCGAACAGGCGCGGCAACAGGAAGCGTCCGACCAGCAGCAATCCGGCGATGACCGCAAGCCCGCCGACGAGAACGGTCAGCAGGGCGCCGGTGCCGCTCTTGGCGTCGAGGACCAGCAGGAGCGGAATGAGGCTGAGGTCCTGCAGGAGGAGGATCGCGAAGGCGACCTGGCCAGTCGCACTCACCGTTCCCGTAAGCGGCATGACGATAGCCGTCGAGCTCATTGCGAGGGCGAGGCCAAGGATCGCGGCAGGGAGCGGTTCGAGCGCGCCGATGAGCATGAGGCCGCAACTCAGCACGAGGCCGGTCGCGAGCATCTGCAGGCCGCCCAGCCCGAACACCCGGCCACGCATTGCCCACAGACGCCTGAAGCTGAGCTCAAGCCCGATCCCGAACAGCAGCATGAGGATGCCGATCTCGGCAAAGGGCTCGATCCGGCCGCGATCGTCGATGGTGATCGTCTCGAGCCACGGATGCCCATTGGCAAGCGAGCCCAGACCAGCAGGTCCGATCGCGACCCCGACAAGGATGAAGCCGATCACCGGTGAAATGCGCAGCCGGGCAAAGGCCGGGATGACGACCCCGGCCGCCCCCAGGATCACCAGCGCGTCATGTAGCCCCTGTCCGCCAAGATCCCCTGCCATGACCGCCCTTGTGCCGTAGTCGCGGGGGGGAGCCAAGCTGGAGCCCGGGCCGTTGGCAAATCCGTATAGAAGGAGACGATCGATGGCCGAGAAGACGTTGAAGGCAGGCGACAAGGTGAGCTGGTCCAGCCACGGTGGCAGTGCCCATGGCACGGTGAAGAAGAAGCTCACCAGCCCGATGGACATCAAGGGACATCATGTCGCCGCATCGAAGGATAATCCCGAATATCTGGTCGAGACGGCCGACGGAAAGCAGGCCGCCCACAAGGCGGGTTCGCTGAAGAAGGGCTGAGCCGCCGCATCGTGGCAAGGCCCGGCTTCGGATCGATCAGCCCTTCGCACGGCGTCTATCTAGCGAGCGCAAGCGTAAGAGCGTGAGGGAAGCTGACGATCCTTCTCTTGTCCGCGCCGGTTTGCGAGTGCGGGTAAGCGCGAAACACGCCGACTTCCCGCATGACCTCCGGCTGCAGCGGTTCAGCCCTTGATGGGGAGTATCCTAGGCCTGCTGCTGCGGCGGCGGGGGAGGGCAATTGCCGGTTGATGCGAAGCGAGCGAATCGATGGTTCGCCCGCAGCCTGCACGGTCCTCAATGAAGAAGCGCGCCGTGACCCGGGCCACGACGCGCTTCGAAAATCTTGGTGCTTTCTAAGGCTCGCTTAGCCGCGACCGCCGCTGCTCTCAGCGCCCGAACCCCACAGCCAATTATAGAAATTCCACATGGTCTTTTGCTCCCAGTGACGCGGTAAGACCACCGCCCCGATGGATTTGTTAACCCTAATAGATACGGTTAGCAAACGACTTCGGTGTCCCGAAATGAGGCTTTGGTGCTCGATTCGTGCGGTCTCGCGACTCGGGTGCTTGATCAGGTCCGGGCGGGCGTCGGCCATCCTGGAAAAGCAAAGCGCGCCGCAACGTGGGTCGCGACGCGCTTTCAATTTCTTCAGTGAATACCGAGACTTGTTTAGCCGCGGCCGCCGCTGCTTTCAGCGCCGGAGCCCCACAGCCAGTTCCAGAAATGCCACATGGTCCTGCTCCCTGTTGTGCGGATTGGAGACACCGCTTGCAGGGCATTATTAACCTTAATCGATACGGTTAGCAAACGATTCAGCATATTTCGTAAGGAAATCCGACAGGCGCGGGGGTGCGCGGCTATCGGGCTGGATTCAGTTTTCTTGGGAGAAAGGGGTCAGGCTGCCCGGCGGGTCGAGCGAATCTGCAGGCGCTGGACGAGTTCGCGAACGCCCATCGGGCGGCCGATGGCGAAGCCTTGCGCCACGTCGCATCCCATGGTGCGCAACTCGTTCAGGCACTGCTGGTCCTCGACCCCTTCGGCGACGACGATCCGGTTGAGGGAGTGGGCAAGGGCAATGGTGGACTGGACCATGATGAGATCCGAGCGATTGACCCGCATGGCCTTGATGAAGCTCTGGTCGATCTTGATCTCGGCCGCGGGGATCTTCTTGAGGTAATCGAGGGTCGAAAGACCCGTGCCATAATCGTCGATGGCAATGCGCAGGCCGAGGTCCTTGAGGGCGCCCAAGGTGGCAAGTCCGCCCTCGGCATCCTGCAGCGCGGCGGTCTCGGTCAGTTCGAGGGTCAGGCGAGCCGGGGGCAGGCCATGCGCATCGAGCATTGTCTGCACGCGGCCCAATAGTTCGCGGTCGGTAAGCAGCCGCGCCGAAAGGTTTACGGCAACCTGGAATTCGATTCCGCGACGATTGATCGCGGCGCCTGAACTGATCGCCCGATCGAGGACGAAGTCGGTCAACTTGCCGATGCGGCCGTTCGCTTCGGCGGCGGCGATGAATTCGGTCGGGCTGATCGGACCCTTGATCGGGTGCGTCCAGCGGGCGAGCGCTTCGGCGCCGATGATGCGCCCGGTCGCGATGTCCATCTGCGGCTGATAGGCCAGCCAGACTTCGCCCTGGTCGATCGCCTGGTCGAGCTCGCCAAGCAGCGACACCCGCCAGTTGACTTCTTCCTGCCGGGCCGGGTCATGCAGCTTCCAGCGCAGGCCCTCCTGCCAGGCCTCGTCCGCGGCCATGATGGCGCTTCCGATGCGATTGGTAAGGGTGCGGGCGACGCCGAGCTCGACCCCGAAGGTTAGCGCGACATCGATCTGGCGACCCGAGACCTGGACGGGCGAGCGGAACATGGCGTGCAGCGCTTCAAGGTGGTTGCCGATCGGAGCGCCGTTCTTGACCGTCCAGACGAAGGTTCCGTCATCGCCCTGGTGAAGGTCGGTACGCGCGCCAGTCGAAAGCCGGGCGACGACCTGGCGAAAGGCCTCCTTCTGTTCGGTTTCGCTGAGCGCACTGCTGATTTCGGCGTGGTTATGGATCTTGGCGAGGACGAGGGCGCGATCGATCGTGCCTTCCGAACGCAGCACCGCGAAATTGGGGAGTCCCGTCTGTTCGTGCACGCGCTGGCGGCGCCGCAGGCGAAGGTAGGCGAGGCGGCTGCTGACGATCACGATCATCAGCAGGCCCGGAACGACGTCGGCGCTCACGTAGAAGCGCTCGGCGACGAACGGCGCGCCGAGCAGGATCGCGCTACCGGTGACGAGGCACAGCGGCGTGGTCGTCGCGGTACGTCTCCAGAACAGTGCCAGCAGGCAGGCGAGGAAGGCGACGATCACCCCTGGGCCTGCGCCGAGGTCGATCGGAGTCCCGCGCATCAAGGTTTCGGCACCAAGGATCTGGACATAGGCGCCAGCCATCTTGCCCCAGCCGGGAACCCATTTCTGGTCGCCCAGGGTATCGGCATTGAGACCGACGATGAGTTGCTTGCCGCGCAGCGCGCCGGGCGAGAACTTGCCGGAGATGACATCGGCCGCCGACAGATAGGGGATCGACTTGGGCTGGATCGAATAGTCGATCCAGAACTGCCGGTTCGGTTCGCTGGTCCGGTTCGCCAGGCTGGCCGAGAAAGTGGGGATGGGCTTGCCGTCGATCTTGCCGGACAGCCAGTGATCCCACACGACCCCGCTGAAGTCATAGAAGACCGAGATGCTGGCCGTTCGCGCCTGCTCGCGGAAGCGCTTCAGGGGCCGCGTTTCCGCCTGCTTGAGGTCGGAGCCATTGCCAAGGGCATGCCGGTCGGCGAGGACGACCCGCCCGGAACGTGCCAGCGCCTGTTCGAACCGGCGATCGTCGGCGGAGGTCGACGGACTGTCATAGATGATGTCGAGGTGGATGCTCTCCGCGCCGGCCTTGGTGGCCTGGTCGACCAACTCTGCCTGCACGCGCCGGGGCCACGGCCACATCCCGATTTCCGACAGGCTTTTGTCGTCGACGCCGACCATGACGATGTTGCCGCTTGCGCGATTTTCGTGCGTCGCGTTGCGCAGAACCTTGAGATAGGCCTCGAGCGGATCGCCAAGATAAGCCGCCCAGCACAACAGTGCAGCGGCGAGCGACCACAGAAGCAGCCTCCACGGCCGCTCCTTCCCGCTCTTCGTCGTGGCAGGTTCCGAGCCCATGCCTCCAATGTGCCCGGGAAAGGTTATGAAATAGGAAACCTCCGTCTGGTGAACGACAGAAGGGTCAGGTCGCGGCGCGATGATTTTGCTCTTAGCAGCGCGCCCTTGCTGTGCCACACAGGCGCAACGCACCTGAGGGGAGGGCTTGTGGACTTCATCTCGATCCTGTCGATCTTCGTCCTGAGCTGTTTTGTCGGCTATTACGTGGTTTGGTCTGTAACGCCCGCATTGCACACGCCGTTAATGGCGGTGACCAACGCGATCTCCTCGGTCATCATTGTCGGAGCATTGATCGCCTCGGCCGCCGCGGGCAGTCCCGCTTCCAGGTGGCTCGGGCTCCTCGCCGTGGTCTTCGCCAGCATCAACATCTTCGGCGGGTTCGCGGTGACCAGCCGAATGCTCGCCATGTACAAGAAGAAGGAGCGGCCCGAGTGAGCGGCGTGCACGACACGCCAGCCTGGGTGATGCTGGCCTACCTCGTCGCCGGCATCTGCTTCATCCTCGCGCTTCGCGGCCTTTCCAGCCCCGCCACCAGCCAGCGCGGCAACCGCCTCGGCATGATCGGCATGGCGATCGCGGTGGTGACGACGCTCGTCACCCACGTCCCCAGCGCGATTCAGCCTGGCGGCCATCCGCTTCAATATTCGCCGGTCTTCGCTCCCGACTGGACGACCATCGCGCTGATCCTGGCGGCGATCGGGATCGGCGCGGTCATCGGTATCATCGGCGCGCGGCGTATCCAGATGACGGCGATGCCGCAGCTGGTCGCTGCCTTTCACAGTCTTGTTGGCCTTGCTGCGGTGCTGGTCGGAGCGGCCGCCTTCCTCAATCCCGAGGCGTTCGGGATCGTCACCCGCATCACGCCCATCGCCGAGCCGTCATTCCTGATGATCAATCCGGTGAGCCGGATCGAACTCGGTCTCGGTGTCGCGATCGGTGCGATCACCTTCTCGGGCTCGGTCATCGCGTTCCTCAAGCTGAACGGGAACATGGGCGGTGCGCCGATCCTGTTGCCCGGACGGCACGTCATCAATCTCGGCACGCTGGTCGCGATCCTCGGGCTCGTCGCCTATTTCACCCAGGACCAGGCGCCATGGGTGTTCTGGACGATCCTGGCGCTCAGCTTCGCGATCGGCTTCCTGCTGATCATTCCCATTGGCGGCGCCGACATGCCGGTCGTCGTTTCAATGCTGAACAGCTATTCGGGCTGGGCCGCGGCGGCGATGGGCTTCACGCTTCACAACAGCGCGATGATCATCACCGGCGCATTGGTCGGCAGCTCGGGCGCGATCCTCAGCTACATCATGTGCCGGGCGATGAACCGCAGCTTCATCAGCGTCATCGCCGGCGGTTTCGGCGCGGTGGCGTCGAGCGGGAGCGGGGAAGTCATCGACCGCCCCTACAAGCGCGGCTCGGCCGAAGACGCCGCCTTCCTGATGAAACAGTCGGACCAGGTCATCATCGTGCCAGGGTACGGCATGGCGGTGGCACAGGCGCAGCACGTGCTCCGCGAAATGGCCGATCTCCTCAAGAAGGAGGGGGTCAGGGTGAAATATGCGATCCACCCCGTTGCCGGCCGCATGCCAGGCCATATGAACGTGCTCCTGGCCGAAGCCAACGTCCCTTATGACGAGGTGTTTGAGCTCGAGGATATCAACAGCGAGTTTGCGCAGACCGACGTCGCCTTCGTCATCGGCGCCAACGACGTCACCAATCCCGCTGCCAAGACCGACAAGACTTCTCCCATCTACGGCATGCCGGTGCTGGACGTCGAAAAGGCACGCACCGTGCTCTTCATCAAGCGGTCAATGGGTGGTGCAGGTTATGCCGGAGTCGACAACGAGCTCTTCTATCGCGACAATACGATGATGCTGCTGGCCGATGCGAAGAAGATGGTGGAGGAGATCGTCAAGGCGCTCGCCTGATGGCCTAGACTCCTTTCGCACCCGCAACCTCTTGTCGCCGCTTCGCAACAGTCTGCCTTTGCCGCGTTAAGAAGCCCCAGAATCTCCCTTCATCCGCTTGCCGTCCTGACCGGTCTGCGAGACAAGATTCCGTGTAACCAATTGGGGCGGCACATCTGGTGCGCGCGGGTGAGGGGATCAGGCGTGAAGAAGCTCGGAATGGTCGGCGGTGCGAGCTGGAACAGCACGGCGCTCTACTACGAGCATATCAACAAGGGCGTCGCGGCCCGGCTGGGCGGACTGCACAGCGCCCGGATGGTGATCGAAAGCCTCGACTGCGAGGACGATTATGCCGCCTTTCATCGCAAGGGCGACTGGGCGGGCGGCGAATTGGTGATCATCGACGCCTGCAAGCGCCTCGTCGCCGCGGGTGCGGAAGGCCTTATCCTGACCTCGAATACCATGCACAAGCATTATGACGCGGTCGCCGCCGCTGTGTCGCTGCCGGTGCTGCACATCGGCGAGGCTGCCGCGGAAAAGCTTGCTTCCGACAACCGTCGCAATGTCGCGCTTCTCGGCACCCGGGTGACGATGACCGAACCGCATGTCCGGCAATCGTTCGAGACACGCGGCATCCAGCTTGCGGCGATCGAAGAGGGCTGGATCACCGAGGTCGATCGCATCATCTACGAGGAGCTGGCCGCCGGACGAGTGGTCCGCGAAAGCCAGCGCAAGCTCAAGACCCTGATCACCGAGCTTGGCAAGAAGCGGGTCGAAGCGATCGTGCTGGGCTGCACCGAGCTAGTGCTGGCAGTCGACCCTCGCGCCAATATCATGCCGGTTTACGACACCACCGCGATCCATGCGCGCAAGGCCGTTGAATGGATCCTCGGTGCCGACGAGGCCGCCCGCGCTGCGGCCTGAGGAGCCTAGGATGCCGCTTCGACTTCCTTGAGGAAGATGCCGGCACAGAGGGCGCGGGTTACCGACACCCGATAGCGCCCGTAATTGGCCTCGCTGTTCCAGTCGCTGGTCGGCCACCCGGCAATGGCCTGTTCGAGAGCCGCCATGTCGAGCAGTTCCGTGGCCAAGGTGCTGCCCTTGATGTCTTCCAGCACCTCGAGGGCATCGGCCTGGCTGACCCGCTGGTACCAGTCGCTCGCCTGGAGTCCGCGCAATTGAAGGTCGAGCACTTCTGCCGGAACCAGCCCATCCAGCGCGTGCCTGGCCAGGGGACGCAGGACGCCCTTCGAGACGAGATCTTCGGGAGGCAGGGTCAGGCTGAATTCCACGAGGCGCCGATCGGACGTGGGATCGCTCTCCATCAGGCCAAATGCACTGAAGGCCGACCGGCGGGTCTCACCTGTATCGGTCTGGAGGATGGCCTCGAGGCGATCCTTGTAAGGGTTCATGGATACGTGGACGTCTTCACGTCCGGGTCGCCACTCGGGGCGGAAAAATTCCGAAGCGCTGTTGCGAACGCCGAACTGGCCGCGGAGCAATCGACTGACCGCCGCCGGAAGAAGCGGTTCCATGCTGGCAAATGCGATACCTCGCCAGCGGGCGCGGCGACTTGCCACCACGGCATGGCTTTCGCTCCACCAGCGACGTAAATGACCTGCATAGAAGTGCGCTCGAAGCGTCCCGACGCCGCTCGCGTTCAGTGAGAGATTGCCAAGCTCTCCGGTAAGCAGGCCCTTGGCGCCTATTGCCGCGGCTTCGGTCCTGATCTGTTGCCACCACGACATATTGTAGGGGCAGTGCACCAGATAATGGGAGCGCGCCGCTAGCTGCCGCGCAACGGCGAAGGGCGGGGCGGATTGCCGGACGATCGCGTGCCGGATGCCAAGACTGCGGGCGGTCACGGCCGCAGCTTCGGATTCGTCGACGAAGCGGCCGCGGATCACCGACCCTCCGACGGCCTGCAGCGGAGCGGAGGTGAAGGCCGTAACGCGCGGCGGCCCGGCCACGTCGGCGGCCACCGCGGTAACGGCGCTGCTGTCCCACCCCGAACTCAGCTGCGTTGCGACCGGGCCCGGTTCCAGCCGGCAGGACACCGCCGACCGCAACAAGCTGCGATATTCCTCGGCCCGGTCCTCGAGCTTGCTGACCGCCACCGGCCAGATTGCGGGGCACCAGTAGCGCCGGCGATCGATTTTGCCCGGCTTCAGGCGGATAATCTCGCCGGGAAGGACGCGCTCGATCGAGGTGAACAGGCTACGCCGACCCAGGGAGCCGCCGCCCATAACTGCTGCTATCGATCCGAGATCAGGCTCCAGCTGCCCGATAAGCGCACGCAGTCCTATCGGAATAGAGGCGAAGCGCACGCCCGAAACATCAAATTGGTAACTGAGCGGGCGTTCGGACGAGGGGGAGGCGAACAGCCAGACTGCCCTGTCGTGCGAGGAGTAAATAGCGACCGCGAAGTCGCCGAGCAGCCGGTTGGGTAGTTCTTCGGCCCATGCCCGCCATCCGCACAGGAGAAGCTGGGCCGGACTGCAATTGGTCGGCAAGCCCAAGCGCTTGGAAAGCTCGAGCCGGTTATCAATCCGGCCATCGACGGCAATAAGAAGACTGCCGTCGCGCATCAGCGCTGACGGGTGATCCGATCCGAATTCTGCTTGATCCAGGCTGGCGAACGCATGTCCGCGCCCCGGCAGCTGTGCCGTCAGGCTGGCGGCAAGCCTGTCACGCCGGACCTCGCGACCATCGAACGCAGCAATGCCAGCAAGGGAGTTCACCCGGAACTCCCGCGGCGACGATTACGACTTGGAGTTGCCGGGGCCGTCCGAAATGTTTGAGAACTTGCCATTCTCGGCGCGGCCAGCACGGAAGACGCGCAGTTCGGGCTTGGTCCAGGTCTTCTTGGTCTTCATCATCCGGCATCCAGACTGCTGGCATTCGCCGAATGACGACGCCTCGTTCGCTCTGAGCTATCGCCTAAGACTGCGGAGTGCAAGTCTGGGAGGCGAACCTGGCCCGCTCCCTGCTTCCGCTCCCGTCCTCAAGCTCCTACATGCCGCATCATGAACCGCACCCCGGCTGACCGACCGGACCACCCCCGCGCGACCGAGCGTTTCAACGAGGAAGCCGCGACTACTACCGTGAAGGGGGGTGGGGAAGCGCCTGACCTCGAAGCCGGTGTCGCGGCAATCCGCAATGTCGTGAAGACCCTGCCGGTCCGCCCTGGCGTCTATCGCATGCAGGATTCGCGCGGCGAGGTTCTCTATGTCGGCAAGGCCCGCGCACTCAAGAACCGGGTCGCCAATTACACCCAGGTCACGCGGCTTTCGAAGCGCCTGCAGCGAATGGTCTCGCAAACGCGGACGATGACCATCGTCACCACCAATACCGAGGCCGAGGCGCTGCTCCTCGAGGCGCAGCTGATCAAGCGCTTCCGCCCGCCCTACAACGTGCTTCTGCGCGACGATAAAAGCTTTCCCTTCATCCTCCTGCGCGAGGACCATGCCTATCCCCGGGTACAGAAGCATCGCGGCGCGCGGCGTTCGAAGGGGCAGTATTTCGGACCGTTCGCAAGCGCCGGGTCGGTCACCCGCACGCTTAACGCGCTTCAGAAGCTCTTCCTGCTAAGATCTTGCAGCGACGGCTTTTTCAACAATCGCTCGCGGCCTTGCCTGCTGTATCAAATCCGGCGCTGTTCGGGGCCCTGCGTGGGCCGGATCGCGCCCGATGCCTATGGCGAACTGGTCGACGACGCGAAGAATTTCCTCGCGGGCAAGTCGACCGGCGTCCAGGCCCGCTTGTCCAAGCAGATGGCGGAAGCGGCCGAGAAGCAGGATTACGAACTTGCCGCGGTCTACCGCGATCGGTTGCGCGCGCTGACCTACATTCAGGGCACGCAGACCGTCCACGCCGAGGGATTGGGCGATGCCGACATCTTCGCCTTGGCAGCGAAGGGCGGGACGATGTGCATCCAGGCCTTCTTCATCCGCGGCGGTCAGAATTGGGGCCACCGCGCCTTCTTTCCCTCGCACACCGCCGACGTTCCTGAAGACGAAGTCCTCGCGAGCTTTCTGATCCAGTTCTACGAAGACATGCCGCCGCCCAAGCGCATTCTCGTCGATCGCGACGTGGCCGAAGCCGAGCTGGTCGCCGATGCGCTTGGCGAAAAGGCCGGCCGCAAGGTGCTGATCGAGCGGCCGCAGCGGGGCGACCGCAGGAAGTTGATCGAACAGGCCAGCCGCAACGCGGTCGAGGCGCTCGACAGGCGCCACGCCGAGAGCACCACGCAGACCAAGTTGCTGCGTGAACTGGCCGACGCATTCGAGCTGCCCGATGTGCCCAAGCGGATTGAAGTGTACGACAACAGCCACATCATGGGCACCGCTGCAACCGGCGCGATGGTCGTCGCCGGGCCGCAGGGGTTCGTGAAGAACAGCTATCGCAAGTTCAACATCAAGAAGGCCGCGACCGACGACGACTTTGCGATGATGAAGGAAGTGCTCGAGCGGCGCTTCCAGCGGCTCGAGAAGGACGATCCCGACCGTTCGAGCGGCGAATGGCCCGATCTCATCCTGATCGACGGGGGCAGGGGGCAGTTGAACGCCGTGCTTGAGATCATGGAGGATGCTGGGGTTCACGACGTCCCGGTTGTCGGCGTTGCCAAGGGGCCGCACCACGGCCGTGAGGGCCGCGAGGTGTTCCACCTTCCGAACGGCCGCGAGCTGACCTTTCCGGTCAACTCTCCGTTGCTGTTCTATCTCCAGCGGCTGCGTGACGAGGTTCACCGCTTCGCCATCGGCACGCATCGCGCCAAGCGGGCCAAGAACCTCGTCACTTCGAGCCTGGACGAGGTTCCCGGGATCGGGCCGACCCGCAAGCGGGCGCTCCTGATGCACTTCGGCACGGCACGAGCGGTCAAGGGCGCGGCGCTCGAAGACCTCGAGAAAGCGCCGGGGATCAGCAAGGCGACGGCGCGTCAGCTTTATGACTATTTCCACCCGAATGGGTGACGGGCCAAGGCTGACGTCATGCGGCTGACCACGCCGGCGATCATCCTGTCGCTGCGGGCCCACGGGGAGCATGGCGCCGTGGTGCGCATGCTGACGCCCGACCAAGGTCTTGTCGCGGCCTATGTTCGCGGTGCCCGCGGGCGGCGGATGCGCCCGGTGCTGGTTGCCGGCAACGCGGTAGAGGCGCGGCTGGCAGCCCGCACCGAGGCGCAGTTACCACAAGCGGAGGTGGAGCTCACCCGCAGCCGCGCCCCGTTGATGACCGAACCCTTGCCGGCGGCGGCAATTGTCTGGGCCACCGCGCTGACCGCCCAGGTCCTGCCGGAACACCAGCCTTATCCGGCTCTGTATCAGGGCCTCGACGGCCTTCTCGAGGCGGTTGCGTCCGCGCCGTCGGCGAGCGGGTGGGGGCCTGCCCTCCTTGCCTATGAAATACTGCTGCTGGCGGAACTCGGCTTCGGGTTCGAGCCTGACCTTATCGAGCGGGCGGCGGCCGATTGGCTTGCCGGCCTCACGCTGACGGGGCGCCGAATTCGCCGCGACCTGCTCGATCGCCCGGGCGATCCGGCGTGGGATGCGCGTGAACGCCTCACGCATCGCTTGCGCCGGGCCGCCGGACTGGTAGCGTGATCCGATGACAGTGTCGGCGATGGCCATCCTTTTCCCCCACGAGGCGGTCACCGGTGACGTCACGGTACGGGTCGCGGTGAGTTTCCTTGCCGAGCAATCGGCGCCGTCGAACGGGCGGTGGTTTTGGTCCTATCACATCCGGATCGAGAATAATGGCGAGGGCAGCGTGCAGCTGCTTGCCCGCAGCTGGACCATCACCGACGGCCGCGGCGCGGTGCACGAGGTGCGGGGCGAGGGCGTGGTGGGCGAGATGCCTGTAATCGCACCGGGCGCCGCTTATGACTATGTGTCCGGTTGCCCGCTTCCGACCCCGACGGGACGGATGACCGGAAGCTATCAGATGGTCGACGAGGACGGTCGTGCCTTCGATGCAGCCATCCCCAGTTTCGCCCTGGTTGGCCCGGTCTGACCGCGCCCAAGCTCTTTACCATCGGCTATGAGGCGACAACCCAGGCCGAATTCCTCGCGGCGCTGAAACGGGCGGGTGTGCGGCAGGTGATCGACGTCCGTGCGCTTCCGCTGTCGCGGCGACCCGGCTTTTCAAAGACGCCGCTGCGGCTGGCACTCGAGGAAGAAGGCATCGGCTATGTCCATTTGCGCGCCCTCGGGACGCCGCCGGACGGCCGCGAAGCCGCGCGCAAAGGCCGCACCGCCGAGATGGAACGCATCTATGCCGGGCAACTCGCCTTGCCCGAGGCGATGGCGGCGTCAGCGCAACTGGGCGAACTGGTGCGCGAAAAACCGTCGGCCCTGCTCTGCTTCGAACGGGAACCGAAGGGTTGCCACCGAAGCATGCTCATCCGCGAGGCGCTGCCCGACCTCGAGGTGGAGCACCTCTTTCCCTGAGTGACCTGTCAGGCGCCGTTGCCGTCCGTTTCTTGCGGGCTCGGCTCCGGTGGCGCGCCCGGGTCCGGGTCCGGGTCCGGGTCCAAAAGTGGCTCCGACACGGGCGGCGCAGGCGCGTCGGACGCAGGCGGAAGTTGTTCCAGCACTTCCTGCGGGGGCGGTGGCGGCGGTGTGCTGGTCTCGACGTCGGCGCCCGGCAAGGTCACCGGCTTCCTGCTCGGCGGCGGGGTGCGGTCCTTCGGTGCGGTCTGCCCGGCATAGACGCAGGCATCGAGGCCATCGCGCGCGACGATCCCGACGCGGGCCGAAATGCTGTTACCGTAGCGCTTGGTAAAGCCGCGCGGCGCGATTGCCTCCCGGCCCTTGGGTAATGGCAGGACCGCTGCAATCCTTGCGGCCTCGACCCGGGTCATCGCGCTCGCATCATGGCCGTAATAGCGCTGCGAACCGGCATTGACCCCGTAGGTCCCGATGCCGGTCTCCGCGACGTTGAGGTAAACCTCCATGATCCGCCGCTTGCCCCACAGCTGCTCGATCAGAAAGGTGAACCACGCCTCCAGGCCTTTACGGGCATAGCCGCCGCCTTGCCACAGGAAGGCGTTCTTCGCGGTCTGCTGACTGATGGTCGAGCCGCCGCGGATACGTCCGCCGCTTGCATTGCGCCGGGCAGCATCACTGATCGCGTCCCAGTCGAAGCCTGCATGCGAACAGAATTTGGCATCTTCGCCGCCGATGACGGCACGGACCATGTCCCGGTCGATCCTGTCGAGGCCCATCCACTCCCGCGCCGCGCCGCGTCCCGCGATCATGTCGCCCATCATCGTCGCGGTGATCGGCGGATTGATGAAGCGGTAGATCAGCACCCAGCCGACCGACAGCAAGACAAAGCCGACCAGCAGCTTGAGCAGGCCGCCGAGCAGACGTGAAGGAAGGGATCGGCCGCCTCGCCGGCCGAGCGAACGGGAAGTTGGCCGCGCCATGGCGGCGAGCTAGACTGAAAAGCGCACCGGAGGCCAGCCCCCGCGAGCAGTTACACTGTGGGGTTAGCGCCCTTCAGCCGTTCGGCGGCATCCTGATAGCCGCGGGCCATGCCCGTCAGCACGTCCGACGCCTGTTTGTCGGAAATTCCTGCAGCGAGCCTCCGGCAACGTTCAGCCTTGGCTGTCAACGTTGCGGAATCTTCGCTGGGATCGGGGAAATCGCCGACGCGGATATCAAATCCAATCTTCGGATCACTGGCCAAAGTACAAATCCACCTGAGCACACTGGTCACTACCTCCCGCTATGAGAGGTGGACACAGGAACGAAAGTCCCTGTGTCCGGTTCCGAACAGAAGCGTCTGACATACGTATGCGGATGCTCCCTGTTGCACAGGGAGCACAGTTTCAGAGGGCGACCTCGGCCTGATTTTCGCGCTGATGATCCTTGCCGGGGTCGCGTCCCAGCATCTTGAGTGCCGCGGCGACCAGGGTCGCGCCAGCCTCGGCCTTCCAGATTTCCGCCTTGCTGGTGTCGAATCGCAGGAGCTGCAGGTCAGGATCGTCCTTGCCGTCCTTGTACCAGCTGGCGATGAACGGGTTCCAGAACTTGTCCACGAGGGTCCGGTCTTCGACCAGTTCCAGCGTTCCGTGGATGTGCGCGAACAGGTCGTGGCCCTTCGCGACATAGGTGCAGACCACGCGATTGTTTTCCGACAGGCCCTTCACGATCGCTTCGGACTTGGCACCGAAGAAATAGATGTCGCCGCCGTCCTTGGTGTCGTCCTGCCAATCGACCTGCGCGGTCCAGGGGCGGGTACGGCTGTCCTCGACGCCCTGCAGGCCGATCATCACGAAGGGCGAGCTCTTCAGCTCTTTCCAGAAATCCTGCTTCAGTTCCTCGGCGCGCTCGGCATCAGCCACTTGGTCTCTCCCGTGAATTGGTTTCCACCGAAACGGGAGAGGGGGAGGAGGGTTCCTTCGCGCTAGCGGACCCGGCGCACCAGCAGGCCGCCGCCATCGGCTTCCTTGACCTGGAATTCGGGCATCGAGCGGACCAGTTCGGACAGGCTACGCGCGCCGTAGTTGCGCACCGAGAAGCTCAGCACTGCCTTCGCCCGCTGTCCGACCTCCGAAAGCGAGGCGAAACCTTCCTGGTCGCGCTTGCTCTGCTTCCACGCCGAACCGAGAGCTTTGAGCAATTCTTCCTCGACCGGTCGTGCTTCATGCTCGGGGTCCGTCGGTTCGCCTTGCTCCGCGCCTGCCAGCGCGGCGACGTCGAAGAAGCGGGTGCAGCTGTTCTGGAAGCTGACCGGCGTCTTGGCGGTGCCGAAACCGTAGACCGGAATGCCTGCCTCGCGGATGCGCTGCGCCAGGGGCAGGAAATCGCTGTCGCTCGACATGATGCCAAGTCCGTCGATCTGGTCGCGGTGGAGCATGTCCATGGCGTCGATCACCATCCGCATGTCGGTCGCCGACTTGCCCTTGACCACGTCGAACTGCTGGATCGGCTGGATCGAATGCTGCGTGGTCAATTGTCCCCAGCCCTTGAGCGCGGGCTTGGACCAATTGCCGTAGGCCCGGCGGACGTTGATCCCACCAAGCTCGCCCAGCACCAGGAGTACCTCGTCGAGATGGTCGGGCGAGGCATTGTCGGCATCGATCAGCAGGGCGATGTTGCGATCGCGGTCCATGGCTCAGGCGGCCTCCGGCACGGGCGCGAACTGCCCGGCCTTCTCGTCGAGCTCGTAGAGCGTTCCTTCGGCAATGGCGAACCAGCAGCCGTGCAGCTTGAGCCTGCCCGCGGCCTCGCGTTCGGCGACGAAGGGGAAGGTGCGAAGATTGTCGAGGCTGACCTTGACGCCCTCCAGCTCCAGCGCGTGCTGCGGATCTTCCGGGGCCTGCTCCAGCACCTTGTCGCGGGCGCTGTCGAGGAGGCCGATCCACTTGTCGATGAAGATTCGGTCAGGTTCGCCATGGCCGGCAAGCGCCGCGCTGATGCCGCCGCAGGCGCCGTGCCCCATGACGACGATATGCTTCACCTCAAGCTTGGTGACGGCAAATTCGAGTGCTGCCGAGACCCCGTGAAGCCCGCCGCCCTGCTCGAAAGGGGGTACAAGATTGGCGACGTTCCGGAGGATGAAGGCCTGGCCCGGGACCGTGTCGAAGATGGTCGCGGGATCGACCCGACTGTCGCAGCAGCCGATGATCATCACCGGCGGCTCCTGCCCCTCGGCCAGCGTTTCCCAGCGGCGGTGCTGGTCGCGATAGCCGCTGGAGCGAAAGCGGCCATAACCGCGGAGGAGGGCTGCGAATTCGGGCATGGACCGGGGCCTTTGTACAAATTGGCACAGGTTGGCGCCCGCCGGGCGCCTCCGGGTCGGCGGCTAGAAGAAGCGGCCGGGCTTGGCAATTGGGCGTTCATGGAACCTCGGCCGGGTCGCGGACGCTTTGGCCGGGTAAGATCTTTAGGAGACGACCCATGAAGAAGGTAATGATGACGGCGCTGGTCGCCAGCAGCATGTCGCTCGGCGCTTGCGCGACGACCGGTTACAACGATGGCTATTATGGCCGGAACAACGGCACCGCGACCCGCGCCGCCACGGGCGCTGCGGTCGGCGCAGCGGTCGGCGCCGGCGTCGGCGCGATCGTGCCTGGTGTTTCGACGGTTGAAGGCGCGGTTGCGGGCGGCATTGCCGGCGCGGTGCTCGGCGCGGTCGTGAATGGTCGCCAGTATTACCGCGATACCCGCGGCTATTGCTATTACGTCGATCGCAACGGCCAGCCGATCTACGACAACTCGACCCGCTGCTAGTCCATGGGCCGGGGAGGGGTGGCAGAGGCTGCCCCTCCTCGCTACATGGCGCGCCATGAACGCGCCCGCCGATCTGCCCGTCCCCAGCCCACCCCGGGTCCGCAAGCCCGACTGGATCCGGGTCAAGGCTCCTACCAGCGAAGGCTATGCCGAAACCCGGCGCCTGATGCGCAGCCTCAAGCTCGCCACCGTGTGCGAGGAGGCGGCCTGCCCCAACATCGGGGAATGCTGGACCAAGAAGCACGCCACGGTGATGATCCTTGGCGACACCTGCACCCGGGCCTGCGCCTTCTGCAACGTCAAGACCGGCATGCCGCGTGCGGTCGACCCGTTCGAGCCGCAGAACACGGCTATCGCCGCGGCCGAGCTTGGCCTTGAACATATCGTCGTTACCAGCGTCGACCGTGACGACCTTCCCGACGGCGGCGCCAGCCAGTTCGTCAAGGTGATCGAAGCGCTCCGCCGCGAGACGCCCAGGACCACGATCGAGATCCTTACCCCCGACTTCCGCAACAAGAGCGAGGAAGCGGTGGCCCGGATCGTCGATGCCGGCCCCGACGTCTACAATCACAATCTCGAGACCGTCCCGAGGCTCTATCCGACCATCCGTCCAGGCGCGCGCTATTATGCCTCCCTGCGGCTGCTAGAGAGCGTCAAGCGGCGCAATCCCGCCATCTTCACCAAGTCCGGCGTGATGGTCGGCCTCGGCGAGCAGCGCCTCGAAGTCCACCAGGTGATGGACGACATGCGGTCGGCCGACGTCGATTTCCTGACCATGGGCCAGTATCTTCAGCCGACCCCGCGCCACGCGACGGTGGAAGAGTTCGTCACGCCCGACGCCTTCAAGGCCTATGCCGCGATCGCGCGTGCCAAGGGCTTCCTACTGGTTGCCGCTTCGCCGCTGACCCGGTCGAGCTACCACGCCGGCGATGACTTCAAGAAGATGCAGGCGGCCCGGTCCGAACGCCTCAATCGCGGGCAGAAGGGATGATTCTGGCGGCGCTGACGCTGGCTTCGCAGATCGCCGGTCCTGAGGTCGCCATCCGCGCCGAGCGCCAGCGTTTGAACCAGGCCATCGCCGCGCACGATTGGGAGGCGATGAAGGGCTCCTTCCTGCCGGACTATACCATCCTGCCGGGTTCGAGCGGCCGGCCCTTCGACGTGGCCGCGTTTCGCGACCGGATCGGGCAGGGCTTTGCCGATCCGACCTTCCGTACGTATCTGCGGACGCCCGACAGCATCCGCATCAGCCGCAACGGAAAGCGCGCCAGCGAGAGCGGGCATTGGGTCGGGTCGTGGCGCAAGCCCGAAGGGGAGATGCGGCTGAGCGGCAGCTACCTAGCAACCTGGGAGCCTTCGGGCGGCGGATGGAAGCTCAAGAACGAGGCCTATGTCTCGCTCGATTGCACCGGCAGCAAGGTCTGCGCCGAGGTCTACTGATGCCGCGGCACAGCGAACAGCGCTTCCTTCCCTACACGCCCGAGCAATTGTTCGAGCTGGTCGCTGACGTGAAGCGGTATGATGAATTCCTGCCGTGGGTCACCGCGGTGCGCGTCCGCTCGTCGAGCGAGACCGAGATGGTGGCCGACCTGATCGTCGGCTTCGGCGCCTTCCGGGAGCGCTTCACCAGCCGGGTGAAGAAGGAACGGCCAAGCCACATCACCGTCGATTATGTCGAGGGACCGCTCAAGTTCCTGCACAATGAATGGCGTTTCGAGCCTGCCGACGGGGGCACGAACCTCGGCTTCACCGTCGACTTCGCCTTCAAGAACCGGATTTTCGAGGCGGTCGCAGGGCAGGTGTTCGACCGGGCGCTGCGCAAGATGACCAACGCCTTCGAGGAGCGCGCGAACGCGCTTTACGGCTCGAGCAATTCCAGCGCGCATAGCGCGGCCTGAAGCCTGATCCCGCTCCGCCCCGACGCGGTGTCGAAGCATTTGGTGTCGGCGACGATGCTCTCGTCCTCATGGCCGCGTTCGGCGCGGGCGAAGACCACGGTGCCGACCGGCTTGGCAGCGCTGCCGCCGTCCGGGCCGGCAATCCCGGTGATCGCCACCGCCACATCAGCCCCGGACCGGATGAGCGCACCCCGTGCCATCGCCCAGGCGGTGGCGACGCTGACCGCACCGAAGGTTCCGAGCACGTCCTCGGAGACGCCGAGCGCGGACATCTTCGCTTCGTTGGCATAGGTGACATAACCTGCTTCGAATACCGCGCTGCTGCCCGCCACTTCCGTCAGGGCGGCGCTGACCAGGCCGCCGGTGCAGCTTTCTGCAACGGCGATACGCCGTCCCGCGGCGCGGTTCTTGTCGATCACGCTGCGGGCCCGTTCGACGAGTTCGGCAGGAAGCAGCGAATCCATGGGCGCTTATCCTCAGGCGGGAAGGCGGATCGTAGCGATTGCAGACGCGGCTATACCTTCGCGGCGTCCGGTGAAACCCAGCTGTTCAGTGGTAGTCGCCTTGATGCTCACCGCGTGGAGGGCGAGGCCGAGAATGTCGGCGACCCGCGCCTGGATGGCGGCGCGGTGCGGTCCGACCTTGGGCGCCTCGCAGATGACGGTGCAATCGACATGGTCGATGATCCCACCGCGATTTCCGATCAGTTCAGCGGCGTGGACCAGGAAGCGATCGCTTGCCGCCCCCTTCCACCGCGGGTCCGAGGGAGGGAAATGCTGGCCAATGTCGCCCAGTGCCGCGGCGCCCAGCAGCGCGTCGGTAATCGCGTGGAGAACGACGTCGGCATCGCTGTGCCCGGCCAAGCCCTGCGGATGATCGATGGTGATCCCGCCCATGATCAGCGGTCCTGGTCCGTCGAAAGCGTGGACATCGAAGCCGGTTCCCGAACGGCTGACCATGCGAGCAGCAAGCATCATTTCGGCGCGTTCCCAATCTCTTGGCGAGGTAAGTTTATGCAGGCTCTCGTCACCGGCAACGGTTGCGACCTTGAGGCCGGCCTGCTGCATCACCGTGGACTCGTCGGTCGGCGCGCTGCTTCCCGCTTCTTCATAAGCGTAGCGCAGGTCCTCGAGGTGGAAGGCCTGCGGCGTCTGCACGCGCAGGATCTGAGCACGGTTTACCGTGCCGCGCAGCTCGCTGTCGCCCTTGGCCAGCGTGTCCGCTACCGGCAGGACCGGTACCGCGCCGTCGGCCTTCGCCAGCGCATCGAGCAGCCGATCGACGACCTCGGGCGGGCAAAAGGGGCGGGCGGCGTCGTGCACCAAAACCACGCCTTCGCCGATCGCGTCGAGCCCGGCGCGAACACTGTCGGCCCGCTCGGCGCCGCCGGTGATCAGCCCGCCGACATCCAGCCCGGCCAGGGCCTGCGCAGCCTCGTTCTCCTGGCCGTTGCCGATCACCACCCGCACGCCCGAAATCCTCGGATGCGCGATCAGGGCCTCGACAGCATGCCGGAGCAGGGGCTTGCCCGCGAGCAGCCGATATTGCTTGGGTGTCTCGGCTCCCATTCGGGTGCCGGATCCAGCGGCGACGATAAGGGCGGTGACGGTCTCCACGTCCCGCGCCTTGCCCGCTTGCGCCCGGTTCTGTAAAGGCGCGCGCTCCCATGGACAGCTACAAGCCAATCTCGATCGGCCCGGTCCGGATCGACGCGCCGGTGATCCTTGCGCCGATGACCGGCGTCAGCGACCTTCCATTCCGCAAGATCGTGAAGCGCTATGGCGCCGGCCTGACGGTGAGCGAGATGATCGCCAGCCAGGCCGCCATCCGCGAGACTCGGCAGAGCCTGCAAAAGGCACTGTGGGACCCGAGCGAGGAACCGGTCAGCCTTCAGCTCGCCGGCTGCAGCCCGACCGAAATGGCCGAAGCGGCGCGCCTCAACGAGCAGCGCGGCGCGGCGATCATCGACATCAACATGGGCTGCCCGGTCAAGAAAGTGGTGAATGGCGATGCGGGCTCGGCGCTGATGCGCGACCTGCCGCTGGCGGCTGCGATCATCGAGGCGACGGTCAAAGCGGTCAAGGTGCCGGTGACGGTCAAGATGCGCATGGGCTGGTGTCATGACAGCCTCAACGCGCCCGAGCTTGCCCGTATCGCCGAGGATCTCGGCGCGAAGATGATCACGGTTCATGGCCGCACCCGCAATCAGATGTATAAGGGCAGCGCCGACTGGTCCTTCGTCAGGCTGGTCAAGGAAGCGGTCAGCCTTCCGGTGATCGTCAATGGCGACATCAACAGCCGAGAGGATGCGCGCGAGGCGTTGGCGCAGTCGGGTGCCGACGGCGTGATGGTCGGCCGCGGTGCCTATGGCCGGCCCTGGCTGCTCGGCCAGATCCTCGCCGACCTGGCCGGAGGCGAACGCCCCGACCCGGGCATGGACGAGCAGCTGGCGGTGATCCTCGAACAGTATGACGCCATGCAATCGCTCTACGGGGCGCACACCGGCGTGAACCTCGCCCGCAAGCATATCGGCTGGTATACCAAGGGACTGCACGGATCGGCCGAGTTCCGGCAGAAGGTGAATACGATCGACGACCCCAAGCTGGTCGTCGCCATGCTGCGGGACTTCTACGCGCCTTGGCTGAGCAAAGCCGCGGCTTGACCGCTCGGGCTTCTGGAGCGCCGAAAGAAAGTTAACATCACCCGCCACAAACTGTGTTCTTTGCGCCACAAGTCCATGCTAGGGCGGTGGCGATGGATGCCCGAACGGCCGCTTCCAACCTCGATCAGCCCCCGAGCCTGAAGCGCTGGCTTGCGGCGGAGCGGAGCAATGGCCGCTTCTATCGCGTGATGGAGCTGGTGGCCGCGCTCGCCCTCGCCGTGATGCTGTCGATTAGCTACGCCAGCCTGGCGCAAGGCGATCCGACTCAGATGGCCTCGCCGCCGCTGATCGCCCTGTTGCTGGTCGCCAACCTCATCCCCGCCATTCTGCTGATGGTGCTCCTGACCCGCCGCCTCGCGGTCAAGCGGGCGGAGCAGGGCGGGCTCGGCACGGGGCTGCTGCACACGCGGCTGGTGGCATTGTTCTCGATCATCGCCGCAGTGCCGACGGTCCTGGTCGCCATCTTCGCGTCGTTCCTGCTTCAATCGGGGCTTGAGTTCTGGTTCTCGAACAAGGCGCGCAGCATGCTGGAAAACAGCGTGCAGATCGCCCGCACGACCTTTCAGCAGGAGGTCGATCGCGTCGGGCTGGAGACGGTCACCATGGCCGGCGATCTTCAGCGCGATTACCTTCCCCGGTTCGCGCTGGACGATGTCCGCTTTGCCGACGCCTTCGCGCGCTATCAGGTGCTTCCCCGCAATCTCAGCGAGGCGATCATCTTCACGGTGGGCGAGGATGGCGTCATCCGCACGCAGGTGCTGGTCAACCCCTACGACCGCCCGCTCGACCGCCAGATCAGCGCCGCCAAGCTGGCCGAACTTAACCAGGGCCGCGAATGGGTGGAGGTCAGCAGCCCCGATCGGGTCGGCGCGCTGACCCGGCTCGATAGCCGCACTCCGCTCTATCTATACTCGGCGCGCGTGTTCGAGCCCGCTTTGCGCGAGCAGATGAGCCGCGCAGACAGCGTTCTGACCGACTATCGCACGCTGCAGGAACGCGCGCGGGTTTATCAGCTGCGTTTCAACACGGCCTTGCTGCTGGGCGCCTTGATCATCGTTGGGCTTGCGATCTTCGTCGCCCTGCGGCTGGCCGATCGGCTGGTCCGGCCTCTGGGGGGCCTCGTGACCGCAGCGGGCCGGGTCGAGGAGGGCGACTTTTCCGCCCGTGTGGAGGTCGAGCGCAAGGATGACGAAATCGGCGTCCTCGCCGCTGCGTTCAATCGCATGACCGGCCGGCTCGAGGAACAGACCGGCGCCCTCAAGGCCGCCAACACGCAGCTCGATACGCGCCGCGCCTTTATCGAGGCGGTGCTCGGATCGGTCACGGCGGGCGTCATTGCGCTCGACGACGACCGCCGGATTTTGCTCACCAATCGCTCGGCCGAGGCCCTGCTGCAGCATGGCGCGGAAGGCATCGAGGAACGTGCCCTAGGCGAGGTCAGCCCGGAACTGGAAGAGTTCCTGTGCGGCGACCAGAGGGAGGCCGACGTACTGGTGCGCGCCGAGGGCGGGCAGCGCACGCTTGCGGTCAAGCGCGTGCGCTATGCCGACGGCTGGGTGCTGACCTTCGACGACATCACCGAGCAGCTTGCCGACCAGCGCCGCGCCGCCTGGTCCGACATCGCGCGCCGTATTGCCCACGAAATCAAGAATCCGCTCACCCCGATCCAGCTCGCCGCCGAACGCATCCAGCGCCGCTTCGGCAAGGAAGTCGAAAGCGATCCGGAAACCTTCGGCCGCCTGACCGAAACGATCATCCGTCAGGTCGGCGACCTGCGCCGGATGGTCGATGAGTTCAGCAATTTCGCGCGTATGCCGAAGCCCGTCTTCCGCGACGAGAATGTGCACGACATCGCCCGCACCAGCCTGTTCCTGCACGAGGTGGCGCATCCCGGCGTGACGTTCACGCTCGACCCGCCAGCGGGCGATATCCGCATGATCTGCGACCGCCGCCAGCTTGGGCAAGCGTTGACAAATGTTGTCAAGAACGCTGTAGAAGCTATTGAAAGCAGGCGAAATCGCGGTGAACATAGTCTTGAAGGCGATCGCGTGGGATTGCGCATCTGCAGCGACGCGCGGCAATTGGTGATCGACGTCAACGATACCGGTGTCGGCCTGCCCCACGACCGTGAGCGACTGACCGAACCCTATATGACGACGCGGGTCCGCGGCACCGGGCTCGGGCTCGCCATTGTCAAGAAGATCGTCGAGGAGCATGGCGGCGAGATTGCCTTCCTCGATCGCGCGGGCGGCGGCACCCACGTCCGTATCGCTTTCGACCTTGCCCGCCTGGCCTTGCTTGCCGAGGCGGCTGAACAACCCCAAGACGAGGAGCCTGCCTAGTATGGCGCTTGAAGTGCTGGTGGTCGACGATGAGGCCGACATCCGCGAGCTGGTCGCCGGCGTGCTCGAGGATGAGGGCTATGCGGTGCGCTCCGCGGCCAATTCGACGGACGCGCTCGAAGCGATCGAGAGCCGCCGACCGAGTCTCGTGCTGCTCGACGTGTGGCTGCAAGGCTCGCGGATGGACGGGCTGCAGTTGCTCGAGGAAGTGAAGCGGCGCGATCCCTCGCTGCCGGTGTTGATGATCAGCGGCCATGGCAACCTCGACACCGCGGTGGCGGCAATCCGCGAGGGCGCGATCGATTTCATCGAAAAGCCCTTCGAGGCCAGCCGCCTGCTTCATCTGGTGGGCCGAGCGACCGAGACCGATCGCCTGCGCCGAGAGAATGCCGACCTCAAGATGCGGATCGGGAGCGACGATCAGCTGAACGGCTCGTCGATCGCGATCAACACCGTCCGCGCCACGTTGAAGCGGGTGGCGCCGACCGGCAGCCGCGTACTCATCACGGGGCCTGCAGGCGTCGGCAAGGAGATTGCGGCCCGCACGATCCACAATTGGAGCACGCGCAACGGCGGCCCGTTCGTGACGGTCGCGGCCGCGCGGATGGACCCCGACCGGGTCGAGGAGGAATTGTTCGGCTCTGAAGGCGATGGCGTCGCGCGCCCCGGCTTCCTCGAGCAGGCGCACGGGGGGACCCTGTTCCTCGACGAAATCGCGGACATGCCGCTCACCACCCAGGGCAAGATCCTTAGGGTGCTCACCGACCAAAGCTTCACCCGGGTTGGGGGCCAGCGTCCGGTCAAGGTCGATGTGCGCGTGCTTTCCGCGACGTCGCGCAACCTGTCGGAAGAAATCTCTGCCGGTCGTTTCCGCGAGGATCTCTACTACCGCCTCAATGTGGTGCCGGTCCGGATCCCGCCCTTGCGGGAGCGGCGCGAGGACATTCCTGAACTGAGCGCCCATTATCTCGCGCGCTTCGCAGCCGAGCGGCGGATGCCGCCGCCAAATCTCTCCGACGAGGCGTTGGCCGCGCTTCAGGCGCACGACTGGCCGGGCAATGTCCGCCAGTTGCGCAACATCATCGAACGCACGGTGATCATGGCACCGAGCGATCGGCTGGGCCGGATCGATGTCGACATGCTTCCGACCGAGGTGCTCGATAGCGGCGGCTCCGGCGGGCTGAGTTCTGCGACCTTGTCGATCATGGGCTCACCGCTCCGCGAGGCACGGGAGAGCTTCGAGCGCGAATATCTGCGGGTCCAGATACGACGCTTCTCCGGAAACATCAGCCGGACCGCCAGCTTCATCGGCATGGAACGCTCGGCACTGCATCGCAAGCTCAAGGCCTTGGGACTGGGCGACAAGGGACAGAATGGCGAGGAGGAGCGTTAGTCCTT
This sequence comes from Sphingomonas humi, assembly GCF_039536725.1. Classification (NCBI taxonomy): domain Bacteria; kingdom Pseudomonadati; phylum Pseudomonadota; class Alphaproteobacteria; order Sphingomonadales; family Sphingomonadaceae; genus Sphingomonas; species Sphingomonas humi. The sequence goes on from NZ_BAAAZD010000002.1 coordinate 770,881, forward strand.
GCCTGACTAATCAGAATAATAAGAAGAACAGCAAACAATGCCGTCCAAGTCCCTAAGTTTGCAGGATCATTTTCTCAACAGCCTGCGCCGGTCGAAGACTCCGGTGACGATCTTTCTGGTCAAGGGCGTGAAGCTGACCGGCGTGATCACCTGGTTCGACGCCTTCTCTCTCCTGCTCCGGCGCGAAGGCGTGGCGCAGCTTATCTACAAGCACGCGATGTCGACGATCCTGCCCGCCGAACCGCCGACCGACATCGATCTCGCCAGCTTTCGCGGTGACGGGGTAGAGGAGGGCAGGGCGACGCTCCAGGACCTCTTCCTGGCCGCGGCCATTCGCGAACGCTCGGCGATGACGGTCTTCCTCGTCAATGGCGTCATGCTCCAGGGCGAAGTGGTGGCGTTCAACCGCTTCTCGATGCTGCTTGGCCGCGGAGCGCAGGTGCAACTGGTCTACAAGCATGCGGTTTCGACCATGCAGCCGGCGGTCTCCCTGTACCTCGGCGCGGCCGATCCCGATGGCGAGGAACTTGGCGCATGAGCACCGGCTTTGACCGCGCCGGCGGGGACGGGCTGAGGCGCGGGGAAAAGGCGCTGGTCGTCCTTCCCGACCGCAACAGCGAGACGAACGCGCGATCGACCGATGCCCGCCTTGACGAGGCCGCGGGGCTAGCCGAAGCCATCAGCCTCGACGTCACCGACCGCATCGCCTTCCGCATCCGTCAGCCGCGCCCCGCGACACTGTTCGGCAAGGGGCAGGTGGAGGAGATCGCCAGCCGCGCCGAGGCCGCCGAGGCCAAGGTGCTGGTGGTCGATGCCGCCCTGACGCCAGTGCAGCAAAAGAACCTCGAGGACGGGACCAAGGCCAAGGTCATCGATCGTACCGGATTGATCCTCGAAATCTTCGGAGAGCGTGCAGCGACCGCCGAAGGCCGCTTGCAGGTCGAGCTAGCCCACCTCGATTACCAGGCGGGACGGCTGGTCCGCAGCTGGACCCACCTCGAACGCCAGCGCGGCGGCTTTGGCTTCCTTGGCGGACCGGGCGAAACGCAGATCGAGGCCGACCGCCGCCTCATTCGCGACCGCATGGCCCGCATCCGCAAGGAGCTTGAGCAGGTGAAGCGCACGCGGGCGCTGCACCGCGACCGTCGCAAGCGCGCGCCATGGCCGATCATCGCGCTGGTCGGCTACACCAATGCCGGCAAGTCCACGCTGTTCAATCGCCTGACCCGCGCCACTGTTCTGGCCGAGGACCTGCTGTTTGCAACGCTCGATCCTACCTTGCGCGAGATCCAGTTGCCCGGCTTCGACAAGGCGATCCTTTCGGACACCGTCGGTTTCGTTTCGAACCTTCCGACCGAACTGGTCGCAGCCTTCCGTGCGACGCTTGAGGAAGTGGCTTCGGCCGACCTCATTCTTCACGTCCGCGATATCCATCACCCCGACAGCGATGCCCAGAAGGCCGATGTGGAGCAGGTGCTCGAAAGCCTCGGACTGGGCCTTGGCGAAGGGGAAGGGGGCCCGCAGCGGCTCGAAGTCTGGAACAAGGTCGACCTGCTCGAAGGGATCGACCGTGAAGCCCTGCTCAATGAGGCGGCAAGGCGCGAGGACGTGGTGACCGTCTCGGCGCTCAGCGGGGAGGGGACCGACCAGCTTCTGGCCCGTGTCGCCGCGCAATTGCGGGAAGGGGCCAGCGTACACCATCTGCGACTGCCCGCGGGTGACGGCCAGCGTCTCGCCTGGCTGCATCGAAGCGGCGAAGTGCTGGAAAGCCGCTCGGAAGGCGACGAGATGTTCATCGCGGTCCGCCTCACGCCTGAAAACTGGCAGCGCTGGCAGGCGCTCTAGGCGGGCAGTTTGCCGGTCTGCCTCAAGGCTTCGCCGACGGCGAGGGCGGCGGATGTCGCGAGATTCAGCGAGCGGACCTGAGGCCGCATCGGGATGCGCAGCTGCACCGCGCACTCGTCGGCGATCTCGGCCGGAACGCCCGCACTTTCCTTTCCGAACAGCAGGATGTCGGTAGGCGCGAAGACAATGTCGTAAGGCGATGCCACCGCCTTGCTGCTGAACAGGACAAGGCGGGCTCCTGCTCGCACCGCCTGAAACGCGGCCCAGTCGGCGTGTCGCGCCACCTCGACATGATCGATATAGTCCATCGCCGTCCTGCGCACACGGCGGTCGTCCCAGGCGAATCCCATCGGCTCGATCAGATCGACGGGCACCCCCATGCAGGCGCCCAGCCGCAGCACCGCCCCGACATTTCCGGCTATCTCAGGTTGATAGAGCGCGATCCGCATCTCAGCTGGCCTTGTGCGCGGTCCATAACCATTCCTGCTCGTCGAGGCTCATGTCGCTGAAGCCCGGGACGCTCTCGATTGCGCGGAAGCGGCGCTCGAACTTGGCATTGCCCTTGCGAAGCGCTTCCTCGGGATTGATCTTCAGAAACCGTGCGAGGTTGGCGACGGCGAAAAGCAGGTCGCCGACTTCCTCCTCCCGCTGTTCGTCGGTTTCGGCGGTGAAGATCTCCTCCAGTTCCTCGAAGATCTTGTCGCGCGGACCGCTGACGTCGGGCCAGTCGAAGCCGGTCCTCGCGGCACGCTTTTGCAGTTTTACCGCGCGTTCGAGTGAAGGGAGCGCAAGCGCGATACCTGCAAGAACGCTGGTGTCGTCGGCCTTGGCAGCGCGCTCCGCCGCCTTGATTTCCTCCCAGCGATGATGGCCGCCGGTCGGATCGTCACCAAAGATGTGAGGATGACGGCGCTCCATCTTGTCGCAGATGCCTTCCAGCACGTCGGAAAGCGTGAAGTGACCGGCTTCGGCTGCCATTTGCGCATGAAAGACGATCTGTAGCGCGAGGTCGCCCAGTTCGTCCTTCAGCTCGGCCAAATCGTTTCGCTGGATGGCGTCGGCGACCTCGTAGGCTTCCTCGATCGTGTACGGCGCGATGGTCGAAAAGGTCTGCACCTTGTCCCATTCGCAGCCTTGTTCGGGATCGCGCAGCCTCGCCATGACCGCCATGAGGCGACGAAGCGCTACTGAAGCATCTGGTTGCAGCGAATTGGTTGGATGCGTTTCCATGGGCTGACAATGGGGGCGTCGGAGAGCGGACGCAATCAGATCGAACCGCAAGTCTGATAATATGTATTATGTAAAGCTGTCCTTGGCAATCTCGCTTTCTTAGCTTTCAAGCACCAGCCAGCGCCCCTCGACACTCCACCGCTTGAGACTGGTCAGGTAATTCATGCCGAGGACGTTGAGATCGTCTCCATCGGCCACGAACATACCAACCCCGCGGCGCTCGATGCCGCCGACCTCGACCGTGTCCGCGGTTCCCGTGGCAACGCGGATCGTGCCGTTGCCGGTCCGCACGAGCTGATTGCGCTGGCCGCTGACCTTGATGCCGGCCAGCTCTGCGGTTTTCCGGCCGACCGTGGTCATCGTGGCACCGCTGTCGACAAGGAAATCGACCGGCACGCCGTTGACGTCGGCTTGCACCCAGAAATGACCGTCGACGGCGATCGGCACGCGAATGACGTCACCGTCAAGTTCGACCGGCCTTCCGGTTGCTTCGGCTTCCAGCCGCTGAGCGACGTAATGAAGGTCGTCGCGGAAGCTGAACACGACAAAACCGGCGCCGAAGATGACGATGAAGGCCAGCACCGACGTGATGCCCTTCGCGAATGCCGCGCGGCGGCCGATCAGTGCTCCGGCGACCAGCATTACCGCCATCAACAGATAGAGCCCGCCCAGTTGAAGATCGTTCGTCATCATAGCGTTCAGGGCCGCAGGATCAGGGCGTCGCCTTCGACGCCCCAGCCAGACAGGCTGGACAGGAAGTCCATACCAAGCACGTTGACGCCATCGTTCGGATTGATGTTGACCGACATGTCCGACCGCCGGATCGGACCGATCTCGAGCAAGCCCGCAGTGACCCGCGGCATGAAGACGTCGCCATTGGCGGTGCTGACGACGTTGCCGCGCATCCCGCGCTCGAGGTTGGCGGCTGCCGCAATACTGGCGGAGACGGTCGTGGTCGTAGCGCCGCTGTCGACCAGGAAGCGAACATCGCGCCCGTTGATCTTGCCATCGACCCAGAAGTGCCCGTCATCGCGCTTCGCAATCCGCACCGTTCCGCCGCTGACCTGCGGCGGCGCCTGGCCAAGCGCTTCGCTTTTCAGGCGGGTACCGATGGCCGAAAATTCACTGCGGAAAGCGAACAGCGCGAAGGCCACGCCGAAGATCCCGATCCAGGCGAACGCCATGCGGGCGGTCTTTCCGGCGCTCATCCCGCGGCCGATCAGGCTGGTCGCAACAAAAGCGATAATCGCCAGCAGGATCAAGGCGTTGGGCAGCTGATCCTGGTTCATTCGCGAATCACAACTCCAGTTCGAGCCCGTCATATGCGGGCTCTGCCCAATCAGGCAGCTCGGCCCTTAGTTGGGCATGGTCCATGCTGTTGTCGAGGTGCGTCAGGACGAGGTGGCCGACCTGCAGATCGCGCGCCCATCCGAGCACCGCGTCGAGATGCGCGTGGGTCGGGTGAGGCCGTCGCCGCAGGCAGTCAGCAATCCAGATGTCCGCGCCCTGGTAAAGTGACGCCATGGCGTCCGTCAGCTGAACGAAGTCGATGGCATAGACGAGGCTGCGCTCCGCTTCGTCGAAGCGGATACCGAGGCTGGTAATGCGGCCGTGTGGCTGGTCGACGAAACGGACGCGGGTTCCTTCGATCAGCCATTCATCGTCGATGACGTGGGATACGCACACTGCTGGATAGAGCGGATTGCCCCGGAACAGATATTCAAAGCGCGGGACGATGCGCTCGACCAACTCGGCCCGGCCGTAGACTGGCACTTGGTCGCCGCGGTTGTGCGCGACCTGCCGCAGATCGTCGAGGCCGTGGATGTGGTCAGCATGATCGTGGGTCAGGAGAACACGATCGACCTCCCCCACCCCGGCCGTGTTGAGCTGTTCGCGAAGGTCGGGCCCTGTATCGATCAGCAGGCGCTGGCCACCGATCGTTGCCAGTGCCGAGGCGCGCAGGCGCCGGTTCCTGGGCTCGGACGGATCGACGCTGCCCCAGTCATTGCCGATCCGCGGCACGCCCGAACTGGTGCCGGAGCCGAGGATCCTCAGTTTCACGGTGCGGGCCGCGCCTTGTCGAACAGGCGGAAGAAATTGGCCGTCGTCGTCTTCGCAAGCTGCTCCGGCGATTGGTCACGCAGGCTGGCGACGAAGGCGGCCGTATCGGCGACGAAGGCCGGCTCGCAGGTTTTGCCGCGGTTGGGTACGGGCGCCAGAAACGGACTGTCGGTTTCGACCAGCAGCCTGTCTTCGGGAATGGTCCTGGCGACTTCCTGCAAGTCCCTGGCGCTCTTGAAGGTCACGATGCCCGACAGCGAGATGAAGAAGCCGATTTCCAGCCCGCGATCGGCCAGCCATTGGGTGCCGGTGAAGCAATGGAGGACGCCTTTGACGCCTCCTTTCGCGGCCTCTTCGGCGAGGATGGCGGTGGTATCCTCTTCCGCGTCGCGGGTGTGGATGATCAGCGGCAGATCTGCCTGCCGGGCCGCGTCGATCTGGGCCCGGAAACGGGCTTTCTGGCTGTCGCGGTCCGACTTGTCATAGAAATAGTCGAGGCCGCATTCGCCGATCGCCACTACCCTGGGATGAGCGGCGGCGTCGACCAAGGCCGCAGTGCCAAGGTCGGGGTGAGCATCCGCCTCGTGCGGGTGGACGCCGATCGATGCCCAGACGTCGTCGTGGCGTTCGGTCGCGGCGACAACCTCGGCCCATTCGCGCTGGCGGGTCGAGATGTTGAGAAAGCCCTCTACCCCGCGGGCGCGGGCGCGGGCGAGGACTTCGCCTTCGTGCTCGACCAGGCCGGGGTAATTGAGGTGGCAGTGACTATCGATCAGCATCAGGCGGGCTCGTCGGTCTGGACCAGTTCCAGCCGCGGGAAGATCGGCTGGGGCGGCGCGAGGCGGCCGGCGGCTCTTCCCTCTTTCAGATAGGCGGCGAGCTTCGCGATCGAGCCTGGGACGATAGGCTCGACCACCGTTCCGAGCCGCTCCACGACGGCGGCGAGCGTGCCGAGCACCTCGGCCATCCGTGCCGGATCGGTCTTGCGCAGCGCCCAGGGGGCCTGCGCGTCGACGTAGGCGTTGGCGGCGAAGACGGCGGCCATCCAGGCTTCGAGCCCGGCCGAGAAGTCGTATTCGGCGAAGCGGGTTGCAGCGCTTTCTTCGGCTTCGAGCACTTTGGCGAGCAGTGCCGCGTCGTCGGCGGCAGTGCCGGCGGGAGGGACCAGGCCGTCGAGGTTCTTCACGATCATCGAGAAGGTGCGCTGCGCGAGGTTGCCAAAGCTGTTCGCCAGCTCGGCGTTGCAGCGGGTGACGATGGCTTCGTCCGAATAGCTGCCGTCCTGCCCGAAGCTGACTTCGCGCATCAGGAAGTAGCGCAGCGAATCGACGCCGTAGGTGTGGGCTAGGTCCATCGGATCGACGACATTGCCCAGGCTCTTCGACATCTTCTCCCCGCGGGCGAGGAGGAAACCGTGGCCGAACAGGGCCTTGGGCAGCGGCAGCTTGGCGCTCATCAGGAAGGCGGGCCAATAGACCGCGTGGAAGCGGACGATGTCCTTTCCGATCAGGTGGAGATCGGCGGGCCAGAAGCGGTCATATTCGGCGCGGTCGTCGGGAAAGCCGACCCCGGTCATGTAGGTCGTGAGCGCGTCGACCCAGACGTACATGACATGGCCCGGTGACCCGGGGACCGGAACGCCCCAGTCGAAGCTGGTGCGGCTGACCGACAGGTCCTTGAGGCCCCCTTCGACGAAGCGGACGATCTCGTTGCGGCGGCTTTCCGGGCGGATGAAGTCGGGGTGCGCTTCGTAATGGGCAAGCAGGCGGTCGGCATATCGCGAAAGGCGGAAAAACCAGCTTTCCTCGACGGTCCATTCGACCGGGGTGCCCTGGGGCGAGAGTTTCTCGCCGACAGCCCCCTCGATCAGCTCCTTTTCGTCGTAATAAGCCTCGTCGCGGACCGAATACCAACCTTCGTAGCGGTCGAGGTAGAGGTCGCCGCTCGCCTCCATCGCCTTCCACAGGGCGATGCTGGCGGCGTGGTGGCGTTCCTCCGTCGTGCGGACGAAAGCATCGTAGCTGATCGCAAGTTCATCGCACATCGCCCGGAAATGGCCGGACATTTCATCGGCAAATTCAAGCGTGTCGCGACCCTGCCCGCGCGCGGTCTGGACCATCTTGAGGCCATGCTCATCGGTGCCGGTGACCAGCCGCACGTCCCGCCCGCGGGCACGATGCCAGCGCGCGATGACGTCGGCGGCGATCGCTTCATAGGCGTGGCCGATGTGCGGACGGCCATTGGGATAAGCGATGGCGGTGGTGATGTAGAAAGGTTCGGACATGTGGCCGCCGCTCTAGGCGAGCTTGCGGCAAATCGGAAGTGGAGGCCGGAGGACGCGGACTGGGCCGGCAAGGTCACGAAGTTGACGAAGTTGACGGGGTCAGGGGTGCGCCCACCCGCCGGATTTCCGTAGCGAAAGCCCAAGAGCCTCACGCTGCAGAGAATACCAGAAGACGAACCCATGTGGTTAGGCTGACACGCCGAATCCTACATGGCAAGGGCGGATCAGCCGGCGACGCTGGCCATGATCGTGCCGAGCGCAAACACCGTCGAGGCGGGATCGAGCGACAGGCGTGGAGCAAGGGTCGCGGTTTCGCGGGCCCGTTCATAGGCTTCGGCGGCGCGGAGGCGGCGCGGGCCTTCCGCCTTGCGGGCCTCGGCGGCGAGCAGGGGCGGGATGAGGTCGAGAAAAGCCGCGTAGCGCGGGGCGGCGGCCTTGAGCGCGAGCGCAGAAGCAAGACGGGAACGACGGCTGTTGTCGGGATCGCCCTGGCGCATGATGGCGACGGCTTCCTGCGCCAGCGGGGTGAGGTCGAGCGACGCAAAGTCGAGGGCGCGGCCCGCCGATCCGCTGGCGAGGGGAATGAGGCGCGCGCGGTCGGCAGCCGAGAGGTCTGGCCGTTCGGCCGACAGGATGGCTTCCATCGCGGCATCGTCGAGCGGGCCGAATTCGAGCCGGCGGCAGCGCGACCGGATGGTCGGCAATAGTCGCCCGGGCGAGTGAGAAACGAGCAGGAACAGGCTCTTGGCGGGAGGTTCTTCAAGCGTCTTGAGAAGTGCCTGCTGCGCCTGCGGTTCAAGTTCGTCCATGCAATCGATGATCGCCACCCGCCAGTCGCCAAGGCTTGGCGCGACGGAAAACAGGTCCTGCAGCTTGCGGACCTGCTTGATGGTGATGCTGCGGCGAAGTTCGCCCTTCTTCTTGGGATCGTCGTGAAGCTCACGCTTAACCAGCCGGAAGTCGGGATGGCTCCCGGCCTCCATCAGCCGCACCATGCGGTGATCGTCGGGCGTTTCGAGACCGGGGAGGTCGACGGGAGGGCCACCGGCCTCGGCCAACATCCGGCGGGCGGCGGCGCGGGCAAAAGTCCCCTTCCCCACTCCGCGTGGGCCGGCCAGAAGCCAGGCATGATGGAGGCTGCCGCTGTCCATCGCATCGCGGAAGGCGGCGACGGCACGGTCCTGGCCGAGCAACGTCAAAGCAGGTCGTCCAGCGCTGCCAGCAGCCGGGCGGTGACGTCAGCCGGTGTGCCCGAGGCGTCGATCAGGCGAACCCTATCGGGCTCAGCGGCGGCAATGTCGCGGAAGGCCTGTTCGACCCCCTGGTGATAGGAAGCGGGGCGGCCGCCGATGCGATCGGCCGCGTCACCATCACGCGCCCTTGCCCGCTCGGCGCCCTCAGGGTGAAGGAGCAGCAGGGTCCGGTCGGGGAACCATTCTTCGATCCCGAAGGCATTGATGGCGCGCACCGCTTCGATGCCGAGGTCGCCGGCGCCGCCCTGATAGGCAAGGCTGCTGTCGATGAAGCGGTCGGAGATGACCCATTTGCCGGCCAGCACCGCGGGGCGGACCAGCTTGTCGACATGGTCGGTGCGGGCAGCGGCGAACAAAAGGGCTTCGGCGGGCGCGCTCCAGCGGTCTTCGCCGCCTTCGAGGAGCAGGCGGCGGATTGCCTCGGCGCCTTCGCTGCCGCCCGGTTCGCGGGTCGTGACCACGTCAATTCCGCGCGCGCCGAGGGCATCGGCAAGCGCGCGGAGCTGGGTGGTCTTGCCGACCCCCTCCCCGCCTTCGAGCGTGATGAACCGGCCGCGCGTCACGCCCGGGTCACGCCATCCCCACGAGCTGCTTCAGACCGAGCCAGAGGCGGCCAAAGAAACCCGCTTCCCCAACCGCTTCGGCGGTGACCAGCGGCATGCGCTGGACGGTGCCGTCAGGCGTGGTGACGATCAGTTGCGCAACCTCGGCGCCCTTGGCGAGCGGCGCCTTCAGCGGACCGTTGTAGGCAATCCTGAGCTTGGGATCGCCGCCGACCGAACCGGCGGGATAGGTGACGGCGATGGCGCGAGGAGCCACCAGCTGGACAGTGCTGGCGTCACCGAGCTGGACCTCGGCAGAACCAACCGCGGCATTGGCGGCGAACAGGGGCTTGGACTGCCAGGCGTTGAACCCCCAGTTCATCAGCTTGACCGATTCCTCGATGCGGCTGTTGAAGCTGCCGAGACCAGCGACGACCATGATCAGGCGCCGGCCGCTCTGTTCGGCCGAACCGGTAAAGCCGTAGCCGGCTTCCTCGGTGTGGCCGGTCTTGAGCCCGTCAGCGCCGGGGATCTTGCCGAGGATCGGGTTGCGGTTGGCCTGGGTGATATCGGCGCCCGAGCCCATGGTCTTGCCCCAGGTGAAGGTCGGCTGGCCGTAGAACTGCTTGTAGAGCTTGGGATGGCGCTCGATCGAGGCGCGGGCGAGCCTGGCGAGATCGCGGGCGGTGACGACGGTGCAGCCTTCGTCGGGCCAGCCGTTGGAATTGCAGAAGCGGCTGCCGGTCATGCCGAGCTTCTTCGCCAGCGCATTCATCTGAGTCGCGAAGGCCTGTTCGGTCCCGCCGAGGCATTCGGCGACGACCACCGAAGCGTCGTTGCCCGACAGGGTGACGATGCCGTGAAGCAGGTTTTCGAGGCTGACCTGTTCGTTGGGCGAAAGGAACATGGTCGAGCCGGCGGCGGGGCCGTGCCATTTCTGCCAGGTCGCGGGCTGGACCGTGCACATCTTGGACAAGGGGACCTTGCCGCTGTCGATCAGTTCAAAGGCGACCTCGGTGGTCATCATTTTGGCCATGGAGGCCGGGGGCATGGGGGTGTCGGCACCCTTGTTGAGGAGCTCGGCGCCAGACGACAGGTCGAGGAGATAGGCGACGCGCGCAGGGGTCTCGAACGGCGGGGCGGCCGCGACGGCGGCGCTTGCGGCGGTGGCGAGGAACAGGGCGGCGAGGATGCGGGGGCGATTCATGCTGAGGGTGGTAGCCTCCCCTTCCCCGCTCGTCATCCGGGGTTGGGCCGCGATCCCGCTATTTTGTTGGGGTGGGCCGACGAATGGAGCCCGGTGGGCAGACCGGGGTGATGTCTGGCTGACGGGCTTTAGTGAACGGTCTTAGCGCCCCGCCGCGATGCGGTCGGCGAGGAGGCCGACCGAGAGCGCGTAGAAGTTGGAGCAATTGTAATCGAGGATCGCGCGGTAGTTGCCGGTGAGGAGGTAGGCGGTGGCCTGGCTTCCGTCGGGCTCGATCAGGGTGGCCATTTCGGTGTCGGGCAGGCTCTGGCCGGTGGGCTGGACGCCGAGGCTGCGCCATTCGCGCATGGTGAGCCAGCGGCTGTGGCGCTTGAACACCTGCGGGCAGCGCGGGGGCACCAGCGTGGTGCGAAGCGCCGAGCGGTCGAGCGCGGCGGGAACGCTGACGGGGATGCCCCAGTGGACCCCGCGCTTCCACCCGGCATCCTGCAGGTAGGCGGCGATCGAGGCGAGGCCGTCCATCTCGCTGCCCCAGATGTTGGCCGTGCCGTCGCCGTCGCCGTCGGTCGCCAGGCGAAGGACGTTGGAGGGCATGAACTGGGGGTAACCCGTGGCCCCCGCCCAGCTGCCCTTCAGTCGCTCGCGCGGGGTGCCGCGGTCGAGGAGGCGGAGCGAGGCGATGAACTCTTCCTCGAAGAACTGGCGGCGGCGGCCTTCGTAGGCGAGGGTCGCGAGCACTTCCGCCAGATCGAAATTGCCGGTGATCCGGCCGTAGCTCGTCTCATGGCCGAAGATCGCCATGACGACCTGCGGTTCGACCCCGAAGCGCTGCTCGAGCCAGGCGAGCTGGGGCGCGTAGGAGCGGAAGCGGGCGGCCCCGCGCGTGATGAGATCGGTGGTGACATGCTCGGCGCGATACGGCGCGAAGGGCGGGATGTAGCTGGAATTGGGCGGCCCGCCGGGCTGCGCGCGATCAAGCGCGATGACGCGGGCATTCTGGCGGAGCGCAGGAATGACGGCCTGGATGGTGGCTTCGCGCACGCCGGCGGTGCGGGCGGCGGCGATCAGGCGCTGCTTGTAGGCTTCAAAGCCGCTCGGCTGGGTGGGCGCCGTGACGACCGGCTGAAGCATCGGCTGTGCGACGGGCACGGGCGCGGCGCGCTGGGCCGACGCCGGGGGGCGATCGGGCAAGGGCGCGAGGGGGTCGCGTTCCTGCATCGCGCTAGCCGGGGTCAGGGCAAGCGCGGCAAGGCAGACGAGCGACGAGCTCCACCGAAATGCCACCTTGCCTGATCCCTCCCCTTCCATGGCGCTCCAACGCGTGGGCGCCTTTGGCTGTTCAGCCGCCTTGCGCCAAGCTGTCCCGAGGGTCTAGGCGGCGCAAGCTGAACCGGGGCCGACTTTGGACGCCGCGGGACGAAGCGACCGGATGGGTGGCCGAGTGGTTTAAGGCAGCGGTCTTGAAAACCGCCGTGCGGGGAACCGTACCGTGGGTTCGAATCCCACCCCATCCGCCAGCGCCCGTCAGCCTAGGCGAGGTCTCGGGCGAGGTGGTGGTAGGCGAGTGACCTGCCGCTGCGGGGGTCGGTCACCGCTTTCGTGTCGGCACGTCGGAAGCCGTGGCGCTCGTAGAAGCGGAGCGCGGGCGCGTTGTCGGCGGCGACTTCGAGGACGATGCGATTGGCCGCTGCGGCGCAGGCTTCGGTTTCGAGGTGGACTAGCAGCCGGTCGCCGACGCCCGTGCCGCGGGCGGCCGGGGTGACGGCGATGCGGCTGAGGTAATAGTCCCCGGGCCTGGGCTGGAGCATGACCGTGGCGGCGCGCTGCATGCGGTCGCGTAGATCGGCGTCGGCAGCGAGGAGGCCGCTGCGTTCAAGGGTCAGGGCGCTTTTGAGGCGTGCGACCTTGAGATCACGGGCCGACAGGCAGGCGATCATCCCGGCTGGAACCTCGTCTTGAAGCCAGAGCCAGCCATGCGGGGCGGCATATTCGGCGACGGCGCGGTCGAACAGGAGGCGGGTTGCCTGTCGCGCCAGGCCGAGATCGTCATAGGCGAAGTGGTTGTAGGCCGCGGAGGCGGCAGCCTCGAGCGCGAGATATTGGTCGCTCCACTCCGGAAACGGGCGGACGAAGTCGTTCAACTGGTGAGCGTCGCGGCAAGGGCGCGGCGGTCGATCTTGCCGTTGGCATTGAGGGGCATATCGTCGATCACGAGGACTTGGGAGGGCACCATGTAGGCAGGAAGCTGGGCCGCGACCGCCTGTCTGCAGGCGGCGGTGTCGATGTCGTTGCCGGTGACGAAGCCGACGATCCCGTCTGCCCTGCCATCGACTTCGGGCCAGCCGATGGCGACGGCCTGGATGACCCCCTGCTGGCCTTGCAGGCAAGCCTCGATTTCGCCGAGTTCGACGCGGTAGCCCTGCACCTTGATCTGGTGGTCGGTGCGACCGAGGTAGACGTAGGTGCCGTCCGGTAGGCGCCGGGCAAGGTCGCCGGTGCGGTAGAAGATGCCCGCTGCCTGCTCGTCGCCCGACAGGCGCACGAAGCGGTCGGCGGTCCGGCCGGGGTCGCGCCAGTAGCCGGGCGTGGTCTGCGCGCCGCACAGGCACAGCTCCCCCGCCTCGCCATCGGGGACGAGCTTCAGTTCGTCGTCGACCAGTGCCGCGCCGAGCCCCGCGAACGGCCGTCCAATGGGGACGATGCCGTTGATGCAGAGAGGCGGCGACACCTGCTCGTCCCAGCGATGCCACATGCAGGCGATGGTGAGTTCGGTCGGGCCGTAGAGGTTCTCGACGACCGAATTGGAGGCGGCGGCCTGCCACGCGCGGGCGGTGGCGAGGGGAAGCGGTTCGCCGCAGAACAGGCTCAGGCGCAGCGAGGGAAGCGCGGCATCGGCGAGCGTGCCCTTGCGCCGCATCAGGGCCGGGATCGAGGGGACCGAAAACCACACCGTCAGCGCATTGTTGCGAATGAAGCGTGCCGGCGCGAGCAGGTCGAGCGGCTGCATGGCGTAAACCGTCGCCCCCCGCTCCCACGCGACGAACAGATCGAAGATCGACAGGTCGAATGTCTGATCGAAAGTCTGGCTGAAGCGATCCTTGGCGGTGATCGCATAATGCGAGACGGCCCAGTCGATGAAGCTGCAGACGTTGGCGTTGGTGACGGGAACGCCCTTCGGAGTGCCCGTGCTGCCCGAGGTGAAGAGGATATAGGCAATGTCCTCACTCATCACGGAGGGAAGGTTGGTCGCTGCACCGCCCGGATCGGCCTCAAGCGATTCCGCGCCTTTGTCGGGCATGATGAGAAGCGGAGGGCTGGAATATCCGTCGAGGATTTCATCGAGCCGCGCAGAGAGGGCTGCATCGACGATGATCGCGTCGAGATCGCTCGCCTCGATCATGGCGCGGGTACGGCCGGCCGGAAAATTCGGATTGAGCGGGACGAAGCTGCCGCCCGCGAACAGTGCTGCAAGAACGCCGACATAGGCTTCGCGGTTACGGGAAGCGAAAATGCCGATGCGCCGCGCCGGGCGTCCGAGCCGCGCGACGATGTTGGAGGCCAAGCAACGGGCGAGCCGTTCGACCTCGCCATACGTCAGCGTTTCGCCCTTGATGACGAGGCACGGCGCGCAGGGGGTTTGCGCGGCGGAACGCAGGAAGCCGCTGCGAAGCGACCGCCCGTCCTCGCGATCGATACGCGTCACCGCGCCTGGTTCTCGGTCACGTAATCGCGGATGTCCTGGACGCTGAGGAGACTGACCATCGTGTCTTCATCGATGGTCGTGCCGGTCTGCGCTTCGAGTGCCAGCATCAGATTGACGTGCGCCAGGCTGCTCCATTCGGGAATGTCGCCATAGGCCAGGTCGTCGGTGATGCTGGCCGGATCGATCTTCAGGACAGATGCGATCAAGGCGTCGACGGGCCGGTCCATTCTTCCAGATTCCTGTTCTTCAGTAGATGCAAGCAAGGTCGGTATCGAGATAGCTCATGCCCGTGAAGCCCGCGCTGCACGATGAGAGACTGTCGACCTTGTTGAGATAGAGCGGCCAGGGCACCGAACCGCGCAGATAGCCGGCCTTCTTGAGGGTCTGTGCCGGGCCGCGGTCGTGCGCCGCGATGATGGTGGTCACCAGCGTTCCGCCCTCGGCGAGGCAATGGCCTGCGACGGCGCGCGCCAGAATGGCAAGGTCGGCCGAGATGCTTGCGCGGTAGACGACCCGCCACCGCTGGCGATCGTCACGATTCCTCCACACGAGTGCGGCGGCGCGCCATTTCCCTTGCTCGCCGAGCAGCAGCGAGGTCGTCACGATGTCCGGACAGCGGCCGAGCAGCCAGTCCAGATGCTCCTGCGAATAGAGGACCGTGCAGCCCGTTGCCGACGGCGCTGCGAATAATGGTTCGAGGTCCGGCGCGACGCAGGGCACGATATGGACCTCGGAAGGGATAGTAGTCGTTGCCAACGCGATGCGCCCCACGATGCCGCGGCTGAGCCTGGGCAGGAAGCCGAGCCTTTCCTCGACCCGCTCCAGCAGCGCCGAGGTCCGCAGCGGCCGATGATAGAAGAGCGCGGCGTCGTCGACGGTCAAAGTGGTGGCAAGCGCCGGAAGGATGGCGTGCGTATCGTCGCTCCCTCCGACATTGCCCACCTGCGGAAAGAGCTTGCGGGCCTCGGCAAGGAGGCGGACCCCGACGCCTGGGCTGCGCTTGGGATCTTGAAGCAGCCAGTCACAAGTCCAGAAGAAATCGCTGGTGTCGCCGGCCGATTGCAATCGTGCGGGGATCAGTCCGATGAAGCCGCGGACTTCTCCCTTGTTCAGCCAAACGATCCCGCGTTCCTTGTCCTTTGCGAAGTCCGGATCGAAATACTTCCAGGCAATATGCGCGCGATCCTTGCCGAGCCTTGCGAAGAAAGCGTGGACGAGGTCGGGATCGACCTGGCTGAGCGGAAGGATGGCCATTCGCCTATCGAAGCCAGCGCAAGCCGAGCGCAAGCAGCTTGTTGACGAGATAGTCATATTGCAGCCCGTCCACCGCGACGACGTTGCGCCCTGCGAAGCGCGCGTGGCTGAGGTGATGCGCCCCTTGCGCGCGCCATGCCTTGCTTCGGTCGAACAACCTGTCGCGAACGAGTGTCTCACGATAGGTTTCGAGCGAGAGTTCCTCCACCCTTAGTGCCGCGAGATTGCTTCCGTAGGTCGTGCTTCCATCCTGCGCGAGCCGGTGGAGGTGCCCGTCGAGTTCAATGAAAGCGCCCCCGTTGCGCGCATATTTCGGATCACGCGATATCGGGTTGGCGGGATGTGTGACGAACGGGGAATCGAGGCTTTCCGCGCTGAAAAGATGAAGCTCTTGCGCATCGTTGCTGGTGAACAGCCACCAGCGGCCTTCGCGGCGGACGATCGTGCTGTCGTACCAGGCGCCTTCCAAAAGTAGCTTGTGCCTAGTGAGCCCGCCGGGGAAGCGATCGAAGCGGTAGAGCGCTACCTCCTTCTGGCTGCCGGTTTCCGGGAGCATGTAGAGGTCGTCGCCGTCGGCAAACACCTGCGGATAGGAAAGGTGATGCGGTGCGGAGAGGACCGGGCCGAGATCCTCGAACGCCGACAGATCGCGGGTGCGGCGGGCGGCGATGTGGCCCAGGCGTCCCGTCTCCTGCACCTCGTGGAAGAGGTAAAGCCAGCCATCGTGGACGAACAGGAAGGGGTCGGCCTGGGTATGGACAGAGCGGGGCCGCCAGCGGATCGTGCGGCTGCTGAACAGCGCCAGCTCCTTCGCCCCGGAGATGTGCAGCGGATCGTCACCGGTTTCGAGAACCGCCATGTTCCAGACCCTGCCGCGCATCTAGCGGAGCTTCCGTGCAGGCTGATGGTCAGGGCTCATCGGCGGCGTTCTGCGGCCTGCCAGCGCGGTCCGCAATGGCGAAAGTGAGCCGGGCCGATCGCTGCCTCCCCGCCGATGCCACCTGCCCAGCTTGCCCTTGTGCGGGGGTTGGGCCAGACGGCGCTGATGCACGTGCCTGCGGTGTCGGTCCTGATCATCGTCCACAACCGCGCCCATACGATCGGGGCGGCGGTGCGCAGTGTGCTGGGACAGACGTTCGGCGATTTCGAGCTGGTAGTGATCGACGATGGTTCGACCGACGGGACGGCGGCGACGGTGGAGCAGTTCGCCGATCCCCGGCTGCGGCTGGTGCGGGGGCCGCAAAACCAGGGCATTCCGCTCGCTCGCAACCGCGCGCTCGGCGCGGCGCGGGGACGCTATATCGCGTGGCTCGACAGCGACGACCTTTGTCATCCCGAGCGGCTGGCGGTGCAGTTCGATCATCTCGAGCGGCACCCCGCGACCGCCATGATTGGCAGCGCCGCGCGCAAGATCCGCGTCGACGGCAGCCTGATGAAAGGTGGCCGGGTGCCGTTTCGCACGCATGAGGAAATCCGTGCGCTGCTGCTGTTCCGGTCGGCGTTCCAGCAGAGCAGTATCTTCGGCCGGGCCGAGGCCTTGCGCGCGGTGCCCTACGATCCTGCTTTTCCGGTGTGCGAGGACGTCGACATGTTCGCGCGCTTCACCGAGCAGTATCGCGCGGAGAACCTTCCGCAATTCCTGATCGCGCGGCGGATCCATTCGGGCCAGACAATCCGCAGCAACGTTGCGCGGATCATCGACCGGCAGATGACGATCAGCGGCCGCGCGCTCGCCCGGCTCGGGCTCGAGCATGACGAGGAGGAACTGCGCCGCCACGTTATCCTCGGCGGGTCGTTCGACAACCAGATCAGCGATGCGCTGATCGACTGGTCGGAAGGCTGGTTCGAACGCATCCGCGCCGCCAACGCGCGCACCCGCCTCTATGACGAGCGGGCGCTGAAGGCGGTGTTCGACCTCATCGTCATGAAGGCCGCGTTGCGCCGGTTCGGCAAGGAGCCGGCAAGGATCGGACGCTTCGCCCGGTTCGTCGCGCGGCACCCGGGCGGGCTGCTGGCACTCGCCAAAGACGCCGCCCTCCCCTTCGTGCCGATCAAGGGCCGCCCCTCCGCCGCGGGCCTGCGCCCGCTGCTCAAGGCATGACGGACAGGCGCCGCATCGCCTTTCTGTACGTCGGGGGCGTGCACCACGTGTTTCACACCCTGCCCGTGGCCTGTGCGCTTGCCCGGCGCGAGAACGTCGAGATCACCGCTTTCTGCGCCGATGCGGCGATCGAGGCGACGGTGCGGCAGGTGCTGGACGACTTTCCGGGCGCGACGGTTCGTGTCGAACGGCTGAAGCGGCCCGCGCTGCTCGACCGGCTCGGCAAGCCGAGCCTCACCAAGCTGCCGATGCTGTGGCGCAGCCGGGGCATGCTGGCGGGCATGGACGCATTGGTCACGGCCGAATGCACGTCGATTGCGCTGAAGCGGATGGGGGTCACCCGTCCGTTGTTTGTCTGCCAGCCGCATGGCGCGGGGGACCGGGCCGTTTCGTTCGAGCCGCGCTTCCGCCGCTTCGACCGGGTGCTGGTCGCCGGGCCCAAGACGGCGCGGCGGATGGTCGACAGCGGGGTCGAAGCGCGCCGGGTGCGCGAGGTCGGTTATGCCAAGGCCGAATATCTCGCCGCCCGCGCCCGCCTGCTGCCCCGCCCGTTCGATAACGAGCGGCCAATCGTCCTCTACAATCCGCATTTCCGGTCCGCCTTGTCGTCGCTGGACCGGGCGGAGGAGATCGTCCGGGCGATCCGCGAGGGGACCGACCTCAACCTGATCGTCGCTCCGCACATCCGGGTGTTCGAAGGCGCTTCGGACAGTGAACTTCGGCGCTGGCAGTCGCTGGTCGTTCCGGGGCGGGTGCTGGTCGATACGGGCTCGCCGCGGATGATTGACATGAGCCACGTGGCGGTGGCCGACCTGTATCTCGGCGATGTGTCGAGCCAGGTTTACGAGTATCTCTTGCTGAAGCCCCGCCCCTGCCTGTTCGTCAACGCGCATGACGTCGCGTGGGAGGACGACCCCGATTATGCCTTCTGGTATTTGGGCGACGTGGTGCGTCCGGAGGAGGTCGTGCGCGGGATGGCCGATGCCCTCGCCCATCCCGATCGCTATCGGGAAAAGCAGGTCGCGGCCGTCGCGGAGACGTTCGGGCCGCTCGAGGGGTCGGCCGAGCGCGCTGCCGATGCCATCCTTGCCAGCCTTGGCGAGCCGCGATGAAGCGCTGGTTCGAAGACCAGGCGATGCGCTCCATCCTGCGCAACACCTCGTTTCTCGGCCTGTCCAAGGGCACAGCGGCGGTGGCGAGCCTGGCCGTGCTGGCGCTTGCCGCACGCGACCTTGGGCCCACCGGCGTCGGTTTCCTGCTGCTGGTGCACAGCTACGCGATGGCCGCGAGCAGCCTCACCCACTTCCAGTCGTGGCAAGTGATCGTCCGCTACGGCAGCCGCCCGCTTGCCGAGGGCGACTCCGAGCCGTTCCGCCGGGCGGTGTCCTTCGCGCTGGGGCTGGACCTGCTGACCGGGATCGGCGGCATGCTGCTGGCGATGGCGCTGCTGCCGTTGCTGGCCGGCTGGTTCGGAATCCCGGAGGACCTGCGCACGCCGGCGCTGATCTACTGCCTGCTGATCCCGACCATGGCGTCGGGCGCGGCCAATGGCGTGCTTCGCGCGCTGGACCGGTTCGACCTCATCGCGTGGCAGTCGCCGATCGATGCCTATGCCCGGCTGGTGCTGGTGGTCGGCGCCTACCTGATTGACGCGCCGCTGCTCGTCTATCTGGTGATCTGGGCGAGCACCGACCTGCTTGGCGACCTCTACCTGTGGAGCGCGGCCGTCCGCGAGCTGCGCAAGCGCGGGTTGCTGAAGGGGCTGTGGCCGACCCTCCGGCCAGCCGGGCTCGACGGGGGGTGGCGGTTCGCCGTTGCGGTGAACCTCACGGCGTCGGTCAACAGCGCCTGGGGGCCGGTCGCGCGCCTGCTGGTCGGCGGACTGCTGAGCCCCGCAGCAACCGGCCTCTACCGGGTCGCGAGCAGCCTGATCGACGCAGTACAGAGCCCGATCGACCTGATGGCCAAGGCGGTGCATCCCGAACTGATGCGGCAGGACCCTTCGTCGGCGCGGCCGTGGCGACTGATGCTCCGGACGATGGTGCTCGGCACCCTGGTGGCGCTGTTGGCGTGGGGGCTGATCAGCCTGTTCGGGAAGCAATTGCTGGTCCTGGTGTTCGGTCCGCAGTTCGCGCCGGCCGCGCCGTTGCTGTCGGTGCTGCTGATCCTGCCGGTGATCGCCACCCTCGCCTTCCCGTTGCCGGCGATGTTCTACAGCCTCGGCAGGCCGGGCGGGCCGCTGGTCGCCAATATCCTGGGCGCCCTGGTGTTCGTCGGAAGCCTGCCTTTCCTGACCGGGACCTATGACCTGATGGGCGCCGGCATGGCACTGGTGCTGGGACGGCTGGTATCCTTGCTGGTGATGGGTGCGCAGCTGTTTTTCCTTTATCATCAGCAGCCACGAGCCAAGGTCGGGGTGGAAGCGGAACGCCAGCTCGGCTAGGGGCGGCATCATGCTCAAGACCCCTGATCCCGCCCTCGCCCACGAGCCCAGGCTCAAACCCTTCGACTGGTCCGATCCGTTCGGGCTGGAGGAGCAACTGACCGAGGACGAGCGCCTCGTCCGCGACACCGCGGAAGGCTATGCCCAGGAAAAGCTGCAGCCGCGGGTGACCGAGGCCTATCTGAATGAAAGCTTCGACCGCGAGATCCTGCGCGAGATGGGCCAGCTCGGCCTCATCGGGGCGACCATTCCGCAGCAATATGGCGGCGCCGGCCTCGGCTATGTCGCTTATGGCCTGATTGCGCGGGCGGTGGAGCGGGTCGACAGCGGCTATCGTTCGGCGATGAGCGTGCAGAGCTCGCTCGTCATGTATCCGATCTTTGCCTACGGTTCCGAAGAACAGCGCCGCAAATATCTGCCGGGCCTGGCGTCGGGCGAACTGGTCGGCTGCTTCGGCCTGACCGAGCCGGACGCGGGCTCGGACCCGGGCGGGATGCGCACCACCGCGAAGAAGACCGACACCGGTTACTCGTTGTCGGGCGCCAAGATGTGGATCACCAACAGCCCGATCGCCGACGTCTTCGTGGTGTGGGCCAAGTCCGAAGCGCATGGCGGCAAGATCCGCGGCTTCGTGCTCGAAAAGGGCATGCCGGGCCTGTCGGCGCCGCAGGTGAAGCAGAAGCTGTCGCTACGCGCGTCGATCACCGGCGAGATCGTGATGGATGGGGTCGAGGTCGGCGAGGATGCGCTGCTTCCCAACGTCGAGGGGTTGAAGGGGCCGTTCGGCTGCCTCAACCGCGCCCGCTACGGCATCGGCTGGGGCTCGATGGGTGCGGCCGAGGCCTGCTTCCACGCCGCGCGGCAATATACGCTCGATCGCCACCAGTTCGGGCGGCCGCTGGCGGCGACCCAGCTGGTGCAGCTCAAGCTGGCCAACATGGTGACCGAGATCACGCTTGGCCTGCAGGCGGCGCTGCGCGTCGGACGGCGGCTGGAGGATGGCGAGCTGATCCCCGAGACGATCAGCCTGATCAAGCGCAACAATGTCGGCAAGGCGCTCGACATCGCCCGGATCGCCCGCGACATGCACGGCGGCAACGGGATCAGCGCCGAATATCAGGTCATCCGCCACGCGCTGAACCTGGAGACGGTCAACACCTACGAGGGCACGCACGACGTCCATGCGCTGATCCTCGGGCGGGCGATCACGGGGCTGAGCGCCTTCTGACGGGTCCCGGAAAGGCACAGGGCTGGCGTGTCGCGACCCGCCCCTGTTGCCTTTTCATGGCATCGCCACTCTTCTTGCCGGGGCGGCCCTGACTTCGCCGGCTGTAATCGATTCGGAAGAGTGGAAGCGTTCTATGCTGGTGCAGTCGAGTGCCGGAGATGAGAAGGATGACGGCTCGGCCTCGCAACTGACGCGGCGCGGACGCGACCTTGGCCCGCTTGAACTCGGGTTCGGGATCGCACTTGCCGTCGCCCTTCATGTCCTGGTCTTCCCCGTCGAGACCGCCGATGTCCGGGACTATCTGATCCCCTGGTTGCGGCACACCGATCAGGTCGGTCTCGATTACCTGCGTCAGCCGTTCACCGATTATGCTCCGTTCTACGAGCATCTGTACGCTTTGCTGTCGCTGTTTCCGGGCGACGCGGTGATCCGGGCCAAGATTTTCTACATCTGCTTCGAGGTGGCCGGTGCCTTCCTCGTGACGTTGGTCGTACCGCGGGACAGCCGGCGCCGAGCGTTCGTCGCTGCACTCCTGCTGCCGACGGTCATCCACAATGCGGCGGCGACCGGACAGTCGGACGCGATCTACACCGTTTTCCTGCTGCTATCGTTACTGGCGTCGATGCGCCGCCGGCCCGTCTTTGCCATGCTGGCCTTTTCTGTGGCGCTGAGCATCAAGTTCCAAAGCCTGCTCTACCTGCCGTTCCTTGCCCTGCTCTTCTTCAGGAAGCGGCAGCCCTGGTGGACCTTCAGCCTGCTGCCGGCGGGGTACGTCCTGTTCAGCATTCCGATGTTCCTTGCGTCGCGCCCAATCCAGGACCTGATCAACGTCTATACGAACCAGGCAGCCAAGAATGGCGGGCTTTCGTCCAACGCGCCCAATTTCTGGCTTCTAGGCAATGCGCTGCCCGACACCCAAATTGCGCTGCTGATCGGGCTTCCCGCGGCCGCGCTGACAGTCCTCGCGTGCGTCATCTGGATGTCTCGAAAGAGACTTGTCGACAGCAAGGAAGGGATGTTGCTCGCCGCGACGACGCTGATGTTCCTGTCGACGTGGATCGCGCCCAAGATGCTCGATCACTTCTTCTATCCGGCGCAGATACTGTTGCTGTGCCTGTGTTTCTACAACGGCCGCTATCTCGTCGTCCTCGGCCTGGCGCAACTGGCGTCGCTGCTTTCCTACGTTCCGTTTATCATGGTCAGCTACGACAGGTTCAATCCCTTCTTCGGCGAAACCGGTTACATGCAGAGCCATTTCGGCTTCGGTTGGGGAATCTTCGCGCTTGCCGGCGCGGTGCCGATGACGATGGTCGTCGTCATCTTGCTGCGCTGGTGCGCGAACTATCGCGGTGAAGGCGAACCGCAACTGTCCTGAAGCGGGGCCGTCGCGGGATGCCCTGTTGCATCCGCCAGGATAGTTTCGCATCCCCGGTGTCGCATGATTAGTGGGGGCGCGTAAACGAGATGGCCGTGATGACCTGGAGCCGTGGCCTGCTGGCCGAGCCGCGGCGTGCCCGCACCTTGCTGATCCTGTTCGTCCTGCTTGGCGTGTCGTTGCGGCTGGCGTGGGCGATCTTCCGCCCCGATAGCGGCGCGTCGGGAGAGGCAGCCTTCGTTGCCGAGGCGCTCGCCGACGGCCGCGGCTTTGCCGATGCGTATGCCCGGGGCCAAGGCCCGACTGCCCACCTTAGTCCGATCAGCCCGTTGATCGCCGGCGGGGTCTATGCGCTGTTCGGGGTGCGCAGCGCGCTGTCAGAATCGCTTCTGACCCTGTGGTCGGTCGGGCTGGTCTTTGGCGCTTTCCTGCTGCTGTATCGCGCGTTCGGCCGCATCGGCCTGTCGACGCGGGCGCGGCTGATCGCGATCCTGTTCCTGTGCGTGGCACCGACCTATATCGCGCAGGAGGCCGTCGACTTCCGGATCTGGGAAGGCGGTCTTGCCATTTTCCTGGCCGCCCTGTTCTTCGATCGGGCAATGAAGCTTGCCACGGGTCCCGTCGACCGGGGACAGTTGATCATTCTGGGCGCGGTTGCGGCGCTGCTGTTCTTCGTCAATCCGCCGCTCGGGCTTGGCGCCGGCCTGTGCGGCCTGGTGCTGGCGGTGCGGCGGTTCACCTTGCGCGACACGCTGCTGGTCTGCGTGTCGGGGCTGGTCTGCCTGGCAGCGCTGGTCGGGCCGTGGGCCTATCGCAATTATCAGGTGTTCGGCGAATTCGTGCCGCTTCGGAGCAATGCCGGGCTCGAACTCGCGCTGGCCAATCATCAGGCGGCGGTTGACGGCGCCGACCAGGGCCAGGTGTTCGAGCAGCGGCTGAAGGACATCCACCCGACGCAGACCGCCGCCGCCTTTGCCAAGATGAAGGCTGCCGGCGGCGAGGTGCCTTATGCCCGCAAGCTCGGGCAGGAAACCAAGGCATGGATGGCCAGCAACAAGGCTGGAGTGGCGAAGCTCGCGTTGCGGCACCTCAGGCAGATCGTCATTCCCGATCCCTGGCAGTTCGCGAACCGCGCCAAGACGTTGCGGGCGGCGGTTGCCGGGCTGGCGGGCGTGCTGGGGCTTATCGGGCTGGCGCTGGGGTTGCTGAGCGACCGGCGCGCCTGGCTTTATCCGGTGGCGCTGCTCGTGGTTCCGGCGCTTGCGCTGTCCTTCTTCCAGCCGGTGTCGCGCTACACCTACCTGTTCTTCCCGTTCTTCGCCTTTGCAGGCGGCTATCTGATCGATCGCTGTTGGTTGGCGGTGATGGGGCGGAGGTCCGGGCGGGAGAGCGGCAATCCGATGGACGCGCCGCTCTCCCCGGGGTCGGTCGCCTAGGCGTCCGGCGCGCCGCCGCTGCCCATTCCGAGCTGCTCCATGTCGGCGGCATCGGGACGCTTGTCGAAGACGGCGTCGATCAGGCCGAAGGCCTTGGCCTCGTCGGCCTCGAGGAAGCTGTCGCGGTCCATTGCCTTCTCGATGTCGGCAAGGTCCTTGCCGGTATACTTCGCATAGAGCGAGTTGAGGCGGGTGCGCATGCGCAGAATCTCGCGCGCCTGGATCTCGATGTCGGACGCCATGCCCTGCGCGCCGCCCGACGGCTGGTGGACCATGATCCGGCTGTTGGTCAGCGCCACGCGCATGCCGGGCTCTCCGGCGGCGAGCAGGAAGCTCCCCATCGAGGCGGCCTGGCCGATGCAGACGGTGCCGACGCGCGGACGGATGTACTGCATCGTGTCGTGGATCGCGAGGCCGCTGGTGACCACGCCGCCCGGCGAGTTGATGTACATGAAGATGTCCTTCTTCGGGTTCTCGGACTCGAGGAAGAGCAGCTGGGCGACGATCAGCGAGGACATGTGATCCTCGATCGGGCCGGTGATGAAGACGATCCGCTCCCGCAGCAGCCGCGAATAGATGTCGAAGCTGCGCTCGCCCCGGTTCGACTGCTCGATGACGATCGGTACGAGCCCGGAGATGATGTCCTGATGATCCATGGGAGAAACTTTTCGTCCTGTCGTTTGTGACTGCCGACTACATCGGCGGGTGGGCGGATAAGTTCAAGGCCGGACCTGCCCTGCCCCACGCACCACATATTTGAAGCTGGTGAGCTGCTCGGGCCCGACGGGGCCGCGGGCGTGGAGTTTGCCGGTGGCGATGCCGATCTCCGCGCCGAAGCCGAATTCGCCGCCGTCGGCATACTGGGTCGAGGCGTTCCACAGGACGATGGCGCTGTCGACCGTATCGAGAAAGGCTTCGGCGACGGCGCGATCCTCGGTGACGATCGCTTCGGTATGGCCGGTGCCGTAGCGGGCGATGTGCGAAGCTGCTTCGTGCCAGTCGCTTACGGTGCGGATGCTGAGGATTGGTGCGAGATATTCGGTGCGCCAGTCGTCCTCGGTCGCGAGGCGCATCGGGACGACTGCCGCGGCCTCGGCGTCGCCGCGCAGTTCGCATCCTTCGAGCGCCTCGGCGATGGCGGGGAGCATCGGCAGCGCGGCGCGATCGATGAGCAGGGTCTCGGTCGAGCCGCAGACCGACACCCGGCGCAGCTTGGCGTTGTGGACGATGGCGGCGGCCATGACGGGATCGGCCGCGTGATGCACATAGGTGTGACAGACGCCCTCGAGATGTCCGAGCACGGGCACCCGCGCCTCGGCCTGGATGCGCTCGACGAGACTGCGCCCGCCGCGGGGAATGAGGAGATCGAGCGTACCATCGAGGCCCGCGAGGAGGTCACCGACGAGGGCGCGGTCGGCCGTCGGCACGATCTGCACCGTGGCTGGCGGCAAGCCGGCTTCGGCAAGGCCGCGGACAAGCGCGGAGTGGATCGCCCGGCTGCTTGCGAAGCAGTCCGAGCCGGGGCGAAGGATCACCGCATTGCCAGAGCGGACGCAGATGGCGGCGGCGTCAGCGGTGACGTTGGGGCGGGCTTCGTAGATCATGCCGATGACCCCGATCGGGGTCCGCACGCGGGCGATGTCGAGACCGTTCGGCCGCTGCCAGCGCGCGATCTCGGCGCCTACCGGGTCGGGAAGGCCAGCCACCGCCTCGACCCCTGCGGCGATTGCCTCGACTCGTTCGGCGTCGAGGCGCAGCCGGTCGTGATGCTGCGTCGCGGCAGCGAGGTCGGAGGCATTTGCGGCGAGGATGGAGGACGAGTCCGCGCGAAGGTGCGTGGCCATCGCGCGGATGGCGGCGGTGCGCTGCTCGGCGCTGGCCGCGCGCAGGGCTTCGGCACCGTCGCGGGCCGCGCGGCCGAGGTGGTGCATGTCGGGCGAGAGGTTCATCGCAGCACCATGTCGTCGCGGTGGATCAGGGCATCGCCGCGCGAATAACCGAGCCGTGCGGTGATCTCATCCCCGCGCGCGCCGAGCAGTCGCCGCGCCTCGTCCGCGTCGTAGCGGCTGAGGCCACGTGCGATCTCCTCCCCATCCGGGTCACGGACGGAGAGGCAGTCGCCGCGGGCGAAAGCTCCCTCGGCGGCAGTGACGCCCGAGGGAAGGAGGCTGCTTCCGCGGCGGAGCGCGGCGGCGGCGCCGGCATCGATGACGAGCGAGCCGATCGGCGCAAGCGTTCCGGCGATCCACGCCTTGTAGGCGCGCGCGGGCGATCCATCGGCAGCGATACGGGTCCGGCGCGCTTCGCCCGAAAGGAGGCGGCGAAGGGCGCCAGGCTCGGTCCCGCTTCCGATCAGGGTGGCGCAGCCGGCGGCGGCGGCAATCCGCGCGGCCTCGAGCTTGGTGCGCATCCCGCCGGTCCCCGGCCCGCTGCCGGAGGCGCCGCCGGCGAGGGCAATGATCGCGGGCGTGACGGCGGCGACGTCGGGAACATGGGCCGCATCGGGATCGCGGCGAGGGTCGGCGGTATAGAGGCCATCGACGTCGGACAGCAAGACGAGCAGGTCGGCCCCGGCAAGCTGGGCGACGCGTGCGGACAGGCGGTCATTGTCGCCGACCCTGAGTTCGGCGGTGGCCGTGCTGTCATTTTCATTGATGATCGGAACCGCGCCCGCCTTCAGCAGCGCGGCGATGGTGGAGCGGGCATTTAGAAAGGCGCGGCGGTCTTCGGTGTCGTGAGCGGTCAGGAGCAGCTGGGCGGTGCAAAGGTCGTGAGATGCGAAGGCCGTTTCCCACGCCTGCATGAGGAAGGGCTGGCCGGCGGCGGCCGCAGCCTGTTTGTGATCGAGGCGGGGCGAGCGCGACAGGCCGAGCCGGCCAAGCCCCAGTGCGACCGCGCCCGAGCTGACGAGGATGACCTCGGTCCCGTCACGGCGAAGGGCGGCGACGTCGGCCGCAATATCGGACAGGAAGGCGGTGCGCGGCCCCTCCCCGCTCGTCACCAGTGCCGAGCCGAGCTTTATCACCAGCCGCCGGACGGGCGGCCCGGCCATCAGTCCCGTTCGCTCGGCGCCGGGTGGGACAGATAGGCAAGGCGGCGGATCTCGCGCCGTCCGTGAGTCACGGTGTCGAGGATCAGGCCGGCCAGGAAGGACAGCACCGCGATGATCACCATGCCGGTCACCAGGATCGCGGTCGGGAAGCGCGGCACCAGCCCGGTGTCGAGGTAGGTCAGGACCAGTGGCACCGACAGGATCAGCGCGGCGGCCAGCAGCAGCGCGCCGATCGAGCCGAAGAACAGCCACGGCTTTTCGGTCCGGAACAGGTTCAGCATGACCTTGAGGATGCGCCAGCCGTCGCGATAGGTCGACAGCTTGGACGTCGAGCCTTCGGGGCGGGCACCATAAGCGGTGGCCACTTCGCCCACCGGCATCCTCAGTTCGAGCGCGTGTACGCTCATCTCCGTCTCGATCTCGAACCCGGCGGAAAGCACCGGGAAGCTCTTCGCAAAACGGCGCGAGAAGACGCGGTAGCCGCTGAAGACGTCGGTGAAGCTGCGCCCGAACATGCTGGAGAGGAGGCCGGTGAAGAGGCGGTTGCCGAGCACGTGACCGCCGCGATACGCTTCGGCCGCCTCATGCTGGCGGGTGCCGACCACCATGTCGAGCTGCTCCCTGACGAGGAGGTCGACCATCGCGGGCGCGGCAAGCGGATCATAGGTGAGGTCGCCGTCGGCCATCACGTAGACGTCGGCTTCGATGTCGGCGAACATCCGGCGGACGACGTTGCCCTTGCCCTGCTGGCGTTCGGTCCGGACGACGGCGCCGGTCGCCCGGGCGATCTCTACCGTGCGATCCTTGCTGTTGTTGTCGTAGACGTAGATGGTCGCGTTCGGCAGCGCGGCGCGGAAACCGGCGATCGTCGGCGCGATGGCCGCTTCCTCATTGTAGCAGGGAAGCAGGACGGCGACGCGTACCCCGTCGCTGAAAGGGACGGAGCGCGGGGCGGAGATGGCTTCGCTGATCATGCCGCTTGTACAGGCGACTGAGCCCGTCTGGTCAATCTCCTTTCATCGCGCTTGTGTGCTTTCGGTACAGCCAAGCCGTTGCGCCCCCACCGGCCCCACCGTATGCCGGGCAGGTATGCGGAAGTTTAAGGGCGTCAGAAGCGATCATCCTGGGACTGCCGCCTCCTTCTGGGCGCAAGTGGCCTTTGTCGTCGCCACGCTGTCGCTGCTGTGGCCGGCGTTGCTGCACGGCAAGCCGTTCCTGTTCGCCGATTCCAGCGCCTATGTCCGGGTGGTCGATGCCGCGGTCTACAAGAGCATTGGCTATTCGAGCGCCTGGACCCGTTCGGGCGAGGTCGAGCGGCTGCAGGAGCAGGCTAAGCCCGGCGCTACCCAGCCCGCTAGGCCGGTAGCGGCAAGCGAAGAAGAGCAGCTCAACCAGAACCGCGTGCCGTTGCTGGGCAGGTCGGTCTATTACGGGATGCTCGCTTACGGCTCGGCGCTGACCGGGCAGTTCTGGCTGCTGGGCCTGATCCAGGCGGCGGCGATCGCGGCGGTCGTGCTGATGTTCCTGACCGACCTTGGCGCCGGGGAGAAGCGCAGGCGGTTATGGCTTGCCTCGCTGGTCCTGCTGTTGATCGCCGGCACGTCCACCCTGCCCTTCTTCACATCGTTCGTGATGCCCGACGTGTTTGCGGGCGTGGCCATCCTTGCGGCGACGATGCTGATCTTTTCGCCCAACCGGATGCGTGGGCGAACCCTGTTCTGGTTCCTTCTCGCGGCGGCGGCGGCGCTGTTTCATTCGAGCCATGTGCTGATCATCGGGGCGCTGGCAGTCGTCGGCGCGCTGATCACGCTCCAGCAGCGCCAGCGTAACTGGGGCCGCGTGGGCCTGGTCCTCGCTGCGGCGCTGACCGGGATCGTCGGGGAAATGATGTTCGCCAAGGGCGTCGAGGCGGCGCTCGGCACCCCGCCGATCCGGCCGCCCTTCCTCACCGCCCGGCTGATCGATGACGGTCCCGGGATGCGTTTCATCCAGGAACGGTGCGCGACCAGGCGCTTCTACGTCTGCGAATTCCGCGATCGTCTGCCGCAGGCGAGCGACATTTTCCTGTGGGATCCAGATCCGGCACGAGGGGTGTTCAATACGCTCGATCCCGCCGGCAAGCGCCGGATCGCCGAGGAGCAGGGCAGCTTCGTCCTTGCGGTCGTGCTGGCTTATCCGGGTGAGGTGCTGGCCAGCACCACGCGCTCGGCCGCCCACCAGCTCGGCCTCATGCGGCTTAGCGAATTTCGCGATATCGACCTTGGCCGCGGAGACGCGGTGTCGGCGCCGGACGCGGTGGTGACGGGCCTTCATGATGCAGGGCGGCTGGCGCCCTATGTCGACGCCTACGCCAATCTCAGCCTGGTCGTGGCGGTCCTGGCGCTGCTCGCGCTGCCGTTCCTGGTCAGGATGAAGCTGGTGGATGGCCGGGTCGCCATCATGATCGTTGCCGGCGTCCTGGTGAACGCGCTGGTGTGCGGCGGCCTGTCGACTCCGCACGACCGCTATGGTGCGCGCGTGCTGTGGGTCCTGCCGCTGCTCGCCGCTTCGGCAATGGCCAGACTGGCTCCGTCGCCACGCGGGTCACCGCGGTGGCGATCGGAGCCGATCAGCAGCCTTTAAAGGCTCAGGCCGAAGCCTTCTTCGACTTCTTGGCCGGGGCCTTCGCGCCCGCACCGTCCTTGACGGGCTCTGCCGCGACCGGGGTTTCCGGCTCGGCTTCGACCGCGCCCTTGGCGGGCTTGGCAGGCTTGGCCTTCTTGGCGGCGGGCTTCACTTCGGAAGCGGTCTCGGCAGCCTGCGCAGCGGGAGCTTCCTCGGTGGCGGCGGCAGCAGCCTTCTTGCCCTTCTTGGCCTTGGGAGCCGGAGCCGCCTCGCCATGGTCGTGGCCGCAGCCCGGACCGTGGACATGGCCTTCCTCGGCCTCGAGGTCGGCTTCGATCTCGGCGCGGGTCGCGGCGCGATCGGTGATCTCGGCCTTGGTGAAGAGGAAGTCGACGACCTTGTCCTCGTAGAGCGGGGCGCGCAGCTGGGCGGCGGCCATCGGCTCCTGCTGGATGTACTGGATGAACCGGTCGCGGTCGGCCGGGCCGTACTGCTGCGCGGCCTGGGCGATCAGGCGGTTCATCTCCTGCGAGGTGATCTCGACGCCATTGGCCTGGCCGATCTCGCTCAGCAGAAGGCCGAGGCGGACGCGGCGCTCCGCGATCTTGCGGTAATCGTCCTTGTCCTTTTCGATCTCGGCCTTGGCGGCTTCGGGATCGGCCTCGTGGCTCGCTTCATGCTCGAGCTGGGCCATGATGTTGGCGAACTCGGCTTCGACCATCGAGGGCGGAACCTCGAAGTCGTGGCTGGCGGCCAGCTGGTCGAGCAAGCGGCGCTTCATGTGGGTGCGGGTGAGGCCGTTCAGTTCCTGCGTCTGCTGGTCGCGGAGCAGGCCCTTCAGCTGGTCGAGGCTCTGGAGGCCGAGGGTCTTGGCGAACTCGTCGTCGATCACGGTTTCACCGGCGATCTTCACCGCCGTCACCTTTACGTCGAAGGTGGCGGGCTGACCCTTGAGGTTTGCGGCCGGATAATCGTCGGGGAACGAGACGTTGAGCGTGCGCTCCTCGCCGACCTTCGCGCCGATCAGCTGGTCCTCGAAGCCGGGGATCAGGGTGCCGGAGCCGATTTCGACCGCCATGTCAGTGCCGGTGCCGCCTTCGAAGGCGACGCCGTCAGCGGTCTTGCCGACGAAGTCGATCACGACCTGGTCGCCGGTTTCGGCGGCCTTGCCCTCGGGGGCATCTTCGAAGCGCTTGGCGTTGCGGGCGAACTGTTCGACCTGCGCGTCGACCGCGCTCTCGTCGGCTTCGGCGCTCAGGCGCTCGAGCTTCAGGCCGTCGAGCTGCGGGGCCGGAATGGCGGGCAGCGTCTCGAGGCGAACGGTCACCTCGGCATCCTTGCCGGCCTCATAGCCTTCCTTGAGCTCGATCGCCGGCTGCATCGCCGGGCGCAGGTTCTGTTCGGTCAGGAGCTGCTGGATGCCCTGCTGGATGGTGGTGTTGAGCGCGTCCTGGTGGAGCGCGTCGCCGTGCATCTTGCGGATGAGGTTGGCCGGAACCTTGCCGGGGCGGAAGCCGGGCATGCGCACCTGCGGGGCGATGCGCTTCACCTCGCCGGCGATCCGCTCGTCGATCTCGGCTGCCGTGAAGGTCAGCTGGTAGGCCCGCTTCAGGCCCTCATTCTCGATCTCGACATGCTGCATGGTGACGACAAATCCTGGATAAACAAGTTGAAAGGCACTTCGCCTTGGCCGGGCGGAAGTTGGTGCGGGCGAAGGGACTCGAACCCCCACATCTTGCGATACTGGTACCTAAAACCAGCGCGTCTACCAATTCCGCCACGCCCGCGCGAGCGTTCAGGGGCGGCCCTATAGCAGGCCAGCCCTGCGGGGCAAGACAGAGACAGGGACCCGAGGGCGCTCATCCGGCGTTTCACCGCACATGCAACAGCTTCCCCCCTTCCCCGACGACGCCCCCGGCTTCGAGCCGGCCCCGCCCGAGCAGCCGGCCCAGCCGAGCCAGCCCGGCCAGCCGAGCGAAACCCCGACCGAGGCTCCGCCCGCGGAAGCCCCGATCGACGTGCCGAGCCCGGCCAGCCCCGGAACCGAGACCCCGGCGACCCCGATCTCGCCCGTCTCTTAAGTCCGGGGCGCGACGCCCCCTCCGTTTCGAGCCGAGCAGGGTGGTCCATGTCGTCGAGCGCGGCATCGCTACGCTCGACCGGCCGTGACGAGCTAAATCAGTAGCGCTTCGCTCGTTCGATCAGCGCATCGACCAGCGCTTCAGCGGCGACGCCGATGATCGCGCCGGCGATGACGTCGGTCACATAATGTTTCGAGCGGATGACCTGCGCGGTGCTGGCGAGGCTTGCCAGGCCGAGCGCCGGCAGTCGCGCGCCGGGGTTGTCGCGGGCGACTGCCATGGCGACGGCGACGGCACCCGCGGTGTGTCCCGAGGGAAAGCTGTTGTAGTCGCTGTCGTGGCGCTGCCCTTCGCGAAGGACGTAGTCGCCGCGGCGCGCGGCAGCGTCTGGGCGGGTGCGATCGACCATCTGCTTGACGATGCCGCGAAGGCCCGTGGCCAGGAGATGGGCGGCAAGAATGCGGGTGCCGGTGCGCCAGAGCGGCCCATCGCGCATCACCGCGGCCGTGGCGAGGACACCGGCCGCGGCGGCATAGAGGGGCTCCTGGTCCGAGAGATCGCTGATCGCGCCGATCGCCCGGACGCCAAGCTCGCCGGTGTACGGCAGGAGAGCGTCCGCCACGGCCGCGTCCAGTTCCTCTCCCGGAGCGACGGGATCGATAGCGGGCAAGTTGTCATGATTGGTCACAGGACCGCTCAACGGTGCGGCACGTGACAATGTTGCATGAACCCTAGCGGCGGCGAACGGCGCTCCGCACCATTGCTTCGAAGTCGGGCAGCGCCTGCTGATAATAATGCGAGCGCGCGGCGTCATACATGATCATGTAAAGCTTGCCGTCGATCACCGCGCCGACCGCCCTTCCCTTGCGCCACACCTCGTCGCCATCAAGATGTTCGTAGTCCCACTGGAAGCCGCTGGTGCCGAGGAACGGGCGCGGGGCAAGGCCAAGCGTCTTGAAGTCGACCGCGCCGCCTTCGACGCGGTAAAGCGTTTCGAGCAGGCTGACGACTTCCGGTGCGGTCATGGTGGAGCGGAAGCGCGGGACCTGGCGATCGGCCTTATATTCCTGCCAGATCAGCCGCTTGTTGTCGGGCAGGCCGGTGATGAAGGTGACCCCATCAAGATACGGGCCGTTCAAAGTCCAGTCCTCTACCCAGCGCACGTCATTGAAGGAGAAGCCGCCCTGGCGGTTCCATTCGCGCGGGGAGATGACGCTCATCGCGCCGGATCCGACGTTGACCGTCTGCCCGGTGCGGACGAGGCCGTAGGGTGTCGCGAAGCCGCCAAGGCCCCCGCCCCCGGTCGAGCTGCAGGCTGACAGGCTGGCCGCGAGGGTGCCGGCGAGAAGGAAGTGTCGCATGGTGTTTCGCATCGTCGGTCAGCCCTGGATCATCTGGCGCACGAACGGCGCGTCGGGGGCGCCGGGCGCCATGGCGAGGTAGCGCTGGAGCGCGGTGCGGCCCTCGGCGGCCCTGCCCTGCTTCATCAGCATGACGCCGTGCCAGCGCCACGCATCGGCGGGGGCATCGGGATATTTGACCGCCTCTGCATAATTGAGGGCGGCCGCCTGCTGGTTCTGGATGCCGTCGCGCAGGCGGAAAATCTCACCGCGGTAGAAGAGCAGGGTGCCGTTCCAGCCGTCGCGGGCGAGGGTTTCGACGATATACTGGCTGGCGCCGGGGTCGTTCAGTTTCACCTGGTCGTCGAACAGGCTTGCGCGGATCGGGGCGATGGCCTGCAGATAGCGGTCACGCCCGCGGTCGTAGCTGCGGCCCGGGACCGTCAGTTCCTGCGCGGAGACGGCAAGGTCCTGCAGCCGTTCGCGCGGTGCGGGGTGGGTGGAGAACAGGCTGTAACCGCGGTCGACGCGCTTGCGCCGCTCCTTGGCGGACCATTCGAGCTCGGTGATGAGCTGACCCCAGGTGTCCGACATCGACATCGGCGCATAGCCTGCTTCGGCGATCAGCTTGACACCCATCGCGTCGGCCTCCGCCTCAAGCTGGCGGCTGTAGCGGAACAGGGTCAGCACCGTTCCCAGCTCGGCCAGGCGGACGAGGTCGCCCGTGTAGGTGCCGGTCGCGCCGCCCGCCATGCCCGCAACCATCGCGAGGCCGGCGAAGATGTTGGTCTTGCGCTTCATGTCACGCCAGCTGCGCAGCTGGTGCTTGAGGAGGAAGTGACTGCTTTCGTGCGCGATGACGCCGGCGAGCTGCGCTTCGTCTCGCATCCGCAGCAGAAGCCCGGAAAAGAAGACGGTGAACCCGGTCGGGAACATCATCGCGTTGAATTCGGGCACGCGCGCCAGATAGATGCGCATGTCCTTGGCCGCCGGGCCGCCGACCTTGCCGATCAGCCCCTGAAGATAGGTGTTGAGCGCGGGGTCGCGGATCAGGAGGTTGGAGCCGGCGACCTCCTCCTCCACCCGCTCCATCTGCTGCCACAGGCCCTTTTCGTCAGTGTCGACGGGCCGATATCCGGGACCGACCAGCGGCTTCAGACTGGAAGGCGCGATGCGGGCCGAGGCGGGACTGACGACGAGCGCGGCGGCACCGCCAGCTAGCATTGCCCTGCGGGAAAGATCGAGGCCGCTCATCGCGCTTTCTCCGCCGCGGCCTGCGCGCGCCTGACGTCGCGACCGGGCTTCATCCGGCCGAGCAGGCGGTCGACCAGCTGCGCGGCGCCTTCGGGCTTGCGCATGTCGCCAAGCTTGATCCCGGCCACCTGCGTTCCGGCCTGGACGACGTTGAACCACACCACTTCGCCGGTGCGCAGGTCGACGAGGCTGGCATAAGCGCTCTGTCCGCCGCCGCCGATGTTGGGCGCGCAAAAGCCGATGAAGCAGCCGGCGATCCCGAGCACCTGGAGCGCGACGCGCCCGCTGTCGGCGAAGCTGTCCTCGGCATGCATGAAGAGGGCATAGTCATAGCCCGTGGCGCGGCCGAGCTTCACCGCGTCTTCGCCAAGCGTGTAGTCGAGCCCCTTGCCCCGCTTGGTCGGAAGCTCGAGGCCGAGAAACTTGTGGAGGGCGATCGAATTGCCCACCGCCGAATGGAGCCGCTCAAGGTCGGCGACCACGTCCGGGGAGACGCCAGGAAGGGCGTTGCGGCGATCGAGCACGAGGGTCTGCCCGCCCCTTCCCGCCTGCTGCGCCTTTAGCGCGGTGATGAGGTTCGCGCGGGCCGCTTCGGTCCAGTCGGCGCGCGGCTCGGTCAGTCCGCCGGCCTTGATCGAACCGACGGTGACGTCGGGCCGCATGACCAGCAGCTTGTAGTCGCCTTGGGGCGGGGTGAACTGAAGATCGGCGATCTGGCGCGTCTGCACGCAGGCCGAAAGGCAGAGCGACATGGCGCCGAGCGCCGCCGCGAACCGCACTTGTCCTTTTTGCACTCGACCCCTCCTGGCGACACCTGCAGGTCTACGAAAAATTATCGCCTAATCAGATACTTGTATCCACTCTCGGCTAAATCGCCAGCACTTTCAACACGATGAACGCCTTATCACCCGAGGCGCTCCCGAACAGTTCCTGCCGCTTCCTTAAGGCCGCGCTAACCCTGTCTTTACGCGGTTTGGAATAGCTTGCTCCGATATGAGGCCGTTTCCGAATGGAAGTGGTGGGGAAAGGACAGTCAGATGGTGCAATCGGGAGTGGCTCGGCAAGCGGGTTCGGCAGTGGCCGATGCGCATGCCGCGCGTCTCGAAGCCGCGGGCAGTGCGACGCACGGTCATGCCGCCGATCTGGCCGGTCCGTTGGCGCCCTATCGCGCCCGCGACCTCGATGATTTCGTGCACCTGCTGTGCGCGGTCTACGGGCGCCAGCCGACCGTGGTCGAACTGGCCCTTGGCAGCGTGCCCCCGGCCGGCGTCCGCGCCTGGCTGGAAGGCGCGGCGTCGGCATTCGAGCGGGAGCGATTGTATCTCGTCCGGCTGACCGCCGCGGCCGGGCCGGTCCCGAGCACGCCGGGCGCCGCCGAGACTGAGGCGGCGCTGCTTGCCCAGCGCCATGCCCTCGAGACCCTCGCCCGCTCCGAGCGCAGCGGCTGCTCGCTGGGGGCCGCGACCGCGCTGGTCGGCGATTGGGTCAATCTTCGCCCCCTGCTCGACCGGGTCGCGCAGCGGGTCGGGGTCGACGTGCCGCCGTGCGCGCTGCCCGGCCCCGCGTCGATCGCCGAAGCCCTGGAAGCCGGCGCGTCGAGCCTGGCGGCGGAACGTGCGATCCGGTTCGGTGCCGAACAGCTGCTGCTGCAGCAGCGGGCCTTGTTCGACCTGCTCGAAGCGCGCAGCGAGGCCCGCGAAGGGCTTTAAGGTTCTTTCGCTCTTGGCGGGCTTGCTTTATCGCCGCGGGCCATGCGCTTCACCGGAACCTCCGATTACGTTGCCACCGACGACCTGAGGGTCGCGGTCAATGCCGCCGTGACCCTGCGGCGCCCCCTGCTGGTCAAGGGCGAACCCGGGACCGGCAAGACCGTCCTTGCCCACGAGATCGCCAAGGCGCTGAACGCGCCGCTGATCGAGTGGCACGTCAAGTCGACCACCCGCGCCCATCAGGGCCTCTACGAATATGATGCGGTGGCGCGGCTGCGCGACGGCCAGCTCGGTGAGGAGCGGGTCCATGACATCCGCAACTACATCAAGCGCGGCAAATTGTGGGATGCCTTCACCGCGCCGCAGCTGCCGGTGCTGCTGATCGACGAGATCGACAAGGCCGACATCGAGTTCCCGAACGACCTCCTCCAGGAGCTCGATCGGATGGAATTCCATGTCTACGAGACGGGCGAGACGGTGAAGGCCAAGGAGCGGCCGATCGTCGTCATCACGTCGAACAACGAAAAGGAACTGCCCGACGCGTTCCTTCGCCGCTGCTTCTTCCACTACATCGCCTTTCCCGACCGGGCGACGATGGAGAAGATCGTCGAGGTGCATTTCCCCGGGATCAGCAAGATCCTGCTGGGCAAGGCGCTGGAGCTGTTCTTCGACGTGCGCGACGTTCCGGGCATCAAGAAGAAGCCCTCGACCAGCGAATTGCTCGACTGGCTGAAACTGCTGCTACACGAGGACATGCCGCTCGACGTGCTGCAGGAGCGCGATCCCACCAAGGCGATCCCGCCGCTCCACGGCGCGCTGCTCAAGAACGAGCAGGACGTGATGCTGTTCGAACGCCTGGCCTTCATGGCGCGGCGCAAGGGGTAAGGCGCGCAGCCTTCGCCCTTTAGTCGTCGCGGTAGGCGATTTCGTAATTGCCCCAGCGGCGGCCGTTCACGAACAGCGGCACGAACACGTTCTTGACCGGGATGGTGCGCTCGCCCAGCTCCATGCGGTAGGTCATCAGCGTCGCCGGCTTGTCGCTTTCGATCGCCGCGCGGGTCTGTTCGTCCATGAAGATGCGGCGGTTGCGGCAATGGGCGTCGTTCCAGACGGGGTCGGGACCCGGAGCCTGGCAGCGTTCGGTCAGGTGGGTCGGAAGGAAGCCGTCCACGTTGGTGATGGCCGAACCGATGATCTTGGCATCCTTGAGCTTGAACCGATCGAGGATCGGGCGGACCTGCTCGTCGGCAAAGTCGCAGAAGCGGTTGTCATATTGCACCGGGTTGCTGCCCGGGATCGGCGTGTAGGTACGGTCGAACACGTCGTCCATGCCGATCGCCCCTTCGCGCACGCCGCGTTCCACCACTTCGGAAATCGCTCGCATCGCGTCCTGCGCGAGGATGATCATCGGCGTGTCGTCGATTTCGGCGCCGCTGTTGGCGAGCGTGTCGAGCATGGTCGCCGAGAGCATTTCGAGCTTGGACAAGCGCTGATGGGCGACGCCAAGCGCGCCGCCATTTTCGCGCGCATCCTCGGCAAAGTCGGTGAGGCTGGCCTTTACCCGGTCGACGCTGGACTGGATGAGGCTGGTCGAATGGGCGATGCCTTCGGTCTGGCGATCGACCATCCCGACGATCTCGCTCACTTCGCGCACCGTTTCGCTGATCTGGCCGAAGCCCTTCTGCGCCGCGCGGCTGCGTTCGACGCCGGTCTTGATCTCGGTCGTCACCGCGCCTGCCTCACGGGTCAGTTCGCTGATGGTGAGGCCGATCTGGCTGGTTGCCGCGCGGGTGTCGTGGGCGAGCTTCTTCACCTCGGCCGCGACCACCGCGAAGCTGCGCCCGGCGTCCCCTGCCCGCGCTGCTTCGATCGTGGCGTTGAGCGCCAGCATGTTGGTCTTGCGGGCGATCGCCTCGATGGTCGAGGAAACGCTCTGCACCTGGTTCATGGCGGACGCGAAGCCCGCCATCCGGTCACCCAGTTCGACGACCAGTTCGGTCAAGCCCTTGAAGCCGGCGATGGTCTGCTCGATCGCCTCGCGGCCGGCTTCGAGCTTGCCCTTGGCCTGTTCGGACAGAAGGCGCGCTTCGTCGGTCGAATCCGACACGCGGGCCTGGTCTGCGAGCAGCCGCGTGGTCACTTCCTCAAGGCCGTCGAGCGCCTTCAGATGGCCGCTGATACGCTGCGAGACGTCCGACACATAGCCGGCGACGTCAGAACATTCGATCGAGAGCGAACCGCAACTGCGCGCAACGGTACGGATCGCGTCTTCGGTTACCTGTTCAAGACCAGCGGTCGCCATGCGAACTCCAAGCGGTTACTTTCGTCCGCATCGGACTAGCGCCGAGGATTTACCGTTCAGTTAACCACTCCCAAAAGAAGGGCCCCCGCCTTGCAGCGAGAGCCCTTCCCTTTTGCCGAAAACGGCGAAGCTTAAGCGGCGGTCTGCAGATAGTAGAGCCACAGCTGCGCGATGCTGGCGCGCGAACCCTTGACGGCGTTCAGCGCGGCGGTGGCGCCCGCCTTGTCGCCGCTGCGGGCCAGCGCGATGCCGAGCCGCAGGTTGGCGAGATCGGCGTCGGCGCCGCCCTTGGCCAGCGCGGCACGGTAGAGGGTCACGGCCTTGGCATAATCGCCATAGCCCATGTACGCGTCACCGGTCGCCAGGGCCGGACGCGCGGTGGCTGCGCTCAGCGCGGCCTTTTCGCCGGCAGCGAGGCTGGCCTTGTCGCCCGCGACGCGGGCAGCCGCGGCGGCGGACATTTCCTTCCACTCGGTCTTGTTGCGATCGAGCTTGCCCGCGGCGAACGCTTCGTCGAGCACGGCCTTGGCCTCACCCGGAAGACCGCGGGTCAAGAGCGCGTCGACGTAGGGATAATAATCACCCTCGCCTTCGAAGCTGGACGTCGCGCGCTGGAGGCGGAACAGGTCGACCTTGTCCGGCGCGGCGAAATTGCTGCTCTGCTCGGTGATCTTGATCGCGGTGCGCCAGTTCTTGGGGCTGGGCGCGGACTTCAGGTTTTCGAACGCGAGGTCGCGGGCGATCGGCAGACGGGCCGCATAAGCGATCGACAGGGTCTGGTCGGCAACCGCCTGGTCCTTGGGCTTGCCCGCGGCCACCCACAGCTGCTGCGCCTTCTGCAGCGAAGCGACGGCTTCGGCCGACTTCTTCTGGCGGTTCTGGTTGAGGCCGAGGATGTAGAACGCCTCGCCGTCGGTCGGATTGAGCTGGACGGCTTCCTGCGCGCGGGTGGCGGCAAGCGTCGCCGCCGCCGGGTCGTTCGCACCCTTGTTGTAGCCGAGACGCCCGGCGAGCAGCGTCAAATTGGCAAGTTCGGGGCCAGTCGCGACGCCGGTGGACAGCACGCCCTCGATCGCGGTCAGCAGCGCGTCGTTGTTCTTTGCGGCGGCAAGCACCGGAAGCTGCAGGCGATAGGCGAAATAGCGATCGTTCGGCGTCTTCGCCGCGGCAAGGGCAGCCGCCGCGAGCGCCGGGACGTCGGCAGCGCGATTTTCCTTGGCTGCCTTGTCGAGCGCTGCAAGCGCCGGCTGCGCTTCCTTGGAAACGGTCACCTTGGCAGCGGGGGCGGCTTCGGCCTTCTTCTGCGCGGTGGCCACGGTCGGCATCGCCACCGCGGACAGGAGAAGAGCGGCAAACAGCGCGCGGGACTTGGTCGGCATCGTGGGGCAACTCCCTGGTTCTTGGTAGGCTTGCAACGAAGAGCGTTTAGACCGCCTCCGCCGCGCTCGCCAGCCTCAAGCCGATTCTCCGTGAACGACGTTTGAACCGGAACGATTTCAGCAAGTTAGGAGCCGGTATGGACGGGAGGCCACCCTCTTTGCTAGCCGCCCTCCACCGTGATCATCCTGCTTTCCCCCGCCAAGACCCTCGATTTCACCGCGCCGTTCGGCGAGGAACCCACCGTGCCGCGCTTCGAGCGGGAAGCAGGGAGCATCGCGCGGGCAGCGGCCAAGCTGTCCCCCGACGACCTAGCCGGCCTGATGCACATCTCCGACAAGCTCGCGGAGCTGAACGCGACGCGGTTCAAGACCTTTCGCAAGGCCGACAGCCGGCCGGCCATCCGCGCCTTCGCGGGCGATGTCTATCGCGGCTTCGACGCGGGCAGCGCGGACGAGGCCACCATCGGCTTTGCGCAGGACCACCTCCGGATCCTGTCCGGGCTTTACGGGGTGCTTCGCCCGCTTGATGCGATGAAGCCCTACCGGCTGGAAATGGGCACCGGCTGGAGCCCGAGCGGCGGGAAGCTGGTCGAGCATTGGGGACGCAAGGTCGCAAAGGCCGTGCTGGACGACGTCAAGGCGGACGGATCGGGCATTCTGATGAACCTTGCCAGCAACGAATATTTCGCGGTGGTGCAGCCGTTCGTGCCGAAGAAGGGCGTCACGCTGGTCAGCCCCGATTTCCGCGTGCGGACGGCCAAGGGCCTGCAGTTCCAGAGCTTCACCGCCAAGGTCGCGCGGGGTGCGCTGGCCCGCTGGCTGTGCGAGGAACGGATCGACAATCTTGCTGCGCTGCCGAGCTTCGACCGCGACGGCTGGGCCTATGACGAAGAGGGCAGCACGGCCGCGCGCCCGCTCTTCGTGAAGGGCTGAAGAACCCACAAATTCCTCGCGCGTATGCGCGCGCGCTGCTAGGCCTGTCGCCACAACGATAAGCACAAGCACAGGACAGCTTCTTGGCCACCTTGCCCCCGGCGGAAACCCCGCCCCAGCCGACCGACGCCATCGCCCCCATTTCGATCGTCGAGGAGATGAAGACCTCCTACCTCGACTATGCGATGTCGGTCATCGTCAGCCGCGCCTTGCCCGACGTGCGCGACGGCCTGAAGCCGGTTCACCGCCGCATCCTTTATTCGGCGAGCGAGAACGGCTTCTTCTACAACCGGCCCTACCGCAAGTCGGCGCGCATCGTCGGTGACGTGATCGGTAAATATCACCCGCACGGCGACACGGCGATCTA
Organism: Sphingomonas humi; assembly: GCF_039536725.1. NCBI lineage: Bacteria > Pseudomonadati > Pseudomonadota > Alphaproteobacteria > Sphingomonadales > Sphingomonadaceae > Sphingomonas > Sphingomonas humi. The sequence goes on from NZ_BAAAZD010000002.1 coordinate 811,864, forward strand.
CGATGCCCTCGCCCGGATGACTCAGGACTGGTCGATGCGCCTGCCGCTGATCGACGGCCAGGGCAACTTCGGCTCGATGGATCCCGATCCGCCCGCCGCGATGCGTTACACCGAGGCGCGGCTGGCGAAGGCGGCCGGGTTCCTGCTCGACGATCTCGACAAGGACACGGTCAACTTCCAGCCGAACTACGACGCGTCCGAGCGCGAGCCGCAGGTCCTCCCGGCGCGCTTCCCCAACCTCCTGGTCAACGGCGGCGGCGGCATCGCGGTCGGCATGGCGACCAACATTCCGCCGCACAACCTTGGCGAAGTGATCAGCGCCTGCCGCGCCTATATGGACGACCCGGCGGTCACGTCCGAACAGCTGATGGAGCATGTGAAGGGCCCGGACTTCCCGACCGGCGCCACCATCCTCGGCACCGCTGGCATCCGTTCGGCCTACACCACTGGCCGCGGATCGATCGTGGTCCGCTCCAAGTACAAGGTCGAGGAAGGCCGCGGCGACCGCAAGTCGATCGTGCTGACCGAAATCCCGTTCCAGCAGGGCAAGAATGCGCTGGTCGAGAAGATCGCCGAGGCCGCCAAGGAAAAGCGGATCGAAGGCGTTTCCGACATCCGCGACGAAAGCAATCGCGAGGGCGTCCGCGTCGTCATCGACCTGAAGCGCGACGCGACCCCGGAAGTCGTTTTGAACCAGTTGTGGCGGCATACCCCGGCGCAGGGGTCTTTCCCGGCCAACATGCTGGCGATCCGTTCGGGCCGGCCCGAGACGCTGACCCTCCGCGACTTCATCGAAAGCTTCATCCGCTTCCGCGAGGAGGTGATCACCCGCCGCTCCAAGTTCGAGCTGATGAAGGCGCGCGAGCGGGCCCATATCCTGCTCGGCCTGGTGGTCGCGGTCACCAACCTCGACGAGGTGGTGCGGATCATCCGCGGCTCCGCCTCTCCCGCCGAAGCGCGCGAGGCGCTGCTTGCGCGGGCCTGGCCGGGCGACGAGATCCGCCCCTACATCCAGCTGGTCGAAGCGGTCGAAGCGCAGGCGGTGGGCGAGGATTATCGCCTCAGCGAAGCGCAGGTGAAGGCGATTCTCGATCTGCGCCTGCACCGCCTCACCGCACTCGGCCGCGACGAGATCGGCAACGAGCTCGAGGGGCTGGCCAAGACGATCGGCGAACTGCTCGAGATCCTCGGCAACCGCGCGCGCCTCTACGAGGTGATGCGCGAGGAACTGGACGCGGTGGAGCGCGAGTTCGCGACCCCTCGCCGGACCGAGCTTGCGGCGGCGTTCGACGGGATCGACGACGAGGACCTGATCGAGCGCGAGGACATGGTCGTGACGGTGACCATGACCGGCTATATCAAGCGCACAGCGCTTTCGATCTTCCGCGAGCAGAAGCGCGGCGGCAAGGGCCGTTCGGGCATCGCCACCAAGGACGAGGATGCGGTCACCAACCTGTTCGTGACCTCGACCCACAATCCGGTGCTGTTCTTCTCGAACCTCGGCCGGGTCTACCGGATGAAGGTGTGGCGCCTGCCCGAAGGCGGACCGACCGCCAAGGGCCGCCCGATGATCAACCTCCTGCCACTGGCGGCGGGCGAGGTCATCACCACCGTTCTTCCGCTGCCCGAGAACGAGGACGACTGGAACGCGCTCCACCTGATGTTCGCGACCGCGCATGGCGCCGTCCGCCGCAACAGCATGGATGCCTTCAAGAACATCCCCACCGCCGGCAAGATCGCGATGAAGTTTGGGATCGCCGAGGAAGGCGAAGGCGAGGAAGAGGACGTATCCGACCGGCTGATCGGCGTCGCCCTCTGTTCGGAAGAGGATGACGTCCTTCTCGCGACCCGCAGTGGCAAGGCGATCCGGTTCATGTCGACTGCCATCCGCGAGTTCCAGTCGCGCTCGTCCACGGGCGTTCGCGGCGTCCGCCTGCTCGGCAACGACGAGGTCATCTCGATGTCGATCCTGCGCCGAGCAGGTACCACGCAGGAAGAGCGCGAGGCCTATCTGCGCAGTCCTAAGTGGCGCGACAACGAAGGCGCCGAGGGGATCGAGGCCGATCGCTATGCCTTCATTGCCGAGAACGAGCAGTTCATCCTGACCGTGACCGAGAATGGCTTTGGCAAACGCACCAGCGCGTACGAATATCGCCGCACCGGGCGTGGCGGCCAGGGCATCACCAACATCGACACCAGCGAGCGCAATGGCGGCGTGGTGGCGAGCTTCCCGGTCAAGCCGGGCGAGCAAATCATGCTGGCGACCGACCAGGGCAAGATGATCCGCACCACGGTGGGCTCGATCCGCATCGCCGGCCGCAACACGCAGGGCGTGATGATCTTCCGGGTCGACCCGTCCGAGCATGTCGTCTCGGTCGCCAAGATCGACGAGGAAGAGGAAGCGGTCGAACTCGAGGGTGAGACGGTTGAGCTCGCTCCCGACGACGGGGCGAACACCGCTGAGCAGGAACTCGACAAGCCGGTGGATCCGGGCGTCAGCGAGGAATGATAAGGGCGCCCCGGTGAATGCCGGGGCGCAACCCTCCCCTCGGCCATCCGTTCTCCTCCTGTCTTTCACGGAGGAGTATTCAATGCCCATTCCCAATCGTGCGCTTGTCCTGGTGGTCGACGGCCGCAAGATGCTGTTCTTCCGCAACGAAGGCGACACGAACCAGATCGACCTGCGCACCGAAGCGCATGAAGAGCGCGACGACGCCAATCACGATGGCGACCTCAAGACCGACGCGCCCGGCTCCTCGGCGAACAGCGTCGGAAGCGCCCGGTCGAGCATGGAAGAGACCGATTTCAAGCAGCAGGAAGAAGATAATTGGGTGAAGGACGTAGCCGAGAAGCTTCGCCTTCGCGCGCTCAAGGGTGATTTCGAACACCTCTGCATCGTCGCTCCGCCCAAGGCGCTCGGCGTGCTTCGCAAGGAACTCCACAAGGAGGTCGAGAAGCGCGTCGTCTGCACGATCAACAAGGAAATGAGCGGGCGTCCGATTCCCGATATCGAGGCGTTGATCGTCAATCATACCAAGGCGGAAGAACCCGCCGACGTCTGATGGCGTGAGGGTGGCCGGACGTTGCAAGTCGTTCGCAACAGGAACGGCTACCCTCCCCCGCCCGTTTGCGGGCCAAGCATTCACCCATGAGGGAGTAGACACATGGCCACGCGTAACGAGACCCGCGACCGCAGCCGTTCGACCGGCAAAAAGACCAATGGTTCGGCCAAGGATCGCAGCGCCTTCAGCTTTGGCGAGATCGAGACCGGCGCGATGCCGCTGCTCGGCGCTCTTGCTGCGGGCGCGGCGATCGGCATCGGTGCCAACTGGGCCCGCAAGTTCCTTCAGCAGACGTCCGAATCAATGATGGCCGGCAATGAATGGGATTCGATCCTGGCGCTCGAGCACAAGGCGACGCTTGCCAAGTTCGACCTGCTGCTGGCGACCGACGACGATGACATCGGAAAGCGTACCGCGCTGGTGAAGACTCTTCACTATGCGCTGAATAAGCATGCCCACCAGGAAGAGCAGGTGGTCTATCCGGCGCTGCGCCAGGCCAATGAGACGGTCGATGCCGACCATCTCGAGCATGAGCATGGCTATGTGAAGACCTACCTCTACCGGATCGAGAACATGGAAAAGGATTCGGCCGAGTTCCTGCCGACCGTGCGCGAATTCCGCCAGCTGATCGAAGAGCATGCGCGAATGGAGGAAGAGCAGGTCTATCCGCGCTTCAAGCAGTCGCTGACCGAGGAGCAGAACGCCAAGATCACCAGCCTGATGAACAAGGAAGGCATGAAAATGAACTGATCTGTTCCCGGCTGCGGCTGGGTATCAGTTCACTTCCGGAGAGCCTCGGCAGCGATGCCGGGGCTCTTCTCGTTCATGACGTCAGCCGACCAGTCGCAATTGCTCTGCAGCGGCAAGCGTGACGCCTTCTTCGCCGACGAAGCGCGCCAGCCGCGCCCCCAACTCGGCGTCGACCGCGAACCGGCCAGGCAGGAGCAAGGTCGCTTCCCGCCCCGCGCTGACCAGGACGATCAGGCGGACCACCCCGCTTCCGGTTTCGAGCCCCTTCAATTCGGCAAGGACCGGCGCGATCGCCTGTTCGTCAGGGCAGCGGATGGTCAGTTCGACGCGGCTGCGGCGGGCGAGTTCGTCGAGCGGCTGGAAGCGCTTCACGGTGACCCGCGGCTGTTCCTCGCCAGGGCGGCGGTCGAGCTCGACCGAGATCAGGCCCGACTGGCCCGCCTTGGCGGCGGCCTCTACCGCGGCGGCAGCTTCGTCGTCGAATACGGTGGCGTCATATTGCCCGCCGCCGTCGCTGAAGCGGGCCATCAGGAACCGGCGGCCTTTCTGCGAGGTGCGCCAGCGTGCTTCCTCGACGAGGCCCGCCATCAGCGCACTGCCGCGCCCGTCGGCAGGAATGACCACCGCGCCGAGATCATTCGACTGCCGCACGCGATGGGCCGCAAGCAGATGCTTGTGCTGATCGACAGGGTGGGCGGAGAAATAGAAGCCAAAGGCATCGCGCTCGGCCGCCATTCGCTCGGCCAGCGTCCAGCGTGCGTCGCGCGGCAGGCGGATCGGCACCACTTCCGCGGGGCCGTCGCCGCCGCCGCCGAACAGGCCGCCCTGCCCGCTGGTCTTTTCCTGGTGCGCGCTGGCGGCGTGGGCAAGGATGGTCTCGGCGCCGGCGTGCACCGCCGGCCGATCCGGGTTGAGGCTGTCGAGCGCACCCGCCGCCGCGAGGCTTTCAAGCTGGCGGCGGTTGAGAATCCTGGGATCGATGCGTGCAGCGAAATCCTCGAGGCTGGCGAAGGGCGCCTTGGTCCGTTCGGCGACCAGTTCCTCCATCGCCTTTTCGCCAACGCCTTTCAGCGCGCCGAGGGCGTAGCGGACCGCGCCGTCGGCCACGTCGAACGCGGCTTCGCTGGCGTTGACGTCAGGCGGCAGCAGGGTCTGCCCCATCCGCCGCAGGTCATCGACAAACAGGCAGAGCTTGTCGGTCTGGTGAATGTCGTAGCTCATCGAGGCGGCGTAGAATTCCGCCGGATGATGCGCCTTCAGCCAGGCGGTGTGATAGGCGACGAGGGCATACGCGGCGGCGTGACTCTTGTTGAAACCGTAACCGGCGAACTTGTCGATCAAGTCGAACAGTTCGTTGGCCTTTCCCGGCTTGATCGCCTGCCGCCCGCAGCCCTCGACGAAGCGGGCGCGCTGGGCGTCCATCTCGCTCTTGATCTTCTTGCCCATCGCGCGGCGCAGGAGGTCGGCTTCTCCGAGGCTGTAGCCGGCCAGCACCTGCGCGGCCTGCATCACCTGTTCCTGGTAGACGAAGATGCCGTAGGTTTCCTTCAGCACATCCTCAAGCAGGGCGTGGGGATACTGGATTTCCTGCCGGCCGTTCTTGCGGTCGCCGAACAGCGGGATGTTGTCCATCGGGCCCGGGCGGTAGAGCGACACGAGCGCGATGATGTCGCCGAAATTGGTCGGCCGCACCGCCGCGAGCGTCCGCCGCATGCCTTCGGATTCGAGCTGGAACACGCCCACGGTGTCGCCGCGCTGGAGAAGTTCGTAGACTGCGGGATCGTCCCACTTCAGCGCCGCATAATCGACCTCGATCCCGCGCTTGGCGAGGAGGCGCTGGCCTTCCTTCAGCACCGACAGGGTCTTGAGGCCGAGGAAGTCGAACTTCACCAGGCCCGCGCCCTCGACATATTTCATGTCGAACTGGGTGACCGGCATGTCCGAACGCGGATCGCGGTGAAGCGGGACCAGCTCCTGCAGCGGGCGGTCGCCGATCACCACGCCGGCGGCATGGGTCGAGCTGTGGCGCGGCAGGCCTTCGAGCTTCATCGCCAGGTCAAACAGCCGCTTGACCTGCGGCTCGTTCTTCACTTCGGCCGCCAACTCACTGACGCCGTTCAGGGAACGCTCCAGCGTCCAGGGGTCGGTGGGGTGGTTGGGGACCAGCTTCGCGAGCCGGTCGACCTGCCCGTAGCTCATCTGCAGGACGCGCCCGGTGTCCTTGAGCACGGCGCGGGCCTTGAGGCGTCCGAAGGTGATGATCTGCGCCACCTTGTCCCGGCCGTATTTGCCCTGGACGTAGCGGATGACCTTGTCGCGGTGGGTTTCGCAGAAGTCGATGTCGAAGTCGGGCATCGACACGCGTTCGGGATTGAGGAAGCGTTCAAACAGCAGGCCGAGCTCGAGCGGGTCGAGGTCAGTGATCAGCAGCGCCCAGGCGACCGCCGAGCCTGCGCCGGAACCACGCCCCGGGCCGACCGGGATGTCGTTGTTCTTCGCCCACTGGATGAAGTCGGCAACGATCAGGAAGTAACCGGCGAAACCCATGCGGGTGATGACGTCGAGTTCGAAGTCGAGCCGTTCGCGGTAGGTGGGTTTGAGATCGTCGGCATAGTCGGCGATGCGCCGTTCCAGGCCGGCGTGGGCGGCGGCGCGCAGTTCCTCGTCCTCATCCTCGCCCATGCGCGGCAGGATCGGGCGACGCTTGGGCGCGGCGACGGCGCAGCGGCGGGCGATCACGAGGGTGTTGGCAAGCGCTTCGGGCAGGTCCTCGAACAGGGTGGCCATTTCAGCCTCGCCCTTCAGCCAGGCATGCTCGCTCGAGCGCGGGCGCTCGGCCTCGTCGACATAGGCGCTGTTGGCGATGCACAGCATGGCGTCATGCGCGGCGTGGAAGCTCGGTTCGGCGTAGAGCGCCGGGTTCGTCGCGACGAGCGGGAGATCAAGGGCGTAGGCAAGATCAAGTAGCGCGCCCTCGGCCGCATCCTCGGCGGCATCGGAGCGGCGGCTGACCTCGACATAGAGGCGATCGGGGAACAGCGCTGCAAGCTTCTGGAGTGCGTCACGCGCCTTGCTCGCCTGCCCGTCGGCGAGCAGGCGGACGACCGCCCCTTCCCCGCCCGCGGTCAGCGCGATCAGTCCTTCGTGGTGACCGGCAAGGTCCGCGAGGCTGACGTGCGGGACCAGATGGTCGGGCCGCTCCATATGCGCCTTGCTGACCAAGCGGCAGAGGTTGGCGTAGCCCGCCTCGTCCTTGGCGAGGAGGACGAGCCAGTCGACGGTCTCGGCCTTGCCGCCCCATTCGGCGGGACGGGCAACGCCCAGCGTCGCGCCGACGATCGGCTGAACCCCGGCATCCATCGCCGCGTCGCTGAACGCCATGGCGGCGTAGAGGCCGTTGCGGTCGGTCAATGCCACCGCCGGAAAGCCGCGCTTCGCCGCCGTTTTCGCCAGCACCTTGGGCTCGATCGCCCCTTCCAGCATCGAGAAGGAGGAGAGGACACGAAGAGGAACGAAGACCATGGCGCGGGGTAGCAAATGGGGTGCGCCCAAGGGAAGCGGAAGGGCGCGACTTATCCCCAACTTGCTCCGCGGAAGTGGTTAGTTCGGTGCCCTCCAGCGGCCGTCCACGATGTCCCTGATTTCCGTGATCCGCCCGCGATAGGCGTCGGCGATGCAGCGATCGGTGCCGCAGCGGTCGCGGAAACCGAGGAAGCGGCTGCGGGTGCGCTCCAGCAGCGCGCGGGTCTGCCGGTCGGCGGCGCCGCGCATCGCACTACCATAAAAACCCGCCATCTGCCGGTCGAGGTCGGAAAGCTCGGTGCTGTTGCAAACCGCGATCTCCCCGCGGGTGCGGGCGCGCGCGCAGTTGAAGCTGGGACGCGGATGAGCCTCTGCCGCTGTCGCTGCTACCGGCCCGGGATCGGGTTGCGGTTCCGGTTCTGCGGGGCTGGCCGGAGCGACTGGCGGTGCCGGCGCGGGGGTGGGCTCCGGCTGCTGCCCGGCATCGGGCACCGGTGCGGCTGGCGCAGTGCTGCCGACGCGGGCGAGGGTTGCGAGCGGAACGACGATGCCCTCGGCGCCCGTCAGCGTCACTACCTGGCCGGTGCCGTCGGCGGCGGGCTGGATGCTGTAGCCGATGTTGGCGGTGAGCGTGCGGCGCCCACCGACGACGGCGAGGCCTGGCGGCAGGTCGAGCGCTGCGCTGCCGCCGCAAGTTACGCGCTCCAGCCCCGCATCCTGTTCGCGCAGGACGGGGTTGGTGACACGCAGGGTCGCGTAGCTCGGCATCTGCGCATAGGTCGCTTCGGCCGAACCGCGGGTCGCGGCGGCCTGGCGGAACAGTTCGCGCTTGATGAGGTCGTAGGTGGCGGGCGCAGCGCAGCGCGCTTCGGGTCCGCTCGCAGCGGCGGTTTCCTCCCCACCCTCATTGTCCGCGCTGTTGATGGCGTCGGACCCCGGGCCCGAGCGGGTCAACGACAGGCCGAACAGGATGGCGGCGAGAAGAACGAGACCGCCGACGATGAGTAGCCAGCGGTTCGGCCCGCTGCCGCCTGCGGAGGAATCTTGGAGCGGCCTCGAGTCGCGGCGATCGAACGGGTCCGGCCCCGCCTCGCCGCGATAACCGAGATCGGGACCACGATTTTCTTCATCCCTCGGGGAGAAGCGCGGGTCGGGACGGCGCTCGGCGCCATCGCCAGCTCCCAAGCGCGGGTTGAAGCCGCCTGGTGGCGGCGGCGAATTGGAATCGAACGGGGGACGCTGAACCATGGCCCCCGAACGCTTCAGTCGGACTTTGGTCCCAGCGGCGCGAGCCGTCCCTCGTGAAGGCGGATCACGCGGTCCATCTTCAGCGCTAGCCGCTCGTTATGCGTGGCGACCACTGCAGCGCTGCCTTCGCTGCGGACGAGGTTCAGGAATTCCGCCAGCACTACGTCGGCGGTATGCTCGTCGAGATTGCCGGTCGGCTCATCGGCGAGGATCAGGGGCGGACGATTGGCAAGCGCGCGGGCGACCGCCACCCGCTGCTGCTCGCCGCCGCTGAGCTTGGCCGGACGATGGCTGAGCCGGTGCCCGAGCCCCAGCGCCGTCAGCAAGGCGACCGCCCGCTCGCGTGCCGGTTCGGGCTCGGCGCCGCGGATCAGTTGCGGAAGGGTGACGTTCTCGATCGCGGTGAAGTCGGGCAGCAGGTGATGGAACTGGTAAACGAAGCCGAGCGCTTCCCGGCGCAGGTCGGTGCGGCCATCGGTATCGAGCGCTTCGGCCTGGCGGCCGTTGATCCGGATCGAACCCTCGAACCCGCCCTCGAGCAGGCCGACCGCCTGCAGCAGGGTCGATTTTCCTGAACCCGACGGCCCGAGCAGCGCGACGATCTCGCCCGGCTGAACGGCAAGATCGATCCCGCGCAGGACCTCGATGGTGACTTCGCCCTGCGTGAAGGAGCGCCGCAGGTCGGCGGTGGAGAGGACCGGCTCACTCATAGCGGAGCACCTGCACCGGATCGGTGCTGGCCGCTTTCCACGCGGGATAGAGCGTGGAAAGGAAGCTCAGCACGAAGGCGGTGACGACGATCACCGTGACCTCGACGGGATCGGTCTTGCTCGGGAGTTCGGACAGGAAGCGCACGCTCGGGTCCCACAGATTCTGGCCCGTCACCCACTGGATCACATTCACGATCGGCTGGCGGAAGAAGAGGAAGATCGCGCCGATGATGACCCCGAGGAGGATGCCCAGCGAGCCAATGGTGGTGCCGACGGTGACGAACACCTTCATCATGCCGCGCCGGCTGGCACCCATGGTGCGCAGGATGGCGATATCGCGGGTCTTGGCGCGGACCAGCATGATCAGGCTCGAAAGGATGTTGAACACCGCGACGAGGATGATCAGCGACAGGACGACGAACATCGCCACCCGTTCGACCTCGAGTGCTTCGAAGATGGCGGCGTTCATCTGGCGCCAGTCGACCGCCGCGCCCCTGCCCTGCACGATCTGGGAGAGCGGACCCATCTGCCGGTCGACCTTGTCGGGGTCGGCGACCTTGACCTCGACCATCCCGACCGAATCGCCGAGCATCAGCAGGGTCTGCGCATCCTCCATCGGCATGATCACGAAGGCGTTGTCGTAGTCGTATACGCCGACCTCGAAGGTGGCGGCCACGGTGTAGCTGACGATCCGGGGCACGGTTCCGACCGGAGTCGAGCGGCCTTCGGGGCTGATCAGGCTGATCTCGCCGCCCGGAAAGGTGCCGAGCTGGGTCGCGAGCCGGGTGCCGATGGCGACGCAGTTGCAGCCAGGCGTCAGGTTGGCGAGGCTGCCGCTCTTGATCCCGCCGGTGAGGACAGGGTTGGCGCGCATGTCCTCGATCCGCATCCCGCGGACCAGCACGCCTTCGACCCGGCCGTTGGCAGACGCCATCAAAGGCTGCTCGATCAGCGGCAGCGCCTGCGTGACGCCGGGGACCTTGCGGGCCCGGTCTGCGATCTGCTGCCAGCCTTCGAGCCGCCCATCATATCCCTGGAGGATAGCGTGGCCGTTGAGGCCCGCGGTCTTTTCGAACAGTTCGGCCCTGAACCCGTTCATCACGCTCATGACGATGATCAGCGCGGCAACGCCCAGCGCGACCGCGCCGAGGCTGATCATCGAGACGAGGAAGATGAACCGCTCGCCCTCGCCCTTGCCGGGAAGGAGGTAGCGCTTGGCAATGATCCGCTCATAGCGGGAGAGGATCATGCGGTCAGCCTCGAGAGCGCGCTTTCGATGCTGATCTCTTCCTTCTCGCCGGTGCGGCGGTCCTTGAGTTCGACCACGCCCGCGGCAAGTCCGCGCGGGCCCATGATGACCTGCTTTGGAAGCCCCATCAGATCCATGCCCGCAAGCTTGGCCCCGCCCCGCTCGTCGCGGTCGTCATAGAGCACCTCGACACCCGCGGCGGTGAGCTTGTCGTAAAGGTCGGAGGCGGCGGCCTGCGACGCGGCATCGTCGCCGCGCATGGTGACGAGGCCGACGGTCCACGGCGCCACCGCTTCGGGCCAAATGATCCCGGCATCGTCGTGGCTCGCTTCGATGATGGCGCCGACCAGCCGGCTGACGCCGACGCCATAGCTGCCCATGTGCGGGGCAACCGTGCCGCCATCAGGCCCGGAGACCTTGAGGCCCATGGCGTCGCTGTACTTGGTGCCGAAATAGAAAATGTGCCCGACCTCGATCCCGCGGCCGGTGCGGCGGCTGGCGTCGGGAAGCTTCGCCCAGGCATCCTCATCGTGGGTCTCGTCGGTCGCCGCGTAGGTAGTGTTGACCCGGTCGAACAGGCCTTTCAGCCCGGCCTCGTCAGCGTAGTTGAGGTCAGCCTGGCTCCAGTCGAACTGGTCGTAGGCGGCATCGTAGAAGACTTCGCTTTCGCCGGTCGGGGCAAGTACGATGAATTCGTGCGAAAGGTCGCCGCCGATCGGGCCGTTGGCCGCGCGCATCGGGACCGCCTGGATCCCCATCCGCTGGAAGGTGCGCAAATAGGCCAGCATCTGCTTGTAGTAGCTCAAACGCGCGCCCGCTTCGTCGAGGTCGAAGCTGTAGGCGTCCTTCATCAGGAATTCGCGCCCGCGCATCACGCCGAAGCGGGGGCGGACTTCGTCCCGGAACTTCCACTGGATGTGATAGAGCGTGCGCGGCAGGTCACGATAGGAACGCGTCTCAGCCGCGAACAAGGAAGTGATCATCTCCTCGTTGGTGGGGCCGTAGAGGATCTCGCGGTCGTGGCGGTCGCGGATCCGGAGCATCTCGGGGCCGTAGGCGTCATAGCGCCCGCTCTGCCGCCACAGGTCGGCGGACTGGAGCGTCGGCATCAGCAATTCGATCGCACCGGCGCGATCCTGCTCCTCGCGGACGATCTGCTCGATCTTTTTCAGGACCCGGTAGCCGAGCGGCAACCAGGCATAGATGCCGGCGGCAGTCTGGCGAACGAGCCCGGCGCGCAGCATCAGCTTGTGGCTGACGATCTGGGCGTCGGCGGGGCTCTCTTTCAGGACGGGCAGAAAGGCTTGGGAAAGACGCATGCCAGCGCCTCTAGAGGGGCCGAGATGAACAGGCAATCACAGCTCGCTGTTGCAGCTTCGACACAGGGGATGTGGAAAACCGGTCACGATGAATCGTAAGCTAATGACAAACAGCGTTAAAACAGGCAGCAATCGCCACTCCAAGCCGCGGCACTGTCCTGCCGCGTGAGGTCCAAGGGGGCTGACGAGCAATCGTCACGCGAAGGCGCCCGGGTTGCCGCAAGGTGGCCCGGGCGTTTTGCATTTCTGGCGCCAACGTCGGCCCCGCCCCAAGGCTCGACAGGCTGCATCGCCTCTGCTTGGCTGTGGTGATGCCATGGCGCCCCCGCTCCGATCCGCGCTCCCCCATCCAGGAGGGCCGCGCGAGCCTTCCGTTCTACCTTCTTGCGCCGCTGCTCGCGCTGGTGGTCTGGGGCTGGCAGCAGGATTCGACCGACGATGCGCCGCCCGAGGATTCGCCTGCCGCATCGGCGGCGGAAGCGCCCAGTTCCGATACGCCTCCGGCCGAACCCTCGGATGGACAGGCGACCGGCACCAGGGCACGCGCCAACCTCGCTTCCTATTTTTCCGATAGCGATTACCCGCCGTCCGCCATTCGCAACAACGAGCAAGGGACCGTGGCCTTCGTCCTGAGCGTCTCTCCGGCCGGGCGGGTAAGCGAATGCCGGATCGCGCAGGGCAGCGGGTCGCAGACGCTGGACATGGCGACATGCAGCATCCTGCAATCGCGGGCGCGCTTCGAACCGGCCCGCGACGACAGCGGCGAGGCCGTGGGCGACGAAGTTCGCGGACGCATCAAATGGGTACTTCCGGCCGGTTGACAGGCGGAGCAGCGGACCCTAGCTGCCGTTCCAGCGTATTAGCACGATGGAACAAAACGATCTCTCCCCCGCCCCGACTCGCGATGGCCCTGCACTCATTGCAGACCTTTGCCGCGCGCTGATGACGCCGGCGAATGCGGAGGAAATGCAGCGGCTCCTGACCGACCTGTGCACCCCGCAGGAAGTCCGCACCCTTGCCGAACGCTGGCACGTGGCGCGGCTGCTCGATGGGAGCGACCTGTCGTACCGCGACATCCACGATGCCACCGGCGTATCCACGACAACCATCGTCCGCGTCGCCCGCTTCCTCCGCCAGGAACCGCATCAGGGCTATCGCGCCGCCATCGACGCCATAGCCGGAGCCGACAGAAATGCTGATTGACGAAGACCGGCTGCACATCGCCATCCAGAAGAATGGCCGCCTCAGCGACACTAGCCGCGACCTGCTGAAGGGAGCGGGCCTGCGCCTGCAGAACGGCCGCAACGCGCTGACCGCCCGGGTCGAGAATTTCGCTGCGGACATCATGTTCGTGCGCGACGACGACATTCCGACCTTCGTCGCCGACGGTGTCTGCGAATTCGGGATCGTCGGCGGCAATGTCCTCGAGGAATTTCGCCTGAGCTCGGCCGAGCCGGCGGTCGAAGTGGTCGCCGAACTCGGCACCGCTCGCTGCTCGCTCAAGCTGGCCGCTCCCGAAGCCGCCGCCTGGGAGGGCGTGCAGAGCCTTGCCGGACAGCGCATCGCGACGTCCTATCCGCGGATCGTCGAACGCTGGCTCAAGGATCAGGGCGTGTCGGCGAGCGTGGTCAAGATGAACGGCGCGGTGGAGCTTGCGCCGCGGCTTCGGATCGCGCCGTTCATCTGCGACCTAGTGTCGACGGGCGCGACGCTCGAGGCCAATGGCCTGCGCGCGGTTGCCGACGTCTTCGACAGCGAGGCCGTGCTGATCCGCACCACGCGTGCGGTGCCCGCGGTTCGCCAGGAACTCGGCCAGGCGCTGCTCAGCCGGATCCAGGGCGTGCTGGAAACCAAGGATGCCAAGTACATCCTCCTCAACGCTGCGTCGGAATCCCTGCCTGCGATCACCAAGATCCTGCCCGGGGCCGATGCGCCGACGATCATCCCGCTGCACGGCCGGCCCGGCCACTTCGCGGTCCATGCCGTCGCCCGCGAGTCGGTTTTCTGGGAAACGCTTGAACAACTGAAGGCCGCAGGCGCTTCGGCGGTCCTGGTTCTTCCGATCGAAAAGATGATGCTGTGACTTCGCTCGTCTGGTCCGACCTCAGCGCTGCCGAGCAGGCGGCTGCCCTTGCCCGCCCGGCCGCGCGGCGCTCATCCGAGCTCGTCGCGGGCGTCGGCGCCATCATCGAGGAAGTCCGCAGCGACGGGTGGGAAGCGCTCGCCCGGATCGCCACCCGGATCGATGGCCGCCCTCCCGAGCGCGTCACGGTAGCGCCGCTCGCCTCTGCCGCGCGCTCTGCGCTCCCGAAGGAAAGCGTCGCGGCGATGGAGCTTGCCGCGCGCAACATCCGCGCCTTTCACGAAGCGAGCCGGCCGTCGGACGCCAGGGTCGAAACCATGCCCGGCCTGTCGGTCGAAAAGGCATGGCGGCCGATCGACCGTGTTGGGCTCTACGTTCCGGGTGGGGCGACCCCCCTGTTCTCGACCCTGCTGATGCTTGCGCTTCCGGCGCGGGCGGCAGGGGTGCGGGAAATCGTGGTCGTGACCCCGCCGAGCCCCGGCGGCCTTGATCCCGCCATCGCGCTTGCTGCCGAGCTGTGCGGGATCGACAGCATCTGGACCGTCGGCGGCGCTCAGGCGATCGCCGCTCTCGCCTTTGGGGCGGGCGATATCCCGGCCTGCCCCAAGATCTGCGGCCCGGGCAACGCCTGGGTGGCCGAAGCCAAGACGCAGGTCAGTGCCATGTCCGGCGGGCCGGCGATCGACATGCCGGCGGGGCCTTCGGAATTGATGGTCATCGCCGACGTCTCGGCCTCGCCTGTCACCGTGGCATCCGACCTCCTCAGCCAGGCCGAGCATGATGCCTCCGCGCAGGTGTTGCTGGTGACCGATGATCGCGGCTTCGCGTCGGCCGTGGCGGAGGAAGTGGAACGGCAGGTCGCCGCTTTGCCCCGCGCCGATCTTGCCCGCCGATCGCTCGATCATGGCCGAAGCATCATCGCCAGGGATCTTCGCGAAGCGGCTGCGATCGCCAACAGCTATGCGCCCGAGCATCTCTGCCTTGCCGTCGACGATCCCGAGCTCCTGGTCGCCGCCATCTCGAATGCCGGGGCGATCTTCGCCGGGCATGCTGCGGCAGAAAGCTTCGGCGATTATCTGGCCGGGTCCAGCCACGTGCTTCCGACCGACGGCGCGGCGCGGGCGTGGAGCGGGATCACCGTGCACAGCTTCATGAAGGCGATCAGCATCCAGCGCGTGTCGCCGGAGGCTGGTCGCGCGCTCGCCGCTCCTGCCGCCGCCCTGGCCCGGCTGGAGGCGCTCGAAGCGCACGCCCGCGCCGCCGAAGCGAGGGCAGCATGACCGATCTTGCTCGCCGACTCGCGCGTCCCGAAATCCTCGCGCTCGAACCGTTCGACCTGGGCGACCGGGAGGCGAACCCCGACGCGATCAAACTGGACGCCAATGAAAGCCCGTTCGGCCCTTTGTCCGGAGGAAGCATCGCGGCGGGGGTCAACCGCTATCCCGAGCCCCAACCGCAACGCCTGCGTGCCGCCATGGCGTCACTCTATGGCATGGAGCCCTCGCAGTTCCTCGTCACGCGCGGCGGCGACGATGCCATCGATCTCCTCTGCCGCACCTTCCTGCGCGGGCCGCAGGACAAGGTGGCGGTGACCAGCCCGAGCTTTTCCGCCTACGCCCACTTCGCCCGGCTGCAGGGGTCGGGCGTGTGCGACATCCCGCTCGATCCCGACGATTTCGGGCTCGATCCCGAGCGGGTCATCGCCGCGCTGGAGGCAGACAGGTCGGTCAAGCTGCTGTTCCTGTGCACGCCCAACAATCCGACCGGTACGGCGGTCGATCCGGCCGTCATCCTGCGGATCGTCGATGCGCTGCCGGACGTGCTGGTGCTTGCCGACGAGGCTTATCTGGAGTTCAGCGAGACGGCGAGCCTCGCCGCCGAGGCCGTGTCCCGCCCGAACCTCCTGGTCCTGAAGACCCTGTCCAAGGCCTTCGCACTGGCCGGTGCGCGGGTCGGCGGATTGATCGGCCCGGCGGAAACGCTCGAGATCATCGCTCGGGCGATGCCCCCCTACCCGCTTCCGACGCTCTCGATCGCCGCCGCGCTCGAAGCGTTGCAGCCGGCGCGCCGGGCGGTCCACCGCGAACGCATCGCCCAGCTGCTCGCCGAGCGCGAACGGGTGGCGCCACTGATCGCCTCAGCGACCCACGTGCGCAAAGTCTATCCAAGTGCGGGCAATTTTCTGTTCCTCGAGACCAGCGACACCGACCAGCTGGCGGCGCGGCTGCAGGCGGACGGCATCAAGGTGCGCTATCGCCCCAATGCGGCGCCGGGCGGCATCCGGTTGACCATCGGCACCCGCGAGGAAAATGACGCCGCGCTGGCCGCTTTCGGTGTCGCGGTGGCGAAGACGGCCGAACGCCGGGCCGAACTCGCCCGGGACACCAAGGAGACGCGGATCGCCCTTGCGATCGACCTCGACCGCGCCGAACCGCGGCGGATCGAGACCGGCATTCCCTATTACGATCACATGCTCGACCAGGTCGCGGCGCATGGCGGGTTCAGCCTCGTGCTGAACTGCGAGGGCGACCTCGAGATCGATCCGCACCACAGTATCGAGGACGTTGCGATCGCGCTCGGCCAAGGATTGAGAAACGCGCTCGGCGACAAGCGCGGGATCGGGCGCTTCGGTTTTGCGCTGCCGATGGACGAAACCGAGGCGCAGGTGCTGATCGACCTGTCGGGCCGCCCGTTCTGTAAGTTCGACGGACGCTTCGCCGCGACCCATATCGGCGATTATCCGACCGAGATGACCCCGCACGTCTTCCGTAGCCTCGCCGACAGCCTCGGTGCCGCGATCCATGTAAAGGTCGAGGGCGAGAACGACCACCACAAGGTCGAAGCCTGCTTCAAGGCGTTCGGGCGAGCCCTGCGCCAGGCGCTTGCGTTCGAGGGCAAGAGCGACGCGCTGCCAAGCACCAAGGGAATGCTGTGAGCAGCGTCACCCTGGTCGACCTTGGCTATGGCAATCTGGGTTCGCTCGAAACCGCGCTTCGCCGCCTCGGGGTCGAGGTCGGGCGAGCAAGCGACCCCGCCGCCATCGCCGCGGCCGACCGGCTCCTTCTGCCAGGCGTCGGCGCCGCCGGATTTGCGATGCAGCGGATCGCGGCGCTTGGGCTGAAGGACGCGCTGCAAGGCTTCGCGAGGCCAGCCCTCGGCATCTGCCTAGGCATGCACCTGTTGTTCGAACGCAGCGAGGAAGGCGACGTCGACGCGCTCGGTCTGCTCCCCGGCGAAGTCCGCAAGCTCCTGCCCCGCCCCTCCGTCACCGTACCGCACATGGGATGGAGCAGACTTGAGGTCACGGCGAAGGACATTGGACTAAACGACGGTGATTACGTCTATTTCGCCCACAGCTACGCCGCTCCCGACGGTCCCTCGACGATCGCGCGTGCGTTTCATGGCGAGACGGTCCCGGCGGTCGTGCGCTCGGACAACTGGACCGGCGCTCAGTTTCATCCGGAGCGGTCCGGTCCTGCGGGCGCCCGCTTCCTTTCGGCATGGCTGACATCATGATCCTTTATCCTGCGATGGACCTGATCGGCGGGCGCATCGTGCGCCTGCGCCAGGGACGCTTCGACGAGGTTACCTTCTTTGATCCGGCGCCCGCCGATGCGTTGCGCTCCTTCGCTGGTGCCGGCGCCGCCTGGGCGCATGTGGTCGACCTCGATGGCGCGAGGGTCGGCGCACCCGCACAACATGCCTTGCTTGCCGATCTCGCCCGATCGTCCCCGCTGAAGCTGCAGGTGGCGGGCGGTGTCAGAAGCGCCGACCATGTCCAGACCCTACTCGACGCCGGCGCCGCGCGGGTGGTGATCGGAAGCCTCGCGGTGCGCGATCCTGACGCCACTGCGGCGCTGCTCGAGCGCTTCGGGCCGGAACGGATCACACTAAGCCTTGATGTAAGGGTCGAGGTCGAGCCGATGGTTGCGACCCACGGCTGGCAGGAAGATAGCGGCCTCAGCCTGTGGGACGTCGCCATGCGCTACCCCGAGGCACGGCATCTATTGCTGACCGACATCGGCCGTGACGGCATGCTCGAAGGCCCCAACCATGCCCTGCTCGCGCAGGCTGTCGAGCGCCTGCCCCACCTGGCGATCCAGGCGAGCGGCGGCGTGACGTCGCTCGACGACCTGCACCAACTCACGACCGACGGCGCTATCCTCGGCCGCGCCATGTGGGAAGGCCGGCTGGACCTTGCGGAGGCGCTCGATGCCAGCCGCTAGGATCATCCCCTGCCTCGACGTCGCCGACGGCCGCGTGGTCAAGGGCGTGCAGTTTCGCGATCATCGCGACATTGGGGACATCGTCGAGCACGCCCTGCGCTACTCGGCGGAAGGCGCGGACGAGCTGGTCTTCTACGAGATCAGGGCAAGCGCGGAAGGGCGCAGCCTCGACCTGCAATGGGTCTGGGACATCGCCGACGTCATCGACATCCCCTTCTGCGTCGCCGGCGGGATCCGCGACCGCGCGACCGCCGCTGCCGTGCTGGAAGCGGGCGCAGACAAGGTCTCGGTAAACTCCCCGGCGCTGGAAAGTCCGTTGCTGATCAGTGAGCTGGCCGAGGATTTTGGCAGCCAGTGCGTGGTTGTCGGGATCGACAGCCTGAGGCACTCGGATGGCGTCTACCGGGTCAAGCAATATACCGGGGATCCTTCCGCCACGCGGGACAGTGGCCGGCTGACCGTCGATTGGGCGCGCGAGGCGGTGGAGCGCGGCGCGGGCGAGATCGTCCTCAACGCCATGGCCGAAGACGGCGTACGGCAGGGCTATGACCTCGCCCATGCCGTAGAGGTGATGGCGGCGGTCACCGTGCCGCTGATCGTCAGCGGCGGTGCGGGCAAGCCCGAGCATTTTCGCGATGCCTTTGTCACCGGGGCCAGCGGCGCGCTCGCTGCAACGGTCTTTCACGACCGGCTGATCGAGATCGGCGACCTCAAGGCGTGGCTCGTTGGCGAAGGCGTTGAGGTACGATTGTGAGCGACATCATCAATTTCGACCCAGGGGCGCTGGCCTGGGACAAGATGGACGGCCTCCTCCCCGCCGTGGTCCAGGATGCCGCCAGCGGCCAGCTATTGATGCTTGGCTACATGAACCGCGAAGCACTGGAAGCGACGTTGCGTGACCGCCTCGTCACCTTCTTCAGCCGCTCCAACCAGCGCTTGTGGCGCAAGGGCGAGACCAGTGGCAACACGCTGGCACTCGTCGGCATCGCCCGCGATTGCGACGGCGATGCGCTGCTGGTGCGTGCCACGCCTGCGGGGCCGACCTGCCACCTTGGTACCGACAGCTGTTTCGGCGACGTGCCTGCGGGCGCGGGCTGGCTTGGAACGCTGGAAGGAATCGTCGCCGCCAGGGCCGCGGCCAGTCCGGCGGAAAGCTACACCGCCATGTTGCTCAGCGAAGGGCCGTCCAAGGCCGCGCAGAAGGTGGGCGAGGAAGGCGTCGAAGTCGCGCTCGCCGCCGTCAGCCGCGACCAGCAAGGCCTGGCCGAGGAAGCCGCCGACCTCCTGTTCCACCTGCTCGTGACGCTGCGTTCGCGCGACGTTCCGCTTGCCCGGGTCGTCGAAATCCTACGCGATCGTCACGTAAGTCAATGAGAACGGGGGAAGAACAAATCCATTGACAGCGACGGAACGAAGAGAGAACACTGGCTCATAAGCGCGGTTTCGCGATCCATTTCGGAACGAAATGCGAATCACGTCGTTGCGCCCCATAAGAACAAGGGAAGAACGTGCCATGCTGGTTCTCGCCGTCCTCGCTTTCACTGCCATTCTGGGCCTCGGCCTGCTGACCATTGGCGAAACGCTCGCTGGCAACGAAGGCAAGATTCTCGCCGCTCTTCGCGGTCATTCCCTGCTCACCGAACCCGTGCTGACCACGCGGCCGGTCACCGTTCGGGTGACCTCGCGCCGGGTCAGCCAGCCGGTGTCGGCGATGCCCCGGCTGCGCGCCGCCGCTTGATGCGGCCATAGCTCAACAGGCTGAACGGGACGCTCGCCAGATAGGCGAACGATACCGCGAGGAGCGTGATCCACGGTTCGTTGATCAGTGCCGCGGCTAAAACGGCCACACCGGCGAGGCCCGCGATGCGCCAGCTGCGGCGGATCCGGAACGAGGTCCAGCTGAAGGTCGGAATGGCCGAAATCATCAGCACGGCGATGAAAAAGGTCCACGGCATCACGACCTGCCAGTCGCGGAACCATTCATTGCCGGTGATCAGCCACAGGTAGACGGGCGCGAACGCCAGTCCCGCCCCGACCGGGGCCGGAACCCCGGTATTGAAGCCGGCCGACTTGTGCGGCTGAACGTCGGCATCGATGCGGGCATTGAAGCGGGCAAGCCGAAGCGCGCAGCTGACCGCGAGGGCGAGCGCCACGGTCCAGCCGAACTTGGGCGCGTTCGCCAGGCTGAACTGAAACAGGATCAACGCCGGCGCGGTCCCGAACCCGATATTGTCGCACAGGGAATCGAGCTCGGCGCCGAACTTGCTGTTGGCCTTGAGCAGGCGGGCGATGTTGCCGTCCAGGCCGTCGAGCACACCAGCGACCACGATCGCGATCATCGCCTTTTCCCAGTCCTGGGCGAAGGCATAGCGAATGGCCGTCAGGCCCGCGCACAGCGCCAGCACCGTGACGGCATTGGGGATGAAGGCCCGGAGCGGAAGGCCGCGGCCCTCGCGATCCCTCACTGGCTGGTGCCCTTGAGCAGCGGGTCCTCACCAAGGACGGCGATTACCGTCTCGCCCGCGATCGCCCGCTGCCCGAGCAACAGCCGCGACCCCGTGCCGGCGGGAAGGTAGACGTCGACCCGGCTGCCGAAGCGGATCAGGCCGATGCGCTCGCCCGAGCCGACCCGCTGGCCTTCCTTGACGAAGCTCAGGATCCGGCGCGCGACCAGGCCGGCAATCTGGGTGAAGCCGATCTTCACGCCGCCCTCGCCCTCTACCACGAAATGCTGGCGTTCGTTGTCCTCGCTCGCCTTGTCGAGGTCGGCGTTCAGAAACTTGCCAGGAACATAGGCGATGCGGCGGATCACGCCCGCGATCGGGGTGCGATTGATGTGGACGTCGAACACGCTCATGAACACCGATACGCGGGTGAACTCACCCTCGCCAAGGTCCGCACGCAGTTCAGGTGGCGCCGGAACGCGAGTGATCATGGTGACGAGGCCGTCCGCTGGCGAGACGATCATCTTCGGATCGCTCGGCGTGGTGCGGATGGGATCGCGGAAGAAGGCCGCAACCCAGACGGTCACCCCGACCATCAGCCAGCCCAGCAGCTCGGCAAACTCGCTGTCCAGGATCAGCAGGAAGAAAGCGATTGCACCGGCAATGACCGCAAACTTGCGGCCTTCGGGGTGGACCGAGGGAAAACGCCACTTGACCGCGGTCAGCTGGCTATCGGGATTGTCGATATGCGCCATGCCCTCCCCTCTAACGAGGCATGCCGCGCGTTGCCAGAGCGACGCTCCGCCGCTACCTGCACGCCGGAAATCCCCAAGCAGGCAGGCAAATGACCAAGATCAAGGTGAAGAACCCGGTCGTCGAACTCGACGGCGACGAGATGACCCGCATCATCTGGCAGTGGATCCGCGAACAGCTGATCCTGCCCTATCTCGACGTTGACCTGCACTATTACGACCTGTCGATCGAGAATCGCGACGCGACTGAGGACAAGGTCACCGTCGAAGCGGCCAATGCGATCAAGCAGCATGGCGTTGGCGTCAAATGCGCCACCATCACCCCCGACGAGCAGCGCGTCGAGGAGTTCGGCCTCAAGAAGATGTGGAAGAGCCCGAACGGGACCATCCGCAACATCCTGGGCGGCGTGGTCTTCCGCGAGCCGATCGTGATCGCCAACGTGCCGCGGATCATTCCCGGCTGGACCGACCCGATCGTCATCGGCCGCCACGCTTTCGGCGACCAGTACAAGGCGACCGACTTCCGCGTTCCTGGCCCGGGCAAGCTCACCATCAAGTTCGAGGGTGAGGATGGCCAGGTCATCGAGCATGAAGTGTTCGAGTTCGAAAGCGCCGGCGTCGCCATGGGCATGTACAATGTCGACGAGAGCATCCGCGACTTCGCGCGCGCCTCTCTGAACTACGGCCTGCAGCGTAAGTGGCCGGTCTACCTCAGCACCAAGAACACCATCCTCAAGGCGTACGATGGCCGATTCAAGGACATCTTCGAGGAAGTTTACCAGAGCGAATTCAAGGCCAAGTTCGAAGAAGCTGGCATCGAATATCAGCATCGCCTGATCGACGACATGGTTGCGTCGGCCCTGAAGTGGAGCGGCAAGTTCGTCTGGGCCTGCAAGAATTACGACGGTGACGTCCAGTCGGACCAGGTCGCCCAGGGCTTCGGCTCGCTCGGCCTGATGACCAGCGTCCTGATGACCCCGGACGGACAGACCGTCGAGGCCGAAGCGGCGCACGGCACCGTCACCCGCCACTATCGCATGCACCAGCAGGGCAAGGCGACTTCGACCAACCCGATCGCCAGCATCTTCGCCTGGACCGGCGGCCTCAAGTTCCGCGGCCGGATCGACGACACCCCCGAGGTCGTCAAGTTCGCCGAAACCCTCGAGCGCGTCTGCGTCGAGACCGTGGAAAGCGGCAAGATGACCAAGGACCTCGCGATCCTGGTAGGCCCCGACCAGCCGTGGATGACCACCGAGCAGTTCTTCGAAGCGGTGGTCCAGAACCTCGAGCAGGCGATGGCGACCGCCTGAGCCTGAATGCGCCAGGCTTCCGGCACCCTTGGCATCACCGCGCCGCGGCAGGGCTTGCACCTGATCACGGACTCGGTGGCGTCGTGGGTGGCGGAGCAGGGCGTTGGCGAGGGATTGCTGACCCTCCTCATCCGGCACACGTCGGCGTCGCTTCTCATCCAGGAGAATGCGGCGCCGGCGGCCCGCCGCGACATCGAGCGCTGGCTGGCGCGGATCGCGCCTGAAAGTCCGGACTATGAGCATGACGACGAGGGGCCGGACGACATGCCCGCCCATCTGCGCTCGGCGCTGACCGCCACCAGCCTATCTATCCCGTTGCTGCACGGCCAGATGCGGCTCGGCACCTGGCAGGGCATTTACCTGTGCGAGCACCGCCGCCATCCCGGCCGGCGGGAAATCGCCCTCCACGTGGTGGGCGAATGAGCATCGAGAGCGTCAGGACGTGGGTCGCCGACCATGCGGCCGACCTTCATCTCATCGAAGGTCATGGCAGCACGGCGACTGTAGCTGAGGCCGCTCAGACCCTCGGGGTCGCGCCTGGCCGGATCGCCAAGACGATCGCGCTGCGGGTCGGCGACAGGATCCTTCTGCTGGTGACGCGCGGCGATGCGCGGCTCGACAATATCAAGTGCAAGGCGGCGTTCGGCGGCCGGATCCGCATGCTCGACCCGGAGCAGACCCTTGCGGCGACGGGTCACGTGGTGGGCGGCGTCTGCCCCTTCGGGCTCGCAACGCCCCTGCCCGTTTACGCCGACATCAGCCTTCGCGCGTTCGAAACCGTCTTTCCCGCCGCCGGCAGCCGCACCGCCTCGCTGGAAATCGCGCCCGAGCGGCTGGCGGCACTGACCCATGCTCAGTGGGTCGACTGCTGCACCCTTCCCTAGCGTAGCGCCGCAAGCGGGCTTTCGACTTGCTCGCGCCGGATCCCGAGCCCGATCAACCGTCCCGGGATGCGCCGCAACAGCGGGGACTTGTCGAGCAGCCTGATTAGCGCGGGCGCCTTGTCCAATGGCGGGCCGGGTTCGAGCAGGCGGCCGATGATGCGGTCCTGCGCCGTCTTCTGCGCGGACTGCACCAGCCGGGTGGGTAGCAGCCGCCGCTCCTCGACCTTGTGCAACAGCGGGTCGACGTTAGCGCCGCTGGCCAGGGGACCGGCCAACAGATTGGCGGCGGCGACCGCGTCCTGGATGGCAAGGTTGATCCCAACCCCGCCGATCGGGCTCATCGCATGCGCAGCGTCGCCGATCGCTAGCAGGCCAGGGCGATGCCAGCTCGTCAGCCGGTCGAGGGATACGCTGAGCAACTTCAAGTCCTCGACCGTCTCGAGACCGGCAAGATCGAGTTCGGGTGCGGCGGCGGCGATGGCAGCACGGATCGGCGCGATTCCTTCCGAGGTGATCTCGGCGGCCTTGCCCTTGGGAATGAGGAAGGCGCACTGCCAATAGTCGCCGCGGTCGATCATCACCAGGAACCGGCCACGCTCGATCGAGGCACGTAGCGCGCTTCCGGGCGCCGACTTGGCGACCCTGAACCAGAAGATGTCCATCGGCGCGCCGAAGGTCTCGAGCGGCAACATCGCGCGCTGGCGGACCAGCGAGCCGCGACCATCGGCGGCGATCACCAGTTTGGCGCGCCTTTCGCTTGCATCGGCGAGCCTTACCCCGGCCACGCGCCCGCGTTGCTCGATGAAGTCGGTGACCGGCGCGCTCATCTCAAGTTCGAAGCCGGGAAACGCCGCCGCCTTGTCGCGCAGGAAATCGAGGAATTCCCATTGCGGCATCATGGCAATGAAGGGCGCGGGCGTGGCGAGGTGCGAAAGGTCACCGATGGTCCAGTCCCGCCCGGCGATCCGGATCTCCGCATGATCGATCCGATTGTGCGGGCGGGTCAGAAATTCGCTCAGCCAGCCGAGCTGATCGAGGATCTCCATCGTCGAGGGGTGAATGGTGTCGCCACGGAAATCGCGAAAGAAGTCCGCATGCTTTTCGAGCACGCTGACCCGGCAACCGGCGCGGGCGAACAGCAGCCCCGTCATCACCCCAGCCGGTCCGCCGCCCACCACGATCAGGTCGCGATCACCCAACGCCGCCTCCTCCGTCGCTGCGCCGCCTGCGGTTCTAGCGCAATATTCCTCGCGCCAGCACCTGCTGGATCATGGCGAGATTGCTGCCGCGGCCGATCTTGATCTCGAGCGGCTGGGTTGTGCCGGTGAGCCAGAACACCATGTCGGCCTCGAGGTCGAACGTCCCCGCCGTTTCGAGGCTGAAGCGGGTGATCGAGCGGTAGGGAATCGACTGGATCGCCACCTTCTTGCCGACCCAGCCCTGAATGTTGACCAGGCAGAGGCGGCGGTCGGTCAGGAAGGCGATGTCGCGAACGGTCTTGAAGGCGATCAGCACTTCCTCGCCGTCCAGCAGCAGCGCGGCATAGCGGCGGGCGATCTCGTTGGTATCGACCTCGGTCGCGCTGAACAGGCCCATCAGTCGAGGTCCTTCAAGGCCCGCTCCAGCCGGTCGTTCGCGGCCTTCAGCTCGGTCGCGATCCGGTCGGGCCGGCACGTCATGCCTGTACCCGCTTGCACTTTCGCCCAAGCACGCTGGAGCGCCTGCCGCCCTGGGCCTAGCCCCTTGCGGTCGGCCTGGGCCAGCAGGCCGTCCAGGCGCGCAATCTCGCGGCCGACGGTGCCTGCGGCCCCGCGGCGAAAGTCGATGCATCCGGCGGGCGCCAGCGCTGCGACATAGGCGGCGCCGAATGCCGGTGGCACGCCCTGCGCCTTGTCCTCATCCCGGGACGAACACCCCGCCAGCAACAGGAGCAGCAGGATAGCCCGCTTCAAGCGAGCCGCTCGCTCACCACCGATCCGCCGCGAGTGAGGCGGACACCCCGCACGATCTCGTCCTCGTCGGGGAAGACCGGGCGTCCCTGCTCCTTGTCCCAGAATGCGGACAGGAAGTTGAACAGGTTGCGGGAATAAAGGGCGGAGGCGTCGGCGGGCAGCGAGCGCGACAGGTTGGTCGCCCCGATGATGGTGACGCCGTGCCGTACGACCTGTTCGCCAGCGACGCATCCCTCGACATTGCCGCCCGCTTCGGCGGCGAGGTCGACGATGACGCTTCCCGGGCGCATCGTCGAGACCTGCTCGTCGCTGATCAATCGGGGCGCAGGCTTGCCCGGGATCAGCGCGGTGGTGATCACGATGTCCTGCTTTGCAAGGTGGGTCGAAACGAGCTCGGACTGCGCCTTGCGATATTCCTCGCTGGTTTCACCGGCATAGCCGCCCTGCCCTTCGCCTTCGATCCCGGCGACGCCTTCGACGAAGATCGGCTTGGCGCCGAGGCTCTGGATTTGTTCCTTGGTGGCGGAACGGACGTCGGTGGCACTGACCTGTGCGCCAAGGCGGCGGGCGGTCGCAATCGCCTGGAGGCCGGCGACACCGACTCCCATGATGAAAGCGCGTGCCGGGCTGACGGTGCCCGCGGCGGTCATCATCATCGGAAATGCCCGGCCATAGGCCGAAGCGGCGTCGATCACCGCCTTGTAGCCCGCAAGGTTGGACTGCGAGGACAGGACGTCCATCGACTGTGCGCGGGTGATGCGCGGCATCCACTCCATCGCCAGGGCTTCGATCCCGGCGCTTGCATAGGCGTTCACCGCATCGCGGCGGCGGAAGGGATCGAGGATCCCGACCAGCAGCGCATTCGGCGCGGCGCCGGCGAGATCGCCGGCCTCGGGACCGCTGACGGCAAGCACGAGTTCGGCGCCGCTCAGCACGTCGGAACGCCCGGCGACCGAAGCGCCGGCGTCCGCATAATCCTGGTCACTGATCCCCGCAAAACGGCCCGCGCCGGTTTCGACCGCGACACTCGCGCCAAGCCCGGTGAGTTTCTTCACCGTTTCGGGAATGGCGGCGACGCGGGTTTCGCCCGGGGCCGTCTCGGCGAGGACAGCGACCTTCAAGGGATCAATTCGCCAGCAGGATCATGACGAGGAAGCCGAGCAAGAGCGCGATCACCGCACCCCACTTCAGCATCGTGATAAGAAGGCTGTAATCTTCCTTGGCGCGGTTGAAATCGACCGGGCTATCGGTGTCGGTCGTCGGTTCGGCGGCCATGTCTGCTCCCTTGAGTGGCTTGTTTTGCGAGCGTCATAGCCGCTGAACGCGCCGCTCCCAAGCCCCTTGGCGGCTCTCACCATTCCTTAACTTGGGCTCACTATACATTCGGCGCGAAGGAGCCTGAGACTTGCGCGCCGACACCGTCCGATTCCTGCTGCTGGTCGATGCCGACGCCGCCGAGCGTCGGCTGGTCGCCGCCATCGCCGCGCGTGCTGGCTGGAACACGCTTGGCAGTCCGTCGGGCGAGCAGGTCGAGGAGCTGCTCAGCGGTCCCAACGGCCATGAGATCAAGGCGGTGCTGGTGGGGCACTGGGATCCTGCCAGCGGTCCGGCACTGGTGCGCGCCCTGCGCGCCGACCGGCCCGGCCTTCCCATCATCGTTCTTGCCGAAGGCGGCTCGGTCGGACAGGCGGTCGATGCCATGCGCGCCGGCGCCAGCGATTTCCTGGTTCGCCCGGTCGCGCCGGAACGGCTCATGGAAGCCCTGGCGGTCAACGCCGATCGCCGCCGCGCCTCGGGCGAACTGGCGCCGCTGTCGGAAAAGCTTGCTCCCAGCCTCGCGCTCGAGGAACTGGTCGGCGCTGCGCCCGAACTGCGCGCCGCGCTGGCGGTGGCGGCCAAGGCGGCCCGCAGCCGCCTGCCCCTGCTGATCATCGGTGAGGCAGGATCGGGCAAGGAAACCATCGCCCGCGCCGTCCACGAGGCCAGCCCCCGCGGCAAGGCGCCGTTCGTCGCCCTCGATTGTCGCGCGGTGCCCTCCAATATCGTCGACAGCGAATTGTTCGGCCATGTCGCGGGTGCCTTTCCCGGTGCCTTTGCCGAACGCATCGGCAAGCTGGTCGAGGCTGACAGCGGGACATTGCTGCTCGACGAGATCGGCGATCTGCCCCCCGCGACGCAGGCCGCGCTCGACCGCGTTCTTGCGACCGGTGAGGTGCGCCCGGTCGGGTGCAACGGTTCGAACAGCATTGACGTCAGGCTGATCGCCACCTCGAGCAAGCCGCTTCCCGACAATTTCGACAGCGGCCTTGCCGAGCGTCTGGCGGGAACGGTGGTCAGCGTGCCTCCGCTGCGTGACCGGAGCGGCGACATTCCCGCCCTCGCCCGCCATCTTCTTTCCCGGCATACCGGCCAGCCCGGGATCCGGCCTCTCTCGATCGGCGAGGACGCGCTGCAGGTGCTGATGCGCTACGGCTGGCCGGGCAATGTCCGGCAGCTGTCGAACGTGCTGTTCCGCGCGGCGCTGCAGTCGCAGGGCGGAGCGCTGACGGCCGAGGATTTTCCGCACATCGCGCTCCAGTCGCGCTTTACCAACCGGGTCGGCGACAATACCAACGACATCGGCAAGGCCGCCGCGTCCGCCGCGCTCAGCAACGGCCCGTCGGTCACGCTGTGGCGCGCCGACGGTCACCTGCGTCCGCTCGAAGAGATCGAGGCCGACCTCATCCGCCTCGCCATCGGCCATTACCGCGGCAAGATGACCGAGGTCGCCCGCCGTCTCGGCATCGGGCGCTCGACCCTCTACCGGAAGCTCGCCGAACTCGGCATCGACACCGGCGCCTGAAACCCCCACATGGAGCGGCGATGCAGATCGTCCTGCTCCTCGTCCTCCTGCTCGCCGCCTGCAAGCGCCCCGACCCCGCGCCCGAGATGGGCGACGCCGCAGCGCGCGGGCCCTGCCGGTCACTGATCTTCGAAGGCGACCGCTTCACCATCTGCCGCGACCCGGCCATGCAGCTTGCGCTCCAGTCGACGGATCATCACGGCCGTCCACTGCGCAGCTTTGCCGCGCTTGAACAGGTGCTCGGGACCCGCGCCGCGACGGTCGGCTTCGCGATGAACGCCGGCATGTTCGACGATGATGGCCACCCGATCGGCCTGGCGATTGCCGACGGTAAGGTGCTGCGCCCGATCAACCGGCGGAAGGACGGTGGCGGCAATTTCCATATTCAGCCCAACGGCGTCTTCATGGTCCGCGCCAACGGACAAGCGCAAGTGATTGCAACCGAGGACTTTCCGGGGCCTAACAATCTGCGAGTGGCGACGCAAAGCGGGCCGATGCTGGTGAAGGACGGCGCGGTGAACCCGCGCTTCGATCCCGATGGGCGCTCGCGCTATGTCCGCAACGGGGTCGGTGTCGATGCCAGCGGCGTGCCGGTGTTCGCGATCAGCGAGGCGCCAGTCAGCTTCGGCAAGTTCGCGCGATTGTTCGCCGGGCCGCTCGCCTGTCCCAATGCCCTTTATCTCGACGGTGCGGTGTCGAGCCTGTGGGATCCGGCCAACGGGCGGATGGACAGCATCGTGCCGATCGGGCCGATGCTGGTCGGCTTCCTGCCCTGATCAGAGCCGCGGGGTCAGCGCCTGGTCGCGAAGCCCGCGCCATACCCGCATCGCCTGCACGGTCTCGAAAACGTCGTGGACCCTGACGAGGTGCGCGCCCTGCTCCGCCGCCTTGATCGCCAGCGCGATGCTCCCGCCAAGCCGCCGGTCGGCCGGCGCCTCGTTGTGGAGCGCACCGATCGTCCGCTTCCGGCTGGCCCCCACCAGCAGCGGGCATCCAAGCGCATGGAAGGCAGCAAGCCCGTTCATTAGTTCGAGGTTGTGCGCGACGTTCTTGCCGAAGCCGATGCCCGGATCGACGATGATCCTGTCGCGCGAAATTCCCGCATCGACCGCCCGCGCGATCCGATCCTCGAGCCAGAAATAGACTTCAACCAATGACCCACGCGGATAGCTCGGCGCCTCCTGCATGGTTTCGGGCGCCCCTTGGTGGTGCATCAGCACGACCGGCACACCGGCCTTTGCAATTACCTCGGCCGAGCGCTCGTCCCAGCCCAGCGCCGAAACGTCGTTGACCATCGCCGCCCCAGCGCCCAGCGCGGCTTCCATGACGCTGGCCTTGCGGGTGTCGATCGAGACCGCGGCCCCGCCCGCCGCCAGTTGCTGCACCAGCGGAAGCACGCGTTCGACCTCGTCGCCTTCCCAAACGGCGCGGGCACCGGGACGTGTGCTCTCGCCGCCGACGTCGAGGATCGCCGCCCCCGCCTGCGCGGCGGCAAAGCCGTCGTCTGCCGTGGCGGCATGGCCGCCGTCCGAAAAGCTGTCGGGGGTCGCGTTGAGGATCGCCATGACCTGCGGCTGATCGAGGCGAATGGTGCGCTCGCCAAGCTGCAGTGGCGCGCGGGGCCCGGTCAGCGCCTTCCAAGCTGCCGCCATGGCGTCATCGTCGAGCCGCTCCTCGATCCGCTCGACAGGCACGAGGTCCGAGGTCACGCGGCCGTCGTCGCCGACCTTCAGCAGCTCTACCGCCGAGAACCAGCACATGGTGCCGGCGAGGCGCGCGACCTGCCCGTCATAGCCGAAGGGCGCATCGACGAAGCCGGTCGGGCGGAGGATGGTTCGAAAGGTCATGTCTTCTCTGTCAGGCGAGACCGGCCAGATGCTCCTGGCGCAAGGCGTCGATCGGCACGAGCTGCCCCTTCCGCTCGACATGCCAGAAGGTCCAGCCATTGCAGCTCGGCGCCTTGTTGAGCCCTGCGCCGACCTTGTGGATCGACCCCGCATGGGGCCCGCAGCTCAGCGAACCGTCGGCCCGGACGGCGGCCTTCCAGCGCCGCTTGGCATCCATCAGCACCGTGCCCGGCGGAACGAGGCCGCCTTCGACCAGCAGGCCAAAGGCCACGCGCGGCTGGCTGCGCTTGTCCGGAATGGTCTCCATCGCGCTTTCATCGAGCGGCAGGGTGGCGGCGATGCGGGCGCGCGCGACCTCGATATAGTCGGCCTCGCGCTCGATCCCGATCCAGTGCCGGCCAAGCCGCTTGGCGACGGCCCCGGTGGTGCCGGTACCGAAGAACGGGTCGAGCACTGTGTCGCCCGGCTGCGTGCAGGCCAGCAACACGCGGTAGAGCAGGCTTTCGGGCTTCTGCGTCGGATGCGCCTTGTGCCCGTCGCCGCCCTTCAGCCGCTCCGAGCCAGAGCAGATCGGGAGCACCCAGTCCGAACGCATCTGGAGATCGTCGTTCAGCGCCTTCATCGCGCGATAATTGAAGGTGTAGCGGCTGTCCTGCGACTTGGAGCACCACAGCAGCGTCTCATGCGCGTTGGTGAAGCGCGTGCCGCGAAAGTTCGGCATCGGGTTCGCCTTGCGCCAAACGATGTCGTTGAGGATCCAGAAGTCGAGGTCCTGCAGCGCGGTGCCCACCCTGAAGATGTTGTGATAGCTGCCTATCACCCAGATCGCGCCATCGTCCTTCAGGATCCGCCGCGCCTCGGTCAGCCAGGCGCGGGTAAACTTGTCGTAGGCCGCGAGGCTGTCGAAATGGTCCCAGTCATTGTCGACCGCGTCGACCCGGCCGCCCTCGGGCCGGAACAGGTCGCCGCCCAGCTGCAGGTTGTAGGGCGGATCGGCGAAGACGAGGTCCACGCTCTTGGCCGGAAGCTTGCGCATCTCGGCGATGCAATCGCCCGCGATGATCCGCCCGCTCGGATCGTCGACCTTGCGGCGAACACGCGGAAGCGCGTCCTGAACGGGCGTCATGAGGTTCATGGATGCGTGTCCCCTGCTTACGGCCGCCATGGTGAGTCCCCCATGAGTCCGGGTCAACGAGGAAAGGGTTAACGGCCCGAAAGCCACGCCGGGAACGGAACGAGTCCGGAACGAGCCAGGCACAAGATGTTGAGTCCGCGGGCGGCATGGGGACTCAAGAAGATGTGGTGTTGCGGCGAGGACTCAGCCGCGGCTCTTCTATTCCGCGGCAAAGGCCAGCATCGGCTGCGCGGCGGCGGCAAGCACTTCGCGGACCAGTCCGAAGCTGCGGCGATGGAGCGGCGTCGGACCCAGTTCGAGCAGGGCGCGGCGGTGATCGGGCGTCGGATAACCGCGGTTCCGTTCCCACCCATATCCCGGATAAACAGCCGCATGATCGGCCATGATCCGGTCGCGGGTGACCTTGGCGACGATCGACGCGGCGGCGATCGAGCGGCAGCGCGCATCGCCCGACACAATCGCGCGTGACGGGCGCTCCCATTTCGGACAGCGATTCCCGTCGACAAGCACGAAGGCAGGGTCGAAGCCGAGCGCCTCGACCGCCCGCGCCATCGCCAGCATCCGTGCCCAATAGATGTTGAGCGCGTCGATCTCCTCGACGCTGCAGATGCCGACGCCGCAGCGCGCCTGCTGCATCAGCTTGCCGTGCAGCGACTCCCGCGCCTCGAGGCTGAGCTTCTTGCTGTCGTCGATCCCGCGCGGAAACCGCTCACGGTCGAGGATCACCGCGGCCGCCACCACCGGGCCCGCCAGCGGCGCGCAGCCGGCTTCGTCCACTCCGGCGAGCGGCAACGGGTGATCCTTCTCGAGCTTGAAACAGGGTCGAGCCATTTGAGTGACTTAGCACGGCGCCGCGGCGAGGGAAGCAACTCTCCTCACCGCTCGGGCATTCCCGCATCATGCCAATCGCAATTCAAGCAGGTTTGTGGGGATTGCTGTCGGGCTCGGCGCTGCTGCTCGGGGCGATGATCGGCTGGTTCGTGCCCCTCTCCCGCCGGATCATTGCGGCGATCATGGCGTTCGGTGCAGGCGTCCTCATCTCCGCCCTGTCGTTCGAACTGATCGATGAAGCGTGGCGGCAGGGCGGTTTCGCTCCGGTCGCGGGCGGATTTCTTGCCGGGGCGCTGGTCTACACCCTTGCCAACTACTGGCTCAGCCATCGCGGCGCGCGGCATCGCAAACGCTCGCACGAGAAGACCCGCGGCGAACAAGCCGAAAAGCATCCCGACAATGGCGCGGCGCTGGCGATGGGCGCGCTGCTCGACGGCATCCCGGAAAGTATCGTCATCGGGGTCAGTCTGCTGCAAGGCGCTGGCGTCGGACTGGTCGCCGTCATCGCAGTCTTCCTGTCGAACATTCCCGAGGGCCTGTCGAGCGCCGCAGGAATGAAGGCGGAAGGCAAGAAAGCCGTCGGCGTGTTCGCCTTGTGGGCGGCGATCGCCCTTGCGTCAGGCGCTTCGGCGGCGATCGGCTACCTCGCCTTCGACGGCGTGGCGCCGGAAGGCGTGGCCTTTGTCCAGGCCGTCGCCGCCGGCGCCATCCTGGCGATGATCGTCGACACCATGGTGCCCGAAGCGTTCGAGGGCACGCATGACTTCGCCGGGCTGATCGCGGTCAGCGGATTCCTGTCCGCCTTCGCGCTCAGCCGGATCGCCTAGGCGTCCGCCTGGGCCTTCAACCGGTTCTGAAAGCTCTTCCGCAACTTGTTGAGCTTGGGCGGAATAACAGCCATGCAATAGGGATTACGCTGGCCTTCGGTCTCCCAGTAGTTCTGGTGATAATCCTCGGCCGGATACCAGGTGTCCGCCGGCTCGACCGTGGTCACGATCCGCCCGCCCTGCTCCTCGTTCAGCGCCGCGATCTTGGCCCGCGCGTCGCTTTCCTGCTCGTCCGACAGCGGAAAGATCGCACTGCGATACTGGGTCCCGATGTCATTGCCCTGCCGGTTGAGCTGGGTCGGGTCGTGCGTCGCAAAGAAGATGTCGAGGAGGTCGCCGTAGCCGACCACGTCGGGATCGAAGGTCACCCGGATCGCCTCGGCGTGACCGGTGTCACCGCCACAAACCTGCTTGTAGGTCGGGTTGATCGTCTGCCCGCCGATATAACCGCTCTCGACCTTGCTGACGCCCGCCACGTCGAGGAACACCGCTTCGGTGCACCAGAAGCAGCCGCCGGCGAGAATGGCCTGTTGTTCGCTCATCAACCTGCACTCCGTTCGTTCGTTGAAGCGCATGTAGGATCGGCATCCGCCGAATGCGAGCGGTCAGCGGTGGTAGCTGGCCTTCAGGGCCGCGAGTTCAAGGCGCTTGCCGACCCATTCGGCGAGTTCCTCGAAGCCGAGCTCGCGATCGAAGACGATTCCGGCGCGGCGCTCGGAATACCAGCGGACCTCGCCCTTGATCGGGCGCAGGCTTTCCACCACCACGACCACCTTGGCACCGATGCAATAATCGTCGATCGGCCCGACCTTCATCCCGCCGAGCGAGATGTCGTGGACATCGACCTTGTAATAGAGCTTGCCGATCTTGACCGTGGCGGAGCAGCCGACCTCGAGCCGCGGCGGGCGCGGGCGAAAGCCGTGGCGCGGCTTGCGGCCTGCCAAAAGTTCGCCAAGGTCGAGGCTCTGGTCGAACTTGAGACCGATCAGCCCCTCGCGAATCCAGACAACGGTCGCGGGGATTTTCTGGTTGCTGAATTCAACCCGCACTTCGGCGCCGACCGGAGGGCAGCGGCCGCAATCGGCCATCAGCCCGCCCGCGGACATGTTGCGGATGCGGATCAGCTGTTCGCCGACCGCGCTGTCGAGCTTGGCGACGCGCAGGGTGGGATGAACGCGCTCATCGGCCCGGCGTTCGGGCGGACGCGGCACGGCAAGGCTCAGCGACACGGTTGTCGAATCGAAGGCGGCAGCAGCGTCCTCGACAGGGCGTCGCAACTGGCGGCGGATCAGGTCTAACACGCGTTCCCGTCTCCCTTGCGCGATACCGTACGCAATATGCGGTGGAGCGTTTCTACCCGACCCAGGGTTAAGAAGCGGTTGCAACTGTCCGGCAAAGAAAGGAAGGGGAGGCAAGTTTATGTCCAATCTGCCCCGCCTCCTTGTGATCGACGATGAACCGGCGCTCGCCGACTTCATGGCCGCCGCCGCCCGCATGACGGGTTTCGAACCGACCATTGCCGCCGACCAGAAGGGTTTCGTGCGGGCGTATGAGGCGGTGACTCCCGACGTCATCGCGCTCGATCTTGGGATGCCCAATACCGACGGCGTCGAATTCATCCGCTTCCTCGCGGACCATGGATTTGCCGGGCCGGTGCTGATCGTCTCGGGGTTTGACCGGCGGGTGCTGGAAAGCGCGTTCCGCCTCGGCAAGGAGCTCGGACTGCGCATGGCCGGCCCGCTCGAGAAGCCGGTCCGCCTCGACGAACTGGAAGAGTTGCTCGCAACGTTAAAGCCAGGCCAGGTCAGGTGACCGCCAAGGACGTGCGGTTGCTCGACGAGCTGGAGCGGACGCTCAGGCAAGGCGGGCTCCGCCTGGCGTATCAGCCCAAGGTGGACGCGCGTGATGGCTCGCTCGTCCGCGTCGAGGCCCTGATGCGCTGGACCCACAGCGAGCTTGGCGCGATCTCCCCTGTCCGGTTCGTGCCGCTGGCGGAAAAGCACGGGCTGATCGATGACATGACGCAGTGGGCGCTGCGCACCGCGCTGCGACAGTGGCGCGAGTGGAAGTCGGCCGGGCTCGATACGTCGGTGGCGGTCAATATTTCCGCGGTCAGCCTCGAGCAGCTCGACTTTCCCGACCTTGTCGAGCGCATGTGCCGCGCCCTCGACGTGCCGACCGACCGGCTGGTGCTGGAGCTGACCGAAGGCGCGACCCAGCCGCTGATCAACCTGATGGACACGCTGACGCGGTTCCGGATCAAGGGTGTCGGCCTTGCCCTCGACGACTTCGGGACCGGCTACTCGGGGCTGATCCAGCTGCGCAAGCTGCCTTTCAACGAGATCAAGATCGACCGCCAGTTCGTCACCGAGTTGCCGACCAGCCGCGACGACCAGGTGATTGTCCGGTCGGTGATCGAACTGGCCCACGGGCTCGGCCTGCAGGTCACGGCGGAAGGCGTGGAGACCGTCGAGCAACTGGCCGCGTTGCGCGAACTCAACTGCGACCTCATCCAGGGTTACCTGCTTGCCCATCCGCTCGATGCCAGCGAGCTTGTCCCCTGGGCCAGCCGGCACAAGCGCCGCTGGAAGCTGCTTACCCGCCCGCTCCAGGACGAGCTGCAGCGCGTCGGCGCCTAGGCCGAGCGGGCAAGCTCCCGCGCCCTGGCCATGGCGGCGATCGCGGCGTCGATAGTCTCGTCCTTCTTCGCAAAGCACAGGCGGACAAGGCCGCGTTCGGGATCGCGTTCGGTAAATGGCGACAGTGGAATGACGGCGACCCCGGCCTGTTCGACGGCCAGAGCGGCGAAGGCGCGATCGTCGAGATCGATGCCCGACGCCTTGAGGTCTACGCACTGAAAGTAGGTTCCCTCGCCCGGCAGCAAGGCATAGCCAGCCGCCTCGAGCCCCGACGCAAGGTGCTGGCGCGCACGGGCAAAACCCTCGCTGGGTGCGTCGAGCCACTCGGGGTGGGCCAGGGCCGAGGCTACCGCCGCCTGCAGATGCGGCGGGGTCGCGAAGGTCAGATATTGATGCGCCCGCGCGATCACGTCCGCCATCCCGTGAGGGGCTGCGGCCCAGCCCACTTTCCACCCCGTCAGCGAGAAGATCTTGCCGGCAGAGCCGACCTTGATCACCCGCTCGGGGGCGAGGCCTGCCAGTGACGTGAACGTGGTGCCCGGGGCGAGTACTTCCTCCCATACCTCGTCGCTGAGGATGAGAAGGTCGTGGGCTCGCGCCGTGGCAACGATGGCGTCGAGCTCCGCCGCGGAAAGGACCCGGCCGGTGGGATTGTGCGGGTTGTTGATGATGAGAATTCTGGTTTGCGGCGTGATCGCAGCCTCAAGCAGGTTACGGTCGAGCGACCAGTGCGGGGGCCGCAACACGACTTCCTGCACCACGCCACCGGCGCGGCGAATGAGCGGGGCGTAGGCGTCATAGGCTGGCGCAATGATGAGCGCTGCATCGCCAGGTTGAAGCGCAGCGAAGAGGGCCGCGGCGATCGCCTCGGTCGCGCCGCTGGTTACAACGAATTGTCCGGGATCGAGCGCAAGCGATTGGCGCGACGCGTAGAACGCAGACAGACTGTCGCGCAGCGCGGGCAATCCACGTGATGGCGGATATTGATTGCTGCCCTCCCTGATCAGGCGGGCGGCCTCGTCCAGCAGCGCTTCGGGCCAGCCGAAATCGGGAAAGCCCTGCCCCAGGTTGATCGCGCCATGTCTGGCGGCGGCAAGGCTCATCTCCTCGAAAATGCTGACCGGCATGGTCTCGAATTGCGGGTTCACAGCACCACCATCGAATCTCGCAGGTCGGAAATCTCCGCGTCCGAAAATCCGATCCCGGCGAGGATGGCGTCCGCATCCTCTCCTTCCCTCCGGGGTGGTTTGGGCAAGCCGGCCGCTGTGCCCTGGAGGCGTGGCGCGGGGCCAGGCTGCACCACGCCGCCGACCTCGATGAAGGTGCCGCGCTCCTCGTTGTGCGGATGGAGTGGGGCTTCGCCAAGCCCGAGGACGGGCGCGATGCAGGCGTCCTTGCCTTCGAACAGGCCCACCCATTCGGATCGGGTGCGGGACGCAAAGGCGGCAGCGATAGCGTTGCGGTCCGCGCCGGGTGCGACGCCCAGTCCTTCGTAGAGGGCGGCCCGGAATTGCGGCTCGAGCGCCCCGACCGCCACCTCCTTGCCATCGGCGCAGGCATAGCAACCGTAGATCGGGTCACCCCCGTCGAGGAGGTTCGCCTGCCGCTCGTCGCGCCACAGCCCGGCCGCACGCAGACCATAGACAAGAGCGCCGTTCAGCGCAGCGCCATCGGTCATGGCCGCGTCGATCACCTGGCCCTTCCCGTCCCGTTGCGCGGCAATCAGCCCCGCGAGCATGCCGAACGCCAACATCAGCCCGCCGCCCCCATAGTCTGCGACGAGATTGAGCGGCGGGACCGCGGGACGGTCCTTCTCCCCAATGCATGACAGAAGCCCGGTCAGCGCCAGATAGTTGATATCGTGACCTGCGGCCTGCGCGAGTGGCCCGTCCTGGCCCCACCCCGTCACTCGCCCATAGACCAGGCGCGGATTGTCGCCGAGCAGGCGGTCCGGCCCGAGACCGAGCCGCTCCATCACGCCCGGTCGATAGCCTTCGATCAGCCCGTCGGCCCCTGCCGCAAGCCGGCGGACGAGGGCCCTTCCCCCTTGCTGCCGGAGGTCGAGCGCAATGCTTTCGCGGTTGCGGGTCAGCGGGTCGTTCGGCACCGACAGGTTTCCTGGCCGTTCGACCCGGATCACCCGCGCGCCGTGGTCGGCCAGCATCATCGCCGCGAAGGGCCCCGGCCCGAGCCCCGCCATTTCGACGATCGTGATGCCTTCGAGCGCTCCGGCCATTCGCTGCCCTTTCCTTTGCCGCCTTGTCGCCTAGGCTAGGCGAAAGGCAAGGAGGGTAATTCATGCTCGACACTTCATCTCGGTCCCTGTTCGAAGGCGAGCATGACGCGTTTCGCGACACCGTGCGGCGGGTCGTCGCAACGCTCGATACCGATCGCCACGAGCGCGAAGGGATCGTAGAACGCGAGGCGTGGCTGAGGGCGGGCGAAGCCGGGATGCTGTGCCCGACCGTGCCGGAGGAATATGGCGGGCTCGGCCTCGACTTCCGCTTCAACGCCATCGTCTCCGAAGAAGCGTCCTACGCCGGAAGCGCGGTGGGCTGGTCGCTGCAGAGCGACATCGTCGCCGACTATATCCTCGCCTACGGAAGCGAGGAGCAGAAGAAGAAATGGCTGCCGAAGATGGTTTCGGGCGAGGCGATCACCGCCATCGCGATGACCGAGCCGGGCGCAGGCAGCGACCTTCAGGGGATGAAGACAATCGCCCGCAAGTCCGGCAACGGCTGGAAGCTTTCGGGGTCGAAGACCTACATCACCAATGGCCAGGCCGCCGATCTCGTCATCGTCTGCGCTCGCACCACCGAGGATGGCGGCGCCCGCGGCATTTCCCTGTTCCTGGTCGAAACGGGCGATGAAGGTTTCACCCGCGGCCGCAACCTCGACAAGATCGGACTGCACGGCAACGACACGTCCGAGCTCTTTTTCGACGAAGTCCCGCTACCCGGCGACCGCCTCCTCGGGGCAGAGAATGGCGGCTTTGCCATGTTGATGAACCAGCTGCCGCAGGAACGGCTGTCGATCGCGGTGCAATGCCAGGCTGCGGCGCAGCGTGCCTTCGACCTGGCGGTCGAGTTCACCAAGGATCGCAAGGCGTTCGGCAAGAGCGTATTCGACTTCCAGAACACGCGCTTCACCCTCGCCGATCTCAAGGCCAGGCTGCAGGTCGGCTGGGCGCATCTCGACTGGGCGATCCAGCGCCATCTCGCTGGCGAGCTGACCCCGGCCGAGGCGAGCGCGGCGAAGCTGTTCCACTCGGAACTTCAGTTCGCCGCCTGCGACACCTCGCTGCAATTGCACGGGGGAGCGGGTTACATGAACGAATATCCGATCGCCCGGCTGTGGCGCGATGCGCGGGTGACCCGCATTTATGGCGGCACCAGCGAGATCATGAAGGAGCTGATTGCGCGGTCGATCTGACGCCCGTTACCCCACAGAAACCTTCTTCCACTTACATTGTTGTCAGCTATGAGTGGCGGGGGAGGGAAGAGGATGAACGTGACGGCGCAAATGGCAGGCCATCCGGTGCCACCCGGCTGGCTTCCGGAGCCATTGCCGGTTGGTGAACTCGTCGTCCGCAGTGCCGCGCGGCATGGGGATCGCGACGCACTCGACTTCATGGGAAGAACGTGGACCTATCGCGCGCTGCTGAGCGAGGCGATGGCGGCGGCACAGGGCTTCCTCGCGCTAGGCGTCAGGCCGGGCACCCGCGTCGGGCTGTTCCTTCCCAACACCCCGCATTACCCGATCGCTTATTATGGCGCGCTGCTGGCGGGCGCGACGGTGGTCAATTTCTCGCCCCTCTATTCCCCGGAAGAAGTCGCCTTTCAGGCCCGCGATTCGGGCACCGAGTTGATGGTCTGCCTCGACCTTGCCAAGCTGTGGGCGCCCATGCAGCGCCTCCTCGATGACGGTTTGCTGACGCGATTGATCGTCGGCAATCTGCCCGAGGTGCTGCCGGCAGCCAAGGCGCTCGGCTTTCGCCTCCTGAAGCGCAAGGAGCGTCAGCCGCTCCCGCATGATCCGCGTGTTTCGCACTGGCAAGCTTTACTCCGCAGCGGCGGCAAGAAGACTCTTCCGGTCATCGAACCGTCGGCGATCGCCTTGCTCCAATATACCGGCGGCACCACCGGCGTCCCCAAGGGCGCGGCGCTGACCCATGCCAACCTTTCCGCCAACGCCGAGCAGCTCGCCGCGATCGACCCCGGTCACGGAACGCGCGAAGGCCGGGTGCTGGGTGCCCTGCCCCTGTTCCACATCTTCGCCAACAGCTGCGTCCTCAACCGCAGTATCATTTCGGGCGGGACGATCACCCTCCTCGCCCGCTTCGATGCCGGCGAGGCGCTTGCCGCCATCCGCCGCAACCGCCTGACCGACCTCGCAGGGGTGCCGGCCATGTACCAGGCGATGATCGATCATCCCGACGTCGCGAAGACCAGCTTCGCCTCCGTGCAGCAATGCTTCTCCGGCGGTGCCGCCATGACGTCAGCGCTGAAGGCGCGCTTCGAGGCGACCACCGGCGCGCGGGTGCTCGAAGGCTATGGCCTGACGGAAACCAGCGGCGTGGTCTCGGTGAATCCTTATGTCGGCGAAACCCGTGCCGGGACGGCAGGACTGCCCCTCCCCGGCACCGAAATCAGGATTGCCGATCCCGAGGCGCCCGAGCGCGTGCTGAGCCCCGAGGAAACGGGCGAGATCCTGATCCGCGGGCCGCAGGTAATGACCGGCTATTGGCGATCCTCCGAGGGTAAGCCCGAACCGCTGGCCGATGGCTGGTTGCACACGGGCGACCTCGGCTTCGTCGAGCCGGGCGGCTACCTGCGGCTGGTCGATCGTTCCAAGGACATGATCAACGTCGGCGGCTTCAAGGTCTTCCCAAGCCAAGTCGAGGCCGCGCTCCTGAAGGATCCGGCGGTCAAGGAAGCGCTGGTGATCGCCGTCCCGGACGAGCGCGTCGGCGAGCGGCCCAAGGCGTTTGTCGTTCTTCAGGAAGGTGCGGAACGTTCGCCGC
The DNA here is from genome assembly GCF_039536725.1 of Sphingomonas humi. Classification (NCBI taxonomy): domain Bacteria; kingdom Pseudomonadati; phylum Pseudomonadota; class Alphaproteobacteria; order Sphingomonadales; family Sphingomonadaceae; genus Sphingomonas; species Sphingomonas humi. The sequence continues at coordinate 852,519 of NZ_BAAAZD010000002.1, forward strand.
AGCAGCTTCTGGCCACGCTATCGGAGCGGGTGGGCAAGCATGAGCGTCCCACCGCACTTGAGATATTGGACGACTTGCCACGAACGATGATCGGGAAGCCGGACCGCAAAGCGCTGAGCAAGATCGAGGCCGAGCGGCGGGAAGCGGCTACCAGGCAGGCCGCTGAAGGACAGTCGTCGGGCCGTGATAATCGACTGATTGCAACGGCTTGAAGCCAAGTCTTGCGGCCAGTTTGAAGCTTGGCTCGTTACCTTGGCTGATGATCGCCCAGATCGGCTGCGACGGCAGGTTCGCCTCGGCCCAGGCCAGCAGCGCCGAGGCCGCCTCATGCGCCATGCCGGTACCATGGGTTTCGGTCGCGAAGATCCAGCCCATTTCGGGCTGATCACCGAATTGCGGTTCGAAGTCGCGCCAGGCGGTGAAGAGGCCGATATTGCCGACCAGCTTGTTGTCGCTCAACCGCTCGACCGCCAGGCCGCCGAAGCCGTTCATCGCCCAATTGCCGTGCGACGCGCAGATGCGGCGCCAGCATTCTTCCTGGCCCATCGGCTCAGGCCCGAAGAAGCGGTGCACTGCCGGCTCGGACATGATGGCGTGGTAGGGGCGAAAATCCTCCCGCCGCCACGCGCGTAAACGAAGACGCCCGGTCTCCAGGGTGGGAGCCGGGCGTCCTTGCGTCATCGGTAAAGGACCGACTTACTTCTTGCCGAGCGACAGGCCGCCGAAGCGCTTGTTGAAGCGCGCCACCTGGCCGCCCGCGTCGAGCATCTTGCCGGTGCCGCCGGTCCACGCCGGGTGGGCGGTCGGATCGATGTCGAGATGGAGGGTGTCGCCTTCCTTGCCCCAGGTCGAACGGGTCTGATACTTCGTACCGTCGGTCATCTCGACAGTGATGAAGTGATAGTCGGGGTGGGTACCGCTCTTCATGGGTCAGTGTCCTTGTGGATGTGGCTGGTTCCGACCAGCCTTGAAAAGGTGTGCGCCCCCTAGCGACTGAGCGCCTGCTTGACAAGGCGCGCCCGCCCCGGCTCCGCCTGCTTGACAAGGCGCCGCCCCTCGGCGGACAAGCAGCGCGGGTTCAGGACCCGAGGAAGCCGGTGAGATTCCGGCGCTCTGCCCGGAACGGTGTGCAGCCAGACGCTGGCTGCAAGTCCGATCGTCGGCCTGAACCGTCGTCCGTTCAACCGTCCGGGGCCAGGCGGAAGACGTGGCAGCAAGCCTCCGCGACGACTTTGTTGTTCAAGTCTGTTGCGGGAGTGCCTGATCCTTGTTCCTGACCGACCTTCCTCTTCCGCCCCCGGCGGCGGACGCCATCATCGTTACCGCCGCGCGGAGCGGCGAGAAACAAGCCACGACGCCGGCCAGCGTCAGCCTGATCGAACCCCCGACGGTGGAGCGCCTGGGCGAGCCCCTGCTTGCAAGCCTGCTCCGCCTCACCCCGTCCGCCAGCCTGTCCACCGCCGGCACCGCAGGGTCGCAGATGCAGGTTCGCCTGCGCGGCGCCGAGGCCAATCACACCCTGCTGTTCGTCGACGGCATTCGCGCCAATGACCCGGCCGCGGGTAACGAACCGCGCTTCGAAGTGCTTTCCGCGGACCTCGGCGACCGGATCGAAATCGTTCGTGGACCGCAGTCGGCTTTGTGGGGAAGCGAAGCGATTGGCGGCGTGATCGCCCTGACCGCAACCCCGCGCCAGGGCGCAAGCGCGTCGGCCGAAGACGGAATCCACGGCTTCGCCCGGATCGGCGGCTCGGCTGGACTGAAGAGCGGCGATGTGACGCTAGGGCTTGGCGGCGGGGTGCAGGGGGCGGGCGGCATCAATGCGTTTGCCGCCGGCCCGGGCGACCGCGACGGCTATCGCAACGCCGTCCTGCGTGGCCGTCTCGACTGGAGCCGAGGTCCAGTCACTCTTTCGGCATCAGGCTTCGGCATCCGTGCGCGAAGCGAATTCGATGGCTCGGACCCGCTGACATTCCAGCGCGCCGACACCGCTGACCTCAGCCGTAATCGGCTTGCCGCAGGCAGGGCGGGACTGCGCTACGAAGAGAATGGCTGGACCCTGGCGCTCGGTGCGTCACGGCTGGGGTCGCGCAATCGCAACTTCCTTGGCAGCGAGGAGCAGAACCGCACCAGCGGGCGCCGTGACAATGTGACGGCGCAGGCCGCTCGCGAGGCGACCCTGCTCGGCATCACGCAGCGCTTTACCATCGCTGCCGAGTGGACGGGCGAGCGCTTCACGGCCTCCGACACCATCTATGGCGGCCTCACCAACCAGCGCCGCAAGCGCGACCAAGCAGCCCTGACCGCCGAGTATCGCGCAGAGGCGGGCCCACTCGTCACCACGCTCGCGCTTCGCCGCGACAGGTTCAGCGATTTCAGGGACGCGACCACCTTCCGCGCGGGCGCGCTGTTGCGGCTGGCCAATCAGCTTTCGCTGGCAGGCAGCTGGGGCGAGGGAATTGCCCAGCCGACCTTCTTCGACCTCTACGGCTTCTTCCCCGGCAGCTACGTCGGCAACCCGTTGCTGAAGCCCGAACGCAGCCGCGGCGGCGAACTTTCGCTCCGCGCGAGCAGCGGGCAATGGCGCGCGGCGGTCACCGCCTATCGCCAGCGCCTGCGCGATGAAATCGTCCCAAGCCCAAGCTTCACCTCGGCGGTCAACGCAGCCGGACGAAGCAAGCGTGACGGGATCGAACTGGAGGGCGGCTGGAGCGGCGGCGAGTGGCTCAACCTGAGCGCTGCCTACTCCTATCTCAAGGCCTCTGAGCCCGCCGGGCGCGAACTCAGGCGCCCGAGGCACAGCGGTTCAATCGCTGCGGATGGCATCGCCGGGCGCATCACCTACGGAGCGGCCCTGAGTTATACCGGATCCCGTCTCGACCGCGATTTCGACCTCTTCCCCTCGCCGCTGGTGCGTTTGGAACCCTATTGGCTCGGCAGCGCCCGGGTCGGTTTTCGCGTGGCGCCGACCGTGGAATTATTCGGTCGCCTGTCGAACGCCTTTGACGAACGGGTCGTCGATGTCGTCGGCTATCGTGCGGAAGGGAGGGCAGTCTTTGCCGGCATTCGCCTTGGCCCTCGCCGCTGACGCGGCCCTTAGGGTCGCTTCCCTTAACCTGTGCACCGACGAGTTGCTGCTACTGCTCGCCGGGCCGGGACAGATCGTATCGGTCAGTCACCTCAGCCAGTCGCCGCGGGAAACGGCGCTGTGGCGGTCGGCCCGCGCCTTTCCAGCTAACGACGGCAAGCTCGAAAGCGTCCTTGCCCGGCAGCCGCAAGTGATCCTGACCATGGGCGGTAGCGGCGGGGCCCGGCAGGCACTTGCCCGGCGCTTCGGCGCGCGTCTGATCGAGCTGCCCTACCCATCGACCCCGGCAGAGGTCGTGAACCAGGTCGAGCAGGTCGCCCGGCTGCTGGGTCGTCCGCAGGCGGCCGCGCCCTACCAGCGTACGCTAGATCGTTTGCAGGCGCGCCGCCCGCCGCTTGCGGAAGGAGCGTTCGTCGGCGGCGGGGGCCTCAGCCTGTCGCCACAAGGGCTTGGTGCCGAGTGGCTGGCCCTGGCGGGTTTCCGCCAAACGATGATCACCGGCGGACGGTTGACCTTGGAAAAGCTCGCAACCAATCCGCCCAAGTGGCTGATCCGAAGCGATTATCGGGCCGACCAAGCCAGTCGCGGCACCGCTTGGCTCAACCACCCGATAGTGACCCGCCTCAAATCCCGCACCATCGTTACCGATGGACGCGCCTGGACCTGCGGCGGCCTCGCCATGCTTGGCGAAGTGGAGCGGCTGCGGGGTGCCAGGACGGCAAGATGACAAGGCTCGTCGCGCCCTTCGTGCTTGTTCTTGTGCTGAGCGCCGCCGCACTGCTGCTGCCCTGGGCACCGCTCGCTGGACCAGAGGAACTGGCGCGGTTGATCGTCATCGAGCTTCGCCTGCCGCGGCTGCTGCTCGGCCTCGGCTATGGCGCGGTGCTGGGACTGACCGGGGCCGCCTTGCAGGCGATGTTCGCCAACCCCCTCGCCTCGCCCGATATCACCGGCGCAAGCAGCGGCGCTGCGCTCGGCGCAGTGGTCGGAACGACCATCCTCGGCTTCGCCAGCCCGATGGCGATGGGGGCCAGCGGAGCCGTCGGCGCAGCGCTTACCCTGCTGCTCCTGTTCGCCGTGGCCGGACGGCGTCCCAACGCCGCCACCCTGCTCCTCGCCGGGCTTGCGATCAGCCTTGCCGCCGGCGCCCTGACCAGCCTCGCCCTCGCGCTCGCCCCCTCCCCGTTTGCGTTTTACGAGGCGTTCGACTGGCTGATGGGAAGCCTGGTCGATCGCAGCCTTGGCCAGGCCGTTGCCGCGCTGGTTCCCGCCGCCCTTGCTGCCGTCTTCCTCCTCCGCAGGTCAGGAGCGCTGGACCGCCTCGCGCTTGGAGAAGATGTCGCGGCATCGATGGGGGTGGTGCCAGGCCGGCTGCGGCAGGAAGTGGTGCTGCTGTCGGCAATCGCGATCGGCGCCTGCGTCGCAGTCTGTGGGGCGGTCGGCTTTGTCGGCCTGATCGCGCCCGTGATCGCGCGCCGACTGACTCGCGGGCATCCCGGGCGCGCCCTCGTTCCAGCAGCCCTGATCGGCGCAGTGATTCTGATCGCCGCCGATCTCCTTACCCGCCTGGCGCCGCTCGGCCGGACGATCCCGCTCGGGGTCGTCACCGCCAGCCTCGGCACCCCCATCTTCCTGTGGGTGCTGCTGGGCATGCGGGGCAAGCTGGCGTCATGACGGCGCTTCTCCACGCCTCGGTCGCCTCGCCTCCGCGCCTTCAGGTGACCGAGGTGAGCCTTGCACCGGGCGAGCGGATCGCCCTGATCGGCCCCAATGGCAGCGGCAAGACTACCCTGCTGAAGGCGCTTGCCGGTATCGAGGGCCAGGCGACCGATCTCCGCCTCGACGGCGAGCGGCTCAGCGACATCCCGCCCGCCCGCCGCGCGGCGCTCCTCGCCTTCCTCCCCGCAAGTCGCGAGGTGCGCTGGCCGATCCCGGTACGCGATGTCATTGCGCTGGGTCTCAACCGGCCGGACCCCGAGCGTGTCGACGAGTTGCTGGATCGGCTAAGTCTCACCGAACTTGCGGAACGGCCGATCGATCTTCTGTCCACCGGAGAGCGCGCCCGCGCCCTGCTCGGCCGCGCGCTGGCGAGCCGCCCGAAGATATTGCTGCTGGACGAGCCCCTGTCGAACCTCGACCCGGCATGGGTGCTGCGAACGCTCGACCTGCTGGACGAGGTGACACACGAGGGATCCGCGGTCGTCCTCGCCCTTCACGACCTGTCGCTGCTGGGGCGGTTCGACCGTGTGCTGATGCTGGACGGGGGAAGGCTGGTCGCCGACATGCCACCGGCGGCGCTTCTCGCGTCTCCCTTGTTCGGTGACGCATTTGGCGTGGAGCCGGACGGCGCCGGCTGGACGCTCAGGCCTTAGGGGGATCCGCGATCATCGCGGTGAAATTGGCTTCGGCGGCGAGCTTGCCGTCGACAAGGGCCTGGCCGGCGAACTTGCAGACGCTGGAGCGCTTTTGGACGAAGCTGACCTTCAGTTCGAGCAGGCATCCAGGTTCGACCGGCGCGCGGAACTTGGCCCCGTCGATCGCCATGAAATAGACGAGCTTGCCCGACCCCGCGAGGCCGAGGCTTTCGACCGCCAGCACGCCAGCGGCCTGCGCCAGCGCTTCGACGATCAGCACGCCCGGCATGATCGGACGGCCGGGAAAATGCCCCTGGAAGAAGCTTTCGTTGATCGTCACCGCCTTGATAGCGGTGATGCGCTCGTCGACCACCAGTTCGGAAACCCGGTCGACGAGCAGCATCGGATAGCGATGGGGCAGCGCCGCCATGACCTGGCGGATGTCCCGCGTCATCGGCGCGGCGGTGCTGCCCCCTTCGCTCATCAGCTTAGCGCCCGGTCGGCTGCTGACCGGCCGGCTGCTGCGGCAGCGGCGTGACGCTTACCGACGGCAGCTGCGTGTTGAGCGCCGTCAGGACGTCGGTCGTGATGTCGACGCCATTGGCGCGGGCCAGCGTGGCATCGGTGTCGAGCGCGACATTGGCGCCGCGGGCGGTCATCACCTGGTTGATGATCGGGCCGAGGCGGGCATCGATCTGCTGGCGAACGTTCGCCTGCGTCGACTGGATATTCTGCTGCAGGCGCTGCAGCTCCTGGTTGGCGGTCTGCTGCGACTGCTGCCACTTCTGGACGCGCTGCTGAAGCGCGGCCGGCGGGCTCTGGCGCTGGGCGGCCGGAAGCGCATTGATGGCGGCCTCGATCGCCTGGCCCTCGGTCTGGATCGGAGCGGCGAGCGCCTGCTGGCGCGCCTGCAGCGAGTTGGCCTGGCCCTGAAGCTGCGAGACGGCGGCGCGGCAGGCGGTGCACTCGGTGTAGATGCGGCCGGTGTCGACCACGGCGATCACGGCAGCCGGAAGGCGAGCCTGCGCCTGGGCGGCAGCCGGCGCTGCAACGGCAGTGGCCGCGAGGAGGCCAAGAAGAAGCTTGTTGGTCATCAGAATGCAGTCCCTACGTTAAATTGGAAGAGCTTGGTGTCGTCGCCGTCCTGCTTGAGCAGCGCCTTCGCAAGGTCGATGCGAAGCGGGCCGAAGGGCGAGGTCCAGTTGACGCCGATACCGATGGCGAGTCGCGGCTTGGCGCTGTTGCCGAGGAATTCCTCGCGATAGCCCGGGCTGAAGCTGAGCGCCGTGTCGGTCGGCGCAGCGGCGCAATTGGCTGCGGTCTGGCCATTCGCCAGCACCTGCGCCGCGGGGGCCGTGACGCCTTCCTTGGTCGGCACGTAGAAACAGGTGCCGGGGAAGTTCACCAGGTTCGGCTGGCGCAGCTTGAACAGCGAACCGACGTCGATGAAGGCCGACGGCCGAAGCCCGAGGTTGCGTGCACCGGCGCCGAGCGGAAGCTCGAGCTCGAGGCGGCCCATGTAATAGGCACGTCCGCCGAGCGCGTCGGTGATCTGGCCCTTCTCCTCGAGCGCCGTCGCATCGACGTTGAAGCTGGTACGACGGATGCGCGGACCAATGCCGCGAATGTCGAAGCCGCGCAGCTGGGGCGTGAAGAAGCGGTCCGAAATGCGGATCGGGTCGAGCCCGGCGCGCTTGGCTTCCTGAAGCGGATGGACGTAGCCGCCCTCGGCGCGTGCCGAGAGGATGAAGCCGCGCCCAAGGCCCCAATATTTGACGCCTTCCGCACGCGAACGGATGTATTTCACGTCACCGCCGAGGCCCGCGAAGTCCTGGCTGAACGACATGCGCTGGCCGCGGCTGGCGCGGATGCCGTTGGTGTTGTCGAATACCAGGCTGTAGCCGACCAGAGAGGTCGTGCGCTTGCCGATTTCGTCGCACAGATACTGGCCCGCCTTGCCCGGATCGCAGACGAGACCGCCTGGGCCCGAACCGTCGAGGTCCGAATAGAACTGCGTCTTGTCGAGCGAGATCTTGTCGAAGTTCAGCGTGTAGCGGGTGCCGAAGTTGACATATTCGTTGACCGGGAAGCCGAGCGAGAAGCCGCCGCCGGTCTGGCCCTGGCTGTAGGTGCGATTGCGCTCGTTGCCGATGAAGTTGAAGCTGTTGAAGTCGCGCCGGTAGACCTGACCGCCGAGCAGGATCTGCTTGTCGAACAGATAAGGCTCGGTGAAGCCCAGCTGGACCGACTTCGAATAGCGCGAATAGTTGACCCCGGCGGACAGCGACTGCCCCATGCCGCGGAAGTTGTTCTGCTCGACGCTGGCGGCGATGATGAACCGCTCGAGGCTCGAATAACCTGCCGACAGCTGCAGCTGACCGGTCGGCTTCTCCTCGACTTCGACATTCAGCGCGACCCGGTCGGGCGCGACCTGCTCCTGCTTGATTTCCAGCTTTTCCTGGAAATAGCCGAGGCTCTGGATGCGGTCCTGGCTGCGCTTAACCTTGATGCTGTTGAAGGCGTCGCCCTCGTTCACGCGGAACTCGCGGCGGATCACCTTGTCGCGGGTGCCGGTGTTGCCCGACACGTTGATGCGATCGACATAGGTCCGCGGGGTTTCTCCGACGCGGAAGGCGATATTCATCGTCTGCGTGTCGGCATTGCGATCGTAATTCGGGTCGATCTCGGTGAAGGCATAGCCGAGCAGGCCGGCCGCCTCGTTCATCCGGGTGACCGAATCCTCGACCGCCTTGGCGTTGAACCAGTCGCCCTTCTTCATCCCGGCAAGCGCGACGATCACCTCGGGCTTGAAGTCGCGCAGTTCGGATTCTGCGGTGATGTCGCCGAACTTGTAGCGCTTACCTTCCTCGACCACGTAGGTGATGACGAAGTCGCGGCGGTCGGGGGTCAGTTCGGCAAGCGCCGAAACGACGCGGAAATCGGCGTAGCCCTGGGTCAGGTAAAAGGCGCGCAGCTTCTGCTGATCGGCAGCGAGCCGGTCAGGATCATAGCTGTCGTTCGACTTCAGGAAGCCGAGGAAGCCCCCGCTCTCGCGTGTGTACATTTCCTTGCGGAGACGGCCATCGGCAAACTGGTTGTTGCCGATGATATTGATCGCGCGAACCTTGGACTTGTCGCCCTCGCTGATCTCGAACACCAGGTCGACGCGGTTCTGGTCGAGCGTGACGACCTTGGGCTCGACCCGGGCGGCGAAGCGGCCCTGGCGCTTGTAGAGCTCGATGATCCGCTCGACGTCCGAACGGGCCTTGGAACGGGTGAAGATCTGCCGCGGCGCAAGCCGGATTTCGGGCAGGATCTTGTCGTCCTTGATGCGCTTGTTGCCTTCAAGCACGATGCGGTTGATGACCGGGTTCTCGCGCACCACCACCACGATGTTGCCGGTGTCCGCGCCCTGAATCTGCGCATCGGCGAACAGTTCGGTGTCGTAGAGCGCCTTGATCGCGGTATCGAGCGTCTCGCTGTCGTAGGTCTGGCCAGGCGAAAGCCCGGCATAGGAGCGCACCGTATCCGCCTCGAGCCGCTGGGCACCCTGGACGGCGATCGAACGGATCACGCGCTGCTGTGGCTGCTGCACGGGCGCCGGCGCTGGCGAAGGAGTGGCAGGACCCGTTGCGGGCTGCGCCGCAGCGGCAGGTGCCGGGGCCGCGGCCTGCTGCGCCAGGACGGGCGCTGCCCAACCCCCAGCGATGGTACCGAGCAGGAGTGACGCCCTCATCCGGATGATCAAAGCCCTATCGCCTTTCAAGCTGACGTCGCCTTTTGAACTCACGTAAATCTTTCCCCGCCTTCGCACTGGGTGGCTGGTGCTGCATCCGGCCCGCCCAAAGTGGGCCGCGACGCTACTAGACGCGGGCCCCTGCCGCGCCAACCGATATTGTTCAAGCCGGGATCAGCCCAACAATCGCCCCAATGTCTGCCACAGGCCAACCGACCCGAGGTCGTTGATGGTGGCAACAAGCATCAAGGTGATCAGCGCAGCGAAACCGCCGCGGAACAGCCACTCCTGCGCCTGGTCCCCAAGTGGCCGGCGGCGTGTAGCCTCGACCGCATAGAGCGCCAGATGACCCCCGTCGAGCATGGGAACTGGCAGCAAGTTGATGAACCCGAGGTTTATCGAGAAGAAGGCGATTAGCTGGATGAATTCGAACCAGCCGATGCTTGCGACCTGCCCGGCGACCTGCGCCATCTTGATCGGCCCGCCAAGCTCCTGGAGAGGGCGGCGGCCGGTGATGATCTGCCACAGGCCGACCGCGGTATTCTCGATCGTCGACCAGGTGATGCGGGTGGCCTCGGGGATGAGCTGCAGCACCGGCACGGTCTCGAACACGCGCTCACCCGTGCCGATCCCGAGACGGCCGATGCGATAGGTCTGCCCGAAGCGATCCTTTTCGATCACTTCCGACAGTCGGGTCGCGGCGGTGAACAGCTGCCCGGCGCGTTCGACCTTGAGCGTGACCTCTTCACCGGGACGAAGCCGGCTGTAGTCGGCAAGATCGTCGAACCGGCTGATCTCCTTGCCGTCGATACCGACGACGCGGTCGCCCTTGATCAGCCCGGCGCTCGCAGCAGGCGAACCGGGGAGCACCACAGCAACCACCGCTGGCGTGCGCGGCGCGCCGTTGGCGGCGATGAAGGCTGCGAAAATCAGGATCGCCAGCAGGAAATTGGCGGCGGGTCCTGCGAACACGACCAGGGCGCGCTGCCACACCGGCTTGGCGTGGAAGCTCCTGGCGCGCAGCTCGGGGCTCAGCTGATCGAGGTTCTGCCCCATGCTGGCCGGGTTCATGTCGCCGGTGAAGCGCACGTAGCCCCCAAGCGGCAGCCACCCGACTTTCCACCGCGTTCCCCGCTTGTCGGTCCAGCCGGCGACTTCCTTGCCGAAACCGATCGAAAAGGTGTCGGCCCCGATGCCGAACCAGCGCCCGACGATATAATGGCCGAACTCGTGGATGAAGACGAGCGGACCGATCGCCGCGAAAAAGGCGATGGCGATGAACCAGATCGGCGGCGTTTCTAGCATGAGGGCGCACCAGTCCCGAGCTGCGCGCGGGTCGCTCGGCGCACTTCCGCATCGAGTGCGAGCACGTCGTCGATCGAGGCAGGGAGAGGCTTGTCCATCCGCGTCAGTTGCTCCTCTACGTGGGAAGCAATGTCGCCGAAGTGAATGGCGCCCGCAAGGAAAGCCTCGACCGCCACTTCATTGGCGGCGTTGAGCGTGAGTGGCCCCGCCCCGCCGCGCCGAAGCGCCTCACGGGCAAGCCTGAGCGCCGGAAAGCGAACCGGGTCGGGCGCTTCGAAATCGAGCCGGGCAACCTCCAGAAGGTCGAGCCGCCGAGCGCCGGTCGCCATCCGTTCGGGATAAGCGAGGATATGACCGATCGGCACCCGCATGTCGGGCGAGCCAAGCTGCGCCAGCATCGAGCCGTCCGCATATTCGACCAGGCTGTGGATTACCGACTGCGGATGAACCAGGATGTCGATCCGCTCCTCGGGAAGCGCGAACAGGTGATGCGCCTCGATCAGTTCGAGGCCCTTGTTCATCATGGTCGCGCTGTCGACGCTGATCTTGGCGCCCATCGACCAATTGGGATGCGCGACGGCCTCAGCCGCCGTGGCCCGCGCCATTTCCTCGGCGCTCCAGGTGCGGAAAGGACCGCCGCTGGCAGTCAGGATGAGCCGTGAGACCTGTCCGCAATCCTGACCCGCAAGACATTGAAAGATCGCATTATGTTCGCTGTCGATCGGAAGCAGGACGGCGCCGGTGCGACGCGCTTCCTCGATCATCAGCGCGCCCGCCGAAACCAGCGCTTCCTTGTTGGCGAGGCCGATCGTCTTGCCGGCCCGCACCGCCGCCATCACCGGCGCAAGTCCCGCGGTTCCGACGATCGCGGCAATGACGAGGTCGGCAGATACCGCCGCTTCGGCCAGCGCCTCGCCGCCCGCCGCCGCCTGGATGTTCGATCCTGACAGCGCTTCACGCAGTTCGCTCAGCCGGCTCTCGTCGGCGATTACCGCCAGCGAAGCACGCGTTCGGCGCGCGATGGCGGCAAGCTCGGCGACATTGCTGGAAGCGGTCACGGCGGTGACCTCGAAGCGCTCGGACGCGGCCTCGAGCAGGTCGAGCGTCGAAGTGCCGATCGAGCCTGTCGCTCCAAGGATAGCGACCCGCTTCATCAGCTCAGTCCCGCGACGACGGCGAAAGCGGTCAGGACCGACACCGGGACGAGCCCGTCAAGGCGGTCGAACACGCCGCCGTGGCCCGGGAGGATGCGGCCGCTGTCCTTGACCCCTGCCCGACGCTTCATCCAGCTTTCGAACAGGTCGCCGATGGCCGACGCCAGTGCGAAGGGAGCAGCGAGCAGCAGCCAGCCCCAGTGCAGCCCTTGGCTCTGCGCCCAGATCCCGCCAAGCAGCGTCGCGGCGACCAGCCCGCCGATCAGGCCCGAGATGGTCTTGTTGGGGCTGATGGTCGGCGCGAGCTTGGGTCCGCCAAAGGTGCGTCCAGTGAAGAAGGCGCCGATATCCGCGCTCCAGGTAACGATGAACGACCACAGCACCAGTTCGAAGCCCTGGCTGCCCGGTGGGTTTCCGCCCCGCTCGCGCACCCACAGCAGCGACAGCGCGGGCAGCAGCGCGAAGATGAAACCGGCAAGGTGCCAGGCAAGGCCCCAGCCCCGCACCATCTTCGCCCATTCGTAATAGATGGCAGTGGCGGCAAGCGCGACCAGCAGGGCGAAGGCGGTGCCGCCGAACCATTCGGCGGTCAGCGCGGTCAGGATCATCAGCACGCCGGTGATCGTGCGCAGCCAGATTTCGCTCATCGGCCGCCGAACCGCCTTTGCCGTCTCGAAAATTCGGCCAGCGCCGCGGCAAAGGCCGCTTCGTCGAAGTCCGGCCACAAGGTGTCGACGAAGTGCAGCTCGGCATAAGCCGCCTGCCACAGAAGGAAGTTCGACAGGCGCACTTCGCCGCTGGTGCGGATCAGGAGATCGAGCGGCGGGAGGTCGCGGGTGTGGAGCAAATTCTCGATCGCCCCGATATCGATCGTGTCGGGATCGACCGTTCCGTCCCTTGCGCCCTGCGCAAGCGCCCGGGCAGCAGCGGCCAGTTCGGCCTGGCTGCCGTAATTGAGCGCGATGACGAGGGTCAGCCGGTCGTTGCTGGCGGTTTCCGCGACCGCCTTCTGCAACCGGTCATAGAGTTCGTTGCCGAAGGCCGCGGGCTCGCCAATCAGCTTGAGGCGAACCTTTTCCTTCTGCAGCGTTCCAAGCTCGCGCTCGAGGTAGAAGCGCATCAGCCCCTTGAGGTCGCTGACCTCGTCCTCGGAGCGACGCCAGTTCTCGCTTGAGAACGCATAAAGCGTCAGCACCTCGACGCCATTGTCGACCGCGGCCTGCATGGTCCGGCGGACGGCCTCGGCGCCGGCGCGATGGCCGGCAACCCGCGGGAGGGAGCGCTTGGCGGCCCAGCGGCCATTGCCATCCATGATGATGGCGACATGGCGCGGAACCGTGACGGGAGCGGACGGCCCCTCGACGACGCTCGAGGCAGAGGGGGTGAGGTTCATCGCACCACATCCTCTGTCATTGCGGACGCAGCGAAGCAATCCATCGTCAGATCCCGGGATGCTTCGCCTCCTTGCCCCTCGCAATGACGAAGAAGGGCGGGCCTCACTTGTTGAGGATTTCCTTTTCCTTGGCCGCGGCCGCCGCGTCGATCTCCTTGATCGTGTCGTCGGTCATCTTCTGGACCTCGGTGTCGAGCCGCTTGTGCTCGTCCTCGCTGATTTCCTTCTTCTTCTCGTCGGTCTTGAGCGCGTCCATCGCATCGCGGCGCACGTTGCGGGCGGCGATCCGGGCCTTTTCGGCATATTGGCTGACAAGCTTGGCGAGCTCCTTGCGGCGCTCCTCGGTCATGTCCGGAATGGGAAGGCGGATCATCTGCCCGTCGGTGATCGGGTTGATCCCGAGGCCAGCCGAGCGGATCGCCTTTTCGACCGCATTGAGGTTCGACCGGTCCCACACCTGGACCGACAGCATCCGCGGCTCGGGTACCGAGACGGTCGCGACCTGGTTCAGCGGCATCTTGGCACCATAGACCTCGACTTGGACCGGATCGAGCAAGGCGGACGAGGCGCGGCCGGTACGAAGGCCACCAAGATCACTCTTGAGCGCTTCAACCGACCCGCTCATGCGGCGCTGGGTATCGGCCTTGTCATAGGCTGGCATTGGTCTGTTCCTCCTGGTTCTGAACGATCGTTGCGGTCCCCTCCCCAGCCAGCACCTTGGCAAGATTGCCCGGCTGACGGATGTTGAAGACGACGATCGGAATGTCGTTGTCGCGGCACAGCGCGACCGCGGCCGCGTCCATGATCTTGAGGTCCTCGGCCAGGACCTTGTCGAAGCCGATGGTGTCGTAGCGCTTGGCGTCCTTCACCTTCTTGGGATCGGCCGAATAAACGCCGTCGACGCTGGTGCCCTTGAACAGCGCGTTGCACTTCATCTCGGCCGCACGAAGCGCAGCGCCGGTATCGGTGGTGAAATAGGGCGAACCGACGCCGGCGGCGAAGATCACCACCCGCCCCTTGGCAAGGTGGCGCTCGGCGCGGCGGCGGATCACCGGTTCGCACACCTGATCCATCTTGATCGCCGACTGGACCCGGGTGTCGACCCCGATCTGCTCCAGCGCATTCTGGACGGCGAGCGCGTTCATCACCGTTGCGAGCATGCCCATGTAGTCGGCCTGGGCCCGGTCCATGCCCTTGGCGGCGCCGGCCATGCCGCGGAAGATGTTGCCCCCGCCGATGACTAAGCACAGCTCGAACCCGGCTTCCTTGGCGGCCTTTACCTCGGAGGCCATGGCAGCCACCGTGTCGGGATCGATCCCGAACTGTCCCGGCCCCATCAACGCCTCGCCCGACAGCTTCAGGAGAATGCGGTTGAAGCGGCGAGGCATGGGGCTGGCTTGTCTCTCGAATAAGAAAACGGACGGCAGCGCTTCTATAAGCGCCGCCGCCCGCTTTGGAAGTGCCTTCTCCCCTCGACGCGAGAGGAGGAGGAAGGTCAGCCCTGCTTGACGCCCGACACGGCGGCAACTTCGGCAGCAAAGTCGCTCTGCTGCTTTTCGATGCCTTCGCCGAGCTGGAAGCGGACGAAGTCCTTGACCGCGACCGAGCCGCCCGCCGCCTTGGCTTCGGACGCGACCCAATCCTGGACCGGGGTCTTGCCGTCGAACACGACCGCCTGGCTCAGCAGCGCGCTTTCCTTGCGGAACTTGTCGACCGGACCCTTGAGGATCTTCTCGGCAATGTCGGCGGGCTTGCCGGCAATCTTGTCGGCATTCTTCTCGCGGGCGATCGCCGCTTCACGCTCGATCACGGCCGGGTCGATGTCGTCGCCGGTCAGCGCGAGCGGATTGGCGGCGGCGATGTGCATCGCAAGCTGCTTGCCGAGCGTTTCGAGCTTGTCGGCCGGGGCGTCGCCCTCGAGCGCGACGAGCACGCCAATCTTGCCCATGCCCGGGGCCGCGGCGTTGTGGACGTAGGACACGACCGCGCCGTTCGCCACCTCGAGGCTCTTCATGCGGCGCAGGTTCTGGTTCTCGCCGATGGTGGCGATGTTCTCAGTCAGCGCTTCGCCGACGGTCTTGCCCGACGGCATGGCCGCGTTCTTGAGCGCTTCGACATCGTCCTCGCCAGTGGTCAGCGCAAGCGCGGTGACGTCACGGACGAAGTTCTGGAACTGGTCGTTCTTGGCGACGAAGTCGGTTTCCGAGTTGACCTCGACGACAACGCCCTTCTTGCCATTGACGGCAACGCCGACCAGGCCTTCGGCAGCAGTGCGGCCCGCCTTCTTGCCCGCCGACGCGAGGCCCTTGGCGCGCAGCCAGTCGATCGCCGCCTCGATGTCGCCGCCAGTCTCGGCCAGCGCCTTCTTGCAGTCCATCATGCCGGCGCCCGAGCGCTCGCGCAGTTCCTTGACCATCGCGGCCGTGATGTCAGCCATGTCCAATTCCTTTTGCTCCCCTCCCGCTGTCGGGAGAGGCTGGGGGAGAAATGTAAAAAGCAGTGGAGAGCGTCACGCCTGTGACAGCCCTCCACTGAAGATCCCCTCCCGCAGGCGAGAGGGGGAAAAGGCTTACGCCTCGAGCGCGGCTTCGGCCGGCGGCTCGGCCATGGCGCCGATGTCGACACCCTGGCGCTGCTGGTTGCCGGTCTTGCCCGAGGTGGCCGCCTCGGCGACCGCATCGGCGTAGAGGCGGATGGCGCGGCTGGCGTCGTCGTTGCCCGGGACCGGGAAAGCGATGCCTTCCGGGTTCGAGTTCGAATCGAGGATCGCGACGACCGGAATGCCAAGGACGTTGGCTTCCTTGATCGCCAGCTCTTCCTTGTTGGTGTCGATCACGAACATGACGTCGGGCAGGCCGCCCATGTCGCGGATGCCGCCGAGGCTCTTCTCGAGCTTGTCGCGCTCGCGGGTGAGCTGAAGGACTTCCTTCTTGGTCAGACCGGCGGTGTCACCCGACAGCTGCTCCTCGAGGCTCTTGAGGCGCTTGATCGAGTTGGAGATGGTCTTCCAGTTGGTCAGCATGCCGCCGAGCCAGCGGTGGTTGACGAAGTGCTGGCCCGAACGACCGGCGGCTTCGGCCACCGCGTCCTGCGCCTGGCGCTTGGTGCCGACGAACAGCACCTTGCCGCCGCGGCCGACGGTCTGCTGGACGAAGTCGAGCGCGCGGGCGAACAGCGGAACGCTTTGCGACAGGTCGATGATGTGGACACCGTTGCGGTCGCCGAAGATGTACGGCTTCATCCGCGGGTTCCAGCGGTGGGTCTGGTGGCCGAAGTGAGCTCCGGCTTCGAGCAATTGCTGCATGGAGACGAGCGTGCTCGCCATAGGATAATTCCTTTCCGGTTGTTCCTCTGGGGGGCGGGAACGGGCGACCGGTAAGGCCACTCGCACCGGGCTATGATGCCCCCCATGCGGGTTTTGCGTCGCCGTCCCTGGCACATCCGAATGGTAGCGGAGGAGGGACTTGAACCCCCGACACGCGGATTATGATTCCGCTGCTCTAACCAGCTGAGCTACTCCGCCCCTGTTCGGGGTGCCGTGACGGCGGGCGGGCCTATACGCGGCAGGTCCCCCACCGTCAACGCCAAGGAACCGTCCTCTTCCAACCTTGTTAGGCTGCGCAAAGGAGACACACCACCATGGACCCGCTCACGCCGCTCGATACTCTTTGCCGGATCATTCTCAGGGCGCGCGAATATGAAGCGCAGACGCCGTCGGATTATGACGAGGGCGAAGGCGCCGACAATGTCGACGACGACAGCAGCGGTGAAGCGCTGTCGGTCCTCGACGACGATATCAACGACGGCGTGGAGGAAGAACTTCGCGCGGTGATCGACGATCTCGCCGAAGATCAGCAGGCCGAACTGCTTGCCTTTTGCTGGGTCGGCCAGGGCACCTACGACGCGTCCGACTGGGACGAGGCGATGGCCGAAGCCACCGACGAGATCCGCGGCGGCGACGTGGTCGACCAGTTCCTCGAGATGCCGATGCTGGCAAGTGTCCTGGAAGCCGGCATGGCCGCCTTCGAACTCAGCTGCGACGGGGTCGGCGACCTCAGCTAACCGCGGAAGCTCCACCGCCCGAGGCGTTCCCACGGACCGCCAAGGTAGCGGTGGAGCTCAAGCCCGGCGATCTTGAGCGGTCGCGGGCTGAAGCCCGCCTCCAGCTCGCGCAGCAGCGCCTTGGCCGCCTTGGGCTCCGCCTTGTTCATGATGGTGACGTGCGGACGCCAGCCCTGCCCGTCCTGCGCCGTCAGAAATCCATGGAAATGGTCCGCGATACTGCGGCGGACGGCCTCCAGTTCATCCGACACAATGCGGTAGGCGACGCCGCGGCCAAGGTTCATCAGGCCGGCGACCTTTGCCGCCGGCGCCGGGGTGCTCGCTTCGCGGGCCAGCACCCTCCCCGCTTCGGCTTCGGCGCTCGGCGGGAGCGCGTGGAACATGGTGAGATGCGCGGAAAGCTGGTTGCGCTCGGGCGGAAAATAGGTCCGGCGCTGCCCGTCGAGCCAGGCGAAATCCTCGGCGCCAAGAGCCGCGGTGACGATCAATGCGCCGCTCATCGGTGATCCTTGCTTGCGATGTGGGTCACGCTCCCGGCCAATTGTCCTTCTGGAGTTCGGGCAGGCGCTCGAACTGGTCGGGGCAGATGTCGGTCTTCACCGCCCCTTCCTCTACCCCCGCATAGTGCCAGTCGACCCGGCGGAAGGTCTCCCCCACCCCGGCGACACCTCCCTGCGCCACCACGAGATAGCAAAGCCGCCCGCCATCGCAGCTGATCATCGCGTCGACCGTGGAGCCGAGCACCTCCCCGCCGCGACCGAGCAGGTGCGCGGCGGTCAGGCTGGATGCCGGGAAAAGATTGTCGCCCGGCAGCGCGGTGCTGGCCTCGGCAGCCTTGCTTGCGCCTTCCTCCAGCTTGGCCTGCCGCCCGAGCCAGCGATAGACACCGAACAGGTTGAGCAAAGTCATGACGACATTGGTCCACATCAGGGCCGGCTGTCCGGTCAGATAGCCGGTGGTGAACCAGGCGATCGATCCGACGGTGAAGATGATGAAGCCGATGCCCGTGACCCGGCTGCCAAGGTTGGAAGCGGTGAAACAGGCGGCGATGATGGTGGCGGCAGTGGCGATCCACGAAGCGGTTTGATCCATTCGCCGCCAATGCCGGAACCACACTCAATGTTTCGTCATGCGGACCTTAGGCGAAGCAAACAGCTCAGACTGCTCCGCTTCCCTGACGACGGGCGTCAGATTTCGACCTGGCTGCCGAGTTCGACCACGCGGTTGGGCGGAAGCTTGAAGAACTCCATCGCGCTTTCCGAATTGCGCAGCATCCAGGCGAATAGCCGTTCACGCCAGCCTGCCATGCCGGGCCGGGCCGTCGAGATGAGGGTCTGGCGCGCAAGGAAGAAGCTGGTGTCCATCATCTTGCACTTTGGCCCGCAGCCCTCGAGCTTGCTCAGCTCCTCGGGCACGTTCAGTTCGTCCATGAAACCATAGCGCAGGACCACGCGGAAGAAGCCGGCGGTATAGTCCTGCGTTTCCATCCGCTTGGCGACCGGCACGTAGGGCACGTCCTCGATCTTCACGGTCAGCAGCATGATCCGCTCGTGAAGCACCTTGTTGTGCTTGAGGTTGTGGAGCAGCGCGTGGGGCACTCCCTTGGCCGAGCTGGTCATGAACACCGCGGTGCCGGGAACGCGGGTCGCGCTGCCGGCGGCGGACTTGACGAACACTTCCATCGGCAGGCTCGCTTCGGCCATCCGGTCCATCATCAGCTTGCGGCCCTTGGCCCAGGTCGTGAGGAGCGTGAAGGCGACCACACCGACCACCAGCGGGAACCAGCCACCGTCGGGGACCTTGAGCAGGTTGGCGCTGAAATAAAGGATGTCGACGAACAGGAAGAGGCCGATCAGCGGCCAGGCCTTCCACGCCGGCCACTTCCACAGTGCCCCGAACACCACCGCCAGCAGCAGCGTATCGATGAACATCGCGCCGGTCACCGCGATGCCATAGGCCGCGGCGAGGTTGGACGAGGTCTGGAAGGTGATCACCAGCAGGATGACCATCACCATCAGGGCCCAGTTGATCACCGGGATGTAGATCTGGCCCGCCGCCGTTTCGCTGGTGTGAAGGATCCGAAGGCGCGGGATGAAGCCAAGCTGGATCGCCTGCTGGGTGACCGAGAAGGCACCGGTGATGACCGCCTGGCTGGCGATGATCGTCGCGCAGATGACCAGCAGCACGATCGGCAAGCGGAACATCTCGGGCGCGAGATAGAAGAACGGGTTCTTGACCAACTCGCGCGCCTGCTCGGGCGTCTGCGCCAGCAGCATGGCGCCCTGCCCTAGATAGTTGAGCAGCAGGCAGATCAGCACCAGCACCCAGGCATAACGGATCGGACGGCGCCCGAAGTGGCCCATGTCGGCATAAAGCGCTTCGGCGCCGGTCACCGCCAGCACGACCGAACCCATGGCGATGAACGCCTTGACCGGCTCCGCCCAGAAGAAGCGGAAGGCGTTCAGCGGGTTCACCATGTGCATCAGCAGCCCGGGGCTGTCGGCAAGGTGATAGATGCCAAGGATCGCCAGCACCGCGAAATAGAGCAGCATCACGGGCCCGAACAGGCTGCCGACCGTCCCCGTCCCGCGGCTCTGGATCGCGAACAGGCCGAACAGGATTGCGACCGCGAGCGGGATGACGAAGGGGGTGAAGGCCGGGCTGACCGTCTCGAGGCCCTCGACCGCTGACAGGACGGAGGTCGCGGGCGTGATCATGCTGTCGCCGTAGAACAGCGCCGTTGCGAATACGCCGAGCAAGACGATCCCGCCGGTCCAGCGTCGCTTGTTGCTGGTCGAGCGGTTGATCAGCGCCAGCAGCGCCAGGCTGCCGCCCTCGCCCTTGTTGTCGGCGCGCATGATGATGGTGACGTATTTGAGCGTCACGATGATCATCATCGACCAGAAGATCAGGCTCAGCACACCGTAGATGTGGAGCACGTCGGGCTCGAGCGTGTGGTGGCCGGCGAAGGTTTCGCGGAAGGCGTAGATAGGCGAGGTGCCGATGTCGCCGAACACGACTCCGACCGCGCCCACCATCAGCTTGGGGAGCGATCCCTGGACATGGTGATGGCCATGGCTGTCCTCGGTCACCGCCGGGGGGGCGGGCTGGGCAGCGCCTTCAGCGGTGACGTTCATCGGGCGCGGCCACTAGCAGCGGCGTTCAAGCGCTGCAATCGGCTGGTGCAACCGCTGGTTTCAGGTCTATAGGCGCGCGCAACCACCAGACATCAACTCTCGAAAAGGCGACTGTTCCCATGCGCGTCGGCGTGCCCAAGGAAATCAAGAACCACGAGTATAGAGTCGGCCTGACGCCGGCGTCCGTCAAGGAGCTGGTCGCAGCCGGCCACGAGCTGTTCGTCGAGACCGGCGCCGGCATGGGGATTGACTGTCCCGATGCGGCCTACGTCAAGGCGGGCGCGACCATCCTGCCCGACGCCGCCGCGGTGTTCGATACGGCCGAGATGATCGTCAAGGTCAAGGAACCGCAGCCGGGCGAGATCGCGATGATCAAGCCTGACCACCTCCTCTTCACCTACCTCCACCTCGCCGCCGACAAACCGCAGGCCGAGGGGCTGATGAAGTCGGGCGCGACGTGCATCGCCTATGAAACGGTGACCTCGCGCTCGGGCGCTCTGCCGCTCCTCAAGCCAATGAGCGAAGTCGCAGGACGGCTGAGCATTCAGGTCGGCGCCCATTATCTTGAAAAGGCGCAGGGCGGCCGCGGCGTTCTCCTCGGCGGCGTTCCGGGTGTCGCCCCGGCCAAGGTCGCGATCCTCGGCGGCGGCGTCAGCGGCGTCAACGCGGCGCAGATGGCGGTCGGCGCGCGGGCCGACGTCACCGTCTACGACATTTCGAACGAACGCCTCGCCGAACTCGACATGTTCTTCGGCAGCCAGATCAAGACCGCTTATGCCAGCCGGGCGGCGATCGCGCAGGCCGTGGAAGAAGCCGAACTGGTGATCGGCGCGGTGCTGGTCCCCGGGGCTGCGGCGCCCAAGCTGGTCAGCCGCGAAATGCTCAAGACCATGAAGCGCGGCAGCGTGCTGGTCGACATCGCGATCGACCAGGGCGGCTGCTTCGAGACGAGCCATGCGACGACCCACGCCGACCCGGTCTACGAGATCGATGGCGTCATTCATTATTGCGTCGCCAACATGCCGGGCGCGGTGGCGCGGACCAGCGCCTTTGCGCTGAACAACGCCACCCTGCCCTTCGCGCTCAAGCTTGCGAACCTGGGGGCCGAAGCGGCGATGGCGGCCGACCCGCACCTCGCCAACGGGCTCAACGTCAGCGGCGGGAAGATCCGCCATCAGGCAGTCGCCGAAGCGCTCGACCTGGAATTCGTGCCCGTCTGACCTGACGGAACATAAGCGGAACGTCGTCGTTCTTCCGGCAACTCAATCCTTTGAGAAGGCTGGAAGAATGACGACGATGCCCGACTCCGATCCCAAGGCCCATCCGACCGGCAACGCGGTCAAGGATCCCGATAACTGGACCACTGGCGGCGAGCCGATGACCGGCGCGCAGGCTTCCTACCTGCAAACGCTCAGCGAAGAAGCCGGCGAGGAATTCGATCCCGAACTGTCCAAGGCCGAAGCGTCGAAGAAGATCGATGCCCTGCAGGAAGAAACCGGACGCGGGGAGTAGGCTTCCCGCTCTGAAATCAGGGCCGGGGCGGCGGCGCGGCGGCTCCGGGCGGAGGAGCAGCTGCCCCCTGCCCTGGCCCAGGCACCGTCTGCTGTTCCGCCAGCGCCGTGCCGACCATGATGACGCCCTGTTCGATCATCGGCCGATAGCTCGTTCCCGCCGGCGTCAGGGCGAGCGCGGCGCGGAAGCTCGCCAGGCCACCTTCAAGATCACCCGAACGGGCCCGAGCCAGGCCTTCGAAGAACAACGGCGCCGGATGCTTGGGAGCGATCCTGCGGGCCTGCTCGAACGCCAGTTCGGCAGCCGGCGTGATCATCTGGGCATGGTCGACCAGGGCATTGGCGAGCCCGATGTGGAGCGCGAGGTCGTTGGGATAAGATTTGAGGCCGGCCCGGATCGCGCCGAGCTCCTCGGTCGTGTTGCCGCGCCGGGCGAAGCTGTCGGCGATCAGGAGATAGCGCTCACCGGCGGTGAACTGGCCGAGCATCGCTTGCCGCGCTTCGGTCAGCGGGACCGCCGGACGGCTAAGCTCGCCTTCGCGCGGGGTTCCGGCCAGCTCGGGCCGGCCTTGGAAGGCATAGCCGGCAGCGCCCAGCATCAGTGCCGCAAGGGTCACCTGCAGCGCCGCGCCGCGCATCCGGCCCGCGACCCACAGGCCGCTTGCCGTTGCGGCCAGCAGCAGGAACAGCCACAACCAGCCCATCAGCGCCTGACCTTTATGCGCCGCAGCACGAGCACTGCGCCGCCGAGCAACAGGACCAGCGGCGCCAACCACAAGACATAGGTTTCGCGGTCCAGCCGCGGCTGATAGCTCACCCAACTGCCATAGCGATCGATCAGAAAGGCGCGGACCTGGTCGGGGGATTCCCCGGCCTCGATCCGGGTGCGGACGAGATGCCGCATGTCGCCCGCCATCTCGGCGTCGCTGTCGTGGATCGACTGGCCCTGGCAGACGAGGCAGCGGAGCTCGGTCATGAGCGCGGTTGCCTCGGCTTCCTTCCGCGAGTCAGCGAGCTGCTTGTATGCATAAGGCGCCGGCGGGCGGTTCGATTCGGCGGTGGCCGGCTCACTCCACGCCGTCGTCATCGCAAGAAGTGCTAGCGCCGCGGCAATCCATGCGCGCGGCTGGTAGAACGCTGCGCTGCGCCCGGCATGACGACCAGAGGTCATGAGCGAGCCTTTTCCCATTCGGCCATCACCTCGGCAACCTGTTCGGGCGCGATCGGGCCGATGTGCTGATAGCGGATCACGCCCTTGCCATCGACGATGAAGCTTTCGGGCACGCCCGATGAGCCGAACGCGATCTGCGTCTCGCCGATCGGATCGCTGCCGATGGCGGCAAAGGGATCGCCGTTTTCGGCCAGGAACTTGCGAATGTCGTTCGGGTCGTCGCGAAGGGCGATGCCCTCGATCACCACGCCGCGCTTCTGGAGGTCGAGCAGGACCGGCGCTTCGGCGATGCACGGAACGCACCAGCTGGCAAAGAAATTGACGAGCCGCGGCTTGCCGTTCTTGAGGTCGGCGGCCGCAACGCCGGGGCGCTCGGGAAGCATCGGGGCGGCGGCAAAGCTGGGCGCGTCACGCCCGACCATCCGTGATCGGACGCTGGTGTCCGACGGAGCGCTCAGCCGCCATGCCGCAGCAGCAACGAAGCCGATGAACAGCAGCAACGGCAGGAGCAGCCAGGCGCGCCGGCTCATGTCCGAACTTCCGCGAGGGGGAGCGGCTTGCCGCGTTCACGGCGGAGGCGTCCGATCAGCGCCAGGAAGCCGCCGAATGCGATCAGCGCGCCGCCGAGCCAGATGAAGGTGACCATCGGTTTCCACCACAGGCGCATCTGCCAGCGATCGCCGTTGCGCTTGCCAAGGACGGTGTAAAGCTGCCCGTCGAGCCGCGTGGTGATCGCCGCCTCGTTGGTCTCGGTCGGCGGTGAGCTGAAATAGCGGCTCTGCGGGTTGAGGCGGATCGAGCTGCTCCCGCGGGTCGCGACGAGATGACCTTCGACGGCGGTCCAGTTGGGGCCCGCGACCGGGTCGACGCCCACGAGGCGGACCTGCCACGGGCCGACAGTCAGCGACTCCCCGATCCGCGCCGCGGCGAGCGTTTCCTTGGTCATCGACGCGTCGGACGCCGCCCCAACCATCGCGACCGCGATCCCGAGATGGCTGATTACCATGCCCCAGATCGTCAGCGGCGTGCGCCGCAGGTCGCGTCCGGCGAGCGGAAGGAAACTTGCGGTGGCAAGGCCGGCGGCGAAAGCCAGTCCCAGCCGCGGCAACCAGCCCATGTCGGAATTGATTAAGGTCAGCCCGAGCGCGACCAAAGTGACGATCGCAGGACCTGCGATGCGGCGGAGATTGGGGCGGCTGTCACGCCGCCAGCGGAGCAGCGGACCGATGAACAGCAGTGCCGCCAGGATCAGCACGAGCGGCCCGCTGACCGCATTGAAATAGGGCGGACCGACCGAGATCTTCTCGCCCGACACCGCTTCGATCAGCACCGGATAGAGGGTGCCGACGAACACCGTGCCAAGGATGACGGAAAGGATCAGGTTGTTGGCGACCAGCGCGCCTTCGCGGCTGACCGGGTCGAAGCGCGCGCCTTCGCGGACCGAGGCGACCCGAAGCGCGAACAG
The DNA here is from genome assembly GCF_039536725.1 of Sphingomonas humi. Taxonomy (NCBI): domain Bacteria; kingdom Pseudomonadati; phylum Pseudomonadota; class Alphaproteobacteria; order Sphingomonadales; family Sphingomonadaceae; genus Sphingomonas; species Sphingomonas humi. Next base: position 876,895 of record NZ_BAAAZD010000002.1, read on the forward strand.
CAGCAACGCGCCGCCGGTGTAGAACACCAGCAGGCCGAGGATGAAGCTGCCGCGGGTCGGATCGACCGCAAAGCTGTGGACGCTGGTGAGGATGCCGGAGCGGACCAGGAAGGTCCCGATCATCGACATCGAAAAAGCCACCACCGCCAGCATCACTGTCCAGGCGCGAAGCGAGCCGCGCGCCGCCAGCACGTTGATCGAATGGAGCAGCGCCGTGGCGGCCAGCCAGGGCATCAGCGAGGCGTTCTCGACCGGATCCCAGAACCACCAGCCGCCCCAGCCGAGCTCGTAATAGGCCCAGTAGCTGCCGGCGACGATGCCGATGGTGAGGAGCACCCAGGCGCCAAGCACCCAAGGGCGCATCGCGCGGGCCATGGCCGGACCCACTTCCCTCGTCACCAGCGCGCCGACGGCGAGGCTGAAGGCAACGCTGAGCCCGACATAGCCGAGGTAGAGCGTGGGCGGATGGAAGGCGAGACCGGGGTCCTGAAGCAGCGGATTCAGTCCCTGCCCGTTGAGCGGTGCAGGATCGAGCCGGGTGAAGGGATTGGAGGCGATCAGCAGGAAGCCGAAGAAGCCGAGCGCCAACAGCGCCTGTGCGCCCAGCGTCGCGCGAAGCGAGCGCTCGGGCAGCCGGCGCTCCACCAGCGCGAGCAACGCGCCGGCGGCCGACAGCACGGTCACCCACAGCAGCATCGAGCCTTCGTGGTTCCCCCACGTTCCCGAGAAGCGGTAGATGAAGGGCTTGGCGCTGTGGCTGTTGGCGGCGACCAGCTGGACGCTGGTGTCGGTACGCACGAACAGCCAGATCAGCAAAAGGAAGGCAAGCAGGGTCAGCAGTCCCTGCGCCACCGCCACCGGAGCGACCAGGGTCTTGAGGTCACCCAGCCGGTTACCCGCGGCGGCGAGGCCGAATTGCAGCAGCGCCAGCGCAAAGGCGAGCCACAGCGCGGCGAGGCCGGTTTCGGCGATCACTTGGCGGTCTCGCGCGTCTTCAGCTCCGCCGCCTGGTTGCCCATCTGCGGCGGCATGTAGCGCTCGTCATGCTTGGCGAGGATGTTGTCGGCAACGAAGGTACCGTCCGGGCCAAGCTGCCCCTCGGCGATCGCGCCGCTGTTTTCCTTGAACAGGTCGGGGACGATCCCCTTGAAGCGGACCGGGACCTGCCCGACCCCATCGGTCAGCACAAAGGCGACGCTGACCCCGTCGGGCTGACGCTGGATCGAGCCCTTCTCCACCATCCCGCCGAGCCGCAGTGGAACCCCAACTTCGGCGCGGCCGGCGGCGACATCCTGCGGCGTCCGGAAATAGGCGGCGCGGTCGGCAAGGCCCCACATGGCGAGCACGGCCGCGCCGATCAGGGCGACTACCGCCAGGAGGACCAGCACCAGCCTCTGGTGCTTGGGCGCGAGGGTCATTGCCGGCGGCCGATCCTTGTCGCCTGATCCTCTGCCTTGCGGCAGGCGGCAAGCGACCAGGCCAGCAGCCCGCCCGTGCCGCACAGGAATATCGCATAGGCCGCGATGACGAAGGGCCACTGGTTCATGCCGCCGCCGTCCGGCGCAGGCGCGCCTCGATCTTGGTCGCCGCAAGCTCGGCCCGCATCCGCAATAGGACGATCGCGCCGAACAGAGCCGAGAAGCCGAACAGCGTGAAGCCGAGCGGCCAGAGGATGGAAGGAGCGATGGTGGTGCCGGTCAGCTGGATGCTCTCACCCTGGTGAAGCGTGTTCCACCATTGCACCGAGAAATGGATAATCGGGATGTTCACAGCGCCGACCAGCCCGAACACCGGAGCAGCGCGGCCGTCGGGTCCCCGCTCCTTTTCTGCCGCGGCCAGCGCCATGTAGCCGCAGTACAGGAAGAACAGCACGAGCATGGAGGTCAGGCGCCCGTCCCATTCCCACCAGGTGCCCCAGGTCGGGCGCCCCCAGATCGATCCGGTCGCGAGACACAGAAAGGCAAAGGTCGCGCCGGCGGGCGCAATGGCGCGAGCAGCGACGCCGGCCAGCGGATGGCGCCAGATGATCTGCATCGCCGAGGCCACCGCGATCCCGGTCCAGCCCCCCATGCCGAGCCAGGCGGCAGGCACGTGAATATGGAGGATCCGCACCGTCTGCCCCTGCAGATAATCCTGCGGGATGAAGAAGAGCGCGCCGACGATTCCGATCGCGCTCAACACCAGTCCGATCGCCAGCAGCCACGAGGTGACTGGCTTCGCGATTTTCAGGAAACGGGCGGGATTGGCGAAGCGATGCATGGGATTGTTCCGCACTCTTATTACGGTTCAATCCGCTTTGCACTAGGCGGTTGGTCGGGGTTTTTATCGCTTCGGCTCGTCATTGCGAGCCGAAGGCGAAACAATCCACGCTCTTGTGGGGTGAATTGCTTCGCTACGCTGCCGATGATGCCGCGAAAGGCTCAGCCGCGGCCGATCAGCTTGCGGGCCATGGCGTCCGACACGGTCGCGGGGTCGCGGCCGCTCGCGGCGCTTTCGCTCCAGATCGCTTCGAGGCGATCGGGAATGCCCTCGATCCTGCTGCGCACGACGTCGGCGTCGCCGTCCTGCAGATATTCGGTAGAGACGTTGATGATCCCGCCGGCGTTGATGACATAGTCCGGTGCGTAGAGAATGCCGCGCTGCATCAGCGCCGCCCCATGTTCCGACCGGGCCAGCTGATTGTTGGCGCCGCCAGCGACGATCGGCGCGCGCAGGGCCGCGATGCTCTCTTCGTTGAGGATCGCGCCGAGCGCATTCGGGCTGATCACGTCCGCTTCGAGCGACAGGATGGTCGCCGGATCGCCGACGCTACCGCCGACTTCGCTAGCCAGCTGCGCCGCCTTGGCCTGATCGACGTCGGCGATGGTCAGGCGGGCGCCTTCCGCGGCGGCACGACGAGCTACGCCGCTGGCGACGCTCCCTGCACCCTGGATCGCGAGATGGAGCCCGGAAAGGCTGTCCTTGCCAAGCGCGCGGCGAACCGCAGCCTTGATCCCGAGGAACACGCCGAGCGAGGTGTGCGGTCCCGGATCGCCGCCAACCGCACCGGCTTCGACCGGCAGGCCAGCGACATGGCGGGTTTCGCGGCGCACGGTCTGCATGTCGGCGACATTGATCCCGACATCTTCGGCGGTGACGTAGCGCCCGCCGAGCATGTCGACCGCTCTGCCGAAGGCGGCGATCATTGCCGGCGTCTTGGTCCGCTTGTCGTCGGCCAGGATCACGGCCTTGCCGCCACCCAGCGGAAGCCCCGCCATCGCATTCTTGTAGCTCATTCCGCGCGACAGGCGCAGCGCGTCGTTCAGCGCATCCTCGCCCTTGGCATAATGCCAGAAGCGGGTTCCCCCGGCCGCCGGCCCGAGATGGGTGCTGTGCATCGCGATGATCGCCCGAAGCCCGCTCGCGGGGTCGGAAACATGGGTCACGGCCTCGTGCCCGTCGAAATCGGGCAGGCTCCAAAGATCGGTCATGAGCGGGGTGAAATCCGGATCGCTGGAAGGGAAAGATGGGGCGATCGACGGGACTTGAACCCGCGACCCTCGGTACCACAAACCGATGCTCTAACCAACTGAGCTACGATCGCCACGATCATGACATAACGGTTCCAAAAACCGCTTGGCATGGCGCGACAGCCCCTTAAGGGGGGTCGCCACGCGATGCAAGCAATGTCCTCCACCTGATGCGTACCGATCCGCCGAACGCCACCCTTCTCAAGTTCGGCTATCCCGCAACCTTGCTTCACGAGGGTCGGCACTGGGCTGTTCTGGTCCGCCCGGCCCAGCCCACCCTTGGCAGTCTCGTGCTCTGCGCGCTCGGCGACTTCCGCTCCTACGGCGACCTTCCTGCCGAGGCCTTCACCGAGCAGGGACAGCTCGTTGCACAGATTGAGCGGCTGCTCCGTAGCGTCAGCCGATATGATCGGATCAATTATCTCATGCTAATGATGGTTGATCCGAACGTTCATTTCCACGTCCTGCCGCGCTACGAGGGTGCTCGGCAATTCGACGGAACAAGCTTTCCCGACACGGGATGGCCGGGCCAGCCTGACCTCTCTGCGACTCAGCCTGCCAGCCCCGCGCTGGTGACGGCGCTCCGTTCCTCTTGGCAATCAGAAATGAGCCAAGAGGATGAAATTTAACCTGTGTTAATTCGCTTGCAGAACAAGGCGGGAAAGCCGATATTCCTTGCTGCAGGGGTTGAAAGGTAACGACGATGAGCAAGCGCTCACAAGCCGTTGCCGGAGAAGTCCGGCTCGGCGCTGCCCTGATCAAGGCAGGCCTGCAACCAGAACTCGCGGCGCTGATCCAGGATCTGCCCTGCAAGGCGGTCGAGGCGGATTCGCGCCGGCCGTTCCGCGAAGCGGGCATCGCGCGCAACGAGTTCTTCTTCGTCGAGAGCGGCATTCTCGCCAAGTACAAGACCGACGGCGCCGGGCGACGGCAGATCATCGCACTGCGCTTCGCCGGTGACTTCGTGCTGCCGCGCGACACCGCCGCCGATTACGCGATCCAGGCGATCGTCCGCAGCAGGATCGTGATCGTCCAGAAAGCCGATTTCGACCGGGCCATCGACACTCATCCCGAGCTTGCGCGCTTCTTCTGGACGATGACGCAGCGGCATGCCTCGATCGGTTATGAATGGCTGCTCAATTGCGGCCGCCGCGATTCGACCGCGCGTGTAGCCCACCTGCTCTGCGAGCTTGCCGAGCGCAGCGGTGTCGATCCTGCCGAACGCCGGCTGGCTAACCCGTTCACCCAGCAGCAGATCGCCGACATCACCGGCCAGACCAGCGTCAACGTCAACCGGGTCTTCGCCGATCTCGAGCGGCAGGGCCTGATCCGCCGCGAAGGCCGCGAAATCCTGTTCGAGGACTGGGACGAGATGCGCCGGGTGGCGAGCTTCTCGTCGACCTACCTGCAGTAGAAATGCGTGTGCTGAGGGCCGCGGCAGCCTATGCCGCTGCGGCCTTCGCGTTTGGCTTTCTCTTAGGCACCATTCGCGCACTTCTCGTCGTACCGCGGCTCGGCGATGTCCGGGCGGCGATGCTCGAAGTTTGGATCATGCTTGCCGCAAGCTGGCGCATCTGCGGCTGGTGCATGGAACGCCTCGGCGTGTCACCAAAGCGCAAGGTCAGGGTCGCCGTCGGCGCGCTAGCTTTCCTCTTTCTCATCGCCTTCGAGGCGATCCTTGGCGTGCTGCTGCTCGGCCGCTCGGCAAGCGAACAGCTGCAATCCTTCACCGCCCCCGCAGGGCTGATCGGATTAGGCGCGCAACTGCTGTTCGCGGCAATGCCGACGCTGCATGCCGCAAGAGATGAAAGGAGAAAGCGTGGTGGGCGCGGTAGGGATTGAACCTACGACCCCACCCGTGTGAAGGGTGTGCTCTACCACTGAGCTACGCGCCCACGCCTGATGGGAGGGGCGGTTAGCCGAGGCTCCGCACCCTGTCCAGCGTGATTACTGCACTGCTTCCTTGAGCAGCTTGCCGGCCCGGAATTTGGGCTGGGCGGTGCTGTCGATCTGCAGCGGTTCGCCGGTCCGCGGATTGCGGCCGACCGAAGCCTTGCGGCGGGTCACGACGAAATTGCCGAAACCGACCAGGCGCACCTCGTCACCGCGGCGAAGTGCGTCGGTGACCACTTCCAGCATGGTTTCAACGGCACGTGACGCGTCCGTCCGGCTGAGGCCCGCACGTTCGGCAACCTGCCCGATCAGATCCTGCTTGTTCATTCACTCTTCCCCTACCCGCCGGCAACGGCCGGCGGGGTACTAAACAATGGTAAGTCCGGTGCCTCGCTCCGCGCCTCGGCGCTAGTGGCGAAGCGTTGAAGAGGCCTGTCCCTGCGTTGGCGCGACGGCCTCGGCGGCATGTTCGTCCGCTTCGGTCCACTCGATCGGCTCGAGTTTGGCACTGAGCGCGCGGCTCAGCACCTCGTCGACATGCGCGACGGGAACGATGGTCAGCCCTTCGCGCAAGTTGGCCGGTAGCTCGGCCAGGTCCTTTTCATTCTCCTGCGGGATGAGCACGGTGGTGATCCCCCCGCGCAGCGCCGCCAGCAGCTTCTCCTTGAGGCCGCCGATCGGAAGCACCCGCCCGCGCAGGGTGACTTCGCCGGTCATCGCCACATCGCGCCGGACGGGCACGCCGGTCAGCGTCGAAATGAGCGCGGTGACCATGCCGATACCCGCCGACGGACCGTCCTTTGGCACGGCGCCTTCGGGCAGGTGGACGTGAACATCCTTCTTCCCGAACACGCTCGGCTTGACGCCATAGGCAGGACTGCGCGCCTTGACGAAGCTCCAGGCGGCCTGGACGCTTTCGCTCATCACCTCGCCGACCTTGCCGGTGGTCTTGATCTGGCCCTTGCCGGGAACGGTCACCGCTTCGATCGTCAGCAATTCGCCGCCGACTTCGGTCCAGGCAAGCCCGGTCACCGCGCCGATCTGGTCCTCTTCCTCGCTGACGCCGAAGCGGTAGCGCTGCACCCCGAGGAAGTCGTTGAGGTTCTCGGCGGTGACGACCACCTGTTCGGCCTTGCCCTCGAGGATCTGGCGAAGTGCCTTGCGGGCGATCTTGGCGAGTTCGCGCTCGAGGGTGCGGACACCTGCTTCACGCGTATAGTAGCGCAGGATGCCGCGCAGGCCGTCGTCGGCGATGGTCAGTTCGCCATCCTTCAGTCCATGCGCTTCGAGCTGCTTGGGAATGAGGTGGCGGTTGGCGATCTCGACCTTCTCGTCCTCGGTATAGCCTTCGAGACGGATGATCTCCATCCGGTCGAGCAAGGGCTGCGGCATGTCGAGGCTGTTCGCGGTGGTCACGAACATGATGTCGCTAAGATCGTAGTCGAGCTCCAGATAATGGTCCTGGAACTTGCTGTTCTGTTCGGGATCCAGAACCTCAAGCAGCGCCGCCGCGGGGTCGCCGCGGAAATCCTGGCCAAGCTTGTCGATCTCGTCGAGCAGGAACAGCGGGTTGGACGTTCCCGCCTTCTTGAGGTTGGCGATGATCTTGCCCGGAAGCGAGCCAATATAGGTCCGGCGATGGCCCCGGATCTCTGCTTCGTCGCGCACGCCGCCAAGGCTCTGGCGCACGAATTCGCGCCCGCAGGCCTTGGCGATCGAGCGCCCAAGCGAGGTCTTGCCGACGCCGGGCGGGCCCACGAGACACAGGATCGGCCCCTTGAGCTTGTTGGTGCGCGCCTGAACCGCAAGATATTCGACGATCCGGTCCTTGACCTTCTCAAGCCCGTAATGATCATCGTCGAGCACCTTTTCGGCGACCACGATGTCCTTGTTGAGCTTCGATTTCTTGCCCCACGGCAGGCCGAGCAGCACGTCGAGATAATTGCGCGCAACGGTCGCTTCGGCGCTCATCGGCGCCATCGCCTTCAACTTCTTCAGCTCGGCATTGGCGCGGTTGCGGGCTTCCTTGCTGAGCCGCGTCTTGCGGATCTTGGCCGCCAGTTCGAGCAGCTCATCGCCGCCATCCTCGCTCTCGTTGCCGAGTTCGCGCTGAATCGCCTTCAGCTGCTCGTTGAGATAATATTCGCGCTGGGTCTTCTCCATCTGCCGCTTCACGCGGCTGCGGATCTTCTTCTCGACCTGCAGGACCCCAAGCTCACCTTCCATGAAGGCAAACACCATCTCGAGCCGGCGCGCGGGGTTGAGTTCGCCCAGCAGCGCCTGCTTGTCGGCGACCTTGACCGACAGGTTGGACGCGACCGCATCGGCGAGGATCGAAGGCTCCTCGATCTCGGCCAGCTGCACCCCGGTCTCGGCCGGCAGGCGCTTGTTGAGCTTCGCGTAATTTTCGAACTGTTCGAGCACCGAGCGCATCAGCGCCTGTGCTTCGGGGCCCTCGGCGGGCTCCTCCTCGACCTCCTCGATCTCGGCGGTGAGGTGACCCTCGTCATTCGAAAGAGCGATCAGCCGGGCGCGCTTCACGCCCTCGACCAGCACGCGAACGGTGCCGTCGGGCAGCTTCAGCAGCTGCATGGCGGTGGCGATCACGCCAAGGTCGTAGAGCGCGTCCCGGTCGGGATCGTCCTCCGACGGATCGAGCTGGGCTACGAGGAAGATCTGCTTGTCCTGCCCCATCGCCGCCTCGAGCGCGGCAACCGATTTCTCGCGGCCGACGAACAGTGGGACGATCCGCTTCGGGAACACCACGATGTCGCGAAGAGGCAGGATGGGCAAGGTAAGGGTCAACGTAAACAAGCTCCTTCGAGCCGTCCGAGGCGGCGGCTCGCTTCCCCGCACATATGGGACGGGCCGCCTGCCTAATCAATCGAGACTGGAACCAGTGTCGCCTTGCGAACTTAAGTCTTTCGTCCAGCGGCAAGGAGACAGGATCATGCAGGAAAGCGAGAAGATCAGCACCGGCCCGAACGAATCTCCCAAGAACGAGACGATTGCCGGCACAGGTCCCGGCATCCCCGACGAGGCCGCCTCACCCGGGCGCGACATCCCCGGCCTGCCGAGCGACGAGGAAATCCGTCGGATCGCCGAGAAGCTCGGCGCGCCGGTCCCGATGTGACTGGCTAGTTCAGCCCGCTGACCAGCAGCAGCGCGGGTCCCAGATTCTGGAGCCCGTGCACCAGCATGGGAAGGCCGAACGCGACGGCAAGGCTGCGCTGCTTCCAGGTCAGGAAGACGATCGAGAAGATCAGGAAAGGCCACCAGATCACCAGCCCCCAGGCCGGCGCCTGGAGGGAATGGGCGATTCCCCACCCGAGGCTGCTCATCAGCACCGCCGGGACGAAGCCAAAGAGCCGCTTCAAGATCAGCAGGATCCCGCCCATGATAAGGGTCTCAACCACCGGCGCGAAGACCACCAGCAGGAACAGGAGCAGCCCGGGATGTACCTCGGGAAAGGCCGGCGCGTGGTCGGGGAGAATGCGGCTGGCGATTGCCGAAAGCAGCAGCGAGGGGAAGAAAGCGCAGGCCCACGCCAGCGCGACATAGCGCAATGGCCGTTCCGGCGTGAACAAGCCGGCCGGAAGAAAGCCGAGTGCTCTCGGCCGTTCGCGATGCGCCAGTGCTGTCGCCACGATCAGCCCTGTCGCGGCCCACGCGGGCCGCGGGGCCCACGCGGTGCGCCGCCGCCGGGACGGCCACCGCCCGGACGGTCGCCGCGCGGCCCGCGGGGGCCATCGCTGCGCGGACCTCTTGCCGGCGGACGCGAGGGACGATCGACCCCGCGGGCGACGACTTCACCCTGCCGCATCTGCGGACGGGCCGGACCCGCATCGCGCGGCGCAATCGAATAGCCTTCCTTCAGCAGCCCGGCGAAGGCGGCGCGGGTGCTTGCGGCGATCGCGTCCTGCAATTCCTTGGGCAGATCGGCCATGGTGACATTGCCGTGGATCGCCTGCACCTGCCGCAGCAGGTTGTTCGGCAGGTTGCCGCTCGCGCTCTTCAGCGCCGCGATCGCGTCGAGCACCGCAGAGAAGATCAGGCTCTGCATGACGTCTTGGGCAGCGCGGGGCATTGCCGATATACTCCGGAAAAGTGGACTAAGGTTCGCCGCCCCCCTAAGTCGCCGATGATGCTTCGGCAATTCCACAAGATGCATGGCCTCGGAAACGACTTCGTCATCCTCGACGCGCGCGCAGAGCCGCTCGAGATAACCGAAGGGCTCGCCCGGCACATCGCCGACCGCCGCGACGGCGTTGGCTGCGACCAGCTGATTCTGCTCGAACCGAGCACGCTGGCCGACCTTCGCATGCGCATCTTCAACGCCGACGGCAGCGAGGTGCAGAGCTGCGGCAACGCGACCCGTTGCGTCATCAGCCTGACCGGCGCCGCCACGATCGAAACCGCCGGCGGTCTCCTTGAGGGTGCAACCCACGGTGACGAGGTCGAAGTGACCCTGATCGAACCGCGGTTCGACTGGGACGCGATCCCCCTCGCCTATCCGATGCCGACCAATCCCATGCCGATGGGCTGGGAAAACCTCGACCGCCCGCAGGCGATCAACGTCGGCAACCCTCACCTCGTCTTCTTCGTCGAGGATCTCGACGATATCGACATCGAAGGCCTCGGCCCCGGGATCGAGACCGACCCGGTCTTCCCCGAACGGATCAACGTCAACGTCGCGAGCATCGAGGGCGGCGCTATCCGTCTGCGCACCTTCGAGCGCGGCGCTGGCCTGACCCGCGCTTGCGGCACCGGGGCCTGCGCCACCGCCATCGCCGCCATCCGCGCTCGCCTTGTCACGTCGCCGGTGACCGTCCACATGGCTGGAGGCAGTCTCGCCATCTCCTGGGTTCCCGGGCAGCCCGTGCGCATGCGCGGCGCCGCAACCCACGTCTTCAAGGGCATGATCGACCTTTAAATGAGCTGGATCGACAAACTTACCGGTGGCTTCAAGAAGACCGCCGACCGTCTCGGCGACAATATCGGCGGGCTCGGCACCGGCGCGAAGGCCGCTCTCGATACCGCGACACTCGACGACATCGAGGAAGCGCTGATCGCGTCGGACATCGGCCCCGAAGCTTCAAAACGCATCCGCAACGCCATCGCCGCTCGCAAGTTCGAACAGCTGGACGAGCGCGGCCTGCGCACCATCCTCGCCGAGGAGATGGAAGCGATTCTCGCCCCCGTCGCCAAACCGCTCGACATCTGGGGCTTCCCCCGCCCGCACGTCATCCTGGTGATCGGCGTCAACGGTTCGGGCAAGACCACCACCATCGGCAAGCTCGGCGCCTGGCTCAAGGAGCAGGATTATGGCGTCATGCTGGCGGCCGGCGACACCTTCCGCGCGGCGGCGATCGAGCAGCTGCGCATCTGGGGTGAACGGATCGACGCGCCGGTGATCAGCGGCAAGGAGGGCGGCGACGCGGCGGGGATCGTGTTCGACGGCGTCCGCCAGGCGACCGAGACGGGCATCGACTGCCTGATCGTCGACACCGCCGGGCGCCTCCAGAACAAGACCCACCTGATGGAGGAGCTTGCCAAGGTCCGCCGTGTCCTCGGGCGTCTCAATCCGGAAAGCCCGCATGACGTCATCCTCGTGCTCGACGCGACCACCGGCCAGAATGCGCTTAATCAGATCGAGGTGTTCCGCGACCTCGCCGGGGTCACGGGTCTCGTCATGACCAAGTTGGACGGCACCGCCCGCGGCGGGATGCTCGTTGCCGCTGCGGAAAAATACAAACTGCCGATCCACGCCATCGGGGTGGGCGAAGGGGTGCAGGATCTGCGCCCATTCGATCCCCGCGCGGTCGCCCGCGCCATCGCGGGGCTGACCCAATGAGCGGCGCGCAGGCAAACAAGCGGGCAGAACCCGCCGGCGGCGCAAAGCTGCTGATCGACTTCGGGCCGCTGCTCGTCTTCTTCCTGGTGAACGCGCTCGCGCCTGTTCCTCCGCTGGTAAAGATCTTCGTCGCGACTGGTGCCTTCATGGTCGCGATGATCGCGGCGGTGGCCTTTTCGGCGATCCGCTACCGGTCGGTTTCGCCCCTCCTGTGGTTCAGCGGGTTCATGGTCGTCGTCCTCGGCGGGTTGACGCTGTGGCTGCACGATGAGACCTTTATCAAGCTCAAGCCCACCATCTATTACCTGCTGGTCTCGTCGCTGCTCGGCTTCGGGCTGTGGAAGGACAAGCCGCTGCTGAAGATCGTGCTCGGCAGCGCCTACCCCGGCCTCGACGAGGAAGGCTGGCGCAAGCTCACCCGCAACTGGGCACTCTTCTTCCTGTTCATGGCCGCGCTGAACGAGGCGGTGTGGCGCAACAGCAGCACCGATTTCTGGGTCGGCTTCAAGCTGTGGGGTGCGATCCCCCTCACCTTCCTGTTTGCCGCGGCCAACGTGCCGATGCTGCTGCGCCATGGCCTCACCGCCGAACAGCCCGAACCGCTCGAGCCGGGACCAGTCGAATGAGCGTTCCAGCCCTCTCCATCCGCGGCCTTCGCAAGGCCTATGCCAGCGGCACCGAAGCGCTGAAGAGCGTCGATCTAGACATCATGCCGGGCGAGATCTTCGCCCTGCTCGGGCCCAATGGCGCCGGCAAGACGACGCTGATCTCGATCGTCTGCGGGCTGGTCCGCTCGACGTCGGGCGAGGTGCTGGTCGAAGGCAAGCACTGGCACCGCGACTACAAGGCTGCGCGGCGGCGGATCGGTCTCGTCCCGCAGGAAATGAACATCGACGTGTTCGAGCCGGTCTGGAACACCGTCGCCTTCAGCCGCGAGCTGTTCGGCCTGCCGCGCAACGACGCGCATATCGAGCAGGTGCTGCGCGACCTCACCTTGTGGGACAAGCGCAAGAACATCCTCAAGGACCTGTCCGGCGGCATGAAGCGGCGCGTCATGATCGCCAAGGCGCTCGCCCACGAGCCCGACATCCTGTTCCTCGACGAGCCCACCGCCGGCGTCGACGTCGAGCTGCGCAAGGAGATGTGGGCGATGGTCCGCCAGCTGCGCGAGCGCGGCGTCACCATCATTCTCACCACCCACTACATCGAAGAAGCCGAGGAGATGGCCGACCGGGTCGGCGTCATTAACAAGGGCGAACTGATCCTGGTCGAGGACAAGGACGCCTTGATGAAGAAGCTCGGCCGCAAGACGCTGCACCTGCAGCTGGCCGAGCCGCTGACCGCGGTTCCGGCGGCCCTTGAGGACTGGCGGCCGCAACTGAGCGAGGACGGGCTAACGCTGACCTACGATTTCGACCGCCATGCCGAGCGGACCGGCGTGCCCTCGCTGCTCGCGGCGATGCGCGACGCGGGGATCGCCTTCAAGGACCTCGACACCAAGCAGTCGAGCCTCGAGGACATCTTCGTCGGCCTGATCCACGGAGGCGCGAAATGAACGCTCGCGGCATCTTCGCCATCTACAAGTTCGAGATGCACCGCTTCCGCCGCACCTTGTGGACGGGGCTTGCTGTGCCGGTGATCACCACCTGCCTCTATTTCATCGTGTTCGGCTCGGCGATCGGCAGCCGGATGACCGAGGTGAACGGCGTCCCCTACGGCGCCTTCATCGTGCCCGGGCTGATGATGCTGAGCCTGTTCACCGAAAGCATCTTCAACGCGAGCTTCGGCATCCACATGCCGCGCTTCACCGGGACCATCTACGAGATCCTTTCGGCGCCCCTGTCGGCGGTCGAAACGGTGATCGGTTATGTCGGCGCCGCGGCCAGCAAGGCGACCATCGTTGCACTGGTGATCTTCGCCACCGCCCACCTGTTCGTACCGGTGCGGGTGGAGCATCCCCTGCTCGCGCTGGCGTTCCTGATGCTGGTCGCCGTGACCTTCTGCCTGTTCGGCTTCATCATCGGGGTCTGGGCCAAGGGGTTCGAGCAGCTTCAGGTCATCCCTCTGCTGGTCGTCACGCCGCTGACGTTCCTCGGCGGTGCCTTCTATTCGATTGACATGCTGCCTGAACCGTGGCGCACGGTGACCCTGTTCAACCCGGTGGTCTACCTGATCAACGGCTTCCGCTGGTGCTTCTTCGGCACCGCGGACGTCAGCTTCGGGGTGGCGCTGGCGGCGACGCTGGCGTTCGGCGCGGTCTGCCTGACCGGCATCTGGTGGATCTTCCGGACTGGCTACCGGCTGAAAGCATAAGGGCCCCGGTTTTCACCGGAGTCCCTTGCATGGTCAAGCGCTGGCGAGCCGCTCGCTCGCCTTGTCCCAGTTCACCACGTCCCACCAGGCCTTGAGGTAGTCGGCGCGGCGGTTGTTGTAGGTCAGGTAATAGGCGTGTTCCCACACGTCGTTGCCGAGGATCGGCGTACCCTTGACCTCGGCGACGTCCATCAGCGGATTGTCCTGGTTGGGGGTCGAGCTCACTACCAGGCCCTGCCCGGGCACCGCGACCAGCCACACCCAGCCCGAACCGAACTGGCCGGCACCGGCGGCGTTAAACTTTTCCTTCAGACCATCGAGCGAACCGAACGCGCTGTCGATCGCCTGGGCCAGCTCGCCCGACGGGCCCTGCCCGCCAGCGGGTGCCATGATCTCCCAAAAGAAACTGTGGTTCCAGTGACCGCCGCCATTGTTGCGGACCACCTTGGAGCCGCTGCCGGCGCTCGCGACCAGCTCCTCGAGGCTCTTGCCCTGCAGCGAGGGATCGCCGTCGACCGCCCTGTTCAGATTGTCGACGTAGGTCTGGTGATGCTTGTCGTGGTGCAGCTTCATCGTCGCCGCGTCGATGGTCGGCTCGAGCGCCGCATAATCATACGGCAGTGGGGCGACGGTGAAGGCCATGATCAAGCTCCTTGGCTGGGTAAGACGTAGCGGCCATGTGGTCGGCGACCCCCTGACTGTCAACGAGCAGTCAGGCCGGTTCGCTGTCCATCAGCTTGTGGCGCTTCAGCGCATGGCGCAGCTGGTCGTAGCTGAGGCTGAGCGCCGCCGCGGTCGCGCGCTGGTTGAAGCGATTGGTCTTGAGCGCCTGCTCGAGGATCGCGCGCTCATAGGCGTGGACCGCGCCGCGAAAATCGTTGGTTTCGATTGCCGGTCCTGTCGCAGGGGCAGGCGCTTCACCCCCCTCACCCGGTTCTGCAATCGCGGACGGCACTGCCGGCGCTGACGGCGCAGCCGGCGCCGCTCCCAGCGACCAGGGTGAGGCGAACGGATCGAACTGGATGGCGGAGATCGGCTTTTCCGGATGGTCCCAGCGGTAGACCGCCCGCTCGATCACGTTGCGCAGTTCGCGGACATTGCCCGGCCAGCCATAAGCCTCGAGCGCCGCCATCGCCTCCCTGGAAAAGCCCGGCCAACCGCTCCACTCCAGCTCGGCCGCCATCCGCCGCCCGAAATGCTCGGCCAGCAGCGGCACGTCGCCCTGGCGAAGCCGCAATGGTGGCAGCGTGACCACCTCGAAGCTCAACCGGTCGAGCAGGTCGGCGCGGAACTTGCCCTCCTCGGTCAGGCGAGGCAGATGTTCGTTGGTGGCAGCGACGATGCGGACATCGACCTTGACCGGACGGCTGGCGCCGATGCGCGTCACCTCGCCATATTCGACCGCGCGCAGTAGCCGGTCCTGCGCGGGGCTGGCCAGCGTCGCCAGTTCGTCAAGGAAGAGGGTGCCGCCGTCGGCTTCCTCGAACCGGCCCTTGCGGGTCTTGGCGGCGCCGGTGAAGGCGCCCGCCTCGTGCCCGAACAGTTCGGCCTCGATCAGATTCTCCGGCAGCGCGGCACAATTCATGGTGACCAGCGGCCCTGCCCAGCGCCCCGACAGGTGGTGGAGGCGCTCGGCGATCAGCTCCTTGCCGGTGCCGCGCTCGCCGATCACCAGGACCGGTCGATTGAGCGGCGCGGCGCGGCTTGCACGCTCGACCGCATCAAGGAACGCGAGGCTCTGGCCGATGAAATTCTGGGTCCGTGCCACGGGCCAGAGTTGGTGTGATTTTCCAAGGCTTGGCAAGTTTTTTCCGATGAGCGGACAAGCGGCGGAAATCGGATTTGCGCGCTTTTCTGGTTTTCGGGAATTTGGCACGGACCGTGCATGGTTGGTGCACAGACAGGGCCCCACTCTCGTGAGGTACGATTACAAATGAGCATCTTTTCCCGCACCCGGGACATCATGGCCGCCAATTTCGCCGAGCTTCTCGATCGGGCCGAAGACCCGTCGCGGATGATCCGCATGATCATCCTCGAGATGGAGGAGACGTTGGTCGAAGTGCGCGCCTCCGCTGCCCGTTCGATCGCCGACGCCAAGGAAATGCGCCGGGCGATGGTTCGCCTCGAAGGGTTGACCGACAGCTGGACCGAAAAGGCCGAACTGGCGCTCTCAAAGGGCCGCGAGGACCTGGCCAAGGCCGCGCTGATCGAACGCCAGAAGGCTGCCGACATGGCCAAGAGCCTCGAGACCGAGGTCGCCGTCATCGACAGCACCCTCAAGGCCTACGAAGCCGATATCGCCAAGCTTCAGGGCAAGCTGCGCGAAGCCCGCGCTCGCCAGAACGCCATTTCGACCCGCATCGAAAGCGCGGTGACCCGTGCCAAGGCGCGCGAGATGCTGAACGGCAGCCGCACCGAGGACGCCTTCAGCCGCTTCGAGCTGCTGGAGCGCCGGGCCGACTTCGCCGAAGGTCGCGCCGAAGCGCTCGGCATGACCGGCCCCAAGAGCCTCGAAGAAGAGATCGCCGACCTGCGCGCCGAAGAGCAGGTCGACAAGGAATTGGAAGCGCTGAAAGCGCGCCTCGCGAACAAGGGAGAGTAAAGCGTGGACTGGGAACCGGTAGTTGCAATCCTCGCGCTGTTCATCGGCCTGCCTTGGCTGATCATGCACTACATCACCCGCTGGAAGACGGCGGCGACGCTGACCGGCGGCGATGAGAAACTGCTGGAGGACCTCCACGATCTCGCCCGCCGGCTCGATGACCGGATGTGCTCGATCGAGCGGATCATGACGGCCGAGAATCCCAATTGGCGCCAGCAGTGCGCGCCCGAGCAGAGCGCGCTTCCGGCCCGTGACAATCTCGACATGGACCTCGACGCCGAATTCGCCCGCCTGGCCGAACGCAGCCGCATCCGGGAGTCGCGCTGATGAGCGTCCAGCCCGCGACCCGCACGCGCTTCTACAAGGACAAGCGCGCCGGTAAGGTGATGGGCGTGTGCGCCGGCATCGCCGACTACACCGGGGTCGATGTCACGGTGGTCCGAATCCTCATGTTCATGGCACTGTGGCTGAGCGGCTTCTCGATCCTTCCGGTCTATTTCATCGCCGGCTGGATCGCCGAGGATCGCCCGCGCGAACTCAGCTATTCCAGCAAGGAGGATCAGCGCTTCTGGCAGCAGGTCCGCGCCTCTCCGGCGCGCACCGCGCGCGAGATCCGCGCCAACCTCAAGGGCATCGACCGCCGCCTCGCCGACGTCGAAAGCTACGTGCTCACCAACAACCGCAGTCTTGCTCGCGAAATCGACGAACTGCGCTAGTATCCCTCTCCGTTTTCAAGAGGTTTTCCGACCCATGTCGCCACTGATGATCCCCATTATCGGGATGATGATCCCGATCATCGCCATCCTTGCCAAGGTCTACATGCGATCGATGGAGATGAAGGAACGGCAGCTGACCGCCATGGGCGAGAACACGGCCGAGAAGGCAGCCCAATATGCCAGCCGCGTCGCCGAGCTTGAACAACGGGTCCGGGTTCTCGAACGCATCGCAACCGATGGCGGGATCCAGACCGCCGCGCAGATCGAAGCGCTCCGCGACAGCCCTGTCAGCTTTTCCGCCGAGCGGGAGAAGGTGCGGTGAATCCTTTTGAATTCGTCCTCATCCTGATGGCGCTGATCTTCGTCTTCCAGATCATCAAGCACAAGATGGGTGTTCGCACCAACGCCAAAGGCGAGGTCCTCGCGCCGGCGGAAGACAGCGTGGAAACCCGCTATCTCCGCGACGAGGTCCGCCAGCTCAAGGAGCGCATCCAGGTGCTCGAGCGGATCACCGTCGAAAAGGAAAACAGCCTGGCCCGCGAAATCGAGGATCTTCGCGGTCGCTGACTTCAGGGGAGCGTAAAATATCGTTTCCGAAGAAGAATTCGTGACTGCGATGGTATTCGCCCTCCTGTTCGGGGCCTGGACCATTTATCTCCTGATCCGCACCTCGGCGCTCAAGCGGCGGCTTCGGCTCCAGTCCGAACGGCTCGCGCAGACCGAAAAGCTGGCCCAGTTCACGCAGGCGCCCACGGCGGCGCTGACCGCCGCGCCGCAGCGCGACGAGGAGATCGTCGAACTTCGCAAGCGCGTGCAGGTGCTCGAACGGATCACCGTCGACCACGAACACAGCCTCTCGCGCGAAATCGAGGAATTGCGCGTCCGCTAGTCACTTTGGCGGGGAAGCTGCGCGCGCTTCTTCCCCGCACGGACGGCATGGCCTATCAGCCGCGCGATGCCCCTGCCCGCCCTTGCCGACATCCGTGACGACTATGAACTGCTCGAAAGCGAGGATCGCTATCGGCTGCTGATCGATCTCGGCCGCGAGCTCGAGGCGATGCCCGACGCGCTGAAGACCGACGCGACAAAGGTGCGGGGCTGCTCGGCAAGCGTATGGGTCTATCCGACGCGGCTGGACGACGGCCGGCTGCATTTCCTCGCCGACAGCAACGCGGCGATCACCAAGGGCATCGTCGCCCTGGTGCTGAGCGCCGTTCAGGACCGCGCGCCCGGAGAAATCGCCGCAACCGACATCGCAGCCGAGCTTGCCCCCTTCGACCTGTCGCGCCAGCTCTCCTCCAACCGGACGCAGGGCATACCCAACATGATCGCGCTGGTGCAGGAAACGGCGCAGCGCCTCGCATGAGCGACTTTCGCGACGGCATCGCCGCACCGTTCGATCCGGGCCTGTTCTTCGCCATGGCCCGCAAGGTCGGTCACGGCCGCGCCCTGGGGCTCGAATATCGCGCGCATGGCGACAATTGGGTCGAGCTTGCCCTTCCCTGGCGGCCTGAACTGGTGAGCTTCCCTGATGACGGCATCATGGCAACGGGCGCGATCGTCAGCCTGGTCGATACCTGTTCCGGCACATCGGTGTGGACCGCGCTCGGCGGCTTCAGGCCGGCGGTGACCCTCGACCTCCGCCTTGACTATCTGCGGCCAGCGGCGCGGGGCGAAACGGTGATCGCCCGCTGCGAATGCTACAAGATCACCCGCAAGGTCGCCTTTGTCCGCGGGGTCGCCCACGGTGGTGACGAAAGCCGCCCGATCGCGCACAGCGCCGCCACCTTCGTCAGCGTCGACTAGGCCGAAGCCGTCTTGCGCTCCTCGGCCTTGCGCAGGACGTCATAGGCCGCCTGGACCGCCTGGAAGCGCTTGGCGGCCTCAGCATCGCCCGGCTTCAGGTCTGGATGGCTTGCCTTCGCCAGGCGGCGATGCGCGGCCTTAATCTCGTCGAAGCTGGCATCGGTCTCGACCTCTAGCACCGCTAGGGCGCGCATCTCCTCGCGGCTGCGGGTGCCGTCGCCAGGACCGGCCCAGGCATAATGCGAGCTTTGCTTGTAGCCGTTGGCGCCGCGCCGCTCGTTCGCCTCGCGCTCGGCCGCTTCTGCCGCGGTGAGATTGGCGAAATAGTCCCAATTCTTATTGTATTCGGCGGCATGGGCTTCGCAGAAGTGCCAGCGTTCGGGGCTGTTCGGGGCCTTGGGCGCGGGCCGGTCGCCCGGATCCATACACCCCTCGCGGTCGCACAGGCGCACCTTCGCCGCATCCCGGCCCTTGTCGGCATAGGAGCGCCAGCGGGGAAAGCCCCAGTCGTTGGAACGGGTGTAACGAGCCATCTTCAGTTATCTAATCTCTACCACGGTCATTGCGAGGAGCGGAGCGGCGAAGCAACCATTGTTGGCGCGCTGCTGCGGATTGCTTCGCTTCGCTCGCCATGACGCTTGAGCGAGCGTGAAAGTGCCAGAGGGCCTGTAAGCCGGGTTCTGTCCTCTGCGGTGAAGCAGATGTGCGACCATTCCTCTCGGCCTGCCGTTACCGGCAGGCTCCAGCGACCAACCCGGGCGACGGGCCGGAACAAGGCCCATATGCCGCCCCTATTCGGTCTTGCACCCGGTGGGGTTTACCATGCCGTTGCCGTTGCCGGCCGCGCGGTGCGCTCTTGCCGCACCCTTTCGCCCTTACCGTTCCGAAGAAACGGCGGTTTGCTTTCTGTGGCACTGTCCCTCGCCCCGCCCGAAGTTGGGACGGCCGGGCGTTACCCGGCACCGTATGTTCCGTGGTGCCCGGACTTTCCTCGGCAGGGACAAATCCCTGACGCGGTCGCCCGGCCCTCTGGCGAAAAGCGCCCTAGCAGAGGCTTCAGCGCCCGACCATCTCTTGCGCGGTCGGCAGCTTGTAATGCTTCCACTGTTCGCGAAGCGTCTTCTTGCTGAGTTTGCCGGTGGCGGTGTGGGGAAGCTCTTCCACGAACTCGATCGCGTCGGGCATCCACCAGCGCGCGACATGCTTGGCAAGGTGCTCGCGGATGGTCTCCTCGTGGACGATGGCGTCGGGGTGCTTCACCACCAGCAGCAGCGGCCGTTCGTCCCACTTGGGATGCGCGATTCCGATCGCCGCCGCTTCGGCCACGCCGGGCACGCCCACCGCCGCATTCTCGAGCTCGATTGAGCTGATCCACTCGCCGCCCGACTTGATCACGTCCTTGGCGCGATCGGTGATCTGCATCGTCCCGTCGGGGTGCAGCGCGGCGACGTCGCCGGTGTCGAACCAGCAGTCGGCGTCGGTCGCCGATTGCTCTTCCTTGAAATAGCGTTCGACGATCCAGTGCCCGCGGGTCTGCAACCGGCCCGAGGCGATGCCGTCGCGGGGCAGCTCATTGCCTTCATCGTCGACGATCCGAAGCTCGACCCCGAACGGGATGCGGCCCTGCCGGCAGGTGAAGTCGATCTGCTCCTCGTCGGTCATGTCGTCCCAATTGGCCGGCGGATTGCCGCAGGTGCCGATCGGGCTCATCTCCGTCATGCCCCAGGCGTGGCCGATCCGAACGCCCTTGCCGCGGAACCACTCGACCATCGCCCGCGGTGCCGCCGATCCCCCGATGGTGACGCTTTCGAGCGAACCGAGCTTGTCCCCGGTCCGCTCGATATGATCGATCATGCCGAGCCAGACCGTCGGGACCCCTGCGCTGTGGGTCACCCCCTCGTCGCGGAACAGGTCGCACAATTGCTTGGGCCGATAGTCGGCCGACAGCACCAGCTTCGCCCCCACCATCGGCGCCGCCCACGGCACGCCCCAGGCATTGGCGTGGAACATCGGCACGATCGGCAGGCAGACCGAGCGGGCACTGAGCTGGAAGACGTCGGGACCCACCTCGACCATGGTGTGGAGCATGGTGGAGCGATGCTCGTAGAGCACGCCCTTGGGATTGCCGGTCGTTCCCGAGGTATAGCAAAGCCCCAGCGGCTCGCGTTCGTCGCCTTCGACCCAGGCGAAATCATCGTCCTCGGCGTCGATCCACTGGCGGAACGCGCCATCGTCCATGCAGACGTAATGTTCGATCGTCTTCCACTGCGGCTTCATCTTCTCGACGACCGGCTCGAACGCCTTGTCATAGAGCAGCACTCGGTCCTCGGCATGGTTCGCGATATAGCCAAGTTGGTCGGGAAACAGCCGCGGGTTGATGGTGTGGAGGATGCCCCCCATCCCGATCGCCCCATACCAGCTGGTCAGGTGATGCTGGTGGTTCATCGCCAGCGTCGCGACCCGGTCGCCGCGATTGATGCCGAGCCTGGACAGCGCCTTGGCCATCCGCCGCGCGTCCTGCGCCACACCGCGCCAGGTGGTCCGGGTGACCGAGCCGTCGGCCCAGGCGCTGACGATCTCGCGTCCGCCATGCTCGCGCTCGGCATGATCGACCAGCCGCATGACCCGCAGCTGGTGGTGCTGCATCGCGCCGAGGTAACTCATCTCATCTCCTCCGTTGGCAAGGAGAGTGACGTCGCCCGGGCACGAGTCAAGCGAACCGCTTAGAACGGCATCTGGAAGCCCGGCGGCATCGGCAGGGTCGAACTCATCTTCTGCATCTCGGCGGCCGCGGCCTGGTCGGCCTTCGAGCGCGCATCGTTGAGCGCCGCGGCGATGAGATCCTCGACCATCGTCTTCTCGGCCGGGACCAGCAGGCTCTCGTCGATCGACACCCCGATGATCCGGCCCTTGGCCGAAGCGCGGATCTTGACGAGGCCGCCGCCCGACTGGCCCTCGACCTCGATCTTGTCGAGATTGTCCTGCGCCTTCTGGAGTTCGGCCTGCGCATTTTGCGCCATCTGCATGATTTCTTCGAGGCTAGGCATGTTGAGCGTCCTTGGGGTTTACGGTTTCAAGCTTGGTTTCGGGAAAGGCGGAAAGCACGGCGGCGACCGAAGGCTCCGCCAGGATCGCATCGCGGGCCCGCTCCTCCTCCATCCGCTCCTGGGCGGCAAGCGAGGGCTCGGCCTCGCCGTCGGACAACGTGACCTGCCAGCTCGCCCCGGTCACCGCGCGAAGGTCGGCTTCGAGCTCGCGCGCGAAATTGGCGCCGAGCGGCTGCAGCGGCTTCAGGGCGATATCGCCCGCAGCAAAGCGGATCAGGCCGACCTGCCCGGTCAACTGCACGGCACGCAGCGGCTTGCCCTTGGCTTCGAGCAGGCTGACGAGATCCCGGAAACTGCCGGGCAGCGAGGAGGTGGCTTGCGGCTGCGGAGCCGGCGCCTCGGCCCGCGGCGCAGCAGGGGGCGGAGCTGCACGCGGCGTGGGCGCGGTGACCGTTCCCTCGCCTTGCCCCTGCAGGCGCGCGATCAGCGCTGCCGGATCGGGCAGGTCGGCGGCATGGACCAGGCGCAGCAGCACCATTGCCGCCGCCTCGTTTGGATCGGGCGCGAGGCTGACGTCGGACAGCCCCTTCAGCAGCAATTGCCAGAGCCGGTGGAGCTGCGACCAGCCGAGGCTGGCGCCAAGCTCCTCGCTCGCCGCGCGTTCCTCGGCGCTTGCCAGCGGATCACCGCCACGCCCGGCCTTTGCCCGCGAGGCGGCATGCAATTGCTCCATCAGGCCGCGCAGCAGCGCCGCCGGATCGATCCCCAGCGCCTGCGCCTCGTCCAGTTCGGCGAGGCTGCCCGACGCATCGCCTGCCAGCAGCAGTGAAAGCAAGCGCCGAATGCGACCGCGGTCGGCCAGCCCCAACATGTCGCGCACCGCCTCGGTCTTCACCTCGCCGCCACCGTGGGCGATCGCCTGGTCGAGCAGCGACAAACCGTCACGCGCCGAGCCCTCGGCCGCCCGCGCGATCATCAGCAGTGCGTCAGGCTCGATCGAGACCTGCTCGATCTCGGTGATCCGACGGAAATGGTCGACCAGCGCTTCGGCCGGGATACGGCGCAGGTCGAAGCGCTGGCAGCGCGACAAAACCGTCACCGGAACCTTGTTGACCTCGGTCGTCGCGAACAGGAACTTGACGTGCGCCGGCGGCTCCTCGAGCGTCTTCAACAACGCGTTGAAGGCGTTCTTCGACAGCATGTGCACTTCGTCGATGATGTAGATCTTGAAGCGCGCGCTGACCGCCGAATAGCGCACTGCCTCGATGATCTCGCGCACGTCGTCGACGCCGGTATGGCTCGCCGCGTCCATCTCGGTGACGTCGATATGCCGCCCCTCGGCGATCGCCCGGCATGGCTCGCACACGCCGCACGGGTCAATCGTCGGGCCGCCCTGCCCGTCGGGGCCGATGCAGTTCAGCGCCTTGGCGACCAGCCGCGCGGTTGAGGTCTTGCCCACCCCGCGCACACCGGTCAGCAGGAAGGCATGGGCGATGCGCCCGGTCGCGATCGCATTGCCGAGCGTGCGTACCATCGCGTCCTGCCCGATCAGCTCGCCGAAGCTCTGCGGACGATATTTGCGCGCCAGCACGCGATAGGGCGAGGCAGCCGCGCTCTTCTCCAGCGGCTGCGCAGGCAGGTCGAGGCCCAATCCAGGCGATTCGTCGTCAGTCATCACGAGGAGTTGTAGGGTTTGCCGCTCGTCATTGCGAGCAGAGCCACGCAATCATAGGCGCGAAGATCAACAGCTTCGCTGCGCCCGCAACCGACGGGGAGTTGCATGACGACGTTCGCCCCGCCATATGCGCCGCGGGAGTCGGGCGGACGGGATTGTCGCCAACCTGGTCAGGTCCGGAAGGAAGCAGCCACAACGATTTCGTCCCGGGTCGTTCCGGCTCCCACCGCCCAAGCCTTGCGGGCCTTCTCAGCCAGGCATCCTCACCGTCATCGTCGCACCGCTCACCCGCAGCTGGCAGGCCAGCCGGCTGGTCCGTTCGACCCCGTGCGCGAGGTCGAGCAGATCCTCTTCCTCCTCGCTGGCCGCCGCCACCCGCGCAAAATCCTCGGGAGAAAGAATGACGTGGCACGTCGAACAGCTGATCGACTTGTCGCACGTTCCCTCGAGCGGCTGGTCGGCCACCTGCGCAACGTCGAGGAGGTTGGCGCCCTCGGCCGCCTCCACTTCCCTATCGAGCGCTCCGTCGCACTTCAGGAATCGTATCAGGGTCATGCCGCAAACCGTTGCTGTGCTTCGCTTGCATCCCGGATCAGGGTGCAAGCCTCCTCTACCTCTTCAGGCGTGGTGTAGCGCCCGAAACCAAGCCGGATGCTCTGCCGCGCCTCCGCCGCGCTCAACCCCAACGCGCGCAGGACGTGGCTCGGCCGCCCCGATCCGCTGGCGCAGGCCGATCCGAGCGAGAAGGCGATCTTACGGCATTCCGCCAGCAGCCGTGCCGCGTCGAGCCCGTCCCGCCGGAGGTTGAGGTTGCCGCGATATCGCTGGCCGGTGCTGCCGTTGATCGTCCAGCCCGGCCCCAGCGCGTCGATCGCCCCATGCCACAATTGATCGACATGCACATGGTCGGCTTCCTGCCGCTCGGCCGCCAGCGCCGCCGCAACGCCGAAGCCGGCACAAAGCATCGGCGACAGCGTTCCCGAACGCAGACCCTGCTCCTGCCCCCCGCCATGGAGCAGCGGGGTGACGGTCACGCCATCGCGAACCCACAGGCCGCCGATCATCTTGGGCCCATGGATCTTGTGCGCGGAACAGGCGATGAAATCGGGTCCGTCCGAGACCGGCATCCGCCCGAAGCCCTGCACCGCATCGCACAGCATCAGCGCGCCGGCCTCGTGGGCGAGCTCGGCAATCGCCCCAACCGGCTGGATGACGCCGATCTCGTTGTTGACGAGCATCACCGCGACCAGCGCCGTCGGGACCCGCAGCGCCGCGCGCAGCCGGTCGAGGTCGAGCAGGCCATCGCGCCCGACCGGCAGCACCTCGACGTCGCGCCCCTCGCCCCTCAGCCATTCGGCGGTGTCGAGCACCGCGGCATGTTCGCTGGCGACCGTGACGATCCGCCCGGACACGCTGCGCAGGGCCATGTTCAGCGCTTCGGTCGCGCCCGAGGTGAAGAGGAAGCGCCCCCCCTGCGGCATCAGCGCCGCCACCTGCCCGCGTGCATGCTCGACGGCCGCCGCTGCCTCGCGCCCGGCCCGGCTGGCGCTGTGCGGATTGGCGAAGCGGTCGAGCCACGGCAGCATCGCCGCTTTCACCTCCGGGGCGAGCGGCGTGGTGGCCTGGTAATCGAGATAAATCATGCCGCGCGTCGCCGTCCGGCAATCACTCCGAACGCGGCGAGGAAGGCATCGATATCGCCCGCCTGGGTCTGAGGCCCGAAGCTCAGCCGCAACGCGCCTGCCGCAAGCGACTCGGGTACGCGCATCGCAGACAGGACCCGGCTGGCCTTCATCTTCCCGCTCGAACAGGCCGAACCGGCGCTGACCGCGATCCCGGCGAGGTCGAGCTGCACCAGCAGGCTGTCCTTCGACGCCCCTTCGAGCGCGATGGCGCTGATCGCCGGTATCCGATCGGCCCCCTCGGCAATGACCGTTCCCCCAGCGGCACGCACACCTGACTCGAGCCGTTCGCGCAACTCGGCAAGGCGAGGCATGGCCGCGCGGTGCGCCCCGCTCGTCAGGGCCGCCGCCATGCCCGCTACCGCCGGAAGGTTCTGCGTGCCCCGCCGATAGCCCTTCTCCTGCCCGCCCGTCGGCGCCAGCGTTGCAAGGTCCCTGACCAGCAACGCGCCGATCCCCGGCGGTCCGCCGAACTTGTGCGCGGAAATGGCGATGAAGTCGGCATCGGGAAGCGCAATCTTGCCCGCCGACTGCGCGCAATCGGCCAGCAGCAACCCGCCGGCCGCCCTCACTCGTTCGGCCACCTCGTCGAGCGGCTGGATGACCCCGGTCTCGTTGTTGACGTGCTGCAGGGCAACCAGCGCCGGCCCGTCCGCCAGCGCCACGTAGAGTGCCCCCATGTCGATCACGCCGTCCTCGCCGACCGGAAGCACCGTCGCTTCCTCGCCCATGTGATAGGGCACGACATCATGCTCGGTCGCGCCGACCACCCGCCGCGGTACCAGCGCGCGGGCTGCGACCATCCCGACCGCCTCGCTCGCACCGCTGGTAAACAGGATGTCGCCCCGCCAGCCGAGCGCGCCCGCAATCTCGCTCCGCGCCCGCTCCAGCGCCGCCTTCGCCGCGCGTCCCTCGCCATGCGGGCTCGACGGATTGGCCCAATGCTCGAGCGCCTGCGCCATCGCCGCGCGGGCTTCGGGCAGCACCGGCGTGGTCGCGGCATGGTCGAGGTAAATTCGGTTGCGGGACACGGATACCTTGGCAATTGCTGTTTGTTGGCTCGGCTCTATATAAGCGCGCCGCCTGCACCCGTCAGCTAAACAAAAGAGACCCATGCCCGAAGTCATCTTTCCGGGGCCGGAAGGCCGCCTCGAAGGCCGTTTCCATCCGGGCCTGCGTCCGCGCGCGCCGGTGGCCCTGATCCTGCACAGCCATCCGCAGGCAGGCGGCACGATGAACAACAAGATCGTGCAGCTGCTCTATCAAACCTTCGTGAAGCGCGGCTTCGCGACCCTGCGGTTCAATTTCCGTGGGACGGGCAAGAGCCAGGGCGTGTTCGACAATGGCATCGGCGAACTGTCCGACGCCGCCAGCGCGCTCGACTGGGTGCAGCAGATCCACCCCGAGGCCGAACAGACCTGGGTCGCCGGCGTCAGCTTCGGCGCCTGGATCGGCATGCAGCTGCTGATGCGCCGCCCGGAGATCAAGGGCTTCATCTCGATCGCCCCGCCGGCCAACATGTACGACTTCGGCTTCCTCGCCCCCTGCCCGTCCTCGGGCATCATTATCCAGGGTGAGCAGGACGAGGTGGTCAGCCCGGCGAGCGTCCAGAAGCTGGTCGACAAGCTGCGCACCCAGCGCCACATTACCATTCATCACGACACGATCCCGGGCGCGAACCACTTCTTCGCCAACGAGCTCGACCTCTTGATGAAGAGCGTCGACGGCTATCTGGACATGCGCCTCGGCCGCTGAGGCGCTACAACACCCAGATCAGCACGTTGGCGACCAGGATCACGGCCACCAGCACCATCATCAGTCCCTGCTTGCGATAGGTGCCGGCCCACGCGAATCGTGCGCCGAACACCATCAGCACGAAGGCCGCCAGCATGACGATGGACATGAGGGTCGATGCGGTCTGGTTCATTATTGCTCCCGAAACGGCTTCTTAACTGCTGCTACACTACATCGGCACCGCCATGATCGGAGCCGACCAGCAGCAAAAGCTCGCCGATGCGTTCGAGCGCATCGAAGGGACCATCCTTCCGTGCATCGCAATGATGCTCGAAACCCTGTTCGATGCGTCGCGCGACCTCGACCAGGCCGATCCGAAGGTGCTGGTGGCGGAACTTCAGACCCTCGCCGCCGAATTGGAAGAGCTGACCCGCAGCGTTGAGCTCTTCTCGCCGACGCACCTCGATCCCGGCAGCTATCGGACAGCCTCGGGGTCCTAAGCCACCCACGCCGCGTGAAGCGCGGGATCGACGTTGCCGCCGGTCACCATCACCACCGTTCCCGGTACCAGTTCGACCTTGCCCGCCAGCACCGCCGCAAGCGCCGCCGCACCGCCCGGCTCGACTTTCAGCTGACATTCCTGCCAGGCAAAGCGCACCGCCGTCCTTACCTCCGCTTCGCTGACCGCAAGCCCGCGCGCGCCGCGTTCCTTCAGCACGCCAAATGTCAGCGGCGATACCAGCGGGGTCTGCAGCGCGTCGCAGGAGGTCGACGGCGCATCCGCCTCGACCGGCACGATATGGCCAAGCTCGAGGCTGCGCCGCATGTCGTCCCAGCCCTCCGGCTCGGCCAGCACGATCCTTGCGTCCGGACAGGCCAGCGCCAGGCCCGCGGCCAGCCCGCCGCCGCCGCAGCAAACCACGATCTGCCGCACCGGCTCGGGACATTGCGCGACGATCTCGAGGCCTGCGGTGCCCTGCCCGGCAATGATGTGCGGGTCATCGAAGCTTGGCACCACCACCGCGCCGCGTTCGGCTGCCAGGGCATGGGAAATCGCGATCCGGTCCTCGCTGCGCCGATCGAAGAAGACGATCTCGGCGCCCTGTGCGCGGGTCCCGTCAACCTTGGGCGCCGGCGCATCGGCCGGCATGACGATCGTTGCCGGAACGCCCAGGCGCTTAGCCGCGATTGCCACCCCTTGCGCATGATTGCCGCTCGAAAAGGCGACCACCCCCGCCCGTCGCTCGTCCTCGCTCAGCAGCGCCAGCCGGTTGCTCGCCCCGCGCAGCTTGAACGACCCGCCGGTCTGCAGCGATTCGCATTTCAGCCACAGGGCGTGACCGTGAAGCCGCACCGGACGAAGCGGCGTTACCTCCACCTGTCCGGAGATCCGCTCGGCGGCCTTCAGCACGTCGTCGCGAGTGGGAAGATTTTCCTTGCTCATCAAAACCTTGGCCAGTGCGTGCCGGGCGTGCGCCGAGCCGCGTCAAATGTGGTCCCCAACGCCTGCAAAAAAGATTGCGTTAAGGTGACCCCCTCCATATATCGCCGCTCTCGCTGCCCCATGGGACTTCCAACCGCAAGGCAGCTGTTCGTCAACTGTCGCCGAAAGGCACTTGGAGGTCCCTTGCATTGGCTGAGCACCCCTTCGCGCTGGGGCTAGCGCCCCTTTCCGATCGCACCGAGTCCTTTGTCGCCTCCGGTGCGTCCGAGATTGCCCGACTGAAGCCGGTCCAGCCGGTGACCTTGCTGCGTCCCCACGCTGCCAAGGCTGCTGCCCGCTTCTTTGTCGAAAAGTTTCCCGGCAAGTCGCTTTATGCGGTCAAGGCGAACCCCTCGCCCGACCTCATTCGCGTGCTGTGGGAAGGCGGAATCACGCACTACGACGTCGCCTCGATCGGCGAAGTCCGGCTGGTCCGTGAAAACCTGCCACAGGCAACGCTCTGCTTCATGCATCCGGTGAAAGCGGTCGAAGCGATCGCCGAAGCCTATCACGATCATGGCGTGCGCACCTTCAGCCTCGACAGCCTCGAGGAACTGGAAAAGATCGTCTCGGCCTGCGCCACCGATGGTGTGGCGGCGAGCGACCTCAACCTCCTGGTCCGCGTCCGCGTCTCGTCCGAGCATTCGAAGCTCAGCCTCGCGTCCAAGTTCGGTGCCGATCCGTCGGAGCTCAAGGCGCTGCTGATGGCCGCCCGCCAGGCGTCCGACGCGCTCGGCCTGTGCTTCCACGTCGGCAGCCAGGCGATGACCCCGGCCGCCTACGCCGAAGCGATGGCCCGCGTCCGTGACGCGATCGTCGAAGCGGCGGTCACCGTCGACATCGTCGATGTCGGGGGCGGCTTCCCTTCGTCCTACCCGGGCATGGAGCCGCCGCCGCTCGAGGCCTATTTCGCGGTCATCCACGAATCGTTCGAAAAGCTGCCGATCAGCTACTCGGCCGAACTGTGGTGCGAGCCGGGCCGTGCCCTGTGCGCCGAATATGCCTCGGTCCTCGTCCGCGTCGAGAAGCGCCGCGGTGACGAGCTCTACATCAACGACGGTGCCTACGGGACGCTGTTCGACGCCGCGCACATCGGCTGGCGCTTCCCCGTCCGGCTGGTCCGCGACGAGGAAAGCGACACCCGCCCGCACGGCTTCAGCTTCTACGGGCCAACCTGTGACGACCTCGACCACATGGTCGGGCCGTTCGATCTGCCCGGCGACGTCGGTCCCGGCGACTATGTCGAGATCGGCATGCTCGGCGCGTATGGCGCGGCGATGCGGACCCGCTTCAACGGGTTCGGTTCGGCCAGCGGCTGGGCGGTGGCGGTCACCGACGCGCCGATGGCCAGCCTCTACGGCGAAGCGGCCGAGCCCGCCCGTTCCAACGTGGTGAAGCTGTAACAGGAGTTCGGCACGGCTCAGCGCCGTGCCGCCACCTTTCGTCATGCCGGGCTTGACCCGGCATCCGCCTTCTTCTTGCTCGATCGAAGAAAAGGCAGACCCCGGATCCAAGTCCGGGGTGACGGCTTGATGACGGGCGTTTTCATCAAGGAAGACGATCATGACCACCGAGACCAAGATCAACGACACCCGCAAGGCGGAGCTGCTGTCCAGCACCGTCGAACATATAGACATCACCAAGTTCGATGCCCGCCCGATCGTCGAGGCGATGGGCAAAATGAGCTTCACCAGCCGCGACCTTGCCCGCGCCACCGACATCTACAACCAGATGCTGAGCGATCCCGATTGCTCGGTCATCCTGGTGATCGCCGGCTCGACCTCGGCCGGCGGCTGCATGGACCTCTATGCCGAACTGGTCCGCTCCAACATGGTCGACGCCATCGTCGCCACCGGCGCGTCGATCGTCGACATGGATTTCTTCGAAGCACTTGGCCACAAGCACTATCAAGCGCTTGAAATTCCTGACGATGATACGCTGCGCTCGCTCTACATCGATCGTATCTACGATACCTACATCGACGAGATCCAGCTGCAGGACACCGACTTCACCATCGGCAAGATCGCCGACACGCTGGAGCCGCGCCCTTATTCGAGCCGCGAGTTCATCAAGGAGATGGGCAAGTGGCTGATGGAAAACGGCAAGAAGGACAACAGCCTAGTCAAGCTCGCCTACGAGCATGACGTGCCGATCTTCTGCCCGGCGTTCACCGACAGCTCGGCCGGCTTCGGTCTCGTCAAGCATCAGGTCGACGCGATGAAGGCGGGCCGCCGCTACATGACGATGGATTCGATTGCCGACTTCCGCGAACTGACCGACATCAAGATCAAGGCCGGCACCACCGGCCTGCTGATGATCGGCGGCGGCGTGCCGAAGAACTTCACGCAGGACACCGTCGTCTGCGCCGAGATCCTCGGCCACGAGGACGTCGAGGTCCACAAGTATGCGGTGCAGATCACCGTCGCCGACGTGCGCGACGGCGCCTGCTCCTCCTCGACGCTTCAGGAAGCCGCCAGCTGGGGCAAGGTCTCGACCGCGCTCGAGCAGATGGTCTTCGCCGAGGCGACCTCGGTGCTGCCGCTGCTGGCGTCCGACGCCTACCATCGCGGCCACTGGAAGACCCGCGCCAAGCGCGCGTTTGCAAAGCTGTTCGATTAAGTTCGGATTGCTTACCGAAGCGAAATGAACGACCCTCCTCCGCTCACACGGGGGAGGGTTTTTCATTGGTGCAGCCAAGTCCATTGCTCGGGCCGATCGTCGCTCTGGTCGCCTGGTCGCTCGTCATGCTGGTGTGGATGGCGATCGCGCGTCGCGGGGCGTTCAAGCGGCTTGGCGTGTCGCTCCGTACCATCCCGCCCGGATCACGCGGGGCCGCGCTCGACGCCAGCCCCGAAGCCAAGGCGCAGTGGAAGGCGCACAATTACAATCACCTGATGGAACAGCCGACGTTGTTCTACGCCATCGTCCTCGCGCTGGCGGTGATGGGCTTCGACCATCCGGTGAACGTCATGCTGGCCTGGGCCTACGTCGCGCTGCGGGTAATCCACAGCATCGTCCAGGCGACGATCAATGTGGTGGCGATCCGCCTCAGCCTGTTTGCGCTGTCGACCTTCTGCCTCGCCGCGCTGACCTTCCACGCCGCAATGGCGCTCTGGCACTAACGGGCGAAGGAGGCTGCCAGCTCGATATGGGTCGACCAGCGGAATTGCCCGACCGGGCGCACCCATTCGAGCCGGTAGCCGCCTTCAATCAGCACCGCCGCATCGCGCGCGAAGGTCGCGGGGTTGCAGCTGACATAGGCGATCCGCGGCACCGCTGACCTCGCCAGCTCGGCGACCTGCGCCTCCGCGCCCGAGCGCGGGGGATCGAGCACTACGGCCTCCAGTCCCACCATCTCTTCCGCCATCAGGGGCCGCCGGTAGAGGTCGCGGTGCTGCGCGGCGATGCCCGGCACCGCGCGCTTCAGCGCCAGCACGGCGTCACGGCTTGCCTCGGCGGCCAGCACCCGTCCGGGCAGCGCAAGGGCAAAGGTCCCGATCCCCGCGAACAGGTCGGCCGACGCCGACGCCTTGCCCACCGCTTCCCGCACCGCTTCGACCAGCGCTTCCTCGCCGTCGGCGGTCGCCTGCAGGAAGGCCCCGACAGGTAGCGGCACCGGGCGTCCCGACAGGGTCACGGTCGCCGGCTGCGGCTCCCACCTGACCTCGGGCCCCAGCCCCTCGTCGAGGCTCAATCGGGCGAGGCCATGCTGTTCGGCGAAATCGACCAGCCCCTGCGCCGCTTCGAAGCCGTCGGCCCTGACGCCCTTCAGCATCAGGTCGACGCCCTGGTCGGCAAGGGTCATGTGCACCTCGCCCCCGCGCTTGGCAGCAAGCAGCAGCGACAGCAGCTCGCGCAGCGGCGCCACCAGCGCGAACAGCTCGGGCCGCAGGATATGGCATTCGGCCATGTCGATGATGCGGTTCGACTTTTCGGCGTTGAAGCCGAGCACCACCTTGCCCCCGGCCTTGAGCGCCCGCAGCGTTGCCCGGCGCCGGCTGCGCGGCGGCGACAGGTGCGGAGCGCGCAGGACTGTTGTCAGTCCCTGCTGCGCCAACGCGCCTTCGACCCGCGCGGTCAGGAAATCAGTGTAAGCCGCATCGTCGACATGCTGGAGCTGGCACCCGCCGCACGCCGGAAAGTGACGGCATGGCGGCAATTGCCGATGCGGCCCGGGCGTGACGGTCCCGTCTTCGGCGACCAGGTCGCCGGGCGCGGCAAAGGCGACATGCTGCCCGCTGGCGGTCACGCCATCGCCGCGCGCCGCAATCCGCAAAATCGTCTCCCTCACAGCCACTCCAGCAGATCGTCTGCAATCATGTACGGTCCAGCCCGCTCCGCCGCCCGTCCGTGCAGCCACACGCCAGCGCAGGCGGCCTCGAACGCCGGCATTCCCCGCGCCCGCAGCGCCGCGATCATCCCCGCCAGCACATCGCCGGTCCCTGCCGTCGCCAGCCACGCCGGGGCGGGCGGAGCAAAGCCCAGGCGCCCGTCCGGAGCCGCCACCAACGTGTCCGCGCCCTTGTAGACCACCACCGCGCCCGACGCCGCCGCCGCCGCCAGCGCCTGCTCCGCCTTGCTGCCGGGGAGCTCGCCGAACAAGGTCGCGAACTCGCCCGAATGCGGCGTGATGACCGCATCCTGCCCCTTCAGCCGGGCAGGATCCCCGACATGGCCGATCGCTTCGGCATCGATCACCTTGGGCCGGTGGCTGGTCAGCGCAAGCGTCAGAAGCTGGGGCAGCTTGCCGAGGCCGGGACCGACCAGCAGGCAGCCGATCCGCGGGTCGGCGAGCGGTGCGTCCCCGACCTGCACCACGCTGCGCGGCAACCCGGCGATCGGCGCCGAGGTCGACACCCGCACATAGCCTGCCCCGCTCCGTGCCGCCGCCGACGCCGCCAGTGCCATCGCGCCTGGCATCTCGCCGGTCAGGCAATGCACCAGCCCGCGGCTGTACTTGTGCGCGTCGGGCGCCACCGGCGGTAGCGCTGGCTCCCCGATCTCGAACCACGGGCCGTCCGCCGTGATCCCGATATCGGCCAGCACGACCCGCCCCATCCGCGCCATCGCCGGCATCAGCCGGTGTGCCGGCTTCAGGGCGCCGAAGCTCACCGTCAGGTCGAACGCCGGCACCTGCGACAGCAACCCCCCGCTGTCCGCCTCCACCCCGCTCGGCAAATCCGCCGCGACCGCCCACTGCGCGCTCTTCACCAACCCGGAAAGTCGTTCGGAAACAGCATCTTCCAGGCCGCGCTTGAGGCCGGTTCCGAACAGGCAATCGATCACCAATGGCGCGGGCGCCGCATCCTCGATCGGCTCGATCGCCCCGCCCCAGGCCGCCCGCGCGGCGCGGGCAAGGTCGGTCTGCGCTTCGCCCAAGGCCGCCACCCGTACCTCGACCTCGCGCTGGTGCAGGTAACGCGCCGCGACAAAACCGTCGCCGCCATTGTTGCCCGGCCCGCACAGCAGCAATGCCGGCACCGGCCCGGCAAAGCGCAGGGCTGCTTCGGCGAGGCTCTGTCCGGCCCGCTCCATCAGTTCCGAAAGCGCGACCGGCGCCGCGGCTTCGGCGCTGCGCATCTCGGAGGCGCTAAGGATTGGCCGGCTCACCGGACAAAGCTCGCCATCTGCCACCATTCCTCCGGGCAAGCGGCGGCGGCGGCATCGCGCGCATCCTCGGTTTCGAACAGGGCGAAGCAGGTCGCGCCCGAGCCCGACATCCGGGCAAGATCGACGCCGTCCTGCTCCTCGAACCAGTCGAGCACCTCGCCGATCGCGGGCACCAGCCGCCGCGCCGGCGCTTCGAGGTCGTTACGTCCCTCGCGCCAGTCGCCAAGCGGCCCACGGTCGACCCCGTCCCAGCCGGCAAAGACATCGCGGGTCGACAGCGGCAACATCGGATTGACCAGCAGCACCGGGGTGTCGGCAACGCCGGCATCGACCAGTTCGAGCGCGTCGCCCGCCCCCGTCCCGCGCGCGGTCATGCTGAGCAGGCATGCGGGCACGTCGCTGCCGAGTTCCGGAGCCAGCCGCTGCGCCAGTGCCGGGTCGGTGCCCCAAAATCGCGTCAGCAGCCGCAGCGCCGCGCCCGCATCGGCCGAACCGCCGCCGATCCCGCTCGCCACGGGCAAATTCTTCTCGAGCGTCAGGGCGACGCCCTTTCCGACCCGGGCCTCGGCGGCAAGGGCGCTTGCCGCGCGGTGGACGAGGTTGCCGGGCCCATCGTCGAGCATTGCGGCGAACGGACCGGTGATCGTCAGCGACAGATCGTCGGATTCGAGCGCGGTCAGTTTGTCGCCATCGGTGCAGAAGGCGAATATCGTCTCGAGGTCGTGGCGGCCGTCGGCCCGGCGGCCGCGGACGTGGAGCGCGAGATTGAGCTTGGCCGGCGCGACCTCGACCAGGGGCGGCCTGCTCACGGCGCGGCGGTGGCGGGGGTCAGCCCGGCCCCGATCTTGGCGGATACACGCGCTGACACGTCGTCCTCGGCACTGACCAGCGCGGCGGCCCAGGCGAACCGCGCCTCATATTTGCGCCCCGCCGTGTAGAGGGCATCACCCAGATGCTCGTGGATTTCGGACAGGCCGGGTTCTGCCGCCGCCGCCCGCTGCAACGTCGCGATCGCCTCGGTAACCTTGCCGCGCTTGAACTGCGCCCATCCCAGCGAATCCGTGATCGACGCATCGTTGGGCGCACGGCGGCTGGCTTCCGCGATCATCGCTTCGGCTTCGGCCAACTTCTCGCCACGCTCCAGCCGCGCATAGCCAAGATAATTGAGGACGGTCGGGTTCTCCGGCGCCATCCGGTAAGCAAGTTCGAGCGCGCTTTCGGCCTGCGGCCACTTTCCTGCCTGTTCGAGCGCCGCGCCGCGAAGCAGGTGGACGGTCCACGGCTCGGGCCCGGCTGCGCCGGCGGCCATCACCTGCACTGCGCCGCCATAGGCCACCGCCGCTTCCTCGTGCCGCTTCATCGCATCGAGCACATCGCCCAGCCGCAGCCAATCCGAAGGCTGCTGGCCATCCTCGGCGACGAAGGCCTTGGCCCGGGCCAGCGCCTCGTCCTTGCGCCCGGCGGCAAGCAGGGTGCGGATCTCGCCATCGCGCGCTTCGTCGATGAAGGGCGAGCGTTCGGCAAGCGTCCGCTGCAGCATGATCGCATCGTCGAAACGCCCGCTCCGTTCGAGCAGCACCCCGAGCAGGAGCACCGCCTGCTCGTTGGCGGGATCGGCGAAGCGCGCGACTTGGGTCAGCGCAAGCGGGAGCGCCGGCTCCTCGTCCTCGTCGAGGTTCAGGACCAGCGCGGTCAGCAGTTCGGACAGGCCCTGCGCCGCCGTCGTGATGAGGGGGCGCGGGCGGCGCTCGGCGGCCAGGCTGGCCGCAGCATTGTGAAGGGTGACGTCGCGCCCTCCAAGCAGCGCCATTCCGGCGTCGCGCTCGCCCTTCGCCGCAAGCCCGGCGGCAAAGGCGATCCGCAATCGGTTGGACCGGCCCCGCGCCGCGGCGATAGCAGGCTCCAGCAGCGGCTTGGCTTCGCTTGTCCGTCCCGCCGCCAGCAGGATCAGCGCCTTATGCTCAGGGGCAAGCCCCGCCAGCATGTTGTCGCGCCCGATCGCGTCCAGCACGGCGACGCCATCGCGCCACCGGCCCCGCTCGGCCAGTGTCCAGGCCTTGAGGAACGGCTCGAGGAACCTGAGCTCGGTCGGAAGGCCGCGCTCGACCAGCGCCGCGCCCTTGCCGCTGCGCAGTGCATCGGCGGCCAGCAACATGCGGGCATCGACCCCAAGGGTCTCGCCCGGCTGCGCCCGGGCGAGCCGAAGCGCCAGCGGCATGTCCCCGGCGAGGATCGCCTGACCCAGCGCCCGTTCGCCGACGAAGCGATTGGCTTCGGGGTCGCTTGCCAGGCTGGCATAAAGGATCGCCGCCCGCCGCGGATCCCCCGCACTGGCGGCGGCCCGGGCAGCGACGAAGGTCGAGGCGGAAGAACGAAGGAAATCCACCCGCGCCTGCCCCGGCGCGGCAACCGCCGCGGGAGCTACAAGCGCAAGGGCAAGGGCAACGCTACATGTTCGGGTAATTGGGCCCACCGCCGCCCTCCGGGGTCACCCAGTTGATGTTCTGGCAAGGATCCTTGATGTCGCACGTCTTGCAGTGGACGCAGTTCTGCGCGTTGATCTGCAGCCGCGGCGCGCCATTCTCGACCACATATTCGTAGACGCCCGCCGGGCAGTAGCGCTGCTCAGGGCCATCATAGTCGGGCAAATTGACCCGCGTCGGGATCGTCGGGTCCTTCAGCTGGAGGTGGATCGGCTGATCCTCCTCGTGATTGGTGTTCGACAGGAAGACGCTCGACAATTTGTCGAAGCTGATCACCCCGTCGGGCCGCGGGTAGTTGATCGCCGGGGCGATATCGCGCCGCCACAGCGTCTCGTGGTCGGGATGATGCTTCATCGTGACCGGCAGGCCGATCTTCAGATGCTGCATCCACAAGTCGGCGCCCGCAAGGATGGTGCCGATGGTCGCGCCGAACTTGGCGACGGCCGGTTCGGCATTGCGGACCTTGCGCAATTCCTCGCCAATCCAGCCATTTCTGACCGACGGCTCATAATCACTGAGAACATCGCTGCGACGATCGGCGCCGACCGCGGCGAAGGCGGCCTCGGCTGCCAGCATGCCCGACTTCATCGCCGTATGCGTGCCCTTGATCCGCGGCACGTTCACGAACCCCGCCGAACAGCCGATCAGCGCCCCGCCCGGGAAAGCGAGCTTGGGAATGCTCTGCCACCCACCCTCGTTGATCGCGCGAGCGCCGTAGGAAACGCGGCGGCCGCCTTCCAGCAACGGCCGGATCGCCGGATGCTGCTTGTAGCGCTGCATCTCGTCAAACGGCGACAGGTGCGGGTTCTTGTAATTGAGCGCGACCACGAAGCCGATCGACACCTGGTGATTGTCCTGGTGATAGATCCACCCGCCACCCCATGCGTCGTCAAGCGGCCAGCCCTGGGTGTGGATCACCGTGCCCGGCTTGTGCTTCTTGGGATCAACGTCCCACAATTCCTTGATCCCGATGCCATAAACCTGCGGCTGGCACTCGGCTTCGAGGTCGAACTCCTTCTTCAGCTGCTTGGTCAGGCTGCCGCGCGCGCCCTCGGCAAAGAAGGTGTAGCGGGCGTGTAGCTCCATCCCGGGCTGATAGTCGCCCTTGTGGCTGCCATCGCGCGCAACCCCCATCGCCCCCGTCGCGACGCCCTTCACCGAGCCGTCGTCATTGTAGAGCAGTTCGGCTGCCGGAAAGCCGGGGAAAATCTCGACCCCCAGCTCCTCGGCCTTGCCGGCCAGCCAGCGGCAGAGGTTGGCAAGGCTGCCCGTGAACGTCCCCTTGTTGTCGAGGAAGCCCGGCATCATCAGGTGCGGCAGGTTGTACTTCTTGGTCTTGGTTAGCACCCAATGGTGGTTGCTGGTGACCGGCACCCGGTTCAGCAGGCACGAATTGTCCTCGCGCCAGTCGGGCAGCAGTTCGTCGAGGCTCTTGGGATCGATCACCGCGCCCGACAGGATGTGCGCGCCGACTTCCGAGCCTTTCTCGAGGATGCAGACGCTCAGCTCGCGGCCGGCTTCGTTCGCCAGCTGCTTCAACCGGATCGCCGCGCTGAGGCCAGCCGGCCCCGCGCCCACGATCACGACGTCATATTCCATCGACTCCCGGTCGCTCATCGCCTCGCTCAAGTCCTTCTTTTCTCTCGGGCAGGGACTTGGCCTCCACCGCCACTTCCGTCAATGGCCGCAAGGGCTATGCTGCAGGCGATGAGCGAGGGACCAGAGGTGGGCGGGCTGACCCGGGCGGAGGCGATGAGCCTGCTCGCCTGGTGGGTCGAGGCGGGCGTCGACGTCGCGGTCCAGGACGAGGCGCGAGACTGGCGCGTGCGCGCTGCTCCCCTCCCGTCATCGTCACTGCCCGAAGATGTCTCGCAGCAAGCAGAACCGATCCCGCAGGCGGTTCGGGAAAAGCCCGCCACCCTTGAAGCCTTCCACGCCTGGCTCGCCGAAAGCGCCGACCTTCCCCTGTTCCGCGCCGGCGCCGCCCGCGCCCTTCCCCACGGTCCGGCCAATGCCGAACTGATGCTCCTGACCGGAAGCCCGGCGCCCGAAGACACCGCCGAAGGCAAGCCGATCGGCGCCGCCGCCTGGGTGCTGACGACACGCATGCTCCGCACCATCGGCCTGGCGCCCGACCAGGTCTATGTCGCGCCCCTGACCTGCTTTTCGGCCGGCGGGACGCGCTTCTCCGAAGCCGATACCGAGGCTTGCCGCGACACGATCCTGTCCCAGATCGCGCTCGCCGCGCCGAAGCGGCTGCTGCTGCTCGGCGACCAGCCGTCCAAGCTTCTCCTCGGGCGTCCGATGGCAAGCGCGCGGGGCAAGCTCCACCGGGTCGCCGGAATCCCCGCCGCCGTCACCTTCCCGCCCCGCCAGCTCCTCCAGAACAACGGCCACAAGGCGCTCGCCTGGGCCGACCTCCTCCTGATCATGGGTGCCCAATCGTGATCCTGTCTGCTTTTACCCTTCTGCTTTCCGCCCAGCCCCAACCGGCCCCGCCGCCGCCCGACGATCCCCTCGCCCCGATCGAGGAACCGCACGAGGCGCAGGCCCCGACGCCCGTCGCGCCCCCGACGCCGACCCTGGTCGTTCCCAAGAACTGGCCCGAGGTATTCGCCGCCATCCGCGGCAGCCAGTGGGCGGCCGCACAGGCCGGCATCGCTGCGCTGCCCGCCTCCCCGCTCGCGCCGCTCGCCAAGGCCCAGCTCTACACCGCCAAGGGTTCGCCCCCGGTCTCCGCCGAACAGCTGCTCGCCCTCCTCGCCCAGGCGCCCGAGCTGCCCCAGGCCGAGCAGCTTCAGCGCATGGCCGTGGCCCGCGGCGCGACCGCCTTCCCGCCGCTCCCCCGCCGTGCAGCACTGGTGCCGATCGGCGCCACCCCCCGCCGCGGCCGCGCCAGCCCCGTCGTGGGCGAGCCCGCGGTCGACAAATTGCGCAAGGCGCTCGAACCCCTCGTCAAGGTGGATGACGCGGCGGGCGCCGAGGCGATGCTTCTCGCTGCCCTGCCACAGATCAGCGCCGAAGCCCGCGCCGAGCTCGGCCAGCGGGTCGCATGGATCTATTACGTCCGCGGCCAGGATGCAGACGCGCGCCGCCTCGCCGATCTCGCCCGCGGGCCCTACACCCCGCCCCCGCCGCCACCGGCCCCGTCGCTTCCTCCCGAGGACGTCGCGGAACGGCTGCAGCCGCTCGCCCCGCCCCCGCCGCCCTCGCTGTCGGTGACCCGCGCGCCGACCGGGCCGTGGGCGCAGCAGGCCGAATGGGTCAGCGGCCTCGCCAGCTGGCGGATGAACGATTGCGAGACCGCGGCGCGCTCCTTCCGCGAAGTCGGCGCCCGCTCTGCCGAACCCAGCCTGTCGGCCGCCGGCAACTTCTGGGCCGCGCGCGCCGAAATGGCATGCCGCCGCCCGGGCGCGGTCCAGCCGCTGCTGCGCGCTGCGGCCGCCAATCCGGAAACCTTCTACGGCCTCCTCGCCCGCCGCTCCCTCGGCCTCGAAACCCGCCTCCAGCCGCTCGACCGCAATGCCGCGAGCAGTATCGCCCGCCTTCCCAACGTCACCCGCGCCGAAGAGCTGGTCCGGATCGGCGAGCGCGACCTGGCGGGCGAACTGCTTCGTTACCAGGCGCGCATCGGCACCCCGGCCGAACAGACCGCGCTTGCCGCCACCGCCGCCCGGCTCGAGCTTGCCGCCACCCAGCATTTCCTCGCGCATTTCGGCCAGCCCGGCGCCCGCGTTCCCGCCGCCGCCCGCTATCCAGCGCCCAGCTGGACCCCGCGCGAAGGCTGGCGGATCGACCCCGCGCTGGCGCTCGCCCACAGCCTCCAGGAAAGCTCGTTCCGTTCAGAAGCGGTCAGCCAGGCCGGGGCGGTCGGGCTGATGCAGGTCCTGCCCTCGACCCGCGACCTCATCGTTCGCGCCCGCGGGCTTGCCCCAGGGGACCTCAAGGACCCCACGGTGAACATGAGCTTCGGCCAAGCCTGGATCGAATGGATGCGGACCCACCCCGCGACCGGCGGACAGCTGCCCAAGGTCATCGCCAGCTACAATGCCGGCCCGCTTCCGGTCGGCCGCTGGCAGGTCAACGATCGCGGCGACCCATTGCTGTGGATCGAAAGCATGCCCTTCTGGGAAACCCGCTTCTACGTGCCCGCGGTGATGCGCAACCTGTGGGTCTATCAGGGCTTCGAAGGCCAGCCGACGACGACGCTGAGCGAGCTTGCCCAGCACAAATGGCCGAGCTTTCCCGTCAGGCGCTAATTGCGGAACAGGAATTCTAAGAAGCGCGTGGTGCCCGGACGGACGCCGCGCTTCTGATCTTCCTCGAACGCCAGCCGTTGCTCCTCGGCCAGGCTGAGCCGCGGCTTGTGCGGTGGTTCGGAAGGAGAAAGCCGTTCCTTGTCCATGGCTTGGGCAATAGCCGGCCAAGGTGACAGCGCGCGCTCACTTATGTTGCAGAACCAAGTCGTTCTTGTTCTGTTCTTTGGTGCTGGTATATTTCCCCCATGCCAGTCGAGTCGATCCCGGGCCGCGGCGCCACCCGCAATGCTGTGCCGACGCGCTTCAACCTGCCGGAGCGCTTGGTTGAAGGCGACTGGCTGGACGAGGTAGAGGCGCTCGACGGGGTCAGCCAGCGCCGCACCACTGTGACGGTTGAGCGGCCCAAATCCATCCTCACCCGCAATCGCTCGCCCGACATCGGTTTTGATCGCTCGATCAATCCCTA
This sequence comes from Sphingomonas humi, assembly GCF_039536725.1. NCBI lineage: Bacteria > Pseudomonadati > Pseudomonadota > Alphaproteobacteria > Sphingomonadales > Sphingomonadaceae > Sphingomonas > Sphingomonas humi. The sequence goes on from NZ_BAAAZD010000002.1 coordinate 918,027, forward strand.
TCGCGGGTGCGAACATGGCTGCATCTACTGCTTTGCGCGGCCGACCCACGCCTATCACGACCTATCGCCCGGGGTGGATTTCGAAAGTCGCCTGTTCGTGAAGCCCGATGCCGCCAAGCTGCTCCACGCGGCGCTGTCGCGTCCGGGCTATGACGTCGCGCCGATCGCGCTTGGCACCAACACCGATCCCTATCAGCCGATCGAGGGGCGTTATCGCATCACCCGTTCGATCATCGAATTGCTGACAGAAACCGGCCACCCCTTCACCATCACCACCAAGTCCAACCGCGTGCTGCGCGATCTCGACCTGATCGCCCCCGCCGCGCATCGCGGGCTGGCCGCGATCGCGCTGTCGGTGACCTCGCTCGATCCGTCGATCAGCCGCACGCTCGAACCGCGCGCCCCCGCGGGCGCCAGGCGCATCGACGCGATCCGCCAGCTGAACGATGCCGGGGTTCCGACCCTGCTCGCCGTTGCCCCGATCATCCCGCAGGTTACCGATCACGAACTCGAACGCATCGTTGCGGCCGGGGCGGCGGCCGGAGCGCGCGCCGGTTTCTACCTGCCCGTCCGCCTCCCGCACGAGGTCGCGCCGCTGTTCCGCGCCTGGCTCGACGAGCATTATCCCGATCGCGCGGCCAAGGTGATGGCGACCATCAAGTCGATGCGCGGCGGCAAGGACAATGACCCTAACTTCTTCACCCGCATGCAGGGCGAAGGGCCGTGGGCCGATCTCCTCCGCACCCGCTTTGCCGCCGCGGTCCGCAAGAGCGGCCTTGGCACGACCCGCCTCACCCTCCGCCGCGACCTCTTCCGCCCGCCCGAAGGCCGCCAGATGCGCCTGCTCTGACCGCCGAACGCCTTGCAATGTAGGATTTGCACTGACTGGGTTGTCGGCGTGCAGCCTGGTGTAAATTTGCCTCCCACGACCGGCCAGGCGGTCCGCGGGGGCGAAGTGGACAAAGTGAAATTCAAGGCAGTTTCACTTTTCCTTGCCCCTGCCACCGACCGGCCTACAGCCGCAGCCATGCGCACTCTCCTTGCCGGCCTGCTCGCCGCCGTCGCCCTTCCCGCCCTCGCTCAGCCGACCGCGTCGCCCGATCCCGACCAGGCCATCGCCGCGCTTCGCACCGCTGCGCTCGAGGACGATCATGCCTGGCGCCTCACCGAAGACCTCACCACCGAGGTCGGCCCGCGTCTTGCCGGCACCGAAGCCGAAGCCCGCGCCCGCGACTGGGCGGTCCGCCGGCTCACCGCCATGGGGTTCAGCAACGTGCGGGTCGAACAGTTCGACATGCCCGTCTGGCAGCGTGGCCGCGAACAGGCGGAACTGCTCGGCCCCTACCCGCAGAGGCTCGTCGTCGCCGCACTCGGCAACAGCGCCTCGACCCCGGCCGGCGGCGTCACCGGCGAAGTGGTCGCCTTCGCCAGCGTCGATGCGCTTCGGGCCGCGCCGCCCGAGCAGGTCCGCGGGAAGATCGTCTATATCGGCCATGACATGCCCCGCACCCAGGACGGCAGCAGCTACGGCGTCTTCGGTGCCCCACGCCGCCAGGGTCCGACGGTCGCCTCGCAGAAGGGCGCGATCGCCATTGTGGTGCGCTCGATCGGCACCGACCGCGACCATCGCAATCCTCACGTTGGCACCATGTCCTTTGCCGACGGCGCGACCCCGATCCCTGCCGGTGCCCTCGCCAATCCCGATGCCGACCAGCTCGAGCGGATCTTCGCCCGCGGCCAGCGCCCGACCCTCCGCCTCACCCTCGAATCGAAGGTGACGAAGGGCCAGTCGGGCAATGTCATCGCCGACGTGCCAAGCCGGGACCCGGCCGCCCCGGCAGTGCTGGTTGGCTGCCACCTCGACAGCTGGGACCTCGGCACCGGAGCGATCGACGATGCGGCGGGCTGCGGGATCGTCACCGCCGCCGCCAAGCGCATCATGGACGCCGGACAGCCTTCGCGGCCGATCCGCATCGTCTGGTTCGGCGCCGAGGAGGTCGGGCTGTTCGGCGGCCTCGACTATCGCAAGCGTCACGGCAAGGAACCGCATCACGCGCTGATGGAAAGCGACTTCGGCGCCGACCGCGTGTGGCGCGTCGACAGCCGCCTCGGTGCCGGCCGCGAGGCCGAGGGCAAGCGCCTCCAGCGTCTGCTCGCCCCGCTCGGCATCGTTCCGGGCAGCCTGGCCGAGGCCGAAGGCTCCGACATCGGCCCGATGCTCGGCGACGGCCTGCCGGGCGCGTCGCTCCAGCAGGACGGCACGCGCTACTTCGACGTTCACCACACCCCCGACGACACGCTGGCGATGATCGACCGCAAGCAGCTGCAGCAGAATGTCGCCGCCTGGACGACCAGCCTTGCCGTCCTTGCCGGCCCGGTCGAGCCGCGTCCGGTCGGTCCGCGGAAGCGGCGGCGGTGAAGGCAGGCGGTCTCCTCCTCCTTTCTGCGGCCCTGCTGGTGACGGCAGGCTGCTCGGCTTCGGACACTGGCGACGATGTGCCGCCGCTGCCCAATCAGACCGCCGAGACCGCCAATGCCCTGATGGCACAGGCCGAGAACGCCGCGGCCGATGCGTCGATCGAGGCGGAAACCCGACGCGCTCCGGCTCGTTCTGGGAGCGCAACCGTCAACAAGGATACGCCATGAACCGTCTGCCACTCCTGATCGCGCTCCCGCTGGCGCTTGCTGCCTGCAACGTCGAGCGCGACCCCGGCAACGACACCACTGCGATCACCATCAATGACCAGAAGGTCGACCGCACGATCGATCGCGCGGGCGCCATCGCCGAAAATGCCGCGGCCGAGGTCAAGGATGCTGCCGACAAGGCTGCTCCCGCGATCAAGGATGCCGCCAAGGACGTCGGCGACGCCGCCAACCGCGCCGGCGACAAGATCGAGGCCGGTGCCGACGGCGCTGCCCGCGGTATCCGCGAGGAAAGCCGCGACAACCCGCCGCCGCCGGAAAACAAGCAATAAGGGTTGGTGGGCCCGGAGGGATTCGAACCCCCAACCTGGCCGTTATGAGCGGCTGGCTCTACCGTTGAGCTACAGGCCCCGGGCCGCCCTTAGACAGGTGTGGCGCGACCGCCAAGCACCTGCTAGGCGGCTCGCGTCGGGGAGTGGCGCAGCCTGGTAGCGCGTCTGCTTTGGGAGCAGAGGGTCGCAGGTTCGAATCCTGTCTCCCCGACCACTTCGCTCAATCGGAAAGCGGCAGCAGCAGGACCAGCCGGTCCGACGCGATGTCCAGCCGCCCGCCGGTCATTGTCGCCAGCCCCTGCACCAGCCGCAGCGCAAAGCGCATTCCTGCCCGTCCGCGGTCGGCCAGGATCTGCTGTTCGGACAGGCCCCGCAGCGCGGTCGCCCGCTCGATCCCGATCGCGAGGCTCGAACCCATCTTGTCGACCACGATACCGAGGCGCTCGCCCGCGACGGCCGGCTCGATCATCGCCATGGCGAACTGCCGCACGACCCGTTCGACCAGCATCGGCGGCAAGGCGATCCTCGCCGCACTGCTGCGGTCCTCGGTCACCGCCGTCACTTGCCGCTCCCCGGCAACCTCGGTCACTTCGCGCAGTACCTTGCGGATGACGTCAGCTCCGCTGCTCGCCTCCCCCTGCAAGCGTCCCGAGCGCAGCCGTGCGGCAAGGTCGAGGTTGTCGACCGCATCGGACAGGTTGCGCGCCTGCCGCACGATTTCGGACGCTCGGTCGCGATAGGCGCGGTGCGCGGGCCCAAGATACTGGCCCTCGATGATCTCGCCAAACCCGATGATCGCGTTGAGCGGCGTACGCAGCTCGTGCATCAGTTCGCGCAGCCCATCGTCCGCCGCCGGAGCGGCCGCCTCGACCGCGGCGGTCGCGACGTCGGCCGAAACGCCTTCACGGCGCGCGATCCCGCGATAACCCGCAAACCGCCCGGTATCCGCGAAGAAGGCAGGCGCCCCGCTCCACCGCCATTCACCGGCGAGGGCGCCCTCGTCGCCGATCACCAGCGGCTCATCGGCAAACGGCAGGCGTGCGACGAACGGTTCGGCAAAGCTTTCGGCGACGCTCCGCCCGACCAGCGCTGCGCGCGGCGCACCGTCGACCCAGTCGATCTCACCCGTCGGTCCTGTCTCCCATCGAAACAGCGAAGGCGAGGAAGTGACAAGGCCGCGCGAACTTGCTTCCGGTCGAGGCTCGGGGGGTGGTGATACGGGTTCTGGCAAACGAGCCGGGACCGCAACCGCGACCTCCTCCGCAGGTGCATGGGAAGCCGGCGCAACGTCATGGCGCGCGGGCTCCAGCGCATCGAGGAGCGGCAGTACGTCCTCCGCAGCGGCGCCCCGCACTTTCGCCCAATCCTCGGGGCTGAGGTCGGCCGCGGCAAGGAGGGCCGCCGACGCCGCAGCTCCGCGCGCAGCGAAAAGGGCCATCAACTCCGCGGGAACCTGAAGCCCGGCGATTGCGCGCGCAGTTGCGGCCAGCAGGTCAGGACTGACGTCACGCATCAGCTGCGCTGTCCGGGCGAGCGCGCGTTCGCCAAGATCGGGGCTGACCTCTTGGCCATGCGCGAGCAGCTCAACGAGCTGACGCCATTGCACCGCCCGCCCGCGCGCATCGGCGGCGGGCTGGCCAAGAACGGTCGCAAGGCGATCGTCGTAGCGCAAAGGTCAGGATTTCGGCGCGCAGTTGAACACGATGCAGGAGATGGCGTGTCGTTTACCGCGAGGGAAGCGCCAACGCGTTAAGCATCCCATAACGGGACGGGAAGGCGCTTGATCGTAACGCCTACGCAGCCCCGCCCCTCTGTGCTAATTCCGCCCCATGTTCATTTCCTTCGTCGAAGCGCTTCGCCGGGGCGGCATCCCGGCAAGTCTCAAGGAGCATCTGCTGCTTCTGGAGGCGCTGGACGCCGGCGTGATCGAGCAATCACCCGAGCAATTCTATTATCTCGCCCGCTCCGTCTTCGTGCACGACGAGACCAAGCTCGACCGGTTCGACCGGATTTTCGGCGAGGTCTTCAAGGGATTGATGAGCAGCGGTGAGGAAGCGCCAGCCATCCCCGAGGAATGGCTGCGTCTGGTCGCCGAGAAATATCTGACGGCCGAGGAGATGGAGCAGATCAAGTCGCTCGGCTCGTGGGACGAGATCATGGAGACGCTGAAGAAGCGGCTCGAGGAGCAGCAGGGGCGCCACGAAGGCGGCAACAAGTGGATCGGCACCGGCGGCACCTCTCCGTTCGGGCATGGCGGGTATAATCCCGAGGGGGTTCGGATCGGCGGTCCGGGGAAGCATGGCCGGGCCATCAAGGTCTGGGAGAAGCGCGAATTCCAGGATCTCGACGACCGGCGCGAGATCGGGACGCGGGCGATCAAGGTCGCCCTGCGCCGCCTCCGCCGCTTCGCCCGGGAAGGCGCGGCGGACGAGCTCGACCTTGAAGGGACGATCGACGGCACGGCGCGCCGCGGGTGGCTCGACGTCAGGATGCGGCCCGAGCGGCACAATGCGGTGAAGCTGCTGCTATTCCTCGATATCGGCGGGTCGATGGACGGGCATGTGCGCCTGGTCGAAGAGCTGTTCAGCGCCTGCCGAAGCGAGTTCAAGCACCTTGAACATTACTACTTCCACAACTGCATCTATGAGGGCGTGTGGAAGGAAAACCGGCGGCGGTGGGCCGAGCGGACCAACACCATCGACGTCATCCACAAGTTCGGGGCCGACCATAAGCTGGTGATCGTCGGCGACGCCGCGATGAGCCCGTACGAGATCACCCATCCGGGCGGTTCGATCGAGCATATGAACGAGGAAGCGGGCGCGGTGTGGCTGAAGCGGCTGACCGACGCTTATGCCAGCGCTGCCTGGATCAACCCCACGCCGGAGCCCTATTGGGGCCACTCGGCTTCTACCTCGATCATCCGCAAGCTGATGGACGACCGCATGTTTCCCTTGAGCCTTCAGGGACTTGAAGCGGCGATGCGGACACTCAGTCGCAAGCGGTAGCAGTTCACGAAGTTGTCGAAGTTGTCGGGGTCCGCACCCCTCGCGCACCCCCTCCCTGCCCGCTCAACGAACCTCCCCGGTTCTTAGAGCAGAGCAAATCCTACATCACAAGTAGAGCCGGTGGCGCGCCGTCTGCTCTTCCCAGGCCTGCTCGTCGGGGCGGGTACGGACATCGAGGTCGTCGGCGGTCGCTGCGGCATCATCGACCCAGGCGCGCAGCGCCGGCCCGCCGTTGATGACGTCGATCGCAAGCTTGTCGAATTCATATTCGTAGGGAAAGTCGCGCCACAGGTCGTAGTCCGGCCGGAGGTTGCGGATCGCCTTGAAGGCGAGCGCCTGAAGCCGCCACGGCTGGAAGGCATGGTGGCCGTAGCCCGGCCCCTCGGCATGGATGAACAGGCCCGAGCAAAGCGATCCCGAATGCTTGTGGAATGTAGGCTCGACGAAGATTTCGCGCAGCGTGCAGCCGGTGAGCCAGTGCGGCGCGATGCGTTTCATCTCGGCATGGATGGCGCGGGCGTCGAGGCCGGGCGCCGCGAACAATTCCAGCGCGCGCGTGGTGCCCCTGCCCTCGCTGAGCGTGGTGCCTTCCAGCATGACGGTGCCGGCATAGGCCCGCGCCATGTTCAGGGTGGCGGCATTGGGGCTGGGATTGATCCAGATGCGGTCCGCCGGCCAGCCGAAGCCCGGTGCCGCTTCGGGCTCCCAGCCTTCCATGGCGATGACGCGGTAGGCGACGTCGAGCTTGAAATGTTCGATGAACCACTGACCCATCTCGCCCATCGTCAGGCCGTGGCGCATCGGCACCGGGCCGGCACCAACGAAGCTTTCCCAGCCGGGTTCGAGGAGCGTGCCTTCGACCGGGCGGCCGGCGGGGTTGGGGCGGTCGAGCACCCACACTTCCTTGCCGCTCTCGGCCGCGGCTTCGAGCAGGTAGAGCAGGGTCGTGACGAAGGTGTAGATGCGGCAGCCGAGATCCTGCAAGTCGAACAGGAACACGTCGGCGGTGCTCATCATCTGGCCGGTCGGGCGGCGAACCTCGCCGTAAAGGCTGAACACCGGAATGCCGAGGCGCGGATCGGTCTCGTCCGCGGTTTCGACCATATTGTCCTGCTTATCGCCCTTGAGGCCATGCTGCGGGCCAAAGGCCGCAGTGACGTTGAGGCCGACAGCGATCAGCGCATCGATGCTGTGGGTGAGGTCGGCGGTGACCGAGGCGGGATGGCCGACGAGCGCGACGCGGCGCCCTTCGAGTGGGCGGCGAAGCGCGGGGTCGGCGAGCAGGCGGTCGATACCAAACAGGGTCATGGGCCCCGTCCTACGCCAGTCGCGCGGTGAAGCAATCCGGATGGTGGAAGTCGGGCTGATCCGACGGATGATGGAGCGCGAAGAAGTGGCGGGCGCCGCTCTGTTCCTCGATTACGGCGCTGAGCGCGATGGTGAAGCGGGGTTCGGCGGGGATCGAGAGCGTCGCGCCAAGCCCCCACCAGGTGAGATTATCCTCGGTCCGGATGTAGGGCGGACTGGTGACTTCGGCGGGCGCCATGTCTTCCCGCTCGGCCGCGAAGTCATAGGCCGCCCAATCACCCGACGGCGCAAAATTCCATTCCTGGTAAGCGTCTTGCCCTTCTTCCTTGAGGAAACATTCGAAGCAGGTCGATTGCCACAGATTGTCGCGGCGCGTGGGCTCGTGATCGGCCAGGGGAACACGGAAGCGCCCGATCGGCGCGCTGATCCCGAACCACAGGTTGAGGGTCGCGGTGCTGCCGAACGCGGCGCTGCGTTCCGCCGATGCCCAGAGGGAGAATGGCGGGTTTGGGACCGTGCCAGGGTGCGGTGCGAGTTCGAAGCGCATGGCCCACCTTACGTCATTGCGGCCGGTAAGCTAAGCGCTGCGGCATGACGACCTACTCTTCCTCGCTTCTCCGCGTCCTCGACGAGCGCGGCTATGTGCACCAGATGACCGATGCGGCCGGTCTCGACGCGCTGGCCGGCAAGGAGGTCGTCACCGGCTATATCGGCTTCGACGCGACGGCGCCCAGCCTGCACGTCGGCAGCCTGGTCCAGATCATGCTGCTTCGGCGCCTCCAGCAGGCGGGCCACAAGCCGATCGTGCTGATGGGCGGGGGTACCACCAAGGTCGGCGATCCGAGCTTCAAGGCCGAAGAGCGCAAGCTCCTCGACGAGGAGGCGATCGCGGCCAATATCGCGGGCATCCGCCAGGTGTTCGAACGCTTCCTGACTTTCGGCGATGGGCCGACCGACGCGATCCTGGTGGACAATGCCGAATGGCTCGACCGGCTCGAATACCTCCCCTTCCTGCGCGAGGTTGGGCGGCATTTCTCGGTCAATCGCATGCTGACCTTCGACAGCGTGCAGCTCCGGCTCGAGCGCGAGCAGTCGCTGTCCTTCCTCGAATTCAATTACATGATCATGCAGGCCTACGACTTCCTCGAGCTGTCGCGGCGGCATGGCTGCCGGCTGCAGATGGGCGGGTCGGACCAGTGGGGCAACATCATCAACGGCGTCGAACTGTGCCGCCGAGCCGACGGGACGGAAGTGTTCGCGGTCACCACGCCACTCATCACCACGGCGGACGGCGGCAAGATGGGCAAGACGGCGCAGGGCGCGGTGTGGCTGAATGCGCAAGGGCCCGACGGCTATCGCCTCAGCGCCTATGATTACTGGCAGTTCTGGCGGAACACGGCGGACGCCGACGTTGCGCGCTTCTGCAAGCTGTTCACCGACCTGCCGCTCGGCGAAGTAGCGCGGCTCGAGGCGCTCGAGGGTGCCGACATCAACCAGGCCAAGATCGTGCTGGCGACCGAGGCCACCGCCATGCTGCACGGGCGCGAGGCTGCCGAGGCGGCGGCGGCGACCGCAGCGGCGACCTTTGCCGGCGGGGGCGCGGGCGAGGCGTTGCCGAGCGTGGAGACTGGCGGCGAAATCGGGCTGCTGGCGGCGCTGGTGCAACTGGGCTTCTGCGCGTCCAACGGTGAGGCCAAGCGCAAGGTCGCCGAGGGCGCGGTGAAGCTGGACGGCGAAGCGGTGAGCGATATTTCCGCTGTTCTGTCCGTGACTTCCGAGCGAAAGCTCAGTCTTGGCAAGAAGAAGCACGGGCTACTTCTCCCCTAACCCGAACGGAGCAAATCCACTGCCTGGTCGCGCTCGAACAGGTAGAGGCAGAGCCTTGCCGCTTCACCGCGCGGACCGCTGAGCCCGCCGTCGCGGTCGAGCAGCAGGCGGGCGTCCTGCGTCGCCATGGGCGCGAGTTCCTGAACCTGTTCGGGCCCGGCGAGGCGGAACTGCGCTTCGCCGCTTTGCCGGACCCCGAGGATTTCGCCCGGTCCGCGCAGCCGCAGATCCTCCTCGGCGATCCGGAAGCCGTCATTGGTTTCGCGCATCAGGGCGAGCCGCGCCCTCCCTGTTTCGCTGAGCATGCTTCCGCGCAGTAGCAGGCAGGTCGATTTGGCGGCGCCGCGACCGACCCGTCCGCGCAGCTGGTGGAGTTGCGCGAGGCCGAAGCGTTCGGCCCCCTCGATGATCATCAGTGCGGCATTGGGAACGTCGACGCCGACCTCGATCACCGTCGTCGCGACCAGGATCTTCAGGCGGTCGGCCGCGAATTCGGCCATCACCGCGTCCTTTTCGGGGCCTTTCATGCGACCATGGACCAGGCCGACCTGGCCGGGGAAGCGCAGGGCCAGGGACGCCGCGCGATCTTCGGCCGCGGCGGCATCGCTGTTCTCGCTTTCGGCCACCAGCGGGCAGACCCAATAGGCCTGACCACCCGCCGCGACATGTCGTGCAAGGCCCTCGACGACGTCGCCGATCCGCTCCTCGGCGATCACGCGGGTCTCGACCGGGGTCCGGCCGGGCGGCATCTCGTCGAGGCGGCTGACATCCATCTCGCCATATTGGGTCAGGGTCAGCGTGCGCGGGATCGGTGTCGCGGTCATCGCCAAGAGGTGCGGCGTGCTCGACCCCTTGGCGGTGAGCAGCAGCCGTTCGGACACGCCGAAGCGATGCTGTTCGTCGATCACCACGAGGCCGAGGCGGCGGTAGGCGACCTTGTCCTGGAAGATGGCGTGGGTGCCGACGAGGATGTCGATCGTCCCGTCGGCAAGCCCCATCAGGATCGAATCGCGGATCTTGCCCTTTTCGCGGCCAGTGAGGATCGCGACCCGAACACCGAGCGAATCCAGTTGCTTGAGCAGGGTTGCATGATGTTGCCTGGCAAGGATTTCGGTCGGCGCCAGCATCGCTGCCTGTGCCCCCGCCTCCACCGCTTCGAGCATGGCGAGCAGCGCTACGAGGGTCTTGCCCGAACCGACATCGCCCTGCAGCAGCCGCAGCATCGGCGCTTCCTGGCCCATGTCGTCGCGGATTTCCTGCACCACGCGCCGCTGCGCCCCGGTCAGCGTGTAGGGGAGCTTGAGCGCGTCGGTCAGCCGCCCGTCGCCACGCAGCGCGACTCCGCGCCGCCTCCGGCTGACCTGCCGCAGCAGGGCGAGCGCCAGCTGATTGGCGAAGATCTCGTCATAGGCGAGGCGCTGGTGGGCGGCATTGTCCGCCGGCTCGGCATGGACCGTGGCAAGGCTCGTGCGCCAGTCGCGCCAGCCGTGGCGGTCGAGCACCGACGGCTCGATCCATTCGCTCAGCGCCGGTGCTCGGTCGAGCGCCGCCGTCACCAGCTCGCGCAGCCGGCGCGACGTCAGGCCTTCGGTCAGCGGGTAGACGGTTTCCTTGAGCGCAGGCCCCGCCTTGCCGGGCTCGGTCACTTCCGGGTGGACCATCTGCCATTCGTCGCCATAGGCTTCGAGCTTGCCGGTGACGGTGCGCGTCTCGCCGAGCGGCAGCTGCTTGGCCGCCCAGCCGCCATTGTTGAAGAAGGCAAGGGTCAGCATGTTGCCCTCGCCGTCGACGGCGTGGACGCGGGTCGGCCCGCGCCCGCGGCTCTGCCGGATCTCGCGGGGGGTGACGTCGAGGATCACCTGCCTTCCGAGCAGCACTGGCGAGGCACCGGGCGCGCGGACCCGCTCGATCGCCCCGGTCGGCAGGTGGAACAGGAGGTCGACCGCGCGGGTGAGGTTGAGCCGGGCAAGCTGCTTGGCGACCTGCGGGCCGACCCCTTTCAGGGTCTCCACCTCGGAGAACAGGGGGTTGAGGAGATCGGGCCGCATACCGCTCTTCTACTTAAGGCCCCGCCGCTCGCAATGCGCGCGCGCTTTGACTACATGGCGGCCATGCTCGACGATCCGACGACCAAGCGCCTGCGGTGGCGCGCGCACCATCGCGGCACCAAGGAAGCCGACCGGATGATCGGCGGCTTCTTTGACCGGCACCACCAGCAATGGGACGCGCAGGAAAAGGCGCTGTTCGAAACACTGCTCGAGGAGCAGGACGTCGACATCATGGCGTGGGCGATCGGGACCCAGCCCGTCCCTGAACGGTTTCAGGGCGAGATGATGATTGCCATGCAGCGCCTCGACTATCTGCCGATCGACCGGTGAGCGACCTCCAGCGCATCCTCAAGGCGTCGGCGCCGCTGACGCTGGCGTCCGTGCCGGCGGGCTTCCTGCCGTGGCTGGCGGCCGATCTCGCTCGCGCTGCGACGGGCCGTGCCGTGGTGATTGCCTCGGACGAGGTCGCCATGCGGGCGCTGGCGGAAAATGCCCCGGCGTTCGCCCCCGAGCTTGAAGTGCTGACCTTTCCGGCGTGGGACTGCCTGCCCTACGACCGCGCCTCCCCCGCGCTGCGCGTCATGGCCGAGCGGCTGGCGACGCTCAATCGTCTGCAGGAAAAGGCCGACAAGCCGCAGCTTCTGGTGACCACCGCCAATGCCGCGACCCAACGGACGCTGACGCCGTTCCGGATCCGCCAGCTGACCCGCCGCCTGGCGCCGGGCGAGCGGATCGAGCGCGACAAGCTGATCACCCTGCTGACCGCCAATGGCTATCACCGCACCGACAGCGTCGCCGATGCCGGCGAGTTCGCGGTGCGCGGGGGTCTTCTCGACCTCTATCCCTCCGGCCTGCCGCACGCGATCCGGCTCGATTTCTTCGGCGATGAGATCGAGACGATGCGCGCCTTCGATCCGGCGGACCAGCGCACCATCGGCACGGCCGAGCCCTTCACCCTGATGCCGGCCAGCGAAGCGCTGCTCGACGAGGACAGCATCAAGCGCTTCCGCGCCCGCTACCGCGAGCAGTTCGGCGCCAATGCGACCGGCGATCCGCTGTACCAGGCGGTCAGCGACGGGCGGCGGCTTGCCGGCATGGAGCATTGGCTGCCCCTGTTCGAGGAGCGGCTGGAAACTCTGTTCGACCATCTGGGCGAGGGCGACATCATGCTTCGCGACGGCGGCGTCGATGGCGCGATCGCCAGCCGGCGCGAGGCGATCCAGGATTATTTCTCCAACCGCGAGCGGGCGATGGTCGCCGAGCCCGGCAGCTACCGACCGCTTGCGCCTTCGTCGCTCTACCTGTCGTCGAAAGAATGGGACGGCCTGCTGGCCGAGCGGCCGGTGCATCTCGCGACCGCCTTCCCGGAACCGGCGTCGGACCGGGTCATAGACTTCGGCGTGACCGGCGCCCGCGACTTCGCGCCGGAGCGGGCTCAGAACGAAAATATCTACGAAGCGGTCGTCAAGCACGTCGCCAAGCTGCGTAGAAACAAGCAGAAAGTCATTCTGGCAAGCTACACCACCGGCGCTCGCGAGCGGCTTGCCGGACTGCTGAAAGACCACGGCCTTACTGGCCAGAAGATGGTCGCGGACTGGCAGGAGGCCCTGGGCGCACAGGACGTCACCGCCCTGCTGGTGCTCCCGCTCGACCATGGTTTCACCACCCCGCAGGTTGCCGTCCTCACCGAACAGGACATGCTCGGCGACCGGCTGGTACGGCGGCGCAAGCGCAAGAAGAGTGCCGACGCCTTCCTGTCGGAACTGGCGACCCTCACCCCCGGTGACCTGGTGGTGCACGCCGAACATGGCATCGGCCGCTACGAGGGCCTAACCCAGGTCCAGGTCGGCCGCGCGCCCCATGATTGCGTCGCGCTGGAATATGCCGGCGGCAACAAGCTGTACGTGCCGGTCGAGAATATCGACGTGCTGTCGCGCTATGGCAGCGGCGAGGACGGCGTCGCGCTCGACCGCCTTGGCGGCGAGGCGTGGCAGCGCCGCAAGGCCCGGATGAAGGAGCGGATCCGCGAAATCGCGGGCGAGCTCATCAAGACCGCGGCCCTTCGCGCGATGCGCCAGGGCGTCGTCGCGGAGCCCGACAGCGCCTACCCCGCCATGGTCGACCGTTTCCCCTACGAGGAAACCGACGACCAGAACCGCGCGATCGGCGACGTGCTCGAGGATCTTGCCGCCGGACGCCCGATGGACCGCCTGGTCTGCGGCGACGTCGGCTTCGGCAAGACCGAAGTGGCGCTGCGGGCCGCCTTCGTCGCGGCGATGGCAGGCTATCAAGTGGCGGTAGTCTGCCCCACCACCCTGCTTGCCCGGCAGCATTATTCGAACTTCGTCGACCGCCTGAAGGGCTTCCCGATCGAGGTCGGCCGCCTGTCGCGACTGGTTGCGGCCAACGAGGCCAAGCGCACCAAGGAATTGCTTGAGGAAGGGCAGATCGACATCGTCGTCGGCACCCATGCAATCCTCGCAAAGGGTGTGAAGTTCAAGAAGCTAGGCCTTGTCATCGTTGACGAAGAACAGCGCTTCGGGGTCACCCACAAGGAACGGCTGAAGGCGCTCAAGGCGGACGTCCATGTCCTGACCCTGACCGCCACGCCCATCCCGAGGACACTGCAGATGGCGATGAGCGGGCTTCGCGAACTGTCCGTGATCCAGACCCCGCCGGTCGACCGGTTAGCGGTGCGGACCTACGTCACCCCGTGGGATCCGGTGGTGATCCGCGAAGCCCTGCTGCGCGAACATTATCGCGGCGGGCAGAGCTATTTCGTGGTGCCGCGCATTTCCGACCTTCCCGACATCGAGGAATGGCTGCGCGAGGAAGTGCCCGAGGTGAAGCCGATCGTTGCCCACGGCCAGCTTGCCCCGACCGAGGTCGAGGAGCGGATGAGCGCCTTCTACGACCGCAAGTATGACGTGCTGCTGTCGACCACGATCGTCGAGAGCGGGCTGGATATTCCGTCGGCGAACACCCTGATCGTCCACCGCGCCGAGCGGTTCGGGCTGGCCCAGCTGTATCAGCTGCGCGGCCGAGTCGGGCGTTCGAAGACCCGGGCATATGCCTATATGACGACCCCGCCCGACCGGCAGATCACCGAGACCGCCGAGAAGCGCCTGACGGTGCTGTCGAACCTCGATAGCCTTGGCGCCGGCTTCCAGCTTGCCAGTCACGACCTCGACATCCGCGGCGCGGGCAATCTGCTAGGCGACGAACAGTCGGGGCACATCAAGGAAGTCGGGTTCGAACTTTACCAGTCGATGCTGGAAGACGCGATCCTCGACATGAAGGCGGGCGGGCAGCGCGAGGACAAGCCTGACGAATTCTCGCCGCAGATCAATGTCGAAGCGCCGATCATGATTTCCGACGACTATGTCCCCGACCTCGACCTGCGGATGGGCCTGTATCGCCGCCTTGGCGAACTGGAGAGCCCGCGCGAGGTCGAGGAGTTCGCCGCCGAGATGATCGACCGCTTCGGCAAGCTGCCGGAGGAGACCAGCAATCTCTTGCAGGTGGTGGAAACCAAGATCCACTGCCGCGCGGCGGGGATCGCCAAGCTGGATGCGGGCCTGCGCGGCGCGGTGGTGACGTTCGCCCCGTCGGGCTTCCCCGACGTCAAAGGCCTGTTCGATTATATTGCCCGGCTGAAGGGCACGGCGAAGCTGCGTCCCGACCAGAAACTGGTGGTCAGCCGCGACTGGGCGAGCCCGTCGCAGCGATTGAACGGCGCGCTGCAATTGAGCCGCGGGCTGGCGCGGGTCGCCGCGGCCGGCAAACGGGAGAAGGTCGCCGCCTGATCAGGCGAGGAAGGCGGCCAGTTCGTCCTGGGCCATCGCCTTGGCGCCGAGGAAACCCTGGTAATAATCGCAGTTCCAGGCCTGCAGCAGGGTCAGTTGCTCGGGATCTTCCACCCCTTCGACCAGCACCTGCAGGTCGAGTTCGCGGGCGAGCGCGATCAGGGCCTTGACCACGATCTGCGCGCGGCGTCCGCCGACGAGGTCGAGGATGAGCCCGCGGTCGATCTTGATCATGTCGAGCGGCAGGGTCGTCAGCCAGGCGAGGCTCGCGTAGCCAGTTCCGAAATCGTCGACCGCGATCCTCACCCCCGCGGCGCGCAGGCAGGCCAGCCGGGCCGCGGCCGCGACGGGATCGGCGATCAGGCTGGATTCGGTGATTTCAGCCGTGACCCGTTCGGGCGCCAAGCCGGCAGCCGCAATCTCGTCCAGCAGCCAGCGTTCGTAGCCCGGACGCGCGAGGTCTTCGGGAAGGAGGTTCAGCGACAGCCGGAGCTCGCCCAGCCGGCCGGTCCAGCTGCCCATCGCCCGGAGCGCCTTGCGCTGCACGGCGCGCGACAATCGCTCGCCAAGTGCGGCGGCGGCGGCCCGTGCGAACATCGTATCTGGCGTCATGCCGCCAGGGTCACGGGCCAGCGCCTCGACCCCGACGACTTCGCCCGTCGCGACGCTAATCTGCGGCTGATAGGCGAGCGTAATCTTGTCTTCGGCAAGCAGCGCTTCGAGCGCCAGGTCGATGCGCGCGACGGCGGGGACGGGCTCGATAGCGGCGTCGCTGCCACGGCGGGCAGGCGCAAGCGCTGGAGAAGAAGCTGGTGGAACCATCATCCTGCCCTAAGGCATAGCACGACCGGATACAGGACGTCGCCTACCGCTTGCTCCACATCGGGACGGTGGCGGCACGGCGGACGAGCCGCTATGCTTGCCTCTTGAGGGCGCAACAGGAGTGCCGGAAGCTTGAGCGCCGAACTGCCGCAGCAACGCCCCGAGCGCCAGGACCTGAGGGACGCCGGCATCGCGCTGGTCGCCAGCCGCGGTGAGGCGGCGCAGGCGGCCGCGGCCATGCTTCGCCGCCGCTACCATTTCGCCGAGGAGCGTAATGCGACGACCCTGGTCGCCTTGGGCGGTGATGGCTTCATGCTGCATACGCTGCACCAAATGCTCGACGGCGGGGAAGCAAGGCCGGTGTTCGGGATCAATCGCGGCACCGTCGGCTTCCTGATGAACGAATGGCGGCTCGACTGCCTGCTCGAACGGATCGAAGGCGCCAAGGCGGTTAGTATTGCCCCGCTGACCATGCGGGCCCGGACGGTGCATGGCGATGAATGGACCCACGCCGCGATCAACGAAGTGTCGCTGCTTCGCGAAACCCGGCAGGCGGCCAAGATCGAGGTTTCGGTGAACGGCCGCGTCGTCCTTCCAGAACTGGTCGCCGATGGCGTGCTGGTTGCCACCCCTGCAGGCTCGACGGCTTATAATTTCTCCGCGCGGGGACCGATCTTGCCGCTGTCAGCCCCCCTTCTCGCGCTTACCCCGATTGCCCCGTTCCGTCCGCGGCGCTGGAGCGGCGCGATCCTTCCGGACGAAACCAAGGTGACGTTTCGCGTCCTAGAACCCGCCGATCGGCTGGTTTCCGCGGTTGCCGACCAGTTCGAGGTGCGTGACGTCGAGGAAGTCGAGATCGCGCTCGACCGCAGCCAGTCGTTGACCCTCCTGTTCGATCCCGAGCAGGCGCTCGACGAACGGATTGCCGCCGAACAATTTGCCACATGATTTGCCGCGCTTGAGGCTTGCCAAGCGCGGATCGCTGCGCCATAGGCCCGCTCGCCCAAGGCATCGTTCCCCGATAGCTCAGCGGTAGAGTAGGTGACTGTTAATCACTTGGTCGTTGGTTCGAATCCAACTCGGGGAGCCATCTTTTAGAAAAGCGCGCGGCATGATGGGCGTAACGCCCTGCCCGCTTTTCGCTTCTATCAGCATCGGTTGCACGCTGACCGCGCCTGTCCCATGCTCGCGCGGCAGTCAGGAAGGCAGGAACGATGCGGTCACATGTCGAGCGGCATCTGGTGGAGCGGATCGGCTGGCTGCGCGCGGCCGTCCTTGGTGCCAATGACGGGATCGTCTCCACCGCAAGCCTGATCGTCGGGGTTGCCGCTGCGGCATCGGGCAAGGCCGAGGTGCTGCTGGCCGGGGCCGCGGGGCTGGTCGCGGGCGCGATGTCGATGGCGGCGGGCGAATATGTCTCGGTCAGTTCGCAGGCCGACACCGAGACCGCCGACCTCGCCCGCGAGCGCGCCGAACTCGAGCAATCGCCCGAGCTGGAGCTGCACGAGCTGTCGCGTATCTATCAGCAGCGCGGCGTGACGGCGCAGACCGCCGACGAGGTCGCACGGCAATTGATGGCGAAGGACGCGCTCGGCACCCATGCCCGCGAGGAGCTCGGAATCAGCCATGTCACTTCGGCGCGGCCAGTGCAGGCGGCGCTGACGTCGGCCGCGACCTTTACCGCGGGCGCGAGCCTCCCGCTGCTGATCGCCTTCCTTACCCCGATCGGCCAGACGATGATCGTCGCCGTGACCGCCGCCTCGCTGCTGTTCCTCGCCCTGCTCGGCGCGTTGGGCGCGAGAAGCGGCGGCGCGCCGGTCGGCAAGGCCACCTTCCGGGTGTTCTTCTGGGGCGCGCTGGCGATGGCGATTACCGCCGGCATCGGCAAGCTGGTCGGAACCGCGGTCTAGTCGATCGCCGCCATCAGCGTTGCGTTGCCGCCGGCCGCGGTGGTGTCGACGCAGGTCACCCGCTCGGTCCCGAAGCGCGCCACATAGTGCGGTCCGCCCGCCTTGGGGCCCGTGCCCGACAGGCCTTCGCCGCCGAACGGCTGGCTTTCCACCACCGCGCCGATCTGATTGCGATTGATGTAGAGGTTGCCGACGCGGGCGCGTCGGGCGACGTGCTCGGCGACGGTGTCGATCCGGCTCTGGAGGCCAAGGGTCAGGCCGTAGCCGGTGGCGTTGACCTGGTCGATCACGCGGTCGAGCTCGCCCGACTTCCAGCGGATGACGTGGAGGATCGGCCCGAAATGCTCGTCCTTCAATTCGGCGAGGCTCGGCAGTTCGGCGATCACCGGCGCGACGAAGCTGCCGTTGTTCTCGGGCAGCGGAAGCTCGGCGACGATCCGTCCGGCGGCGCGTAATTCGGCGACATGGGCGTCGAGCGAGCGTTTTGCATCCTCGTCGATGACCGGGCCGACGTCGGTATCGGGCATCCGCGGATCGCCGATGGTGAGCGCTTCCATCGCTCCCCTGATCATCGTCAGCATGGTGTCGGCGACGTCGTCCTGGACGAACAGGACGCGAAGCGCCGAGCAGCGCTGGCCGGCCGACTGGAAGGCCGACGCGACGACGTCGCGGGTGACCTGTTCGGGCAGGGCCGAGCTGTCGACGATCATCGCGTTCTGCCCGCCCGTTTCCGCGATCAGCGGGACGATCGGCCCGTCGCGTTCGGCAAGCGTGCGATTGATCGCCTTGGCGACCGCGGTCGAGCCGGTGAAAGCCACGCCCGCAGTCAGCGGATGCGCGACCAGGGCCGCGCCGACCTTGCCGTCGCCGACCGCTAGCTGGACGACGTCGGCGGGAACGCCGGCTTCGTGCATCAGCCGGATCGCGAGGCCGCCGATCAGCGGGGTTTGTTCGGCCGGCTTGGCGATCGCGCAATTGCCGGCGGCAAGCGCAGCGGCAACCGGGCCGATGAAAATGGCGAGCGGGAAATTCCACGGGCTGATGCAGGTCCATGTGCCCCGGCCGTGCAGGCGAAGCTCGTTCAGCTCCCCCGTCGGTCCGGGCAAGCGTACCGGCTGCGCCAGGCGGCGACCCTCGGCCGCGTAATAGCGGAGGAAGTCGACCGCCTCGCGCACTTCGAGCACCGCGTCGGGAAGCGTCTTCCCTGCTTCGCGAATGCACAGCGAGTAGAATTCATCCCGATGTGCCTCGAACAGGTCGGCGGTGCAGTCGAGCAGGTCGGCGCGTGCTTCGCCGCCAAGCGCGTCCCAGCCCTGTTGCGCGGCATGGGCGCGGGTCAGCATGGCATCGATGTCGGCCGAGGAGCTTTCGATCACTTCGCCGACCAGGATGCTGCGGTCGAACGGCGCACGGATCTCGCCGCGCGGGCCGTTCCCCTGCCCTGCGGTCCAGCGCTGGCGCTCGAGCTCGGCAAGGCGGCGCAGCAAGGGCTCACGCACACCGACGTCGGTGAGGTCGCAGCCCGCGCTGTTGTGGCGGGTCGTTCCGAACATCTCTCCCGGCAGTGCGATGGCGGGATTGCGCCGGGGTGTCATAGCCGAAAGCTGGGTGACGGGATCGCGGATCAGATCATCGACCCCGATCTCGGCATCGGCAATGCGGTTCACGAATGAGCTGTTGGCGCCATTTTCGAGCAGGCGGCGGACGAGATAGGCGAGCAGTTCTTTATGGCTGCCGACAGGCGCGTAGATGCGAACCGGGGTCTGCGGCACGCCAAGTTCGCGCTCGAGCTTCGCGAGTCCTTCGAACAATTCCTCGCCCATGCCGTGGAGGCGCTGGAATTCGAAGGGAGTGGTTCCGGCAAGCGCCTTGATCGCCCCGATGGTGGTCGCATTGTGGGTCGCGAAGGCCGGATAGATGCAGTCCGGCGCGCCGAGCATGACCTTGGCGCAGGCGAGATAGGAGACATCGGTCGCCACCTTGCGGGTGAAGACCGGATAATCGTCGTAGCCGCCGACCTGGGCGACCTTGATCTCGCTGTCCCAATAGGCGCCCTTGACCAGCCGGACCATCAGCGTGCGGCGATGGGCGCGGGCAAGCCCGACCACCCATTCGGTCACCGGACGCGCTCGCTTGGCATAGGCCTGGAGGGCGATGCCAAGCCCGGTCCAGCCGTTCGCGAACAGGCTGTCGTCGGCGACCAGCGCCTCCAAGCAGTCCATCTGCAGTTCGAGCCGGTCGGCCTCTTCGGCATCGATGGTGAGATGTACGTTGGCGGCGCTGGCGGCAGCAGCGAGTTCGCGCAGGACCGGGAGGATATAGGCCTTGGCTTCCTCGGCGTGCAGCGCCTCGTAACGCGGATGGAGTGCCGACAGCTTGACCGAGATGCCGGGCGAACTGACGAGGTTGCCGTCGCTCTCCCTCGCGATGCGGGCGATCGCGCTTCGATAGGCCTCGGCATAGCGATCCGCGTCAGCCATCGTCCGTGCCGCTTCGCCGAGCATGTCGAAGCTGTGGCTTAGGCCGCGCTTGCGTTCGGGAGCGGCGCGCTCAAGCGCCTCGTCGATGGTGCGGCCGAAGACGAACTGGCCGCCGAGAATCTTCATCGCCTGGCCAACCGCGGTGCGGATCACCGGTTCGCCAAGGCGGCCGACCGCGCGGCCAAGGGCGGCGCTCCAGGTGCCGCGGTTGTCGTGCCCGGCATCCAGCACCTTGCCGGTCAGCAGCAGGGAGAAGGTCGCGGCGTTGACGAAGGGCGAATGGCTCTCGCCAAGCTTTTCCTTCCAGTCGGGACCGGACAATTTGTCGCGGATCAGTTCGTCCGCGGTCTGGGCGTCCGGAATGCGCAGCAATGCCTCGGCAAGGCACATCAGCGCTACTCCTTCTTCGGAGCCGAGATCGTAGGCGTGAAGGAAGGCGTCGAGGCCTGCGGGCTTCGACCCGCGCACGTGGCTGACGAGGGTCCGCGCAACCGCTTCAGACTCGCGAGCCTGCGAAGGGTTCAGGCGCGCCTGCTCGAGCCGTTCGGCAACGACCTGTTCTTCATCGCGGCGATAGTCGCGGCGGACGCCCGCGCGATCGAGGGCGGAGCTGACTTGCGGGTAATGCGCGTTCATCTTGGACACTCGTCATTGCGAGCGCAGCGAGGCAATCCATCTTGCGGCGCTCTGGATTGCTTCGTCGCTACGCTCCTCGCAATGACGAGGAAAGGGTCCGAAAGCCTCAGGCCAGTTGCCCGTGGCAATGCTTGAACTTCTTGCCCGACCCACAGGGGCACGGCGCGTTGCGGCTGATCGGTTCGGCCATCGCGCCTTCCGGAAGATCCGGCTGCGGAATGTTGAGGCCCGGCCCGACCCCGCCCAGCAGACCGCGCGCCGCAGCGTCGAGGTCGGCGGTGTCGTCCAGCCCCGACAGGGGGTCGAGATGCTGGGTCAGGAAGGCCGGCAGTTCGGGCAGCGGCGGCGGCGCAAGCGAAACCTGCGCCCGCATCAGCGTCTTGGTCACGTCCTCGCGGATCGCGACGAGCAGCCGCTCGAACAGCGCAAAGGCTTCGGACTTATATTCGTCGATCGGCTTCTTCTGCGCGTAGGAGCGCAGGTGGATGACCTGGCGGAGCGCGTCGAGGGTCGCCAGATGCTCCTTCCAGTGATGGTCCAGCGTCTGGATGAGGACCGTCTTTTCGACCTCCTGCCAGCGGTCGGGTTCGAGTTCGGAGGTCTTGGCGACCATCACCTCGTCGGCCTCGGCACCGATGCGCTCGATCATCAGCTCCTGGTCGACGCCGTCTTCCTTGAACCAGTCGGCGATCGGCGGCTGAAGCCCGAGTACCTCGTCGAGGCTTTCGCGGAGCCCCTCGACGTCCCACTGCTCGGGGTAGGTGCCCGGCGGGCAGTGCGCGTTGACCAGCGCGTCGATGGTGTCGGCGCGCATGTCGGTGACGACGTCGGAGACATGCTCCGCGTCCATGATCTCGGCGCGCTGCTCGTAGATGACCTTGCGCTGGTCGTTCATCACGTCGTCGAATTCGACGACCTGCTTGCGGATGTCGTAGTTGCGCGCCTCGACCTTCTTCTGCGCGGTCTCGATCGCCTTGGAGATCCACGGGGAGACGATCGCTTCGCCATCCTCGAGGTTCTTTTCCATCAGGCGCGAGAAGGTCGTCTGCTGGCCGAAGATGCGCAGCAGGTCATCGTCGAGGCTGAGATAGAAGCGCGACAGGCCCGGGTCGCCCTGGCGCCCCGAGCGGCCGCGGAGCTGGTTGTCGATGCGGCGGCTTTCGTGCCGCTCGGTCCCGAGGACGAACAGGCCGCCGACTTCGCGCACCTTTTCGCGTTCGGCGAGGACTTCCTCACGGATCTTCGCCTCGGCCGCCTCGCGCTCGGGGCCCGCAGGCATGTCGCGGAGCTCGTCCTCGACCCGGAATTCGATGTTGCCGCCAAGCTGGATGTCGGTGCCGCGGCCGGCCATGTTGGTGGCGATGGTCACCTTGCCGAGCCGTCCGGCCTGCGCGACGATGTGCGCCTCGCTCTCGTGGAAGCGGGCATTGAGGACGGCGTGCTCGACGCCTTCCTTTTCGAGATATTCGCTGAGCAGTTCGGACTTCTCGATCGAGACGGTGCCCACCAGCACGGGCTGGCCGAGCTGCTGCTTTTCCTTCAACGACTTGGCAATTGCCGCGAACTTGTCGTTGATATTCTTGTAGAATTCATCCTCTTCATCGACCCGGCTGATGTCCCGATGGGTCGGGATGGTGACGACGTTCATCTTGTAGATGTCGAAGAATTCGGGCGCTTCGGTAAGCGCGGTGCCGGTCATGCCCGAGAGCTTCGGATACATGCGGAAATAGTTCTGGAAGGTGATCGAGGCGAGCGTCTGGTTCTCGGGTTCGATCGCCACGCCTTCCTTGGCTTCGACCGCCTGGTGGAGGCCGTCCGACCAGCGCCGTCCGTCCATCATCCGGCCGGTGAATTCATCGATGATGATGACCTTGCCGTCCTTGACGATGTAATCGATGTCGCGGCGGAACATGGTGTTCGCCTTGAGCGCCTGGTTGAGGTGGTGAACCACCTGCGTGTTGGCGATGTCGTAAAGGTTCGCGCCCTCGATCAGGCCGGCTTCCTCGAGCAGCCGCTCGGCCTTTTCGGTGCCTTCTTCGGTGAGGACGACGCTGCGCTGCTTCTCGTCCTTTTCGTAGTCGCCCTCGCCCAGCTGCTTCACCAGCGCATCGACCGAGATGTAGAGCTCGCTCTTGTCGTCGGTGGGACCGGAAATGATCAGCGGGGTGCGCGCTTCGTCGATCAGGATCGAGTCCACCTCGTCGACGATCGCATGGTTGAACGGCCGCTGGACCATCTGGTCGCGGCTGTATTTCATGTTATCGCGCAGGTAGTCGAAGCCGAGCTCGTTGTTGGTCGCGTAGGTGATGTCGGCGTCGTAGGCGGCGCGGCGCTCGTCCTCGTTGAGGTTCGGCACGATCACGCCGACCGTCAGGCCGAGGAAGTTGTGGACCTGTCCCATCCATTCCGCGTCGCGGCGGGCGAGATAGTCGTTGACGGTGACGACGTGGACGCCCTTGCCCGGAAGCGCGTTGAGGTAGGTCGCGAGCGTCGCAACCAGTGTCTTGCCCTCGCCGGTGCGCATTTCGGCGATTTCGCCGCGGTGGAGCGCGATGCCGCCGATCAGCTGGACGTCGTAATGGCGCTGGCCGAGCGTCCGCTTGGCCGCCTCGCGCACCGTCGCGAAGGCTTCGGGCAGCAGATCGTCGAGCTTGGCACCATTCTCCAGCCGCTGGCGGAAGATCGCCGTCTGGCCGCGCAGCTCCTCGTCGGTGAACGCCGAGATGGACGGTTCATACGCGTTGATCGCCTCCACGATCCGACGGAGCTTGGCGACGTAACGGTCGTTGCTCGAGCCGAAGAGCGACTTGGCGAACGATTGCAGCATGGAACATCCTTAAGGGCGCGGGGCAACAAGATACGCGCCCGCACACGAGCGTTTTTCAGGTGCCGGGCGATGTAGGTTCGGGGTGCCGCCTAGTCAATTGACAGGGCAGGCGAACACCCCGTGAGGCGCGTGCCTAGAGAACGCCGTCGAGCCAGGCCGCCAGCTGGCTCTTGGGCATGGCGCCGACCTTCTGCGCGACCGGTTCGCCATTCTTGAACAGCAGCATGGTCGGAATGCCGCGCACGCCATATTTGCCCGGCGTATCCGGATTCTCGTCGATGTTGAGCTTGGCGATGGTCACCTTGTCGGCATGGCTCTGGCTGAGTTCCTCCAGCGCCGGGGCAATCATCTTGCACGGCCCGCACCATTCCGCCCAGAAATCCACCAGCACGGGCTTGTCGGCGCCGAGAACGTCGGTGGCAAAGCTCTGATCGGTAACGGTCTTGGTCATGATGAAAGTGGCTCCTGATTCGGGTTTCCACCCATATGGGTCTGCGCCTGACGGTCCTCAAGCGGGACCGGCACAAGTAAGGGCGCTTCGGTGTAGAGAAGTGCCAGTTCGATACGGTGATCAGGGAAGATCACCTGCAGGGCCTGGCCGTAGGCGCGCATCTGGCGGACGTGGCCGGGAAGAAGTGCGTCGGCGCCCTTTGGCACCTGCCGCCCCGTCTTGAAATCGACGACCCGGACGATCCCGTCGGCAACCAGCAGGCGGTCGACGGTGCCGGCGACCACCGTTCCGTCGGGCAGGGTCGCCGCGATCGGCGCTTCGGCAAGGGCGGCGGACGAGAAGATGTCCGCATGTTCGGGCGCCTCGATGATCGTGAGGGCGCTGTCGACCAGTTCGGTCCGAAGCGCGCCGTCGGTCACCCCGGCCGACTGCTGAAGCCAGGCAAAGGCCGCGCCCTTGCGTTCTTTCGGCGGGGTCGCTGGCAGGCGCTCGAACAGGGCATGGAGAAGCCGTCCCCGCTCGGCCGCTGCGGCCAGCGCAGGGCTCGGCGGCGGACGGCTGTCGGTGTCGGCGGCGATCTGCGAGGGCGCGAGCGGACGCGGCGGGCGCGCTTCGACCGGTGCCGCCATCCGCGCCCATTCGGGCACCTGCAGAGCAGCGGTGCCCCGCGCTTCGCTTTCGATCGGCAGAGCATGCGCTTCCCCGCCGCGATCCAGCACGAGGTTCCCGTCGGTATCGGCGGCCGCGCCAAGGGCACGAAGCGCGTCGCCCACCACCCGGTGCCAGCATTGGTCGGGCAGCCGGCCGTCCTTGTTGTTGGGCCGCAGCCCGGCCACCACCAGCCGTTCGGCCGCGCGGGTCAGGGCGACATAGCCGAGCCGGTGATATTCGCGCAGGTCCGCTTCTTTCTCCGCCGCGACGATCTCGGCGAAGGGCGAGCAGAGTTCGGGCTTGCGGGGACGGATCAGCGGCACCTTGCCGGCATCCTGCTTGTACCACAGCGGCGGACTGAAGCCGCCGCTCTTCCCCGGATCGCTGGTGGCGTCGATCAGGAAGACGACCGGCGCCTCGAGCCCCTTGGCGCCGTGCACCGTCATGATCCGCACGGCATCGCCGCTCGCCTCGGGATCGCGCTTGACCTCCACCTTGCCGCTTCCGAACCAGTGGAGGAAGCGCTGAAGACCACCGCTCTCCTGCCCTTCGAAGGTCAGTGCCGCGCCCAGCAGTTCGTTGATCGGGTCGCGTGCCGCCTTGCCGAGCCGGCCGAGCAGCTTGCGCCGTCCGTCCATCTCGCCCGACAGGATCCGCTCGAGAAAGGCGTAGGGACCGACGAAGTCGGCCTGGGCCAGCAGCCCTTCAAGCTTGGCGCGGGTGGTGGAGAAGAGCGGATTCTCCTCGCGCCGACGGCCAAGCTCCGCCCACAGCCGCATGCCCTTGTCCCGCCGGGCAAGGCTGTAGAGCTCATCCTGGCTCCAGCCGACGAGGGGGGACACGAGCAGGTTGGCGAGCGACAGGTCATCGAGCGGCTGCACCGCAAAACGCATCGCCGCGATCAAATCCTGCACGGCCAGCGGCTCGGACAATTCCAGCCGGTCGAGCCCGGCGGTGGGTACGCCCAGTTCGAACAGTCGTCCGACCAGCAGGCCGGCAAGCCCGTTCGCGCGACTGCGCACCAGGACCAATATGTCCCCGGCCGTCAGCGGCTTGCCGGTCGACGCCAGCAGCGGCGCTTCGTCGATCAGGGCCCGGATGCGTTCGGCGAGGTGCCGGGCGAAATGCCTTCGTTCCTCATCCTCCCAGCCCTCTTCACCCGCATCCCCGGGCTCTTCGATGGCGCGGGCATAGGGCTGCCACAGTTCGACCCGGCCCGGGCGGCGTGCATGGAACGCACGGTGCGGAGGCGGCGGCGCGGGAAGGCCGAGCGCTTCGTGGCCAAGGTTGTCGAGCACCGCGTCCACCGTGTCGAGGACGACCTGGCTCGACCGGAAACTGGCGCTGATCGACAGGTCGCGGAAGGCCCGGGGACCGCCTTGCGAAAGCAGTCGGAAGTCACCCTGCGCGCTGGCGAACTCGGCCGGATCGGTGCCCTGGAAACCGTAGATCGCCTGCTTGAAATCGCCGACGATGAATAGGGTGCGGTGTTCTGGCCCAGCCCCCTGCCCTGCCCAATATTCCTCGGCCAGCGCCTTCACGATGTCCCATTGCGCGGCGTTGGTGTCCTGCGCCTCGTCGACCAGCAGATGGTCGGTGCGGCGGTCGAGCTTGAAGCGGACCCACTCGGCAATGCCCGGCTGCTGGAGGAGGTCGCGCGACCAGCGGATGAGGTCGTCGAAATCGGCCACGCCCGCCGCGCTTTTGGCATTGGCGTAGGCCTTGGCGAATTGCGCGCCGGCACGAAGGCCGGCAGCCTGCAGGCGGATCAGCCGGTCAGTCCGCTGCCAGCCGAGGAGTTGCGCCACCCGATCCGCCAGCGCCAGGCAATCATCCTCGGCGGTCGGCAGCGCCTTCACCAGGCCGGCGCTGGCGCCGCGCGGAAGCCCGTCAGTCTTGAGAACGATCCTGGCAAGTTGCGGCAAGGTCCGGCAGCGCTCCTCGGGCGAAGCGGCGAGCCAGCGGTCGATCGTGTCGGCATGATCGGGCGCGGTCTTCGATCCTTTCCACCCGCGATGCCCCGCCGCCAGCCGCGCCAGCAGCGCGCAATCCATCCGGTCGTCATGGCATTCGGCGAGGATCAGCGCGGCCATGTCGCCCTGCGGAATGCCCGTTTCGCGCCGGAGCCATGGGTCGATCGCATCGAGGGGCAGTTCGCGAAGAAGCTCGCTGCTGGCGCAGTCCTTCAGATAATCGCGAACCCCGCTTTCATCCTTGCGCTCGGCAAGCACCTCGAGGTCGGCAAGGAACGCGCGGTCGCCCGCTGCCGATTGCTCGGCCAGTGCGGCCAGCGTGCGCTCGATCAGCGCGGTCTCCTCGCGTCCTTCGATCGGCCGGAAGCCCGGCGTGATTCCGGCCTCGGCCGGAAAGGTCGACAGCAGGGTCTGGCAGAAGCTGTGAATGGTCTGGACCCGGAGGCCACCGGGACAGTCGAGCACCGCGGCGAACAATCGCCGCGCCCGCGCCAGCGCCGCCGCGTCGGCCGCAGCCCCGATCGCCTGGAGCTCTGCCGCAAGCTCCCCGTCATCGAGCCGGACCCACCGCGCAAGGCGCAGGTTGATGCGCTCGGCCATCTCTGCCGCGGCGGCCTTGGTGAAGGTGAGGCACAGGATGCTTTCGGGAGCCGCACCCGACAGCAGCAGGCGCAGAACGCGTGCGGTCAGCACCTGCGTTTTGCCGGTGCCCGCACTTGCGCTCAGCGTGGCGTGGATTTGCGGGTCGACCGCCGCCGCCTGATCGGGTTGGAGCGGCTTCAGGGCGGACAAACGCGACATGCTGCCCTGCTCATAACGCTTCCGCTTCCCTGCGCCATGCGTTTATGAGGCGCGGAAACGAACAGCGAGGGAGTGCAAGGTGGCGGACGAAGGCAAGAAGTCGGGCAATGCCGGCAAGGACGGCGACCGCAACTTCAAGGCTGGCATCGCCGTCGGGGTCGGCTCGGCCGCGATCGTCGCCGCCCTGCTCTACGCGCGCTCGAACAAGCCCAAGAAGAAGTAGCGCGGCTACTTCCGCCCGATCCATTCTTCCAGCCGCATCAGCTGGTCGTAATCGCGGTAGGGCGCGAAGGCGGGCGCAAGCTTTGCGGTGAATGGTTCGCTGCCGGTCAGCCAGCGTTCCACCGCGTCGGCGAATACCGCCCGCGCATGCTCGCGAAAGGCATCGCCGTCGCCTTCGTCCATGGCGTTGACGAAGCCGAACCGGTCCGCGCCCTGCTTCCTGGCCAGCGACCAATATTCGTGTGCCCCGCTGCGCGCGGAAATGCCCTGGAACCCGCCCTTTTCGGCGATAAGGCCGAGCAGTCCGAGCTGCAGCGCGAACCCCGCGTCGACCTGCTTCCTGCTCGGCGGCTGGCCGGTCTTGTAGTCGAGAATGGCGACCCGCCCGTCGGGCATGGCATCAATCCGGTCGGCGCGGCCATGCAGCGTCACGCCCGCGACCTCTGCTTCGCCTTTCAGTTCCGCCGCGATCGGGCGCCGCCCCTCGCCGCGCTTGGCCGCCTCGATCTCGCTCAGCGTCGCGAACGCCTCTATCAGCCGCGGGCCCCAGAGCGCGCGCATCACCGGGTGAATGTCCTCTTCCTCGAGCAGTTCGCGGGCAAGCCCGCTCAACGTCGCAGGATCGCAGCGATCGCGCTCGTACCAGCGTTCCAGCAAGGCGTGGACGAGGTTGCCCTTCCACCGCGCGTCCTGCTCGCTTTCCAGCGGATCGAGCAGCGACAGCCCAAGCATCTCGCGGGCATAGAAGGCGAACGGATCGGCCTTCAACCGGTCGAGCGCGGTGACCGCGATCCGGGTGGGCCGGTCGGCCACCGGCGGACACGGCGCCGGCTGCTGGCTCGGCCGCACCTCCGCCGGTTCGTCGAGCGCTAGTGCCAGCGCTTCCAGCTGGGCATCGCGCCTCAGGCCGCCAGTCAGCGCTTCCAGCCGAAGCAGGAGCCGCGAGCTGACCGTGGGCGAGCGCCCGTCCCGCCGCGCGCGGGTCAGCAGCACATCCTCGGCGCAGAGCAGCCCCGCAAAGTCGTGCGCCGAAAGCCCGATTCGCATGTCAGGCCCCGGAAGGCCGAGCTGACGGCGTACGCTGACGGCAAGCCAGGGATCGGGGCTTGGCGGCGCCGGCCAGACCCCTTCGTTCAGGCCGGCGAGTACCATCAGGTCGGTCTTGATCAGACGCGCCTCGATCAGGCCGAGGATGCGGATCCGCGGATGCTGGCCGAACGGCGGGCGGATGGCGATCCCGTCGAGCAAGGAGCGGAGAAGCGGGACGACATCCTCCGCGCTCAGGGTCAGCGCGGCCGTTGCGGGCGAGGCCTCGATCGCGGCCAACAGGTCCGCCGCCGCCCGGCCCGCCGAGCCACTCCACGCGGCGTCGCCGGCGAGCGTGTGCGCGATATCACGGAGCCCAGCCGCGAGCCTTGCGAGGGTGATTCCCGGCTCGAGCAATTGCTCCAGCGGTTCCGCGAAGGGCCTCAGCCGGCGCCACTGGGCAGGGAGGTCGCGATAGCGGTTCGCATTCTCCCTGACCTTTTCCTCGATCACGCGCCCGAGCCCGTCGACGCCCGGAAGCGGCCGCGGTCCGCGCAGCGCAAGATCGAGCGCACGGACATCGTCCAGCCATTCCCGCCGACCCTCCCCCGCCTCGACGAGCGGATGACCGAGCAGCGCCAGGAGCGATACCGGGGCGAGGCGATCGGCGGCGGCGGCGGCAATCCCCAACAGCAGGCTGCCGGGCGGGAGCAGCGACAAGGGCGTTCCCGCACTGTCGTCGGCCTCGATCCCCCACCGCCGCAGGTGCGCCGCGACCCGCCGCGCAAGCTGCCGGTCAGGTGTTACCAGCGCCGCGGTCCGCCCCTCGGTTTCGAGCGCCTGGCGAAGCGCCAGGGCAATCGCCTGCGCTTCGGACGCGGGATCGGGCAGGACGGCGAGCCGCACCGGCCCGAGTGAGCGCTCCTCCGCGGGCAGCCTGCTCCAGGCCTCGCTGAAGGAGGCGGCGGTCAGCGCATGCGCTGCGGCACGGCTTCGCTGCGGCCCGTCCGGAGCCGCGCTTGCGGACGGCCACGGCCGGACCGAGGCGCGATCCACCCGCATCCGGCTGAGCAGCAGTTTCAGGTGATATTGCGGGTGGGTGGGTTCGGGCCGGAAATCCTCTTCCCGCTCTCCGCCGAGAGCCTGCCACTGGTCTTCGTCAAGCAGCGCTTCATCGGCCAGCCCCGGCAAGACGACCTCGCCCCCGGGCATGAAGGCGATCACGCGCAGAAGCTCGGCCACCGCCGGCGCTGACGTCGTGATGCCGGCTACCACGGTGAAATCGGGCGGCGGCGCGGCCTGCCACCGGCGCGCGGTCGCCCGCAGCAGGAGGTTACGCCGTTCGACCAGGTCGATCCTGCCCAGTTCGGCGAGCCGCCTCGGCCAGCGGGCGAGCAGCACCGACAGGGTCGCGATCGCCCGCTGCTGGTGGATCGCAAGCTCGCCCTGCGCGCCGAGCCTTTCGAGCAGGCTGGCCGGGGCCACCCCTTCGATCAGCAACTGGTCGAGGGTCTGCGCAAGATCGCCGGCAAGCCGCCACGCTTCGGCGGTGCCGATCTTGCGCGCCTGTTGGAGCAGGATGGCGAGCTCCGCCTGGCGGGTCAGCGGGTCAATGGCCGGCGGGCTTGGGGGACCGTCCAGCGCTTCGAAGGCGCCGCCTATCCGCTCGTCGAGCAGGGGATCGCCGATCGGGATGAGCCGCGGCAGCAGCAGGCCCTTCCCGCTTGCCCGCACGAAAGCCTCGGTCACGGTGCGCACCGCGCGGGCATTGGGAAGCAGGATCCGTCCGCGGGCAAGGGCCAGCGGATCGCCAGCGTGGCGGCGGATCAGTTCAAGCGCGAGGGCGTCGGCGAAACTGGCCTCGGCCGGGATCGACCACAGGCCTGGCCTGTCAGCCGCGGGCAAGCGCTTCCTCGGTCGCCGAAATGGCGGCGGGGGTACCGACGTCGAACCACAGGCCCTGGTGCACCGTGCCGAAGCAGCGTCCCTGCTCGATCGCCCGGTCCCACAGGATGTTGGTCGAGAACGGCCCTTCCGGCGCATCGTCGAGCAGGCGCTGCGCCATCAACTGGATCCCGGTGTAGACGAACGGCGCGACCCTGCCCGGCGCGCGGCGGCGAAGGCGGCCATTCACGTCCATGTGGAAGTCGCCGCTGCCGCCATGATTGCCGGCGCGGGCCTGCGGCACCAGCAGGAGCAGCGCGTCCATCCGCTCCGCATCCCACTGGCTGGCGAGCAGCTTCAGCGTGTCGCTTGGCCCGTCGACCCAGAAATTGTCGCTGTTGACCGCGAGGAACGGGTCGCAATCGATCATCGACCGCGCCCGGACCAGCCCGCCGCCGGTCTCGAGCAACTGTTCCCGCTCGTCGCTGATCGCGACTTCCAGATCCTTGCAGCGCGCCTTGAGGTGGGCTTCAAGGCTGTCGGCAAGGTAGTGGACGTTGACCACCACCTTTTCGACCCCGGCGGCGCGAAGCCGGTCAAGGACATGGTCGAGCAGCGGCTTGCCGGCAACCTCCACAAGGGGCTTGGGACGTGTAGCGGTCAGCGGCCGCATCCGCTTGCCGAGGCCGGCCGCCATGACCATCGCCGTTCGCGGAACCGCGGCGCTGATGTCGGGGCGAATGCGAAGCGTGCGGCGGGCGGTGCTCATGCCGCGTCGCTCCACGCGGCGGCACGGGCCGGGGCCGGGACATTGGCATCGAA
This sequence comes from Sphingomonas humi, assembly GCF_039536725.1. Taxonomy (NCBI): domain Bacteria; kingdom Pseudomonadati; phylum Pseudomonadota; class Alphaproteobacteria; order Sphingomonadales; family Sphingomonadaceae; genus Sphingomonas; species Sphingomonas humi. Next base: position 949,501 of record NZ_BAAAZD010000002.1, read on the forward strand.
CCACGCCTTGACCGGTGCCAGATGCGGCGCGGCAAGGTCGCGCTCCAGAAGGCCCCACATGCGCGGCTGGAACCGGCGGTAACCGGGCTTCCCGTCCCGCTTCCACAAGCGGCAGAAGACGCCGAGGATGCGCGTGTTGCGCTGGGCGGCGAGCGCCCAATAGGCACGGCGGAACGCTTCCCCGTCGCCGCACGCCGCGACGTAGCGGTCCAGCATCATCTGCTCGATCGCCGGGGTCACGTCGCGCCGCGCATCTTCGAGGATGGAGGCAAGGTCGTAGGCCGGGTGCCCGGCGAGCGCGTCCTGGAAATCGAGCAGGCCAAGGTGCGCAAGCCCGTCGCGCCCGCCGACCAGCATGATGTTTTCGGCATGGAAATCGCGGAGCACCGTGACCGGGCCAAGCCCGTCGGCCGCGACGGGCGCGAGAACGTTCTGCCACGCCTGCCGGTAGGATTCCCGGTCGACCTCGATCCCCACCGCCGGTGCATACCAGTCGGGGAAGAGGTCGAGCTCGCCCAGCCATTCGGCGAGGCCGTGCGGCGGCAGCCCGTCCATCGGCGCATGGCGATGAAGCTGCGAAAGAAGGTCGGTGGCGAGGGCATAGAGCGCTTGCTCGCGCGTCGGCGCCTCGTCCAGCGTTTCGCGCAGGCGGACGTCGCCGAAGTCGGCCAGCAGGAGCAATCCCTGCTCGAGATCGCGGGCAAGGATGTCGGGGGCGCTGAAGCCATGCCCGACCAGCCACTCCGCAACGGCGATGAAAGGCCGCGGATCCTCGTGCGGCGGCGGCGCGTCCATCAGCACGGCAACGCCATGGGCCGGGTGGTGGACCCGGAAATAACGGCGGAAGCTGGCGTCGCCGGCCAGCGGCTCCACCCGTGCGCCGCCCCACCCGGCTGTCTCGAGGAAACGGTCGCAGGACGCGGGCGGAATCATGGGTGAACGAGCGGCGGTGGCCATCGGCCTTCCCATGCCCCCGGCACCGCCCAAGTCAAGGAGCGTCGGCCATCCGGCAGCGCTTCCAGGCTGAGCCGAAGCGCCTGTGGCCAGGCCGCCTCACCTGCCCGGTCGGGCCATTCGACCAGGATTGCCCCGTCGAGCAGCTGATCCTCCAGCCCGATTTCTTCCAGCTCCGAGGGATCCTCCAGCCGGTAAAGATCGGCATGCGCGACCGGCAGGCTGGTCGTGTCATAGGGCTGGACGATGGCGAAGGTGGGCGACGGCACCTCGCCGCGATGTCCCAGCGCCGCCAGGATACCGCGCACGAGGGTGGTCTTTCCAGCGCCAAGCGCACCCGTCAGCGTCACCACGTCGCCAGCCTTCAGCAATGGTGCCAGCGCTGCCCCGGCGCGCGCCATCGCCGGCTCGTCGAGCGTCCACACTTTAGCGGGGCGACGCGCGCGGAAGGGTGATGAGGACGCTGGTGCCCTTCCCCTCGACGCTTTCGAGCTGGACGGTTCCGCCATGCGCCTCGATGAACTGGCGGGTCAGCGGCAGGCCAAGGCCGAGCGCGGTTTCGCCCCGCGCCTCGCCGAAGCGGGTGAACCGGTCGAACACCCGTGCCTGGTGTTCGGGCGCCAGCCCGCGGCCGGTATCGCTGATCAATATCTCGACCTTGCCGGCATCGCCGCGGGTGACCAGCCGGACCTCGCCCTTGTCGGTATAGGCGATGGCGTTGCGCAGCACATGTTCGAGGCTTTCGCGCAGGCGGCGGTGATCGCCGGTGATGCTTCCGGTCCCGTCGCCAAGCTGGACCTTGAAGCGCAATTGCTTGGCCTGAGCGGAAGGTTCGAGCTGCACCGTCACGGTGCGGATCAGGCCGGCTAGGTCGACCCGCTCGCGCTCCAGCGTGACTACGCCCTTGGCGCCCTGCGTCAGGTCGAGCACATCGTCGATCAGGCGGGACAGGCGCGCCACGCTTTCGAGGATCGCCGCGACATAATCCTTGGCGGGGCCCGACAGCGCCCCGGCATAGCCTTCGCGCAGCATCTCCGCGAAGCCGCCGATCGACGTCAGCGGGGTGCGCAATTCGTAGCTCATGTTGGCGACGAAGTCGGTCCGCACCTGATCGGCCTGCTCGAGCGCTTCGGCGCGCTCGCGCAGCGCGGCCTCGATGCGGCTGGAGTCGGTCACGTCGATCATGGTGAAGAGGGCATTGCCGTCGGGAAGCGGAACCGCGGCGAAGGCGAAGTGGCGCCCGTCCGCGAGGCTCAGCCGCCCCTGCTCCGCGCGGCGTTCAGCGGTCGCGCCGCGGACCAGTTCGCGCAGCCGTGCGGCGGCGGTCGGATTGACCAGCCGGCTGGCGAAGGCGGGCACCAGTTCATCGACCCGCGGATGTTGCGACAGCCAGCTCTCGTCGAGGTTCCAGAAGTCGCCGAAGCGGCGGTTCCACAGGGTCAGCCTTCCGTCCGAAGCGAACACCGCGACGCCTTCGAACAGATTGTCGAAGGTCGCGGTGCGGACCCGCAGCAGCGTGTCGCGGGCGCTGGCCAGCCGGACCTGTTCGGTGCGGTCCTCGAAGATGATGCGTAGGCCGCCGTCGGGAAGCGGCTGGCCGACGACGCGAAGGTGGTCGCCGTTGGCGAGCATCCACTCTTCCTCGTGCACTTCCTCGGCCGACATGAACCACCCGCGCCGCTCCGCCTTCCATTCGGGAAAGTCGCGGACTTCGGGCAGCCGGTGATTTTCGCGCATCCGTTCGAGCAGGCGGTCGAATTCGGGCCGCTCATCGAGCCATTCATGCTCGATATCGGACAGCACGGCGAAGGGTCGGTTATAGAAGGACAAGGTGCGGTCCGGATCGAACTGGATCGCGCCGGCGGTCATGCGGTCCGACAATTCGCGCTGGCTGGAGGCGTAGCGTTCGAGTTCGGAGCGCGCATCTTCCAGCTCCTGAATATCGAACGCATAGCCCGCCACCGTTCCACCCGGGAGCGGCACGTCGACCAGCCGCAGCGTCCGCCGCTCGCCGCCGATGGTCGCCGGGCGCACCCGCTCGATCGGCCGGTCGTCACGCAGCGCAAGTTCCGCGCCGGCCCTGGCGCTCGCTTCGCCGCCGCCTTCGACCAGCTCGATCCCGCGATCGACCACCGACTGAACATTGTCCGCTTCGACGGCGGTGACGAAGGCACGATTGACCAGCGCGAGGCGAAGGTCCCCGTCGCGAACCCACATCGGAAAGGGTGCGGCCTCGATCAGCTGGGTCAGCGCGCCGAGCGCCTGTTCGGTCCCTGCAAGACGTGCGGCAAGCTCGCCCCGCTCGGCCGCCGCGCTGCTGCTGTCCGAAACCCACAGCAGGGTCGCGCCGGTGCCGAGCGACGGCGGTGCCGCGCGCCCCCTGACGTCGATCAGCCGCGACGAGCCCTTGAGGCGGAGCGCCAGCTCGATTCCATTTCCGGCAAGGAGCGCAGGCCCGAGCGCGGCCTGAAGGCGCTCGACATCCTCGGCTTCGATTCCCCCCGCTCCATCGGTGAGCGCGGACAGCGACGGCAGCGCAGGCTCGACAGCAAGTTCCCGGGCAAGGTCGTGGTCGAGCTCCAGCGAACCGTCGGCATGAAGCACCATCGCCCGTGCCGGTCCGGCATCGAGGAGGTCGCGGACGAAGCGCGCATTGGCCATCGCCGCCCGGGCCGCCGCCAGCTGGCGCAGCGCGACCATCGCAAGGCAGACGGCGGCGACCAGGCAGACTGCCGCAACCGTGACGAGCAGGACCGCTGAATCACCGTTGCCAGAAAGGAAGCCCTGCCCACCCATGCCGGCGTTCATATCAGCGCCGCCGCGAAACAGAAGCGAAAGCGCCGCCCCCATTTTGCCGCGCCGCGGACGATAGTGTGGCATTCGCGCAAGACACTATCATGGCATGTGACAACTTTGCGACACGCTGCAAAAACTTTAATCGCGGATGAACAGAACATTGCCTTATGCGTGCGGCGCGGCATGAAGGCTCCCTGAATTTCCCCCACTCTGAGGATTTGTGTTCATGAACAACAAGATGTTGTTGAGCGCAACCGCGCTCCGCACGCTGGCAGCCGGTTTTGCCTTTACGATGAGCGGTGTCGCCATGGCCCAGACGGCCCCGGCGACCACCGCTGCCGACGGCACCGTCTGCGATTCCAAGAACCCGTCCTACAACCCGAACTCGGGCGTGTGCGACAAGCCGGCCGACGTCGCCGACGCCAACGATCCGGGCCAGGTCACGCGCCGCGGCGCCGACGGCAACACGGCCGGCGCCGGCCAGGAAGTGGTCGTCACCGGTTCGCGCATCCGTCTTCCGAACCTGGAATCGATCGAGCCGACCACCACGGTCGATTTCCGCCAGATCCGTGAGCGCAACTTCACCAACGTCGCCGACGCGCTGAACGAGCTGCCGAACATTCGCGGCTCGGTCACTCCGGCCGGTGCCCAGGGCTCGTTCGGCCAGGGCGTCAACTTCGTGAACACCTATGGCCTCGGTTCGAACCGCACCCTGTCGCTGATCAACGGCAAGCGCTTCGTCACCTCCAACCCGGCGACCAACTTCGGCAACGCCTCGGCTGGTACCCAGACCGACCTCAACGTCGTTCCGGACATCCTGCTCGACCGCATCGACCTCGTCAGCATCGGCGGCGCGCCGGTCTACGGTTCGGACGCGATCGCGGGCGTGGTCAACGTCATCCTCCGCTCCAAGTATCGCGGCATCGAGGTGCAGGGCACGACCGGCATCACCGAGGAAGGCGACAACTTCCGCTACAACGTGTCGGGCCTGTTCGGCGGCGACCTGTTCGACGGCCGCCTGAACCTGACTGCGGCGATCAGCCACGACAGCGTCGACGGCCTGGTCTACAACAACCGCGGGTTCCTGCGCGACAACATCAGCGGCGTTACCAACGTGTCGTCGGCCGTTGCCAATGGCACCTCGCGCCTCCCCGGCGTCGGCATCGCCCAGGACGGCCGCCTCAACCCGCTGATCGGCTTCAACGACACCCAGACCGACGGCTTCCCCGGCACGGTCCAGGCCCGCAACGTCGGTATCCCCTACCTGACCAGCGGCGGCCTCATCACCACCAGCAACATCGCCTGCACGGTCGCCAATCGCGCCATCAACCCAGCGTCCTGCTTCGGCTTCGCGTCGCCGGGCGCGCTGTTCTTCGATCCGTCGGGCAACCTCAAGCCGTTCAACCAGGGCGTGCTGTTCGGTTCGGGCACCTCGGCCTCGCTGGTCGGCGGTGACGGCAGCGGCGTGTTCCAGTTCAACAACTTCAGCCAGATCACCAGCGACCTCAAGCGCACGATCGGCTACGGCTTCCTGACCTTCAACCTCACCGACAACATCGAGTTGTTCGCCGAAGGCACGCACTTCCGTTCCAAGGCGAACGAACTGGTGCAGCAGCCGACCTTCAACTCGAACCTGTTCGCGGGTCTCAGCGGTGAGCTGTTCTTCAACACCAGCTCGCCGTTCCTGACCCAGCAGGCGCGCGACACGCTGACCGCGCGCGGTGTCACCAGCTTTGGCATCTCGCGTGCGTCGACGGACATCGCCGATCTCACCGGCTACAACACCACCCGCATTAACCGCGGCGTGTTCGGTACCCGCGGTGACTTCAGCCTGTTCGGCCGCGACATGAACTTCGAGGCCTACTTCAACTACGGCAAGACGAAGACCAACGAGTACAACCAGGACATCAACGCGCAGAACTTCATCAACGCGGTGAACGTCACGACCAACGCCCAGGGGCAGATCGTCTGCACCACGGCGACCACCCGCACCGGTGGCAATGGCTTCGCAGCGCCTGGCGGCACTCCAATCGCAGACGCGGCCTGCGTCCCCTTCAACCCGCTCGGTTTCGGCCGCGCGTCGGCTGCCTCGCGCGACTACATCGTCGAGGATTTCGTCACCAAGACGATGCAGCGTCAGTGGGTCGGCAACATCAACGTCGGCGGTTCGATCTTCGACCTTCCGGGCGGCCCGCTCGGTTTCAACGTCGGTTACGAGCATCGTGACGAAAAGGCCGTCTTCAACCCCAGCGATTTCCAGCGCGCCGGCCGTGGCCGCTCGGTGGCGATCGTCGGCATTGCCGGCCAGTACAACCTCGATGAGTATTTCGGCGAAGTCTACGCGCCGATCATCAGCCCGCAGAACAACATTCCGGCGGTCTATGGTCTGCAGGCGTTCGGCCGCATCCGTAAGGTCGACAACACCGTCAACGGCAGCTTCACCTCGTGGGCGGCCGGCGGCAGCTATGCGCCGATCAAGGACATCGAGCTTCGCGGCAACTACACCAAGTCGTTCCGCGCCCCGGCCATCACCGAACTGTTCCTTCCGATCGTCAACGCCTTCTCGACCGTCCCTGATCTCTGCCAGCCGGCGAGCATCAATGGCGGCGCGGCGCCGGCGATCCGTGCAGCGAACTGCGCGGCCTTCCTGACCAAGTACAGCGGCCCGACCCCGGATCCGGCGTCGACCGCCACCGTCTCGGTCCAGACCGGCGGCAACCCCGGCCTCGGCAACGAAACGGCCAATGCCTGGACGGTTGGTGTCATCCTTCGCCCGAGCTTCATTCCGCGGCTCAGCGCGACGGTCGACTACATCAACATCGACCTGTTGAACCCGATCTCCAGCCTCACCGTCGCCCAGGTGGCGTCGGGCTGCTTCGACAATCCGGACTTCAACGCGGCCGATCCGTTCAACGGCAACGCCTTCTGCTCGTTGATCAAGCGCAACGCCAACGGCACCGTCCTCAACAACGGCACCCCGGCAGTCCGCACCGGCTTCGTCAACGGCAAGCAGGTCCTGTACCGCGGCTGGCAGGGCACGCTGAACTACAGCGTTCCGCTGCGCGGCCTCGGCGTTCCGGGCGACTTCTCGATCGGTTCGGACTTCCTGCTGACCAAGTATCGCCTCAGCGACATCACCGGCGTTGCTCCGGCGCGCAGCGATGGCGTCAGCGGCGACCCGGCGTTCGCCGGCCAGGTCCGCCTGCGTTACGCGAACAAGTTCTGGGGCATGAACACCACCGTCAACTACACGGGTGAGCAGCTCTTCAGCCGCCTCAACCGTCAGGTCGGCGTGGCCGGTTCGGGTGCGGATGCGCGCGAAATCGACAAGCTGAACGATTACTTCATCGTCAGCGGCGGCCTGTTCTTCGACCCGACCGACAAGATGCGCTTCACCCTCGCGGTGACCAACGTGTTCAACTACGTCGGCCAGAAGTATCAGGGCGTCATCCTGCCGGCGAGCTACGTCGACCTCCTCGGTCGCCGTTTCTCGGCCAGCGCTCGCGTCCGCTTCTAATCTGCCTCCTCAAAGGGCCGGGCCTTCGGGTCCGGCCCTCCTGATCAACAAGGGTCTTGAACCATGAAGACTGCTCATCTGATTGCCGCCGTCGCGCTTGTCGCCGGCGTGGCCGTTCCGGCCCAGGCGCAGGACGCGCCGAGCCACACCGGCCCGCGCGCCGAAGTCCGCTTCGCCTACGACTTCGTGGGCGCAACGCTGCGTACCACCATCAACCCGCAGAACCGCGGCACCTTTGCCGGCGACGATGCGTCCGATGAAGGCACCAACATCGGTGGCGAAGTCGGCTATGACGTCCAGGCCGGCCCGGCCGTCGTCGGCATCTACGCCGGCGCCGAAAAGGGCTCGACCCAGGTCAACGCCATTTCGCGTCCCTACGCCCTCAAGACCGGTATGAACTGGACGGTCGGCGCGCGTGCCGGCGTGGTCAGCCGCGACGTCCTCATCTACGTCAAGGCCGGCTATTCGAACGGCGAGCTGCGTGGCCTCCTCCTGCCGACCGCTTCGCCCACCTTCTTCAGCGCGTACGACAGCAAGCGTAACGGCTGGCATGCCGGCGCCGGTGCCGAATTCCCCATCGCGGGCGGCGTCTACGGCAAGCTGGAATACGTCCATCACAAGTATGACACCGCCACGGTGTCGACGACCGAGGAACTGCGCTTCAGCCGCAACCAGCTGGTCGCCGGCGTCGGTTACCGCTTCTAAGCGGTTCCGCCTCGAGCAACATGAGGGCCGCTCCGGTGACGGGGTGGCCCTTTTGCGTGGGCGCGGGGCGGCTGCAATTGGCCCGGAGCTTCCCTCTTAGGCCCGCTTGGGCTAGGGGCTCGCCAGAACGGCCGCCCGACCCCGACGGACAGCGGCCGCCTCCAAGGAGACCAGACACGTGAACGCGCCGACCGACACCCTTAGCCGCGACTATTTCGTCAAGGACCTCTCGCTCGCCGACTTCGGCCGCAAGGAGATCGAGATCGCCGAGACCGAAATGCCCGGCCTGATGGCGCTGCGGTCTGAATTCGGTACGGCCAAGCCGCTCGCCGGCGCGCGGATCACCGGTTCGCTTCACATGACCATTCAGACGGCGGTCCTGATCGAGACCCTGACCGCGCTCGGTGCCAAGGTCCGCTGGGCGAGCTGCAACATCTATTCGACGCAGGACCATGCCGCCGCCGCGATCGCCGCGACCGGCGTTCCAGTGTTCGCCGTCAAGGGCGAGACGCTCGAGGAATATTGGGACTATGTGGTCCGCATCTTCGACTGGGGCCAGGACGAGACCTGCAACCTGATCCTCGACGACGGCGGCGACGCCACCATGTTCGCACTGTGGGGCGCCCGCGTCGAAGCCGGTGAAACGCTCTTCACCCCGGCCAACGAGGAAGAAGAAGTCTTCGTGGCGACCCTGAATCGCTTCCTCAAGGAGCGTCCGGGCTACCTCACCAAGACCGTCCAGACGATCAAGGGCGTCAGCGAAGAGACCACTACCGGCGTCCATCGCCTGTATGAGCTTGCTAAGCAGGGCAAGCTCCCCTTCCCCGCCATCAACGTCAACGACAGCGTCACCAAGTCGAAGTTCGACAACCTCTACGGCTGCAAGGAAAGCCTGGTCGACGCCATCCGCCGCGGCACCGACGTGATGCTTGCCGGCAAGGTCGCGGTCGTTGCTGGCTTCGGCGACGTCGGCAAGGGCTCGGCCGCATCGCTCCGCAACGGCGGCGCGCGCGTCCTCGTCACCGAAGTCGATCCGATCTGCGCGCTTCAGGCGGCGATGGAAGGCTATGAAGTCGTGACGATGGAAGAGGCGGCGACCCGCGCCGACATCTTCGTCACCGCGACGGGCAACATGGACATCATCACGCTCGACCACATGCGTGCGATGAAGAACATGGCGATCGTCTGCAACATCGGTCACTTCGACAGCGAGATCCAGATCGGCGCGCTGAACAACATGAAGTGGACCGAGATCAAGCCGCAGGTCGACGAGGTCGAGTTCCCGGACGGCAAGAAGATCATCGTCCTGTCGAAGGGCCGCCTCGTGAACCTCGGCAATGCCACCGGCCACCCGAGCTTCGTCATGTCGGCGAGCTTCACCAACCAGACGCTGGCGCAGATCGAGCTGTGGACCAAGTCCGAGAAGTACGGGAACGACGTCTACGTCCTGCCCAAGCACCTCGACGAGAAGGTCGCCGCGCTGCACCTCGAGAAGCTGGGCGTGAAGCTGACCCAGCTCAGCGACAAGCAGGCGAGCTATATCGGCGTGAAGCAGCAGGGCCCGTTCAAGCCCGATCACTACCGCTACTGATCCGAAGTCGGCGGCGTCCTTGCGGGGACGCCGCCCTTCAACGCATCGGCATGAATTCGCGCTGGTGGATCCAGCGGCTGGCGAGATATTTGGTCCCGCGGGTCACCGGCGCACCGGCATGCAGTGAAGCGGGATCGGGACGGCCGTCGCCAAGCGCGTTGCGGAACAACAGCGCATCGCCGGTCTTGCCGCGATAGCTGAGGCCGCTCTTCGGGAAGCTCGTCGCCCCGCCCTCGTAGTCCTCATTCAGATAGACCAGCATCGTCAGCACACGCTGGTTGGTCACATTCGGCAACGCATCGAAATGCGGCCGATATTCCTGCCCCGGCGTATAGCGCAGCAGCTGCAACGGCTCGCCGGCGGTGACTGCTGTCCCGCTCGCCGCCGCGATCCGCCGGTTGAGAGCATGGACGAGCGGATTTTCGTCCGCCCAGGCAAGCATCGCCGCATGCGACGTGCGGACCGGGTCAGGCCGCATCGCCCCGGACCGGGGGTCGACCACGACCGAGGGCTGCATGATCGGCAGCGCCAGGTTCACGAGATAGTCGCATTCCGCCGCAGTCAGGAAGCCTTCGAAAGAGGCGACATGAGGTGCTGCGCTGAGCTCCCGCGGCGCGAAGGTTGTCGACGGATCGCCTTCGGGATCGAGTGCCATCGCTTCCAGCAGGGCAAGTTGCGCCGCCGCGTCGCGGTCGGTGCCTGCCGCGCGCCGAAGCAGCGCAACGGCCCCTGGCCAATCCCGATCGCCGCCGACGCCGATGCCGAGGAAATTGCGATAAAGGGTCGCGCCCTGCGCATCGCCGCCGTCGCCAGCCAGCCTGAAGCATTCGCGGGCGCGCGAAAGATCGCGTCTGATGATCTGTCCCGACAGGAACCAGGCGCCCAGCTCGAGCCAGGCCGCAGCCTCGCCGTCCTGTCCGGAGCGCTCGAGCAACCGCACCGCCTCGTCAGCCGATCCGCGTTCAGCCAGCGCGTAAGCCTCATCGATCATGACGAGGGCGTATAGATGAAGTCCACCAACAAGAAAGGCCGGGGGTGAGCCCGGCCTTTCCCATTGTTCAATCAGGCAAACGTCAGAACTTGGCGACGGCGCCCGCGTAGAAGAAGCGACCACGGTTGTCCCAGATCGCGCTGCCACCGCCAATACCAGTCGCGCCGAGCGGCGGCTTGGTGTTGGCGAGGTTGTCTACGCCGAGGTAGAAGTTGAACTTGCTCGTCGCATCGATGCCCAGGCGGACATCGTGGTAGAAGCGCTGCGGGTAGAACTTGCGGTCAGCAAAGTCCGCGTTCTCCGGCGGACGACCCTGAACCGCGAAGTAATCCTCGTAGGTATTCAGGACCTGCTTGCCGATGTAGCGCATCTGGTAGCCGGCAGTGATGTTGCCGAACTTGAGCGAGTTGTTCCAGTTGAACGCGTCGCGCGGATCGCCCAGCTCGAAGCGGACCACGTCTTCCCGGTTCGGTTCGGCCGGGTTGAGGAAGTCCGAACGCTTCAGGACGCGCGTGTAGGTAAGACGCGTGTCGAGACGACCGAAGCCGAGATCACGACGATAGCCGATTTCGAAGTCGAGGCCGCGGGCCTTGAGCTTCGCGTAGTTCAGCGGCTGCTGAACGAGGCTGCCTTCGATGATCTGGAACGGTTCTTCGCCAGAAGCCGCACCGTTCGCTCCAGCACGCTGGAACAGGGCGCAGAACTGGTTCTGCAGGTTCGCCGCGTCATAGCACGCGTTGGCGATCTGCTGAGCGCTCGGCGTGGTGATGACGTTGTTCACGGTGATGTCGTAGAAATCGACCGAGAACGAGAAGCCCGGAATGAACCGCGGGGTGGCGACGAAACCGACGGTGTAGCTGTCCGCCTTTTCAGCAGCCAGGTCGCCGTTACCGCCGCTCAGCGTTTCGAGCGAACCGTTCGGATACGCGTAGTCGAACGTCGTCGGGATGCCGGCCGCCTTACAATTGGCAGCGCGGTTGGTCGAACCGGTACCGATGTTACGCGCCGAGCACGGATCGCCGAAGCCCGGAGCGAAGTTCTGGCCAAGCGGCGAGAAGAGTTCGCTCTGGTTCGGAGCACGCACCGAACGGGCGTAGTTGCCGCGGATCCGGAGATCACGGACAGGCGCCCAGACGGCACTGGCGTTGTAGGCGTAGACCGTCCCTGTGTTGCCGAGATTATAGTCCGACACGCGGCCTGCACCGCTGATTTCCAGCGTGTTGAAGAACGGAACGTCCTTCAGCAGCGGGATGCGGATTTCCGCAAACGCTTCCTTCACCTTCGACTTCTTCGCCTGGAAGGTCGGAATGGCGTTGTAGAAGGTGTAACCGGCCTGAACCTCTTCGTCCTGGTTGTAGAAGAGGTTGTCCTCACGATACTCGCCGCCGACAACGAAGCCGACCGGACCGCCCGGGAGGTTCAGGAACTGGCTGGTGTCACCCGACACGAAGGCCAGACCAGCGATCTGCTCGGTCTTGCCGACCGCAACCGAGTCCAGCAGGACGTAGTCGCGCTGGGCCTGGGTGAAGTTGCCGCCAAGGACGTTGATCGGAACGCACTGTGCGATGTCGTTCGCCAGGCGAGCGCCCTCGTCGATGTAGCCGATCCGCGCCGCAGTGCTGAACTGCGAACGGCACTGGATGGTGCCGGTGGCCGGATTGATCGCCGCATCGTTCGCCAGCAGGAAGCGCTGGATGTCGAGGTTGCCGTTGATCGACGTGGTTTCCTTCAGGCGACCATAGTTGCCCGAGATTTCGTAGGTCCAGTCGTCGTTGAAGGTACCACGAAGACCACCGACGATCCGGTACGTGTCGCGCTTGGCGATTTCGTAACGGCCGCCGAGCCCTTCGAGGTTCTCGCGAACGCTGAGGCGGGTGGTGGCAGTCGGCGCCGACAGGCCTGCAAGGGCACGCTGCGCGGTGATGACCGAACGCGCCTGAGCGGTCAGGTACGGGTTGTCGAAGCGGATCTGCTCGCGGCTGTCACCCAGCGTACCGCCGGTGATGAAGGCCGGACCGCTGCTGCCCACGCCCGCTGTGTTGGTGCGCGAGAACTTCGCTTCCACGAACGGCACAAGGGCCGGCGTGATTTCGAAGTGGGCGATCAGGTTGACGTTGTAGCGATCGAGCTTCGGCGACAGCTGGAACTGGTTGCCCCCGCGGAAATTCTCGCCGTTGCCGCCAATGAAGCTGCCGTTGGGACCGATGCCGACGCGCTGGCCGGTGATCGGAACCAGGGTGCCGTCGCGATTGAAGATGAAGGGAACGTTGAAGAACGCACCCGACGTGTCGGTGCCGCCGTTAAGGGTCGCGTTGCCGCCGAAGCGGATCACGCCGGTGTTCGACAGGCCCGAGTTGCGGATGTCACGGAAGTAGACGCGATCGAACACGCCATCGCTGCCGTTGGTGAGGCCGGCCGGGTCGGTGTCGACCACGACATAGCCGTCCTGGCTGCGCAGCCACGGGCGCTGCGAACCGAAATACTGGTCCTGACGGGCGTATTCGGCGTTGATCGCGATGTTGCCGCGACCGTCGGCGAAGTTCTTGCCGGCGAGAACGCTGACGAAGCTGGCGCCGGCGTCTTCGTACTTCGAGATACCGCTCTGGCCGCGGAGCTGCAGGCCTTCGTAGTTATCCTTGAGGATGAAGTTCACGACACCCGCGATGGCGTCCGAACCGTAAACGGCCGAGTTGCCGCCGGTGACGACGTCGACGCGGTCGATGAGGTCGGTCGGGATCGTGTTGACGTCCGGGGTGACGCCGTAGTTCAGGACGTCGCCGCCGACGTGACGACGGCCGTTGACCAGCACCAGGGTGCGGACGGTTCCGAGACCACGAAGATCGAGCAGGTTGAGGCCCGAGGTGCCGAGGAAGCGGGTCGAGTTCGCCTGGCTGAAGGTGCTGCGAAGCGCCGGAAGGTCGTTCAGCGTGTCGCCGACCGAAACGTTACCCGTCTCGAAGAATTCCTGGCCGCCAACCGACGTCACCGGAACCGGCGAGTCGAGGTTGGGACGGCGGATGCGCGAACCGGTGACGACGACTTCGGTGCCCTGAGCCTGGGTGCCGGATTCAGCTTCCTGCTCGCTGGTCGGAGTGGCCGGGGTCGCAGGAGCGGTCTCCTGCTGCTGATCCTGCGCCGTCTGTTGCGCCTGGGCGGCCGAAGCGCCGCCGATCAGGAGCGTCGCAGCCGACAGGCCACGCAGGGCTGTCGTGCCGAGAAACGAAAACTTACCCATTCAATAAACCTCTTTGCTCAATTCGCGAATTGATCGCGCCCGAGCCTCTAACGCCTCCTTCCCAAAAACGGCGTGTCACAAATGCAACACAAACAGAGGATTACGCCGCGCCGGTCTCGCTGGCGAGCAATCGCGGGTCGATCCCTTCGGCTTTGAAGGCGGCAAACCAGCGTTCGTCGGTGGGCGTGTCGAACAGGATCGCCGGGCTTCCGGCGGCCGCGAACCAGCCGTGGCGGGTCATCTCGTCCTCGAGTTGCCCGGGGCCCCAGCCCGCATAGCCAAGCGCGACCAGCCAGCGCGACGGGCCCCGCCCTTCCGCAATCGCGCGAAGAACGTCGATCGTCCCGGTCATCGCCCACAGCTTGCCCGACGGCCCGATCACCTGAAGGGTGTCCTCGCCGCCCCAATCGTCCGAATGAAGAACGAACCCCCGCCCAGGCTCGACCGGTCCGCCGTGGTGGATGGCGGCATCGGGCACTTCCCCCGGATCGAGGTCAAGCTGCTTGAGGAGGCCGCGCAGCCGAATTCCGGCGCGCTTGTGGCTGATTCCGATCCCCACCGCCCCGTTTTCGTCATGGACGCACAGCGCCGTCACGCTTCGTTCGAAGCGCGGGTCGGCCATCCCGGGCATTGCAAGCAGCAGTTTTCCGGAAAGAAAGAGAGCGTCCGGCATGGCCTCACCATGCCATTACGGCTCCGGCTTACAAGCCTTGTTGGCGTAACGAACGGCGGATAGAGCGCCCTTTCAGATCACCTGCACCGATAGGCAAGGAGCCCCCATGACCATCAAGAACGGCGACCGCATCCCCGACATGCCCCTCGTCATCGCCACCAGCGAAGGCCCGAAGCCGACCACCACCGGCGAGTTCTTCGGTGGCCGCAAGGTCGCCCTTTTCGCGGTTCCGGGTGCCTACACCCCGACCTGCTCGGCCAAGCACCTCCCCTCCTATGTCGAGAAGGCCGCCGATCTGAAGGGCAAGGGCGTCGACGAGATTGCCTGCACCAGCGTCAATGACGCGTTCGTGATGGCCGCGTGGAACAAAGAACAGGGCAGCGAGGACATCACCATGATCGCCGACGGCAACGGCCAGCTCGCCGAGGCGCTCGGCCTGACCATGGACGGTTCCAAGTTCGGCATGGGCGCGGTGCGTTCGCAGCGCTACTCAATGATCGTCAACGACGGCGTGGTCGAGCAGCTGAACGTCGAGGCTCCCGGCGAATATCGCGCGTCGAGCGCCGAAACGCTGCTCGAACAACTGTAAGACGGTAATTGACTGGCCGGGACCCGGCGCCCCTCACGGGAGCGGCGGGCTCCGGCCCTTTCCAAAGCACATGATGGCGCAAGGCGCACCGAGCCCTCGCAACAAGCCCCCGCTACGCTCGTTCCCCACCCTGACACCTTCGCGTACTGAAAGGACAGGGCATGGCCAGGAACGACGATACCAAAACCTACGATAGCCGCAGTCACCAGACCCAGCGTCGCCGCACCGGCGCCGCAGGCCGGGACCGCCGCCGCGACAAAGTGATCGATACTGTGAAGGAACGCCCCTATACGGCAGCCGCGCTGGCGACCGTTGCCGCAGGCGCCGCCGCTTTCTTCCTCACCCGCGGCAAGGGAGACAAGCCGCTGATGAACTGGGGCCAGGATCGGCAGGACGGCCATTCGCCCAGCAGCAGTGCCGGGAAAGACGCGGTCACAGGTGGCACCAGCCCCTCGGCAGTCCAGGCCGCGGCGCTTGCCAACGCAGGCACGAGCACCAGCGCGTCGAGCACCGGCGGCACTGCAGCAGTCAATCGTGCCGACCAGCCAACCGGCACCAGCAAGCCGACCACGACGGGCAAAACCAGCGACGGCGGCAAGACCGGCGACAACGGCCTCGACGCCGCCGCCAAGGAGCAGACGAAAGCCGGTAGCATCGCTTACGGAGCCTAAGGGCCCGCAATGAATTGATCAGGGGTGCCGGGCGGTCTTCCGGCGCCCCTTTTCATGTCTGGAGCATCGAACCCATGTCCTTGTCGCTGAAACCCCTGTCGGATCAGGTGATGGTGATCGTCGGTGCCTCAAGCGGGATTGGCCTCGCCACCGCGCGCCGTGCCGCCGCGGCGGGCGCCCGGGTGGTTCTTGCCGCGCGCAACGCCGAGGCGCTCGACGAGGCCGTGGTCGCGATCCGCAACAAGGGCGGGCAGGCGACCGCGCTCGATCTCGACATTGCCGACGAAGGCGCCGCGCAGAGGCTTCTCGACCACGCGCTCGAGACGTTCGGCCGCGTCGACACCTGGGTCAACGATGCCGCCGCGGCCATCTATTCCCCGGTCGAGCAGGTCAGCCTCGAAGAGCATCGCCGCGTGTTCGACGTCGGCTATTTCGGGCTGGTGCAGGGCAGCCTCGCCGCCGCCAAGTATCTGCGGGCCCATGGCGGCGCGCTGATCAACATCGGGTCGGTCCTGTCGAACCGCGCCATCCCGCTGCAGGGCCCGTATTGCGCAATGAAGGCGGCGGTGATGCAGTTCACCGACACCCTCCGGATGGAGCTCGAACAGGACCGCGCACCGGTCAGCGT
Source organism: Sphingomonas humi (assembly GCF_039536725.1). NCBI lineage: Bacteria > Pseudomonadati > Pseudomonadota > Alphaproteobacteria > Sphingomonadales > Sphingomonadaceae > Sphingomonas > Sphingomonas humi. The sequence continues at coordinate 965,851 of NZ_BAAAZD010000002.1, forward strand.
GACGCTGATAAAGCCGGCCGCGATCGACACCATGTATCCCGAACATGCCCGCAACAAGCTCGGCCAACCTGCCCGCCTGCCCCCGCCGCTCTACGACGCGGAACTGGTCGCCAAGGCGATCTGCTTTGCAGCCGCGAAGCAGCGCCGGACGCTGATCGTCGGTGGCGGCGGACTTGCGCTGACGACCTTCGCGCCTGCCCTTCCGCGGCTTGCCGACAAGGGGATGGAGCTGCTGGGCGGCGAGGTCAGCCAGACCTCGGACATCCCGCCCGCGCCAGGCACCAGCGACAATCTGTTCGAAGCGCGCCGCGATGGCCGGGTCGAGGGCAATCAGCAGCCATTCAAACGCAAGACCTCGCTATTCCTCGAAGCCCAGATGCACCCGGTTGCCGCCGCGGCCGTGCTCGGTTCGATGGCGGCGGGCGCGCTGTTCCTGTGGGCACGAGAGGAAAACCGCGACATCGGCACGGCCGAGGCCGAGCGCCGGATCAAGGCCGCCGGAATGAGCTAGGCGGAAACCCGCGGGTGGTTACCAGCCGCAGGTCTTGCCCTTGTTCTGTTCTTCCAGCCAGCGCTGCAGCGGAGCGAAATATTCCAGCATCGGCTTGCCGCTCATCTCGCGGCTGCCGGTGAAGGCCTCCAGCGCGTCGGGCCAGGGCTTGCTCGCGCCCATTTCCAGCATCGCGTTCAGCCGCTGGCCGACCTGCTTGTTGCCGTAGAAGGAGCAGCGATGGAGCGGGCCCTTCCAGCCCGACATGTCGCAGGCCGCCTTGTAGAACTGGAACTGCAGGATGCGCGCCAGGAAGTAACGGGCGTAGGGCGTGCTCGCCGGGATGTGATATTTGGCGCCCGGATCGAAGTCGGCCTCGGTCCGCTGGGTCGGCGGCGTGATCCCCTGATACTGGAGGCGAAGCTGGTTCCAGCCGGCCTCATAGTTCTGCGGGCTGATCGAGCCGTCGAACACGCCCCACCGCCACTTGTCGACCATCAGGCCGAAGGGCAGGAACGCGACCTTGTCCATCGCCTGGCGCAGCAGCAGCCCGGTATCCTTGCTGGCGTCGGGCACCTTGGCCCGATCGAGTAGGCCGATCTGGACCAGATATTCCGGGGTCACCGACAACGCGATGAAGTCGCCGATCGCTTCATGGAAGCCGTCGTTGGCGCCGTTGAGGTAGAGATAGGGCTGCTGATTGTAGGCGCGCTGGTAGAAATTGTGGCCGAGCTCGTGGTGGATTGTGACCAAATCCTCGCCATTGACCTTGGTGCACATCTTGATGCGCAGGTCGTCCTTGTTGTCGAGGTCCCAGGCCGAGGCGTGGCAGATCACCTCACGGCCTTCGGGCCGGACGATCTGGCTTCGCTTCCAGAAGGTGTCCGGCAGCGGCGCGAAACCGAGCGAGGTGTAGAAGCCCTCCCCGATCCTCACCATGTCGGTCGGGGTCTTCTTCTTGGCCTTGAGCAGTTCGGTGACGTCATAGCCGACGTCCCCTGCCCCCTTGGGCGCGACCACGTCGTAGATGTTGCCCCATTCCTGCGCCCACATGTTGCCCAGCAGGTCGGCGCGGATCGGCCCGGTCCGGGGCTGGATGGCATTGCCATATTTCGCGTTCAGGCGGTCGCGCGTGTAGCAGTGCAGCTGGTCGTAGAGCGGCTTCACCTCGCTCCACAGCCGGTCATACATGGCCGAGAATTCCTGCGGGGTCATGTCGTACTGCGACCGCCACATCGCGCCGCTGTCGGCATAGCCCAATTCCTTGGCGCCCTGGTTCGCGATCTCGACCATGCGGGTATAGTCGGTGCGCATCGGCCGTCCGACATTGTTGTTCCAGCTGGTCCAGATCTCGGCCGTCTTCTTCGGATCGCGCAGCTCACCCATCTGCTCTTCCGCGACGTCGCCGGTGATCTCCTTGCCATTCAGCGTCGCGCGGCCCTTGCCGTAGGTCGACGACAGGCGGGTCGAAATGGTGTTGAGCTCCGCCGCCGCGCCGGGGGTGGAAGGCGCCGCGAGGATTAGTGCGCCGCGCAGGATGTTCAGCTTGCGCGCGGTGTCGGGATCGAGCCCTGCGACCTTGGACCATTCCGCCGCTTCCTTGGCGTAGTTGACGCCCTTTTCGGTCTGGATGGTGCCGAAATAGGCGGCGACGGCGTCGGTATCATCGGTGATGTAGGTGGCGTTGACCCACTGCGACCGGGCCGAGATGACACCGAGGTCGAACAGATCCTTTTCGACTCCGGCGATGAACTGGCGAGCACCTTCGGGCGTGCGCGCCTGGTTCGAAACGATCATGTCCGGTGTCGCCTGCGAAGAAGCGGTCTGGACGGGGCCAGGCGCAGCGACAGAGCAGGCACCAAGTGCGAGGGCAACGAGGGAAACAGAAGCGGCCAATTTCATCGACTTGACGCCTTCACCAATGACTATCGGCGCGTCACTGCTCCCGCTTCACGCCTCCGTCAAGAAGCCCACCAGCGCGTCGCCGAGTGCCTTCTGGGTCACCGATGTCGTGTGCGTTCCGGGTATCTCGACATAGCGTGCGTTCGGCAGTGCCTCGGCGAGTGCCGGCGCGGAGCCGTTGTCGTGATCATCGGCCCCGCACAGCACCATGGTGGGCATGGCGAACGCGGCCAGCATCGCGTCGTCGACCCCTGAATTGCTTTCCAGGAGCAACCGGGTGGCGATGCGGTCGACCTTCTGGCTTTTCATGAACTGGATCGCGAACCAATGCCGGTCGCCGCGCAGGGCCTCGTCGAACTTCTCGAACGCCTCGATGAAGAAGCGATGGCGCTGCTCCCAGCCCATCAGCCCTTCCAGCCCCATGCCGGCAAGCACGGCGCGGCGCGGGTCAAGCCCCTGCCCGACCCCTTGAACGACCGTCCGGCTGCCGAGCGAGAAACCGCCGAGGTCATAGTCGCCAAGGCCTAGCTGCGCGACCAGTTCGGCAAGGTCGCGGCCAAGGATGCCCTTGGGATAGGAGGCCGGGTCATGCGGCTTGCCGCTTGCGCCATGGGCGCGAAGGTCGGGCATGATCACCCGGAACCCGGCGCCCGCCAGTTTCGCGGCATGGCCGAACTTTACCCAGTTGAGGTGGGCGTCGGAAAACAGGCCATGGACCAGGATCACCGGACGGCCGGACCCGGTTTCGTGAAAAGCCAGGTCCACGCCGTCCGAGGCGGTCCAGTGTTGGGTGGTAATGTCGCTCATTTGCAGCGCCCTAGCCCGAACCGAGGTCAGTCCGCCATCGCATGGGCGGCGGGGCCACCCTGCGGCTTGCCGGCCTTCTTCATCAGGAAGACCAGCGGCAGCGCGGCCAGCGTCACCCACATCATCAGGTAGAAGTCGTCGAGATAGGCGATGAACATCGCCTGCCGCGTGACCTCGGCATTGATGACGGCAAGCGCGACGCTTCCCTGCTGGCCGATCCGTTCGAGGAAATTGGGATCCAGCGTCGGGATGGTGCTGGCGGTCACGTGGCTGGCGATGTCGGCGTGCGCGACCTGCGTCATCCGCACCAGCTGCGAGCCGACGATGGCGATCCCGATCGACCCGCCGATATTGCGCGACAGGTTGAGCAGCGAAGCCGCCGAGGTCCGCAGCGCCGGCTTTAGCGTCGCAAAGGCAAGGCTCTGCATGGTGACGAAGATCAGCCCGATGCCAAGGCCCTGCACCACGCCCGACCAGATTACCGGCCCCGCCGGCTGGTCGAGCGCGAACCCGGTCATCATCCACAGGCTGGCCGCCATGCAGCTGATCCCGATCACCACCAGCAAGCGGCTGTCGAGCTTGCCGACCAGGCGGCCGGCGACGAGCATGGATATCAACGTTCCGACACCGCGCGGCGCGGTCAGCATGCCCGACTGCAGCACGCTGTAGCCGTACATCCGCTGCAACAATGGCGGCAGCAGCGCAAGGCCTGCCAGCAGCAGCACGCCGGTCACCGCCATGAACAGGAGGCCCGTCGCGAAATTGCGGTCGGCGAACATCGCCTTTTCGAAGATCGGCGCCTTGGCGGTCAGCGTGTGGATCACGAACATCCAGAAAAAGCCGATCGCGAGGCCAAGCTCGATGATGACTTCCCAGCTCTGGAACCAGTCCTGGCTCTCGCCACGATCAAGGAACATCTGCAGCGAACCAAGGGCGATGGCGATGAGCGCGAAACCGGCAAGGTCGAACGGCCGCCGGTTGGTCGGGCTTTCGGGCATGGTGCGCCACAGCATGAATCCGGCCAGCACGCCGACCGGCAGGTTGACGATAAACACCCAGCGCCAGTCGAAGCTGTCGGTCAGCCAGCCGCCCAGCACCGGCCCCATGATCGGCCCGATCATGATCCCGCCGCCGAAGAGGGCCATCGCCTGCGCGTGCTTTTCGGGCGGATTGATATCGAACATGGTCGCCTGCGCGAGCGGAACCAGGAAGGCGCCGCTGATCCCCTGGAGGATGCGGAAGGCGACCATTTCCGGCAGCGAGGTGGCGATGGCGCAGAGGAGGCTGGCGATGGTGAAGCCGACCACCGCCATCAGCATCAGCTTGCGCCGCCCGATCCGTTCCGCAAGCCAGCCGGCGATCGGAATGGCGATGGCCGAGGCGACGATATAGCTCGTCAGCACCCAGTTCACGCTTTCCTGCGTGGCGGCGAGGCTCGCCTGCATGTGCGGCAGCGCGACGTTGGCGATGGTGGTGTCGAGCACCTGCATCAGCACCGCGAGCATCAGCGCGGTGGTGACGAGGACGTGCTGCGTCCGGTCGAGATTGGTGGCGGCGGCCATCGGTCAGCTCAGCGTCGCGCGGGCGCCGCTCAATCCTCTACTTCGACCGTGACCGCGGCGCTCAGCCCCGCGATCATCGGTTTGGCAGGCTTGCCGTCGAAGCGGATGCGGACGGGAACGCGCTGCGTCACCTTGACCCAGTTGCCATTGGCATTCTGCGCCGGAAGGATCGCGAATTCGCTGCCCGTGCCCGCGCCGATGCTGGCGACCCGACCGGTAATCTCGAGCCCCGGATATGCGTCGATCTTGACCCGTGCGCGCTGGCCGGGAGCCATCTTCGCCAGATCCTTTTCCTTGAAATTGGCTTCGATCCAGCTGTCACCGGCGCCAACCAGGCTGAGCAGCCCGATCCCGGGCACCGCCTGCTGACCGGGCAGAAGCCGTTCGGTATTGGAGACAACGCCGGCGCTCGGCGCGCGAACGTCGGTCCGAGCAAGGTTCAGCCGCGCCTGGGCGATCGCGGCCCGCGCCGCCTGCTCGCCCGGCTGGTCACCGGTCGGCGCGATCGCCGACTGCGCATTCGCCGCATCGGCCCGCGCTTCGGCAAGCTTTGTCCTGGCCGCGGTAACCTGCGCCAACGCCGCGTCATAGTTGACCCGCGTGGTGAAGCCCTGGCGGAGCAATTCCGACTGCCGGTCGAGCGACCGCTGGGCGATCGTCAGCTGTCCTTGCGCGCCGATGATGTCGGCGCCGGTGCCGGCCGCCTTGGTCACGACCTCGCGCTCTGCAAGCTGGGCCTGCGCAAGCTGCGCCTCGGCCTGAAGCAGGGCGACGCGATAGGGCGCTGGATCGATCCGGAACAGAAGCTGGCCCGGACGGACCTGCTGGCCTTCCTTGACGAATACCTCGGCGATCGGCCCCGACACCTGCGCGCCGACCGAGGTGATATCCTGCTTCACCTGGGCATTGTCGGTTTCGACCTTGCCCTGGCCCGACCACCACATCCATGCGCCGCCCGCAAGCAGCAGCAGCGGCACGAGCAGCAGCAGCGCAATGCGCCTGGCCTTGTTCGGTGCCTTTGCCGGCTCGCTCTCGTCGACCAGCGGCTTGCCGGTGAGCTTGGTTTCCTGATTCATGCCGATGCCTTCGTTCGCGGCGCCATGCCGCTGATATTGCTACGGATGGCGGCGAGCAGGGCCTTGGTCCGCTCCACCTCCGCGGGGTCGAGGTTGCCGAAAATCTCGGCCGAAAAATCGTCTGCGAGCACCTGAAGCCGCTTCATCAGCGGCGCCGCGCCCTCGCACAGGTAAAGCTGCCACGCCCGCCGGTCGGACGGATCGCGCCGCCGCTCGACCAGCTTGGCTTCCTCGAGCTTGTCGATGATCCGGCAAAGCGTGATCGGCTCAATGTCCATGCGGTCGGCCAGTTCCACCTGCCGTTGTCCCGGCTGATGATCGAGCCGTGCCAGCACCCGCCATTGCGCGCGCGTGATGCCAAGCTCGCCCGCGCGCCGGTCAAAGGCGCGACGAAGGGAGTGCGCGGTTTCGCCGATATCCCAAGCCAGTTGTTCCATGGATGCGGCATATAGTAAGGTTGCTTACTAATTCAACAGGCCTGACCTTTGGCCCAGTGAACCCTCCCCGCGCGCCGTCCGTTCAGCTCTACAATTCAGGAGGATAAGCGATGGAAGACGAACGTATCTGGGCGATGGAAGAGAAGCTCTGGAAGGGTGGCGACGCGGTGTACGAGGAGCTGGTCGATGAAAATGTCGTCATGGCCCTGCCCGCCGAACCCTTCCTGTTTTCGCGCGATCAGGCAAAGGCCGCGGTCAAGGACACGCCGCGCTGGGAACAGGTGCGCTTTTCAGACCAGAAAGTGACCCGGCCCGAGGAAGGGCTGATCGTGATCGGCTATCGGGTCGAAGCCACGCGCGGCGAGGAAACCTACCGCTGCTACGCGAGCTCGACCATGATGCGCCGCGGGCACGAAGACTGGACCGTGGTCAGCCACAGCCAGGTGGTCCCGCCCAAGGCGGTGGTCGATGAGGCGAACGCCTGACCGCATTGCGAGAGCGGCAAACGCGCCATGACGGAATACCCACAAACGCCCGACGGCCGCTATTTCGTGGTTCGCGGGCGCTTGTGGCGGCTCAGCAATCCGGCGCTCGATTCCGTCCGGCGACAAGAGCTGGTGGTGGAGCTAATGAATGCCCGCCGCAAGCGGGACCGTGCCCGGGTCGATGCTGCGAAGCGCGCCCTGGGTGAACGCGGCCCGGTGTGGTGGACCGATGGCGTGCCCGACTGGAACCGCCACCTCGCGAAGAATACGCCCTACGCCGGCTGGTGGGCCGCTCAGACCCCGCCCATGACGATCGAATAGCCGGCGCTTTCCATGCTGGCCTGGAGGAGGTCGGCGACCGCCTGCGCTTCGCCAGCATCTTCCGACCGGACGACGAAGTTGGCGCCGACCCGTCCTTCGCGGAAGAAGGGATAGGAGCCGATCGCAATGCCTTCGTGCGCCCTTTCGGTCTCGCGCAGCAGGTCGGCGACCTCGCTCTCGGGAACCATGCCGCCAAGGGTGACGCTGATCACCGGGCGCCCGCCCTCGAGGGTTCCGGTCAGGGCGTCGAGCATTCCCGCGGCGATGTGCGGGACCCCGGCGAGGATGAAGATGTGGCCGTGGCGGATGCCCGGCGCGCCCGACACCTTGTTGACGATGAGGTCGGCCCCGTCGGGCACCCGCGCCATGCGCAGCCGCGCGTCGGTCACCCCGCCGCGGGTCTCGTAATAGCGTTCGAGGATGGCACGCGCGTCCGGGTGCACGACGACCTCGACGCCAAGCGCGGCGGCGATCGCATCGACGGTGATGTCATCATGGGTCGGCCCGATGCCACCGGTGGTGAAGAGATAGTCATTCTCGGCGCGCAGCGCGTTGGCGGCGGCGACGATCTTCTCCAGCACGTCGGGCACTACCCGCACCTCGGCTAGTCGGATCCCCTGCACGTTCAGCCAGGTCGCCACCTGCGCGACATTCCGGTCCTGCGTCCGTCCGGACAGGATTTCGTCGCCGATGATCAGCAGCGCGGCGGTCCAGGTCTTGTGTTCGGGCATGACAGCGCAGCTAGGCGTCCCCCCGGCCCTCGGCAAGCTCACCCTCGGGCGAGGTCGACAGCAGCGCGATCGAGGACCGGGTCGCGCCCGGCGGCGATGTCGGCGATGGTCGGCATGACGGCGACGTCCGGGCGCAGCCCTTCGTCCGGCTGGTTGCCGCCCGGAAAATAGCCGACCAGCGGCAGGTCGAACTCCAGCCCGCTTGCCGGCAGCCGGACGAAGAAGAAGCAGCCGCCGTTGATTCCGCGCCGATTGCCGCCCGTGGTCCGCCCATAGAGCTTACCGCCGCCGATCGCCCGGAAGTTGTTGGCGAACTGGAAGGTGGCGGAGCTGTTCACCGGCCCCGTCAGCACCGCGACCCTGACCGGCAGCCGCTTGCCCGCCGGTGCGATCGACAGCGTGTCCTCACCCGCCGGACGCAGGAAGAAGCCGTTCGGCAAATCGGTCGCCTTCTCCCCCAGGGTGCGGAAGCTGTCGTCCCAGGTATCGAGATAGCGGTCGAGCGCTGCGGGGGTACGGCGAAAGCGCAGGCGCTGCTCCAGCAGGGGCGGGGTCCACGGCCGGTCGATCAGCCGCGCCAGTATAAGGTCGCCGCAGTCCGCCCCGCCTTCATTGTCGCGCAGGTCGACCACCAGCCCCCTGGCGCAGCTCAGGCTGTCGAGCCGGTCGTTCAGCCAACCCTTCCAGTCCCACTTGCTGTTCCAGAGCGCCCAGCCGGGCATCGTCAAGACCGCGATCCCATCGGCCCGCATCGTCCACTGCCACAGCGGCTCGGCCTCCTTCACCTCGGGACCCGTCTTCGTCGCTTGCCGCGCAGCAAGGCCGATGGCGGGCAGCGACAGCGTCTGCCGCCTGCCCGATGGATCGATCACCTCCAGCCGATGCTCGCCACCCGTTGGCGGTGCGAGCAGCCCCTGGAAGACGTCGAATGTCTCGATCTCGTCGTCGCCGCGCACTTCCAGAAGCGAAACGCGCTTGGCGTCATTGTGACCGTCGGCCCGGATCAGCGGGAGCAGCCGGTCGCGAAGGCGGGCGGGATCCTCCCCGTTCAGTCGCAGGACGCGGGTTCCGGGCTGGAGCGAGCCGCCGGGATGACGGACGACGACCATCGCCCGGTCGATCCACACGAAGTGTAGCGGGAGCCGCGTCGGCCGGTCGAACAGCGCGGCCGCAACCGCTTTGCGCTGGTTGAAGAAGTTGCCGTAGCTGTGCCCGCAGCGGATCGCCGCGGTCAGCCGCGTGAGCGCCAGATAGCGGCCAGCGAGGTTAGGCGCCGCCGAAAACTCCGCGGCGAACCGCTGCAGACGGCCTTCGAATGCGGCCGGGCTGTTGTAGCGATAAAGCCCGGGATGAAGCTTGAGCGCTTCGCGAAGGATGGCGACATCGCCCGCCAGATCTGGAGGGGCTGGCTGGTCGGCGGCGAGGGCTCGCGCCGAAAGGCCGCTCAGGACGGCCGCGCCGCCTGCCTTGAGAAAGGTTCTGCGCCGCACCCCACGCTCCTTCGACATTTGGCGGCCCCGCGCCTACATAGCACGCATGACTCAATATGTGACCGTCGCCCCCGAGGACCGCAGCGAAGCCCGCAGCGGCGTCATCAAGCTTCATGGCCCCGAAGCCTTCGAGGGCATGCGCGCCGCCGGCCGCCTTGCCGCGGAAATCCTTGACGCGATGGTGCCGCTGGTCGCTCCGGGCGTCACCACCCAGGAGATCGACGACGCGGTGTTCCGCATGATGCGCGAGGCCGGGGCAGTCCCGGCGACGCTCGGCTACCGCGGCTATACCCACAGCTGCTGCACTTCAATCAACCAGGTGGTCTGCCACGGTATTCCGGGCGACCGGCAGCTCAAGGACGGCGACATCGTCAACATCGACGTCACGCCGATCCTCAACGGTTGGCACGGCGACAGCAGCCGAATGTACCTGGTCGGCGATGTCGGCGTGAAGGCGCGGCGGCTGGTCGATGTCACCTACGAGTGCCTGATGATCGGGCTGGAACAGGCCAAGCCCGGCAACCGCCTCGGCGACGTCAGCGCCGCCATCCAGCACCATGCGGAAAAGAACCGCTATTCGGTCGTGCGCGACTTCTGCGGCCATGGCCTCGGGCGCCTGTTCCATGACAGCCCCGAGGTGGTCCACGCCGGCCGCGCGGGCACCGGGCCCGAACTTCGCCCGGGGATGCTGTTCACGGTCGAACCGATGATCAATATCGGCCGCGCCGACTGCAAGATGCTCGACGATGGTTGGACCGCGGTCACCCGCGACCGCTCGCTATCGGCGCAGTTCGAGCATTCGATCGGGATTACCGAGAACGGCTGCGAGATCTTTACCGAAAGCCCCAAGGGCCTGCACCGCCCGCCCTATTGAGGCGTGGCTACCAGCCAGCGACCAGTTTCTCCGCCCTCGCCACGTCCTCGGGGAAGTCGACTTCGCCCCATTCCTCGCCAGCGATGTCGAGCGTCCACACATCGCTCGACTGCGCGAGATGGTGGATCACCCGCAAATACCAGATCTGCGTCCCTTCCGGCGATCGCATCGCCTGCTCGATCGCGTTCCGGAAGCGTTCCGCGCCGTCGCCCCGAAAGGCGAGCAGGCCGATCGATTCCGCGTTGATCCCGTCGGCATCGGTCAGCCGCTTGCCGATCGCGCGGAGCCGGCCGCCCTCTTCGACGACCTTCATATCGTCGGCGTCATAGCCCTCGGCCTTGCGGTCGATGGTGACGCAGATGCCCTGCCGGCTGTTGGCCACCACCTTCTTCATGAGCGCGGGCGAGACCATCGTATCGCCGTTCCACACCAAGGTGTCGCTCGCCAGCGCCTCGCGCGCGACGAACAGCGAACCGGTATTGTCGGCCACCTTGTAGAAGGGGTTAAAGACCGTACGGACGTGAGGCCCCTCGCCTGCCGCGCGGCGCCGTTCGAGCGCAGCCTCGACCGCCTCGTCCTTGAAGCCGGTGACCACCACCACCTGGCTGACCCCGCAGCCGGCAGCGACGTCGAGCTGGCGGTCTAGCAATGTCCGCCCGCCGAACTCGATAAGACATTTGGGCCGCTCGCTGGTGAGCTGGCCGAGGCGGGAACCCTGTCCCGCCGACAGGATGATCGCCTGACGCATGGCCAGAGCGGTTGCCGGAACATTGCGGCAAAGCCAAGACACTGGTTAAGCTGCCCGAACAGCCGGTGGAGAGAAGCACGTTGAAAAAGGTCGAAGCGATCATCAAGCCGTTCAAGCTGGACGACGTGAAGGACGCGCTGCACGAAGTGGGGGTGAGCGGAATGACCGTCACCGAGGTCAAGGGTTTCGGTCGGCAGAAGGGCCATACCGAGCTCTATCGCGGCGCCGAATATGTCATCGACTTCCTGCCCAAGGTGAAGATCGAGGTGGTGGTGGAAGACAGCCTGGTCGCCAATACGGTGGAGGCGATCGCCGCCGCCGCGCGCACCGGCCGGATCGGCGACGGCAAGATCTTCGTCTCTCCGATCGATCAGGCCTACCGGATCCGCACCGGGGACGAGGGCGCCGATGCGATCTGAGGCAACGCACGTTCAGTGACGGCCCCTGACCCCCGCCTCGCGTCGATGGCGCCCGACGAGCTGCGCAGCCACATGCGCGCGCTCGGCTATCGGACGCAGAACGATCTTGCCGGCGCGATCGGCGTCAGTCGCTCGGCGGTTTCGCTGTGGCTGGAAGGGAAAGTGGGAGTGCCGCGCCCCGTCGCCATGCTCTTGCGCATGCTGGTCGCCGCGCAGCGTCGGCCGTTTTAGCCTAGCGCCAGAGCTGGAGGCTTCGCACCGCTTCGGGAAACTGCATGTTCTCGTCCAGCCGGCTGAGCTGGCGGTCGGCAAGCTGCCAGCGCTGCGCGATCCCCGAGCGCCGCCAGAAATCGGTCATCCACCAGCTTCCCGACAGGTCCTTGCCGTCGATCTCGGCTTTCAGTTCCAGTTCGGCGGCAAACACCGCGGACGGACCCAGCGTGCGCGAATAGACGCTGTTCCCGAAGCGGTAGCCATGCAGGCGCCAGCCCGCACCCGCCGCCTCGACCAGACTCTTGCGATCGAGCAGCACCGGCGCCCTCGCCCCGACCACAAGCCGGAAGCGGCTGTTCAGCAGCTTCTTCAGGACCTTGCGGTCGCCCTCGATCCACGATCGCATCAGCTGGTGCTCCAGCGCCTCGATGCGCATATTCCCCTCGTTCGCCATGATCCGGCTCATAGCGCCGCGTTGCAGCGAGGCAACGGAGAGATAGGATGTGCCGTCACGCGCACGAAGGCGGGAACGCTCGCACTGCTCACCGATTGAACAGGTGATGGACTTGGCAGCCTTTCATCTCGAACTGGCGACCCTGCTCCCCGCGATCGGCGGCACGATCGGCGGCGCCCTGCTCCTATTCCTCCTCGTGACGATGCTCACCGCCTGCTCGATCCCCGGGCTGCTTATCCCGATGAGCCTGACCGGCGGCATCCTGCTGGGGCCGTGGCTTGCGGTTCTGACCGTTACCGCCGGGGCGATGACGGGGAGCCTGTTCCTGTTTAGCCTGACCCGGCGGTTCGGCGCCGAGCGGCTGAGGCAAAGGTTCGGAAGCCGGCTCGAACCCATGGAGCGGAGGTTGACCCAGGTCGGCCCCTACGCGGTGGTCGCGCTTCGGATCGCGGGCGTCCCGGGCCCTCTCATCACCGCCGGCGCCGCGATCACGACGATGGGCCGCACCCCCTTCGCCCTCGCGACCCTTGCCGGGCTGCTGCCCTCGGTGACGCTGGCGGCGGCAAGTCCACACCTGCTCTTCGGTTGATCGGTTCCCGCGAAATCTTCACCCTGCCCTTGGCCTGATCGGGCGGGTGGGGAATCGCTGGCAGCGTACTTCATCCCAGCTCAAGGACGATTCTCTCATGGCCGACAAGGTGACCGCCTCCAGCATCATGAAACGCCTCGAGGAGGAGGAGATCGAGTGGGTCGACCTTCGCTTCACCGATCCCAAGGGCAAGTGGCAGCACCTCACCATGGCGGCCGGCGCGATCGACGAGGACATGCTCGAAGACGGCTTCATGTTCGACGGTTCGTCGATCGCCGGCTGGAAGGCGATCAACGAAAGCGACATGATCCTGATGCCAGATCTTGGCGCGACCTACATCGATCCGTTCAGCGCCACCCCGATGATGATCCTGTGCTGCAACGTGGTCGAGCCGGCGACCGGCGAACTTTACGCGCGTGACCCGCGCTCCACCGCCACTCGCGCCGAAGCCTATCTCAAGGCCAGCGGCATCGCCGACACCGCCTACGTCGGCCCGGAAGCCGAATTCTTCATGTTCGACGACGTCCGCTTCGGCGACGATTACAACGGCAGCTATTATCACCTCGACGACATCGAACTGCCGACCAACACCGGCCGCCAGTATGAAGGCGGGAACATGGCGCACCGGCCCCGCGCCAAGGGTGGCTATTTCCCGGTCGCGCCGGTGGACAGCGCCGTCGACATCCGCGGCGAGATGGTCTCGACCATGCTCGAAATGGGCCTGCCGTGCGACAAGCACCACCACGAGGTCGCCGCCGCCCAGCACGAACTCGGCCTGACCTTCGGCACCCTGGTCGAGACCGCCGACCGCATGCAGGTCTACAAATATGTCGTGCACCAGGTCGCCCACGCCTACGGCAAGACCGCGACTTTTATGCCCAAGCCGATCGCCAAGGATAATGGCTCGGGCATGCACACCCATTTCTCACTGTGGAGCGACGGCAAGCCCCTGTTCGCGGGCAACGGCTATGCAGGTCTGTCCGACACCGCGCTTTACTTCATCGGCGGCGTCATCAAGCATGCCCGTGCGCTGAACGCCTTCACCAACCCGACGACCAACAGCTACAAGCGGTTGGTCCCGGGCTTCGAAGCGCCAGTGCTGCTGGCCTATTCCAGCCGCAATCGTTCGGCCTCGTGCCGCATCCCCTATGGCACGGGCGAGAAGAGCAAGCGCGTCGAGTTCCGCTTCCCCGACGCCATGGCCAATCCGTATCTGGCTTATGCCGCGATCCTCATGGCCGGCCTCGACGGCGTCCAGAACCGCATCCACCCGGGCGAGGCGATGGACAAGAACCTCTACGACCTGCCGCCCGCTGATCTGGTCAGCGTTCCGACCGTCTGCGGTTCGCTTCGTGAAGCGCTCACCAGCCTGTCGGCCGATATGGACTTCCTCCTCAAGGGTGACGTCTTCAGCGCCGACCAGATCGAGGCCTACATCGAACTCAAGTGGGACGAGGTGATGCGCTGGGAAACCACGCCGAGCCCGGTCGAGTTCGACATGTATTATTCGAGCTGATCGTCTCGCGGCACCGCCTTGCACCTCGCAGGGCGGTGCCACCGCAATGGAGAAAACCGCAAGTCGCCCCTAACCGTGCTGCCGCACCATCCACCCTCTCTCAGGGCGACGGGTGGCGAGCAAGCATGAAGAATTTCCGGGATAGGGATAGGGCGCAAAGCCCGCTCAACAGCTCGCTGCTTCGCTCGAAGCGGCCTCGGCGTGCGCTGCCGACTCGCGCCGCCGAAGATGAGAGCTTCGCGACGATCGACATCGTCCGCGAGGAAGTCCGCCTCGCCAACCACCGCGACAATGACCGCCATCGGCTTGATAACGAGCAAGTCGAACTGGTCCTGAAGGGCGAGGCGCAGATCGTGACGCTGGTCAATGTGTCGGGCGGCGGCGCCATGATCGAGGGGGCACGCGACCTCAGGCTATGGGACCTCGTCCAGCTGCATTTTGCCGACGGCTGCCAGGTCGAGGCCGCGGTGCGCTGGGTCCGGGCGAACCGTCACGGCCTTGAATTCGCGCAGGAGACCTGCATCGAGACCGATGCCGGCGAGCTTGCCGCGATCCTTCGCGCCGTCGTCTCCCGCACCTTTCCCGAATTCGCGGCCGACACGGCTCCCGTCCTGAAATCCGCTGACGCGCCTTTTCCGACTGCTTCTGCACCCGAAGACGACGACCGCCTCGACATGGTCGATCGCGAGCGCCGCCATCCGCTCATCTGGTCGGGCCAGATCCATTTCGAGCATGGGACCCATCACGTCCGCCTGCGCAATATTTCGGCAAGCGGCGCGTTGGTCGAATGCAGCTTCGCCCTACGTGTCGGCGCCGAACTGCTGCTCGACCTCGGTGACGCCGGCACCATTTTCGCGATCGTCCGCTGGGTTCATGGAGACGCGGCTGGCCTTCGCTTTCAAGGGCAGTTCGACCTTCGCCAGCTGGCTGCCGCCAGGCCGCAGGTCGCCACGAGCGCGTGGGTCGCGCCCGATTACCTCCGCAACCTCGCGCAGGATAACCACCCTTGGAAAAGCCGGGCGGGAAGCCCGTCCTCCACCTCTGGGCAGCGCCGCAAAGGCATTCTTCGCCGCTACTGAGCCGCGGTTCCCGCTCGCGCGCGGGCCGCCTGGTGCTGCGCCCACACGACGTAGACGACCACCCCGATCAGGTTCCAGAGCAGGAAGTAGAGTTGCGTCTTCTGCGGCAGGCTCCAGAACAGGTACAGGCAGCCAAGGATGCCGAGGGGGCCGATCAGCATCGCCGCCGGGGCTCGGAAGGTCCGCTTCGTGTCGGGTTCGCGCCAGCGCAGCACCAGCATGGCCGCGCAGACCGCGATGAAGGCAGCCAGCGTGCCGGCGTTGGCGAGCGCGGCGATCTCGTCGAGCGGGAACAGCCCGGCGATCACCGCAACGACGGCGGCGGTGAACAGGGTGATGCGAACCGGGCTCCCCCGGCTCGACACCCGTGCCAGCGGCTGGGGGAGCAGGCCGTCGCGGGCCATGGTGAAGAAGATCCGGCTCTGCCCGTAGAAGAAGGCGAGGATGACCGTCGGCAGCGCGATCACCGCGCTGGCGCCAAGCAGCTGCGCCGCCCAGCCCGATCCGATCTCGCGCAGGATCAAGGCCAGCGGCTCGGGGCTGTCGGCGAAGCGGGTGTAGGCCAGCGCGCCGATCGCCGCGGCCGCCACCGCCATGTAGATGGCGACGCAGGCGATCATCGATCCGACGATACCGATCGACAAGTCGCGGGCCGGGTTCTTGGCCTCTTCCGCCGCGGTGGCGATTGCGTCGAAGCCGTAGAAAGCGAAGAAGATGATCGCGGCGGCCGCCATCACCCCCACTTCACTCCCGCTCGCGCCCGAACGGGGAAAGCCGAACGGCATGAAAGGTTCAAAATTGCTGCTCTGGAAGTGCGGCAGGGCGACCGCGATGAACAGCGCCAGCGCGGCCATCTTCACCAGCACGAGCACCGCGTTCAGCGTCGCACTCTCTCGTGTGCCAGCGATCAGCATCGACGCGACGAGGCCGATGATGAGGATCGCCGGGAGGTTGAGAATGCCGCCCGCATGCGGCCCTGCGGTCCAGGTGACGGGCATCGCCCACCCAAGGCTGCCCAGAAATCCGGTGACATAGCCCGACCAGCCAACCGCCACCGCGCTCACTACCAGGCTATATTCGAGGATCAGGCTCCAGCCGATGATCCAGGCGATGAGCTCGCCGAACACGACATAGGAATAGGTATAGGCCGATCCCGACGCCGGGATCATCGTCGCCACCTCAGCATAGGCCAGGGCGGCGCAGGCGCAGATCAGGCCAGCGATGGCGAAGCTCAGAATCACCGCCGGCCCGGCCTTGCCCGCCCCGACCCCGATCAGGGTGAGAATGCCGGTGCCGACGATCGCTCCGACCCCCAGCGCGACGAGGTGAGGCCACGACAAGGTCCGCGCCAGTCGATGATGCTCGGGCAGGTCGTCGCGGGAGAAAGCGCTCTTGCGGTAGGTCCAGTTGTTCATTGCGCCAGCGAAGCGGAAGCCGGCGCCCCCGTCAACGCCCGCGCATCAATGGATCGTGCCGACTATCTCGTCGCTTGCCAGTGTCACGATCACCCGTTCGATCTGCCGCCAGTGGCAGAAGCGAAGCACGTTGCCGCGATCGCGGGCTCCTTCCGCCCGTACGGCCGCCTCCAGCGCGGCATCGGCACCGAAGCGATCGATCAATTGGTTGGCATCGTCGAGGGCGTCACGCGAAGCGATGTAGGTCACCATGGCCACCGCTTAAGCCCGCAACGCCCAACGAGCGCCCACCAAACAGGCTTGATGCTTCGTTCACCCTATCTGTTGTCTTGGCCGGCCGTGAACGCTGGACTAAGGAGCCGAGATGCAGCGTGACGGTTCCTCACTCACTTATGCCGGCGGGTTACTCCTCCTCGTCGGATTCATCGCCGGGGCGGCCGTCGGCATCGCCATCGACCAGCCGAGCCTCGGTGCGATCGGCGGGGTGGCGATTGCCGCCCTCCTCGCCCTGCTGCTGTGGTTCGTACGCCGCGACCGCGCCTAGGCGACGCGCCGCCCGGTCCAGATCACCCGGCCGATGAGATTGATGTCGGTAAGCGCGAGGTCGGGCCAGTCGGCATAAGCGGGATTGTCCGACTGTACCGTCACCCGACGGGTAACCGGATGCACGGTCAGCCGCTTGACCAGCAGGCTGTCTTCCATCCGCAGCACGTAGATTCCGTCACGCACCCGCGACACGTCGTCGCTCCGATCGACCAGGATGTCGTCTCCCGGCAGCAGCGTCGGCGCCATCGAATCGCCCTGCACCTGCACGAGGTTCAGTTCCTCGGCACCGGCCGGCGTCAGCCGGTTGAGCCAGGCGGGGTCGAACCCGATCTGCGCCACCGGCTGCTCGCTCCCGGCGACGCTGCCAGGTCCCGCCGAGACGGTCAGGTCGAGGAGCGCGATCGGGGTCAGCCCGGTCGGCGCCGCAGCACCCGCGTCCGCGCCAAGCAATTGTTCGGCAATGCCGAAATGCTGGGCCAGCAGGCGGCGTTCGGCTTCCGGCAGGCGTCGCGGTGTCCCGCGCCGGATGAACTGGTGGATATAGGCGCTGTTGCGGCCGATCAGCCGCGACAGGCTGGCATAATCCTGCCCACGCTCTTCACAGAGCTGCTCGAGCACCTGCCGCGCATCCATAGTTAAGTTCCTATCGACCATAGGATTGTGCCTAGACATGTAGGAAGCAAATTGGAAAATCTGTTTTTGCCGAGTCGCTTTTGGCGGGGAACAGAAAAGTGTATTTACTAAGGGACGTTGAGCGTTTTCTTAACGCCAGGAATGTGAGCGCAGCCCGGTTTGGCCGTGAAGCCATGGGGGATCCTCGATTCGTGTTCGATATGCGTCGGGGCCGTGAGCCGCGGCCCGAAACTATTGAAAAGGTGAAAGCTTTTCTGGGGAATGAAAAGTGAACCGGCCGCGGATGACGGCCTATGCCAATGTTCTCCTGCGACTGCTTTTGCAGCGCGCCGGCGAGGACTGCAACAGGATTTTTCTCATCAACTGGACGACTACCGACTGGTATTCTCTCACGCTTGAAGGGGAGCGTCATACCGCCTCCTTTGCGATCGGCGGGCCCGAACCGCAGCGCTTCGCAAGCCTGTGGCTGGCCGGGCTATCGGACGCCGAATTCAGCATGCCCAGCGGTTTCGTCGCCGATATCGAGGTAGTGGGATGCCCGACCCTGCGCGAGGACGGGAAGGTCGAAGTGCAGATCGAGGCACTGACCCTCGACGACTAAGCGAGGCTTCGGCGCAGGTCTCCAAGCGCCTGGCGGAGCGCAGCGGCGGCATCGACCTCAAGTTCGAGGACCTTGCCGCCCCGGCTCTCCTCCCCGGCCTGGCCGAGGTGGTCGTCGATCCGGCGGGCCAGTTCGCCCGGTGTCGGGAAAGCGCGCGGCGCGAACAATTGTACCACCCGGCTGTCCTCGTCGGCCTGCGGCAGAACGTCCTCGAGCTCCAGCGGCGCGATGTCGAGCACGTCGGTGAGGTCGAGCACGTCGGCGGCCTCTTCCGCGTCGAACCCGTCGAGGGCGAATGAGCGCAATCTGAACTTTCGCGGTTCTGGTCGCACCATGCGCAGCGCCGCTAGCGCCGCAAGGCCCGCCGCCGGTCCTGCCATGACCGCTTCGCGCGGAAGGCCGAGCATCAGCAGACAGGCACCCACCGCAGCGCCGAGCAGCGCCGCCGCAATCCCGTCGATGCTCCAGCCGATCAGTTCGTCCCCGCCCCTGTCCATGACCCCTGCCTAGCGGAAAAAGGTTAGGCCTTCCTTAGCCGCGCAGCCGCCAGCAGCGCGTCCGCAAAGGCCGCGCTGTCCTCGGGGCCGACCGCCGTGACCAGCATATCGTCGCTCATCACCGGACCGTCCTCGACCAGCCCGCCGGCATTGCGAAGGTCGGTCCGGATCGATCGCCAGCCCGTCACGCGCTTGCCGCGCACCCCGTCCGCCTCGACCAGCAGCCACGGCCCGTGGCAGATCGCGCCGACGGCCTTTCCCGCATCGAGGAACGCCCGCACCAGCGCCACCGCCTGCGCGTTGGTTCTCAGGTGATCGGGATTGATCAGCCCCCCCGGAAGCAACAGCGCATCCCACGCGTCGGCCGACGCCTCGGCGATCGTCAGGTCGGGTGTGATCCACGCGCCCGGATCGTCGAGGATGGTCGCCCGGATCGGTGCGTGCGATGGCGCCGCGAGCGCGACGTCGCACCCTGCGGCCCTCAACCGCTCCAAGGGGACGAACAGTTCGTCCTGCTCGAACCCGTTCGACGCCATGATCAGGACTTTGGTACCCATGCGGAACAACCTCTACGGCTGCGGCGCTTCACCGCAAGATGGAACGCCAGAGCCCCTCCCGCCTTCGCCACTCCTGCGACGACCAGCCCGGCATCAGCCGCCGCCAGATCAAAGGCAAATGGGCCTATTTCGCGGCCGACGAAAGCCGCATCACCGACCGCGACGAAATCGATCGCCTCAACGCCATCGCCTTGCCGCCGGCCTATACCGACGCCTGGTACTGCCCCTTTCCCAACGGCCACATCCAGGCCACCGGCCGCGATGCGCGCGGGCGCAAGCAATATCGCTATCATCCCGATTTCCGCGGCCGCCAGGACAAGAAGAAATATCTCGGCACGATCGAGTTTGGCGCTGCCTTGCCGCGCCTGCGCAAGCAGGTCGAGGAGGACCTGAAGGCCAAGGCGACCAGCCGGGAAGCGGTCCTCGCCGCGGTCGTCCGATTGCTCGATACCGAGCACATCCGGATCGGCAACGAACAATATGCCAAGGCCAACAAGAGCTTTGGTGCGACCACCCTTCGGACAAGGCACGTCCGCAAGAGCGGCAACAAGCTGCTCGTCCGCTTCAAGGGCAAGCATGGCATCACCCGCGAACTGCCGATCTCGGATCGCCAGCTCAAGCGCATCGTCAGCAAGGTCGCCGACCTTCCGGGCCAGAACCTGTTCCAATATATGAGCGAGGACGGGGAGGCCTGTCCGGTGACCAGCGCGGACGTCAACGATTATATCCGCGAGGCGACCGGCGGCGATTTCACGGCCAAGAACTTCCGCACCTGGGGCGCGAGCGTGATCGCCTTCGACCAGATGCTCGCCGCGCAGGAAGAGGAGGTCCGCAAGATCAGCCTTAAGACCGTCCTCGAGCCTGTTGCTGAAGCGCTCGGCAATACCCCGGCGATCAGCCGCAAGTCCTACGTCCATCCTAAGCTGATCGATGCTGCTCGCGACAATCCCAAGCTTCCGCTCGGGAAGCTCAGCCGTCCGCGCGCCCGCAAATATTTGTCGAGCGCCGAGGTCGGGCTGCTCGACTGGCTGATGGGCGGAAAGAAGAAGCGCCCCACCAGGACCGCCGAGAAGAAGATCGACAGGGTGGTCGCCGCCGCCAACGTCTCGATGAAGAAGGTCGACGAGGTGGCGCAGGCCGCCGCCTGACCGCGCGAGGCTTGACCCTCTCGATCGCCCCCGCCATCCCACCCGCCGCATGACGGAGCTTCAGAAACTCACCGACTGGCTGTGGCAGAGCCGCGAGGCACTGCTGGTCGGGACCCTCGTCGCAGTGGGTCTCGTGGGGCTGATGATCATTGCCCGTGCGATCGGTCACCGGATGGTCCGGCGCGATCCCGGCACCCTTGGCTGGTCGGGCGTTATCGGGCGGGTCCTCAGCAAGACCAGCCTTGCCTTCATGGCGATCGCGGCGATCGACATCGTCCTCAACTATGCCGGCCCGCCCGCCCGCATCGAGCGATTGAGCAATGTCGCCTTCATCATCGCCTTCGCGCTTCAGGCTGCAATCTGGGCGCGCGAGCTCATCCTGGGGGTGATCGGAACCCGGGTCGGCGAACGTCCGGGCGAGACGACGCTCGGCAACGCGATGGGCGTCATCCGCGTTCTGGTCAGCGTCGCGGTGTTCGCGATCGCGATCATCGTCATTCTCGACAATCTCGGGGTCAACGTCACCGCGCTCGTCGCCGGGCTCGGCATCGGCGGCATTGCCATCGGCCTTGCCGCGCAGGGCATCTTCTCCGACCTGTTCGCCGCGCTTGCGATCCTGTTCGACCGGCCGTTCCGGCGCGGCGACACCATCCGCTTCGACACCACCACCGGCACGGTCGAGAAGATCGGCCTCAAGACCACGCGACTCACCAGCCTGACCGGCGAGCGGGTGATCATGGCCAACACCAAGCTACTCGAGCGCGAGATCCGCAATCTCGCCGAAGGTCACGAACGGCAGGAGACGCTGCGGTTCGGCCTCACCTACCAGACCCCGTCGGACAAGCTCGAGCGGGTTGCCCAGATCGCCAGGGAGGTGGTCGAGGCGCAGCCCGGCTGCACCCTCCACCGCTGCGTGCTGGTCGCCTTTGGCGCATCGAGCCTGGATCATGAGCTGCTGTTCCGTCACGTTGGGCTCGACGCCGACGTACTGTTCGCCAAGCGCGCGGCGATCATCATCGCCCTCCTCCGCCGCTTTGCCGAGGAAGGCATCGAATTCGCCTATCCGACCCAGACCACGTTCACCGCCGCGCCCGACGGTCGGCTGGTCATGCCTTACGCGGCGCCAGCCCAGCCGCAGTGACCATGGCGACCCTCTTCGTCGTCGGAGTTGCCCTGCTGTGCGCCGTAATCAGCGCCTGGGCGGTGCTTCGCATCATCCAGGCGGGAGATCTTGCGTGGAAGCCGTTGTGGCTGATCGGATCCTTGTTCGGCGTCATCGGCTTCGGCCTCGATCCCCGCGCGCCGGGCCACCTCTTTTTCCATGTCGGCTTCCAGATCCCGGTGGTGATGGGCGTCTGGTCCAGCGCCGGCGGTCTGTTGTTAAAGGCACTTTTCCCACCGATCGCCCTTGTCGCCCTGGTCAAGATCGAGGCGCCAGTCCGGCGCTGACGACGAGATAGGGCTAGGCGCGCGCCATACCTCCTTTCGCCCCATCGCCCGGGCAATGGAACCGTTCTGCCCCGTGAAGCGATAAAGCGGCGTGCAGAACTCACGAAGCATCCTCATCGCCCTTTCCCTCATCGCCGTGATCTTCGGCGTGTCGGTCGTCGCCACGCTCATGGCCGGACGGTTCGGTCTGTCCTCGCGGTTGATCGGTTGGGCCACCTTGATGGCGATGATCGTGCTCACCTTCCAGTTTCGCTCGGCGATCGGCCGCTTCATCTTGCCGCCGAAGCTCGCCCCGGCCATCGCCCGCCGCCGTTACCGCCGCCGCTGAGCGCGGGTTTCGCTGGCCGCACATCATTTATCTGTCCTAGCCGGGGTTGACCCCGCGCCGCGCTTCTTCTTCCTTCGGGGCTCACGCCAGCCAAGAGGAAGCCCATGCCCGTCGCCAGCATCGATACCATCAAGGCCAGGGTCGGCAGCGAGCTCGGCACCTCTGACTGGATCGAGGTCACGCAGGACCGCATCAACCATTTCGCCGACGCCACCGAAGACCATCAGTTCATCCATGTCGACGAGGTGCTGGCCGCGCAGACGCCCTTTGGCGGCACCATCGCGCATGGCTTTCTTTCCCTGTCGCTCCTGTCGCGCATGGCGACCGACGTCATGCTGGTGCCGGAGAACACCCGGATGGGGGTCAATTACGGGTTTGAGCGGGTCCGCTTCCTCTCCCCCGTGCGCGCCGGCAAGCGCGTGCGCGGCCGCTTCACCCTCGTCAGCTTCGACGAAAAGCGCCCCGGCCAGTATCAGTTCGCGCACGATGTCACGGTCGAGATCGAGGGCGAGGACAAGCCTGCCCTGAACGCGCTCTGGATCGGGCAGGTCTTCGCTTGAGCCCAGTCCCTCGCTAAGGCCAAATCCGACTCACTCTACCCGGGAGCTTTCATGTCCACCGTCCGCGACGCCGTCATCGTCTCCACCGCCCGCACCCCGATCGGCCGCGCCTATCGCGGTGCCTTCAACGCGACGCCCTCCCCCACCCTCACCGCCCACGCCATCCGCGCCGCGGTCGAGCGCGCGGGCATCGCCAATGAAGAGATCGAGGACGTGGTGATCGGCGCCGCGCTGCAGCAGGGCGTGCAGACCACCATCGGCCGCACCGCCGCGCTTCGCGCCGGGCTGGGCGTCGGAGTTGCCGGCATGTCGATCGACCGCCAGTGCGCGAGCGGCCTGATGGCGATCGCTACCGCCGCCAAGCAGGTCATCGTCGACCGCATGGACGTCTGCGTCGCCGGCGGCGTCGAGAGCATCAGCCTCGTCCAGACTCCCGAAATGCGGGTCGGTTCGGACCCTGAACTGCTGTCGATGCACAATGCGGTCTACATGCCGATGATCCAGACCGCCGAAGTGGTCGGCAATCGCTATGGCATCAGCCGTGAGCGCTGTGATGAATATGCGCTCCGCTCGCAGCAGCGCACCGCCGCCGCGCAGGCGAACGGAGTGTTCGCCGACGAGATCGTCGAGGTCACCGCGCGCATGGCGGTCAAGAACAAGGATACCGGCGAAACTTCCATGCAGGAGGTCACCCTCGCGAAGGACGAGGGCAACCGCCCGCAGACCACGATCGAGGATCTCGCCAAGCTTCAGCCCGTGATGGGCCCCGAGCAGATCATCACCGCCGGCAACGCCTCGCAGCTGTCCGATGGCGCTTCGGCCTGCGTGGTCATGGATTCGACGCTTGCCGAACAGAAGGGCCTCACCCCCCTTGGCCGCTACGTCGGCATGGCGGTCGCCGGCACCGAGCCGGACGAGATGGGCATCGGCCCGGTCTATGCCGTGCCCAAGCTGCTCGGCCGCTTCGGCCTCAAGGTCGAGGACATCGGCCTGTGGGAGCTGAACGAAGCGTTCGCGGTGCAGGTGCTCTACTGCCAGGACAAGCTCGGCATTCCCGACGAGCTTCTCAACGTAAACGGCGGCGCCATCTCGATCGGCCACCCCTACGGCATGAGCGGCGCGCGCCTGACCGGCCACGCCCTGCTCGAGGGCAAGCGCCGCGGTGCCAAATATGTCGTCGTCACCATGTGCGTTGGCGGCGGCATGGGCGCGGCGGGCCTGTTCGAGGTTTTCTGAGCTTGAGCGCGGCCGCGTCCCGCAGGACGGAAGAGGGTTTTTGGGCCCTCGCCGGCGCGGCCGCGCGCAAGTCGTTCGTCTTCCACGGGCGTGCACGACGGACGGAGGTCATGGCCTATTCCGCCGCTTGCCCATTGCTTGGACTTGGCAGTGTAGTTCTGCTGATGGCGGCGGGACCGGCCTTCGCGCCTGAACGCGCGGTCCTCCTGGCTGTCGGGATTATTTCACAGGTCCTGATGATCTTGCCGATCCCGGCGCTGCTGGTGCGTCGCGGCCATGATCTAGGCGTCGATGGCCGCCTTCCCCTCGCGCTGTTCGGAGTCCTGGTCGCGTTCAGCCTTGCCGTGGAAGGACGATCCCTATTCCAAGTCTTGGTGGCGCCGCTACCGTCCCTTCTGTTCATCGGCTTCCTCGTGCCTGTCCGCGCCGCCGCCGACCGCTTCGGCCCGGACCGCCGGCTGGCGTGAGCGGGGTCGAACTTCTCGCCCTCGCGGCCTCGACCAGCCTGCTCGCCGGCTGGCGGCTTTACCTCGTCACCTTCGTCACCGGCCTGGCCATGCGGCTCGGCTGGATCGACCTTCCCGACAAACTGGTCGCGCTAGACGTCCTTGCCAATCCATGGGTTCTGGTCCTGTCGGGCGCCGCGGCGCTGTTCGAATTCTTCGCCGACAAGATCGCCTTCATCGACAGCCTGTGGGACGGCATCCACACCGCGATCCGCCCGCTCGGCGGAGCGCTGCTGGCACTGGCGATCGTCGATCCGGGCGATCCCGTCTGGCAGGTCAGCGCCTTTCTCCTCGGCGGCGGCGCGGCGTTCCTGTCGCATGCGGGCAAGGCGGCGACCCGGGTAATGGTCAACACCTCGCCCGAACCGGTCAGCAACATGATCGTCTCGACCGGCGAGGATGTCGCCACCGCCGGCCTGCTCGCGCTCGCCATCGCCAACCCGGTCGCCGCGGCCTTGATCGCGCTGATCCTGGTGCTCGCCAGCCTGTGGCTGATCCTTTCCGCACGGCGTTTTGTGCGCCGTCTTGTATCGTAAGCATCCGCGTTTCCTCACCCCCGCAGGAGAGAAGAATGACGGCGATCGATACGGTGCGAGCGCTTTACGCCGCTTCTGCCGCCGGCGACATGAGCGTCCTTGAGCGCCTCCTTGGCGACACTTACTGGATCGAGGCGCGCGGAGGGCCTTATGGCGGCACCTACCAGGGACTGTCCGAGATTGGTCCGGCCGTGTTCGGAGCGATCGCCAGCGACGTGCAGGACTTCAGCGTCAACCCTGATGAGTTGCTTGCGATCGGCTCCGACCGCGTCCTGTCGCTCGGCACCTACCGCGGCCACACCGTCGCCGGTCCGCTCGCCATCCGCTTCGCGCATCTGATCACGGTCGACGGTGAGCGCATCAGCCATGTCGAGCAATTCACCGACACGCACGAATGGCTTGTTGCGACCGGCGGGTGAACCGAACCGTTCCCCGCGCATTGCACTTGCAAACCAACGGAGATGCCTGATGCCGGAAGGCGGCCATACCAGCCTCGTCGAGCGGATCGCCCGCGTATTGTGCGGATCGGCTCATAGCGCCAATGCCGAGGGCGCTGAGGTGTCGGCATCGGCGCATGTGGACCATCATTGGCCGAAGCACCGCAACCAGGCGCTCGCCGTTCTCAAGGCCATTCGTGAGACCGACGCTTCGGGCGCCAGCGTCGGCGATCCGGCGACCTGGACCCGCATGGTCGAAGCCAGCATCGCCGATGCCGAAGACGATGCCTAAGTGAAGGCCGGGGCGGCGCATCCACTCTGGACCCTCGCCGCCTGCATTCTCGCTTCCAGCCTGAGCTTCGTCGAGGGTTCGGTGCTGAATGTCGCTCTGCCGACGATCCGCGGCAGCTTCGACGCGGGCGCGAGCGACGTGCAGTGGGTGGTGAACGCCTATCTCCTGCCCTTGTCGGCTCTGCTCCTCCTCGGCGGCGCGCTCGGCGACCAGCATGGCCGCAAGCGACTGCTGCTGATCGGCACCGGCCTGTTCGCCGCCGCGTCCCTGCTTTGCGCGCTCGCGCCCGGGCTTGGATGGCTGCTGGTCGGCAGGATCCTGCAGGGCATCGGCGCCGCCTTGCTTCTCCCCAATAGCCTTGCCCTGCTGAACGCGACCTTCGAAGGCGAAGAACGTGGCCGCGCGATCGGCATCTGGGCGGCGTCCGGCGCCGCCGCGGCCGCTGTCGCGCCGCTGATCGGCGGCTGGCTGGTCGATCACGTCGGCTGGCCGGCGATCTTTTACATCAACCTGCCGCTGGCCGGCGGCGCGATCCTGATCGCGGAGCGCTTCGCCGCGGAAAGCCGCAACGAGGACGCCGCAAGGACCGATTTTCCCGGCGCCCTGCTTGCGACCCTCGGCCTGCTCGGCGTCACCTATGGCCTTACCCTGTGGTCTGTGCGCATGACCGTCGATCCGCTGATCCTTGCGCTTAGCCTTGGCGGCGCGGCGCTGCTGGGGTTGTTCCTGTGGGTCGAGGCGCGGCGCGGCGACAAGGCGATGATGCCGCTTTCGATGTTCACCAACCGCTGCTTTGCCGGCACCAACCTCCTCACCTTCCTCCTCTACGGCGCGTTCGGCGCGGTGATGCTGCTCCTGCCCTACGTGTTGATCGAGGCGGCCGGCTATTCGCCGCTCGAGGCCGGGCTCGCCATGACCCCCCTGGCGATCGTCATCGCGCTGGCTTCTCCGCTGATGGGCAAGCTTGCGGCCAGGATCGGCGGCCGGGTTCCGCTGACCGCCGGCCCGTTGGTCGTCGCGGCGGGGATGGCGCTTGCGACCCGGATCGACGCCACCGGAGGCTATGCCCTCACGGTTCTGCCGGCCGTGGTGGTCCTCGCGGCGGGGATGGCATTGGCCGTGGCGCCGCTCACCACCACCGTCCTGTCGGCGGTCGACCAGCGGCACGCGGGCACCGCCAGCGGCTTCAACAGCGCGGTGGCGCGGACCGGTGGGCTGATCGCCACGGCCTTGCTGGGCGCCGTGCTGATGTCCGAGGGCGAGGCGCTGGTCGGGGCGTTCCACACCGCGCTCCTGGTCGGTGCCGCCGTCAGTATCGCGGCAGGCGCGGCGGCCTTCTTCTCGATCGCGCCAACAAGAAAGGCCGCCGGAGCCTAGAAGCGCCGACGGCCTTTCCATTGTCTTGCTCGGTGAACCGAGCCGTTAGGCAACTACCTCAAAACTGGAGGCAGGGCTCACCGACTTGGGACAATGAGACATCTGACCACCTCCTTTCGCTTGTTGACGATGTCGGGAAAATGGCCCCGCCTCGCCTGATTTCAAGAGGTTAGCGGCGACCGAACAAGCGCTCGATATCGCCATGCGCAAGCTTCACCCAGGTCGGCCTGCCGTGGTTGCAATGGCCGCTGTGCGGGGTGACCTCCATCTCGCGCAGGAGGGCGTTCATTTCCTGCACCGACAGCACGCGGCCGGCGCGCACGCTGTGGTGGCAGGCGAAGGTCGCGGCGAGGAGGTCGAGGCGGCTCTTCAGCGCCTGCGGTCCGCCAAGCTCCGCGATCTCCGCCGCAAGGTCGCGGACCAGCGCTGCGGTGTCGAGCTGGCCGAGCGGCGCGGGCGTACCCCGGACAAGGATCGCCGAGGGTCCGAAGCGCTCGATATCGAGGCCGTAGTGGAGAAGCTCGGCGGCGGCTTCCTCGATGCGGTCGGCCTCTGGCTCGTCGAGCTCGACGACCTGCGGCAGGAGCAGGGCCTGGATCGCCACCCCCCCACCATCCGCGCCGCGCTTCAGCCGTTCGAGCACCAGCCGTTCGTGCGCCGCATGCTGGTCGACGATCACCAGCCCGTCCTCTGCTTCGGCGACTATGTAGGTACCGGCCACCTGCCCGCGCGCGACGCCGAGCGGGTGGTCGGTGACGGGGGCCGCGGCCGGTTCGGCGCGGGCCGCCGGAGCCGCGCTGAACAGCGCATGCGATTCGGACACGTAGGTCGCCGGGGCATAGGCTGCGGGTCGATAGCTGCCGCTCGCCGGTGGCACGAAGGCCTGCACATCCAGTTCACTGGTCCACCGGACCGGCGCTGCCGCCTGCACCCGCGCAGCGCTTCGATGCCCGGCTTGGTCGAGCGCCGAGCGCAGCCCGCCGACGATCAGACCGCGCACCCCCTGCGGGTCGGCGAAGCGGACTTCGGTCTTGGCCGGGTGGACGTTGATGTCGACCTCGCTCCCCGGCAGTTCGAGGAACAGGGCTACGATCGGCGAGCGGTCGCGGGCGATGAGGTCCTGGTAGGCGGCCCGAAGCGCCCCCACGAGCAGGCGGTCCTTCACCGGGCGACGGTTCACGAACAGATATTGCTGGTCGGCCGCGCCGCGGGTGAAGGTCGGCAGGCTGACTACGCCGCCAAGGCTTAGCTCGCCGCGGCGAAGGTCGATTGGAAGCCCGTTCTCGGCAAGACCTGGATCGAGCAATTCGGCGACCCGGATCGGAAGCGAGGCAGGCTGGACCGACAGCACCCGTCGCCCATCATGTTCGAGGGTGAAGGCGACGTCGGGCCGTGCCATCGCCAGCCGCCGCACCACATCGAGGCAGGCGGCATATTCCGCCCGGGGTGAGCGAAGAAACTTGCGCCGCGCCGGTACCCGGTCGAACAGGCCGTCGACCCTGACCCGCGTACCCGGTGGCAGCGCCGCTGGCCCCTCGCCTGCGCGGACGCCGTGATCGATCTCCAGCCGCCAGCCGTCAGCGCCCCGTTCGCGGCTTTCGAGGGTGAAGCGAGCGATGCTTGCGATCGACGGCAGGGCTTCGCCGCGGAAACCGAAGCTCACCACGGCCTCGATCCGCTCGTCGGGAAGCTTCGATGTCGCATGCCGTTCCACCGCTAGCGCCATGTCGGTGGGGCTCATGCCCGAGCCATCGTCGGTCACCTCGACCAGGGCCGTACCACCACCGGAAAGCCGGATACCGACTGTGCTGGCGCCCGCGTCGAGGCTGTTCTCGATAAGCTCCTTCAGCGCGCTCGCCGGGCGTTCCACGACCTCGCCCGCGGCGATACGATCGACCAGCGCCGAGGGCAGCCTTCTTATTGACATAAGGGAGGCTCTAGCCCAATCGCGGATGCCGAGCGAGACACTGTTCAATCCACCGATTAAACGGCTGTTACGCCGCTGGACTTAAACCCTTTTTTGCAAGAAGTGGGCGGGCATGTTCTGGACGCGCTGGTTCAAGTGGATGAGCCATGACATGGCGATCGATCTCGGGACGGCAAATACGCTCGTCTATGTGCGCGGACGCGGCATCGTCCTGAATGAGCCGTCGGTCGTCGCGATCGAGACCATCAACGGCGTCAAGAAGGTCAAGGCCGTCGGCGAAGACGCCAAGCTGATGATGGGCAAGACGCCCGATCAGATCGAGGCCATCCGCCCCTTACGCGACGGCGTGATTGCCGACATCGATGTCGCCGAGCAGATGATCAAGCACTTCATCCATAAGGTGCACGGTGGCGGAAAACTGCGCGCCCTGCGCTTTCCCGAGATCGTGATTTGCGTGCCGTCGGGCTCCACCAGCGTCGAGCGCCGCGCAATCCGCGATGCGGCCTCCAATGCCGGCGCAAGCCAGGTCTACCTGATCGAGGAGCCGATGGCCGCCGCGATCGGCGCCAATATGCCGGTGACCGAACCGGTCGGCTCGATGGTCGTCGACATTGGCGGCGGCACCACCGAAGTCGCCGTCCTGTCGCTGCGCGGCCTTGCCTACACCACCTCGGTGCGGGTCGGCGGCGACAAGATGGACGAAGCCATCTCGTCCTACGTCCGCCGCAACCACAACCTGCTGATCGGCGAAGCGACAGCCGAGCGCATCAAGCAGGAAGTCGGCATCGCCAAGCCTCCCGTCGATGGCATCGGCAAGACCGTGCACATCAAGGGCCGCGACCTCGTCAACGGCGTGCCCAAGGAAATCTCGATCAACCAGGGCCAGATTGCCGAAGCGCTTTCGGAGCCGGTCGGCACGATCGTCGAAGGCGTCCGCATCGCGCTCGAGAATACCGCGCCTGAACTGGCGGCCGACATCTGCGATCAGGGCATCGTCCTGACCGGCGGCGGCGCGCTGCTCCAGGGGCTGGACGAAGTGCTGCGCGACGAGACCGGGCTGCCGGTCACGGTCGCTGAGGATCCGCTCACCTGCGTTGCACTCGGCACCGGCCGCGCGCTCGAGGAAGAGCAGTTCCGCGGCGTGCTGCAGACCGCGTAAGCGGGAGGGGGATCTGTGGCGCCGCCGCTGAGCGCGCGCCCGGGCTGGTCCAGGCGAGCGCAATATGGCCTGTTCTTCAGCTTCCTGGCGGCCATCGCCGGGCTGCTGATCGGTCTTGCCCTGCTTGCGCTCAGCCTGGTCGCGCCGGGTGCCTACGCGGGCGTGCGGGGCGCGGCGCTGGACGTGACCGCACCCGTGACCGGAGCTTTCCGCAGCGTCACCGACACTGTCGGCGGCCTGTTCAGCGGCGCAGGCAATTACTGGGATGCCGCGCGGCAGAATGCGGACCTCCGCGAGGAGAATGGCAAGCTGCGCCGGCAGTCGATCCAGGCCCGCGCCATCTTCCAGGAAAACCAGCAGCTGAAAGCCGTGCTGGCGCTTCGCGAGAAAGATGTGGTCGCCGTCGCTACCGGCCGCATCGTTGGCTCCAGCCTCGAAAGCGAGCGCCGCTACGCGGTGATCACCGCCGGAAGCGGCGACGGGGTGCGCCTCGGCATGCCGGTGCGTAGTGCGCAGGGCTTGATTGGCCGAGTGGTCGATGTCGGCGCGCTTGCCAGCCGGGTCCTGCTGGTGTCCGACCGGGCAAACATCGTTCCCGCGAGGCTCTTGCGCGACGGGCAGCCGGTGATCGCGACCGGGCGCGGCGACGGTACGATCGACCTTCGCCCGCTCGAAGTCGGCCGCAATCCGTTCCGGCGCGGTGACTTGGTCGTTACCTCGGGCACCGGCGGCCTTTATCCGCCCAACGTGCCGCTCGCCATCGTCATCCGCCTCGACGACGATGGCGCGATCGCGCTGCCGCTGGCTGACCCGTCGAAGGTCAGCTTCGCTATTGTCGAGCGTCCCTATGAAGAGGCCGCGCTTCCGCAATCGGCGCAGCCCGCCGACGAGCAGGATCCCGCCGCACCGGCAAAGTCGGGCGACTAGGAATGGTTCGTTCCGCGCTTGGCCGTCCCAATGCCCTCGACCGGCGGCCCAAGCGGCTCGCCCGCGCGCTTCCCGCTTTGTCGGTGGCGGCCGCCTCGCTGCTCCCGCTGGTGCCGATCGTCGCCAAGGTGGGCTGGATGCCCGACACGGGCTTTCTCCTGCTTCTTGCATGGCGGCTGCTCCGCGGGGACGTCATCCCGGCCTGGTGGGCAGCGCCGCTGGGCCTCTGGAATGACCTCGTGCTGGGGCTTCCGATCGGGCTGTCGGTATCGACCTTCAGCGGCGCGATGATCCTCCTCGACCTGCTCGACCGGCGGACCATGTGGCGCGACTATTGGCTTGAGTGGCTGCTTGCCGCGGGCCTCATCACCGTTGCCGAGGTCGCACGCTGGCAGGTCGATGCGGGCACCGGCGCCTCCTACCCGCTCGGCAATCTCGTGCCGCCCATCGCCATTGCCATCCTTTCCTTTCCCATCGCGGCCTGGGCGGCCAGCCGGATCGATCGCTGGAGGCTGGGCCGGTGAGCCGCCTCAACAACGCCCGCGCCGACATCACCTTTTCGCGGCGGATGCTGGTCGTCGGCGGCGCGCAGATGGCCATCGCTGGCGTGCTGATCGGACGGATGGGCTGGCTCGCGGTCAAGGAGAATGAGAAGTATAATCTCCTCAGCGAGGACAACCGTGTCCAGCTGATCATCGTGCCGCCCCGCCGCGGCTGGATCGTCGACCGCGCCGGCAAGCCGATCGCGATCAACCGGTCCGACTTTCGCGTCGACCTCATTCCCGATCAGGTGAAGGACAAGGATCGCACGCTTGCGCTGCTGACCGAGCTGCTCGCGCTCGAACCCGACGAGGTCGACCGCATCACCCGCGAGCTTGCCACCGCGCGCACCTTCCAGCCGGTGCAGGTCGCCGAGAACGTGCCCTACGAGCGCTATGCGGCGATCACCGTTCGCCTGCCCGAGCTGCCGGGCGTCCAGGCCTCCCGCGGCTTCTCGCGTTACTATCCGACCGGGCCGGCGGTGGCGCACCTCGTCGGCTATGTCGGCACGCCGTCGGCCGAGGATTACAAGAAGAACCGCGATCCGCTGTTCCTCACGCCCGGGTTCAAGATCGGCAAGCAAGGCCTCGAAAAGGTGCTCGAGCCTTATCTTCGCGGGGTGCCCGGCGGGCAGCGGATCGAAGTCACGGCCGGCGGACGCCTGGTCAAGGAGCTCGATCCCAAGCCCGATCGCAGCGGACAGACGGTCCAGCTCACCATCGACGCCGGACTGCAGGAATTTGCCGCCCGCCGGATGGGCGAGGAATCGGGCGCGCTCGTCGCCCTCGACGTCGAGAGCGGCGACGTCCTTGCCTTTGTTTCCATGCCGGCCTTCGATCCCAACAGCTTTTCGAGCGGGATCGGCCGGACCGAATGGAAGATGCTGTCGGAAAACGACCATCTTCCGCTGCTCAACAAGGTCGCGCAGGGCCTCTATCCTTCGGGCTCGACGATCAAGCCGGCGATGGCGCTGGCCTTCCTCAAGCAGGGCGTCGATCCGCGGACCCGGATCAACTGCCCGGGCGGTATCCGGGTCGGCAACCGCTACTTCCGCTGCGACGCGGTGCACGGGTCGATGGACATGCATTCGGCGGTCGAGCGGAGCTGCAATACCTATTTCTGGGCGATGGGGCTGCGTACCGATCCCCAGCAGACGACCGAGATGGTCAATTACCTCGGCTACGGCCAGCAGTTCGACCTGCCGCTGACCACCCAACGCTTCGGGACGATGCCGAGCCCCGAGTGGCTGATGCGCAAGTACAAGCGCAAGTGGCAGGGCTTCGATTCCGCCAATACCTCGATCGGCCAAGGCTATGTGCTGGTGAACCCGCTGCAATTGGCGGTGATGCCGGCGCGGCTGGCGTCGGGCAAGCTGATCCAGCCACGACTGCTGATGGGCGGGCCGCGCAAGGAAGCGGCGCCGGTCGATGCCTCGCCCGAGCAGCTCGAGATCATCCGCAATGCCATGAGCGCCGTGGTCAACGGCCGCGGCACAGGGGTCGCCTCCAAATTGCCGCTCGACGGGGTGATGATGGCCGGGAAGACCGGGACCGCGCAGGTGTTCCGTCTGACCGAGCGCGGCGTTGCCAACAGCAACTGGAAGCTGCGCGACCATGCCCTGTTCATCGCCTTCGCGCCGGCCGACAAGCCGCGCTATGCGATCGGCTGCATCATCGAGCATGGCGGGTTCGGCGCCGCGTCGGCAGCCCCCATCGTTCGCGACACCATGACCTATCTGTTCGATCAGCAGAAAGCCTGGTCCATGCTCGAGCCGCTGGAGAAGAACTGGGGCGGGACGCTGGCCGAACGGACCAAGCGCACCGCCGACGCCATCCGCGCCGCCGCCGCCGCGGCAAAGGCCAGCCTATGATCCTCAGCGCGATCATCCCCCAGCCCCTCGCCCGCCTGCCGTGGCGGCTGATCTTCCTCGTCTGCGGGATCGGGCTGTTCGGGCTGCTCAACCTTTATTCCGCGGCCGGCGGCTCGATCGAGCCCTGGGCCCTGCGCCAGTTCGCGGCCTTGGTCCTGTTCCTGACGGTCGCGATCATTCTTTCCAAGGTGCGGGAGGAAACGGTCAAGCAGGTGACGATCCCGGTCTACGTCGCCATCGTCATCATGCTGGTGCTGACCGACATGCTGGGCTTCGTCGGCAAGGGCGCCCAGCGCTGGCTCGACCTCGGCTTCATCCGCCTGCAGCCGTCCGAGTTCATGAAGCCGGCCATCGCCCTGATGCTGGCCCGTTTCTACGACCTGCTGCCGACCGGCGAGATCAAGACCTTCCGCGCGGTCTGGCCGGCGGCGGCGCTGCTGGCTGTGCCGGCGGGGCTGATCATCCTGCAGCCCGACCTTGGCACCGGGCTGATGGTGGTGTTCGCAGGCATCAGCGTCATGTTCCTGGCCGGCATCTCGCTGCGCTGGTTCCTGATCCCGGGCGCGATCGTCGCGGGCGCGATCCCGATCATCTACGAATTCCTGCTCCACGGTTACCAGAAGAAGCGGGTCGACATCTTCCTCGATCCCGAGAGCGACCCGCTGGGCGCTGGCTATCACATCACGCAGAGCAAGATCGCGATCGGATCGGGCGGGTGGTTCGGCAAGGGCTTCCTGCAGGGCAGCCAGAGCCACCTGCAATATCTGCCCGAGGGCCATACCGACTTCGCCTTTGCCGCGCTGGTCGAGGAATGGGGAATGCTGGGCGGGACGATCGTCATCCTCGGCTGGTTCCTGGTGCTGCGCTGGAGCCTCAAGGTCGCGGCGAACGCGCAGACCCGGTTCGGACGGCTGAGCTGCGCCGGCCTCAACACGGTGCTGTTCAGCTATTTCGCGATCAACCTGCTGATGGTGATGGGGCTTGCCCCGGTCGTCGGCATCCCGCTGCCGATGATCAGCTATGGCGGGTCGGCGGTGATGACGGTGATGATCTGCCTGGGGCTGCTGATGAGCTTCGAGCGGCAGCAGCGGACCCGCCCGACGCTTGGCTGAGCGCACCGAAGTTGTCGAAGTTGACAGGGTACGAGGGGTTAGCGTGGGCCCTCCCCATCCCGGATCTTCCACGGCGACCGGCGATGTCAAAGAGCGACTTGGCGGGAAGGCTGTCAGACGAAATCCTACATTGCAAGTTCATGGCGCCAAACGCACTTGCCAAGCCTGCCCGGCCTAGCTAGAGGCCTCCCCGCGCCCCGCTTACACGAGCGGCCGAGCGCACTGCCTCACGGCATGGACGCATAGCTCAGTTGGTAGAGCAGCTGACTCTTAATCAGCGGGTCCTAGGTTCGAGCCCTAGTGCGTCCACCACTTTTTCAATAACTTAGCTGACGATTTTTGTGGTGCCTCGCAGAGGTTCGCGTTTCCGGGCAACGCTCTGGGCAACATGTCTGCAGTTAGTCCGCTCCGTAACAGCTCGCTACCCAGCCCCTTGCGTAAGCAGAACGCGAAATGGTGCGGAGAGTGTGGAGACATCACCACCTTGGCGGCGGAGGGAGCTGTGTCCTAAGGTCACGGCATGAACGCCGTTGAGATAGAAGAAGCCGTTTCTGCATTAGCCGGTCAGCCGTTCAAGCCGGCAGAGTTTCCGTTCGAATTTCTGGAGGCGTTCGGAAACAAGTCGACGACGATCAAACGTCTCCGCAACGGCACTTCGAACAAGTCGGACGTCGGCGGTGTCCTGCAGACTGGCAACATTCACATTGCGGTTGCTGCGCCTGGCGACGTTGCTCAAACACTTTCTGCACTGAAAGCCAGCCCAGCCACGGGCAAGGCGAAGGCCAAGTTCGTCCTTGCCACGGATGGCGAGACCTTCGAGGCGGAAGATCTGGAGTCAGGCGAGACGGTAGCCTGCACCTACACTGATTTTCCTGACCATTTCGGTTTCTTCCTCCCGCTGGCCGGCATCAGCACCGTTCGTCAGGTGCGCGAAAGCAGCTTCGATATTCGCGCTACCAGCCGCCTCAACCGACTTTACCGGACGTTGCTGGAAGACAATCCTGAGTGGGAAATGGCCGAGCGGCGGCCGGACATGAACCACTTCATGGCACGACTGATCTTCTGCTTCTTCGCCGAGGACACTGGTATCTTCCACCCGAGTCATTCCTTCGTCGGCACGGTCGAAAAGATGAGCGAACGGGACTCGTCGAATACGGATCAAGTGATCCACGAGCTATTCCGCGCGATGAACACCCGTAGGGAGCAGCACGAGGTTGAGGGCATCCGCAACTGGGCAAGGCACTTCCCCTACGTGAACGGCGGCCTCTTTTCCGGCAGCCTGCACGTGCCCCGCTTCAGCCGCATTGCCCGGTCGTATTTGCTGCACATCGGCTCGCTCGACTGGACGCGGATTAACCCCGACATCTTTGGCTCGATGATCCAGGCAGTCGCCGAGGACGATGAGCGTGGTAGCCTCGGCATGCACTACACTAGCGTGCCTAATATTCTTAAGGTTCTGAACCCGCTTTTCCTTGACGACCTGCGGGAAAAGCTAGTCGATGCCGGCGAGAATAGCCGGAAGCTCCTAAACCTTCGAAATCGCATGGCGCGCATACGCGTGTTCGATCCGGCCTGCGGTAGCGGCAACTTTTTGGTGATCGCATATAAGGAAATGCGGAAGGTCGAGGCGGAGATCAACCTCCGTCGGGGCGAGGCGGGCCGCGCGTCCGACATCCCGCTCACCAATTTTCGAGGCATCGAGCTGCGTGACTTCCCAGCTGAAGTCGCGCGGCTCGCGCTCATCATCACCGAGTATCAGGCCGACGTGCTCTACCGCGGACAGAAGCTCGCTCTCGCCGAGTTCCTGCCGCTGAACCAAGAGAACTGGATTACGTGCGGAAACGCCCTCCGCCTGGACTGGCTGAGCATTTGTCCGCCTACTGGGACCGGCGTGAAACTCGTTGGGGACGACCTGTTTCAGACCCCGCTCGATCAGGCGCAGATCGACTTCGCGAATGAAGGAGGCGAAACTTATATCTGCGGAAACCCGCCATATAAGGGTTTCACTTATCAGAATGCTGATCAGAAATCTGACTTAGCGCGACTACTCTCCTCCCGACTGAAATCTCACAAGTCGCTCGATTATATCGCCGGCTGGTTCGTCAAAGGCCGCGACTACTTAGAGGCCGAGCCCGGGAAGCTCGCATTCGTGACCACAAACTCTATTTGCCAAGGAGAGGTCGTCCCTAATCTATGGCCAGTGTTACTTGCTGGCGGTTTCAATATCCCGTTCGCCTACACGTCATTCAAATGGAAGAATCTCGCTAGTTACAATGCGGGAGTAACGGTCGCGATTGTTGGTTTATCGCGTGAGCGGCGCGGGTCGGCCTTGCTTTTTGAAGAGGAGGGCAATGGCGAGGCAAAGGCGCGTTCAGTCGATTCAATAAGCCCTTATCTGGTCCCGGGCGGCATGACGGTGGTGCAAGGAAACACGAAGCCGCCCATCGGACGAGCTCGCATGGTCTGGGGCAACAAGCCCACGGACGGGGGCCACCTTCTTCTAGACGACAGCGAACGGCGGGCGCTCCTTTCGGAACACCCGCTTGCGTCGAAGTATCTCCGACGTTTCCTTGGGTCCGCGGAGTTCATTCGAGGAACACAGCGCTACTGCCTCTGGATCCGTGACGAAGAAGCACACGAGGCTGCCGAAATCCCGTTCATCGCGACCCGGCTTGCTGCCGTCCGAGAATTTCGGGCATCGAGCATAGCCGCTGAGACACGCCCGGCAGCTGCCTTCCCTCATCGCTTTCGACAGGTCCAAGGCGTAGCAAGCACCCACAGCCTTCTAATTGCGAAGGTAAGTTCGGAAACCAGAGACTACCTGCCGATCGATCTGGAGCCGGGAACCACCATCGTTTCGGATAATGCCTTTGCGCTTTACGATGCCCCTCTCTGGAACATGGCACTGATCGCGTCGCGCCTGCACCTCGTTTGGATTGCGACCGTATGCGGCAAGTTGAAGACCGACTTTCGGTATTCCAACACGTTGGGCTGGAATACATTCCCAATCCCCACGCTTACGGAAAAGAACAAGGTGGACCTAACACGCTCCGCAGAGGAAATTCTGCTGGCACGCGAGGCCCATTACCCGGCCACAATCGCTGGTCTCTACACCCCCGATGCCATGCCGCCCGACCTGCGCCAGGCGCACGAGCGCAACGATGAGGTGCTGGAACGCATCTACATCGGCCGGCGCTTCAAAAATGACACCGAACGTCTAGAGAAGCTCTTCGAACTTTATACTAGGACGGCGAAAGCCAAGGCCGCATGAGCGCGCCGTCACGCCGGCCGGGCTGGGACAAACAGGCGGTGAACGCCATTGCTAAGGAGCAATATGGTGGTCTGGCCGCAATGTTCGCAGCGCACGGTTGGAACACCGATGGTCGCGTAATCAGTCAAATCGCGCCTACTAAAGTCAAAGACAACTATGGCAGCGTCGAGGCATTCGTCCTCGCTCACAGGGATGGAGCCTCAGAAAACCCAATCCTCGATCCGATGGCGGCCATTCGGAGCGATCCTCCTGAGGTCTGGCTGACAAGTCTCTACGGCTTCACTACCGAGAGCTGGGGGTTTTTCGGATTTACCGAGGAGCGAATGCGGACCGCATTCATCAACAAAAGCCGACCCGGTGCGCTAGTCGTAGTCTATGCGGCCGGCGGTGCGCCGGCCGAGCTGCGAGGGAAGGTTCTCGGCGTTCAGCAAATCTCTCACCGGACAGGCTTGAAGTGGGACTTCCTCGCCCCCGAACGCATGGACGCAGAGCGAGCCGATGCCGATCGTCGCGACAAATGGCTGTATGCGATCCAACTGCTCAGGGGATGGCGCGTGCCATTTGAGTGCCGCCCGAATGTTGAGCAATTTGCGCCTGAAACATACAAACACGCGAATGCCAGAGCGATCGGCTCAATGGGGCTTCGGCTGACTAAGGGCGAGGCTGAGGGCCTGCTCAACCTGACACTTATCGAGATACCTGTTTACGGCGGAGGAGCTGTGGAGATGCAGCTCCCTTCTGCGGCCTCCATCGTGCTGTCTCCGAGCCGTCCAGGCCCGGTTTCTCAGCGTCCCCACCTAACCCGGGAGGCGGAAGGGCCTAAGCATCTCTACATCCTCGGTCTCGATGGAAACGCAGATCATTTCCTCGGCTATCCCTCGGACCAAAAAGCGATCGTAAAAGTCGGTTTCTCGGTTAGTCCGCAAACTCGCTGCGACGCGCACAATGGCTCCCTTCCCGCTTGCGCATTCAAGTGGAGCGTCAGGTATTCTACTTACCTGAATAACCGGACACCATTCCCATCTTCACGGCATGCTCTCGCCGGCGAGGCAGCAATGAAGGATGCTCTCAGAGAGAGCGGGAAATCGCTGGGCGGCGAGTTTTTCTTGGCTGATCACCAAAGCATTGAGCGCGCTTGGATGCTGGGGCTCCGCGCTGCAGAAAGATGGACTGACGCATGACGATTGCAGGTAGCGTTCCCTCGGTTTCAGTCTCCTACGCCCGCAATGGCAATTCGACTAAGGCTAATGCGCTAGGCATGCGTCCCATGCAGGAGCGCGCCTACGAGAAACGCGGCGAGCAATATCTGTTGATCAAGTCTCCGCCCGCCTCAGGAAAAAGCCGGGCGCTTATGTTCATCGCGCTGGACAAGCTTGTGAACCAGGACATTAAGCAGGCCATCATTGTGGTCCCCGAGAAGGCGATCGGCTCAAGTTTCAACGACGAGCCACTGAGTCAGTTCGGCTTTTGGGCTGACTGGCGCGTGGAACCGCAGTGGAACCTGTGCAATGCGCCGGGCACTGACAACGGCGGCAAGGTCAATTCACTCGGGGCTTTCCTCGAAAGCTACGACAAGGTGCTGGTATGCACCCATGCCACATTCCGATTTGCGGTCGATCGCTTTGGCATAGAGGCCTTTGACGACCGCCTGATCGCCGTGGACGAGTTCCACCACGTCTCCGTAGGCGAGGACAATAAGCTTGGCCGGCATCTTGGCGAGTTCATCGCCCGCGACCGGGTGCACATCGTCGCCATGACCGGCTCCTACTTTCGCGGCGATGCAGAGGCCGTGCTTGCGCCTGAGGATGAGGCGCGATTCGATAGTGTGACCTACACCTATTACGAGCAGCTCAACGGCTACGAGCACCTCAAGCAGCTGGACATCGGCTACTTCTTTTATTCCGGTGCTTACGTCAACGACATTCTCGCGGTGCTCGACGCGGGCGCGAAGACCATCATCCATATCCCCAACGTCAATTCGCGCGAGAGCACGAAAGACAAGATCAGGGAAGTGGAGCACATCATCGAGGAGTTGGGCGACTGGCAGGGCACCGACGCCGCCACCGGCTTCCAGCTCGTCAGGACGCGGGATGGCCGCACCCTCCGCATCGCTGATCTTGTGGACGATGATGCGGCAAAGCGGGACCGTGTTTCGGCTGCGCTGAAGGACCCGACTCAGAAGAACAACCGCGATCATGTGGACATCATCATCGCATTGGGAATGGCCAAGGAGGGCTTCGACTGGATTTGGTGCGAACACGCGCTCACGGTGGGCTACAGGGCCAGCCTGACGGAGATTGTCCAGATCATCGGCCGGGCCACCCGCGATGCGCCCGGCAAGACCCGCGCTCGTTTCACCAACCTGATTGCGGAGCCTGACGCTTCAGAGGGTGCCGTTACCGAAGCGGTGAATGACACGCTCAAGGCTATCGCGGCCAGCCTGCTGATGGAGCAGGTGCTCGCGCCACGTTTCGAATTCAAGCCGAAGAACCCCGCGAACGCGGCGACGCCCGGGTTCGACTATGGGGCCGGCGGTTATGACGCCGACAAGTGCAATGTCGGCTTCCACGAAGAACGCGGCGTCTTCCAGATCGAGATCAAGGGGCTGGCCGAACCCAAGAGCCCAGAAGCAGCGCGCATCTGCCACGAGGATTTAAACGAGGTGATCGCAACCTTCGTCCAGGACAAGCCGTCGCTCGAGCGCGGCCTGTTCGACGAGGAACTCGTGCCCGAGGAGCTGACGCAGGTGCGCCTCGGCAAGATCATCAAAGACAAATATCCGGAATTGGGCGACGAGGATCAGGAAGCGGTGCGACAGCATGCAATCGCCGCGCTTAACCTGACTCAGCAGGCCGCGAGGATCGCCATTGGTGATGGTAACGAACCGAGCGCCAACACCGCCCTGATCGATGGCGTGCGCAAGTTCGCGATGGACGTGCGCCAGCTCGACATTGATCTGATCGGTCGGATCAACCCCTTTGGCGAAGCGTATGCCATCCTCGCCAAGACCATGAGCGAGGAGAGCCTCAAACAGGTTGCTGCAGCGATTGCCGCGAAGCGCACCAGCCTTTCGCCTCAGGAGGCGCTGGAGCTTGCAGACCGTGCTCGACGATTCATTCGCGAACGCGGCCGGCCGCCGTCGGTGACATCCGCTGACGCTTGGGAAAAGCGAATGGCGGAAGGTGCCGCAGCGTTCATGCGCTTCAGGAAAGAGGGGCGCTATGAGTAAGGGCCTCGACCTAGACGAACTGGCAGCCGAGCTTGCGGACTTTGACCAGCCGGACAAGAAAGCGATGCGCTCGCCGCGCGACGAGCGCATCATTGCAGGATTTGAGGAAATCCAGCGTTTCGTTGACGAGCACGGCCATGCCCCCCAGCATGGCGAGGAGCGCGACATCTTTGAACGGCTCTACGCTGTGCGGCTGGACAGGCTACGGGCGCTGGCAGATGCTCGAACCCTGCTGACGCCCTTGGACCATCAAGGCCTGCTTGCCGGCGCTACTGAGACCGTGCCTAATAGTGCTGAAGAACTCGACGTCGACGAATTAATGGCCGAACTCGAAGGCGCAATCGGACCGGCCGAAATCAGCGAGCTTCGCCACGTTCGATCGAGCGCCGAGAAGCAGGCAGCGGAAGAGATCGCCAACCGAGACCGGTGTGAAGACTTTGATCGCTTCAAGCCTCTGTTTGACCAGGTCCAGACCGACATCGAACACGGCGTCCGTCAGACGCGACCATTCGAACTGAAGGCAGAAATCACGCCCGGCACTTGGTTCATCGTTGGCGGTCAGAAGGCTTATGTCGCCGACGTTGGCGAGACGTTCACAAATGCACAGGGTCGAACCGACGCTCGCCTTCGCGTGATTTTCGACAATGGCACCGAGAGCAACATGCTGATGCGCTCTTTGCAACGCGCCTTGAACAAGGACGAAGCCGGCCGGCGCATTACCGATCCCATTGCCGGGCCACTATTTTCCGAGGAAAAGGAGGACGGTGATCAGGCCAGCGGGACGATTTATGTCCTTCGCAGTAAATCCGATCACCCGATCGTCGCTGCCAATCGCGATCTTGTGCATAAGATCGGAGTCACCAATCTGAAGGTAAGCCAACGCGTAGCCGGCGCGCGGCTTCAGCCAACCTTCCTCATGGCAGATGTCGAAGTCGTCGCGACCTACGAGCTATTCAACATCAACCGGAGCAGGTTGGAGGGATTGATCCACCGGGTCTTTGAAAGGGCCCGGCTGGACATCGAGATTGAGGACCGGTTCGGCCGGCCATGTCGGCCGCAGGAATGGTTTCTTCTGCCGCTTTTCATCGTCGATGAGGCTGTGGAACGGATAAAGGACGGGACGATCGGTGACTACCGCTACAACCCTCAGCACGCAGCGTTGGAGAAGGTTTAGGCCAGCTGACCGCCGCCCGCTCCCGAAATCACAGGTTCGAGTAGCCCTGACGTTGCCCCAAGACCTTAAGGTCCGATGCATACTCGGTAATTCCGGCTTATTTTAGCGACATTCGCCGCTCGGGTTTGCTGATTGATTCTCAGCGGCTGCTCCGTTCGTCGAATTCCGACCGGTCGATTCCGGCATTATCAAAGAGAACTTCGGCCATATGCCACGGCGCATCTTCGGAGCTCTGCATGCTTGCGAACCGAAGCGAGCTTCGCGCGACGGTGTTACGGTCCAGCATCGACGGCCAAGAGCGCTTCTTCGAGGTTCATGATTTCGAGATTGCGGGCCATGTCTCTGTCCCATTTGATCTTTGGCGCGCCTACCAATGAGTTATGGAGCAAAATTGCGCGTGTCGCCTGCACCTCTCCGCATCCGCGCTCGAAATGGCTTTTGATGCGTTTGCTTCGTCCCAGTGTAATCTCAATGGCCCAGCATTCGCGACTTTGTGACCATTGGAGGACCAGATCGATTTCGCCGTCAGGCGCGGTCCAATATGATGCGCGTCCGCGGACACCAACTGCGCGAACGAGACAACTAATTGCGAAACCTTCCCAACTTAGTTCACGTCGACGATCCCATACCGGGTCACGGTAACGCAGTGATCGCCGCTGCCAGTCCTTAAGCTCGGCCTCTGGCAAGCCGAGGAGATGATGCAAAATTCCGGGATCCGTAAGGTAGATGAAGCCCGGCCAAGGCGATGACTCTCCAGGCGGGGACCACGGCGGGAGACGAAAGATGAGGTCGCGCTGCTCGCCCACATCGCGAAGTCGGTCAAAAGCATCGCGGCGCAAGCGGCTTCGCTTCAAGAGTCCCGTTTCTTCATGCCCATTCTCGATCGCGAACCACCGCCACGGATGCGGAACAAGCGGGGAATGACCAGGCAAGTCGCCGCCCAACGGTAACAACTCGTCTTCGTTGCGGGCACGCCATTGATCGCTTTCGAGTCCGCTTGCGGCAAACAAGCTTCGAGCGAAGCGACCTCGAAACCACATCCTCTGAAGGTCGAACGAGCCGACGGGCTCCAAAACCACCGGCTGATCGGATGCTAGGCCTATGAGTGCGGCAGAATCTGCACGGCGGATACCGTGGTGCGCTTCGATCAGCCGCAGGCTGGCTTCGTCGAGCATTAGTGGGTTAGATCGAGAACAAACACGCTGAGATTTGCCCGACCAGATGTGGTGAGGGCCTCTTGAAGCGCCTGGCGGAGCATTTCAGGAGTGGTGGGGAATTTAACACCCGCAGGCGGCCTTTTTAGTCCCTTCCGTCCCTTCACCGCGCCAAACCAATAGACGAGGTAAATACCCTGACCTGCAGCTAGATGGTCTATCGCTTGCTGCCCGCCTAGTTGCCAATCGGCGGCGGTCCAAAGATCGGCGTTCCACTGCCCCTTCGCTTCTATCGGCATGCGAAGCTTGCCAACGGAGCAGGCGATATCGACTTCACGATCGCTCCCGATGTGAAACTCGGGGTCGAACCGGATCGCCGGCGCTTCGAGCGCGAGCAAGTTCGCCAAGTGATCGGAGCAATCTTCTTCCCCTTTGGGGGTGACCCCGTCGTCGCGGTAGAAGCCGCGCCAACAGTTAGTTGGGTCACTATGCACGCGCGCTTGCGTCCGAGCTAAGGCGGCCAGCACCTCCGCCTTGAGGGCGGTCACCGTCCTAGGTGCCGAACCGCTGAGCACCGTTGCGATGTCTGCGACGGACGGCGGTATGTAGGCGATCTCGGCCCGCTTCGCTTCTTGCTCAGCCGCCACTCGACGAAGATAATCGCTATAACCATCGCGTGGCGCGTCGCGCAGTTCTGTTAACAATCCCGTCGCTTCGTCACTCGGGTCGTCCCCGAGCTGGCCGATGAGTCTCGTGAGGTAATCGCTTGCGTCCCAAGCATTTTGATCGCCGCTGGTTACCCCGCTTGGATGATTGCGATACGGCCACGCGGCGCGAAAGGCGCGGAC
Organism: Sphingomonas humi; assembly: GCF_039536725.1. NCBI lineage: Bacteria > Pseudomonadati > Pseudomonadota > Alphaproteobacteria > Sphingomonadales > Sphingomonadaceae > Sphingomonas > Sphingomonas humi. The sequence goes on from NZ_BAAAZD010000002.1 coordinate 1,010,373, forward strand.
AATCCAAGCCGCTAACTCCGGCCGCAGCGCAACGGGGGGTTCTTCACGGTGCCGGTGCCCGCCCAAGCGGTTGCGGATAGACCATATTAGATCAGCATCGCGCTCTCCTATCCCGTTGAGCAACGCGCTGGCTCGCTCGAAGTCGGCCCAAAGCGCAACCGCCTGCCAGTTTCGGCGGCTGCGCTCGTCGCGGGCCTCGTCGTTCATTCGTTCAGCCGCCGCAGCGCGGAGGGTATCCGTTTCGTGTGCCCGTATGAGGCGGTCGATCAGCTCTTCCTCAACATCGGCCGACATCTGTGGAAACTCGCCAATCCACTCGGCCGCCAGCTTTGTTGCGAGCGCGGCATGCCTCTTCTCGCGCATCAGGCCATACAGACCGGTTATGTGGTCGCGCCGCTTGCGAAGGTGTGGTTCGATCAGCAGGCGAGCATACGCTTCGAAAGCACCGCGATTGATGAGTTCGGTCTCAAGCGCGTCGCCCAACTCTTTAGCTTCTTCGGAGCGCGCTAGTCCGTGCTCGGTCTGCAGCAGCGCCGCAATCAGGCGATCATCGGGAAGGTCCTCGAATCCGGCACCCTTGCGTATCCGCTCAACCAACGCGGCGACAAACACCCAGGCGAGCGGCCAAAACCGACTCTCAGCCCAGCTATCTGCGATCTGCTCCGGCGTTAGTGCTGGCGGCTCACGAGTTAGGAACGCCTCAAACCCAGCAAGCGCGTCAGCCTGAAGATCCTCGCCCAGCCAACGGCCGATCCGCTCATGCGGCGGTCCGTCCTTCGGCAAGTCGCTAAAGTGGCCGAGGTATGCCTGTGCCGGTTGATCACCGATGTCGCCAGTCAGTAGTTTATCGCGGTGAGCAAGAAACGAGGCACGGTGCTCGGCATTGCGGGCAGCGTTCTTGGCTTCGTGCTTCAACTTTCGCTCGCGGTCGCGCAATTCCCATTCTTGCGGCTTCGGCGTTTGGAGCTCGTCAATCCAGCGCAGCATGTCAGGCCGATTAGCGACAAATCGCTTTGCAGCTGCTCGCGCATCCGCGCCTCTTTCGCCGTCGTGGTGGATCATCTTAAGCAGGTCGCGCCAGCGGTCATCGGACGCGTCCAGGCTGTCGAGCAATGAGGCCAGATCGCGCGAGTCGAGTGCGGCCCCGGGCAATGGCTCAAGGAGTTGCCACTGACGTTGCCAAACGTTTTGGTCGCCTTCTAGGTCGAGAAGAATGTGGCGCTGGATAGCTCGCCGTTCGTGCTCATGACTCTTTAGCCACTCTGCGACTTCGTCGCGGTCCGAACGCGAATAACCTCGGTCGCCTCGAAATGGCCGCAGCCAACGCCAGAGTGCGACGGGGTCGGCGAGCGGTCTTCGATCGGTGAGGGACAGCCTACGAACGATCAATCCGCCGATTAACGTTTTGAGGTCAAACGCTTCGATTAAATCCGATCGATCATCGCTAAATGGCTCTAGAAACGCCGCGAACTCATCGAGCACGCCGTCCAGCCGTTCGTCCGGAAGTTCGTGCTCGAGATAGTAGAGGGTGCCGGCAGTGCGGCGCTCGTCGTAGACTCTCGGCAGCGAGCAGATGGTGATCCCATCGTAAGCTAGGACCAACTCCACTATTTGCCGGTCGCTGATGTCGCCGAACCCGACAGCGCCGAGCAGGTCGACCGCTAGGCGACACGAGTCCTCCGTCATCTGGAGGCGCAAGGTCTCTAGAAGTTTGGACCAGTCTTTAAGCGCGCCTTGAACGGCAAGCGCGTTGCCTGCGGCGGACCGAATGGCAAACTCCTGATCCTCGTTGAGGAGCATAGTGCGGAGTTCGCTTCGGCGTGCATCCACAACGTGCGGAGCGCTTAACTGCCGGGCAATCACGATCCTAAGCGAAAATGGATATTGCCAGCCTCGATCTGCATCGTCCCGTTGCGTCAGAATGCGCCAAGATTCGTCGAGCAATGAACCCTTTACCAACGATCCCGCACGGGGACTCCACCCGACGCTGAAAAGTGGATTACGCTCTACAAGTGATCCGAGTGCCTCGAGCAGAACACGGCCCTGCCCTTCCGGTAGATCGTCGGCGTCGCCATATTCGATGACGCCTGCCGGGTCGGTTCGGATTACGTCAGTCGCGAGCCGTGGATCGGTCGCTAACCAAGCATGAAGGCCACGCAAATTCGCGGGCACAATGCCGTTCGAGCGCAACATGGCGAGTAGGCGTGCCTGTTTCGGCGGCGTGTCCGCCTGTTTCGCAAGCCAACGCGCGCCGAGATATTCACCAATCCGCTTGTGCTGAAATGTGCGACGCTCCGCAGGGCCGATGCAAAGTCGACTTGCGAGTGCCGCCTCGAGGTGCTCGCCGCCGGGAAGGGTGACCACCTCGGCGCGAGGCAGGTCGCTAGGGACTAGCTTGTGTTGAGGCACGTCGGACAACGTAGCCGAACCTGTCAGGATCAAAGAAGCAAAGCCCGCGCCAAGTGCGTCGAGCACCGCCTCCTTGCCAAGTCTTTGCAGCGGTGCACCAGGGCGTCGGTCGCTGTGTTCGAACCAAGCAAGATCGACAAACCGGCCGAACAGGGCTGATGCCGACTCAGGCATCTTTTCGTCGCGCGCCATGTCTGCGACCATTTCGAGGGTCTGGGGGTTACCTAGCCATTCGGCGAGACCCCGCTCCCGAAAGCGCCACGAGACCTCATCGGCGAGGTTGGCATCATTGAGATAGGCCGAAAGAAACGCACGTGCGTCTTCATCCGTGAATGGCGCAAGTTCGACCTCAACTGGCGCTTCGCCATATTGCTCGCGGATGGCCTCCCGCATCGTTGCGGATCGCCATTCTGACGAGCGACACGACAGGATGAAACGCGGGAAGCCAACCTTACGAAGAGCGCGCAGGACCAGGTCGACTGCATCGCCGTCCGCTTTAGCAGCGATTTCATCGAGCGCATCGATCACAAGGACTTGGGAAGGCTTAAGCGAGTCCTGCCCATCACCGTTGATGAGCTGTCGAGCGGTGCAGCGCTTATGGGTCGCCACACTGCCCAGCCACTCGGTTAGCCGCGTCTTGCCGCCACCCGCCTCGCCTAGCAGGATGATATTACCAGGTAGCTCGAGCAGCAGTTCGTGCCCGACGTCCCGAACATCGCCGTCGGCGGCATACACGACCCTACGGGGAATGAAGACCTTCACTATCGCCTTTTGCTCCTTCGACGATTGTTCGGAAAGGAATGTTGCTCAACGGTCGAAGCAAGCACCAGACTGACTGGCTCACCTGACTTAGTCGGATTCACTCAGAGCGTGCTGTAAGCTATTCAACTTGATTTGGTAGGGCGCGCACCGGCTCGGCAGCTTTCCTTTGCTCAGCGACGTCGGAGGGCTCGGCAATGTTAAAGCAGGCCCCCCGTTGCCCCACGACCTCGTCGCCTCACGCAGGTTTGAGTTCTCGCGCCACTTTCAAATGCTTACTGCATCGGTGTCACTGCGAGCTAGTCAGCGGGCCTCCAAGGTCTTCGCCAATCAGCAGAAAGCGTCACGCCGGTCCGATAGACATACCTCCGACGTGGACGACATCCCTGGAGCCTCATAGAGACACGGGAAACTTCTAGGGGCGGGTTCGTGAGAGGCACTTTACTAAGTTCGTTGCTTGAACTGGGCCATGCAACGTCTCAAAATCTTGGCTTCGCGCATCGTGGCGATGTTCATGTCAGCTACGGCGAGGAGACCATTACAGAGACCAATCTACTTGAGCTGCGACGCCGCCACCCCGCCATCATCAGCTTGAAGACCTTCGGCAAGAAGAGTGAGGGGCTCAATGGCGCTGACTGGGAGTGGCACATCCTTGGCCGAGCGCGAAAACTCCGCATGCGTGTCCAAGCCAAGCGACTGCAGAGAAATGACAGGCTGACGATACCACACACGGTCGCATCGTCGGGCAAGCAACAAATCGATCTTCTAATCGCCGATGCGAAAACTTATGGAATGAAGCCGGTTTACTGCATCTACGCTGCCGAAAATCAGCGCGCGTTTTGGGCTAAGAAGGGAGGTTCAATCGTTGGAGATGAATTTGAATACGGCTGCCTTCTTATCTCTGCTTACAAGATAAAAGCAGCGATGCCGAAAGCGCTATCAACCATCGAAGCGGACTGCATTCCGTGGCACTATTTGGTTGAGCGCCGCCGCTACTCCGAGACCAAAATGTCTGGATGGTTTAAGGACGGTCCGGACCTCAGCTTTCTAAGTCTCTTTGACGCAGTTTCGATCGTTTCAGCCTCTGCGGAATTGACCGACGAACCGCGCGAGTTCCCCACCATTGATGAGCTAAATGCGGTGAATCTTCCGGAAACGACCTTCGACGGCGTCGTTGAGATCGGATCTCCTGAGTATGAGTTCAGCTTGCCAGAGGAGGCATACCTCGAACGTGGTATCACCAAGCTCGTTCAGATTGACGTACGAGACATACCCCCGGGGTATCCCGAATTCTGACATTGAGCGCCACACATCTCGTTTCGGCGCAACCCAAATCGAATATTTAAGTGTCAGCTCTGGCAAGTCTCTCTTCGAGCTATTCGGCGTGCCTGTCCTTTTAAGGGTGCCCACTAGGATCCGCACCTCTTTAGTTCGCTGTAGATCCGGCCTGAGGGTTGCTACTAGGGCCAACCGGCAGCCAGAGGTATCGGAAGCAGCCGGCAGGTCCGCCAACGTCAGAAAAATCACGCCATGCGAGACGATACCTTCCGGAAATCTGTAGGCTGGACTCACGGCCTCGGGTGGTTCCTGCCCCAGCCGCCGCTCCCCAGCTGAGGCTTCCGCCGAGAACGCGGGTCTCGGCAAGATCGAACGCAGCATCGACAGTGTCAGACCGTCGCCTGACGCGCCAGTAAGCTGGGTCGTTGGTCAGTACGAGCACAGCAGCGCTGTACCCCGTGCGCTCACTGTATCGCTCCATGCGCTGAATATCTTTGCATACATCATAACGCCGGATGTCATGCGCGCTCTGGTGGCGAAGTGTGATCTCTTCTCCGCCAACCTGCGCCGTCAGCCCCTTGCAGAGATACTTGAGCTCCAACGCAAATCGATCCGGCCCGAGAAGCAGGATGTCGATTGCGCCGCGTAGGTCAGGCCCGAGCGGATATTCGAGCCGGACTTGTAGGTCAGGCTTGGCAAGCCGAAGCTCGTGAGCGAGTTCATGTTGAAAATCTGCCTCTGAGCAGAACAAGCTTCGCCGCTCAGCGAGCCGAGACATTACCGAGTAGATATCCATCACAATCGTATAACGAGAAGTGCGCTAATGAGCCGTAAGCACGGCGAGAACTGATCGCGTGATCGCGCTGGCTCAATCTGCTGACCCGCGCACGTGCGCGTGCGCGCGCGCGAGACTGCTGCTCATGGTGATATATCGCGGCCAGGGCATATAAAAGTTGAGCGGTATCGCCGTGAGACGCGCGCATGCGTGAGCAAGGCTGGTGTGGCTGAAAAGCTGGTAGGCGAGAGACTGCGCCTCAGTCTTTGGGACTTCATCCGTGTGAGGTGGGGTATGGTATTCTATAAGTGGTGACGCCGCCTCAGCAGCCTCAGTCAGCGAGCTTCGCAGTTTTCCGCCGGTTTGCGGCAATCCTTGCTAATGCCGCTTCATCAAGCTTTCGCGCTGGTGATGATGCGGCTTGAGCAGCTACCCGGCACTCTGCTGACGCCGTGTCAGCGCAAGATTTCTCCCGCTTGACCCACGTGCGGTAGTCGTTGGTGGCACTCGCCGTTTTTGTTGAAACAAATGTTATCCGGTATTCGCGTGCCTGACGTGCCTTCCACTGACCCTCCGCGGTGACGTCGATGAAGCCGTGCTCCATTAGTTCTGCGATACCTTTGCCTATCGCCCGAAAGTTTGTTGTTCCAAGTGCTTCGGCAAGCTGTCGCTGGCTCCGCGCGATCTCTCCATTGTTGTAGCCGTTCATGGCTGCAACGAGTTCTATCAACAGCGCTCGTGCCCAGAGTGACAGATCCCGATAAGCCGGGCTCGTGATGACGCAAATGGGAATGCCGGCCCATGGACCTCCCCGCGTGTCCGCACGGCAATCCGCTTTGACCTTGCGCCTGCTCAAGCATGACGGGCCGCACAGGCGGCCCCTCCCCCGCACACGGGTGAGCCGTGCAGATCACCTGAGCAGCTGGAAATGTCGGCAGCGGCGCTACTCACGATCCGATGCTCTGGCTTTCCCAATCCCGCTTGCCAGCCAGGAACTGAACCAGGACGGACTTGCGCAGCCCCACCCGGCCAGCGCTGATCTGCTCGAACTTCGGAAAGCGGCCGGCGCGCTGCATTCTGTTGATCGTCGGAAAGGACAAGGTGGTCAGTTCACGCACGACGGCGCGATCGAGAAACGGATCCAATTCACTGTTCATCTGCAACCTCCTGACTCGGGTTGCACGCAAATGACGCCTCAGGATGGTATGGTCAGGAACGATAACTAAGTTAGTTTTTTGCCCCTATTCTTCATCAACTTGAGGATAGTCGAGGCACTGGCAGGATCACCATGCTCACCCCCGAACCCAGCTGCGGCAGACGCGGCTTCAAGTTCGGCCTCACCCGGAGCTACGCCGGTTTTCACCAAATAAGCCTTCACCTTCCGCGCGTAGGAGATGGCGGCAGCGCGTAAAGCTTTCTGGTGTCGCGACAGTCGAGGTCTGCCGGCCGGCCTTATTCTCGATTTCAACGCAATGGCGATGAATTCCGCTACGTCCAGACTTAGAAGGACTTCCTCCTGACCGCTGGAAAGTGCCGCCTCGATCTGTTCAATCAACGCGTCAATTGCATTTTCGATGATTGCCTGCGGGTGTTCCCGCTCGCCAATTTCAGCCGGCGGAAGGCGGAGGGAAATTGCATCTTTCGCACTCTCACTGTGCAGTGCGGCGAGCCGTGTCGCGGGACCGAGGCTCACACTCGGGCCGCCCTGATCGGCACGACTTTACCACTCTCCTCTCCGATGACGCGATTGCGAACAAAGTCCTCCCATGCGCAAAGAGCGAGCCGTCGTTGCTCAAACAATTCGGATTTATTGTAGACGCGCATGATCTTGGATGTGGTCGCGGTTGCCACATGATTGAGAATGCGGTCAGCGACGGCCGCATCCACACCCAGCTCCTCGCAGGCGAGCGTAGTGAACGACGTGCGGAGGTCATGGAACGTCCAATGTGGCATTGGGACCGGGTCAACCCCAGAAGCTTCAGCCGCCTTCGCTTGATTAGCCGCAATCGTTCGGTCCAACCGTCTTTTTGCTTTTGCAAATCCTGACACAGAAGTCGTTTCAGTTGTGCTGAAAACGAAGGGGCTCTTATTCGGCCGAGCCTCGTTTCTAATAGCCTCGCTAACGATGCTGCGGGCCAGCGGTCCGAGCGGCACCCGCAAGGCGTTTGCTCGTTTCGTCCTTTCAGCCGGCAGCGTCCAGATGCCCTCGGTGGCACCTTCGGGGCCGAGGTCGACTTCCGCGATCGGCATCGCCGCCAATTCTTCCCTCCGCATGGGCAGCACCATCAGCAGGCGAACGAGGTGGCCAAAGGGGTAACCCAATTCCACCGCCGCTCTCCAGATTTCCTGCAGCTCATCAAGAGAATGGTGCCTGTCGCGAGCCCTTTCGATTGACGGCTTGGCAATTGATTGGGCGGGGTTCGCGGACACGATCTCTTCAGCAACGCACCAGTTGAAGAAGGCCTTCGCATAGGCGAGCTGCCGGTTCGCGGAGATAGGGGAAGTTAGCGCACGTTTGCGCAAAGCTGCCCGAATCTCTGAGCGACTTATCGAATTTGGCTCCCGGTCTCTAAGATCGGCCAGAAGCCCGCAGCTGCCGTCCAACGCCCTCCTCGTAGCCTTCCCTCGTCGCAAGTTGGCCAGCTTGTCCGCCTCATACTGGTCCAGCACTTCGCCAATGGTGCGTCGGGATAGCCGGCGGTGCTCGGCTTCGGCTCTGCGCTGTTTGGCTTCCTCAGCAGGGTCAATCCCCCGGCGTATCAGAGTTTTCCAGTCGATGGCCTTCTGGCGCGCATCACCCAGCGAAAGCTCGGGGAAGGTCCCGAGAGTCCGCCTGGTGGGGTTCGCCTTAGGTGTGAAGCGCGCGAGGAGCACGAAACTGACGTGTCCGGCCTTCCCATTGCGTCGTCTGTCAGTGGATTCAATCTTGGCGTCGCCAACCCGGACCCGAAGCCCACCTACGTGAGTGTCCGCAATTTCATAACGTTGACCGACCGGCGCAGGCATGAGGGCTTCCAGCCGTTTCGTGGTCAGCTCTTCCTTAGCCGTCGTCATCAGCACTTTCCCCCACGGCGGGCAACACTGGGGCAACGTGGGCGCCGATCTCCGTTGTTGCCGCGTGAAACGGAATGATATGACCGAGATCAGCTAGATCAAGGAAAAGTCGCGGATTTTCTTCCGTGGGAGCGCTGATTGAACTCGGCTGAAATCAGCTGACTTGCTCGGATCGGCGGCTCTTAATCAGCGGGTCCTAGGTTCGAGCCCTAGTGCGTCCACCATTTTCCAGAACGATCAGCACGAACCAGACGGCCTACCGCGCGATGGCGCCGAGACATTGGCGCGATCGGGCGATATGCGGGGGCGATGGGCCGGCTGCTGCTGTTCAACAAGCCTTTCGGGGTATTGTCGCAATTCACCGACCGCGGGTCGCCGACGGTTCGCGCGACGCTGTCGGATTTCATCACCATCAAGGGCGTCTATCCGGCCGGGCGGCTCGACCGCGACAGCGAGGGGTTGCTGCTGCTGACCGACGATGGGCGGTTGCAGGCGCGGATCGCCGAACCGCGGTACAAGATGCCGAAGTCCTATCTGGTCCAGGTCGAGGGCGACCCGCAGGAGGAAGCGCTGGAGCGCTTGCGGACGGGCGTGGCGCTGAAGGACGGGATGACCCTGCCCGCAACTGTCGAGTCCGTCGACGCGCCGCCGCTGTGGCCGCGCGACCCGCCAATCCGCGCGCGCAAGTCGATCCCCGACAGCTGGCTGAAGATCACCATCCGCGAAGGGCGCAACCGGCAGGTGCGGCGGATGACCGCGGCGGTCGGGCTGCCGACGCTGAGGCTGGTCCGCTGGTCGGTCGGCGAGTGGACCGTCGGCGGCATCGCGCCGGGTCAGTTTGAGGAAATCGCGGTCTAGGTGAGCGCGGCCGTCCGCCCTAGAGGCACATCGCCATGAACTATCGCCATTCCTTTCACGCCGGAAACAGCGCCGATGTGGTCAAACACAGCCTGCTGATCACGCTGGTCCGGGCGCTGCAGCAGAAGCCGGGCGCGCTGACGCTGATCGATACCCATGCCGGTTGCGGGCTCTACGACCTTGAGGGCGAGACGGCGCAGCGCACGGGCGAGGCGCTGCAGGGCGTCGTTCGGGCGCTTGGCGACACCAACCCGCTCCTCGACGACTATCGCGCGGCCGTGCGGACGGTGAACGACGCGGGCGAGACGCGCCTTTACCCCGGGTCGCCGACCGTGCTGGCGCAATTGCTGCGCCCGCAGGACGGGTTGGTCCTGAACGAGAAGCACCCTGAGGACGTGGTCGCCCTGCGCCAGGCGATGCGCGGGACCATGGCGGCGGTGCACCAGCGCGACGCTTACGAACTGTGGCTGGCGATGGTCCCGACGAAGACCCCGCGCGGGGTGGTGGTGGTCGATCCGCCTTATGAACAGACCGACGAACGCGCGCGCATCACCGCGACCCTTGCCGCGGCGCACCGCAAGTGGGCGCATGGCGTGAGCGTGATCTGGTATCCGCTGAAGGATCGCGACACGCATGAGCGGTGGAAGCAGCAGCTACGCCGGCTCGGCATTCCGAAGTTTCTGACGATCGAGCACTGGCTGTTCGATGCCGAGCAGCCGGGGGTCTACAACGGTGCTGGCCTGTTCGTGGTCAATCCGCCTTATGCCTTCATGCAGGCGCTGCCGCCGATGCTTGAAGCGTTGCGCGCGGCGCTGGCCCCGGACGGGCATCGCGGTCAGCTTACGGCCGAGTGGCTGGAAGCGTAGGCGGCCGGCGCGCGACGAGGCTTTGCGCTTCGTGATCGTTCCTCAGCCGAGCGGGCAGACGATCCGGAGGGTGAGCCCACTCGCCTTCCACTCGCGGGAGACGCTGCCGTTCAATTGGCGGGTGACAAGCCGCTGGAGCAACTTCGATCCGAACCCCTGATGCGAAGGGGTCTGCACCGGCGGACAACCGCTCTCGATCCAGTCGATGGACAGCTGACTGCCCCGCTCCAGCTGATCGAGCGACCAGCGCACTTCGAGCGCACCCTCGGGCACTGACAGGCTGCCATATTTGCAGCTGTTGGTAGTCAATTCGTGCATGATCATACCGAGGGCAATGGCACGTTCCGAGGAAAGGAGGACGTCCGGGCCGCTGACGCTCAACCTCGATTCAATGGAAGCATAGGGCGCGATTTCAGCATTGATGAGGTCGGCCAGCCGAGCGCTCGCGCCGCCGCGGCGGAGCAATTCATAGGTCGTCGCGAGCGCATCAAGCCGCTGGCTGAAGGTCTTTTCAAACGTCGCTAGATCGGGCGAACTGCTGAGCGTGGTGCGGACCAACGCCTGCACCGTCGCCAGATTGTTCTTGAGGCGATGGTGAAGCTCGCTGTTGAAGATCTGCAGCTGCTGTTCAGCGGAGAAGCGATCGGTAATGTCGTGGTCGACCCCGACCATCCGGAGCGGACGACCATCGTCATCGCGGATGATGACGGCGCGGGTCTGGGTGCGGCGGATCCCTCCGTCGCTGCGAACCATCCGGAACGACACTTCATAGTCACCGTCGCCGGCCAGCGCAGCATCGAGCGCGGCGCGGACCAGGGCACGGTCATCTTCGTGCACGAGTTCCCAGAAGGATTCGAAGCTTCCCCCGAACTCTTCCTTGAGGCCGGCGAAGCGCGGCAGCGTTTCGTCCCAGGTGACCGCTCCGGTGGTGAGGTCCCAGTCCCAGCAGGCGATCTGTTCGGCCTGCATGGCGAGGCGCAAGCGCTGCTCGTTTTCCGCCGATTGCCGCTGAAGATTGACCAGCTCGGTCACGTCGACGTTGATCCCGAGCAGCTTGGCTGGCCCGCCGTCGCGGCCGAGCTGAACTCGGGCGCGGTCCTGGATCCAATAGGTGTCGCCGCCGCGCACGATGCGGAAACGCTGGTCGACGTCCCGGCCGTGCGCGATCGCTGCCTCGGCGACCGCCTGCACGCCCTCGCGGTCATCGGGATGGATGGCGGCGAGCCAGCCTTCGAGGGTCGGTTCCGCGTCGGCCGGAAAGCCATACAGGCTCTTGGTCGAGCGCGACCACAGGAGCTTGTGGGTCCTGAGATCGAAACTGTAGGCGGCGACGCTTCCGGCCTCCTGCGCGAGGTGCAGCCATTCATTGGCGGCGCGCAATTCTTCCTCGACTGCCTGGCGCTTGGAGATATCGGCCATCAGCGTCTGCAGGATCGCTCCCTCCCCGCGCACGGACAGCTCGCGTTCCAGCTCGGCAAGCTGCGCTTCCAGCTCGATGATCCGAGCAGCAAGATCGGCGGGAGCCATTTACGAGGGTTAGCCACGATTTTGTTGCGCCTGCAACATGAGTCTCGGCGGGTGCAGGATAGGTGATACCGCCGAAACGGTGGTTTTCAGGCCCTTACGGAGAATGACTGGTCCAGCCTATTCGCGGACGGCAGCCGGTTCGGTCAGGCCGCGAGCCAGCCTTGCCATTCACGCGCCAGCGCCTGGGCCTCGGCCGGGGTGCGGCAGGCGATGAACAGCGTGTCGTCGCCGCTGATGGTGCCGACCACGGCGGCAGGCGGCGCCGAATCGAGCGCGACCCCGACCAGGTGCGCGGAGCCTGGCGGGGTCTTGAGGACGACGAGGCTGGCGGCGGGCTCGGCGGCGCGGACCCACTCGGCAAACAGGGTGCGAAGGCGGTTCTGGTCGGGGGTGGCGGCGGCAAGCTGGTCGGGCAAGGCGTAGCGGGTCTCGCCCGCGCGGCGCATCTTGACCGCGCCAAGCTGGTCGAGGTCGCGGCTGACGGTCGCCTGCGTCACCTCATGCCCGGCCTCGCGCAAGGCAGCGACGAGTTCGTCCTGACGGGTCAGGCTGCGTCGTCGAAGCAGGTCGGTCAGCGCGGCGAGACGCCGATTGCGGCTATCGGTCATATGCAGCTTTATGCATGAACTTGCATATCAATGCAAACAGGACCATAGCCGCTATCCCATGATTCGATCAGCCATCCTTGGCGCCTCCGGCTATGTCGGCGGCGAATTGCTCCGCCTCCTGTCGCGCCACCCGGCGATCGCCGCGACGCGCCTGTTCGGCGACAGTAAGGCCGGGCAGAAGCTGGGGCAGGTGCATCCGCATATCGGTGGTTCGTTGGCAGCGCTCGAGGTCGAGCGGTTCACTGCCGAGGCACTCGACGGGATCGACCTGGTGTTCGCCGCGCTGCCGCATGGCGAAAGCCAGAAATGGGCGGAGGCGATCCTCGCGTCGGGGGCGAAGCTGGTCGATCTCGGCGCCGACTTCCGGCTGCATGACCCGCAAGATTATGCAAAATGGTATGGCGAGGCGCACCAGGCCCCGCACCTGCTCGATCGCTTCGTCTATGGCATTCCCGAGCTTCACCGCGATGCGATCAAGGGCGCGCAGGCGGTAGCCGCGGCGGGCTGCTATCCGACCGCCGCGATCCTTGCCTGCAAGCCGCTGGTCGATGCCGGGCTGATCGATCCCGCGAGCCTGATCGTGGACGCTGCGAGCGGTGTCAGCGGGGCCGGGCGCGCGGTCAAGGAGGGAACGGCGTTCAACACCGTGGACGGCAGCTTTGCGGCGTACGGCCTGCTCAACCACCGGCATACCGCGGAGATGGAGCAGGCGCTTGGCGCGACCGTGCTGTTCACCCCGCACCTGGCGCCGATGACCCGCGGCATCCTGGCGACCTGCTATGGTACCGCGACTCGCGCCATGGCGGCGAACGAGCCGCTGGACGCGCTGCGCGCGGCCTATGCCGGGGAGCCGTTCGTCCGGGTCAGCGACGATCCGCCCGCGACCAAGTGGGTGTCGGGCAGCAACGGCGCGGTGGTGACGGCGCGTTACGATGCGCGTACGGGCCGGGTGCTGGCGCTTGGCGCGATCGACAATCTCGGCAAGGGCGCGGCCGGGCAGATGGTCCAGTGCGCCAATCTGATGTTCGGCCTCGACGAGGCTGCTGGCCTGTCGGCCGAAGGGGTGTTTCCATGAGTGTCACTGCGCCCGAGGGCTTTGTCGCGGCCGGCCTTCATGCCGGGATCAAGAAGTCGCGTCCCGACATGGCGCTGCTGGCGACCGAGGACCGGCAGCCGGTGACCTGCGCGGCTGTCTTCACCCAGAACAAGTTCAGCGCGCCGCCGGTGCAGCTCGACCGTGCGCTGCTGGAAGCAAGCGGCGGGCGAGCGGCGGCGGTCGTGATCAATTCGGGCAACGCCAATGCCGGAACCGGAGCGGCGGGCCTCGCCGACGCGCGGGCGATGGGCGCCGCGACCGCGCAGGCGCTGGGCGTCGGGGCGACCGACGTGCTGGTCTGTTCGACCGGGATCATCGGCACGCCGCTGCCGATGGACGTCATCCTGCCGGCGATCCCGACGCTGAGCGCAAATCTGTCGGTCGAGGGCGGGGCCAAGGCGGCCGAAGGCATCCTCACCACCGATCACGTCGCCAAGGAAGTCGTGGTCCGCGGCGCTGGCTGGACGATCGGCGGCATGGCCAAGGGCTGCGGCATGATCGCCCCCAACATGGCGACCATGCTGGCGTTCCTGACCACCGATGCCGACGTCCCGCTGTCGACGCTGCAGGCGATGCTGAAGGTTGCCAGCGACGCGACCTTCAACACGTTGAATGTCGATGGCGCGACTTCGACCAACGACACCGCTATGCTGTTCGCCAGCGGCCGCAAGGGGGCGCCGTCCGACATCGACGGCTTTGGCCGCGCGGTCGAGGAAGCGTGCCGCCAGCTGACGCTCAAGATGGCGCACGACGCCGAAGGCATGACCCGGCTTGCGCACCTGCATGTGACGGGCGCCGCGAACGATGCCGAAGCACGGATCGCGGCCAAGAACATCGCCGAGAACAATCTCGTCAAATGCAGCTGGTATGGCGCCGATCCCTATTGGGGCCGGCTGCTGGCGGCGGCGGGATCGGCCGGCGTGGCGCTGGATGTCGAGAAGAGCTTCGTCAGCTACGGCGGGATCAGGGTCGCGCAGGGCGGGACCAACTTCGCGCATGACGCGCAGGCACTGACCGAGCATATGCTGGGGCAGGAATTCCGGATCGAGGTCAACCTCGGATCGGGCGACGGCGAGGCCCGGGTAATCGGGGTCGACCTCGGCCCGGGCTACATCAAAGAGAATAGCGTAACTTCATGAGCGAGATCCTGTCCCTCGACGTGCCGGCGACGGCGAGCAGCGCTGGAGCCGGGCTGGCGACCAGCATGGTGTCGCCGACCGGCACCGCGGAAATCCTGGTCGAGGCCCTGCCCTACATCCAGCAGTTCGCCGGCAAGTCGGTGGTGGTGAAGCTGGGCGGGGCGGCGATCGACCCCGAAAGCGATCGCGCGCTGGCGCAGGACGTGCTTCTGCTCCGCTCGGTCGGGGTGCGCTGCGTGCTGGTGCATGGCGGCGGTCCGCAAGTCGATGCGATGCTGCGCCGGGTCGGCAAGCAGCCGGAATTCCGCGACGGCCTTCGGGTGACCGATGCCGAGACGCTGGAAATCGTCCGGATGGTGCTGGTCGGCAAGATCAACCGCGACCTCGTCGCCACCATCAACGGCGAAGCGGGCGTAGAGCCGGTGGCGCTGGGCGTGTCGGGCGAGGATGCGGGCCTGCTCAAGGTCGTGACGCGTGACCCCTCGCTCGGTTTCGTCGGCGACGTGTCGCAGGTCAATGCCGATCATTTGCTGCGCCTTCTCGACAGCGGACTGGTGCCGGTGGTTTCGACCATCGGATCGGACGCTGCGGGGCAGCCGCACAACGTCAATGCCGACGAGGCGGCCAAGGCGATCGCCATCGCCATGGGCGCGGAGAAGATCGTCTATCTGACCGCCGCTCCCGGGTTGCTGGAAGACCCCAAGGACGAGACCAGCCTGGTCCCGCGCCTGACCGTTTCCGAGCTTCGCGAGCGGATCGCCCATGACAGCGTCGGCGGGGGCATGATCCCCAAGCTGACCGCCTGCCTCGAAGCGGTCGAGGGCGGCGTTCCTTATGCGCACATCATCGACGGCCGCGTGCCGCATGCCTTGCTGATCGAACTGCTGACGAGGCACGGCATCGGCACCATGATCCGGGCGGAGGCAAACTGGTGACCCATCTTCTGACCCTTGCCGGGCTGGCCCGCGGCGACATCGAAGCCATGCTGGCGCTGGCCGAGGCGACCCCTGCCCCGCTGCTGGCGGGCAAGGGCGCGGCGCTCTACTTCGAGAAGCCGAGCGCGCGAACCCGCAATTCGATGGAGCTCGCGGTCCACCAGCTTGGCGGGCACCCGGTCTATTTGACGCCGGGCGAGCTTGGCATCGGGACGCGCGAAAGCGTCGAGGACATCGCCCGCACGCTCGCCTGCTATCATGGCGTGATCTGCGCGCGAGTGTTCGATCATGGGCTGCTGGAGCAGCTGGCCTCGGCGAGCCCGGTTCCGGTGGTGAACATGCTGTCGGGGACCGACCATCCGCTGCAGGGCCTCGCCGACCTCCTCACCATCAGGCAGCTGTGTGGGCGGATCGAGGGCGTGAAGGTCGCCTATGTCGGTGACGGGGACAACAATGTCGCTCGCAGCCTCGCGCAGGGTTGCGCGGCGCTGGGCGCCGAGCTGACGATTGTCGCACCCGAGGGCTACCAGCTGTCGGACGCGCCGGCGGGTGTCAGGCAGACCACCGACCTTGCCGCGGTGGCGGGCGCCGACATCGTCTACAGCGACGTGTTCGTTTCGATGGGCCAGGATGCCGAAACCGAGCGGCGGATGGCCGACCTTGGCGCCTATCAGGTCAACGAAGCGCTGATGGCAAAGGCGCCCGACGCCTGGTTCCTCCATTGCCTGCCCGCACGGCGCGGCGAGGAAGTGACCGCGGGCGTCATCGACGGACCGCGATCGGCGGTCTGGCGGCAGGCCGAAAACCGGATGCACAGTGCGCGCGGCGCGCTGATGTGGCTCTTACAGCAGGACTGAACAATCATGGCTAAGCTCAAGGTCGTGCTCGCTTATTCGGGCGGGCTCGACACCTCGATCATCCTGAAGTGGCTGCAGACCGAGTATGATGCGGAGGTGGTGACCTTCACCGCCGACCTCGGCCAGGGCGAGGAAGTCGAGCCGGCGCGGGCGAAGGCGCAGATGCTGGGGATCAAGCCCGAGAACATCTTCATCGAGGACGTGCAGGAAGAGTTCGTCCGTGATTTCGTGTTCCCGATGTTCCGCGCCAACACGGTATACGAGGGGCAGTATCTTCTCGGCACGTCGATCGCGCGTCCGCTGATCGCCAAGCGCCAGATCGAGATTGCGCGCCAGGTCGGCGCCGATGCGGTGTGTCACGGCGCGACCGGCAAGGGCAATGACCAGGTCCGCTTCGAGCTTGGCTATTATGCGCTCGAGCCCGACATCCGGGTGATCGCCCCGTGGCGCGAATGGCAGTTCGCCAGCCGCGAGCAGCTGATCGATTTCGCCGAGAAGAACCAGATCCCGATCGCCAAGGACAAGCGCGGCGAGAGTCCCTTCTCGATCGACGCCAACCTCCTGCACTCGTCGAGCGAGGGCAAGGTTCTGGAGGATCCGAGCCAGGAGGCGCCGGAATATGTCCACCAGCGCACCATCTCGCCCGAGGACGCGCCGGACAAGCCGACCGAGATCACCATCGACTTCGAGCGCGGCGACCCGGTCGCGATCGATGGCGTGGCGCTGTCCCCCGCCGCCTTGCTGACGAAGCTAAACGAGCTTGGCCGCGACAATGGCATCGGCCGCCTCGACTTGGTCGAGAACCGCTTCGTGGGGATGAAGAGCCGCGGGGTCTATGAGACGCCGGGCGGCACCATCCTGCTGGCGGCGCACCGCGGGATCGAGAGCATCACGCTCGACGGCGGGGCGATGCACCTCAAGGATTCGATCATGCCGCGCTATGCGAGCCTGATCTACAACGGCTTCTGGTTCGCGCCCGAGCGCGAGATGCTGCAGGCGCTGATCGACAAGAGCCAGGAGATGGTCAGCGGCCGTGTCCGGATGAAGCTCTACAAGGGCAATGCCACGGTGATCGGCCGGGAGAGCGAATATTCGCTCTACGACGAGGACCTGGTGACCTTCGAGGAGGGCTCAGGCTCCTACGACCAGCGCGACGCGGCGGGCTTCATCAAATTGAACGCGCTGCGGCTGCGGATCGCGGCGCAGCGGGCCAAGAAGGTGGCTCGCTGACTTAGGCGAGCTGCTCCTTCCACCGCGCCACCTGTTCGCGCACGCGGACCGGCGCGGTGCCGCCGTAGCTGATACGGCTGTTGACCGAAGCTTCGACGCTGAGGACGTCGTAGACGCGGTTATCGATGCGGGCGTCGATTGCCTGCAGCGTATCGAGCGACAGGTCGGCAAGGTCGCAGCCCTGGTCCTCGGCGGCCTTGACCACGCGGCCGGTGATGTGATGCGCCTCGCGGAAAGGGACGCCGGCTTCGCGGACCAGCCAGTCGGCAAGGTCGGTGGCGGTGGCGAAGCCCTGCGCGGCGACGTCGCGCATGCGGGCAGGCTTGAAGGTGGCGCTTTCGACCGAACCGGCGAGCGCGGCGAGGCTGAGCATCAGGAGGTCGTGCGCTTCGAACGTCGGCGCCTTGTCGTCCTGCATATCCTTTGAATAGGCGAGCGGCAGACCCTTCATGGTAATCATCAGGCCGGTGAACAGGCCGACGATCCGCCCCGAATGGCCGCGCACCAGCTCGGCCGCGTCGGGGTTGCGCTTCTGCGGCATGATAGAGCTTCCGGTCGACCATTGATCCGAAAGCTGGACGAAGCCGAACGGCGGGCTGGCCCAGTTGATCAATTCCTCGGCGAGGCGCGAAAGGTGCAGGCTGCACTGGGCGGCGGCGGCGAGGTAATCGAGCGCGAAGTCGCGGTCGGAGACGCTGTCGAGGCTGTTGGCGGTCGGCCGTTCGAAGCCGAGCGCATGGGCGGTCGCTTCGCGGTCGATCGGAAAGCCGGTGCCGGCAAGCGCGGCGGACCCGAGCGGGCTCTCCCCTGCCCGCTCGTCGGCAGCAAACAGGCGCGACACGTCGCGCTGCAGCATCTCGACGTAAGCGAGGAGATGGTGGCCGAGCGTCACTGGCTGCGCGACCTGGAGGTGCGTGAAGCCGGGCATGATCGTTTCGGCATGTTCCTCGGCGCGCGCGACCAGCACCGACTGGAGCGAGACGATCGCCCCGGCCGCTTCCCGGCACGCGCGGCGGGTCCACAGGCGGAAGTCGGTCGCGACCTGATCGTTGCGCGAGCGGGCGGTATGGAGGCGGCCGGCGGCTGGGCCGATCAGTTCGGCAAGGCGGCTTTCGACCGCCATGTGGATGTCCTCGAGCGCAAGGTCGGTCGGCGGGCCGTCGGCCTCGAATTCGGCTTCGATGGTGTCGAGGCCGGCGAGAATGGCGGTGGCATCCTCGCCGCCGATGATCCCGGCGTCGCGCAGCATGGCGGCGTGGGCCCGCGAGCCGGCGAGATCCTCGCGCCACATCCGGCGATCGACCGGAAGCGAGGCGTTGATCGTCTGCATGATCTCGGACGGCCCGGCGGCAAAACGGCCGCCCCACATCTTGTTGCTGCTCATGGGCAGCGGCTCATAGAGGAGGAGGCCTACGCCGTCACCTTCTCCAGCGCCGCGGCCAGTTCGGCCTGGCGGAACGGCTTGCTGAGGTGCGGGAAAGCGGGCGACAGGCTGTCGAGGTCGGCATAGCCCGAGACGATCAGGACCGGCATGCTGGCCGACCGTTCGCGCAGGCGCACGGCAAGGTCGGTGCCGCTGACGCCCGGCATCAGCTGATCGGTGACGAGAAGGTCGGGGCGCAACCCGTCGGCGATCAGCGCTAGCGCCGCTTCGCCGCTATCGGCCTCGATCACGCGGTAGCCGAGGTCGGCGAGCATGCCGGCGGTCGACGCCCGGACCAATTCTTCGTCATCGACCAGCAGGACGGTGCCCGAACCCTGGGCCTCGGCTTCCTGGGCCGGTCCCTCCCCTTCGCTGACCGCGCGGTTGGCCAGCGGGAGCCACAGTTCGATCGTGGTTCCGAGCCCGAGCGCGGAGCGGATGTCGAGCGCGCCGCCGAGCTGAGCGGCAAGGCCGTGCACCATCGACAGGCCAAGGCCGGTGCCCTTGCCGAGGCCCTTGGTCGAGAAGAACGGTTCGATCGCGCGGCGTCGGGTTTCCTCGTCCATGCCGAGACCGGTATCGCTGACCGAGAGGACGACATGCGGGTCCGCGCCGAGGCCAAGGCGATGGCCTGCGCCCTCCTCCTCGAGGCGGGCGGCGATCGTCAGGGTGCCGCCTTCGGGCATGGCGTCGCGCGCATTCACGCTGAGGTTGAGCAGCGCCATTTCGAGCTGGTTGCTGTCGGCGAGCGCGGGCGGGAGTTCTTCGGTCAGGTCGGTCAGCACGCGGATGCGCGGTCCCGAGGTCGAATCCATCAGTTCGCTCATTTCCGCGACCACGCGGTTGAGGTCGATCGCCTGCGGCTTCAATGGCTGGCGGCGCGCAAACGCGAGCAGGCGCTGGACCAGCACCCGGGCCTTTTCGGCCGAAGCGAGCGCGCCTTCAACCAGGCGGCCCGTGCGCGCGTCGAGGATCTGCTTGCGCTGGAGGAGGTCGAGGCTGCCGATGATCGGGGTGAGCAGATTGTTGAAGTCGTGCGCGACGCCGCCGGTCAGCTGGCCCATGGCTTCAAGCTTCTGGCTCTGGCGCAGCGCTTCCTGCGCGGCCTCACGCTCGGCAATGACCTTTTCGACTTCCCGCTCAAGGCTTTCGGTAAGCCGCTTTTCGCGGTCGATATCGATCGAGGCGACTACGCCGCCGGTGATCCTGCCCTCGTCCCCGCAGATCGGCGCCGCGACGTAGCGGAGCCAGCGAAGCGATCCGTCGCTGCGCCGGACCCGGGCTTCGAGTTCGGGTCGTTGTTCGCCGGCAAGCGCGCGGGCGAGCGGATATTCGTGGCTTTCGACCTGCCGTCCGTCGCCGTGGTAGGCGACGTAATCTTCCTTGTAGCTGGCTGTCGTCGCGCTCGGGATCAGGTCATGGCCGAGATAGTCGACAATGCGGTCGTTGCTGCCCGTCAGGCGTCCATTCATGTCCGCAAAGATCAGGCCGACGGGCACGGCGTCGAGGATGGCGCGGAGGCGAGCCTCGCTTTCGCGGAGCGCCTGGTCGGCGGCGATGCGGTCGTCGATGTCGGTGCAGGTGCCCATCCAGCGCAGGATCTCGCCCGCGGCGTTGCGGATGGGGAGCGCGCGGCCGAGCACCCAGCGATAGGTGCCGGTGTGGTGTCGCAGGCGATATTCGATCTCGTAGGGCATGCCGGTGCGCAGGCTTTCATTCCAGCCTTCCCACGCGCGGGCCTGGTCCTCCGGATGGAACATTCCGTTCCACCCCTCGCCGTCGGTCGATCCGAGCGGCGTGCCGGTAAATTCGTACCAGCGGTCGTTGTAGAAATCATGGTAGCCGTCAGGCAGCGTCGACCAGACCATCTGGGGGATGGCGTTGAGGCGGAGGCGAAGCTCCTGTTCGCTTTCCCGCAGGTCGGTTTCGCGCTGGACCCGGTCGGTTACGTCGTTGAACAGGATCGCGACCTGCTGATCGTCAGCATCGCCGATCGGGAAGCCATAGACTTCGAACCAGCGACCGGTCGGGCCGGCGAACTCGATGAAGCGTTCCGATTGACCCGTCTTCACGATCCGGCCGTAGCGTTCGAACCATATTTGCTCGAGACCCGGGACGGCTTCGTGGATCGAGCGTCCCAGCACGTCCTGTGACAGGCCCGACTGCCGGGTGAATGCGGGGTTCAAGTCCGTGAACCGATAGTCGGTGGCCTGGCCGCTGTCGTCGAAGGAGACCCGCACGATGCAGAAACCCTGATCCATCGATTCAAACAGGGCGCGGTAGCGTTCTTCGCTTCGCCGCAACGCTTCTTCGGCGGTCTTGCGATCGGTGATGTCGATGGCGGTGCCGAGCACGCGCAGGCATCGCCCGTCCGCATCGAACAGGCCGCGGCCCTTGGCGGCGACCCAGCGGACCACGCCATCGTCGAGGCCAACGGTCCGATATTCGACGTCATAAAGTGCCCGCTGCTCCGGATCGGCGGCGGCGGCATAAGCGGCGGCGGTGCGGGGCCGGTCGTCGGGGTGAAGGCCGTTGTAGAAATCCTCCATGGTGACCGGCCGGTCGGACAGGACCCCGAACATCCTTCGCACCACGGGCGGCCAGATCAGCGCCTCGTTGACCTCGTCAACATCCCAGAAGCCGACCTCGGCATGTTCGGTCGCGATGCGGACACGCGCTTCGCTCTCGCTCAGTTCCTGCTGGGCCGCCTTGGTGGCATGGATGTCGATGCAGGTCCCCACCCAGGTTTCGCGCCCATTGCTGTCGCGTTCGGGAATCTTCATCGCCCGCGCGGCGATCCAGCGATAGTCGCCGGCGTGATTGCGCATGCGATATTCGACTTCGTAGGGGCGGTCGCCGGCCTTGGCATCGGCCCACGCCTGCCAGGTCCGCTCCATGTCGTCAGGGTGGATGAGCTTGGTCCAGCCCGTACCGAGCAATTCTTCCTTGGGAAGTCCGGAAAAGGTCGCGAACGTCTCGTTGACGTAGCTGTTGCCGCCTTCCTCGGTGGTGATGAAGAGCATCCCGGGGAGCGCCTCCGCGAGCGTCCGGAACTGGGCTTCGGAATGGGCCAGCTTGAGCTCGGCGGCCTTCTGCGCGGTGACTTCCTCCGCCGAGATGGCGATCCCGGTGATCTGGCCGTCCCGACCCCTGACCGGGAGCCAGTTTTCGCGCCAGGTGCGGACGGTCCCGGGCTGTGCCGGCGTGTCGCCGCTGATTTCGAGGCCCCACACTTCATCACCACTGAGGACCCGTTGAAGCGGCTCCTCGACCTGCGAGGCGAGCGACGGCAGCAATTCGGTGACGCGCTGGCCGACGTGCGCGGCCGCAGGAATGCCGTTGATCTCCGCCAATCGGTCGTTGATCCGCACATAGCGCAGGTCACGGTCGAGCTGGGTCAGGCCGATCGGGGCCGAAGCGTAGATGGCTTCGATCTCCTCGGCCGCCGCGCGCGCCTTTTCCTCGGCTTCGCGCTGGTCATGGACGTCGAGGCTGACCCCGACCCAGCGGACGATCTCGCCCTTGTCGTTGCGGGTCGGGCTGGCCTTGGTCGAATGCCAGCGGAACGCCCCGTCGTGGCGGCGCAGGCGGAAGTCGAACTTGAACTCCTCCCCCTTCGCACGGGCGCGCTCGGTCTCTGCCATGACGGCGGCGAGGTCGTCGGGATGGATGACGCCTGCCCAGCCGGTCCCGAGCACATCGTCCGAGCGGCCAGTATAGTCCTTGTAGAAGCGGTTGACGTAGATGTTCTCGCCGGCCGCATTAGTGACGAACAGCAGCCCGGGTACCGCCTCGGCAGTGGTCCGGAACTGCTCTTCGGACAATTGGAGCTGGTCCTCGGCCCGGGCCCGCTCGATCTGTTCGGTCACATCGGTGCTGGTGCCGAACCAGTTGCTGATCGCCCCGCTCGTGTCACGATAGGGCTCAGCGCGTGAGAGGAAGTGCCGGTAGTGCCCGTCCCGGCCGCGCAGCCGAAGTAGGCTTTCGTACGAGGTGCCGGAGGCGGCAGCGCCGAACCAGTCGGAACGGACCCGGTCGATGTCTTCGGGGTGGATGACGCTCGACCAGCCTTCGCTGTTGAGCTCTTCGACGCTCTTGTTGGTATAGTCGGCGCAGCGGCGGTTAAACCAGAACGGCCGGCCGTCGCCATCGGCCATCCAGACCAGCTGCGACACGTGATCCGCAAGCTGCTGCCACAAGTCGGACGAGAAGCCGTCCTGCGGCCGTGAGGTCAACTGATCCATGCCTTGCCTGTCGTAGTCCCGCCCCCGCGCCGAGGATAGGCAGGAGCCATGATTCTTAGCAAATGTTAGTCGGCCGTTTCCCTTTGGGAGCGCTTTGCGTGGCCGATGGCGGCTGCTAGCGATGCGCGAACAGCAATCCTGCCGGGGGAACCATGTCCTTGCCGTCCGTCTTCGCACCGCTTCGCCTGCCGGTCATCGGCGCGCCCTTGTTCATCGTGTCCACCCCGGCGCTGGTGATCGCGCAGTGCAAGGCGGGCGTGGTGGGGAGCTTTCCAGCTCTCAACGCCCGGCCCCAGAGCCAGCTCGACGAGTGGCTGCACGAGATCAGCGAAGCGCTGGCCGAGCATGACCGCGCCAATCCCGACGCGCCGGCCGCCCCCTTTGCGGTGAACCAGATCGTCCATCGGTCGAACACCCGCTTCGAAGAGGATATGGTGACCTGCGCTAAGTGGAAGGTGCCGATCGTCATCACTTCGCTCGGCGCGCGGGAGGAATTGAACCACGCGGTCCATAGCTGGGGTGGAGTGACGCTCCACGACGTGATCGACGACCGCTACGCTCGCAAGGCGATCGAAAAAGGCGCCGACGGCCTGATCGCGGTGGCGGCGGGCGCCGGCGGCCATGCCGGGCGCTGGTCGCCCTTTGCGCTGGTACAGGAAATTCGCGCCTGGTTCGACGGGCCGCTGGCGCTTTCGGGATCGATCGCCAACGGCGGCGCGATCCTTGCGGCACAGGCGATGGGCGCCGATTTCGGCTACATCGGTTCGCCCTTCATCGCCACGGACGAGGCGCGGGCCAGCGAGGACTACAAGCAGGGCATCGTCGCGGGATCGGCCAAGGACATCGTCTATTCGAACCTGTTTACCGGGGTCCACGGCAACTACTTGCGCTCGTCGATCGAGCAGGCGGGCCTCGATCCCGACAATCTGCCCGAAAGCAGCCCCGAAGCGATGAGCTTCGGCGGGGCCGCGGGCGCCAAGGCCTGGAAGGACATCTGGGGATCGGGCCAGGGCATCGGCGCGATCGACAAGGTCCAGCCCGCCGCCGAGCTGATCGCGCGCTGGAGCGAGGAGTATCGCGCGGCCAAGGCGCGGATCTGCGGCTAGGCCGGCACGAATGCAGCGCTCGGTTCGGTCCTGCGCTGGACGACCGTTAGCGACAACAAGGCCCAGGCCATGAGAACGACAAACCAACCGAAATCACTGACGAGCGCGGTGACCTGATGCAGTAATCGCGCCTGGGGCGCGGCGAAGCGATTGATGCTGCTAAGCTTCACCTTACCGGCGTGGGCGGCCGCGTGTAACAGCCGGGCACCCGTGGGCTCGTAGACGCCGTCCAACCGTGGATCGCCGCGTTGCAGCCACGCAAACGGATAGCGTCGCACGCTCACTTCCTGGTCGGCGTCATAGACCCACCAGCGACCGTCGATCTTCACCCCAGACATGAAATGCCCCGGAGCGCCGACCGCCGCATAGTCAAATCCCAGGCGACGGCTGACTTCGAGGAAGACCAGTGCCTGCTGACTGCAGGCGGCGCGGCGATGGAGAAGGATGTCGTCGGGCAGCACCGGGCTAGCGAGATCGGCCCAGATCGGTCGCAAGCTCGCCGCCAGCCAATTCTGGTCAAATCGAAAATAGCTGTAGGAATGGATGAAGCGGCGACGCAGCAGCGCATCGGCGGCATCCAGCTTCTGGAGGGCGGTCGCATGGGGATAAGCGGTGTCGAGCACGAGCATGATCTCATCCACGCTGTCGAGACCCGCGAGAAATGGATCAAATTGCTCCTTCACGGCCGGAATCCGCGAGCGCGGGACTTCGGTGACTGCAGCCGCCGCCGACAGGCAGGCGAGCAGGAGACCAAGCACCAAGAGCGATGGCAACAATCGTGAAGAACGAAGTGCAAACTGTTGAAATACAACCAGAATGGGACTATCACCAAGACGCGACGATGGGCTTTCGCCCCTAATCCGCACGCCGTCGATCGTCCAGAATTTTACGTCAGGAAAGCCCCGCGAGAACGGCTTTCCACGTGTCGGGCCACGGCACCGGGCGGCGCTCGGCCCGGCTGACCGCGACATGAATGAAGGTGCCCGCCGCCGCCGCTTCCTCCGCGCCCTTGGCGAAGACGCCGACGTCATAGCGGACGCTCGACCGGCCCAGTTCGGCGACCTTCAGGCCGACCTCCACGTCCCCCGGAAAACTGAGCGGGGCGAAGTAGTTGCAGGATGTGCCGACCACCAGGCAGATGGGATCGCCCGCAACGATGTCGAGCAGGCCTTCGGAGACGAGGAAGTCGTTCACCGCGCTGTCGAACCACTGGTAGTAGACGGTGTTGTTGACGTGCCCATAGGCATCGTTGTCGGCCCAGCGCAGGGTGAGGTCGTGCCAGCGGCGGAAAGCTGCGCGCAAGGGTGGCTGCGGGCGGCTCACCAGGCGGCCTCGTACAGGCGACGCGCATCTTCCTCGCCGATCGGGACCGGATTGTTCACCAGCAGGCGGGTCTGCTTCATCGCCTCACGGGCGAGCATCGGGGCTTCCTCGACGGCGATGCCATGATCGCGCAGGCGCGGTTTGAGGCCCGAGGCGAGGACCAGCGCTTCCAGCTGCTCGACAAGCTGGGCGGCCGCGGCCTGGGTGCCGAGCGCCGAAACCGTCGGGTCGAGGATGGCGGCGAGTTCGGCATAGGGCTCACGCGCCGCGGCGAGGTTGAAGGACAGGACCGGACGAAGCATCAGCGCATTGCTGAGGCCGTGGGGCAGGTGATGGATGCCGCCGAGCGGATAAGCGAGCGCGTGGACGCCCGCGACCGGCGCGTTGGCGAAGGCCAGTCCGGCAAGATGCGCGCCGACCAGCATCGCTTCGCGCGCGGCGATATTGCCAGGCTGCTCGCAGGCGGCGACGAGATTGGCCGACAGCAAACGCAAGGCCTCGCGGGCCTGCATGTCCGACACCGGGTTCTTGGCCCTGGCCGAGGTGTAGGCCTCGATCGCGTGGACCATGGCGTCGATCCCGGTCGCGGCGGTCAGTCCGCGCGGCTTGCCAAGGGTCAGGCCGGCATCAAGCACGGCCCAGTCGGGGATCAGCGCCGCACTGTTGACGCCGCGCTTCTCGGCCCCTTCGACGGTGATGATGGCGACCGGTGTCGCTTCGGAACCGGTCCCGGCGGTGGTTGGGACCAGCGCGAGCGGCAGGCGCCGGCCGCGGGCGAGGCCGACGCCCCAGATGGTATCGAGATCGTCGCCTGAGCCGAGGAGGTAGGCGGCGAGCTTCGCGACATCCATCGGGCTTCCGCCGCCGAAACCGACTACCGAGGTCGCGCCGGCCGCGCGCCCGGCTTCGACCGCAGCAAGCAGCGTGGCCCGGCTGGGATCGGCCTCGACCGAATCGAACAGGACGAGCTGGTGGTCGCGTTCGATTTCGGCGGTCAGCGCGTCGAGCAGGCCCATGGCGCGGACCGCCTGATCGGTGACCAGCAGGACCGGGCCGGGCGGAAGCAGTTCGGCAAGCTCGGGCGCACGGCCGTGGCCGATCAGCAGCCGTGGGCCGGGGTGGAGGATGGGACCACTCATGACGAGCGGCCTAGCCGGTCAACGCGGCGCGTTCCAGATGAGGTCGCGTTCGAGCCGCCCCATCAGGGCGCGGGCGGGGCTCGGCACTGGCTGACTGCTCACCTGCTCCTCGTCGAGGCGGCGGACCCGGTCGTATAGATCGATGCTGGACGAAATCAGCGAGCGGGCCGAGGCCGGCAATTGCCCGACGACCACCGGATCGCTTTCGCCGGCGTGGCCGAGGCGGCGTTCGGGTCGCTGCCCGGAAGTCTTGGTGAGTTCGCCCGTCTCCACCGCGCGCTGGGTCAGCAGCCAGGCGATGATGTGCATCAGCCGCGTCGTCACCTTGAGCGACTCGCAGGCGAAACCGACGCGCACGAAGGGGTCGAGCGAGTCGCGATCGGCCCGGCTGCCGCTGTCGAAATAGGTGCGCGCCTCATCGGCGAGCAGCATGGCCTCGGTATAAAGGCTTTCGATCAGACGCGGCGCGATGCGGCTGCCGATCTCGGGTTCGTGACTGTTCATCTCGTTCATACGCTACTCGTCTTAGGCTTATGAACCTTGGCGTGAAAACGTCGGGCGCGCCACATCGGCTCCGGTGCCGTCCCATGCAGGGACGTGGGGCGGCAATCCGCTCGTCAGGCGATGATGTCGGGGGTGCAGTCGTCGAGCAGCAGATGGATCTCGTCCTTCAGCCGCAGCTTCTGCTTCTTGAGCCGGGCGAGCGCTAACATGTCGTCATCGGCGGCGGCGATCCGCGCGGCGATTTCCTCGTCGAGCCGGCGGTGGGCGGCGCGCAAGGCGGCAAGGCGTTCGGTGGGCTGGTCGTCATTCATCGCTGGTGCTGGGAGCCATTAATATCGAGCGTCGGGCAGGTGGTCACGGCGGATTGCATCGCCAGCGCGCTTAATGGCGCAAATTGCCCGCGACAAACGGGCGATTTCATGGTTCTCTCTTGTGGTTGTCACACCATTGAAAGGGAATGACACAGAATGGAAAAGGCACACGTCGAGGCACTCGCATCAAAACATGCCACTCTTCAGGCGCAGATCGACGCCGAAGAGCAGCGACCAAACCCCGACGACATCCTTCTTCACAAGCTCAAGAAAGAAAAGCTCCGGCTCAAGGACGAGATGCTCGGGCTGACCATTCACTAGGCTGATGGCAGCTTAGGAGGGGTCCGCCGCAGCGCAGCAGGCCCCTCCCCTGGCTTCTCTGCCCGCCGCAACCGGCGAGCAAATCCTGGATCAGTCGTCGCGGCTGACCTTCTCGATCCGCTCGTGCCGTTCCTGCGCTTCCAGCGTCATGGTCGCGATCGGGCGGGCTTCGAGACGACCGAGGCCGATCGGTTCACCGGTGACTTCGCAATAGCCGTATTCGCCAGCGTAAAGGCGGCGGATGGCAGCGTCGATCTTGGCGATCAGCTTGCGCTGACGGTCGCGGGTGCGAAGCTCGATGCTCCAGTCGGTTTCGCTCGACGCGCGGTCGGCAAGATCGGGTTCGCGCAGGGTATCGACCTGAAGCTGGGCCATGGTCGCCCGGCTTTCCTCGATGATCGCTTCCTTCCATGCACGCAGCTTGGCGAGGAAATAGGCCCGCTGCATCGGGCCCATGAACTCTTCCTGCTCGGATGGGCGGTAGCCGTCGGGCAGCGTGATGCGATCAAACGGTTCTGGTGTGTCGTAAACATCGCTAAGCGCGGTTGCCATCGTCCCCTCCCCAAACGGGTCGGAAGTCCGACGGCCAGTCCACAACGGCGCGCCGGTACCAACCCAAAGCACACCCGCCACCTGTTCCTGCCGCACACGCAGGTCCACAAGGGGCGATCACTAGGCATTTCCGAAGCTTAGCTTGGGTAAACGCCGATTATTAAGCCCTGCAGCGCCTCTACTTAAGAGCAATAACTTGAACAAGCGCTGAAACCTCTTTCCCCCACCATGTTGCCAAAATGGCGCAACCGTTGCGGCAGGGGCGGTGGTTGCGCCGCGGCGGCCGCTTCGCGCATAGCGCGAGGATGCGCATTCTCCTCACCAACGACGATGGCGTGAACGCCGCTGGCCTGAAGCTCCTCGAGGAGGTCGCGAGCGCCTTCACCGACGATCTGTGGGTGGTGGCGCCGGCCGAAGAACAATCGGGCACCGGCCATTCGCTGACGCTGACCCGCCCGGTGCGGCTGCGGCGGCTGGGTGAGAAGCGCTTCGCCGTCGCCGGCACGCCGACCGACGCGGTGCTGATGGCGCTGTTCCACCTGATGCCCGACCAGCGGCCCGACGTGATCATCTCGGGGATCAATCGCGGCGCCAACCTGGGCGAGGACGTGACCTACAGCGGCACCGTCTCGGCCGCGATGGAAGGCGCGCTGGCGGGCGTGCGCTCGATCGCGCTCAGCCAGGTCTATGCCCGCGAAGGCATGGGCGACACGGTGCCCTTCGCGGCCGCGACCCACTGGGCGCCCCGGGTGCTGGAGCAATTGCTGCAGACCCCGCATGCGCCGGGCACGCTGGTGAACGTCAACTTCCCCGCACTCCCGCCGGAGGAGGTCAAGGGAATCAAGGTCGTGCGGCAGGGTATCCGCGATTACGGCCGGACCCGCATCGTCCAGCGCACCGATCCGCGCGGATACCATTATTACTGGTTCGGGCTCGGCCCCTCGGTCGAGACGCCTGGCCATACCACCGACCTCGAGGCGGTCGCCGACGGGCATGTGTCGGTGACCCCGCTCCACCTCGACCTCACGCATGAGGAGTCGCTGGCCGCCCTCGCCAGCCGTTTCGACGGGCGGTGAGCTTCGATTCCAGCAGCTGGTATCAGGTCAAGGAGCTGGTCCGCCACGCGACCGGCTGGCCGATGGACACGCTGCACGTGATGGCCGGGGTGTTGCTCCAGCTGCTTGCCGCGACTCTGCTGCGGACTTCGCTTGCCAGCAAGTGGCCGTGGCTGCTGGTCCTCGCGCTTGAGCTTGCCAACGAGGCCTATGACCTGTGGTTCGAGCGCTGGCCGTCGTGGGGAATGCAATATGGCGAGAGTCTTCGCGACCTGATCGGGACGATGCTGCTCCCGACCTTGCTGTGGTGGGTCGCGCGGACCTGGCCCAAGCGGCTGAGCGGCCGCGCGCGGTGAGCCCCTTTCGCTCCTTCGCGCTGCTCCTCAAGGCCCTGTCCGGCGAGGGTCGGCGGCGGCTGATGGCGCTCGCCGCGCTGACGGTCGTCGGTGCGCTGTTCGAATTCGCGGTGCTTGCGGCGCTGGTGACGCTGTTGCGGCAATGGCTCGGCGGCGCGGGCAGCGCTGCCGACGGGCGGGCGATCCTGCTGTTCGTCGCGGCCGTGCTGGCGGCGGGCGCGATCCGGTTCGTACTACTTGCCCTGACCCAGCGCCTCGCGCTCGACACCGGGCACCGGCTGATCGTCGCGGTCCAGCGGAGGGTGCTGGCGCGCGAATGGCCGGTGCATGCCGCGGCGCGCACCAGCGGTCCGCTGGCCGCGATGGAGTTCGCCGAGCAGTGGCTTTATTCGACCCTGCTGCCCTTGCTGCAGGCAGGCGGCGCGCTGGTGCTGGCGCTTGGGATCCTTGCTGGGCTGCTGTGGCTCGACCCGCTTGCCGCCATTGCCGCGGGCGGGCTGCTCGGCCTGCTGTTCCTTGTCGCCAACGCGCTTGTCCGGGGCACCATCCGACGCGGCGGCGCGGCGCTTGGCGACGGCTATGAAGACCGGATCGCGGCGGTGCAGGAAAATGTCGGCGCGATGCGCGAGCTGATCTTGGCCGGCGCACGGGGCGCCGCGGCAGAGCGTTTCCGCCGCATCGACCGCCGCCTGACCGATGCGAGGACCCGGATGCAGGTGGCGCAGGGCGTCCCGCGTATCCTGGTCGAGAGCGTCGGCCTCGTTGCCCTGGCCCTGGTCGCGTGGTGGCTGGCCGGGCGCGAGGGCGGGATCTCTGCAGCGCTTCCGACACTCGCCGCACTTGGCCTTGGCGCCCAGCGCCTGCTGCCGCTGCTCCAGACGGTCAACCACAGCCTTATCGCCTTAAGCGGGTCGAGCAGTATCCAGGACCGGATGGTGGCGTTCCTCAGTGAGCCCGACCTCAACCTATCGCCGCCGCCCCCGCCCCTGCCCTTCGAGTCCGAGATCAGGCTGGACGGCGTCGGATTCACCTATCCCGAACGCAGCGAACCGGCACTGCGCGAGATCGACCTCGTCATCGCCCGTGGTGAGCGGGTGGCGTTGAGCGGGGCGAACGGAAGCGGGAAGAGCACGCTCGCCGATCTCGTCATGGGCCTGCTGCGCCCGACCGAGGGCACATTGCTGATCGATGGCAAACCGCTCTCGCCCGGCGCGGTCACTGGCTGGCAGCGCAACATCGCGCACGTGCCGCAGGCGCCCTTCGTCGCCGACACCAGCCTCGAGGCCAATATCGCCTTCATGGCCCACGATCCCGATGCGGCGCGCGTGGCCGAAGCGGTCAGGCTTGCGGGCCTGAGCGATCTGGTCGCCTCGCTTCCGGACGGGCTGGCGACCCGGGTCGGGGATCGGGGGCAGTTGCTGTCGGGTGGGCAGCGGCAACGGCTTGCGCTGGCCCGCGCGCTTTATGCCTCGGCCCCGCTGCTAGTGCTCGACGAGGCGACCAGCGCGCTTGATGCGCAGAGCGAGGGCCATGTCCTCGGCGCGCTCGACGTGCTGCAGCAACGCGGGACGACCATCCTCATCATCGCGCACAGCGAAGCGATGCTGGCGCGCTGCGACCGTGTGCTTCGGCTTCAGGCGGGCCGGCTGGTTTAAGCGGCGCGGGACAGGCTGGACGGGGCCTGCGCCTCCAGCCAGCTTTCGAACATCAGGATCGACCACAGCGCGACCGTGCTGTCGCGGTGCCCGGACTGATGCTGGGCATAGCGGCGGCGGATCGCTTCGACGTCGAACAGCCCGCCGCGGCGGAGCCGGTCTTCGGAGAGGAGATCGTCGGCCCAACCCTTGAGCGGCCCGCGCAGCCATTCGCCGACGGGGACGCCGAAGCCTGCCTTGGGCCGGTCGGTGAGTTGCCGCGGGACGTAGCGGTCGAGGAGTTTGCGGATGACCAGCTTTCCGCGGCCGTCGGCAATCTTCATCCCGATCGGAATGCGGGCGGCGACCGCGGCCAGCCGGTGGTCGAGGAAGGGAACGCGCGTTTCGAGGCTGACGGCCATCGACGCGCGGTCGACCTTGCAGAGAATGTCGTCGGGCAGGTAGCCGAGCGCATCGCCGAGCATCATCCGCTCGGCCGGGCTCGCACCCACGAGATCGAACGGGACATCGGGAACGGGGGCGGCACCCAGCACCGGGCTGCGCTCAAAGGCCCATTCGTCGATAAAGGCGCGGTAGACGTCGTCGGGCGAGCGCGCGCTGGTCGCGACCCGCAGGCCCTTGGCGATGCGCGCGGCGCCGGTCCCGCGCGGACCGCTGCGGACGAGCAGCTCGAACCAGCGCTGGGGCAACAGCCCGAGTGGTCCGCCGAGCGCGCGGACGCCGGCCGGCACCGGCGCCAGCCGGCGCCACAGCGCGGGGCCGATAACGTGGCGATTGTACCCGCCGAACAATTCGTCGCCGCCGTCACCGGTCAGCGCCACGGTGACGTCCTGCCGGGCGAAGCGGCTGACGAGATAGGTCGGGATCTGCGAGCTGTCGGCAAACGGCTCGTCATACATGGTCGGGAGCAGCGGCAGGACGTCCATCGCCTGGCTTGGCGTCACGTACAGTTCGTGATGCTCGGTGCCGAGGTGAGCGGCAACCGCGCGGGCGTGCGGCGCTTCATCGAAGCCGGCTTCGGTAAAGCCGATCGAATAGGTCCGGACCGGCGCGCCCGACACCTGCTGGTACAGGGCAACCACGGTCGAACTGTCGAAGCCGCCCGACAGGAAGGCACCGACCGGAACGTCGGCGACGGCCTGGTCGGAAATGGCCTGGCGCAGCGCATCCTCGGCCGCGTCGAGGGCCTCGGCCTCATCGGCGATCGGGTCGGCGATGCCGGCCGCGACGACTGAGGAATAATCGTAATAGCAAGTGAGCCGCAGCCCCTGCCCTGCTTCGCCGACCGAGGGGGCGGTGCTGCGCGGCGCGGCGGCCGGGGTCAGCTCCAGGATGCACCCGGGCAGCAGCTTGAAGATGCCGCGATAGATGGAAAGCGGCGCGGGGATGTAGGATCTGGCGCACAGCCCGGCGACGGCCTGGCGGTCGATCTCGCCCGCGAAGCCGGGCAGCGCGCGGAGCGACTTGAGTTCGGAGGCGAAGGCAAGGTCCTTGCCGATCCACCCGTAATAAAGGGGCTTCTCGCCGAAGCGGTCGCGCACCAGGCTGAGGGTGCGGGCCTGCCTGTCCCATAGCGCGAGGGCGAACATGCCCGCCGCCCGTTCGAGGGTCGCGGCGAGGCCCCAATGCGCGATGCCCTCGGCCAGCGTTTCGGTATCGCTGTGCCCGCGCCAGCCGCCGGGGGGCGCGGCGCCGGCCGCTTCCAGCTCTGCCCGCAGGTCGCGGTGATTGTAGATCTCGCCATTGTAGCTGAGGACGAAGCGGCCGCTGGCCGAGGCCATCGGCTGCGCGCCGTGGGGGCTGAGGTCGACGATCGACAGGCGGCGATGGGCGAAGCCGATCCCTGCCTCGCGGTCGGTCCAGGTGCCGCCAGCGTCGGGGCCGCGGTGGAAGATCGGGCCGGCCATCGCCTCCAGCAGCCGATCATCCCCCGCCGAGGGCCCAAGCAATCCCGCGATCCCGCACATCCCGTCGGCCTAGCCATTGACGGCCCGCCCCGCTAGTGCCCGGCGCATCAGGGAAGGAAGTTACCAACACTATGCGCATCTGCATGATCGGCACCGGCTATGTGGGCCTGGTCTCTGGAGCCTGCTTCGCGGATTTCGGCCATGACGTCACCTGTGTCGACAAGATGCCGGAGAAGATCGAGGGGCTGCTTGCCGGCAGGATGCCGATCTGGGAGCCGGGCCTTGAAGCGCTGGTCAAGCACAATGCCGAGCACGGACGCCTGAAATTCACCACCGACCTCGTCGAAGGCATTCGCGATGCGGACGCGGTGTTCATTGCGGTCGGCACCCCCGCCCGCCGCGGCGACGGCCATGCGGACCTGAGCTTCGTCTACGCTGCGGCGAAAGAGATCGCCGGCGCGCTGACGAAGAAGGCGGTGGTGGTCACCAAATCGACCGTCCCGGTCGGCACCGGCGACGAGATCACCCGCATCCTGCATGAAAATGGCGCGCCCGAGGGCACCAGCGTCGCGTCCAACCCGGAATTCCTGCGCGAAGGTGCCGCCATCCGCGACTTTAAGATCCCGGACCGGATCGTGGTCGGCGCGGAGGACGAATTTGCACGCGAGGTGCTGCGCGAGGTCTATCGCCCGCTGTTCCTCAACAAGGCGCCGATCCTGTTCACCGGGCGCCGTACCGCCGAGCTGATCAAATATGCCGCCAACGCCTTCCTCGCGACCAAGATCAGCTTCATCAACGAGATCGCCGACCTGTGCGAAGCGGTTGGCGCCGACGTCCAGGAAGTGAGCCGCGGCATCGGCCTCGACAATCGCATCGGCCCCAAGTTCCTCCACGCCGGCCCCGGCTATGGCGGAAGCTGCTTCCCCAAGGACACGCTGGCGCTGCTCCAGACCGCCGAGAAGGAAGGCGTCGGCATGCGGATCGTCTCCTCGGTGGTCGAGGTCAACGATGCCCGCAAGGCCGCGATGGCCGACCGCGTCCGCGAGGTTCTGGGCGGCGAGCTTCAGGGTAAGAAGGTCGGCGTGCTTGGGCTCACCTTCAAGCCGAACACCGACGACATGCGCGATGCGCCGAGCCTGGCGCTGATCAAGCGACTCCAGGAAGGTGGCGCGGAGGTCGTCGCCTTCGATCCGGTCGGCCGCGAGCAGGCCGAACCGATGCTTTCTGGCGTGACCTTCGCCGAGGACGCCTATGCCGTCGCCAAGGACGCCGATGCCCTGGTGCTGGTCACCGAATGGGACGAATTCCGCGCGCTGGACCTGAAGCGGGTGGCGGGTAGCATGCGTTCGAAGCACCTCATCGACCTGCGCAATGTCTACGAGCCGTCGGACGTCGAACGCGCCGGCCTTTCCTATCGCGGGATCGGGCGCGGCGAGTATCACGGCTGAGGCCGGCGGCATGGCGGTCCTGGTCACCGGCTGCGCAGGCTTCATCGGCATGCACGTCGCCCGGGCACTGCTGGCCCGCGGCGAGACCGTCGTCGGGATCGACAACCTCAACGATTATTACGATCCGGCGCTGAAAGAAGCGCGGCTGGCGGAGCTCGATCGGCAGGGCGGTGACTTCACCTTCCACTGCCTCGACTTCGCCGATGCCGCGGCGCTCGGCACGGCGGTGAACGGGGTGGAGATCGACCGGATCGTCCATCTCGGTGCGCAGGCGGGGGTTCGCTACAGCCTCGAATCCCCGGCAACGTACATCCAGTCCAACCTCGTCGGGCATGCCAACATCCTCGAGCTGGCGCGTCACCGGCAGGTCGGGCACCTGGTCTATGCCAGCTCCTCGTCGGTCTACGGAGGTGGCACGACGCTGCCGATGTCGGTCGACCAGCGCGCCGATCGTCCCCTCTCGCTCTATGCCGCGACCAAGCGCGCGGACGAGCTATTGAGCGAGAGCTATGCCCATCTGTTCGCCCTTCCCCAGACGGGCCTGCGCTTCTTCACCGTCTATGGCCCCTGGGGCCGGCCCGACATGGCGATGTGGCTGTTCACCGACGCCGTGCTCGCCGGGCGGCCGATCCAGCTGTTCAATCACGGGCGGATGCGGCGCGACTTCACCTTCATCGACGACATCGTTTCGGGCATCCTCCTGACCCTCGACCAGCCCCCGCTGGCTGACGGGCGGGAAAAGCCGGGCGGAAGCCATTCGGCCCATGCGATCTACAATATCGGGAACAGCCGTTCCGAAGAGCTCGGCCGGCTGGTCACCCTGATCGAGCAGGCGACCGGCCGGACGGCAAGGATCGACTTTGCGGACATGCAGCCGGGCGACATGGTCGACACCTTCGCCGACACCAGCGCGATCGCTCGCGATACCGGCTTTGCTGCCCGCACCAGCCTCGATGAAGGCGTGCCCCAGTTCGTCACATGGTTCCGCAGCCACTACGCGCGGTGAAGTGCCGACACGCCGGGGCAAATGTCTTGCCTCGCCCCTGCCTGCCTCTAGTAACGGGCCGTTGTTTTCAGGAGCCTGCGTGACAATCCCTGCTCTTCCGTCCGGCTGCCGGATCATCGATTTCACGATGCGCGGGGACGAGCGCGGAAGCCTGATCGCGCTCGAGGCAGGGCGGGACGTTCCGTTCGACCTCAAGCGGGCTTATTACATCTTCGGCACGCAGGAAGGCGTCAGCCGCGGGTTCCACGCGCACAAGTGCCTCCAGCAGCTGATCGTCGCGGTGAGCGGGTCGTGCACCATCCTGCTGGACGACGGGGCGGAGCAGACGCGGGTGCTGCTCGACCGTCCGGATCGCGGCCTGACGCTGCCCCCGATGGTCTGGCACGAAATGCACGACTTCTCCCCCGGCTGCGTCCTCTTGGTGGTGGCCGACGATCATTATGACGAGGCCGATTACCTCCGCGACTATGCCGACTTCCTGCGGGAAGTGGAGCGCAGGGCCGCGTGAAGGTCCCGTTCCTCGATCTCGGCGAAGCCTATCGCGCGCTCAAGGACGACATCGACGCTGCGGTCGCCCGCGCGCTCGCCAGCGGCTGGTATGTCGGCGGGCCCGAGCTGACCGCGTTCGAGCAGGCCTATGGCGGGTCGGTTGGCGCGCGCCATTGCGTCGGGGTCGCGAACGGGCTCGATGGCCTTCACCTCGCCCTTCGCGCGCTCGGCATCGGCCCGGGGGACGAGGTGATCACGGCCAGCAACGGCTATATCGCCACCGTCCTTGCGATCAGCATGGCGGGCGCAACCCCGGTCCTGGTCGAGCCCGACCCCCTCACCCATAATCTCGATCCCGCCCGCGTCACGGATGCGATCACCTCGCGCACCAAGGCGATCCTGCCGACGCACCTGTACGGGCTTCCGGCCGACCTTGATCCGCTGCTGGAAGTCGGCCGCCAGCATGGGCTGAAGCTGATCGAGGACGCCGCCCAGGCGCATGGCGCGCGCTACAAGGGCAAGCCGGTCGGCGCCCATGGCGACGCGGTGTGCTGGAGCTTCTACCCGAGCAAGAATCTTGGCGCGCTGGGGGATGCCGGGGCGGTGACGACCGACGATCCCGAATTGGCCGACCGCATCCGGACGCTCGGCAATTACGGTTCGCACCAGCGCTATGTGAACGAAGTGCGGGGCGTGAACAGCCGGCTCGATCCACTTCAGGCCGCGGTACTGGGCGTAAAGCTTGCGCATCTCGAGGAATGGAACGCGCGCCGGCAGGAAACTGCGGCTTATTATCTCGAAGCGCTTGCCGATTGCGATCTCGTCCTGCCGACGGTGCCCGAATGGGCCGATCCGGCCTGGCACCTGTTCGTTGTCCGCAGCGCGCGCCGGGATGCCTTGCAGGCCAGCCTTGCCGAAGCCGGTGTTCAGACCCTTATCCATTATCCGATCCCGCCCCATCGGCAGGAGGCCTACGCCGATCTCGGCCTAGGCGCCGGGGCCTTTCCGATCGCCGAGCAACTGGCCGGCGAGGTGCTGTCGCTCCCGATCGGTCCCCATCTCATCCGCGAGCAGGCCGAGCAGGTCGTGAGCGCGGTGCGGAAGGCGGCAGCGTGACCGCGACGGGCGCCATGATCCACCCGCTGGCAGCGGTCGACGAGGCGGCCGAGGTCGGCGCGGGAACGCGTGTGTGGCAATATTCGGTCGTCCTTGCCGGTGCCCGCATCGGTTCGGACTGCAACCTCAACGCACTTACCCTGGTCGAGGGCGGGGCGGTGATCGGCGACCGCGTCACGCTGAAGTGCGGGGTCTATGTGTGGGACGGCATCACGCTCGAGGACGACGTGTTCTGCGGTCCCAATGCCACCTTCACCAACGACAAGACACCGCGATCGCGTCAGCGTCCTGACGAATTCGCGCGGACGATCGTGGAGCGCGGTGCGTCGATCGGCGCCGGCTCCGTGATCCTGCCCGGCATCCGCATTGGCGCGGG
Organism: Sphingomonas humi; assembly: GCF_039536725.1. NCBI lineage: Bacteria > Pseudomonadati > Pseudomonadota > Alphaproteobacteria > Sphingomonadales > Sphingomonadaceae > Sphingomonas > Sphingomonas humi. Next base: position 1,048,095 of record NZ_BAAAZD010000002.1, read on the forward strand.
CGCGATGATCGGCGCAGGCGCAGTCGTCACCTGCGACGTTCCGGCGGGCGAGACCTGGGTCGGCAATCCCGCGAGACGGCTGGCGTGACCGAGGCCGCAGCCGCGGCGAAGGACCAATCCTCCTACCGCCGCATCCTCGCCTCGACCTCGATCATCGGCGGTGCGACCGTCGCCACCATCCTCATCGGGATCGTCCGGACCAAGATCCTGGCCCTGCTTTCGGGTCCGGAAGGGATCGGACTGCTCGGCATCCTCACCAACGTGTCGGGGCTCGTCACCACCATCGCCGGCTTCGGGCTCGCCGCCGCCGCGGTTCGAGACCTGTCGTCAGCTGACACGCCGCTTCGAAAGGCCGAGGTGCGCCGGGCGTTGTGGGCGGGCAGTCTTCCCCTGGCGGCAATCGGCGCGCTGCTGCTGTGGATCTTCCGCGGCCCGGTTTCCGGCCTGGCGGCCGGCAGCGGCGATTTTGCCTTGCTGATCGGCCTGTCGGGGATCGCCGTCCTGTTCGGCGTGGCGGCAGCAGCCCAGCAGGCGGTACTGCAGGGGTTACAGCGGATATGGGCGCTGGGGGTGGTGCGCGTCGGCTCCGCGCTTGGCGCGACCCTGCTCGCGATCCCGGCGGTCTGGTGGTTCGGGAATGCCGGAATGGTCGTCGCGGTGATCGCGGTGCCGCTTGCAGCCTGCCTGACCGCGGTGCCTTTCCTGCCGCGCGGAGACGTTAAGGCGGGCCGCTTCAGGCTCGGCCCCGTCGCACGCGACATCCGCAGCATGGCCGCGCTTGGCGGCGCGCTGACGCTGACGGGCGCTGTCCAGATGCTGACCCTCGCCGCGGTCCGGACGATCGTGGTGCAACAGGACGGGCTCGAACAGGCCGGCCTGCTGCAGGCGGTGTTCGCGATCACCACCATGAACATCACCCTCGTGCTGGGCGCCATGTCGGCCGACTATTTCCCCCGCCTTAGCGCGGCGCGAGGCGGCGACGAGGAAAGCCGGGGAATCGTCAACAACCAGCTTCATGTCGCGCTGCTATTCGGCGCGCCGCTGACGATCGCGATGGTCGCGGGCGCTCCGCTGGTCCTGTCGCTTCTCTACAGCAGCCAGTTCGCGGGCGCGGAAGCGATGCTGCGCTGGCAGGTCATCGGCGACCTGGTGAAGATCCCCTGCTGGGCGCTTGGCTTTGTCCTGCTCGCCCGGGGTGACCGGAAGGCCTACGTCGCCGTCGAGCTATTGTTCGCCGCGGTCTATGTGGCAGCGGCCTTCGCGCTGGTGCCGCGACTTGGGCTGGCGGGAACGGGGGTGGCGTACCTGCTTGCCTATCTTGCCTACGGACTGGTCATCGCGGTGCTCTGCCGACGGCGGCACGCAATTGTCATCTCGCGCGAGAACGGCCTGCTGATCGCGGGCGCGCTCATCGTGCTGGTCCTGCTCAAACTGGTGTCGGACTATTCCGAACCGCTGGCCTTCATCGGCGGTGGCGCGTTGGCTCTCAGCGCTGCCCTGCTCAGCCTGCGCAGTCTCGGCGCCCGCACGGGCCTCAGTATTCGAAAGCTCGGACGGTGAGTAGAGACAGCCTGCCGCTCGCGACAATGGTCATCCTGGCCTACAACCAGGAAGAGTTCATCGACGAAGCGATCGCCGCCGCGCTGGCGCAGGATTATTCCAATCTCGAGATCGTCTTCAGCGACGACTGCTCGACCGACGGCACCTTTACCCGGATCGAGCGCGCGGTGGCGGCATACAAGGGCCCTCACCGGCTGGTCGTGAACCGCACCGCGCGCAATGGCACCGGGCTGGTCAGGCATTTCTACGAGGCGGTCGAACGGAGCGCGGGCAAGTTCATCATCGTCGGCGCCGGCGATGACATCGCCTACCCCCAGCGCGTCGGCAGGCTGGTCGAAGCGTGGCGGGAGACTGGGGCGCAGGCGATCTCCTCCGCCTGCCAGCGGATCGACGCGGAAGGGCGGCCGTTCGGTCCGGTCGTCGGCGATCCCGTCGGGCAGCATCCGCCGAGCCGCTATTTCGTGAACAGCAGCGCCGGCCAAATCCACGGCGCGACGGCTGCCTACGACCGCCAGGTCTTTGAGAACATCCGCTGTCCCGACCAGCCGATCTACACCGAAGACGCCTTCTTCGGGCTGATGCTCGCGGCGAGAGGTTTCTCCCCTCATTACCTTGCCGAACCCCTGGTCGGCTATCGCAGCCACCCCGGGGCGATCAGCGGCGGGGCCTATGATACCGCGGAGTTCGAACGACGCTCCGCCTGGGCCGCCGGTGCCCTGGCGGACTTGCTGGAACTCCTCGGATCGCCTGCCAGCAAGGAACTGGTCGCGCCGGATTACGGCACGCAGGCGGTCATCGATTGGGAGAAGCTGCGCGGCGACCTCGCCTATTCGCGCTATCGGGCAGGCTGGATGACCATGTCCCTTCCGGCCCGGCTTGCGGCGATGGTTCGGTTCACCGACCCCCAGCAGAGGCGGTGGATGCTGCCGCGGCTGTTCGGCCTGCGTCCACTTGCTGCGAGCAAGAAATTGGCTGGTCGCTCCGCCTAGATCGCGGCCGGCTGTCCGACTTCGCGCCTCGGGCGGTGCCGCGCTGGTATTCCGAGGGCGACGCTATCGGGCGGCACGTCGCGGGTGACGACCGAGCCTGCACCCACCACGCTGTTCGCGCCGATCGTTACGCCCTTGAGGACGCAGGCATTGGCGCCAATCCAGACGTTCGCGCCGATATTGACCGGGTCGATATCGAGCGACTGGAGGCGAAAGGGCCTTGTCGTCGCCGTGCCATGATCCTGATCCCGGATCACCACGTTCGACGCGATCAGTACATCGCTGCCGATCGTGACACGGCCCGCCGCGACGATGATGCTGCCCTTGCCGACATAGCTGTCGGCGCCGACCTCCAGGACACCTTCGGATGCGAGATGTGTGCCGGGTCCGACCACCGTGCGGTCGCCCAGACGCATCCTGGCGCCGCGCACGACCAGCAGAACGGCCCCGCGTTCGAGGCGAACCGAACGACCAACCTCGAGCCCGGGATAGATCCAGCGAAACCATTGCAGCCTGCACCATTGATACGACCGCCCAACGGCTTGAGCGACGACGTTGCAGGCGTGACGGACCAGTCCAAGCGGCATCGTGTCAGTTGCCAGGAAGGTGCAGCGTCATCGCTCGGATCAGTAGACGCCGCCTCGCTTCAAGGAAAGTCGGCCGACCCGGGCCTACGGTCAGTCACCCGGCGAGCAAGGCCTCGTAGCGGCGGAGGTTTTGCTCGCCCGTGATCTGCCGCGCGCGGGCTTTCTGCCGCTCGGGGTTTTTGGGTTGGGCAAGGGTTTTCATCATTGCGGCGCTCAGGGCTGCCGCGTCGCCGACCGGAACGAGCGGGCCGTAGAGCCCGTCGTCGAGGATCTCGGCCGGGCCCGCCTCGCAGTCGGTGCTGACCACGGGCAGGCCGGCGTACAGAGCCTCCACGAGGACGAGCGACATTCCCTCATAGTCCGACGACAGGACGAACAGGTCGGCCCCCGCATAATAGGGCCAGGGATCGATCTTGAATCCTGCAAGCAGCACCTGCTCATGCAGGCCCAGTGCATCGCGCTGGCGCTCCAGGTCGGCGCGCAGCTGGCCCTCCCCAAGGATCAGCAGCCGGGCGGCGGGATGATGCTCGACCAGCCGCGCGAAGGCGCGGAGGAGCAGGCTGTGGTTCTTCTCGGGCTTGAGGGAGCCGACCGTGATGATCCGCGGGCTGGCGTCTCCCCACGCCATGGTCGCGGCGGCGGTCGGCGCGATGTGGTCGGGGACCTCGATCGGATTGTAGATGACCTCGACCGCTTCGGGCGGAAGCCCGGCCAGTCGCGCCACGTCGTTTGCCGCCCCGCTCGACACCGCGACACGGTGGTCGGCGAGGCGGTAGAGCAGGCGCATGCTGGCGCGGAGCACCCGCTGCGTCCGACGTCCGGTGTAATGGCTGGTCAGGAAGGTATGATCGCTCAGCACCAGCCGCGCGCGCGACCGCGCTGCAAGCCGCGCCGCGACGGCGATCACCGTGCACGGCCACATGATCGCCTGCAGCGACCATGGTTTTTCGATGCGCAGATAGCGGATCAGTCCGGGCATGGCGCCGGCCAGCCGCCTCGCGCGCAACGGGATGACCCTTACCTCGGGCGGCACCAGCGGCAGGAGCACGCCTCCGTCGAACGCCAGGATCAGGTCGACCTCATGACCCGCGGTGACGAGGTGCCGGATGATAGCGAGCTGCACGCGCTCGGCACCGCCACCGGCCATATCGGGGAGGAAGAAGGCGATCCTGCGCCGGAGCTGGGCCACCGGCGCGGGCGGCTCAGACGAAGCGGCGGAAATAGTCGATGGTGCGGGCAAGACCCTGCTCCAGCGGGACGGTCGGCTCCCACCCGAGCTTTTCACGAGCCTGCGTGATGTCGGGCTGGCGCTGCTTGGGATCGTCGGCGGGCAGCGGCATGCGGATGATCTGAGACGTGCTTCCGGTCAGGCGGATCGCCATCTCGGCCAGTTCGATCATCGTGAATTCGGACGGATTACCGATATTGACCGGGCCGGTCAGCTCGGCCGGCGAATCCATCAGCTTGATGAACCCGTTGATGAGGTCGTCGACATAACAGAAGCTGCGGGTCTGGGTGCCGTCGCCGTAGATGGTGATCGGCTCGTTCCGCAGCGCCTGCATGATGAAGTTCGACACCACGCGGCCGTCCGACGGATGCATGCGCGGCCCGTAGGTGTTGAAGATGCGGACGACCTTGATCTCCAGCCCGTGCTGGCGGTTGTAGTCGAAGAACAGGGTTTCTGCGCAACGCTTGCCCTCGTCGTAGCAGCTGCGCGGGCCGATCGGATTGACGTTGCCCCAATAGCCTTCGGGCTGCGGGTGGACGTGCGGGTCGCCATAGACCTCGCTGGTCGACGCCTGGAAGATCCGCGCGCCGAGCCGCTTGGCCAGCCCGAGCATGTTGATCGCGCCGAGCACGCTGGTCTTGGTCGTCTGCACGGGGTCGTGCTGATAGTGGATCGGCGAGGCCGGACAGGCCAGATTGTAGATCTGGTCGACCTCGACATAGAGCGGCCAGGTGATGTCGTGCCGCATGAATTCGAAATTCGGATGGTCACGGTAGTCGATGAGATTGTCGCGCGTGCCGGTGAACAGGTTGTCGACGCACAATACCTCGTCCCCGCGTTCGAGGAGGACGCCGATGAGGTGGGAGCCGAGGAAACCCGCGCCCCCGGTGACGAGAACCCTGCGGCGGGCGGAATAGCTGCGCTTCATCTTCTGTGTCGTTCCCTGGCTTTGCAGCGCAAGCTTGCGATCGTTGACCCGAGCTTTGCCCTGCCGCTTTCGCGCCGTCTAGACGCTAGGGGCCTCAAAGCAGGTTAACGGAGGCGATCGAGTGGGAGCTTCAGGCCTGATCGAGGTCGGAAAGCCGGTTGAGCGAGATGCAATCCTGCTCGGTGGCGATCGGCAGCGCTTCGACGAGAAGGCCCGCGGCGGCGGCTTTCGCGACGATGTAGAGAAAGCCATGCTCCCCCGTCTGCTTGCCAAGTCCTTCGCTGCGGAATTGTTTGAGCAGGTCGAGGATGGGGCCAGCGCGAAAGACGAACAGCCCGATATCGCGTTCGCCGGCGACCGGCTCGATGCCGAGCTCGCGGGTTTCCTCGAGCGCGGTCACCCGCCCCTCCCCGTCGCGCGCCACGCGGGTATAGGCCTGGTCGACCAGCCGGCTGGCGAAGGTCATCGCATTGTCGCTGGTGCGATGGCGCTCGACGCAGGCGGCGATCGTCGCTTGGTCGAGCAGCGGGATATCGCCCCAGGCGAGCAGCACGTCAGCCCGCGGGTCGAAGCGCGGACTGTGGCGGAAGGCGAGGACTGCGTCGCCCATGCCGCTGGGGCGTTCCTGGACCACCAGCGACGCGACTTTTCCGTCGGCTTTCAGCGCTTCCTCGATCAGCTCCTTGCCCGACGGGCTGACGATGATGGTCGGTTCGGGATCGTAACCGCCGACCCGATCGAGAAGCGAAAGGAGGATCGGTCGCCCGCGCACCGGGTGGAGGGTCTTGGGATACGGCAGGCCCGCGCGGCTGCCGGTGCCGGCGGCGGCGATCAGTACGCGCAGGTCCCGCATCAAAGGTCCTTGCCGATGCGATCCGTAAGCCCGCGCGAGACCGCTTTCCAGAGGATCGGCGCGCGCTTCCCGATCACATAGCTGAGCGCCTCTGCCGGAGAATTGCGGGCCGCCACCCGGGCCAGGGCCACCAGCGGGGTCGCCGCGTTCCGCACCGGCGCGAGGTCGTGATAGCGCTTGTTCAGGATCAGCGTGTTCTTGACGTAATAATAGACCTTGGTCTGGTTGAGTTCGCGCTGGCTGACGTCGGGGTGCAGGTGATGGGCGTCGAGGTGCGAGAGCACGGGCCCAAGCTGGCGCATGCGGGCGAAATAATCGACCTCGTCGCCGAACAGGAAATAGTCGCGGTTCACGTTGCCGATGCGGCGCGTCGCCGCGACGCTGAGCAGCGCGCCGTTGAAGAGGTGGGCAAAGGGATAAAGCCCGTCCTTTGCAAGCGGGCGGAGCGCTTCCAGCGTCGGTATCTTGCGCGGCCGCGCGAAGAGGACGGGCCAGCCATTGCGATTGAGCAGCGGGAACGGGAAGACGAAGTGGCTCGGATCGTCCTCGCGCAGGACGACGGAGGACACGCAGACCCGGTCGCCGGTGAGGTGCCGCTCGAGCAGCGCCAGCGCGTCGGGCGCGGGAAAGCCGTCGTCGTCCATCAGCCAGACCGCATCGTAGCCGCCCTCCTGCGCCTCGGCGATCGAGCGCGCCCAGCCGCCGGCCGAGCCGACATTGTCCTGCGTCAGGCAATCCACGCCCTTGGCATCAAGCATCGAGACGGTGCCGTCGGTGCTGCCATTGTTGATGACCAGCAGGCGGTCTGGCGGGCGGGTCTGGGCGCGGACGGCGTCGACGCAGCGTTCCAGCAGCGCGGCGCGGTTGAAGGTCACGATGCAGGCGAGGATCTTCACCGGGCCTGCCTAAGCCGAGCGATCGCTTCGAACCAGTCCGTTCCCTCGCTGCCGATGCGGATCGCTTCCATCCCGGCTGCGGCGGCGGCCGCGAGGCCGCTTTCGCTGTCCTCGAAGACCAGCGCCTTATCGGGGGCCACGCCTGCATGGCGCGCGGCAAGCAGGAAGCCTTCGGGATCGGGCTTGCCCCGGCTCACGTCGGCGGACGTAATGACGGGGCTGAACCAGCCGCTCATGCCGGTCTTGCGGAGCGCTGCCTCGACCGACGGCGGCGAGGCCGAGGTGCACAGGGCGCAGGGCAAGTGGTGGCGGCGAGCTTCGGCGACGAAATCGACGGCGCCGGGAAGCGCTTCGAGTTCGTCACCGATGAGCGCCAGCGCTCGCTGTTGCTTGTCGCGGCGGAGCGCGTCGCGCGCATCGGCGGCCAGATCGACTTGGGCCTCGCCCAGCAGCTGCGCGATCGCCTCGGTGGTCGTCATCCCGGCGATCCGCTCATAATCGACCGGAACCCCCAGCGGCGCCAGCGCGGCCACGTAAGCACGGGCGTGCAGGGGAGAGCTGTCGACCAGCGTTCCGTCGAGGTCGAAGATCAGCAGTTCCTTGCCGGCGAAGACGCTCCCGCCGCTCACCGACCCGGTCCTCGTTCGCCATAGAGCCGCAGTATTGCCGAGACGACCTCGGCGCCGTGGTGGCGACCGGGAAGGTCGGGATGCTCGAAGTCGGCGACCAGCCGCGGCACGTCGAGGCGATATTCGGCATCGTCATGTTCGACATAGGTCGTGTCGGCCTTGCGCCGGCCATTGTTGACCAGCACCGCGTCGAACAGGTCTTCCGGCGCATGGTGCCGGTCTTCGGCAAGGCAGAGATAGCGGTAGGCGCCGTGCAGATAGTCTGCCGCCGAATAGCTCGGCGTCTCGTAATCGGCGCCGATGTTGGTGACGAACACCTTCAGGGCGTTGCGATTCCCAGCGATGGTCTCGGCCACGCCGCGCGACATGTAAGTGGGGTAGAGCGAACTGTGCTGGGTCCCCGCGGAGTAGATGACGATATCGGCCTGGGCCAGCGCCAGGCGCACCCCGGCCGAGGCGATGGCAGGCGCATGGTGCGTTTCGAGGTAGCGCCGCTGCTGCGCCGGCGCGAGCCGTTCAAAGGTTCCGCGACGAAGCTCGCCGTCGAGGAGATAGATGCTGTCGATCAGCACGTTGGAGCGAAGCTCGACGATCTCCGCCTCCGAGCACAGCACCTCGCCATTCTGGCGCACCGCCGCGAGCCATTTGTTCTCTACGCTGTTGGGGAGCACCGTGCCCTTCAACCGGAACAGCCGGTCGATCGAGCGGGTGGTCAGTTCCATGTCGCGGCCACTGACCAGATAGGCGCCCGCATAAAGGCAGTTCATCAGCGAGCAGTCGGCAAAATCGAAGCGTTCGCCGCGCACCGTCTCAATCAGCGCCAGGGTCTCGACGAAGACCGCGCAGAACCATCGGAGCGAGGCGCCAATGGTCGGGTCGTCGATCGCGATCCCGGCCAATGTCGGCGCCCCCTCGGCGAAGGTGGTGAAGTCGGCGATGACCTCGTCATGCGCTGCGTCCAGCGGATAGCGGTGGTCGAACAATGCCTCGGCGACGGCGCGGTGGGCGCCTTCGGGGAGCATCAGCGACTGCACCTTGCGGATGTCCGACGGGCCCAGCATGTTGAAGAAACGACGGATGGCGCCGGTCGACTTGCCATCGTCATAGGCGTTGACGATCGAGGTGACGTTGAGCCCCGGCCGTTCGAGCAGCGCGGGGATCAGCGACGCGGCGCCGCGGCCGCCATTGAGCACGACGATATTCAGCATGGACGCGCTCCGTCGACGGGCGGCCCGATCAGCCGCTTGTAGATATCGGCATAGGCCTCGACACCGCTGTCGAGGGTGAATTCACCCGACCGAGCGCGGGTAGCGCGTCGGACATCGGGCGGAACGGCGAGCACCTGCTCGACCGCCCGGCGGAGCGTCGTGGGCGCGAAGTCCGGCACCACCAGCGAGGCGTTGACCCCCGGCTGGAGGATTTCGTCGAGGTCCCCTACCCCGCTGTTGCTGATCATCGGCACGTTTGCCGCGAATAGCTCCGCCATCTTGGTCGGCGAACAGCCGGCAAGGTCGGCGCTGGGGCGAAAGAACATCACCGACAGGGTCGCGAGCGCGAGATAGACCGGCACGTCCTCGCGCGGGGCGTGGACGAGGGAAATGCTGTCGGCGGGAAGCCCGGCGGCAGCGGCGGCGGCGGCGACTTCCTCCTGGCCGTTGTTGCAGACGAACAGGAAGCGGGCGTCAGGCCGGAGCTTCCTGAGTTCGACGAACAGCCGGATCATCTCGTCCAGCAGGTATACGGCGCCGATGCTGCCGAGATAGAGGAGGACGGTCTGCCCCGGGGCAAGGCCGAGCCTCGCCCGCGCCTCGTCCACCCGCCGCTCCTCTAGCAGCGACAGGTCGAAATGGTCGAAGTCCGCGCAGCAGGGGATGGTCGTGTAGCGCGACAGTCCGGCCGGGTTCGGATAGCGCGCGTCCAGCACCTGCGCGGCCCGGTCGGTCAGGGTGACGACATGATCGGCGGCGTCGAAATAGCCCCGCTCACGGGTGCCGAGCATCCGATAGACCCACGGAAAGCGGCTGTCCTGCACCCCGCTCTCGATATAGAAATGGCGGAAATCGAGGAGGAAGCGGGCTCCCGTCTCGCGCTTCACTGCCTTGCCGATCTCGAGCGGAAGCCAGCTTCGGGCATGGACCAGCCGCGGCTGCTCCTCAAGGGCGATGCGCAGCGCAAGGGACCGCATCTTCGCGACATCGTAGAGTTGCGCGGCGACCTGCGGCTGGTTGTGATAGGGCACATGCGACCAGCGGATGCCTGCCTCGGCAAAGCGCCGGGAATAACGCTCCATCAGCGCGTCGCGGCCGGGCTTTTCGGCGCTGACGATGTGGATGCGATAGCCGCGTTTCGCGAGCCCCAGGTTGTAGGGTGCGATCTGCGACTGGCCTATATGGTCGGTAATGCCGTTATGCGTAAGGTAGAGGACGTCGGTCATGACGGGGCAACGCGGCCCTCCTCGCTAATGACCGCAAGCAGCCCGGCCACCGTCTCGTCGATGCGCCTGCTCCAGCCGGGAACCGTCAACCCGAGGCGCTTCTCGAGCCGCTCGCCGGAAAGCCGGCTGTTGCGCGGCCGCGGCGCCGGCGCGGCAAATTCGTCCGAAGTGCAAGGGACGACCGCCGCGCTCGGCCCTCCCTGCGCCGCGCTGGCCGCGAAGATCCCGCGGGCAAAGCGGGCCCAGCTGGTCACTTCGGATCCGGCGACATGCAGTGTTTCACCGGCGGCTTCCTCACCCCTCTGCGCGAGCGCGAGGATCACCCGGGCGAGGTCGTCGCTGTGGGTCGGACAGCCATATTGGTCATCGACCACCTTCAATTCGGGCCGGGTAGCGGCAAGCCGCAGCATGGTGTTGACGAAGTTGGGCGGGGTCTGGCCGTAGACCCACGCGGTGCGCAGGATGATCGCGCCGGGGTGAGCGGCACGGACCTGCCATTCGCCCGCCGCCTTGGTCCGGCCATAGACATTTTGCGGATCGAGCCGATCGTCCTCGCGCCACGGGCGCTCGCCGGTGCCGTCGAACACATAGTCGGTCGAGACGTGGATGAACCCGGCGCCGACCTCGTGCGCGGCGGCGGCTGCTTCAGCGGGGGCGTCGGCATTGAGCCGCATCGCCGCCTCCGGCTCAGTCTCGGCCTTGTCCACCGCGGTATAGGCAGCCGCGTTGATGACAAGCTCGGGATGGTCGGCAAGGATGCGGGCGCGGGCAAGGCCCGGTTGGGACAGGTCAAGCTCGTCGCGGCCGGCGAATTGCAGCGAAAGATCGCTCCGCTCGTGACCCAGCCGGCGCAGCGATGTCGCCAGCTGGCCCGATCGGCCGAGCACCAGGATGTTCACGACGTCTTGCCCAGCCGCTCGCCGGCGTAGCGCGCGCGCAGCGGACCCCACCACCATTCGTGGTCGAGATACCAGTCCACGGTGCGCGCGAGGCCCTCATCGAAGTCGACCGACGGCGTCCACCCGAGCTCGCGCTCGATCCGCGAGCAATCGATCGCATAACGGCGGTCATGGCCCGGGCGGTCGGTGACGAAGGTGATGAGGTCACGCCGGGGGCGCCCGTCGGCAAGCGGACGGCGCGCGTCGAGGGCGTCGCAGATGGCTTCGACGACCTGCAGGTTGGTGCGCTCGGCCCGGCCGCCGACATTGTAGCTCTCGCCCACCGCGCCGGTGCGGAAGATCATCTCCAGCGCCGCCGCATGATCCTCGACGAACAGCCAGTCGCGGACATTCTCGCCCTTCCCGTAGACCGGCAGCGACTTGCCCTCGAGCGCGTTCAGGATGACCAGCGGGATCAGCTTTTCGGGGAAGTGATAGGGTCCGTAATTGTTCGAACAGTTGGAAAGCACCACCGGCAGGCCGTAGGTGTGGTGCCAGGCGCGGACCAGATGATCCGACGCGGCCTTGCTGGCGCTGTAGGGCGACGACGGCGCGTAGGGCGTTTCCTCGGTGAAGAAGCCGCTGTCGAAGGGAAGATCGCCGAACACCTCGTCGGTGGAGATATGATGGAAGCGGAAGGCGGCCTTGCGTTCCCCATCGAGGGCCCGCCAATGGTCGAGGGCGGCCTGCAGCAGCCGGTAAGTGCCGACGACATTGGTCTCGATGAAGACGCCGGGGCCGTCGATCGAGCGGTCGACGTGGCTTTCGGCGGCAAGATGCATGATGCCGCCCACATCCTCCTCACGCAGAAGCGCGGTGATCATCGCCTGATCGCCGATGTCCCCCTCGACGAAACGATGGTTGGGGTTGCCCTCCACTTCGCGCAGGCTGGTGAGCGAGCCCGAGTAGGTGAGCTTGTCGAGAGTGACGACACGCTGGCCGGACGCGACAAGCCGGCGGACCACGGCGCTGCCGATGAAGCCGGCGCCGCCGGTGACGAGAATGGCACTCATGCGAAGATATCCGCCTCTGCAAGAAGGGGGGCGTCCTGGTCCTTGGCCGACAGGAGCCACTGCTCGCGCGGCAACGGCCATTCGACGCCGATCGCCGGGTCGTCGGGGCGGATGCCGCGGTCATGGGCCGGGCTGTAGAGCGCCGACACCTTGTACTGGACCTCGCTTCCGTCCTCGAGCGCGAGGAAGCCGTGGGCAAAACCGGCGGGGACCAGCAGCTGGTTCCAGCTGTCGGCGGATAGGGTCACCGCCGTCCATTGCCCGAAGGTCGGGCTCGAGCGGCGGATATCGACCGCCACGTCATAGACGCTGCCGCGACTGACCCGGACCAGCTTGATCTGCGCCTCCGGTTCGAGCTGGTAGTGGAGTCCCCGCAACACGCCCTTGGCCGAACGGCTGTGGTTGTCCTGGACGAAGCTGAGATCGAGCCCCGCCTCGCGCATGGTCGCCGAATTCCACACTTCGGAAAAGAAGCCACGGTCGTCGCCGAAGCGCCTCGGCACGATCTCGAGCACGCCGGGCAGGCCGGTCTCCTTCACCTCAAGCATCGCCAAGCTCCTGCACCCGGCGACGGAGATAGGTGGCGTAGGGCGTCTTGCCGAGCTGGTCGGCGCGCTTCAGCACCGCCGCGCCTTCGAGCCATCCTTGCTCGAGCGCGATCTCCTCGGGACACATGACCTTGACGCCCTGTCGGTGCTCGATGGTCCGGACGAAGCTGCTCGCATCAAGCAGGCTCTCGTGCGTGCCGGTGTCGAGCCAGGCGTAACCGCGGCCAAGGCGCGTCACGAACAGGTCGCCGGCAGCCAGATAGGCGCGGTTGACGTCGGTGATCTCGAGTTCGCCGCGCGGGCTTGGCGCCAGGTTCGCCGCAATGTCCACCACGCGATTGTCGTAGAAATACAGGCCGGTGACCGCGAAGTGCGACTTGGGGTTCGCGGGCTTTTCCTCGATGTCGGTGACCTTGCCATCGGCATCGAAGTTGGCGACGCCGTAGCGTTCGGGATCGTCGACCGAATAAGCGAACACCGTTGCCCCGCTGTCGCGCGCCGCGGCCTCGCGGGCGAGGTCACCGAGCCCCGCCCCGTAGAAGATGTTGTCGCCGAGCACGAGCGCGACCTTGTCGTCGCCGATGAACTCGCGGCCGATGATGAATGCCTCGGCAAGGCCGTTGGGCTCGGCCTGCGTGGCATAGGACAGCGCGATCCCGAAGTCGCTGCCGTCGCCGAGCAGCCGCTGGAACAGGGGCAGGTCGTGCGGGGTCGAGATAAGCAGGATGTCGCGGATCCCCGCCAGCATCAGCATGCCGAGCGGATAATAGACCATCGGCTTGTCGTAGACGGGCAGCATCTGCTTGGAGACGGCGAGCGTGGCCGGATACAGCCGGGTGCCACTTCCCCCGGCAAGAATAATCCCCTTCACTGCATCCCCCCGCTTCGCTACGCCGCGCCTGTTACGCCTTCGGGCATCCAATTAGCAGAGACGTGGCGGCAAGCGAGCGCAAAGTCAGGCTGCCGAAGCCGTGAAGAAGGTTCTGGCGTGACTCCCTACTGGCTCCTCTGGACGTTCTTCTTCGCGGGTGTGTTCCTGTCGCAACGACAGGCGCTCGCCGCTGCCGATAGCTATGCGCCCGAGGAGCGGCCCGGCCTGCCCCCGATGCTGGTGGTCGGCCTCATCGCCATGACGATCATGATCGGGTTCCGCTACGAGGTCGGCGGCGACTGGATCAATTACGAGGACATGTTCAAGCGGTTCGCCTTTCGCGACTTCGCCGCGTCGCTGACCAGCATTGAGCCCGGCTACGGCCTCCTCAACTGGGCCGCGCAATCGCTTGGCCTCGACATCTGGTTCGTCAACCTGCTTTGCGCGGTACCGGTGGTGGCCGGGATCACCGCGTTGATCCGGCGCGAACCCAATCCGTGGCTGAGCGTGCTGCTGGCCATTCCCTACCTCGTGGTGGTGGTCGGCATGGGCTACACGCGGCAGGCCGCCGCGCTCGGTTTCGTGATGATCGGGCTTGCCGGGCTGCTCAGGAACGACAGCGTGCTGCGCTATGCGCTATGGGTTGCGCTGGGAACGATGTTCCATAAGAGCGCGATCGTCTGCATTCCGCTGATTGCCTTCACCGGCCATCGCAGCCGCCTCCTCGACCTTGTGCTGCTCGCGTCCGCATCGGTCGGGCTCTACGCCCTGCTGCTTCAGGATTCGGTCGACCGGCTGGTCAAGAATTACATCGACGCGCGATACATGTCGGCGGGCGCGGCCATCCGCATTTCGATGTCGGTGCTCCCGGCCATCATCCTCATGCTATTTCGCAAGCGCTTCGATTTCGACGAGGACGAGTACAAATTGTGGCGTAACTTCTCGCTCGTGTCGCTGGTCGCCGCGGTAGCGTTGCTCGTCTCGCCCTCGTCGACGGCGGTCGACCGGATTGCGCTCTACCTGCTTCCGCTTCAGTTCGTCGTGCTTGCGCGCATTCCGGGCACCTTGCTGAGCCGCGGGTTCGGCAATGCCCTAATCAGCCTCTATAGCGGAGCGGTGCTGTTCACCTGGCTGAACTATGCGGTCAATTCCCGCACCTGGCTGCCTTACAAGATCTGGTTCTTCAACTAACCTCTGCGCACGGTCACTCGACCGTCACGCTCTTCGCCAGGTTGCGCGGCTGGTCGACATCCGTGCCCTTGAGCACCGCGACGTGATACGCGAGCAACTGGACCGGCACCGCATAGACCAGCGGCGCGATCAGTTCATGTACCGCGGGCATTTCGATCGTCGCAAGGCAGCCTTCGCCGGCCTGCGCCAACCCGTCGGCATCGCTGATGAGGATGATCTTGCCGCCGCGCGCGCGGACTTCCTGCATGTTGCTGACGGTCTTGTCGAACAGCGGCCCCGAGGGCGCGATGACGATGACCGGCACATTGTCGTCGATCAGCGCGATCGGCCCGTGCTTCATCTCGCCGGCAGCATAGCCCTCGGCGTGGATGTAACTGATTTCCTTCAATTTCAGCGCCCCTTCGAGCGCCATGGGATAATCCGGGCCGCGACCGAGGTAGAGGACATCGCGCGCCGGTGCGACCAGTGGCGCCATCGCCTTGATCTGTTCGTCGTGATCGATCGCCTTGGCCATCGCTTCGGGCGCTTCGGCAAGGTGCGCGACGATCTCCCGCTCTTGTTCGGCGGTCAGCCGTCCGCGGGCACGGGCCAAATTGACGGCAAGCGCGGCAAGCACCGCCAGCTGGCAGGTGAACGCCTTGGTCGAGGCGACGCCGATCTCGGGCCCGGCACGGGTCGGAAGAAGGAGGTCGGCCTCTCGCGCCATCGAACTGGTCGGCACGTTCACCACCACCGCGATCTTTTGCCCCTGTTCGCGGGCGTGACGCAGCGCGGCGAGCGTGTCGGCGGTTTCACCCGACTGGCTGATGAAAAGCGCAAGACCGCCCTCTTCCAGCACCGGGTCACGGTAACGGAATTCGGACGCCACATCGATGTCGACCGGCACCCGGGCGAAACGCTCGATCCAGTATTTCCCGACCATTCCGGCGTAGAAACTGGTGCCGCAAGCCACCATCGTCACCCGGTCGACCTTGCTGAGGTCGAAATCGGCGGCAGGGATGGCGACTTCGCCTTCGAAGGCGCGGACGTAGCTCTGCAGGGTCTGCGCGACGACGAGGGGCTGTTCGAAAATCTCCTTACGCATGAAATGCGCGTGATTGCCCTTGGAGATCGTCTCGTCGGTCGCGTCATTTTCGACCAGTGCGCGATCGACCGGATTGTTCGCCCGGTCGAAGATCTGCACGGAATCACGGCGCACGACCACCCAGTCTCCCTCGTCGAGATAGGCGATACGGCGGGTCCAGGGCGCCAGCGCGATGGCGTCCGAGCCCAGGTAATTCTCGCCCTCGCCATAGCCGACGGTCAGCGGCGCGCCCATGCGGGCACCGATCACCAGTCCGTCATGGTCGCGGAAGAGGAAGGCCATGGCGAACGCGCCGTGCAGGCGCGGCAACACCGCGGCGACCGCCTCCTCCGGGCTCTTGCCGGCCTCGACCTCGCGGGCGACGAGATGGGCTACGACCTCGCTGTCCGTCTCGCTCAGGAGCGTGCGGCCTTCGGCGATCAGTTCGGCACGCAGCGGCTTGAAATTCTCGATGATGCCGTTGTGAACAAGCGCCACCGGCCCCGCGATGTGCGGATGCGCATTGGCCTCTGTCGGGGCGCCGTGGGTCGCCCAGCGGGTGTGGGCGATGCCGGTGATGCCGGGCAGCGCCGCTTCGCTCAGCCGGGCGCCAAGATTGTCGAGCTTGCCCTCGGCCCGCCGTCGTTCGAACGCGCCCTCGACAAGCGTGCAGATACCGGCGCTGTCATAGCCGCGATATTCGAGGCGGCGCAGGCCTTCGAACAGGCGCTCGGCGACCAGATCCTTGCCGACGATTGCGACGATTCCGCACATGCTTGTTCTAGCTGCCTTTCTTGGCGGACTGGCGCTCGCGGAAGCGCGCGGCCCAGCCTGAGAGTTGTTTCTGCTCGGCACGGGTGACGCCCAGCGCATCGCCGTCGACGTCGCGGGTGACGACCGAGCCGGCGCCGACGATCGCGCCCGGACCGACGTTTACCGGCGCGACCAGCGAACTGTTGGAGCCGATGAACGCGCCTTCGCCGATGCGCGTGCGATATTTGAAGAATCCGTCGTAATTGCAGGTGATCGTCCCCGCGCCGATGTTTGCGCCCGCCCCGACCTCGGCATCGCCAATGTAGCTGAGGTGATTTGCCTTGGCCCTGGCGCCCAGCTTCGCCTTCTTAATCTCGACGAAATTGCCCACCTTGGAGCGCTCGCCAAGCTCGGCTCCGGGGCGAAGGCGCGCATAGGGACCGACTTCGGCGCCTGCACCAACGTTTGCGCCTTCGAGGTGCGAAAAGGCGCGGACGACGGCGCCGTCGGCGACCGTCACGCCGGGACCGAAGAACACGCTCGGTTCGACCAGCACATCGCGGCCGATGACCGTGTCGGCGCTGAACCACACGGTGCCGGGATCGAGCAATGTGGCCCCCTCCGCCATCGCGCGGGTACGCCGGCGCTGCTGCCAGTCGCGCTCCACAAGGGCGAGTTCGGAGCGGCTGTTGATACCGGCGGTCTGCCACGCCTCGCATTCGACGGCGACGCTGTGACGGCCTTCGGCTGCGGCGACCATGACAATGTCGGGCAGGTAATATTCGCCCGCGGCATTGTCGTTGCCGACCATGCCGAGCCAGCGGAACAGGTCGGCGGCGGAAAGCGCCATCATGCCACTGTTGCAGAGACGGACGGCGCGTTCCTCGGCCGACGCGTCCTTATATTCCACCATCCTGGCGATCGTGTCGCCTTCCCCAAGGATCACCCGGCCATAGGCGGCGGGATCGTCGGGCGAAAAGGCGAGCACCACGATGCCTGGCTGGTCCGCTTCATCTAGGCGCGATCGCATCGCCTGGAGCGTAGCCGCCTCGATACAGGGGGTGTCGCCGTAGAGGACGAGGACGGTACCGTCGAAACCCGCCAGCGCCTCGGCCGCCTGCGCGACGGCATGACCTGTCCCTTTCTGCTCCTCCTGCACCGCGAGCGTCAGCGGGTGACTGGCAAGCGCCGCCTCAAGCTGTTCGCGCCCCTTGCCGACCACGACCACCCGGCGTTCGGCATCGAGCGTTTCGACCGTGTCGAGCAAATGCATCAGCATGGGCTTGCCAGCGAGCGGGTGGAGCACCTTGTGCAGGTCGGAGCGCATCCGGGTGCCCTGCCCGGCGGCGAGGATGACAGTCGCGAGCGGCTTCATGGGATTGGCTGTGGCAGACGCTCGCCCAAAGCGAAAGGGCCTCCGTTCCGGATGGAAGGAGGCCCTTTGCGTAACGTCTCGGTCCGGGTCAGGCGTTGCCGCCCTCGCCGCCCGATCCGCCGTCGTTCTTGCTGGTTGCCGGCTTGCGCGTCGTCCCGCGGCGGCCGGCGCCGGTGGCCCGGGACGTCGCGGAGCGCGAGCGGGTCGCGGTGGCAGCACGGGTCGCGGCAGCCCGCTTGGGCTTTGCGACCGCGCTTTCGCCGCTGTCCGATTTCTGGGCGCGCGTCGTCGTCTTGGCCGCGGTGGTCGACCGCGACGACGCCGAGCGGCCGGTCCCGGTCGCCTTTTCCTTCGCGCCTGCTGCACGCTGGCTTGCGCTGCGCTTCGCGCTGCTGGCGGTCGTCGACCGCGAGCCGCTGCTCGACGCGCTGCTGCCTGACGAGTTGCTGGTGCCGAGCACCTTCTGCGCCGCGTCGGCGACGGCATCGGCGATCAGCGAACCAAGCTTGCTGACGCTTGCCGCCATCGAGGTAGCGGCATTGGTCGCGCTGTCGGCGGCGTCGAGGCCGGCGTCGCGGATCTTGCGCCGAACCGACGGGCTGGCGCTGATCGCGGCTGCTGCAGCGGCGAGGCCTGCCGCAAGCATTTCCTTGCTCATCGCCGCCTTGGCGAGCTTGTCGAGGGTGTCGTTGAGGTTGGCGGAGCCGTCCTCGGACTTGGCGTTGTCGGCCTTGCCACCAGCGCCAGCGGTATTTCCGCCGAGCGTGTCTTCCTGGTTGGTGAAGCTGCTGTTGCCGCCCTGGTTGTTCGACTTCGAGGTTCTGGCCCTGGCCACGAGTTATTCTCCCCGTTCTGCTGTGTTGCCGACAAAGACGATGCAGCGCCGCAACAGTTCCGACAAGAGGGTAGCAAGATGTGTAAAAGGGACCGCCGCTGGTGAAAGCGACGGCCCCTTCGACATGGTCAGCGGCCGGAGAGCTCCAGCCCGGGAGACCTTGAAAGCAGGCTGGTCAGGCCTGCATCTCCCGAACGAACTTCACCGAGCCTCTTGCTGAACCATGAGACATCGGATCACCTCCTTTCGCTGTGTTGTTGGTGCGCTCAGAATGCGCGAACCGAAGGATCGTTCAAGACTTGTAATGATCCTCAGCTTCGGCAATCTTCGATGCTTCGCGCCGGCTCCGCAGCGGAGCGCAGGATCAGCGGCATCATTCCCTGAACATCCACCCACAAGCGCCCGCGACTGAACGAAATTGCGTCCAGCAAAGGGTCGCTCGCAAGCAGCATGTTGCCGAGCGGAAGCTGGCGCTCACTGCTGGTCGTAGCGATGCGAATCGGGGAGGTCGGGGCGGCACCGATTCGTGAGAAACTCACCCGCCGCGTGGCGCGCGTGCAACGCATCGTGAATTGGGACCCGCGCGAATCGGAAAAGGTGGCTTCGCTGGCTTCGGGTGAGCCGCGCCAGGTCCAGCTACCCGCGGTGACCGGACGATTGCGCCAGTCGGCGGGCGGCGTCGCGGGGAGAGCACCGGCAGCTGCCTGGAAAGCGGCAAGAGCAAGCAGGAACATCGCAGCCGCCTTATCGAACCAGCTTGTCGACCTTGCTGCGCAGCGCGTCGAGTTCGGCCTTCAGGGTCGCAACGTCATCCTGTTCGCTCTTCGGCGCCGGCTCGGCGGTGCGCGGCGTGGCAGCGCCGGTAAAGGCCTTCGCGCCCTGTTCGAACAGCGCCATCTGCCGCTTGGCGAGATCGGCGAAGAGATTGCTTCCGAAGGCGTCCTTGAAGGCCGCCTGATTCTTCGAAAAACTCTGCATCGCCGCGTCGAGATAGCCGGGAACCATGGTCTGCATACTGTTGCCATAGAGCGCGATCAGCTGCCGCAGGAAGCTTGCCGGGAGCATGGTTGCGCCGCCCCGTGCCTCTTCCTCGACGATGATCTGCGTCAGCGCCTGGTGGGTGATGTCCTCGCCCGTCTTCGCGTCGACCACCACGAAGTCGCGACCTTCGCGGATCATCTGCGCAAGGCGGTCGAGGGTGACATAGGTCGAACTCTCCGTGTCGTAGAGCCGCCGATTGGCATATTTCTTGATCGTGACCTTGTGAGCCGGGCTATTCATGGGCAGTCCTCTACGCGACGTGGCCAACGACGTAGCACCGCCCGATACTGCACCGCAACAAAGCCGCGGGCCGCGACCACTGCCCCTGTTCCTGGCGCTTCTTCGCGAGGCGGCCCTTCAGGATCCTGACCTGGCCCGAACCGCACTCGAGGGGCTGCGGCGCTACCAGTCCGCGCCTGCCGCGGCCGAGCCGGCCCGCGAGAAGCCGGTGCTTTTTCGGCAGCTCGGCGCAAGCCTGCGCGATTGCGGCGGGACGGGACCGACCCTAGTGCTAATCCCATCGCTGATCAATCCGCCGACGATCCTCGATCTCGACCCGCAATGCTCGCTCGCAAACGCGCTGGCGACGCGCCACCGCGTCCTGATGCTCGATTGGGGGACAGCGAGGTCTCGCCGCGAATTCGATCTCGACGACCATGTCGAGCATCTATTGCTGCCGTTGCTGCAGCAGGCCGGCGCGGCAACATTGGCCGGCTATTGCCTTGGCGGGACCCTGGCCCTGGCTGCGGCGACCCGGAGCAAGCAGGCGAACGCGGTCGTGACCCT
Source organism: Sphingomonas humi (assembly GCF_039536725.1). Lineage (NCBI taxonomy): Bacteria > Pseudomonadati > Pseudomonadota > Alphaproteobacteria > Sphingomonadales > Sphingomonadaceae > Sphingomonas > Sphingomonas humi. The sequence goes on from NZ_BAAAZD010000002.1 coordinate 1,068,613, forward strand.
CGCGTCGCCATACGACTTCAGCGGCTACCCGGCCGAGGCGCGCGAGCGTCTCCTGCAGATGTGGCAGGCCAGCGAGCAAGCGGCGCAGCGCTTTGGCTTCCTGCCGATGGAAGTACTGCAGTCTGCTTTCTGGCAGATCGACCCGGCGCGGCTGGTCGGCAAGTTCGCCAAGCTTGCAAGGGCCGAGCCGGCCAGCCCTGAGACGCAGCGCTTCGTAAGACTGGAGGAGTGGGCCAATGCGGGCGAGCCGCTCCCCCTCCTCGCCGCGCGGCAACTGGTCGAACGGCTGTTCGGCGAGGGCCGCGCCTTCTCCCCGCTGCCGTCCTGCCCGATGCTGCATGTTACGGCCAGCGGCGACCGGATCGTCCCGGCGGGGACTGCCGCGCCGGGGGAGCGACTGTCCTCGCCGTCGGGTCATGTCGGCATGATCGTCGGCCGCGACGCCGCCCGAACGCTCCACCAACCCCTGCTGTCATGGCTTGAAGGCGCCGCGGCAGGCGGCTAGGGCCTGTGGCAGGCACCCGTAGCTCAGCTGGATAGAGCGCTGCCCTCCGAAGGCAGAGGCCACAGGTTCGAATCCTGTCGGGTGCGCCACATCCCCTTCAGTGCGTCATGGCTTTTGGGCCGGTGACTTGCCCTTGCCGACCGTCCCTCGCTCGCCGGAACAATTGCGTGTCGTCTGCGTAACGTTTTTGGGTGATCCGGCAGCGCCAAAGGCGTGTCCCCCCCTGGTTCGCGTGCCCACCTGATCGCAGCGGAAGCCCTTTGATGACATTCTGGACAAGTCCGCCGGCGGTGGGGGACGGCTGACATGGCGCCCCTCAAGGATCCTCGCTCGGGTTATACCTTCCGGGCGCATGAACTGCCGCTCATTCCGGGATCGCCGGCGACCCCCGATCATCCGGCGGGGCGGCGCGTCGTCTATCTGGTCATCGGCCTGTTTCTCGGTCTGGTCGGCGGGGCCCAGAACGGTTTCCTGCTGGCGAATACCGCGGCGCTGCAGGCGGCGATGGCGCTGACCCCGGTCGAGGCAGGCTGGCTGTCGGTCGCGTTCTATTCGACCTATGCCTGCATGAGCATGCTTCTGCTGCGGATGCGGCAGGAATATGGGATCCAGCCGTTCGTCCGCTACGCCATGGTCGGGCTGCTTGCCGCCAATTTCGTCCAGTTGCTCGAGCTTGGCTATGGTCCGGAACTGGCCGCGCGCGCGGTCGCGGGCCTTGCGGCAAGCGGGCTGTCGGCGCTGTCCATCTATTACCTCATGCAGGGTTTGCCTCCCGCGTCGCGGATCGGGGGAATGGTCCTCGGCACGGGGCTATCGCAGATCGCCTTCCCGCTGGCGCGGGCGATCTCCCCCGCCCTGCTGGTCGATGGGGACATCAGCCGCGCGTTCGAGTTCCAGTTCGCCCTGTCGCTGCTTGCGCTTGGCGCGGTCACCATCTTCCGCCTTCCCCCCGGCGAGCGGCGCGAAACTTTCGAATGGCTCGATATCCCCAGCACCCTGCTCTTCATCATGGGCGTCGTGTCGCTGGTCATCTTCCTCATCCAGGGCCGCATCATGTGGTGGGATACGCCGTGGCTGGGAACCGCGCTTGCGATCGCGATCCTCGGGCTGGGCGGTTGCCTCCTGCTCGAGGCAAACCGGCGCAATCCGATGCTTCACACCCGCTGGCTGTCGAGCCGGTCGATCCTGTCCCTCGCCATTACCGGCGCTGCCGTGCGCGTCCTCGTCGCCGAGCAGAGCTTCGGCGCCACCGGGCTCTTCTCGGCGCTCGGCTATGCCAATGAACAGCTGACCGGCTATTATTTCGCCCTGGCCGGCGCCAGCGTGGCGGGGATCGTGCTGTCGCTGGTCAGGCTCGATCCAAAGGATCTCAATCGACCGGTGCTCTTCGCCATCCTGGTCATCGCCATCGCAAGTTTTGCCGATACCCGCACCGGGGTGATGTCCCGTCCGAGCGACCTCTATCTGACACAGGCCGCGATCGCCTTTGCCGCGGTCTATGCGATGGGCCCCGTGCTGATGGAGGGAATGGTCCGCGCGCTGGTCGCTGGGCCGGGCCATGTCGTCAGCTTCATCGCGATCTTCTCACTCTCGCAGACCCTTGGAGGTCTGGCCGGGACCGCCGCACTTTCCGCCCTGCATACCATCCGCCTCAAGACCCACCTCGTCGAGGCCGCGGCGACCCTCACCGCAACCAACGCGCAGCTTGCCGATGCCCTTCGCCAGACGACCCGCGGGTTGGGCACCGTCATCGCCGATCCCGCGCTTCAGCAGGCTGCGGCGTCAGCGCGCGTGTCGCGCGAAGCTGCCCGTGAGGCGGCGGTGCTGGCTTTCAACGACGTTTTCTTCGTGATCGGCTGGCTGGCGGTGATCGCCTTCGTTGCCGTTTTCATTCCCTGGATCCTCAACCGGGCCCGCGGACGCAATCCGCTCGGAAAGGAATTGGCCGCCCTCCAGACTATGCTCGCCAGGAGCCCCTCATGAACGACCAAGACATGCTCGATCAAAGGAAGATCGAGGATATTGATCCCGCCCCGGAAGGGCCTGGGCGAACCTCGCCCGCTGCCGAGGAAGTGCCCGCGCAGGCGGAGCCAGCGGTAGCCGATACGCCCGATCCTCCGCGCAGCACTGGCGGGTGGTCGCCCAACGTGTCGCGGGGCAAGCTTGCCGGCGGGGTCATGGTCATCCTTGCCGGCATCATCGCAGCGCTGTTCGCCTGGGGCCTGCCGCCATTCGACAGCGGCGATGAAAGCACCAACAATGCCTATGTGCGGGGCCAGACCACGGTCATCAGCCCGCAGGTCGCAGGTTATCTCATCGACGTGACGGTGCGGGACTTCGACCGGGTGCAGCCCGGGCAGTTGCTGGCCCGGATCGACCCGGCGCCCTTCCGCCAGCGACTGCGCCAGGGCGAAGCCAATATCTCCGCGCAGCGTGCAACACTCGCCAACAGCCAGCAGAGCCTGCGCTCGGGCGAAGCGCAGATGCGCCTGCAGGACGCGGCAGTGGCCAGTGCCCGTGCCGGGCTCGAGAAGGCGCAGGCCGACATGCGCCGGATCGATGAGCTGACGGGCGAAGGCTCGGTTTCGCTGCGGGAACGCGATCAGGCGCGCGCCGCGCTCAAGCAGGCCCAGGCCAGCGTCCAGCAGGCGCAGGCCCAGCGTGCCATCGCCGCCGAGCAGGTGCGAACTGTGCAGGTCGGCCGAGGCGCGCTGGAAGCGCAGGTCGAGGGTGCCGACGTCAATGCGGAACTGGCCCGCATCGATCTGTCCAGGACCGAGATACGCGCACCCAGGGCCGGGCGGCTGAGCGAGGTGTCGGCGCGAGTCGGGCAGCTCGTCTCGGCAGGGACGCAGCTGATGTATCTCGTCCCCGACGAGCTGTGGATCACCGCCAACTTCAAGGAAACGCAGACCGCTCACATGGCGGTCGGGCAGCGGGCAACCATGACCGTGGATGCGCTGGATGGTGCGAAGCTCACGGGACGAGTACAGAGCATTGCTCCGGCCGCGGGGACCGAGTTCAGCCTGGTCAAGCCCGACGCTGGCGCGGGAAATTTCGTCAAGGTCCCGCAGCGCATCGCCGTCAGGATCATGCTCGACCGCAACCAGCCGCTCGCCGCGCGATTGGGGCCGGGCATGTCTGTCATCGCGACCGTCCACACCCGCGGCGGAAAGTGACCGCGTGACCGGGCCAGTTCGCTCTTGTGTCGTCGCAAGCCTCACGGCGCTTTTGGCACTTGGCGGCTGCGCTCCCGCGCTTCGGCCGGTTCCGGCCAGTGCGGTGCTTACACCCCCGCTAGAATGGCGAACCCAAGTGCCGGGCACCGCGGCGGTGGAGCAGCGCTGGTGGGATTCCTTTTCCGACCCCGCCCTGTCGGCGCTGGTCGAGGCGGCGCGGGCCAACAACACCGATGTCCTGATCGCCGCGGCTCGGATCGAGGAAGCGCGAGGGACCGAAGCCGCGTCGCGCTCATTGCTCTTGCCGACCGTGGAAGCCGGGCTGAACGCCGCGGTCAGGCGCGAGGTGTCGGCGTTCGGAAAAGGCCAGGAATCGGTGGTGGCCCAGCCTCTTGCCCGCGTGTCCTACGAGCTCGACCTGTTCGGCCGTAACCGGGCCGGCATCGATGCCGCAGCCGCGGGCGTCGCGGCCAGCGAGGCGGCGCGGGAAGCGACCCTGCTCAGTGTCAGCGCCGCAACCGCGAGCGGCTATGTCACCTTGCTCGCCCTCGATGCGAGGCTTGCGACCCTCCGCAAGACGCTGGCCGTGCAGCAGCAGTCGGTTCACTTCGCGCAGCGTCGCGCCGAGGTCGGCTATACCTCGCAGCTCGAATGGCGGCAGGCGCAGGCCGAGTATCAGGCGACCGCCCAGAACGTCCCGCAGGTCGAGGCGCAGATCGCACGCCAGGAAAATGCGCTGTCGGTCCTGACCGGCGTCCTGCCACGGGCAATCCGGCGCGGCGGATCGCTGGCCGACCTGACCCGTCCCCCGCCGCCCAGTATCGTTCCGGCCGAACTGCTCCGGCTGAGGCCCGACATCGCGGCGGCGGAATATCAGTTGGCGGCCAGCGATGCGCAGATGCGAGCCGCGCGTGCCCGCTTCATGCCGACCTTCGGGATCAGTGCGTCGGCCGGTACGGTCTTCTCCGACTTGCTGAGCGCGCCAATCTCGGTCTGGTCGCTCGGTGGCAGCATCCTCGCGCCGATCTTCGATGGTGGACGACTTAGGGGGCAGCTTACCTCGGCGACGGCGCGGCGCGACCAGGCGGCGTTCGCCTATCGCTCGACCGTCCTCAATGCCTTTCGTGAGGTCGAAGACCGGCTCGCGACACTGGCAAGGCTGGGCGACCAGCAACGGGCACTCGACGCCCAGCGTGTCGCGGTGGCCGACGCGCTTCGCCATGCCCGCAATCGCTACGAAGCGGGCTACACGCCCTATATCGAGCAGGTGGATGCGCAGCGCAGCCTGCTGGGGGTCGAACTTTCGCTGGTGCAGCTTCGCGCCGATCAGCTCACTTCGACGATCAGCCTCTACCAGGCTGTGGGCGGCGCGCCGGCGGGTCGCAACCGGCCGGTCACTTCACCGGTGCCGGATAGCGGGCAACCTCGGTGAATTCCTCATGCTGCGGTGCGCCGATCAGCACCTGCCCCGCCGCACTGACCCAGACGTGGGCGGACAGGTCGGGCTGGGACTTGTCCAGCTGAACCCCGTAATGGAGCACCGCATCCACACCCCGCCGCCGAAGCATCCACTGCAGCGCCAGTCCGCGCTGGAGGCAGACGGCGCGAAATGGAGCGCGGTTCGCGAGGGCGTCGACGATCCAGCTTTCCGTCATGCCGTCGGAGCTTTGAGCCCGCCGCGAGACCGCCCTAGCGCCCATGCAAATGTAGCGATCGAACGGGAGCAGGCGAGTCACGACGCCGGCCGCCGCGAGCGCAGCGCCGGCCTCGACAATCGTTCCCCAATGACGCGGTGGCGGTAGTTTCATCGCAGCAGCGCCTTTAGCGCCGCCAGGCTTTCCCGTCAGCCCGTCTCGCCCGACTGGTCTTCACCCGGGATAGGCGTGTCGGTGTCGAGCGCCTCGCGCACGTACAGCCGCTTCACGAGGACGAAGATGACGACGGTGAGGGGTGCCGCGAAGACGATGCCGAGCGGTCCGAACAGCGAACCCATGGCGAGGAGCGAGAAGAGAAGCACCGCACCCGGCAGCTCGACCGCCCATTGCTGGAGCAGCGGCGAGAAAAGATATCCCTCGAGCTGCTGCACGACGAAATAGACCCCGGCCACCCAGATGGCGAGTGACGGGTCGACCGCGGCGGCGATCAGCACCGCCGGGATGGCGGCGAGGATTGGACCGATGAAGGGAATGAATTCGAGCAGGGCGGCGAGCAGACCGAAGGCCAGCGCATTATCTGCGCCGACAAGCCACAGTCCGAGGCCGGTCGCGGTTCCGACCGCGGCCATGGTAATGAGCTGTGCCTTCAGCCACAGCTTCAACGCCGTTCCGCTGTCGGACAGCGCATCGGCGGTCAGCGCGCGGCGTGATCCGGGCACCAGCTTGATGAAGCCGGTACGATAGAACCGCGGGGATGCGGCGAGGAAGATGCCGCCGACGACGATCAGCAGGGCATCGGCCACGGCCCCGCCAAGGCTCATCGCGAACTGGCCCGCAGTGGCGGCGAAGCCGCTTCCCTGCCCGCCCTTGGTCAACTGTTCGAGCTGACCCGAGAGGCCAAAGCCGGCGAGCCGCTGCTGGATGGTCGCCCAGGCGCGCGGCAGGGTTTCGCGAATCTGCTCATACTGGCCCACCAGTTGCGCGCCGAACAAGGTCACGCAGATCGCGACGACAAGGAGGACGGTGAGCACCGCCAGGAAAAGTGAAACCCCCTGCGGGATCCGGAAGCGCTGAAACACCGCGGCGAGACTGGTGAAGAGCGTCGCGATGACCACCGCCCCGAAGACCATCAGAACGACGTCGCGCAGCATCCACGCCAGCGCAAACAAGGCGACGATGGAAACAAGGATGAAGGTGCGACGGACGAACACGCCGTCGGTCATTGTCGATTGCCCGGCCATTGCGTGGCGAGCGAACGGCCGCGCGATCGGTTCCACTGCCGAAACAGTTCGTCCCGGAACATTCTGAACCGCGTTCCGCCCCGGCCCGTCATAGCCGGGGGGAACGCGGGCTATTTCCCCGATGGAAGCAAACGACCGCTGCTACTTGGCCTCGCCGCTGCCCGGCTCGTTCATCTTGCGGCCCTGCTCGGCCGAGACGCTTTCGGGCAGCACGCCTGCGGCCAGAACCTGCGCCTTGTTCAGGAGGCCATGCACGACCGCATGTTCGCCCTTCTTCATGGCTTCCCACCCGGTCCGTGCGACGGCCGCGGGACTGGCCTTCTTGGACTGGCCGACCTTGGTGTCCTCCATGTCGGCGCGGGCGAAGAATTCGGTCTCCGTCGCGCCAGGCTTGAGGCAGGTCACCGTCACGCCGCTGTCCTTGAGCTCGTTCCCGAGCGCCGCTGCAAAGCTGTCAACGAACGCCTTGGAGGCGTGGTAGACGGCCTGGAAGGCGGCCGGGACATGGCCTGCGATCGAACCGGTGATGAGGATCCGCCCCTCCCCGCGCTGCGCCATCTGCCTGGCGATCGGCTGGATCAGCAGCAACGTTCCGGTGATGTTGGTGTCGATGACATGCCGCCATTCGGTCACGCTCTGTTCGAGGAAGCCGTGGCCGAGCCCGTGGCCGGCGTTCGCAACCAGAACGTCGACCTGCCGATCGCCGATCTGTTGCAGCAGCTGCTTCACGCCTTGGTCGGTCGCAAGGTCGGCGTCGATCGAACTGACCTCTCCGTCCAGCCCGGCGCCGGCATTGACCATCGGGGTGTCGGACGCGACGATCAGGTCATAGCCTTCGGCCGACGCGAGGCGCGCGATTTCGAGGCCGATGCCCGACGAGGCACCGGTGATGACTGCAAGTTTGCTCATGATATTGTCCTTGTTATTCGGCCGGTTCGACCTGACGCGCGGCCGCAAGATCAACCTGCGGCTTCTGATCCATGCCGGGCTTCAGCACGATCTTGGTGTAGGTATCCTGCTCGTCGTGCCACTTCTGGTAGAGTTCGGCGGCATCGCTCAGCGGCTCGCGGTGCGAGATCATGAAGGTGGTATCGAGCTCACCTTCCTCGATCAGCTTCAAGAGGTCCTTGGTATATTTCTGGACCGGAGTCTGACCCGACTTGATGGTTAGTCCCTTCTCCATCAGCTGGCCAAGCGGGAACTTGTCGGCGAACCCGCCATAAACCCCTGGGATCGAGACGCGCCCACCCTTGCGGCAGGCGATGATCATCTGGCGCAGCGCGTGGGGACGCTCGGTGCCGAGCATGAGATGCGCCTTCACCGTGTCGGCCAGATTGTCGATGGCGATGCCGTGGCTTTCCATTCCGACACAGTCGATCACCGCGTCGGGGCCGATCCCGCCGGTCATCTCCTTCAGCGCCTCGAGCACCTCGACCTCGCGATAGTCGAGGATGTCCGCGCCCATCTGCTTGGCGAGCTTCAGGCGCGAGGGATAATGGTCGATCGCGATCACCCGGTGCGCCCCAAGCTTGAAGGCGCTCTGGATCGCGAACAGGCCGACCGGGCCGCAGCCCCACACGGCCACCGTATCGCCCGGCTCGATGTCGGCGTTGACCGCCGCGTGCCAACCGGTCGGCAGGATGTCCGACAGGAACAGGACCTGATCATCCTCCAGGTGGTCGGGAATGACGATCGGGCCAACGTCACTGAACGGCACGCGGACATATTCCGCCTGGCCGCCGGCATAACCGCCCGTGAGGTGCGCATAGCCGAATGCCGCACCCATCGCGTGACCCATCAGCGTTTCCGAGGCATCGCTGGTTTCGGCCGGATTGCTGTTGTCGCAGGCGCTATACTGATGCTTTGAACAGAAGAAGCAGGATCCGCAGCTGATGGTGAACGGCACCACCACGCGCTGGCCCTTCTTGAGCGTCGAACTCGTACCGGTCTCGACAACCTCGCCCATGAATTCGTGGCCGAGCACGTCGCCGGCACGAAGCGTCGGGATATAGCCGTCGTAAAGGTGAAGGTCGGACCCGCAGATGGCGGTCGAGGTCACCTTGAGGATCGCATCGCGCGGCAGGACGATCTCGGGATCGGGCACCCGCTCGACGCGAACGTCGTGGCGGCCATGCCAGGTAAGGGCTTTCATCGGTTCAAGCTCCTAGATGTGAGGCTGGGTCGGGCTTTCGCTCTTGCGACCCGACGGAGAGGCGTTGACCGGCACTTCGCCGGTTTCCATCAGCTGCTTGAACCGGCGCAGGTCGCGCCGAGCCTGGACGTTTGGCTCACGCTGCAGGACCTTGGCGAGCAGCCGACCGATCTCGCCCGCAGGCGGGGTGTAGCGCAGCAGCAGGCGGACATAGGTACCGCGTCCCGGCGGGGCATCGGCGAATTCGACCCGTCCCTCATGTTCGATCTGGCTGTCGGGTTCGCTGACCCAAGCGATGGTCTTACCGGGGACATCCTCGACGATGCGGGTCTTCACCGAAACGGTGGCGCCCGCCGGGGCTTCGATGATCCATTCGGAAAGGGTGTCGTCGATGCGCCGGATCTCGCGGACGTTGTCCATGAATTCGGGGAAGCGTTCGAACCTGCGCCAGAAGCCGTAAAGCTCCTGCGCGGGCTTGCCGATCGTCACGGTACGGCCGACGAGGGCGCGTCCGGAATCCTGGTTGCGGGCGCGTTGCAACGCCTTTCCGCGAAGGACATGGTCCGGCGCATCGCTGAGCAGCGGCCCGTCAGGCTCTTCGTCGTCGGCAGTCCTGGCCTTGGCGAAGAAAAAGGCCGCAGCTCCGGCAGTGGCAAGCGTCAGGCCAAGCCCGATCAATGCGCCGTTGCCGCCGCTTCCCTTGTCCGCCCCGCGCCGCGCAGCCTTGCCAGCTTGCGCCTTGCGGGCGGCATCCTCGTTTAGGCGGCCAGCCTTGGCTGCCACATCGTCATTGTCACTATTCAGGGCCACTTCGTCCTCCTGTCCCGGTTCGCCAACGGGCAGGAAGGTGGGCCGTTCCTATCGTTTCGGCTGTGCCACCGGCCAGTTCTCGATGATCTCGACGAAGCGAGAAAGCCAGGCGTTGGTCTGATGGCCGTCGAGCACGCGATGATCGATCGTCAGTGTGACATACGCCATCGGCCGAATGGCGATGACGTCCGACCCGTCCTGCTCCAGCACAACCACGCGCTTTTGCAGCTTGCCGACACCAAGGATCGCGGCCTGTCCTTGGTGGAGGATGATCGGTGCGGCGAGGAGCGAGCCCGACACGCCGTGATTTGAGATGGTGAAACTGCCGTTCGCGACGTCCGATCGCTCAAGTTTGCCCGACCGGGCCCGTGCGGTGAGCTCGTCGAGACGGGCACCGACCTCCTCGAGGCCGAGGCGCGCGCAGTCGCGCACCACCGGCACCACCAGGCCCTTGTCGCCGAGTGCGGTGCCGACACCAATGTCCACCGTCGGCGCGACGATGATGCGATCCTCCGCCCAACGGCCGTTCACCGTCGGGGCAACCGCCATCGCCTCGGCCGCAGCCTTCAGCAGGTAGGCGGTGTAGCTGAGCCTGGTGCCCTGCGCCGCCAGCGCCTTCTTATGTGCGGTGATTGCGGTGAAATCAGCTTCGAACAGCGCCGTTACGTGCGGCGCGTCGGTGACCGCCCTCGCCATGTTCTCGGCGATCGCTCGGCGCATCCGGTCGTGCGGGATGTCCTGCCAGTTGGCTTCGGACACGCGCGGCTGGGCGATCGGCATGGAGCCGCCATCGACGTGGCTGACGGTGGCGGTTTCGACCGCGCGGTCGACGTCCTCGCGGGTGATCCGACCGTTGCGGCCGGTGCCGGTGACACGCGCGGGATCGATGTCGTGCTGGAGCAGCGCTCGGCGGACAGAGGGCGAGAGGCGGGTTTCGCGCTCATCCCCAGGATCGTTCGTGCTGCGCGCATTCGAAGCACGATCGTGCGAAGGCGTTTCGACGACGCTCTCTGCGCTCCGCTCAGGTCGCGCGATGGTAGATTCACCCCCAGCCTCAATCCGACCCAGGACAGCGCCCGGCACCGCCTCTGCATCGGTGCCGAGCAGAATTTCCGCCAGCACGCCCGCGATCGGAGAAGGCACTTCCTGCGTGACCTTGTCGGTTTCGAGTTCGACCAGCGGGTCGTTTACCGCCACCTGGTCGCCCGGCTGCTTCAGCCAGGCGCGGACGACCGCCTTGGTGCCTTCCTGTTCATCGGGGACGCGGACGTCGATCACGTTTAGAACCCCACCAGGCGGTCGATCTCGGCCCGGATCCGCGCCACGCTAGGCACCGCAGCTTCGAGCAGCGACGGGTGATGCGGCGACGGAATGTCGGGCATAGTCACCCGCGCGACCGGTGCATCGAGGTCGAGAAAGGCTTCGTCGGCCACCACCGCAGCAATCTCGGCACCGAAGCCGCCGGTACGCAGGTCCTCGTGGACGATCAGGCAGCGACGGGTGCGGCGGACGCTGTCGAGCACGGCCTCACGATCCCACGGATTAAGGGTGCGCAGGTCGATGACGTCGGCGCTGATCCCTTCGGCCGCCGCTTCGCAGCGCGGAACCATGGCGCCCCAGGTGACGATGGTGATCTGGTCGCCTTGCCTCGTCTTCCTGGCCTTTCCGAAGGGCAGGACATACGCATCGCCCGGCCACGGCCGCCGCGCCCAGCTGTCGTCGAGCATCGCGCGATGTTCGAAGAACAGCACCGGATCGTTTCCGCGCAGGGCAGCGCGGAGCAGGCCGACCGCATCCTCGGCGTTGCTCGGCACCGCGACCATCCAGCCGGGATTGTGGACGAACTGAACTTCGTTGGTCTGGCTGTGCCAGGGGTCGCCGCACTTGAAGAAACCACCCGGCACGCGGAGCACCATCGGCGCGGCGAAGCGGTTAGCGGTGCGCCAGCGCATGGTCCCGGTATCGTTGATCTGCTCGGTCGCGGGCTCGGCATATTTGCGGAACTGGATTTCGGGGACGGGCAATAGCCCGGCAAGCGCCATGCCGACCGCGCGGCCGACGATCCCTTCCTCGTTCAAGCTGGTGTCGAACACGCGGGTCTCGCCGTATTTGTCCTGCAACCCCAGCGTCACCGCATGGACGCCGCCCTTCGGCCCAACATCCTCGCCAAACACGCACATCCGCGGGTTGGCGTCGAGTTCCTGGTCGAGCACCTTGCGGATCGCGGTCACCATGTTGATCCGCTGGCCCTCGGGGCGCGGTTCGTCGTGGGTGCCGTCGAGGCTCAGCCCGGCGCGGCCACCCACTTCGGCATGGGTGCCCGAAAAGAAGACGTCGTCCGCGACCCTGTCGCCGTCCAGCACCGGGCGCGCTTCGGCTTCCTCCCGGGCGCGGGCGACTTCCCAGGCGACCTGGGTTTCAAGCTCACTCCAGCGTGCTTCGCCGATCTGCAGGGCAGCGCAATGCGCCTTCAACCTGGGCAGCGGATCGCGCTCCCACTCGGCGGCGATTTCCGCTTCGCTCTTGTAGGTCTGGGTGTCCTGGTAGCTGTGGCCCTCGAGGCGGGGGACGGTCAGCCGCAACAGCGCCGGGCCCGCGCCCGACCGAACATGAGTAACCGCGGCATCGACCAGCCGCGCTGCTTCGACGGGGTCCGTCCCGTCGCCATTGAAGATGGTCAAGCCCTGGAAGCTCGCGAGGTTGGCGGCGATATTCTTACCCGGGGTCTGATAGGTCGACGGCACCGAAATGCCGTAGCCATTATCCTCGACATAGAAGAGCAAGGGCAGCTTCTGCGTGGTGGCGATGGTCAGCGCGGACCAGAAGCCGCCGGTCGCGCAGCTGGCGTCGCCGCCGAGCACCAGCGCGATATTTCCCTCGGCGCTCTCCTTCAGCCCCTCGGCCTTGTAGCGGATCGCCTGCGCCCAGCCGGCCGCGGGGGTATATTGCGCCCCCACCCCACCACACATCGGCAGAGCGTGGGCACCGCCTGGATTGGGATAGTTGAACACGACGCCGATATCGCGCCCGCCCGAATAGCCCCCGCTCCGCCCCATGCCCGAACCGAGCGCGTCGGCCAGCGGGACGCCCAGCGCCAGCAGCAGCGGCCGCGAGCGATAATAGCCGCAGGCCGCGTCGCCGTCCTTGAGCTTCAGTCCGAGCAGCACCTGCGCAAGGTCATGTCCGCGCGCGCTGAACTGGTAGAGTACCTGCTTGGCGGGGACGAGTTCCTCTTCCTCCAAGCGGTCGAGCTCACGGCTGGTCAGGACAAGCCTTGCAACCTCTTCCCAGTCGGTGGCGACCGTAAACTCGGCGTCCGCCTCAGCCATTCATCGTCTCGACGACCGCCGAACAGAAGCGATCGAGATCGCGATCGGCAATTCCCACCAGGTTCGCGCGGCCGCTGTCGGCCATGTAGATCGCATGCTTCGAGCGCAGCTGCTTCACTTGGTCGAGCGACAGCGGCAGCATGGAGAACATGCCCTGCTGATCGGCGATGAAGGAAAGGCGCGGATCGGCGGCGGCGATGGTCTGGCGAACGGTCCGGATGCGGGCGTGCATGCTGTCTAGTTCGGCGCGCCAGTCGGCGGCGAGATCCGCATTCTCGAGTACGGTCCGGACGCAGGCTGCACCATGGTCGGGCGGCATCGACCAGGCTTCGCGGCTGATCTGCAGCAGGTGGGTCAGCGCGAAGGAAGCATTGTCGGCGCTCGCCGCCTTGACGAACAGGCAGCCGACGCGGTCACGATAGACCGCAAAATTCTTGTCGCAGCTTTGCGTGATCAGCACCTCGTCGCACGCGTCGAGCAGCAGTTCGACACCGAAGCGGTCGGCCTCAAGTCCGCGGCCGAAACCCTGATAGGCGAAGTCGACCAGCGGAAGGAGCCCGCGACGAGCGACGATTGCGGCCACGTCGCGCCATTCGTCCTCGCTCAAATCCGCGCCGGTCGGATTGTGACAGCAGGCGTGAAGCAACGCGACGTCGCCCGGGCGTCCTGCGTCGAGCGCTTCGGCCATGGCCGCGAAATCGACCTTTCGGTTGTCGGCATCGTAATGGCGATATTCGCTGATCTCGAGCCGCGCGCCGCGCGTCATCGGCGGATGATTGGGCCAGGTCGGCGTGCCCATGATCACCCGCGCATCAGGGTTGACGACCGCGGCGAGCTTGAGCGCGAGGAACAAGGCACCGCATCCGCCCGGCGTCTGCAGTCCAACGATCCGCTCGTCGCCCGCATGGCGGCCGAGCACGATCGGACGGAGCAATTGGGCAAAGGCCTTGTCGCCCGCCCCGCCGAGGTAAGACTTGCTCTGCTGCGTGTCGTGCAGCCTTTGTTCGGCCTCGCGGACGGCGCGCATGACCGGGGTCCGCCCCTCGCCGTCGCGGTAGACCCCGACCCCCACGTCGATCTTTTCGGATCGGGTGTCGGCATTGACCATCGCGATCAGCGCCAGCAGCGAGTCGCTGACGATGGGTGGAAGATCGGCGAGGCCGCGGCGCGTGGGCGAGGTCAACATGGAGGAGCGATTAGCGCGGTCAGGCGTCGTAATCCACTGCGACGCCTTCACCCTTGGGAACGGCCTGGCAGGTCAACACGTAACCGGCGGCAATCTCCTCGTCGCTAAGACCGTAGCGGGCTGCCATGCTGACCTCGCCGGCCGTCACGCGGGCCCGGCAGGTCGCGCACACGCCCGCCTTGCACGCGAACGGCGCCGGAAGCCCGGAGGCACGCGCCGAATCGAGGATGTTCGTGCCATCGAACGCGATCCGCCGGGTCCGGCCATCGATGGTGACGGAAATAGTCTGGCCGGAAGCGGCCTGCTGCAATTGCGCCATCTCTGCGGCCAGTGCGGCCGACGGGCGTCCGGCAGTGAATCGCTCGATGTGGATGCGCTCAGGAGCGACGCCCGCGCCGAGAAGCGCTGCTTCGGCAGAATCCATCATCGGACCCGGCCCACAGATGAAGAAGCCGTCGACCTCCTTCACGTCGGGAACGAAGGCAGCGATGACCTCATCGCAGGTCTCGCGGTCGAGCATGCCGTTCAGCAATTCGACGTCGCCCTCTTCATCGCTGAGCAGATGGAACAGCTCGAACCGGCCGAGGTAGCGGTCCTTCAATTCGGCCAGCGCATCGAGGAAAATCACGCTGCTGGCGTCGCGATTGCCGTAGAAGAGCGAAAACCGGCTCGCCGGCTCCTCGGCCAGTGCAGTCCGCGCCAGGCTCATGATCGGGGTGATCCCCGAACCGCCGGCGAAGGCGACATAGCGACGGCTTGCCGAGGCATCGAAGTCGGTGGTGAACGACCCGTGCGGCGGCATCACGTCCAGCCGGTCGCCGGCCTTCAGCTCACGCGCTACCCAATTGGAGAAGGCGCCGCCCGCGATCTGCTTGACCGTCACTTTGAGCGCATTTTCGTTAGGTGCGGTGCAGAGCGAATAATTGCGCCGCACTTCCTCGCCGCCGATATCCGCCCGAAGCGTCAGATGCTGTCCGGCGCGGTAGCGGAAGGTATCGGCCAGATCGGGCGGGACAGCGAAGCGGATCGAGCGCGCCTCGGCGGTTTCCTCGACGATTTCGGCGACTTCGAGCGAATGAAAGTGCTTCTCGCTCACCACTTGGCGTCCGGATAGGTGCGCGGGAGATACTGCATGATCGCCAGCAGGTGACCAAGATGCTCGCTATGATGTCCGCGCCGTCCGCCGAGGATGGCACGCTGGTCGGCGGGAACTGGCAGGGTCGCCTCGGTCAGCACGGCCGCGATCGCCTCGCGATACTCGGCCTCGAACAAGCGTGGGTCGACTGCAATGCCGGCAGCGATCGCTGCTTCCAGTTCCTCGTCGACCTCGAACAGTTCGGGCACGAAGCGCCAGCACCAGTCGAGACCGTCCTGCATCCGGGCGCGGCTTTCCTCGGTCCCGTCGCCAAGGCGGATCACCCATTCGCCCGCAATCTCGCGGTGATAGGCGACTTCCTTGCCCGCCTTGGCGGCAACCTCGCGGATGGACTTGTCGCGGCTGTCGGCAAGCGACCGGTAGAGCAGATGTTGCCACGTCGAGAACAGCAACTGACGGACCATGGTGCGTGCAAAGTCGCCGTTCGGCTGTTCGACCAGCAGGCAGTTGCGAAAGTCGAGCACGTCGCGCTTGAAGGCCAGCTCGTCCGCATCGCCCGCGGCACCGAGAAACAGGGTTGCCTGCCCGACAAGGTCGAGCGCCAGATTGGCAAGCGACAGGTCGACCTCGACCGACGGTGCGTGTCCGGTCCATTCGCCAAGCCGCTGGCCGAGGATCAGGGCATCGTCGCCGAGCCGAAGCAGGTAGCCGGCGCGAACCGGATCATGCGCATCGGACGGCGCATCGAAGGCACCGGCCGGACGAATGCGCTCGGCGACCGCTTCGTCCTCGGGGCGGATGGGCGGAAGGCTCGGCATCAGATGTGCTTCACCTCATCCGGAATGTCGTAGAAGGTCGGGTGGCGGTAGACCTTGTCGGCGGCTGGTTCGAACAGTTCACCCGCTTGCGCAGGATCGCTGGCGACGATGTCAGAGGACTTCACCACCCACAGGCTGACGCCTTCCTGGCGGCGCGTGTAGGTGTCGCGCGCATGGCGCAGCGCGATCTCCGCATCCGGTGCATGGACGCTCCCGAAGTGACGGTGCGCAAGGCCGCCCTTGGTGCGCACGAAAACTTCCCACAATGGCCAGTCCGACATCACTTCCTCCGTCGCCTGGGGCCTGTCGCCGGGACGACGGATGAAATCAAGCTGCGGCCTTGCGCGCCTGCCGCTTGGCTTCGTGCGCCTGCGCCGCTTCGCGCACCCAAGCGTTCTTCTCCCACGCCTCGCGGCGCGCGGTGATGCGCTCCCTGGCGACCGGACCCTCGCCCTTCACGACCGAGTAGAATTCCTCCCAGTCGACCGCGCCGAAATCATATCCGCCCTTGGCCTCGTTCCACTTGAGGTCGGGATCGGGAACGGTGAGCCCGATAAACTCCGCCTGCGGGACGGTGATATCGACGAACTTCTGGCGCAGCTCGTCATTCGTTTCGCGCTTGATGCGCCAGCGCATCGACTGGGCGGTGTTGGGCGAATTGTCGTCGGGGGGGCCGAACATCATCAGGCTAGGCCACCACCAGCGGTTGAAGGCGTCCTGCATCATGCGCTTCTGTTCGGCCGTGCCGCGCGCGAGCTGCATGCTGATCTCGTAACCCTGGCGCTGGTGGAAGCTTTCCTCCTTGCACACCCGAACCATGGCGCGAGCATAGGGGCCGTAGCTGGTGCGTTGCAGCGGCACCTGGTTCATGATCGCCGCACCATCGACCAGCCAGCCGATCGCGCCGATGTCGGCCCAGGTCAGCGTCGGATAATTGAAGATCGTGCTGTACTTGGCCTTCCCCGAATGGAGCGCCTCGATCATCTGCTCGCGGCTGGTGCCCAACGTTTCCGCCGCGCAATAGAGGTAAAGGCCATGCCCCGCCTCGTCCTGCACCTTGGCCAGCAGGATCGCCTTGCGCCGAAGCGATGGCGCCCGCGTGATCCAGTTGCCCTCGGGCAGCATGCCGACGATCTCGCTATGCGCATGCTGGCTGATCTGCCGCGTCAAGGTGCGGCGATAGGCTTCTGGCATCCAGTCCTTGGGCTCGATGAATTCGTCCGCAGCGACCCGCGCCTCGAAGGCGGCGAGCAGCTGGGGGTCCTCGGCGGGGCCGATCGGCTGGACCTTGGCACCGGGCTTTGAGAGATCGGTCGTGTACATGAGCCTTAGATAGCGATTGCAGGGCCTTGGTTCCACCCGGTCCTTTCGCCTAGAGCGCAGCCGTGCCCCTCCCCCGCGCCCGTGTCGTCACCTTGAACGCTGCCCTCGGGCCGCTCGACTATCGCGTGCCCGACGGAATGGCGGTCGAGCCCGGAAGCGTGGTCGTGGCGCCCCTCGGGCCGCGGCAGCTGGTCGGTGTCGCCTGGGATGCGGAGCGACTGCCGAGCGAAGAGGTCGGCGACAACCGCCTGCGCCCGCTGGCCGGACTGATCGACGTTCCACCGCTTCGTGCGCCGCTGCGCCGGCTGTGCGAGTGGACCGCGGATTATTATCTGTCGCCGCTCGCCTCCGTCCTGCGGATGGTGTTGCCCTCGTCGTCGGCACTCGAAGGCTCGCGGCAACTGACCGAATATCGCCTCACGGGCCAACGCCCCGACCGCCTGACCCCGCAGCGCACCCAGGCGCTGGATCGGCTCGAAGGGCGACAGGGCACGATCCGCGAGCTGGCGGCCCACGCCGAAGTGAGCGACGCGGTGCTGCGCGGGCTGGTCAATGGCGGAGCGCTCGAGCGCGTGCAGGTCGAAGCCGACCAGCCGCTCACCTGCCCCGATCCGGACCATGCCCCGCCGGTGCTGAGCGACGACCAGGCTGAGGCCGCCGCCAGTCTCGTCGGCGGCATCGGCGGCGGGTTCGATCCCGTGCTTCTCGACGGGGTCACCGGTTCAGGCAAGACGGAGGTCTATTTCGAAGCCGTCGCAGAAGCCGTCCGCAAGGGTCTGCAAGTGCTCGTACTTCTTCCTGAGATCGCGCTTACGCAGCCGTTCCTGAAGCGCTTCGCTGCGCGGTTCGGCTGCGAGCCGGTGGCGTGGCACAGCGACTTGCGCTCCTCGCAGCGCCGGCGAGCCTGGCGCGGCATCGCCAGCGGCGAAGCGAGGGTCGTGGTCGGCGCCCGCTCGGCGCTGTTCCTCCCTTACGCCAATCTTGGCCTGATCGTGGTCGACGAGGCGCACGAGCCTTCCTTCAAGCAGGAAGAGGGTGTCCAGTATCATGCCCGCGACGTCGCGGTGATGCGGGGCCGGTTCGAGGAAATTCCGGTGGTCCTCTCCTCTGCCACGCCAGCGCTCGAGACCCGGCACATGGTGGAAACGGGTCGATACCGCGAACTGCGCCTGCGCCAGCGTCATGCCGGCGCCGAACTTCCCGCCCTGACAGCCCTCGACCTCACCGCCGACCCGCCGCCTCGGGGCCGCTGGATCGCGCCGCAGCTGGTCGCCGAGATGGAAGCGAACCTTGCCGCTGGCGAGCAGAGCCTGCTGTTCCTCAACCGCCGCGGCTTTGCGCCGCTGACCCTCTGCCGCACCTGCGGGCATCGCTTCCAATGCCCCAATTGCACCGCCTGGATGGTCGAGCACCGTTTAATGCGGCGCCTTGCCTGCCACCATTGCGGCCACGTCATGCCCCCGCCCGCGGCCTGCCCCGAATGCGGCGAGGCCGATAGCCTGGTCGCCTGCGGCCCCGGCGTCGAGCGGATCGCCGACGAGGTGCAGGCCCTGTTTCCCGATGCGCGCACCGCGATCGTCACCTCCGACACCATCTGGAGCCCGGCTCGCGCCGCGGACTTTGTCGCGCAGATGGAAGCTGGCGAGATCGACATCGTGGTCGGGACCCAGCTCGTCACCAAGGGATATCACTTTCCCAACCTCACCCTCGTCGGCGTCGTTGACGCCGACCTCGGCCTTGCCGGCGGCGACCTTCGGGCGGCCGAGCGCACGTTTCAGCAGATCAGCCAAGTGGCCGGGCGGGCCGGGCGCGGCGGCAAGCCTGGCCGGGTGCTGGTCCAAACCCATCAGCCCGACGCTCCGGTGATCGCCGCCCTGGTCAGCGGCGACACCGAGGAGTTCGTCGCCGCCGAAACCGAAGCACGCCAGGAAGCCGGCATGCCGCCGTTCGGCCGCCTTGCCGCGATCGTCGTCAGTGCCGAAGACAAGTATGAAGCCGAGCAGACCGCCAACCGGATCGGCCGCCGCGCGCCGACCGTCGATGGCATGGCGGTCTATGGCCCTGCCCCGGCCCCGCTGGCGATGCTGCGCGGTCGGCACCGCTTCCGGTTGCTGGTCCACGCCCGCCGTAGCCTCGATGTCCAGGACGTCATCCGCGACTGGCTCGGGCAGGTCGAATGGAGCGCCAAGGTGCGGGTTGCAGTTGACGTGGACCCCTATTCCTTCCTTTAAGGGGAAGTCGCTGCTCGGCCTGTCAAGGACCTGTAATAATGGCATTTCGTCGCGTTCTGCTTGCTTCGATCCTGCTCGCATCCACGACCAGCCCGGCGCTTGCCGCTTGGCGCGAGGCGCGAACCAAGCATTTCATCATCTATTCCGAACAAAGCCCCGGCGAGCTTCAGGCCTATGCCGCGAAGCTGGAGCGCTTCGACGCCGCGGTGCGCAAGATCCGCGGCTATGAAGACCCTCAGCTGACCGACGGGGCCCGGCTGACGGTCTTTGACCTGCCGACGATCTCGGCCGTCCAGCAACTCCTCCCGAGCCGCATGAATGCTGCCGGTTTCTATATCCCCCGCGCGTCGGGAGCGGTGGCTTTCGTCAGCACCCGCGGAAGCAGCATTGCCGGGCGCGGGCTCGAATCCGATCGCACCTTGCTGCACGAATATACCCACCATCTGATGCTGACCGACCCGAACAGCCCGCTGGCTGCCTGGCTGGTCGAGGGCACCGCCGAATTCTTCGGCACCGCCGTGGTCGAGAAAAGCGGCGATGTGACCATCGGCTACCCGCCGCGGAGCAGCGCCAACACCATCCTCAATGACGTCGGCTTCAGCGCTGGTGACCTTCTCGCCGGCGCCCGGCCGCGCAACGACATCGAGCGCAGCTCGGTCTACGGGAAGGGCTGGCTGCTGACCCATTATCTCGCTTTCAATCAGGCCCGCAGCGGTCAGCTCAGTCGCTATGTGGCGGGGTTGAGCCGGGGGGAGCCTCCCCGTCAGGCGGCCGAAGGGGCGTTTGGCGACCTCAAGCAACTCGACAAGGAAATCGACCTTTACGCCCGCAAGACCTTTCCGGCGCTCCAGGTGCCGGCCGGGCCCACGCCGGGGATACAGATTCGCTCGTTGAGCGAGGGCGAAGCAGCGATAATGCCGGTGCGTATCCGGGTCGATCGCGGCCTCAGGGCCTCGGACGTCCCCGCTGTCGCCGAACAGGCGCGCGCCATCGCTGCCCGTTATCCTGCCGATACAGCCGTTCAGGCGACGCTTGCCGAAGTCGAGCTTGCCGCCAAACGCTGGTGGCCGGCAGTCGAGGCCGCCGACAAGGCGCTCGCCAGCGACCCCAAGAACGTCGGCGCGATGATCACCAAGGGGCGCGCGATGCTTGCCGAAGCGCGGGGCAAAGGAAGCTCGGCCGACTGGAAGGAAGTCAGGCGCTGGCTCGTCCAGGCCAACCGGGCCGACACCGAAAATGCCGAGCCGCTCTACCTTTACTACCAGACCTTCCCCGCCAGCGGGGCCAAGCCGACGGCCGACGCGGTCAAGGGCCTCTATTATGCCCACACCCTCGCGCCGCACGACATGGGCCTGCGCTTCACGGTCGTGCGGCAGCAGCTGGAGGACGGGGAGATCGACAATGCGATCCGCAGCTTCTCACCGATCGTCGCGAATCCGCACATCGACGTTGAAAAGCGCCCCAAGCTGATCGAGGCGATGCAGAAGATGCGGGCTCGCGACGCTGCCGGCGCGCTGGCGGCGATCGAGGCGGATTACCGCGGCGATCGCGGCGGACCTGACGGCTAGGGCATCGCCCTTCCGTCGACGTTTCCGCCCGGAGAATAGCGGCACACAAGGTAGCTCCAGCCGCCACCTGTCCGGATGGCGCAGCCGACGCGCGTGGTGCGGCTGCTGATCATCTGGGTGTAATGGCCAACGTCACTCCAATTGCCTGTCGCGCTGACCGCAGGGAACACCCCGGGACGGAACAAGCGACGCTCGCCGACCCACCCGCCAACCATGTCGTCGATCTGGTAGGCGCCGGCCGTCCCCATCCACAGGTTCTCGCCCTGCCCGGGCCGGCTGTCGCGCGGACTGTGTCCCCACCGGCCGGTCCGTGCGAGCTCACTCGCATAGCGGTCGGCCGCAGCAGCCAGACCGAAATCCCATGCGAGCGGCGGCACCCGGAAGGCGGCGCGTTCGCTATTGTGCATGGCAAGCGCGGCGGCTTCCCAGGTTTGTGCGGACGCGGGCGCGGCTAGGCCGAGCAGACAAAGAACGGCGACGAAGAAACGCATGAATCGTTTTTGCCACGGAAGGTCTTAACAGCGAGTGGCGTTACCGCAGTTAGCGGCGAGCTCGTTTCAGCGAGCGGCGAACCGAGCAACCAATTCCCGGCTTAACTTTCGCTATATCGATGGCGGGTGGCAGTGGTCGAAGGGCCGCATCCAAACCCATCGGTGGACGGTCTAGGCAGGCATATGCTCCTTATTCCCATCCTCGGCGACCAGTTGACCCTTGAGCTCGCGTCGCTGCGCGGCGTCGACAAGTCGGAGACGCGCCTGCTGCTGATGGAGGTGATGGAAGAGGCGACCTACGTTCGCCACCACAAGGCAAAGATCGTGTTGATCCTGTCGGCGATGCGGCATTTCGCCGAGGAACTTCGCGGCGAAGGCTGGCAGGTCGATTACATCCGCCTCGACGATCCCGATAACAGCGGCAGCTTCACCGGCGAGGTAGGACGTGCCCTCGCCCGGCATGGCGCGGACGCGATTCGCATCGTCGGGGCAGGCGAATGGCGCGTTCAGAAGGCGATCGAAGGCTGGGCTGATCGGTTCGGCGTCCCTATCGAAATCGTGCCCGACGATCGGTTCATCTGCCCCCTGACGGATTTCTTCGCCTGGGCCGCCAGTCGCCGCGAACTCGTCATGGAGAGCTTCTACCGCCAGCAGCGCCGGCGGACCGGGCTGCTGATGGAAGCGGACGACACCCCCACCGGGGGGCAGTGGAACTTCGACAAGGACAATCGCGCACCTCCGCCCAAGGGCCGGCCGTTGCGCGAACCGCAGCGTTTCCCGCCCGACGACATCACCCGCGAGGTAATCGCGCTGGTGGAGGGACGCTTCAGCCACCACTTCGGCACGCTCGACAGTTTCGCGCTTCCAGTGAGCGCTTCCGAGGCGCGCGAATTGCTGGCCGACTTCATCACGGAGCGACTGCCCCGCTTCGGCACCTATCAGGACGCGATGCTGGAGGGGGTTGATTTCCTCTATCATTCGCGCCTTTCGACCAGCCTCAATTGCGGGCTGCTTACCGCGATCGAAGTGTGCGAGGCGACCGAGGCCGCCTACCGCCGCGGGGAGGTGCCCCTGAATGCCGCCGAGGGCTTCATCCGGCAGATGATCGGCTGGCGCGAATATATCCGTGGCATGTACTGGCTGGAGATGCCGGGCCTGTCCGGCGTCAACTACTTCGCCAACCAGCGCGACCTGCCCGACTTCTACTGGACCGGGCAGACCGACATGGCCTGCTGCGCCGACAGTGTCCGCAACACTCGCGACAATGCCTATGCCCATCACATCCAGCGGCTGATGGTTCTCGGCAACTTCGCCATGCTGGCCGGGATCGATCCGGCCCAGGTCGCCGACTGGTATCTGGTGGTTTATGCCGATGCCTATGAATGGGTCGAGCATCCCAACGTGCTCGGCATGAGCCAATATGCCGATGGCGGGCGGCTCGGGACCAAGCCCTATGCCGGCTCGGGCGCCTACATCAACAAGATGAGCAACTACTGCAAAGGATGTCGCTTCGACGTGAAGAAGAGGGTCGGCGAGGACGCCTGCCCCTTCAATGCGCTCTACTGGGACTTTCTCGACCGCAACGAGAAGAAGCTGCGCGCCAACCGCCGGATGTGGCAGCCTTATGCGACCTGGGACCGGTTCGGCGAGGACACCAAGGCCGACGTCCGGGCGCAGGCAAAGCGCTTTCTCGACAGCCTCGAAGGCGCCGCGCCGGGATGGGCGAGAGCGACTGGACAGGAGCCCGCGCCGCTGTAGTCTGATTGCACTACCAGGGGTGATCTGTATGCGTTTCAAGATGTTGGGCGGCGTCGTTGCCGCGGCGCTGTGGCTCGGGACGACGCCCGCGACGGCCGAATGGCGGGTCTACGAGGCGCGGCATTTCCAGATTTATTCGGAGAGCGGCGAAGCCAAGGCCTCAGAACTTGCGGCGCGGCTCGAGCGCTATGACAAGCTCATGCGGATGGCGACCGGCATCCCGGACGACAATCCGGCCAAGGTCCGCGTGTTCGAAGTCGCTTCGACCGATGACATCGAAAGGGCGCTGGGCGTTACCGATTCAGGAATTGCCGGTTTCTATTCGAGCAACAGCTTCGGCCCGTTCCTGCTGACCCCCCGCCGTATCGAATATGGCGGCGATCGCTATTTCACCCCACTGCTCGTCCTGCAGCACGAATATGCCCACCATTTCATGCTGCAATATTTCCCGGCGACCTATCCCAGCTGGTATGTCGAGGGCTTCGCCGAACTGATCGGCTCCTCGGCCATGGAGAAGGATGGGCGCATCCTTTACGGCGCCCCGGCCAAGCAGCGCGGCAACGAACTGACCACCTACTGGATTCCCCTGCAGGAATTGCTGGTCAAGGACGAGGTCAAGGATTTCGACAATTACGGGCAGGGCTGGGCGATCACCCAGTATCTGACCATGGACCCGGCGCGCGCCAAGCAGCTGCGCACCTATCTGGCGCTGCTGAATGCCGGCAAATCGAACAAGGACGCGGCGACGCAGGCCTTTGGCGACCTGGCCAGACTGAACGCCGACATCCGCGGCCACGTCCAGAGCGGAAGCTGGACGGTCCGACCGGTCAAGCCCGAGATCGCCCTTCCCGTCCTGACCGGATCTCGTGCCCTTCGGCCGGCCGAGGTCGCTCTCCTTCCCGAGATGGTGGCGTTCGACGACGACCCTCTTTCCGCGATCAAGGACAATGGCGAGCGGGAAAAGCAGGCCAAGCGGCGGCGGGCGCTGCTCGCAAGGATCAAGGACAAGGCGGCGACCTTCCCCAATGATCCCCATGCACTCGCCCTCCTCGCCGAGGCGGCAGCGGTGATCGACGACAAGGCCGAGGTCGACCGGGTGACCCGGCAAGCGCTGGCGATCGACCCCGGCAACGTCAAGGCGCTGGTGCGGCGCTCGCTATTCCTCTCGGATCAGGCGAAGGGCCTTGCCGGGCCCGCGCGAACCGCAAAGGCGGCCGAGGCCCGGGCACTGGCGGTCCAGGCCAATCGGGCCGACCCCGACGACGCGCTGCCCTTGTTCGCCTTTTACCAGAGCTTCAACCTGGTCGGGCAACCGCCGAGCCCGGCCGCAATCACCGGGCTTGAATCCGCCGTCGCTACCCTGCCCGATATTGACGAGATGCGGCTGGTCCTGGTCGAGGAATATGCGCGCGCCAAGCGCTGGCGCGCTGCGATGACGGCACTGGCGCCGCTTGCCAATTCGCCCCACGACAGCCCGCAGAGAAAGAGCGCGCGGGAGCGCATGGCTCAGCTGGTAGCTGCCGCCGGCGGTGGCGCATCCGCACGCTCCCCAGCCACGTAGGCCGGACGAGTCTGCAAGGCCGGTCGGTCAGGTCGAAAGCGGAAGCGCACCCTGGCTCTGGCTGGCTTCGGCGTTGAGCAAGGCTTTCTTTCGCTCCAGTCCGCCAGCATAACCGCCGAGCGCGCCATCATTGCGGACCACCCGGTGGCACGGCACGATGATCGCGATCGGGTTCGCTCCGTTCGCGGTCCCCACCGCCCGCGTCGCCTTGGGATCGCCGATCGCTCGCGCGATATCGAGGTAGGAGCGGGTCTCACCGGGCGGAATGCGCCGAAGTTCGGCCCAGACCCGCTGCTGGAAGGCGGTGCCTGACATGTCGGTCGGGAGCGACGCCGCAAGCCGCGGATCCTCGATCGCCCGCAAGGCGGCCTCGATCAGCGGTGCTTTCGCATCCTCCACCAGTTCAGCTGACGGGTAGCGCCGCCCAAGCGTATCGGGATCTTCATCGAAGCTGACCCGGCACAGCCCGCGATCGGTTGCAGCGATCAGCAGCGGACCAAACGGGCTATCCACCTTTGCCCAACGTATGATCATCCCCTCCCCGCCTTTCCGTTTGGTCGCGGGCGCCATCCCAAGCGCCTTCGCATCTTCGTAGAAACGGCTTGGGCCGCTATAGCCTGCCTCGTAGATCGCCTCGGTTACGCTCGCTCCCTCGCTCAGGCACTGGTCCGCGGCGCTCAGCCTGCGGGCGCGCTGCCAAGCAGACGGCGAGACGCCGACCTCTCTGGTGAACAGCCGCTGGAAATGATGTGGCGCATAGCCGACGGCCGACGCCAACGCTTCGAGGCGGATCGATTGTTCGGCCTGCTCCAACAGAGACAATGCCCGCGCGACCGCCTGCTTGTCCCGCGCGGCTTCATCGGGCTTGCAGCGCAGGCAGGAGCGATATCCCGCCTGTGCCGCTTCCTGGCCCGAGGGAAAGAAACGCACATGCTCGCGCCGCGGCCGCCGTGCAGGGCAGGACGGACGGCAGTAGATTCGGGTGGTCGAGACGGCGACGACGAAGCGCTCGTCGGCCGAGCGGTCGCGACGCTCGAAGGCGGACCAGGCCTCTTGCTCGCTGATCATCATGTCCGCTCCACCGCCGCGGCAAAACAGCCGCGGGTCGCATTGTGTGCATGAATGTAGTGCACCGCGGGTTTGTCGAACAGCCGCCGGATCGCCTCGTCCGCCTCCCCGGGCCCCGCTACCAGGGCATCGAGCATCATGTCTGCGGCATCGAACGCCCGCAATGAGAGTAAGCGGCGGTCGAGCGCAGGCGGGACTTCGTCCTCGTACCGTCCCTGCCGCGCGGCCTCACTGACAAAGATGGCGTGAGTCGCGGCATAAGGCCCCTGCTCCACACTGGCATGGTTGAGCAGGAGAACCGTTTCACCCGGCTCGGCATCATCAAGGCTGATGCGGCAGGGAAAGCCCGGCCATTCGGTCACCTCAATCCGCATGATCGAGCGTAGCGCAAGCTCGTCGTCCGGGAGTTGGAACAGTGGTGCGAAGCGGCTGGGGTCGAGTCCAGTGGTGCGGTAGGTCATGCCCCTTTACTAGCTTTTGACTTACGGCGGTGCGTCCCGCTTCTTGCGGTCAAACCTTCACCTCGCCGCTTTCGTATATCCCGAATAGGACAAGCCCCCGTGAGCATCACCATCCATCAGGGCGAGCTGTCTCAGCCCGACGTGCAGAAGCTGCTCGCCCTTCACGTCGCGGCGATGCACGCCCATTCCCCGCCCGAAGCTTGCCATGTTCTTCCCGGATCGGCCTTCGCCCACCCCTCGATCACTTTCTTCACCGCCCGGGAGGATGCGCGCCTGCTCGGCATCGGAGCGCTGAAGGCGCTTGGCCCCGAAGGCGGCGAGATCAAGTCGATGCGGACCGCCCCCACCGCTCTCAAGCGGGGCGTCGGCCAGGCGCTCCTGGAGGCGATCATCGCGGAAGCCCGCAACCGCGGCTATCCCGCGCTCTGGCTCGAAACCGGCACCGGAGAGGATTTCGCGGCCGCCACTGCGCTTTACGACCGGAATGGCTTCAGCGCGTGCGGATCGTTCGGCGATTACCCGGACAGCCCGTTCACCTGCTTCCTCAGGCTCCCCCTCTGACCAGAGGCGAATCGGTCCCAGCCCTTCCGTGAGCCGAGAAACACCGACGCTGCTTTGCCCGGCAGGCGAAGGCGAAAAGAGCGGGGTTCAAGTGACCGCGTCGCAAGTCCGACGCTAGGCTGTTCTTGCATCGCTTCGGACCCCCTGCTAGTGGCGCGCCAACTCGGCAGGGGCGAGCGCTCGAAAGATCGCAATTCGCCTCGCTTTGCATATCTTTGACGGAGCTTTGGGCGCGTGGAGACTTCCGGCGGCATTCGGGCCAGCTTAGCGGGACGCTACGCGTCTGCGCTGTTCGACCTTGCCCGTGACGAACGCCAGATCGACACGGTTTCACAGAGCCTTGATCGGCTGAAGACGGCGCTCGCCGAATCGGCAGAGCTGAAAAGCCTGGTCGCCAGCCCGCTGGTGTCGCGCGACGCGGCCGGCAAGGCGCTTGCGGCGGTCGCTCCGACCCTCAGCCTCGACCCGCTCAGCAACCGTTTTCTTGGCGTCCTCGCCAAGAACGGACGCCTGCGTCAGCTGTCCGACGTCATTCGCATCTTCGGTCACCTGGCCGCCGAGCATCGCGGCGAGACCACTGCCGAGGTGATCAGCGCCCGCCCGCTCGACGACGACCAGGTCGCGGCGCTCAAGGCCCAGCTCGGCGCGCGCGTCGGGCGTGACATCCGGATCGATGCCCGTGTCGATCCCTCCATCCTCGGCGGCATCGTCGTCCGGCTCGGAAGCCAGATGATCGACGCCTCCATCCGCACCAAACTCAATACTCTAGCTACGGCTATGAAAGGCTGAACATGGACATCCGCGCCGCTGAAATCTCCCGCGTCATCCGCGACCAGATCGCGAATTTCGACGCCGACGCGCAGGTCTCCGAAGTCGGCCAGGTGCTGTCGGTCGGCGACGGCATCGCCCGCATCCACGGCCTCGACAATGTCCAGGCCGGCGAGATGGTCGAATTCGAGAACGGCACCAAGGGCATGGCCCTGAACCTCGAAGCCGATAACGTCGGCGTCGTGATCTTCGGGTCGGACTCCAATATCTCGGAAGGCTCGACCGCCAAGCGCACCGGCACCATCGTCGACGTTCCCGTCGGCAAGGGCCTGCTTGGCCGCGTAGTCGACGCGCTCGGCAACCCGATCGACGGCAAGGGCCCGATCGTGGCCGAGAAGCGCAGCCGCGTCGAAGTGAAGGCGCCGGGCATCATCCCGCGCAAGTCGGTGCACGAGCCGATGCAGACCGGTCTGAAGGCGCTCGACGCCCTCGTCCCCGTCGGCCGCGGCCAGCGCGAGCTGATCATCGGCGATCGCCAGACCGGCAAGACCGCCGTCGCGCTCGACACCTTCATCAACCAGAAGGCAGCACACCAGGGCGATAACGAGAACGAGAAGCTGTACTGCATCTACGTTGCGGTCGGGCAGAAGCGCTCCACCGTCGCGCAGATCGTCCGCGCCCTCGAAGAGAATGGCGCGATGGAATATTCCATCGTCGTCGCCGCCACCGCTTCGGAGCCGGCCCCGCTGCAGTTCCTCGCGCCCTACACCGGGTGCGCGATGGGCGAATATTTCCGCGATAACGGCATGCACGCCGTGATCGTGTATGACGATCTGTCCAAGCAGGCCGTCGCCTATCGCCAGATGTCTCTCCTGCTGCGCCGTCCGCCGGGCCGCGAAGCCTATCCGGGCGACGTCTTCTATCTCCACTCTCGTCTGCTCGAGCGCGCCGCCAAGATGAACGATGCCAATGGCAACGGCTCGCTGACCGCGCTTCCGGTCATTGAAACCCAGGCGGGCGACGTCTCGGCCTACATTCCAACCAACGTGATCTCGATCACCGACGGCCAGATCTTCCTCGAGACCGACCTGTTCTACCAGGGCATCCGTCCGGCCATCAACGTCGGCCTCTCGGTCAGCCGCGTCGGCTCGGCCGCGCAGACCAAGGCGATGAAGAAGGTCGCCGGCTCGATCAAGCTCGAGCTCGCCCAGTATCGCGAGATGGCGGCCTTCGCGCAGTTCGGTTCAGACCTCGATGCCTCGACCCAGAAGCTGCTGGCCCGCGGCGCGCGCCTGACCGAGCTCCTGAAGCAGGGCCAGTTCCAGCCGATGCCGATCGAGGAGCAGGTTGTGTCGATCTTCGCCGGCACCCAGGGCTTCATCGACGCGGTGCCGACGAATGACGTGACCCGCTACGAGGCGGCGCTCTTGAG
Source organism: Sphingomonas humi (assembly GCF_039536725.1). Taxonomy (NCBI): domain Bacteria; kingdom Pseudomonadati; phylum Pseudomonadota; class Alphaproteobacteria; order Sphingomonadales; family Sphingomonadaceae; genus Sphingomonas; species Sphingomonas humi. Next base: position 1,097,806 of record NZ_BAAAZD010000002.1, read on the forward strand.
CTACATGCGCTCGGACAAGCCGGAGATCCTGGCCAAGATCCGCGACACCAAGGCGCTCGACGACGAAACCGCCGCCTCGCTCAAGACCGCGCTCGGCGAATTCGGCAAGCAGTTCGCCTGAAGCTTAGTCCCCTCCCCTTTGCGGGAGGGGAGAAGGAACCAAGATGGCATCGCTTAAAGCCCTCAAGATCCGCATCGGCTCGGTCAAGTCGACGCAGAAGATCACCAAGGCGATGAAGATGGTCGCCGCGGCGAAGCTGCGCCGTGCGCAGTCGAACGCCGAGCAGGGCCGCCCTTATTCGCAGCGCCTCTCGGACGTGGTCGCAAGCCTCGCCAGCCGCATCACCGTTGGCCCGCAGTCGCCCAAGCTGATTGCCGGAACCGGTGCCGACCAGCGCCACTTGATCGTGGTCGCCTCGTCCGATCGCGGGCTTGCCGGTGCGTTCAATACCAACATCGTCCGTGCCGTCCGCCGGCAGGCCGAGGAACTGGTAGCGCAGGGCAAGGACGTCAGCTTCTACGTCGTCGGCCGCAAGAGCCGCCCGGTGCTGACCCGCTTCTTTGGCGCGAACAGGATCGTCGGTCAGTATGACACGAGCGAGATGAAGAACCCGACCTACGCCGATGCGCAGGCCGTCGCCGCAGAGGTGATGCGCCGCTTCGAGACGGGCGAGTTCGACGTGGCGCACCTGGCGTATTCGAATTTCCGTTCGGTCCTCGCCCAGGAACCGACGGTCGAGCAGATCATCCCGGTCAAGCCGCGCGCTGCCAACGACGTTGGCGTTCCGGCAGCATCGGCCGCGGTCGAATATGAGCCGGACGAGGAAGATATCCTCGCCGCGCTGTTGCCGCGCAACGTCGCGATCCAGATCTACCGCGCGATGCTGGAAAACCAGGCCGGCTTCTACGGCAGCCAGATGACCGCGATGGACAATGCGACCCGCAATGCCGGCGACATGATCAATCGCCTCTCGATCCAGTACAACCGCCAGCGCCAGGCTGCGATCACGACCGAGCTGGTCGAGATCATCTCCGGCGCCGAAGCGCTCTAACGAACACGACAAGGCAAGGAAGACAGCCATGGCCACCGCCGCCGACACCCTCAACGCCCCGCAGGGCACCTCCTCGAACCTCACCGGCCGCGTTGCCCAGGTGATCGGCGCCGTTGTCGACGTTGCGTTCGACGGCGAACTGCCGGCCATCCTCTCGGCCCTTGAGACCGACAACAACGGCAACCGCCTGGTTCTCGAAGTCGCGCAGCACCTTGGTGAGAACATCGTTCGTACCATTGCCATGGACGCGACCGAAGGACTGACCCGTGGCCAGTCGGTTCGCGCCACCGGCTCGCAGATCCGCGTTCCGGTCGGTCCCAAGACCCTTGGCCGCATCATGAACGTGATCGGTGAGCCGATCGACGAGCGCGGCCCAATCGGTAGCGACATGTCGGCCCCGATCCACGCTGACGCCCCGCTGTTCGTCGACCAGTCGACCGACGCCGCCATTCTGGTCACCGGGATCAAGGTCATCGATCTCCTCGCCCCTTACGCGAAGGGCGGCAAGATCGGCCTGTTCGGCGGCGCCGGCGTCGGCAAGACCGTGCTCATTCAGGAACTGATCAACAACATCGCCAAGGGCCACGGCGGCGTCAGCGTCTTCGCCGGCGTCGGCGAGCGTACCCGCGAGGGTAACGATCTGTATCACGAGTTCCTCGAAGCCGGCGTCATTGCCAGCGACGCGGATGGCAACCCGACCAGCGAAGGGTCGAAGGTCGCCCTCGTGTTCGGCCAGATGAACGAGCCGCCGGGAGCGCGCGCCCGCGTCGCCCTGTCGGGTCTGACGCAGGCCGAATATTTCCGCGACGTCGAAGGCCAGGACGTGCTGTTCTTCGTCGACAACATCTTCCGCTTTACCCAGGCGGGTTCGGAAGTGTCGGCGCTGCTCGGCCGTATTCCTTCGGCCGTGGGCTATCAGCCGACCCTGTCGACCGACATGGGCCAGCTGCAAGAGCGCATCACCTCGACCAACAAGGGCTCGATCACCTCGGTGCAGGCGATCTACGTTCCCGCCGACGATCTTACCGATCCGGCCCCGGCCGCCTCGTTCGCCCACTTGGACGCCACCACTACCCTGTCGCGCGCGATCTCGGAGCTGGGCATCTACCCAGCGGTCGATCCGCTCGATTCGGTCAGCCGCGTGCTGACCCCCGCGGTCGTCGGCCAGGAGCATTACGAGACTGCCCGCGCGGTCCAGGAAGTGCTTCAGAAGTACAAGAGCCTGCAGGACATCATTGCCATTCTCGGCATGGACGAGCTGTCGGAAGAGGATAAGCTCACCGTCAGCCGCGCGCGCAAGATCCAGCGCTTCCTCAGCCAGCCGTTCCACGTCGCCGAAGTCTTCACCGGTATCCCGGGCAAGTTCGTCCAGGTCGAAGACACCGTGCGCTCGTTCAAGGCGGTCGTGAACGGTGAATACGACCACCTGCCGGAATCGGCCTTTTACATGGTCGGCGGCATCGACGAAGCCGTCGCCAAGGCCGAGAAGATGGCAGCCGACGCCTAAGCTTCGGCGGCTACGGGCTGCGGAAGGGTGAGGGCCTGTCCGCAGACTGAACATAACGATCAGGCCCTCCCCCAGCCCCTCCCCCACACGGGAGGGGAGCAGGCAAGGCAGAGATGGCAGACCTTCACTTCACCCTCGTCACCCCCGAGCGCCAGCTGATGAGCGACGACGTCTACATGGTCGTCGTCCCCGGCACCGAGGGTGAGTTCGGCGTGATGGCCGGCCACGCGCCCTTCATGACCACGCTGCGCGATGGCGATCTGGCGGTCTACCGTTCGGCCAACAGCACCCCGGAGCGCATCCGTGTGTCGGGCGGCTTTGCCGAAGTCGGCGATGCGGGCCTCACCATCCTCGCCGAGAGCGCCGAAGCCTGATTTTTTCCACCAAAGCCTGTCCAATCCGGCGCTTAGGTTAAGCGTCACAAACCCCGATTAGCTTTTTGGCAAAGTTTGCGTGTCATCAACCACGCTGACTTTGCGTTAGAAGACGGGACAGGACGGGATGAGCGCATTCGGCAAGCGTGGCGGCGGACGCCCGAGCTTCGGCGTCGCTCGCCCAATGAAGGGTGGCGCTGGGGGTGCCTCGGGCGGCGGTGAGCAATTCCCGCCGATTGAAGAAGACGTCGTCGTAACCGCGTCGGCACCGGTCGAACCCGGCGGCGCGATGGACCGCCTCAACAGCCGAATGAACGGCAGTGCCGACGCCGGTTCGTCCAAGCAGGAAGGCTTCGAGGCCTCCGTACACCGCATCAAGGAGCAGGTCCTCCCTCGCCTTCTCGAACGCGTCGATCCGGAAGCGGCCGCGACGCTGAGCAAGGAAGAGCTGGCGGAGGAATTCCGTCCGATCATCTCGGAAGTGCTCGCCGAGCTCAAGATCAACCTAAACCGGCGCGAGCAGTTCGCGCTGGAGAAGGTGCTGGTCGACGAACTGCTCGGGCTCGGTCCGCTCGAGGAGCTGCTCGCCGATCCGGCGGTCAGCGACATCATGGTCAATGGGCCCGACCAGACCTTCATTGAAAAGAAGGGCAAGCTACAGCTCGCTCAGATCCAGTTCCGCGACGAGGAGCATCTGTTCCAGATCGCCCAGCGGATCGTGAACAAGGTCGGCCGCCGTGTCGACCAGACCACGCCGCTGGCCGACGCCCGCCTTCAGGACGGCAGTCGCGTCAACGTCATCATCCCGCCCTTGAGCCTCAAGGGCACCGCCATCTCGATCCGTAAGTTCTCGGAAAAGCCGATCACGCTCGACATGATGCGTGGCTTCGGTTCGATGAGCGAGAAGATGGCGACCTGCCTCAAGATCGCGGGCGCGGCGCGGATGAACATCGTCATTTCGGGCGGTACCGGCTCGGGCAAGACGACGATGCTGAACGCGCTGTCGAAGATGATCGACCCGGGTGAACGCGTCATCACCATCGAGGACGCGGCCGAACTTCGCCTGCAGCAGCCGCACTGGCTGCCGCTTGAAACCCGCCCGCCCAACCTAGAGGGCCAGGGCGCGATCACCATTCGCGACCTCGTCATCAATGCCCTGCGTATGCGTCCTGACCGGATCATCCTCGGCGAAATTCGCGGCCAGGAGTGTTTCGACCTTCTGGCGGCCATGAACACGGGTCACGACGGCTCGATGGCGACGCTCCACTCCAACAGTCCGCGCGAATGCCTGGCGCGTATGGAGAACATGGTGATGATGGGCGACATCAAGATTCCGAAGGAAGCGATCAGCCGCCAGATCGCGGATTCGGTCGATCTCATCGTGCAGGTGAAGCGCCTCCGCGATGGTTCACGCCGCACCACCAACATCACCGAGGTGATCGGCATGGAGGGCGAGGTCATCGTCACCCAGGAGCTGTTCAAGTTCGAATATCTGGACGAGACGGCGGACGGGAAGATCATCGGCGAATATCGCTCGATGGGCCTGCGCCCCTACACGCTCGACAAGGCCAAGCAATATGGCTTCGACCAGCCGTATCTCGAGGCCTGCCTCTGAGCGCGCTCAAGGCACATCGAAGTGCCGGATAACGACGCGCGTTTCAGGAACGGCGCATACTGACTTCGTCTTGGCGGACCCTTACTTCTGGGCGCGTGGAGGAGTGAGCATGCTTTCGTGCTCCAGAATGATCCGCAGAACGCCACGCTCGCGCTTGAGCACGGCGGTATAGGCCATCGCCGCCGTCCGTTGGCCGACGGTCCAGTTGAAGCCGCCGGCCACCAGGCAATGATCCTGACCAAGCTGTTCGAAGCTCAAGTCAGTCCATTCGAATTTGTCCGGCTTCTGCCATTCGGGACCGGCATATCGCTTGCCGATCGCTTCGAAACTCTCGCGGGTCTTCGGACCGAAGCCTAACGAATAGGCCCCATTGCCGCTGTAGCGCGAAGCGATTGCCCCGCGGTCACCTTTGGCAAGATCCGCTGCATAGGAGGCCATGAAGGCTGGACCGCTTTTCGAGCATTCGAGAGAAACCGCTTGCGCCGCGACAGCAGCCGCCAAAATGAGAAGCCCCATCCGAAATCTCCCGTCAGTCCTTCGACGGTATCAGCAGCGGCCGGATTGGCAATTGCCGCGTTTCCAGGCTGGCGGACGAAGCTTTATTCCACCCTGCCACCGTTGCCGGCATTTTGCGGCTTCAACAGCACCGTCTTCACATTGACGAATTCGCGGATGCCATAGCCTGCGCATTCGCGGCCATAGCCAGAATGCTTGACCCCGCCGAACGGCATGCGCGGGTCGGAGCGGACGTTTTCGTTGACGAAGCTCATTCCGGCGTCGAGCTCGTCGCGGGCAATGCGGCGGCCGCGGCCCATGTCGCCGGTCAGCACGCCCGACCCCAGCCCAAATTCGCTGTCGTTGGCGATCCGGATGGCGTCGGCCTCATCCTCGGCAACGATGATCGCAGCGACTGGACCGAACACTTCCTCGTCATGCGCCGGTTGCCCGGAAGCGACATCGGTGAGCACCGTGGCAGGGTACCAAGCGCCAGGCCGGTCGGGCTTCTTCCCGCCGAGCAACAGCTTGGCGCCATTGGCGATGCTCTTCTCGACCTGTTCGTGGATGTCATCGCGCGCATCGGCGCTCTGCATCGGCCCGAGCTTCGTATTCTCGTCGCCGGGATCGCCCATGACATAGCCCTGCATGGCTTCGACCAAGGCCCGTTCGAAGCGCTCCTTCAGCGATTGCACCACGATGAAGCGCTTGCCCGCAATGCAGCTCTGCCCGCCGTTCACCATGCGCGCCGCCGCCGCTACCTTGGCCGCTGCTGCTGGATCGGCATCGTCAAGCACCAGATAGGCGTCCGAACCACCAAGCTCGAGAACGCATTTCTTGAGCACGCCGCCCGCTGCTGCGGCGACGCTCTTTCCCGCGGCGACGCTGCCGGTCAGCGTGACGGCAGCGATATGCTTGTCCTCGATCAGCCTGGCAATCTGCTTTCCCGGCAAGAGCAGCGTGCGGAATAAGTCCTTCGGAACGCCCGCATCGTGGAGCAACTGCTCGATCGCGAGCGCGCAACCCGGCACGTTGCTGGCATGCTTCAACAGCGCGCCGTTTCCCGCCATCAGTGCTGGGGCCGCGAAGCGGATGACCTGCCAAAATGGAAAATTCCACGGCATGACCGCAAGCACGATGCCAAGCGGATTGAAGGTGACGAACGCCTCCCCTGCCCCGTCGAGGTCGACCGGCTCATCGGCGAGGATGCGCTCGGCGTTCGCGGCGAACCAGTCGCAATGAAAGGCGCATTTCTCGATCTCGGCGCGTCCGTCGGTGACGGTCTTCCCCATCTCCTCCGTCATCAGCGCCGCATAATCCCCAGCCCGGGCGCGAAGAAGCTCGGCGGTCTTCCGCAGTACCGCCGCGCGATCCCCGAAACTGGTCCGGCGCCACTGTTGCTGCGCGGCTTGTGCCCGCGCCGCTGCCGCGAAAGCCTGATCGAGCGTATGCGCCTGGTAAGCCTTGCCCTTCGCGCCCGTTGCAGGATTGGTCACATGCACGGTTCCGGCGCCTTCGTGATCAGCCATGATTACTTCCTTGGGAAAGCGGCGCCCTAGCGCTCCATCCGGTAGATGAGGTTCAGGACAACGCCGGTTTCGAGCTGGCCGGGTGCGACCAGCGAGTCCGCGCTGGGCGGCGGAGGCGGCGGCGGAGGTGGCGGCGCGATCGCCATGTTCGCTTCAACCCGCCTGCCGGACACGACGACGTCGGTGCCGCGATAGCTTCGCCCTTCCTCTACCGAAAGCAGGGTTACACGCGAGAAGCCGCGGTTGCGCGCGAACTCCATCGCTTCCGCGTCGCCGCGCTGAAGTGCGCGGACGCGCGCTTCGCCCCGCAACACCGACGGGTCGCTGATCGAGAAGTTGGGTCCGTAGACGCTGTCAGCGCCGGCTGCAGTCAGGGTGTCGAGCAAGCCCGTCAGCTTGGCGATGTCGCGGGTCTTGAGCTGGATGTTGTTGCTGGCAAGGTAGCCGCGGAACACCTGCCGCCCGCTTCGCGTGCCCGGGTCCTGGACATAATCATATTCGGGCTGGAGCCGGATGCCCTGCGTCTGGATATCGCGTTCGCGCAAGCCCGCGCGGCGGATCGCGGCAAGCAGCTTCTCGGTCTTGTCCTTGTTCGCCGCGGTTGCGGCGACCGCGGTGGAAGCCCGTGCCTGCGTGCCGACCTGGATCGAGGCTTCGTCAGGCGGCGTGCGAAGGCTTTCGGCGATCTCCAGCTTGACCAGCGGGGTGGTCGCCATCTCAGCGATAGTGGCTTCAGGAGCGACCTGGGCCGCGGCCGGCGCCGCAAGGAAGGCGCCCGCAAGGGCCACAGTCAGTAACGGTCGCATCGATCACCCCTCGGCTTGGTTCCAATTCCGCAACGGCAGGACGTGCCGAGGGTTCCCGCCGCTGCCGCCGTCCCGCCACTGGGCGGGACCCCATGCGAAAAGGGGCCGGCAAGCCCCCTTGAAGCTTGCCGACCCTTTCATCGTTACTTTTCAATGACTAATTCGCTCGCGCCTTGCGCAAAGACTCCGGCCAGACCAGCGCATCAGACGTCGTCGTCGGGACCTGCACCGACCATCAGCGCGTCGCCGATCTGATCCTTGCCGCGGCGGATGGCGGCTTCGAGCTTGGCCATCAATTCGGGGTTTTCCTTGAGATAGGTCTTCGAATTCTCACGGCCCTGGCCGATGCGGACAGAGTCGTAGCTGAACCAGGCGCCCGACTTTTCGACGATGCCCGCCTTGACCCCGAGGTCGAGGATCTCACCCACCTTGCTGACGCCTTCGCCATACATGATGTCGAATTCGACCTGCTTGAACGGCGGCGCCACCTTGTTCTTGACGACCTTCACGCGGGTGGCGTTGCCAACGATTTCGTCGCGATCCTTGATCTGACCGGTGCGGCGGATGTCGAGCCGGACCGAAGCGTAGAACTTGAGCGCATTGCCGCCGGTCGTTGTCTCCGGATTGCCGTACATGACGCCGATCTTCATGCGCAGCTGGTTGATAAAGATCACCATGCAGCGCGAGCGGCTGATCGAGCCGGTCAGCTTGCGCAGCGACTGACTCATCAGTCGGGCCTGGAGGCCGACGTGGCTGTCGCCCATCTCGCCCTCGATCTCGGCCCGGGGGACCAGGGCGGCGACAGAATCGACCACCAGCACGTCGATCGCGTTGGAGCGGACCAGGGTATCGACGATCTCCAGCGCCTGTTCGCCGGTGTCTGGCTGCGAGACGATCAGTTCGTCGATGTCGACACCGAGCTTCTTAGCGTAGACCGGGTCGAGCGCATGTTCGGCATCGACGAAGGCCGCGGTGCCACCATTCTTCTGCGCTTCGGCGATGGTGTGCAGCGCGAGTGTCGTCTTGCCCGAACTTTCCGGGCCGTAAATCTCGATCACGCGGCCGCGCGGCAGGCCGCCGACGCCAAGCGCGATGTCGAGCCCGAGGCTGCCGGTGGAGATGGTCTCCACCTCCATCTGCTGGCGCGAGCCGAGCTTCATCGCCGAACCCTTGCCGAAGGCGCGATCGATCTGCGCCAATGCGGCGTCGAGCGCCTTCTGCCTGTCAACGCTCATTGCATCCCCGCCCATTCCAACGACCTTAAGCTGCGTTGCCATGCGCTCGTCCCTTCGTCCACATCTGAGGCCGAATGCCCCGTTACGAACTGCATGTACACTCTTCGTTCCATGAGAACAAGAGGAGAACATGCGTGAAATAGGATCGAGCGTGGCAAGAGTTGGCCGAGCGCCCTCAGTCTAGACGAAGGCGCAGCACGCGCAACCGTAAAGAGGGCCGCATGCACATGGCGACGCCCACGGACCGGTGCAGGATTGCCGCCGCGCACCTTTGCCGCAATGCTGTATTCGAACTCCATCCTGCTCGGGGAATGCCATGAACACTGCAGCCCTTGCCCTGATAGCCTCGGCCGCGATCGCGACGGGACCGCAGGATGCCGACACAAGGGCCTGGTGGCGACTGACGAGCGAACTGTCGAGCGATGCCATGGAAGGGCGCGACACCGGATCGCCCGGTTATGACCGTGCCGCCGCCGTCGTTGCGAGGCGCCTTGCCGCGGCCGGGCTGAAGCCGATCGGCGACCAGGGTGGCTGGTACCAGCGCATGGCGCTTGAGCAGGTGCAGATCACGCGGGCCACGGTCGGCGTCGGGACAACACCCATGCGCTTCCTGCATGACTTGACGGCCGCGCCCCTCAGCGTGCCGGCGAGCCTCGACCTGCCGATCGCCTACCGCGGCTATTGCGCGGCCGGAGCGCTCGGCGACGTGCGGGGGAAGCTGGTCGTCTGCCATGGCTCCCGCCGGCCCGGAATGCCGACGGCGCAGGAACAGATCGATGCAATCGCGGCGGCAGGTGGACGGGCAGCCGCGACAATCGCTGACCCAGGCTTCACCATCGAGCCGCCGCGCTGGCCCTATGCCTATGCACGCACGGTTTGGATTGCAGGATCACCGCCGACACCGCCGAAGATCGCGATCTTCACCCTCAACGCCGATGCGCTAGGCAAGCTGACCGGCGGGTCCGGCCGCAACGCGCCGGCGCTGATTCAGGCAGGTAGCAGGGGTGCGCCGCTTCCCTCTTTCGACGTGCCTGGCCGGTTCAAGGCAAGCTTTACCCTGCAACGAAGGAAGCTCCAGTCCGCCAACGTACTGGGGCTGCTCCCCGGCACGGACCCTGCCCTCGCGAGCCAGCCGATGGTCCTGACTGCGCATCTCGATGGCTATGGCTATGGCGAGCCGGTGCGCGGGGACAGCCTCTACAACGGCACGCTCGACGATGCGGCCTATGTCGCCCTGCTGGTCCGGTTGGTCGAGCGCCGCGGGGGCCAGGGCTTTCGCCGGCCCGTAGTGATCGCTGCCGTCACCGGCGAGGAAAAAGGGCTGCACGGTTCCCGCTGGCTGGCCCAGCACTGGCCTTCAGAGATCGCGAAGCCGGTCGGCAACATCAACCTCGACCAGCTGCGACCGATCTTCCCGTTGAAGCTGCTGACGGTACACGGGCTCAACGACAGCAGCCTTGGCGATGATGCGCGGAAGGTTGCGGAAGGGCTCGGGATCGCTGTCCAGACCGATCCCGAACCGCAGCGCAACCTGCTGCAGCGAACCGATCACTGGAACTTCATGCAGGCGGGCGTCCCGGCGGTGAATTTCGTCTTCGGCTACAAGCCTGGAAGCGAGAGCGAGCGCATCTACCGGCGCTGGTATCAGCAAGGCTACCACCGCCCACAGGACGACCTCGCCCAAGCGATCGATTGGCAGGCCGCCCGCGACTTCAATCGCTTCTTCTATGGACTTGTCAGCCGGGTCGCCGACCAGGAGCGCGCGCCGGCCTGGAACGCGAGCAGTCCTCTCGCGCCCAGACCGCGCTGAGCCGCTGCGTCAGGAGCGCGAAGCGATCCAGTCGTTGACCCGGCGCTCCAAGATCGACAGCGGCTGCGATCCCGACGCGATCAGCAGGTCGTGGAAACCCTTGATGTCGAACTTCGGCCCAAGCTGCTTCTCGGCCTTGCGGCGCAATTCCATGATCTTGAGCATGCCGATCTTGTAGCCGGTCGCCTGCCCCGGGAGAGTGATGTAGCGGCGGACCTCCGACCGTGCGCGCTCGGGTGATTGGCGCCCGGTATCGGTCATGTAGGTGACCGCCTGATCCTCGGTCCAGCCGAGCGCGTGGATGCCCGTATCAGTGACAAGGCGCGCGGCGCGGAACAGCTCGGCATCCAGGCGCATGAAGTCGGCGGCGATATCGGGAAATGCGTTCATCTCCTTGCAGAGCGCTTCGGCGTAGAGGCCCCAGCCCTCGCCGAACGCGACGTAGCCGGTGACCGACCGGAACTTGGGACCGCCCTTCTGACGCACCTGGATGTCGCCCTGCGTGTTATGGCCGGGAACCGATTCGTGGCACATCAGCGTGTACATGGCCGCCGGATCTTCCTGGTTGCCGACCAGGTGCACGTAGGTCCGCGACGGGCGCGAGCCGTCCGGGCTGGGCCCGGAGGCGTGAGCGGCACCGCCCGGCACTTCGCTGAACTCCGGTTCGCGGACCACCTCGATCCGGTAGGCCGGAAGCGTTCCGAAGTAGGCCGGAAGCAACGTGCGGGTGTGTGCGACAAAGGCATTGGCCTTGGCGAGATAGTCGGCCCGGGCGGCATCGTCCCACGGCCGCGGCGGGTAGAGCCGTTCGCGCTCGGCATAATAGGCGTGGCGGTCTTTGAGACCGGCCTGCCGCGCGAGCGCATCCTGCTCGGACTCGATCCGGGCGACCTCCTTGCGGCCGATTGCGTGGATCTGCTGCGCGGTAAGATCGGTGGTGGTGTTGAGCTTCAGTTCATGCGCGTAATAGTCCGCACCGCCGGGCAGCGAGATGGCACCGACCCGGCCTCTCGGCGCGGTCGGCAACGATTCCTTGGCCCAAGCAATCACCCGGCCGTAAGCGGGCTTGAGCGCGAGGATCGCGGCGCGGGCTTCGGCAAGCTGGGCGTCCGCATCCGCACGCGGCAGCTTGCCGCCTGCGACCAGCTTTTCGGTCTTGGCCTTGACGTCGGCCCACAGCGCCGCGTCCTTTCCGCTGGCGTCGAACGGCGCACCGCTGGTCAGCTGCGCGCTGCCCTCGATAATCGTTTCGAGCTGGAAGCGAGGGACGCGGATGCCGGCCTTCTCGCTGGCCCTGGTGCGCGCGACGGCGATGCCGAGCACGGCCGGAATGCCGCGTAGCCGCGCGACGTAGTTGCGAAGGTCGGTCGCATCGGCGATCCCGTGCGTGTTGATGAGGAAGTCGGGCAGCTGGCTGTGGGCCGAATAAAGCCTCGAGTAGAAGGGCGGCTTGTAGCCACGGTCAGCATCAGCCAGCGCGGCGCGCTCGGCTTCCAGCATCCAGATGTCGTAATTGACCTGCCCTTCGGGCGAGAGCTTTGAGCGGTCGAAGGCGCTCTTCATCCGTGCTGCGCTCGCCTGGCGCCAGATGGCAATCCGCGAGAGGCCGGCGTCACTGATGTCGTTCCACTTGTCGCCGCCGTCCTTCAGGCCAAGGCGGGTCGCGGTCTGTGGTTGCTGCTTCACGAGTTCGGCGAACTCGGCATCAAGAAAGGCGGTGAGCCGCGCATCCTCGCTCGTGGTGGATGCCGCGGGCGCGCTTTGCTGAGATGCCATTGCCGGGAGCGGCGCGATGGATGTGGCAACGGCGATCGTAGTGGCAAGGAGGAAGGGCTTCACGGTTGCTCCTGACGAGACACTGCAGTTCGGGCATGTGGTGGGCAAAAGCGCGGATCGGTGCAAGCCTTGCTCTAACGATCAGTCGGGCAGTGGCACTTTGCCGTGCAGCAGTTCGCGCAAGAGCGGATTGGGAAAGCGCCGTTCCATCGTCACCGCGTAAAAGGCGGCTGCAATCCCGGGGAGCTGCCCGGCCTCGATCAGTGTGCCAGCCGCGATCTCGTCCTTGACGACGATAGGCGGAAGCACCGCAAGACCAAGGTCGGCGCGGGCGAGCAAGCGAAGCATCGCCATATCCTCGACCTCGGCGGCGATCTGCGGGCGGATGTCGAGGCGGTCCATCAGAGCATCAAAGCCGAGCCTGATCTCGCTGTCGGTGGTCGGAAGGACGACCGGCTGTGTCGCAAGAAGGGCTGCAAAGGGGGCGATGCCGTCCGCAGGATGAGCCCTGCCAAGACGCTCGGGTGTCCCGACCAGGCTGACTGGCTGCTCAGCCAGGCGGTGCGCGACGAACGAGGTCATCGCGTCGCGGGCGGGCGGACTGCTCAGCAGGAGGACGTCGAGACTGAGCGCCTCGAGCGACCGGAGAAGCTCGGCAGTGCTTCCGGAACGCAGGATGATCTCGATGTCGTTGCGACCCATCAGCGGGCGCAGGAACTCGACTTGGAAATTGCGCGACAGCGTGGCCAGCGCGCCGATCCGCAACGCCTGGCGCGCCCGGCCAGTCTGCTGAAGCGTACCCAGCAGTTCGTCGCCGGTCGCGAAGATGGTGTCGGCATGGTCGAGCGCGATGCGACCGGCCTCGGTGAGGTGGAGCTGCCGGCCGCGGCGTTCAAACAGGTCGTGGCCAAGCCGCTCCTCGAGCTTGCGGATCTGCACCGACAGCGCGGACTGGGTAAGGTTCAGTCGGTCAGCGGTGCGGGTGAGATTGCCGTCGTGGGCGACAGCCCAGAAGTAACGCAGGTGGTGGTAATTCAATGCCGCCATCTGTTCGTTTTAGACGAACGATATTCTTAGAACAATGCATTTAACCTATAGCGTGCACTCTTCTATTCGCCCCAGGAACGAACCGGAGATCGTCCGTGGGTATTCAATATCTGCCGCTTGCCGCTCCCATTGTGCTGCTAATCGTGGCGATGCTCGCCGTGATGCGGCCAGGCCGGCGGCCGGGCGCGCTGCCGCGTCTGGCCGAGGGCGCGGCGCTGTTTGCACTGCTCGCGGCCGGTGCGTCACTGCTTGCGCTGCTGACGGCGGGCCCCTCAACCAGCCCGCTGATCGGGCTGAAGGGGCTCGGCCTTTCCGCCCGGATCGACGCGGTCAGCGTCACGATGCTTCTGCTGGTGTCGTTCGTCGGCTGGGTGGTCGTCCGCTACAGCCGCACCTACCTCGATGGGGAGGCACGCGAAGGCGCCTTCGCCGGCTGGCTGAGCGCCGCCATCGCCTCGGTGCTTCTGCTGGTCGGTGCGGGCAATCTGGTGCAGCTGGCCGTGGCATGGATGGCGACGAGCTTCTGCCTACACAAGCTGCTGCTGTTCTACGTCGACCGCCGCCCCGCCCAGCGCGCCGCACGCAAGAAGGCACTTTTCTCAACCTTCGGAGCCATCGCACTTGTGGGCGCCGTCGCGACCCTCGCCATGGCATTCGGAACGACCGACATTGCCGCGATCAACGCGACGGTGCGCGGCGGTGAGACACCGGGCGGCGTCTTGGTCGCGGCGATCCTGCTGGCGATCGCTGCCGTGCTCAAGTCAGCGCAATTTCCGACGCATGGCTGGCTGACAGAGGTGATGGAGGCCCCTACCCCGGTCTCGGCGCTGCTTCATGCCGGAGTGATCAACGCCGGCGGCTTCCTGCTCATCCGAATGGCAGACGTCATGCTGGCGGCTCCGGGTGTGCTGGCGTTGCTCGCTATGATTGGCGGCTTTACCGCCATTTTCGGGGCCGCCGTGATGCTGACGCAGCCGGCTGTGAAAACTTCGCTTGCCTGGTCGACGGTCGCGCAGATGGGCTTCATGATCCTGCAATGCGGCCTTGCGCTGTTTCCGGTCGCGCTGCTGCACATCGTCGCCCACTCGCTCTACAAGGCGCATGCTTTCCTCGCCTCGGGCGGTGCGGTGGAGCAGGTCGCGGCGATCCGTCGGCCGGGCCCGGTTGCAGTGCCGAGCGGCGGCGCGGTTGGCCGCGCATTCTTTCTTGCGCTCGCCATCTATGCCGCCATCGGCACCGGGTTCGGACTGGCGTTCGGGTTCGAACACAAGAGCCCACAGGCCCTGGCGCTCGGCGCGATCCTCATCTTCGGTGTCGCCTACCTTCTCGCGCAGGGGCTGGCCGATGCGGCGCCGAGGCCGCTGACGCGGCGCACGGCGCTTTATTCGCTCGCGGCAGCCATCGGCTATTTCTCTCTGCAGAGCCTCGCCGAGTGGATGACCCGTGGCACCCTGCCCGTCACGCCGGCCCCGGGACCGCTTGAATGGACGCTGATCGCCCTCGCGCTGCTGAGCTTCGGAACGGTCGCGATCGCGCAGGCGCTGTTCCTTTTATGGGTCGGTCATCCGGCGGCGGCGGGCCTGCGGGTCCACCTTTCCAACGGTCTTTACGCGAATGCGGCCCTCGACCGCCTGCTTGGTGGCTGGTCCGTCGGCCGCGCCTGACCCTTCATCTCAGCAGAAGGCTGCACGTCATGACAAACGCCATCCTCGCTGCGGCCGACCAGGCGGCCCGCGCCATTCCGCCTCTGTGGCCGCTCGCCTCGAGCGTCGCAGTGAACCCGTTCCTCGGCCAGTCGGAAGATGATCTTGCGACCGCTTCGGTCCGCCTGCGCCGCGCGGGCGGAGTGGCCATCACCATGCCCCGCGCCTGGTTCGCCGAGCGGATCGCGAAGGGCGACATTGCCGACATCGATCTCGCCGATGCGATGGTGGCCAACGGCCAGGCCCCCGATGTCGCTGCGTTTAAGCAGGAAACGCTGGTTGCACGCCGCGCACCGGTCGCCACGTCCACTATCGCCGATCTCGCGGCCGAAGCGTCGGATACCGACTGGCCGGCACTTGTCGCCGAGCGTGTCAGCCATTGGGCGGCGGGCTGGTTCGACCAGGGCCAGGCACTGTGGCCGGCTCCTGCGGGCCGTGGCGCCTATGCCGCGTGGCGGGCGGTCGCGACGCACGACCTGACCCCAGAGATCGCGGGGCTAACGGGCTTTGCAGCAACCGTCGCCGACCTGCCGGAGCAGGCCGAGGCAGCCATGGCGGTAGCCGTGGCCGAACTAGGCCTCAGCGAAAAAGCGCTGCCGGCTTACTTCCACCGGCTGCTTCTTTGCCTCGGCGGATGGGCGCAGGCGGCGCGCTATCGCCTGTGGCAGGCCGAGCTGCGCGACGGGACGGATGGCACGACCACCGACCTCGTCGCGATCATGCTGGTGTGGGAGCTCGCATTGAAAAGGCGCTTTCCCCAGGTCGGCACCGATTGGGAGCGTTCCGTGGCGGCCTTTGCCGAGCCGATCGCCGCCACCGCCGAAGACCGGACCGACGCCATTCTCCAGGAAGCCGCCGAACGCGCCGCCCAACGCAAGCTTGCCGTCTTGTTCGCGGGTGGAGCGGCCGAGGAGCGGTCGCCGGCTCCGGCACTGCAGGTCGCCTTCTGCATAGACGTCCGTTCCGAGGTGTTCCGCCGCGCGCTGGAGAGCCTTGACCCGGGGATCCAGACCATCGGCTTCGCCGGCTTCTTCGGGCTCGGCGTTGCTCACCGGCGGTTCGGATCCGACACCGTGGAGGCCCGACTGCCCGTCCTCCTCAACCCGGGCCTCAACAGCATAGCAGGCGGCGCGAGCGGCGATCCCGCCGCGACAGAGCTCAGCGCCCGCATCGCGGCCCGCGCCAAGCGCGCCTGGGGCCGCTTTCGCCTTGCAGCGGTGTCGTCCTTCGCCTTCGTCGAGGCGACCGGACCGCTCTACATCGCAAAGCTGGTGCGCGACGCCCTGAGCCTTTCTTCCGCCACGGCGCCAGACGATCTGAAGCCGCGGCTCGACCCGCCGCTCGACCCGGTCACCCGCCTTGCCACCGCGGAAACGGTGCTCCGCGCCATGTCGCTGACCCGTAGCTTCGCGCGGCTGGTCCTGCTCGCCGGGCATGGCGCCACTGTCGTCAACAATCCTCACGCAAGCGCGCTGCACTGCGGGGCGTGCGGAGGCTATTCCGGAGAGGTGAATGCGCGGTTGCTCGCTGACCTGCTCAACGATCCGCACGTTCGCGATGGGCTGAAGGCCAAGGACATCGTCATCCCGCAGGACACGCTGTTCCTCGGCGCGCTGCATGATACGACGACAGACGTGTTCACCATTTATGCCGACGATTTCCCCTCGGCCGCGCACGCGCCGGACGTGAGGCAGGCCCACCAATGGCTTCGTGCTGCCGGGGCGTTCGCAGCGTGCGAGCGGGCCGCTCGCCTGCCCCGGGCAAACGACGCTTCCGCCATCGCCAAGCGTGCCCGCAACTGGGCGGAGGTACGGCCGGAATGGGCGCTGGCGGGCTGCAAGGCCTTCGTTGCCGCCCCGCGCCACCGCACGGCGGGGAAGGACCTGGAGGGTCGCGCCTTCCTCCATGATTACAACTGGCGGGAGGACGCCGGCTTTGACGTGCTGGAGATGATCATCACCGCGCCGGTGGTGGTCGCGAGCTGGATCAGCCTTCAATATTACGGCTCGACTGTGGCGCCCGATCTGTTCGGCGCGGGCAACAAGCTGCTTCACAATGTGACGGGAGGGCTTGGCGTCGTCGAAGGCAATGGCGGTCTGCTGCGACCTGGCCTCCCGCTCCAGTCGATCAGCGAAGGAAAGCGGCTGGTTCACGAACCGCTTCGCCTGTCGGTGCTGATTGAGGCCCCGCGCGAGGCGATCAGCGACGTCCTTTCCCGCCACCCGGCGGTGCGTGCCTTGTTCGACAACAAGTGGCTCCACCTGTTCGCCCTCGACGAGGCAGGCCGAATGGCGTGGCGCTACGCCGGCGATCTCCAGTGGATCGCGATGGACGCAGCGGCCCAGCCCAGCACGCGCGAGCTGGTCGCGGCCTGAGCCGGAGCAGGCGGCGCGGGTCAGCTTCGCCTACTCAGCCCCGCAGGTCACCCATACCCGCCACCGCCAGGGCGTCGTTCGCGACTTCAGCGAAGGAATCGACGAGGAACCCGCGGCCTGATCGCGCCCCACGCCGAGCCAGCGTCGGCGTCAATGTCTCGGTGAAAACAGGTACCCAGCTCCGCGCACGGTCTTGAGTGCGTCAGGCTTCGCGGGGTCCTCTTCGACCTTGCGGCGGAGGCGGGCGATGCGAAGATCCACCGACCGGTCGAAGGGTTCGAGGTCACGGTTGTGCGCATGGTTGAGGATCTGGTCGCGGCTGAGCACCTTTCCGGGGTGGTCCGCGAACAGCTTGAGGAGGTCGAATTCCATCGCGGTAATCGGCACTGGCTCGCCCTGGCGGGTTCGCAACGTACGGGCCTCGAGATCGAGGATGCAGCGTCCGAAGCCGACCTCCCGCCGCGGCACTCCCGTCGCTGACGGTACTCCCGACCGCCGCAGGACCGCACGCACCCGCGCGAGCAACTCACGCAGTTCAAACGGCTTGGGAAGGTAATCGTCGGCACCGGTCTCAAGGCCGACGATCCGGTCGACCAGTGCCCCTTGCGCGGTCAGCATGACGATCCCGATCGATCCCGCCGCCCGTAGCCGCCGGGCGATCGACAGCCCGTCTTCGCCGGGCATGTTGACGTCGAGCACCACGAGGTCGACCGGCTTTTCCCGCATCACCGCATCAAGGCCTGCGCCACCCGACGCCTCGCTGACGGCATAGCCATGCCCGCGCAGGTAGCTGGCGATGGCGTCCCGCAGATCTTCTTCGTCATCGACCACGGCGATGTGGTGGCTCACGCCGCCACTCCCCGCCTCGCATGGAGGCGCTCGATCAGCTGGCGGACCCCGTCGCCCGTGAAAGGCTTCTCGATGACCGGGCAGCCCGTGCGTTCGAGGAACTGATCGGCCGCCTGCCCCATCGTATCGCCGGTAACGAAGCCCAGCCGGCCGAGCAGATGCGGCTGCTCCTCGGCGATCCAGGCGTAGAGCCCGGGTCCGTCGAGACCCGGCATCCGGAGATCCGACAACACGAGGTCGTAAGTCGCGCTCTTCAGCCGGGCGATGGCACTGGCTCCATCTTCGGCCATGTCGACCTGGTATCCGGCGCGCCCGGCGTAGATGGCGATCGCTTCGGCCAGCTCGGGCTCGTCATCGACGACCAGCAGTCGCCCGCGGTTTTGGGAGTGCGGACTGGCGCTGTCGCTCGGCCCGGTCGCCTCACCGATGGCGATCGGCAAGATCGGAAGCGTGATGCGGAAACATGCCCCGCCCTCGCGTCCATCGAAAAGATCGAGCCGCCCGCCGTGGGCTTCGACCAGACCTTGCGAGAAACTGAGGCCGACCCCGGTCCCGGTCCCTTGCGGCTTGGTCGAGAAGAAGGGCTCGAAGATCCGCGAGCGTATATCCTGCGGGACGCCCGGCCCATTGTCCTCGACCTCGATCCTGATCGCGTCGGACCCCGCGCGCGCGACCCGCAGGATCATCCGGCGCTGGCCCGCGCGATCCTGCAACGCCTGCTGCGCGTTGATGAGCAGATTGACCAGGACCTGGTGCAATTGGTCGGGATCGGCGGAGATCGGCGGGAGGTCGGGCGCGACCTCGAACGCCGTTTCGACGCCTCCTGTGCGCAATTGATACTCGACCAGTTCGAACGCCGCCCGCGCAACCTCGCCGACCCTGACCTCGCGGCGTTCGGGGGCTTTCTGCCGGGCCATGGCCAGGAACGTCTGCACGATCCGCGAACAACGCTCCGCGGCCCGGCGCACCTTGAACGCGCGGTCGGCCGCCGGCGTCCCCTCGACCAATTCCTCGAGCAGCGACGCCTGCGTGGTGACGATCGACAGCGGGTTGTTGAGCTCGTGACTGACCCCGGCCAGAAGCGAGCCGAGCGCCGTCAGCTTCTCGGCCTGGTGCAACGCCTCGCGTGAGCGGGCGAGTTCAGCCTGGCCGCGCTTGGCCTCGGTCAGGTCGAAGATCGAGACGATGACCGCCGGGGCCCCTCGATAGGCGATGCGGCGCCAGCTGAGGCTGACCGGGACGACCAATGTGCCGAGCGCGATACTTGCTTCCCTGTCATCCCCCTGCTCGGCGCCTTCGACCAGCGGATGGACGACCTCCCATGCCGCGGCCAGCGCCGCCTGCGTATCTGGGGCCGCGGGGCCGTACCCGAGGTGGACCAGCGCCGCGAAGGAGGGATTGGCGAGCACGAGGCGCCCGCCCTGCCCAATCAC
Organism: Sphingomonas humi; assembly: GCF_039536725.1. Taxonomy (NCBI): domain Bacteria; kingdom Pseudomonadati; phylum Pseudomonadota; class Alphaproteobacteria; order Sphingomonadales; family Sphingomonadaceae; genus Sphingomonas; species Sphingomonas humi. The sequence continues at coordinate 1,117,412 of NZ_BAAAZD010000002.1, forward strand.
GACCGGGATCGGGTGCGCCTCGATCACCGACCGGAAAAGCTGCTCGCTTTCGCGCAGCGCCACTGCCGCGCGGGCGCGGCCAAGGGCCTCCCAGCTTCGCTCGGCTACCGCTTCGACCAGCTCGATATCGTCCTCGACCCACTCGCGCGCGGTGGCGGACTGCACCGACAGGCTGCCGATCAGCCTTCCGCCCGACAGGACGGGAACAGTCACATAGGCATTGATTCCGAGGTCGAGCAGCGCCTGGCGCAGGCTGCCGGGAAGATCGAGGTCGGTCGCGATGTCGGCCGACACCTTGGTCAGCCCTGCCTCGTAAGTCCTCTGCAGCGTGTCGCCAAGCGCAGTGAGCGGTATGTTCGCCTGCCGCGGCGGGACCGTGCCGTCCGACCAGCTGCGGAGCGAACAAAGGTGCGTCCCCTGCTCGTTGATCTCGGAGAAGATGACCTCGCGGACGCCGAGGAACTCGCCCAACGCCTGTGCCGACAGCGAGAGCACCTGCATCGGGTCGCTTTCGCCGCGCAGCCGGTCGCTCATCGCCAGCAGGAACACCCGCCGCCGCTCGGCGCTCGCCAGGTGGGCTTGGCTCTTGGCGCGTTCGAGTGTCGCCCAGATCCGTTCGGCCGCCTCGGCAATGAGGTGGAGATCGAACCGGCTCCATTGCCGGGGCTCGAACTGCTGCACCGTCATGATCGCGCGGGCGACTCCGCCTTTGACCAGGGGCACGCTGGCGAAAGAGACGACCCCCGCCGCTTCGAAGCGTTCACGGGCGAGGTCGGACACCAGTGGCTCGATCCTGACGTCGCTGACCGCCAGCGTGTCGCCGCGGGTGTGTGCCGCGATATGTTCTGGCGAATATGCGGCAAGGGGAAAGCGGTGCGCGGCCCAGACGGTCGCGTCCGAGCGCCAGTCGGGGCTCATCAACATGATCCCGCCTTCCCAGTCGACGGTGCCATAAACGACGCGGTCGGCGGCAAGCTCCAGTCCGACCGCTTCCGACGTCATGGCCAAGATCCGCTCGGGGTCGGTTTCCTCCCTGATCAGGTCACCGAGCTTAAGCAGAAAGGCTTGAAGGCGCTCGGATTCGACCTGCTCGGTCACCTTGGAGCAGGTTCCGATCCAGCCGGTCAGCGTCCCTCCCGCATCGCGTTGCGGCTGGACCTGGGCAAGAAACAGGTGCGCTTCCCCATCGCGGCCACGGATTCTTTCCACCCAGTGGAAGGGCTCTCCCGATGCAAAGCCCTGCTGATGGGGCGTGTCGTCGGCGCGGTCGCTCGCGCGGCGCCAGCGTGTTTCGGCGTCCTGACCCGGGCATTCCCCGACATATTCGTCCCACCGCCGGTTGAGCCAGCGAAGGCGTCCGCAGGGGTCGGCGGAAAAGCAGATGACCGGCAGTGCGTCGGCGAGCGCCCGTTCGTCGCTTTCTGTGTTGTCCAGACCGCCCGACATGTCCCGCTCGCCGCTCACCATTCAAAGGCTAATCGCCACCGTGTCCTGACACAACTGATACAAAAATGGCCGCCGCGCGACATCCGATTGATACGGGGCGGACCTTAAAAGCACCCCCGCAGCGCACCGGCATCCGGTGCCTCCATCCATCACCGGGCAAATGCTCTTCTTGCGAAGGAATGACGTCGTGACCAACCTGTCTTGCGCGCGCCGCCGGGCGGCGACCACCGCAGTCCTGTTCGGGCTGTTGTCCTGCATCGCTGCAACGGCGTCGGTCAGGGCCTCGGCTGGGACGGTCGAGCCGGCGGAGCGCCACAAGCTTCCGGCAAGGCTTTCGCCCGCAACCGTCCATGACGGCGGCGCGCGACCGGTCTTCTCGCCGATCCCGTCCTCCTTCGCCGCATGAACTGAACAGCGGGCGCCGGGCGTCCGCAAGGCAAACTTCAACCCACCTCGAGCACGGCAATCCGGGGCGCAGCAGCGCCCCGGGATTGCCGTCGCTCGCCTCCATTTCTGAAAGGACAAGCACATGGCTACGATCAAGGGCACCAACAACGCCGACACTCTGTGGGGTACCGCAGGCGACGACAATATCGACGGCGGCGGCGGCAACGACACTATTCGCGGCTTCACCGGCAACGACACCCTGCACGGTGGCAACGGCAACGACACGGTCTTCGGATCGGCCGGCGAGGCCGACCAGCTGTTCGGCGATGCCGGCAACGACAAGCTCTACGGCTATCTCGGCACGGCCCTGGTCGACGGCGGCGATGGCAACGACACCGCGATCCTCGACCTTCGCAATTTCAACCAGGGCATCGAATTCAACCTTGCCGACAACCTGGTCGGGACGGCGCGGATCGCCGGCATCGACATCCGCAACGTCGAGAACATCACCATTAACACCGCCTACGGCAGCGCACGCCTCACCGGAGGCACGGGCAATGACACCTTCACCAGCCTCGGCGGGTTCAACATCCTCAAGGGCATGGGCGGCAACGACCGGCTCGAGGGCGGCGACGGCGTCGACATCCTCGACGGCGGAAGCGGCAACGACGTCCTTCTCGCCGGGGCCGGCGACGACTTCCTGATCGCCAACAACCGCACGTCGGAGCCGGGCAAGGACACCGGTGCCGACCTGCTCGACGGCGGCAGCGGCTATGACACCGCCTCGATCGACCGGGCCAATGCCACGACCGACATCAATTTCAGCCTGGCCGATCCGACCGTCATGCAAGTGCTCGACAACGGCACCACCGTCGTCAACGTCGAGGCGATTGCGCTCTTCACGGGCAAGGGCAACGACACCCTGACCGGAGGCGCGAGCAGCGACTGGTTCGATGCCGGCGCGGGCAATGACACGGTCGATGCCGGGGGCGGCCCGAACACCATCTACGGCGGCGACGGCGACGACCTGGTCTACGGCCGCAAGGGCGACATCCTCCTGTCCGGCGGCGACGGCGCGGACAAGGCGATCCTCGACTTCCGCACGCATAATGACACGGTCACCTTCAACCTTGCGGACAATCTTGCCGGTGAGGTCATCATCGCCGGAACGCGCATCAGCGGGTTCGAGACCGTCTCCCTGCGCACCGGCCGCGGCGATGACCGGCTGACCGGCGGCTCGGGCGGCGACACCTTGAGCAGCGAAGGCGGCCTCAATGTCATGCAGGGCATGGCCGGCAACGACCGCCTGGAGGGCGGCGACGGGGTCGACATCCTCGATGGCGGCAGTGGCAACGACGTCCTGCTCGGCGGCGCGGGCGACGATTTCCTGATCTCGAACAACCGCCTGCTCGAACCGGGTAAGGACAGCGGCGCCGACGTCATCGATGGCGGTAGCGGTTTCGATACCGCTTCGATCGACCGCGCCACCGCGGCGAGCGACATCAGTTTTAGCCTCTCCGACCCCGCGGTCATGCAGGTGCTCGACAACGGCACTACAGTGGTCAACGTCGAAGCGGTCAGCCTCTACACCGGCCGCGGCAATGACAAGCTGATCGGCGGCGGCGCCAATGACTGGTTCGACGGTGGCGCCGGCAATGACGTGATCGACGCCCGCGGCGGTGCCAACACCGTCTTCGCCGGCGCCGGCGACGACATCGTCTACGGCCGCAAGGGCGACCTGCTGCTCGATGGTGGTGATGGCAAGGACAGCGCCATCCTCGACTTCCGTACGCACAATACGGCGATCAACTTCACCCTCGCCGATAACCTTGTCGGCACGGTCAACATGGCGGGCACCGACCTCCGCAACTTTGAAAGCTTCACCCTTCGCACCGGCCGCGGCGACGCTCGCCTGACCGGTGGAGCCGGCAACGACACCTTCAGCGCGGAAGGCGGCTTCAATCTCATGTTCGGCATGGCCGGCAACGACCGTCTCGAAGGCGGAGACGGCATGGACTATCTGAACGGCGGCAGCGGCAACGACGTCATGCTGGGCGGCGCGGGCGACGACACGCTGATCTCCAACAATCGCTACAGCGAGCCCGGAAAGGACACCGGCGTCGACGTCATCGACGGCGGCAGCGGCAACGACACCGCCTTCATCGATCGCGCGAATGCGACGACGGACATCACCTTCGACCTCACCAATCCGGCCGTGCGGCAAGTGCTCGACAATGGCACCAGCGTGGTCAACGTCGAATCGGTCGAGCTCTTCACCGGCCGCGGCAACGATACGCTGATCGGCGGCACCGGGCGGGTCACGTTCGATGGCGGGGCTGGCGATGACGAGCTGATCGGCGGGTCGGGCAACGACCAGCTGTATGGCGGAAGCGGTGACGACCTGATCATCGGCGGCGCCGGCGATGACATCATCGAAGGTGGCGACGGCAACGACAATATCGGGGCAGCGCTTGGCGACCGGGTGGTCGATGGCGGTACCGGCATCGATTATGCGTCGATCGACCTGCGCGGTTTCGACGGCAGCATCGATTTCAACCTGGCGAACAACCTTACCGGCACCGTCACCGTCGCCGGCGCCGAGATCCGCAATATCGAGCAAATCTACCTCCATACCGGCAACGGAAACGACGTGCTGGTCGGGGGCGCGCGGGACGATATCCTCGCCAGCACTGGTGGTCGCAACTTCATGATCGGCGGGGGCGGCAACGACCTGCTGGTCGGTGGCACTGGCGTCGACACGCTTTCGGGTGGCAGCGACGACGATCGGCTTCGCGGCGGCGCTGGCAACGACACGCTCGATGGCGGCACCGGCAACGACGTGGCGGAATTCTCCGGATCGTCGAGTGACTATCTGGTGACCAAGACCGCCGAGGGCTTTCTCATCCGCGACCTCGATCCTGCCGGGCGCGACGGGACCGACGTCCTCATCTCGGTCGAGACCCTGCGCTTTGCCGATGGCGATTTCACCCCTGCCGCGATGGTGGCGCGGGGCAGCGCCCCCGTCGTGGTCGCCGACAAGGTGACGACCACCGAAAATCTGTCGGGCACCGTGAACGTGCTCGCCAATGACAGCGACCGCGCCGGGACGCCCCTGAAGCTGGTGTCTGTCACCAGCACCGACCCGGGATTGAGCTTCGGCTTCAGCGCCAGTGGCGATGTCTCGGTCACGCCCGGCGCCGCCTATCAGTCCCTGGCCGCCGGTCAGGTCCGCACCAGCACTGCCAGCTATGTCGCCCAGAGCGCAACCGGGCAGCAGGCGACGGGATCGATCACCATCACGGTCACCGGCGAGAATGACGTACCCATCGCCTCGTCCGACAGCTTTTCAGTCGGCGAGGACAGCAAGCTGTTCAACGTCAACCTGCTCGGCAACGATACCGATGTCGACGCGGGCGCCCGGCTGACGGTGTCGGCGCTCGATACGAGCAAGACCGCTGGATCGGTCACGCTCAATGCGGACGGCACCGTCAATTATGACCCCGGCTCCGCCTTCCAGTATCTTGCCAGCGGACAGACCGCGACCGACAGCTTCGCTTATTCGATCAAGGACGAATTCGGGGTCGGCACGAGCGCTGTCGTCACCGTGACCATCGTCGGTGCGGACGAAGCGCCGGGACCGGTCGGACCGGTCGCGCGTGATGACAACTTCACGATCAGTGCGTCCGAGCATGCGGTCAAGCTGACCGGCCTTCTGGCCAACGACATCGGCCAAGGACTCCGCATCGTCTCCGTGCCGGAATTCAGCGAAGCCGGCCCGACCGTGACCCTCAATCCGGACGGCAGCGTGATCTATGATCCGTCGACCTGGTTCGACGGTTTGAACAAGGGTCAGGTCGTCACCGACGGGTTTGATTACACGGTTGAGGATGCCAACGGAGTGCGATCGACCGCACATGCCATGGTCACCGTCACCGGCGGGCACGAAGGTGCCTACTTCATCACCGTCCAGGAGGATGCGTCGACCGGGGATATCTCGACCGGGTTGCTGGCCGCCTTGCGTAACCAGTTCGGACAGCAGATCAATGACCTGACGTTCGATATCTCCCATACGGTCGGCACCTTCACGGCCGCTTCGGGGGCGATCAGCTACGCCGCGGACGATCCCTTCTTCGACCCGCTGATGGCGTGGAACAAGGTCGTGACGTCGGTCGGGATCAACTTCACCGACGGACAGGGCGCCGCGCACCACACTTACCTGCTGATCGAGGTCGATGGCGCCGACGAACCCGCCTCCGCGAGCGCCATGGCAGTGAACAGCGTTCCGGTCGGCGAGCCTGTCGCAGGGGAATATGCAGCCAACGACTTTGCGCCCGGCAGCATCGGCACGGCGGGCCATTCCCTCGTCACCTACGACGGCGGCTACCTGATCTGACCCCCTTCCCTGGCCGGCCCTCATTGCGGCCGGCCAACCCCTTTTCTTCGATGGAGAACCTCATGACTTCGAAAGTCCTTATCGCGCTCGCTGCAGCAACTGCGACGATCCTCCCGGCCCCTGTTCAAGCTGGCGAGGGGCAGCAAAATATGGATCAGGTGGTCCGTCAGATGCGCGAGACCGCAGAGAAGATGCGCGGGCAGCTGCCTGCGGATCAGATCGCGCAGATGCTGCGCGATGCCGACGAACTCGAACGCGAAACCAAGGCAGGAAGCTTCAACGCGCCGGCCGCTCCTGCCACGCGGAGCGCCGGGGTTATCGCGCATATGGAGCAGTCGCACGGCGCGATCTTTGAGTGGCTGATGCGCACATCGACCTGCGCTGGCTATCAGTGGGAGAACTGGCGGCGCTGGAACATCAGCACCGGCCAGTACATCGCCGAGCGCAATGAAGGCTGCAAGAAAGCCTTTGCATCGTACGAGCAATATTTCCGGGCACAGGTCAGCGGAAATGGCGAAATCGCCAAGCGCCACCTCGCCGAATACGACCGTGCAGCGCATCAGGTCGTCGATGCCTATCCCGAGAATTAGGGGCTTTGCGGAGGATCATCGGCAAATCATCGGCAGTTCGTCATGTTCTGAAATGGCAGTCGCGGTGACGGTGGTGGCGAAGGAGCCTGTCACATGCCAACACCGCGGAACGCTCTTGTCGTGACCTCGATCCTGTCGCTCGGGCTTATGGGCTGTGGAGGCGGCGGGTCGGCGGCGCAGGTCGCCTCCATCCCGGCTCCACCGCCGGCGGCGCCTCCACCCCCCACCAGCCCGCCTACCCCGCCGGTCCCTCCGCCGCTTCCGGCCGGCCTGATCGGACTGCAGAGCGACAAGCCTTTCTCGACGGTGAGCGCACTTACCGACGGCGGCGTCTATGTGTCGCTTCCCGAGCCTGACGCCGTGCATATCCGCTATTCGGCGGCCGACGGTCTCTACACCATGACCCTCGCGAACATGTCGCGCGAGGGTCAGCTCGCCCCTATCGGCGGAAACGGAAGCTTCCATGACAAGGGCTGGATCAATATTTCCAGCACGAGAAGCGATCTCCTGGACGGCAAAGGCCCGCAAAAGCAGGGCGTCATCGTCACGCTCGACTGGCCGGCCAGTTCGGTCTTCCGCTACACGAATTTCGGCCAGTGGAATGGGGGTTGCCCGATGGGCTGCAACATCGGGATGTTTGCGTACGGCATTCCGACCTCGGCTTCGCACATGCCCGTCACCGGCAGCGCCTCGTTCGATGGAGAAATTCGCGGCTACACCAGCAGGTCGGAAGGCTACGTCGACGTGCTTGGCTACGTGACGCTCAATTTCGATTTCGGCGCTGGCAAGCTGGCCGGCGTAATGCGGCCAGAAGCCTATTTCACCTGGGATCCGACGCCGCTCGGCGACTACGTGTTCCGCGATACGGTCTACGCGAAGGGCAGCACCAAATTCTCCGGCGCCTTTAATGTCCCGGGCAGCACGGCGCCCTCCTCCTTCACCGGCAGCTTCACGGGACCCAGCGCCAACGAATTGATGGCGCAATGGCAGGCGCCCTTCGTCCGACCCGGCACGACCGAGACAGGCCAGATGGTGGGAGTGTGGATCGCACAGCGGAGCAAATAGGATGCTCTCGCTCGAGAGCGCACTGCTGCTCCTGCCGCTTTCGCCCGCAATCCCTGTGGTGGACCTCGCGCCGAGCGCACAGGAGCAGCGCGTCAGCCTCACGCCGACCGCACTGCTCGAATGGGCGTCGCGCCGCGAAACGTCCGACCCCGTCCTATCCGAGCGCGCCTACCGACTGCTTTGCAACGATCCCGCCGCGCAAGTCCGTGCCGAAGCCCGCTATCGACTTGCAGCGCTTCTTGCGGGCCAAGGAAAGCTGCGCGACGCCGCGACGCTTCTGCGCCGCCTGCTCGACGAACAGCCCGGCGCGCAGCGGGTCCGGCTCGACCTTGCCGGGCTGCAGGAACGGCTGGGGGACGAAGACGGCGCCCGGCGCACGCTGCGCGCGGCGAGCGCCGGCCCCTTGCCGAAGGAGATCTCCCGCCTCGTCGACAAGTGGTCCGAGGCCTTGCGCTCAAGGAGGCCGGCGGGCCTGTCGATCGAAGTCGCCATTGCCCCCGACAGCAACATCAATCGGGCGACGAGGTCCGACAGGCTGAGCACGGTGCTCGGCGATTTCGCGATCGACCCGCAAGGCAAGGCGCGCTCAGGCCTCGGCGTGGCAAGTTCCGCCTCGGCATTCCGCCGGTTCAGTGTCGGCGATGACTTGAGCCTGATCGCCCGGGTCACCGGGGCCGGTCGCTTCTACCGCGACAAGCAGTTCAATCAGGTCGATCTCGAAGCCGCGTTGGGTGCCGAAGGAGCGTTCGGCAAAGCGCGCGTGTCCCTCGAAGCCGCTGTTGGTCAGGGCTGGTTCGGCGGAGTGCCCTTCATCAGGCAGGTGCACGCGACCGCCAGCTTCCGGCGCCCCGTGGGCAGGCGCGCGGCGATTGGCGTGAAGCTTACCGGTTCCGCCATCGATAACCGGCTTAACCGGCTTCAGGACGGCCGGAGCGTGCTTGGCGAACTGTCGCTGGAACGCGCCCTTTCCTCACGTTCGGGCGTCCTGCTCAGCGCCGCCGGGGAGCGATTTCGAGCCCGCGATCCCGGCTATAGATTCGGCCGCTGGGAAGCTGGAGCGACTGGCTGGCAAGACCTTGGACGGGTCACCCTTTTCGGCGGGGTCGCGCTGGGCAGCCTGCGCGGCGACGAATCGCTGGCGCTGTTTGCCGCCGCCCGGAGCGACAAGCTGATGCGGCTCAGCATAGGCGGCACCTTTCGCCAGCTCGGCTTTGCCGGACTCGCGCCGTTCGTCCGCGTCACGCACGAGCGCAATGACAGCAATATCGCCTTCTACGCCTATCGCCGGACCCGCAGCGAAGTCGGCTTCAGAAGTGCCTTTTGAAATGATCGGCATTCCGTCAGCCCTTCGTCATCCTCGGTCGGCAGCAAGGTCGGCACCACCGCCGCGCCAGTGCGCCGGCAGCTCCCTCGATCCGGCGCGCGCGGCAGGACGCGAGAGGACAGCAACATGACCAAGCTGATGCAAATGATCGTGGCCCTTGGTGGGGCCGCGCTTGCCGTCACGGCGACAGTTCCGCTCCGGGCGCAGATCAGCCAGACGGGATACAACACGTTGACGGGAACCCAGCAAGTGACCTTCGGCGGGGTTGCCGGGGGACCGGTGCCAGGCACCAATTACGATGGACTTCTAGTGATCGACGGCGTCGCGTTCGGCGAGCGGTTCGCCGGTCAGACCGTAACCGCCAACGGTGTCTACGACCAGATCGGCGGCGCGCCGACGGGTCCGCTGACGCTCCTTCCGGGAGCGCCGGGACAGAATGTCTCGGTCTTTGCCAGCCCGGCAGGCCCCGTGCTGAGCGGACTTGGGCCGCTTGGTTTTCCGGCCAGCGATGCCATCGGCGAAGGCGCATTCTCGATCCTGTTCCCGACCTTGCAGTCGGAGTTCGGCCTTCGCCTGACCGGCGGCAACGGAGGGAATGCCTTCATCAGCTTCTACGGTTCGGACGGCACGCTGCTCGGATCGTCGACCCTTTCCAACCTGCCGCTACTTTCTTCCTACGGCTTCACCAGCGCGAATGCCGACATTGCTGGGGTCTCGTTCTGGAACGCAGATGTGACCGGCGTTGGGCTTGCGGGCATCCGTTTCAATGTCGCGACAGGGGTGCCGGAGCCAGGCACCTGGATGACCATGCTTTTGGGTTTCGCGGTGATCGGGGTCGCCATACGCCGCCGTCGCTCGGGTGCCCGAATGCCGGTGGTGGCCGCGTGAGGGACCAGGCTCGACTGGTGCCGCCATGTTCCGTTCGTCTGGTGACGCCGGGCGCCACGCCTGTGAGACTTGCCATTCATGGCTTTCTGCAGTCCTCTTCCCACGGCGTCGGGGGGAGTCGCACATGATCGCTACACTGGCCGCTGCCATGGGTTTGATCGCTCCGGAGGCGCGTGCCAGGAAGCAGCCCGCGACGGTGGAGGCCCAGCGCTTGCCAGAAGCGCTGCCCGGGGACGTCGTCATCACCGGCGAACGGCTGCCGCGCCGGGTGCGCGACACGCCGTCGAGCGTGGTGGTGATCACCGGTGGCGCGATCGAGGCCGGCACCGACGACCGGATCGACCAGCTATTTGCCGCCGTTCCGAACGTGCAGGTCGGCTCGGGCGAGGAAGGGCCCGCGATCCGGGGCCAGGATTCGACCGGTGTCAGTCGCGGCCTGTTCGCCTTTCTCGGCGGTACCCGTCCCCGCGTGACCCTCCAGGTCGATGGCCGCGCGGTCAGCTTTTACGAATATGTCTCCGGTTCCGCGCCGCTCTGGGATGTCGATCATGTCGAGGTCTTCAGGAGCCCGCAAACCACGACGCAGGGGCGCAATTCGATCGCGGGCGCGATCTTCGTTCAGACCCGCGATCCCGAATTCGAATGGAAGGGCAAGGCCCGCCTCCTCGCCGGGGAGATCGGGACCCGGCAGGCGTCCGCGGTGATCACAGGGCCGCTGGCCGGTGACGAACTGGCGGTCAGGCTCAGCGGGGACATTCGCCGCGGCCGAATGGCGAGCGATCTGGCGGACGGCATTCCCGGCGCAGACATCAGGCGGGACGACTACGGGCAGGCGCGGCTGAAGCTGCTCTACCGTCCGGCGGAGGTCCCGGGGATGCGGATCGAAACCAGCCTGGTGCATACCAGCTCGCAGGCGCCGCCGTTCGAAGCGGTCGCGCCGCCATTCAAGCAGCGACGCTTTCCGACGCCGGATCGCACCAACGGGATTTTGCGGGTCGGGGTGACCAGTCTCACCACCACGGCCATCGTCCCACTCGCCGCGGCGCTGGAAACCGAGATGACGGTGAGCGGTGGTGACGCGAACCTGCGCCGCTTTGGACTGCCGGGCCTTGGCGATACGCGGGTCGACAACAAGGATGCCTCGCTTGAGGCCCTGCTTCGTTGGACCCCGGCTGGACCGCTGCAGGTCGTCGCCGGCCTTCGCGGCGCCCTGGTCCGTCAGAAGCAGTGGATCGACATCACCGGGCTCGGGCTCGGGATCGGGGGATTTCGGGACCGCCAGAAGAGCGCGGGCCTGTTTGGCGAAGCGCGCTGGCAGCCGATCGAGCACCTCGCCATCACCGGGGGGATGCGCCTGCAATGGGACCGGCAGGACCGCGTGGGACAGGTCGGTGTCGCGCCGACCGGAATTCGCGCCGACTATCACCAGTCCTTCTCGGCCCTTCTCCCCAAGCTGTCCGTCGCTTACGCGATCAGCGATGCGGTGAATGCCGGGATTCTCGTCCAGCGCGCCTTCAACCCGGGCGGAACGTCGGTCAGCCTGGTTCGCCGCGCGGAAGACCGGTTCGAGGCCGAGCGCCTGACCAACCTCGAAGGGTTCGTGCGGGCAGGCTTTGCTGGCGGTCGCGGGACGCTGTCGGCCAACCTGTTTGCGAACTGGATCGAGAACTCGCAGCGACAGCTGCTGGTGCCGGTCGTACTGCCAAATGGCGCGACGATCTTCTCGGCGGAATTCGCCAATGCACCAAAGGCTACCAGCCATGGGCTCGAGGCCGAATTCGGCTGGCGCGTGGACCGCCGGTTGAATGTCCGCGCCGGGCTGGGCCTGCTGCGGACGAGGCTCGATCAGACCCTCCTTCCCAATGATCCTACCCTCGGCAAGGAGTTCCAGCGTTCGCCTAGGCTCAGCGCAAGTGCGTCGGTGGAGTGGAAGCCAACCGACGCGATTCGGTTGAGCGCCCAGGTTCGGCATCACGGGCGCTATTTCAGCGACGACGCCAATACGCCGGTGCGGCAGATCGGTGCGGCAAGTTTCGTCGACCTGCGCGCGGCGTGGGAATGGCGGCAGCTCACCCTGTTCGGTTACGCCCGCAACGCCTTCAACCGCCTCGCGCTGACCTACTTATTCAGCCCGACCTTCGGTACCGCGGAGGACCCGCGGGAGGCCGGTGCCGGGATCGAGCTGCGCTTCTAGGCCGATCGCTCGCGCAGGAAGTCCGGCAGGACGCCGCGGCGCTTCCAATAGTCGGCAAGGCCAATGTCGCGCATCAGCGCAAGGAAGCGGGGATCGCGCTGCATTTCCTTGCCCAGCGGTGTGAACAGCATGTTGGTCTTGCGCCGCCGCTGGTCGGGGGCGAACGGCTGCCCGGGACGCCAATTGAGGGCGGCGAGGACCGGACCGCGCTCCAGATAATAGGCTTCGGCAAGGGCGAAGACCGCATCCAACGACTTCATGAGTTGCAGCAGCATGAAGGCGTTGACGACCGCCGCTACGCTGGTCCTGACGCTTGCCAGCACCTGCCGGGTGCTTGCCGCGATCGCCGCCGGATCGCCGCTCATTGCGGCAAGGTGGGCGTTGCGGAGAACCGCGATCATAGCAGGTGGCATCTTGGGGCGCCCTTGTTCGGTCTCGATCTGGTCGAGCGCGCGGTCGGTCCTTCCGGTCCCGTTCAGCAGCCACAGGCGCGCGAACCATACCGGCGCCAGCCGCGGCCACATGTCGAAAGCGCGCTGGGCGGCCTGGTCGGCTTGGGTGACCTGCCCGAGGAACCAGTGGCAATAGATGGCCTTGTACTGAAGCTGGCTGTCGTAAGGGTCGTCGGGCGACAGCTGGAGGCGGCTCCGGGCGCTTTCGGTCATCCGCCCGACCGCTCCCAGCATGAAGGAATGGGAATCGTTCGCGTAGAGGTGACCGGGGTGCCGGGCGAGCACGCGGTCGAACTGCTTTTCCACCGCCAGCCAGTTCCCGTAATAGGGGACCGCGATCACCAGCGCCGCTTCGGCATCGGCGTTGCCGGGATCGAATTGAAGGGCACGCTGTGCGGCTTCATCCACCTTCGGACCCGATGTCACCGTGTTGGCGAAGACATGCTCGTCGACCCGCGCCACCGTCAGCGCCAATTGACCCCAGGCAGCGGCGTTGCGCGGCGATTGCCTGACCGCCTGATCGAGCAAGGCGACGGCCGTGCGCTGGCCCTCCGCCGTCCCGGCCCGCATCGCCTGTTGCGCCTTTGCGATCAGCGGCGTGGCCGGATCGCGCCCGGCGCGTGTGCCCGCCCACCAGGCGAGCCCCGCGGCGCCGACGAGGAGCGAACCTCCCCCGGCGATGAGATTTCGGCGTGACAGGAGGCCGGTTTGAGCGTCCAGCGCAGGGTCGGCCTGCTCCCCTGCCGCGCCGAACCCCTCACCGACGAGCCTGTAGCCTGTCCGCGGCACGGTCTCCACGGCAAAGCCGGCACCGACCGCCGAAAGTCCCCGGCGAACCCCGGCAATTGCGCGATTGAGACTGTCGTCACCGACAAAGACACTGCCCCAGCAGCGGGCGAACAGCACGTCGCGGGTAACCACGCCGCCCCTGGCGTCGGCCAGCAGCGCCAGCACCTGCATCACGCGCGGTTCGAGCTGGCAGCTTCCCGCCGGGCCGCTGACGACCCGCGTCGCCGGGTCGATCCTGACTCCGGCAAGGGTAAATTCGGGACGAGCAGCCAGCTGATGGGTCGTCAGCAGGCCTTCGGCCGGTCCATGCATCGCAAGGCTCCCTGGCAAACCTACTGAAGGGTGTACGCCGCCATCCCCGCGACGATAGCAGAAATTGGCGGGTCCAGGGTAATTCCGCCTGAAGCGCTTGCTGGCCGCCGCTTCGACCGCACTTAGCCTATTGGCGGTAGCAACTTACCGCGCGCCCGTTCGCTTGATTAGCTCTTCCTGACTATCACACCGGAGCCGCTTTTTTGCGAATGATGTCGATCGCCCTCGGTGGATGCCTCCGTCCGCCGCCCATTCCCCTCGGGATCACCGAGGATAGCGGCGGGCATCTTACCTATCTTTGGGGAGCGTCAGAAGCGCTGGCAGCGCGGAGCGACGTCACCGAAGTCGAACTGGTCACCCGTCTGTTCGACGAGCCCTCGCTCGGCCCCGACTATGCGCGTGCCTCGCAGCAATGCGGCGCCAAGCTCACGATTACCCGCATCGACAGCGGCAACCGGCGCTACCTCAGCAAGGAGGCCGCGGCCGCTGACCGCCCTGCCTTTATCGCCGCCCTGCTCGCCGATCTCGACGCGCGCGAGGTGCGACCCGACGTCGTGCACGCGCATTTTGCCGATGCCGCGGAAGTCGCGATCGCCATCCGCGAACGCTTCGGCATCCCCTTCATCTACACTGCCCACTCGCTCGGGATCGACAAGGCCGATCATGTCGCGACCAGCCAAGGGCTAGAGGCGCGCATCGGATTCGAAGACCGCGCCATCGCCTGCGCCGACGCGATCATCGCCTCCTCCCGCGACGAGGCCGAACGCCAGCTGATGCGCTACCCCTCGGCCGACGCGGCCAAGATCCACCGGGTGCCGCCGGGTGCCGGACGGCGCCAGCGCGGCACCGACCGATCCCGGGCGCGGGAGCTCGTCGCGCCCTTCCTGCGCGATCCGTCCAAACCAATCATCCTCGCCATCGCCCGCCCCGTTCACAAGAAGAACCTTGGCCGGCTGGTCGAGCTTTATGGTCGCTCGCCGGCCCTGCAGGACGCCGCCAACCTCGTCATCGTCGCTGGCCTTCGCGACGGACCGCACAGCGGCGAGAGCGAGCAGCGCGAAGTGGTTCGCCAGCTGCTCGACGGGCTCGATCGCTGGAACCTCTACGGCAAGCTCGCCCTCCCCAAGCAGCACTGCCAAACCGATATCGCCTCCTTCTACGCCCATGCCCGGGAAAGCGGCGGCCTGTTCGTCAATCCCGCCGCCACCGAACCCTATGGGCTGACCCTGACCGAGGCCGCGCTGCACGGCGTGCCGGTGGTCGCCACCTGTCACGGCGGCGCCGCCGACATCGTCGCCGAGCTTGGCCACGGGATCAGCATCGATCCGGCCGATGGGGACGCCTTCGTCGGCGCGATCGAATGCCTGCTCGGCGACCGTGAACGCTGGCTGCGCGCGTCGAACTCGGGGCAAGCGAGGGTCCGCAATCACAGCTGGGAACGCTATGCCGAGCGCTTCTCCGACATTGCGCGCGCCATTTGCACTCCGACCGCTTCGATCGGTCGACCTCGCGACCTGCTGCTGTCGGACATCGACAATACGCTAACCGGCTGCCGCACCGGCGCGCGCCAGCTTCAGGCGGCGCTTGCCCGCGACCCGCGCCGGATGTTCGGCATCGCCACCGGCCGCTCTCTCCAAGAGGCGCAACGCATCCTTGGCGAATGGGATTATGAGGCGCCGGCGGTGATGGTCACCTCGGTCGGTTCGGAAATCTACTGGCGGCGCGGCCAGCGGCTCGAACGCGATGACGACTTTGCCCGGCACCTCGCGCACGGCTGGGAGCCCGGACGGATCCGCGACGCGCTGGCCGGCCTTGCCGGCCTGGAGCCACAAGGCGCGGTCGAGCAGCGCCGGTTCAAGATCAGCTTCTTCGCCAGCGAGGAGGCGGCCCACCGCGTCGAACAGCGCCTTATCGACGCGCAATTGAAGGCGCGCGTCATCCACAGTCACGGCAAGCTCCTCGACATCCTCCCCCTCCGCGGCGGCAAGGCGGCCGCGATGAGGTGGGTCGCGGCCCGGCTGTCGCTCCCGCCGTCGGCGGTCTTTGCGGCAGGTGACAGCGGTAACGACCGCGACATGCTCGAAGCCTGTCCGCGCGCGATCCTCGTCGCCAACCACTGCCCGACGGTCGCGGACCTCGCCGCGCGCGAAAATGTCTACCGGACCGCCGCGCCGCATGCCGGCGGGATCGTCGAAGCGCTGAACGCATTCGCCCGCACCGACGTCGCCCGGTTGCTCGCGGCATGAGGAACGCGATCGGCTATTTCGTCCACCATCAAGGTCGCGGCCATGCCGAGCGCGCGGCCTCGCTCGTCCACGCCCTCGGACCCGATACCCCCATCACCCTCTTTTGCGCGCGCGACGACATCTTTCCGCCGCTTCCGGAATGGGCCCGCGTAGAGCGACTGCCCTCCCTGTTCGAAGCGCAGGGCCCCGTGCCGGAAGGGCTGTCGACCGTGCGGACGCCCCCGACCCTCCACTGTGCTCCGCTCGGCTGGACGCAGATCACCGAGGCGGTCGCGACGCTCGCGCGGTGGTTCCACGAAGCGCGGCCGGCCTTGTTCATCAGCGATGTCTCGGCCGAACTCGCCCAGCTTGCCCGCATCGCGTCCATTCCGTGCGTTCCCGTCCTACAGCACGGCGATCGCGACGATCCCGGGCACATGGCCGCCTATGAAGGGGCCGTCGGCATCCTCGCCCCTTACGCCGCAGCGCTCGAGCAGCCCGGGCGGTCTTGGTGGATGGAGGATCTCATCTTCCATGCTGGCGGGCTTGGTGTTGCTCCGGCCGCACTCGACAAGCCCGAGGCCCGGCGGGCGCTCGGCATCGCTCCGGACGCCGACCTCGTCCTCGTCATCGCCGGCGGCGGGGGCGAGGGAACCCCCGCCCCGCCGCTCAGCCTCGGCGCCCGGGCCGAACCCAGCAGCCTGTGGGTCACGATCGGATCGGTCACGCAGGCGTGGCACGACACTCCGCCTGCCAACCTCCAGCATCGCGGCTGGGTCGATGACGCAAGCCGCTGGGTTGCCGCCGCGGACCGGATCGTTTCCTCCACCGGCAATACCACCGTCCACACCGTCGCCGCGGCCGGCAGGCCATGGATCGTGGTGCCCGAATGGCGCTATTTCGACGAGCAGCGCTGGAAGGCGCGGATGCTGGGCGAGGCCGGTGCGGCAGTCTTTGCCGATGGCTGGCCAGCCAGCGCCGCCGCCTGGCAACGGCTGTGGCAGCAGGCCGGCAAACTCGATCTCGAACGGCAGAAGAGGTTGGTCGATCCCGACGCCGCCGCGCGGACGGCCGATTGGCTGCGCGGCCTCATCGCGCGGTCATGGGGTGCCCAGCCCTCCACAACACCCTTGCTTCGGGCGGTCGCGTCGTGACCGCGCCGATCAGCGTCTGCACCCTCGGATCGGGCCGCGCCGAGCATCTGCGCAACCTCGTCGAGGGGCTTGCCCGCAGCCGCGTACGGCCCGCTGAACTGATCGTCGGCGTGATGCAGGATGAGCCCTACGACCTTCCGACGACGCCGTTCCCCATCCGACAGCATGTGCTTGGCAGCGGTACGCTGACCCTGTCGGCGGCGCGCAACCGGGCTGCCCGCGAAGCCACGAACGATCGCCTCGTGTTTCTCGACATCGACTGCATTCCCGATCCCGAGCTGGTCGGCGATTATGCCGACCGGATGGACATGGCGGACGGCATCCTGATGGGCGAAGTCCTCTACCTCCCGAAGGGCACGACCGATCATGGCCTCGACTTCGACGCCTTTGCCCGGCTCGGGGTCAAGCACAGCGAGCGTTCGGGGCCGCCGGACACGCCGCTTGGGTCCTGCACCGACTATCGATGCTTCTGGTCACTCAACTTTGCGATGCGGCGCGGCGATTTCCTGCGGCTCGGAGGCTTCGACGAGGGCTTCGTCGGCTATGGTGGCGAGGATACCGATTTCGGCCGCACTGCTGCCGAAGCGGGCATGACTTTCCACTGGACCCGCGGCGCTCGGGCCTACCATCAATATCATCCCCACCACATGCCGCCGGTGCACCACCTCGACAGCGTGATCGCCAACGCCCACCGCTTTCGCGACAAATGGGGTCACGTGACGATGGACCATTGGCTCAAGGCCTTCAGACTGATGGGCCTGGTCGAGCAGCGCGGCCCCGATTTCGTCCGGCTGCGCCAGACGCGCGAGGAGGACCTCGCGCTGACCAGGCAGCAGAGCGACCAGCCTTATGCCAGCAGCGCGCGGGTGCTCCGCCTGCTCGAAGCCGGGGCAAGGCCGGCGATGGCCGAGGCATAGGCCTCGGCGTAGCGCGCGACCATCGCCTCCGCCGAGAAGTGCTGCTCCACGCGCGCTCGGGGAATTGAGCGATCGATCGTCATCGCCCGGTTGATGGCGTCCGGCAGGCCGACAAGGCGGTCGGCGACCACGCCCGCCGCTCCGACCACCTCGGGAATGGCGCCGCGCGCCAGCGCCGCGACCGGCACCCCGCACGCCATTGCCTCGATCATCGTCAGGCCAAAGGGCTCGTCCCACATTGGCGTCGCGACCAGCACGCCGGCCTGCTGAACCGATGTCGTAAGCGCCGTTCCGGATAGATGGCCAAGATAGCGATGCGGCGCCCGCAGGCGGGGCCTGACTTCCTCCCAATAGTCGTGGCAGTCGATCGGACCGGCAAGGTCCAGTGCGAGCCCGGCAGCCTCGGCAGCATCGATCGCTTCCAGCGTGCCCTTGGTCGGGGTGATCCGCCCGACCCAGATGGCGCGGTCCCCGCCGGTCTTCGCGAAGGGCCAGCGCTGGATGTCGATCCCGTTCCAGGCGACGCGGGTCGCCCGGGCGGGCCACAGCGCCTGTTGCTGCGCAGAGCAGACGGTCAGTTTCTGCCATGCCACCTTCGCATTGCGCGCGACCGCCTCGGCCAGAGCATCGAAGGGCGGCACGTGCAGCGACGTCACCATCGCCACCCGGTCGCGCGCCGCCCAGTCGAGGAGGTCGGGAAACAGGGCGTTGTTGTGGACGACGTCGAAGCCGCCTGCGAGGACCGCGTCCCATGCCCTTCGATAGGCGCGCAGCAGCCACTCGCGTAAGGTCGGCGTGCCATGCCACGTCGCCCAAGGCAGCTCGGCCTCATAGGCGTGCGGGGCAATCTCCTGCACCGGGAGGGATGCATCGCTGTCTCCGCTGGCGAACAGGGTCACGTCATGGCCCTCGGCCAGAAGACCTCTGACGAGGGTGTCGCAATGGGCTTCCATGCCGCCCATGAAGGGAGCGGCCACGGGATGGCGGACGTGCGCGATCACCGCGATCCTCAGGGGTCTCGAAATGGTCGGATATCGCACCTCACCTGAACCGAGGCGCGCGCCCGATGTTCCTCTGCATCCACCCGCCTTCCGGCAACGTTACTTGGTAGATGAGGAAATTCATTCTTGCCGCGGCATCGCTGGCGCTGGTCTCCTGCTCGCCGCCGGGCCTGCTCAGTTCGGTCAACAGCTTCGTTCCCGGTGACAATGGGGCACGGCGGGTTGCGGAAGGAGTCGTTTTCGCACCCGGGCAGGGGCTGAAGCTCGACGTGTGGGCGCCGCGCCGCGCCGACCACAAGCTTCCCGTGGTCATCTTCTTCTATGGCGGCGGCTGGGTCGCGGGATCGCGTGGCGGATATGCGTTCGCTGGCTCGGGCTATGCGGGCCAGGGGTTCGTCACCGTCATTCCCGACTATCGCCTGGTGCCGGGCGTGCGCTTTCCCGCCTTCCTCGAGGATGGCGCGCAGGCGGTAAAATGGACGCGCGACAATATCGCGCGCTTCGGCGGCGACCCGAACCGGATCGCGGTCGCCGGCCACTCGGCAGGGGCCTACAACGGGGCGATGCTCGCGCTCGATCGGCGCTATCTGCAGAATGCGGGCGTGGCGCGCGGAACCATCAAGGCGGCGGCGCTGCTTTCTGGCCCGTACGACTTCTACCCCTTCACCGAACAGAGGGGTCGCGATGCGCTGGGTGCGTGGCCCCGGCCGGCCGAAACGCAGCCCGTCAATTTCGTGACCCGCGCTGCGCCACCGATGCTGCTCGCTACCGGCGGCGCCGACGACGTGGTCAATCCCCGCAACAGCCGGGCGCTGGCCGCCAGGCTTGCAGGCGCGGGGGTTCCGGTCGAGCTCAAGGTCTATCTCGGCAAGAGTCACGTCGACCTCGCCAAGTCGCTTTCCCGCCCATTCCGCACGACCACTCCCGCGCTGAACGACAGCGCCGCCTTTCTTCACCGCATCCTCGGCAACTGATCGTCCGCATTTGGTTGCGACCCGATCGCGTGACGGTCGTTGAGGTATCAGGCTTATCGAGGATGCCCCCAGTGAAAACCGTGACGCTTCGGGATGGAGAACAGATGCCGATGCTCGGCCAGGGCACCTGGATGATGGGCGAGCGCCCCGATCGGCGCACCGACGAGATCGCCGCGCTACGGACGGGGGTCGATCTTGGCATGACGCTGATCGATACCGCGGAAATGTATGGCGACGGCGCCGCCGAATGCCTCATCGCCGAAGCGCTCGGCGACCGGCGGGACGAGCTGTTCCTGGTCAGCAAGGCCTTCCCCCACAATGCCTCGCGCGATCGCCTGGGCCGGGCCTGCGAAGCGAGCCTGCAGCGGCTCGGAACCGACCGGATCGACCTCTACCTCCTCCACTGGCGCGGCCCGGTCCCCTTCGCCGAGACCGTGGAGGCGATGGAAAAACTCCGCGCGGAAGGCAAAATCCGCCACTGGGGCGTCAGCAACCTCGACGAAGACGACATGGATGAGCTGCTCGAGGCGGGAGGGTCTGCCTGCGCGACCAACCAGATCCTCTACAACCTGACGCGCCGGGGGCCGGAGCATGACCTGCTGCCATGGCTGGCCACGCGGCATATTCCGGCGATGGCGTATAGCCCGGTCGAGCAGGGACGCCTGCTGCAGGACGAGGATCTTTCCGCCATCGCGCGGCGGCTCGGCGCCACTGCGGCCGAGGTCGCGCTGGCCTGGACCATGCGTTCAGGCCAGGTGATCGCCATTCCCAAGGCCGGCACGCCAGCGCACGTCCGCGACAACCGGCGCGCCGCCGATCTCGTCCTGTCCGGCGACGATCTGGCGGCGCTCGACCGAGCGTTCCCGCAGCCGCGGGCGCCCGTGCCGCTCGAAATGCTCTGAGCGCCGCCGGAAGGTCAGGCGTACAGGTAGTTGTTGATCAGCAGATACTGGGTTCCGTCATTGCTATGGAAGGTGTCGGCCGCCGCGCTTTGCGCGGCCACCGTGCCTTCCGAATAGACGCCGGTCTGCACGCCGTTCAACGAGGACAGGCCAACGAGGGTCACCGATCCGCCGGTGGTGAGGTTGACGCGCAGGTCGGCGATCCCGTCGTTGTTCCAGTCCGTGACCTGCGTCGAGCGCACGCCCGTCGCGTCGAACAGCAGCCTGTCGTTGGCAATATCGAAGTCGGTGACGACATCGTTGCCGTTCCTGGCGGCAAAGACGAAACTGTCGCGCCCCGCGCCGCCTTCGAGCAGATCGTCGCCCTGCCCGCCGATCAGCAGGTCATTGCCGCGCCCGCCGAACAGCTGATCGTTGCCATTCCCGCCATCGAGCCGGTCGTGGCCGTCGAGGCCGAACAGCTGGTCATCACCGTTGCCACCGAACAGGCGGTCCTCGCCCCCGGTGCCGGTCAGGCGGTCGATGCCGTTGCCGCCATTGCTGACGATGCCGTCAGCAATTCCGGTCACGTCGACGGTGACGGTCGCGGTGCTGGTCAGCCCGGCCTTGTCGGTTACCGTGTAGGTGAAGCTGTCCACCGCCTTGGTCCCGGCGGGCAGCGCATCGAACGCGTCGTTGTCGGCGACGTAGCGAAGGGTGTGCGACAGCTGGTCGAAGACGAGGCTGCCGAGCGTGCCGGTGCTGTTGACCGCGCTAATGGTCAACTGGTCACCCGCATCGGGATCGCTGTCGTTGCCGAGAAGGAGCGACCACAGGTTGGCGCTGGTCGCATCTTCATCGACGGCAATCCGGTCGGCGGTGGCGGTCGGCGCTTCGTTGACGTCGCGCACGGCGACGGTGACGTCGTTGGACGAAGTAAGACCGGCGCTGTCGGTAACCTTGACCGTGACGGTGAAGCTGGAGGCCTCCTCATAGTTCAGCGGCTGCGCGGCGCGCAGGACGCCGGTTGCGGCATCGACCGTGAAGCGGCCGCCGGCGTCGTTGAGCAGCACGTAGGTGAGCTTGTCCCCCGGCGTGTCCGTTGCCGACAGCGTGCCGACCGCTGTGCCCGCAGGAAGGTTCTCGTCGACCCCGCTGCCGCCTAGCACGACGTCGTGCGGGGTGATCGCGATACGCAACAGGGCGACCTGCGGATCATGGTCCGTCGGGCGCGGAACGCCGGTGAATTCGGCATTGATGTGCACCGCATCATAGCGCGCGCCGGGCAGCAGCCCGCCCGTCACCAGCATGTTGTCGATCAGCTGCGAATTGCCGTCGAAGAGGTATGAATAGCGCTCTTCCTCTGGAAGCAGGCCGGCAAGGTTGGTGAAGACGCCGCCATTGGTCAGCTGCGTCTGCGCCTTTTCGAAATAGAAGCCGTTCCAGTCGCCCAGCAGGACGAATTGTTTCGACGCGTCGGCCGACAGGATGTTGCTGACATAAGCACCCACCGCCGCGGCCTGCGCCGTGCGCGAAGCGTCGCCGCCATCGGCGGGCGGCTGCGTATCGCCCCACAGAGGGTCGGACCCCAGCCGCGAGGTGAAATGGACGTTGATGGTGCTGAACTGCTGTCCGTTGAAGGACCAGGTCGCGACCAGCGGGTTGCGCGAGTTCGCAAAGGCTGAGTCGGTGATCAGCCCGAGGCTGCCATCGACCAGGCTTACCCGGTCCGCTTGATAGAGATAGCCGTTGCGGATGTTGCCGTTCGGCTCGCCCCCGGTCGAGTTGGCCGTAAACGGCGCAATTTCGACATAGGTGTAGACGATCCCACTCTTGGCATAGATGGCGTCGATCAGGCCCTTCACGTTGCTGGCACCCGACAGATTGCTGCCGGTCCCCGCGCCGTCCGCGTCCTGCACCTCCTGCACCGCGACGATGTCGGGCGCCTTCAGGCTGTTGACGATGTCGCTCGCGAGGATGTCGTACTTCTGGTCGGACGGATCGAGATTCTCCAGATTGTAGGTGGCGATGCTGACGAAATTGGCATCTCCTTTCAGGCCGGTATCGTTGTCGCCCAGCGTCCGGTCGGTGGTTATCACTGCCGTGTCGGTCGCCAGGACCTCATAATGTTCGAAGCTGTAGTTGACGACGCCGGTCACCGAGCCGAGCCGGTCGCCGATCGACAGGACGGGCTGCGCCGCCAGGCGGTCGTCGAGCTGAATCTTTTCGGGGTTATAGTCGCCCGGGCTGATCGTGATCCCGCCGCGCTCGTTGATGCCGGTGGCGCCAAGGCCGCCCGAAGCGACGATGTCGGTTTCGCCGAATTCATTGCTGTTCGACACCGCAACGGGCTTGTCGATGGTGACCCGCATCCCTTCCAGCGATTCCCAGAAGTCGATGCCGTCGACCTTGGGATTGAAGACGGTGAGGCCGTCGCTGTCGATGCTTTCGGTCGGAGGGAGGAGCCCGCCCGCCCCGATCATGATCGCTTGCGGTAGGGGATTGTTGCTCGACAGGACCGAGATGGCCGAGGCGGTAACCTGCGTCACCGACAGGCCGATGTCGCTCGGCTTGTATTCATTGACGACGCCGGTCACTTCGAGCGCATCGCCGACCTTCACGGCAGGGACGCCGGCGGTCTTGATGAAGATCCCGTCCGATGTGTTGGGGTTGCCGTCGCCGACCGCATCCTGGAGGTAGAAGCCGTTGCTATCCACCGCGGTGACGATGCCGCCGGTGATGACCGGCTGGCCGACGTAGCTCGAGAGATGGCCCTCGCCCTGGATGGCCATGATGGTCCGGGCGACGGGATCATCGTTGAGGATCACGCCGAGCGCATTGTCGTCGACGACGACGGCGTTCCCGGTCACCGCGCCAAGGCGCACGAGGAAGCCCTCGTTGTTCTCGCCGACCGTATCGCCCGCAACCGACAGGGTGATGGTCTTGCTGAACTCGCCCGCGGCAAAGGTGACGGTGCCGCTGATCGGGGAGCCGGCGACGAGATCGTCAGACGTAGCGGACGTCCCGAAGTCGACGCTCCAGCCGACGGTGGCCTCGGTCGCGAAACCGCCGGCGCGGGTGAGCGTAAAGGTGATCGGCGTCGCGCCCGCATTGCCTTCGACCACCGCGGCATCGCCGATCCGGATCTGGCCCTGGTCGGTGCCCGACAGGAACTGCTGGCCGCTGTTGCCCGCACCGCTGGTCGAGGCAACGTCATAGGCCCATGTGAAGTCGCCATAGCTGGAGCCGGTGCCTACCAGCTGGAGGCTGGTGCCGGCCGGGGCCTGGTCCTGATAGACGCCGATATCGGTCGAGGTCATGCCGGCAGCGGGCCCACCGACTGCCTTCATCTCGCCCTCGTAGCTCAAAAACTGGACCACGCGGCCGAACGGGTCGACCAGTGCGATCCCGTCAGGCGCACCGTTCTGGACGCCGTTCGACGGATAGGTGACCGAGCGGAAGCCGAAGCCGTTGGTGCTGTCGGCGAGCACGCCGGACAGGTTGGTCGTGCTGTACGGTGCGCCGCCATTGCCGTTGTACAGGACCAGGGTCCAACCGGTGAGGTCGGTCCCCGCAAGGCCGGCGATCTCGATGAACTCCCCCGTGTCGGTCCCGGCGGGATCGTAGTTGATCTCGTTGATGAAGACGTTGGAAAGCGGCGGGATATCGTCGTTGCGGATGGTGCCGATGCCCGTTCCGTCGCCGATGCTCGCGCCCCCGGTCGGGTTGGCGAGACGCACCGAGAAGGTCTCGTTCGGTTCGGCGGCAAGGTCGCCGGTGACGGGCACCCGGATGGTCGCGCTGGTCGCGCCAGCAGCGAAGCTGACCGTGCCCGAAAGCGTCGCGCCAAGGTCCGCCGCATTGGCAGTCCCATCGAACTTCACCGACCAGCTTGCCGTCACCGCCCCGTCGCTACCGCCGGTGCGGGTGACGGTGAACAGCATGTCGGTGCTTCCGTCATTGCCCTCGACGAGGGTCGCGTCGCCGATCGACAGGATGCCGGGGGTGACCGAGGCAAGCGCGGTGCTACGCACGGCGATGTCGTCGATGCCGATCCATTCGTCGCTGCCCACCGCGTTGGTGGTGAGGACGCGCACCTGAAGTTCGGCCTGGTTGTTGGCTTCGGGCGGCAGGGTCACGAAGACGGGGGTGACCAGCGTCGCGAGGCTCGGCCCGCTCGACGCGTCGGCGACCGAGCCGGTCGGAATGGTAATCCAGGCGCCGGTGTCGCCGATGCGATACTGGACGGCGATCGGCTGGATCGCATTGTCCACGCTGCCGTCGATGTCCCGCGCATTGAAGCTGAGGGTGATGTTTTCGCGCCCCGTCGCGTTGAGATAGATGGCGAGATAAGGCGCGCCGGCCGTGCCGGAGCCCTGCAGCGCGACGGTCGGATTGGCGATCTGGAACTCGGCGACGCCGCCGGAGGTGTTGGTGTTCGGTGCCGTCTGGTTGGCGATGACGTCGATGTCGGTGCTGTCGCCCGTCACGCTGCCCGGGTTCACGCCGGTGGAGGACCCGACCATCCCGTTGCCGAGGTAACCGACGATGCTCGGGACCTTGCTCCAGTCGTCGTTGGCGGTGATCAGCGAGGTATCGGTCCAGTCCTGAAGAAGATCGCCGCCGCTCAACTGGAAGTAGGTCTTGCTCACGCTCGGTTCCCCTTGACTGCGAACAGCCTGAACCGCCCCCAGGGGTCGGCTGGACTGCACCGCTTGCTAAGTGATGTGGTGGCGATGCCAGTGGCCGGGCCAGGTTACAAGCTCTTGACAGCCCTTGCGATTTGGCGGGCGACGAAGGTCCCGAGATGGCACGGCGAACCGCCTGCGACACCGACCAACGACCAGCAATCACATTGCCGATAGCCTTTGATACATAACTTTCGTATGAGCGGGAACTTAACCGGGGATAATGGATGATTGGGGCATGACGGGCCAGGCCGGACGCGCCATGCCGAGCATGCGAGGCATTGTCTCGATCCTGCTCGGTGCCCTGCTCTCGGCCTTCGCGCTGCGCGGATTCCTAGTGCCCAACCGCTTCTTCGATGGCGGTGTGACCGGGGTCAGCCTCGTCCTTCACGAGATCTACCACATCAACATCGCCTATCTGATCGTGGCGGCAAACCTTCCCTTCGTGGTGCTGGCAGCCCGCCAGATCAATCGCGCTTTCGCCGCCCGCATGCTGTTCGCGGTGATGGCGTTCGGGCTTTGCCTGCTGGTCATCCCCTACCCGGTCGTCACCCCCGACCGCCTGCTCGTCGCGATCTTCGGCGGGGTGTTCCTGGGCGTGGGCGCGGGACTGGCGGAGCGGGGCGGCGCGGCGCTCGACGGCATCGAGGTGCTCGCTCTCTACACGGGGCGGAACCTTGCCTTCAACACGCGGGAAATCATCCTTGCGCTCAACGTCATGATCTTTGCGATCGCGGCGTTCATGCTGGGGATGGAAACCGCGCTTTATTCGACGCTGACCTATTTCGCGGCGTCGCGCTCGGCCAACTTCGTGGTCGAGGGGATCGAGCAGCTGACGGAGATCACCATCGTCTCGTCCCAGGCCGAGGCGATCAAGAAGGTGATCGTCCTCGAGCTCGGGCGGGGCATCACCGTCTACAAGGGCGAGCGCGGCTTCCTTCCGCACGACTTCAATTCGAGCACGCCGGTCGATATCATCAAGACCGTCGTCACGCGCCTGGAGGTCCCGCGCTTGCGCAAGGCGGTCTATCAGATCGATCCGCGTGCCTTTATCGTCACCACCAACGCCCGCGAGGCGCTTGGCGGCATCTTAACCCGCCGCCATTTACATTGAGGACGGACATCTGATCATCAACCGTAGATGGACTGCATGAAAAGGACCTCGAGGACGATAGGTGCAGTCCGGCAATCGCCCCGCGCTGAACGGGCAATGCGCCGCAGCCATTCGCGGCTGGCCGACCACAGCGGACGGAGAACGTCGCGGCAGCGTCCATGCTGATCGCGCAGATCACCGACCTTCACCTGGGGTTCGAAGGAAACGATCCTGCCGAGCTCAACGGCCGCCGCCTGGACATGACGCTTGCGCATCTGCGGTCGCTCGATCCCCGCCCGGACCTGCTCCTCCTGACGGGTGATCTGGTCCACAACGAAGATGACGATGTTGCCTATCGGCGACTGAAGAGCGCGCTCCAGGATTTCCCATGTCCGGTCTATTTCGCGATGGGCAATCACGACGATCGCGCGGCCTTCCTGCGCGTCTTCCCCGAGGCGCCCCAAGCCTCCGGCTTCGTTCAATATGCGATCGAAGAGCATCCGGTGCGCATACTCGTGCTCGACACGCTGGAGGTCGGCCGTCACGGGGGCGGCTTCTGCGAACGCCGTGCCGAGTGGCTTCACGACCGACTTTCGGAAATGCCGGATCGGCCGACCTTCCTTGCGCTTCACCATCCGCCGCTCGCCACGGGCCTTAGCTGGATGACCGAAAACCCGAACGCCCACTGGGTCGAGCGGCTGCGCGGGATCGTGTCGGCGCACGATAATATCGTAGGAATGACGACCGGGCATCTTCACCGGCCGGTCGCGACGCTATGGGCGTGTAAGCAATTGATCGTCTGTCCTTCGACCTCTCCCCAGGTCGCGCTCGACCTCGGGACGATCGATCCTGAGCGGCCGGACGGAAGACCGATGATCGTGGCGGCGCCGCCAGGCTATGCGCTGCACTACTGGAACGGCACGGAAATGGTGACGCATTTCGGCTTCGTGCAGGAAGATCTGGTCCTGGCGCGCTACGACGCCGCGTTCCAGCCGGTTGTGCGCCAGATCGCCGAGGAAGATGCCGGCCGGTAACGGGGCCACCCCTCCTCTCGATCCTTGAATCAGGACGCCGTCCAGATCGAACCGGCAACCGGCGTGGCGCGGCTTTCGTGCCTAGAAGCCGACGGACGTCGAAATAAGAATTCGCGGATTGCGACGTTCGTCCGCGCTGCCAAGCCTTCGGCCCGCATCGGCAATCTGAAGGTCGATGGAGCCATGGGGGTGGAACAGCCGGAAACCGGCCCCGATCGAGTGGATCCGCTCACTCGATCGGGGGCCCAGAACGGTGGCGAGGGTCGTCACCCGCGCGGCATCGGCGAAGACGTAGGGTTGCGCGGTGTAGAACCCCAGGGCCTTTACCCGAACGTCACGCCGAACCTCAAAAAGCCCGCCTATCCCGCGATCGCCGGCGATCGCCGACGGATCATAGCCTCGCCCGATGGACGGGCCACCGAATGACACAAGCTCCCCGGCCAGAAGCTTTGAACTGCTATACTGCCCCTGCAGCGCGGCCAGCGCGCTGAACCCCCGCGGCAAGCGCTGGGTGCGCTGGATCGTGTAGGTCAGCTTGGTGAAGCCGGGATCGAAACCCAGCACCGACGGAAAGGGTGCGGCCTTGTCGCCTGCGCCGAGTATCGGCAGCCCTTGCGCCACGCCCAATGCCACCGTGGTCGATCCTGCCAGCCATCCATTCTGCTGATAGATCAGGCCGACGTCGCCGACGGTGCTTCGGTCATCCACGATGCGTTGACCGAGAATGTCGGTGACAAAGCGATTGACCGCCAATCCTGCCTCGAGAAACAGGGAATGTTTGCGCCCTCGCAGGATCGGATAGCGGCTTCGCAAACTGAGGGAGGTCAGGTCGCTCTGGATTTCAAGGGGGCGCAGCGATCCTGCGGGCCGGGACCGAGCGATCACCCCGCCAAGACTTGCGATCAGACCACTGGTTCCGATCGGCACGCTGTACCGCAGGTTCGCGCTCCGCACCGCTTCGATCTTCCGGCCACCGGCGCTGACCCCGAGCAACAAGGTGCCCGGCAGGGAAAACGGCCGGTTGATCACGGGAAGCGCCGAATAGGACCAGGGGCCGAGTATCTTCGAGGCGCTGTTGTTCACGGTGACCTGATAGAGGTCGGCCGGCTTGGCCAAAGTCACCACCAGGTCGGACGCGCCGAGGTCGGCGCCCGGCCGCAAGACGCTGGTCCCGGACAGGCCCGGAAGGTCGTTCAGGACCAGCAACCGCCGTTCTACCGATGCAAGGTCGATCGGCTTGCGCTTGAGCAGCGGCGCCAGCATCGCCTCCACCCGCGCCCGGCTACCGCGGTCCATGCCTTCGACGTAGATGTCCCCGATATAGCCCTCGATCACCCGCACCGTGAGGACGCCGTCCTTGACCTGCTGCGGCGGGACGAAGACCCGCGACAGGAAGAAGCCCTTGCGCGAGTATAGGTTTTCCAGCCTGGTCGCGGCTTCGCGCAAGGCTTCCAAACCGACGGTCTTTCCGACGAGAGGGGCGAAGAAGGCGTTGACCTGGTCAGGCGGAAAGGCCGTCGCGCCGTCGACCATGATCCCCGTGACAGCAAAGTCGACTTCATCGATCGCCCTTGCGACCGGGGCCTTTTCGGGGCGCTGGATCCGAAGGTCGAAGTCCGGGGTCTTCGGCGGCGGAAGCGTGACGCGCGAGCGCGAGATGTCGCTCTGGCTCGGCAGCGACGGCGGAGTCACCTGGGCGAGCGCCGGCTGAGCCGCGAGCAGCACCAGCGCGAGGCCCCCTGCCCCCGTTTCCCGGCGCAGTCCGATTGACCGGTACGACGCTAATCCTGCGGACGAGACGGGATTATTTGTCATCGAGGACGATCTGCGAAGAGAAGATGCCCGCTTGGATCCGCCGGCAGTGATAGCCGATGACGGGATCGTCGGGATATCGTTCCTTGAGGGTGAGGAAAGCTTCCCCTGCTTTCGCGTCGCCGGACTCTAGCATGGAGTAGGTCGCCTCATAGTCGTTGGAGAGGTTGGTCGCGCCCTCGGCGGCCGAGATCGGCGAATAAAGGCCGACGAAGTGCTTCTTCCCTTTCAGAAGCACATCGCCGATCTTCCTGAAGGGGATGTCGGAGCATTGATCGACCGTGTCCTGCGTGACGCAGACCCGCGTGCCGAAATATTTGTTCACCCCTTCCGACCGCGCGGCCGTGTTGACGGTGTCGCCAAGCGCGGTGAAATCCATCCGCGAGCTTGAACCGAAATTGCCGATGGTGGCGGAGCCGGTGTGCACGCCGATGCGGGTCAGGCCGATCGGGATTCCCAACTCATTCTGGGCAATGCGAAATTGTTCGGCATATTCGTCGAGCTCCAGCCCGCATCGCACCGCGCGCTGGGCATGATCCGTCTGCGCGATCGGCGCATTGAAGATCGACATGATCGCATCGCCGATGAATTTGTCGATCGTGCCCTGATATTTGAGGATGATCGCGCACGCTCCATCGAGGTAGGCGTTCAGCACCTCGGCCAGCGTTTCCGAGCTGAGCTGTTCTGACAGGGTGGTAAAGCCCGCGATGTCGGTGAAGATGAAGGTGGCGTCTCGGCGCATGCCGCTGATGCTGAGCGCGCCCGGATCATCGACGAGCTGGTCGACCACGACGGGTGAAACATAGCGCGAGAAGGCGGTCTGGATGAACTCGCGCTGCTTGCGTTCGGCGCGGCCGATGACGACGTCCATCAGCCACAGCGACAGCGCAAAGGCGAGGCTCGGCCCGACCAGCGGGACGAGCGGAACGCCGTGGGCATATCCCAGCATCGCATAGGCCCAGTAGAGGCTGAGCATGAGCGCACCGGCGGACAGGTTGAACGCGACACCGCGCTTCAGGAGGCCGATCCCCATCCCGATCAGTGCGAACAGGATGGTCAGCGCCACGACCTGGGGCTGGCCCATGCGGCCGGCGTCGCGCCCTTCGAGCAGCTGGGAAAGGCCATGGGCCTGAACGATGACACCCGGCATCATGCCATCGTCCCCGTCGTAGACCACCGCCAGGGGCGTCCGGTGACGATCGGTGATCGACAGGACCGCGCCGACAAGGACGATCTTGCCGCGGAACCACTCGTCGGGAAGCACGGGGACCGCCTGCGCGGGATAGATGGGAAATGGCGGCGTTTCGATGTTCGGCTTGGGGCGCCAAGCAATCTCGACTTGCTTGGGCGAGGTCTGCATGCCGAGCAGGGCGAGCGCCTTGCGCGCGAAGCCGAGCGGCATTCCGGGATTCGTCTCGCCCGCGAAGATCCAGCGGACGGTGCCGTCGAACGGGTCGGTCGGAAGATTGGCACCGGCCCTGAGATTGGCCGGAACGAAGTCGTTTAAATAGGCCAGCTGGTCTTCGTTCACGATGTTCGGAGAATTCGTATAGCTGAAGAACAAGGGTGTCCTGATCTGGCGGATGACGCTTTTCAGGAGTTCGTCCTTGGCCTCTTCGGTCGGCTGATCGAGAAGCACGTCGACCCCGATCTCCCGCGCGCCTTTCGCGTCGAGCGACTTGATCAGATTGGCCAGGAATTCGCGGTCGACCGGGGAGCGATAGGGGAATTGGGCGAGCGTATCTTCGTTGATCGCCGCGATGACGATGTCCTTCGATTGCGGCATCGGTGGGGACAGGGCGGCAACACGAATGTCGCGCGCGATGTTCTCGAGCGTGGCCACGAACGTCAGATACTGAACCGCGAGCGTCGCCAGCATGGTGGCAAGCAACGCAACACCAAGCGCCGTCAGGAATGTCCGGGCCTTCTTGGAGATCATTTCGAAGAGGCTTGAGCCACTTCCACCTTTCGGAGCAGTGCGTCGGCCTGCTGGATGCAGCCCTTTTCGAGCATCCACGAAGCTAGGACGAAATCATTCTCGAGGTCCGCCGGGACGAGGTCGACGGTGATTCCATAGTCCTGATCGTCCATGCGGATCACGAACCCCGTCTGCCCCTGGAATTTGGCGAGCGGCGGCGCAGAAATGCTGTGCTGCCCGGCCGCCCATGCGAAATCGGCGCGCCAGGACTGGTCGATCGGGAGGATCGTGAACTTCTGCGCTGCCGCGGCTTCGGGGCGCCACCAGACCGGCTGCTTGCCGACCTCCAGGCAACGCTCGCCGGGGCGGGAGATATCGATCAGCCAGGGCTCCGGCAGCGGCGCCGCATCGGTCGCGCCCCGTACCACCCCGATCGAGCTGGTACGGGCGTTCCGGGTCGCGATCAGTGCAGCGAGCGCCTGCTTGGGATCGGTGGCCGAGCTTGCAAGCATGGTCGGCGCGCCGGAGAAACTTCCCCGCAGCGTGACGGTCTTGCCGTCGGGCCCGATCATCGTGACGCGCTCCCCCTGCTTGAGCGTGATCGGACGGGAGCTGTCGATCCGCTGACCGGGCTTGAGGCCCCCGCCACGCGCATCGACCACGATCAGCGGCGCGGCCATCGCCGGAACGGCCGAAAGGGCCAGCATCAAGGCAGGCGCCAGGCGAAGCAGATGGTTCATGGGAGTGCCTCCGGGGATGAAATGGCGCCAGCAAGATTGACGGAAGCAGGCCGCGACTGACCGTCGCCGATCACGACGAAAGCGGCCCAGAAGAAGGGATGCGCGGTCTGGCGCTGCGCGATCAGCGTGAGCTGGGCACGCCTCAGGGCATCGCTGACGTCTCCTCCGCCCGGCTTGGCGAGGGTGGTGAAAAGCATCGACATCAGCTCGGCGGTCGCGGCGGACGGCACCTGCCAGTGGGTGACAACCATGTTCCGCGCGCCGGCGTAGAAAAATGCTTCGGCCAGCCCCGACATCGCGTCACCGCCGCCAAACCGGTTGTCGCTCGACGCGGTGTTGCAGGCCGAAAGCACGACCAGGTCGGCGTTAAGGCGCAGGCTGGCGATCTCGCTGGATTCCAGAAGCCCGTCGAACGACCTCTTGTCGTTCGCTGCGGTTGGCGGCGTCAGCACCAGCCCGGGTTCGGCCTGGCAGCGAAGCTCCCCGGGCAACAGGCCATGGGTGGCGAAATAGATGACCCGATAATCGTCGAGCGTCTGGTCGCGCAGATTGGCCTCGGTCGCGCGGTGGCCGAGAAACAGGCTCTGGCTGGACGCATTGAGCGTTTGCGCGACGACGCCGAGTTCTCTCGTCGTATCGGGCAAGGGTGCGAGCGCTTCGAGCAACGCGGCCGGCATGGGACCGCCCTGACGACAGTTGCTGGCGAGCAGCGACATCGGGCTGACGTCTTCCTTTCGCGCAGCCGCGCGTCCGGCAAGCGCTGGATCGCCAAAGGCAAGCAGCGGTCGCCGCGGAAGGGTCGCGGGCCTTGCGTTGCGCAGGGCGATCATCGCCTGGAGCGAAGGCGCGTGGGTGATGGTCTTGGTGCGCACCAGCCAGTCGGCTTCGGCATAATTGGCCGTGGTCGGCGGGGTGGCGACCAGCAGACCGAACGGAAGATTGGACAGCGGCCCGGTCGGGACGACGATGAGCTGGTCCACACCAGCGAGCGTCGATTTCAGCCGGCCGAGCAACATGTCATGCAGCTTGCTGGCCTCACCGAGGTTGAACTCGTTGATCGACCCTCCTTCGATCTCGAGCGAACGGCGCAGCCGCATGACGGCATCGCGCAAGCCCGACTCGCCTTCGGGGATCACGGTGATCTGCACCGTGTCGCGGGTGATGAGTTGCGCAAACGACCTGTCGCGCCCGATCAGGAAGGACAGCACCCCTTCCCTCGGCTTGAGCGCACTGCGAACGACCTCGAGGTTGACCGGCGTCGGCAAGGCGAGACGCTCGTAATTGGGGAATTGTGCAGCAAGAGCGGCCTTGGCGACCTTCGACTTCGCTGCAGCATCGGCAACCTGCGCCGCCAATGTATTTTCGACGAGGCTGCTTCGCTCGCTGTCGGGAAGCGTCTGTTCCTGGGCAAGCTTGGTCAGCGCAAGGTCATGCGCTCGCTGCTGGTCCTGCATTTCGCCGACCAGCTTGCCGATCACCGGGTTGTCGGTGGACAGCCGGGCGGCGGCCTGAGCAATAGTCTTGTCGACGACGGACGACTGAACCAGCTGGAACGCGTCGAACGCGTCGGCGAACAGCGCCTGCCGCTCGGCCGGATCCTTGATCGTTTCGGCGGTCTCCACGACGGCAGCGGCGTAGGGGACCAGCATTTCGGCGCTGAAGACACCCGCGGTTGACGGCAGGGCGCGCGCCAGCTTGAACACTTCCCGGAAGGTCGCGATCGCCGCGCTGTCGACATTTTCGGTCTGGTAGGCCTTGCCCAGCGCCGCGAGCACCTGAATGGTCTGAGGCCCATCGCCATAGGATTGGCGGCGGAGCTTCAGCGCCGCATTGAAATAGGTTTCGGCGGCGGACAGGCGTCCCTGCGCCACGCTGGTTTCGCCGAGCGCGACCAGGGAGTCGGTCTTCCACCAGCTGGGAAGCGTATCGGCCTTGTTGAGGATCAGCATGGCTTCGCTGGCGGCGGTATAGGCCTGGGTGACATTGTTCGCCCGCAATTCCAGCCGCGCACGCAGGTTAAGCGCGTTCGCCAGTTCGCCCTGTTCGGCTATCCCGAGGTTGCTGGATCCCTCCTCGCGGCCCCGCGCTGCCGCCTGCTCCGCAAGCCGCCGCCACAAGGCAGTCGCTTCACGGGCAAAGGCGAGAGCGGCCTGGAAGTCGGCGCGATTGGCAGCGTCCCACGCCTGATACGTAGTCATCCGGGCCCGCAACACGTCACTCGTCAGCGCCTGGACCGCGGGCGCAGCACGGCGAAACAGTGCGGCGGCTTCCTCGGCACGGCCCTGGTTGCTGACATTCAGCGCCAGTTCGAGCAGCGTTGAGGACATCGCCTCCTCACTTGCCCGCAACGCGCTGGTCTGAATGTTCAGTGCCTGGCGGAAGGATGCCTCGGCGTCGGCGAACTGGCCCATCCGGTTGGCGAGCCGGCCCGCCCGCAACGCCGCGTTGAGGCGCGCCATGTCGGCGGAGGCGACCAGGTCGACCGGCCGTCCCCATATTTTCTGCAGCGTCGCCAGATGCTTGTCGCGTGCTTCCGCGCTGTTGGGAGAGTTGACCGCTGCCAGCATCGACGGCAGCAACCCGGGTCCCCCATCGGCGATCGCGATATGGTCGCCCATCGACGCGACCAGGACGAGGTGGAGCCAGTTGCCGTCGCGCAGGGTGCACGGAACGGCGAGGAGCGGCAGACCGCCCGGCCCCGCGCCATCGATCCATTTGCCCCGGCTGCATTCGACCCGCTGCTGCAGCTCCGCGAAGGGCCGGCTGTCGAGGAACCTCTTCTCGATCAGGTCGCGACGCGCTCGATCGCCCGGCGCGGCAGCCAGTCCGATGAGCGGCGCGTAGTTCACGCTTCCGAACACCAGGCCTGCGCAGCGGATCTCCTGGTTGGGGGGAAGGCCCGGTTCGGTGGCGACATTCTCAAGCGGCGCCGTGACGCAGGTATCGCCATCGAGAGTCGTCCCCGCCGCCGTCCGGCCGGGTGGCGCGGCCACCGACGGCGTCGCGAACGCGGCCATCAGACATATGCCGGGTAAGAGATAGCGGATCATCAGAATTGCTTCCCGGCACCGGAAAAGGCCTGGTCGAGCCCGGGCACGTCGCCCAGCCGCGGAGGCAGCGGCCGCTGTTCGCTGAGCACCCCCGGCACGATCTCGAAGGAAGCATTCTTTTGGCGGACTTCGTTTGGCGCCGGGCCATCGCCCTCCGACACGTTCACTGCCGCCAGGATAGGATCGTTCGAATCCGCGGCATCTTTCGGAGTCTGGCTTGCCGGAGCGGCTGCCCCTGCCCCCTTGTCAGCGCCGCTGACGGCAGAAGGCGCCGGCGGGGCCGAAGAAATCGACGTGGACGGCAGGACCGCCAGCTTCGAAAGGATGGTATTCTGGACGGGCGCCGTGATCGTGCCGATGGGCCCGGAAAGGCCGCCGGTGGGAAGGACGTAGTTCGCCAGGTTCGTCCCGCTGGCGGCCTCGAAATTGGCGGCGGCCAGACCGGTCGAGACAATTATGCCGGTCCCGGTGCTGGCGGTCGCATATTCTCCGATGGACTGATTGATAAGCGCGGTTTCGCCAGCGACAAATCCGCTGAGCGCGAAGTTGGCGGGCCCGAGAAGCGCCAGTGTCGATCCGTTGGCGACCTTGCTGACCGTGCCGGTCAGCGAAGCGGTCAGCGCGCGCTGGTTTATGGTTCCGATCGCGGCGGAGGCCGAGCTGTTGACGAGGTAATTGCCAGCGTCTGCTCCCGTCAGCGTGATGCCTGCGACGCTCACCGTCTTGCCGATTCCGGCATCGCGGTTGTCGAAGGTGCCGAGCGTCGATGTGTTGAGGCCGACCGCATCGCCCGCAATGAGATTGGACAGCGCATAATTGCCGGCCGACAGGCTGGCCGCGGTCGTGCCGTCATAGGTCTTGGTCACCGTGCCCGTCAGCGAGGCGACCAGCGTGCGCTGGGTGATCGTGCCGATCGCGCCCGAGGCCGAGCTGTTGACGAGATAATTGCCTGCATCGGCTCCCGACAGTGCGAGACCTGCGACGCTGACCGTCTTGCCGGTCCCCGAGTTGCGATTGTCGAAGGTGCCGTTGGCAGGCGTGCTCAGGCTCACCGCGTCGCCGCTGATCGCATTGCCAAGCGCGTAGTTGCCCGCCGCGAGGCTCGCCGTGTTGGTTCCGTCGTAGGTCTTGCTGACGGTACCGGTCAGCGAGACGACTAGCGAGCGCTGGTTAATCGTGCCGATCGCAGCCGAGGCCGAGGTATTGATGCTGTAATTGCCCGCGTCCGCGCCGGTCAGCGCAAGGCCGGCGACACTGACCGTCTTTGCGGTGCCAGCATTGCGATTGTCAAAGGTGCCGCTTGCCGGGTTGTTGAGCGTGACGGCATCGCCCGCGACGAGGTTTGACAGCGCATAATTGCCCGCCGAGAGACTTGCCGCGTCGGTACCGTCGTAAGTCTTGGTCACGGTTCCGGTAAGCGAGGCGGTCAGCGCGCGCTGGTTGATCGTCCCGATCACGCCCGAGGCCGCACTGTTGACGAGGTAATTGCCCGCGTCCGCGCCGGTCAGCGCAAGCCCGGCGACGCTAACGGTCTTGCCGGTACCGGCATTGCGATTGTCGAAGGTGCCGGTCGACGGATTGTTCAGCCCGACCGCATCGCCCGCGACCATGTTAGACAAAGCGTAGTTACCGGCCGCAAGGGCAGCTGCGGTCGTTCCGTCATAAGTCCTGGTCACCGTTCCGGTCAGCGAGGCGATCAGCGCGCGCTGATTGATCGTTCCGATCGCGCCCGAGGCCGCACCATTGACGAGGTAATTGCCAGCATCCGCCCCGGTTAGTGCGAGCCCGGCGACGCTGACGGTCTTGCCGGTCCCGGCGTTGCGATTGTCGAAGGAGCCGCTGACCGGACTGTTGAGCGTGACGGCATCGCCCACGACGAGATTTGACAGCGCGTAGTTGCTTGGGGCGAGGCTGGCAGCGGTCGTTCCGTCATAGGTCTTGGTGACCGTTCCGGTCAGCGAGGCCGTCAGCGCGCGCTGGGTGATCGTCCCGATCGTAGCCGAGGCCGCGCCGTTGACGATGTAGTTGCCCGCGTCGGCGCCCGTCAGTGCAAGTCCCGCGACGCTGACCGTCTTGCCGGTCCCCGCGTTGCGGTTGTCGAAGGTGCCGCTGGCCGGGAAATTGAGCGCCACCGCATCGCCGCCGATCGCATTGGCGAGCGCATAATTATCCGCAGCGAGGGTCGCCGCGGATGTCCCGTCATAGGTTTTGGTGACAATGCCAGCCAGCGAGGCGGTCAGCGCGCGCTGGTTGATCGTCCCGATCGCCGCCGAAGCCGAGCTGTTGACGAGATAGTTGCCGGCGTCAGCCCCGGTCAATGCGATGCCCGCCACGCTGACCGTCTTGCCAGTCCCGGCATTGCGATTGTCGTAGGTGCCGGGCGCCGAAGTGCTGAGCCCCACCGCATCCCCCGCGACGAGGTTGGACAATGCGTAATTGCCCGCCGCCAGGCTCGCCACGTTGGTCCCGTCGTAGGTCTTGGTTACACTCCCCGTCAGCGAAGCGATCAGCGAGCGCTGGTTGATCGTCCCGATTGCGGCCGAGGCGGTTCCATTGACGAGGTAGTTGGCGGCGTCCGCCCCGGTCAGCGTGATGCCGGTGACCGTCACCATCTTGCCGGTGCCCGCGTTACGGCTGTCAAAGGTGCCCGTCGCGGGACCGCTCAGCGAAATCGCCTCACCGCCGACCAGGTTGGACAGGACATAATTGCCTGGGGTCAGGGCCGCCGCAGTGGTGCCGTCATAGGTCTTGCTCACGGTCCCGGTCAGCGAAACGACCAGTGCCCGCAGCGCGATCTGCCCGATCGCCGCAGAGGTCGCGCTGTTGACGAAGTAATTGCCGGCATCCGCGCCAGTCAGGGCAAGACCCGCAACGCTGACGATCTTGCCGATGCCCGTATTGGGCGTGTCGAAACGTCCGGAGACCGGATTGTTGAGCGCGACCGCATCGCCGCTGACGGTGTTGGACAGCGCGTAGTTGCTCGGGTCGAGGGTCGCCGCCGTGGTTCCGTCGTAGATCTTGCCCACCGATCCGGTCAGCGAAGCCATCAGCGCGCGCTGGTTGATGGTTCCGATCGCCCCCGTGGCCGCGGTGTTGACGCTGTAGTTGCCGGCATCGGCGCCGGTCAGCGCGAGACCGGCGACACTGACCGTCTTGCCGGTGCCCGCATTGCGATTGTCGTAGCTGCCGCTCGCCGGACCATTGACCGCCACTGCATCGCCGCTGATCGCATTGGACAGCGCATAGTTGCTCGCCGTCAGGGCTGCGCTGGTCGTGCCATCATAGGTCTTGCTGATCGTGCCCGTCAGCGAGGCCACCAGCGAGCGCTGATTGATGGTCCCGATGGCGCCCGAGGCAGCGGTGTTGACGCTGTAGTTGCCGGCGTCCGCGCCGGTGAGAGCCAGTCCTGCGACGCTGACCGTCTTGCCGGCTCCGGCATTGCGGTTGTCGTAAGTTCCGGCGGCAGGCGCGTTGAGCGCAACCGCGTCGCCGCCGATCACATCGCTCAGCGCGTAATTGCCAGTGGCGAGGCTGGCCGCGGTCGTGCCGTCATAAGTCTTGGTCACCGTCCCGGTCAGAGAGGCGACGAGCGCGCGTTGGGTGATGGTGCCGATCGCGCCCGAGGCAGCGGCGTTGACGCTGTAATTGCCCGCGTCCGCTCCGGCCAGCGCCAGCCCGGTCACACTGACGGTCTTGCCAGTCCCGGCATTACGGTTGTCGAAGGTGCCGTTGGCGGGAGACGTCAGCCCGACCACATCGCCCGCCACGAGGTTCGACAGCGCGTAATTGCCGGCCGCCAGGCTCGCCGCCGTGGTCCCGTCATACGTCTTGCTGACCGTGCCCGTCAGCGAGGCGACCAGCGCGCGCTGGTTGATCGTCCCGATCGCTCCCGAGGCCGCGCTGTTGACGAGGTAGTTGCCGGCGTCGGCCCCGGTCAGTGTGATGCCGCTGATACTGACAATCTTGCCGGTCCCGGCGTTGCGATTGTCGTACGTACCGAGTGTCGCGGTGTTGAGGCCCACCGCATCGCCAGCGACGAGATTGGACAGCGCGTAATTGCCCGCCGCAAGGGTCGCGGCGGTGGTGCCGTCATAGGTTTTGGTCACCGTACCCGTCAGCGATGCGACCAATGTGCGCTGGGTGATCGTCCCTATTCCAGCCGACGCTGATGCATTGACGCTGTAATTGCCGGCGTCCGTCCCGATCAGCGCAAGGCCGGCGACACTAACCGACTTTCCGGTGCCCGCGTTGCGGTTGTCGAAGGTGCCATTGACCGGATTGTTGAGCGATACGCTATCGCCCCCGACGAGGTTGGAGAGCGCGTAATTCCCCGCCGCTAGGGTCGCAGCACTGGTCCCGTCGTAGGTCTTGCTCACCGTGCCGGTCAGCGACGCGACCAGCGAGCGCTGGTTGATGGAACCGATCGCACCCGACGCCGAACCGTTGACAAGGTAGTTGCCGGCGTCTGCCCCCGTCAGCGCGAGCCCGGCGACGCTGACGATCTTGCCGGTCCCCGCATCGCGACTATCGTAGGTGCCGCTGACCGGATTGTTGAGCGAGACGGCATCGCCCGCGACGAGATTGGACAGCGCGTAGTTGCCGGGCGCGAGGCTGGCCGCGTTCGTGCCGTCGTAGGTCTTGGTCACCGTTCCGGTCAGCGAGGCGACGAGCGAGCGCTGGTTGATGGTTCCGATGGCTGCCGAAGCGGAGGTGTTGACGAGGTAGTTGCCCGCGTCCGCGCCGGTCAGCGCAAGCCCGGCGACGCTGACGGTCTTTCCGGTCCCTGCATTGCGATTGTCGTAAGCGCCGGTGACCGGATTGTTCAGCGTCACCGCATCGCCCGCCACCAGATTGGACAACGCGTAATTGCCTGCCGCCAGGGTCGCGGCATTGGTCCCGTCGTAGGTCTTGCTCACCGTGCCTGTCAGCGACGCGACCAGCGAGCGCTGATTGATTGTCCCGATCGCAGCCGAAGCCGTGCCGTTGACGAAGTAATTGCCCGCGTCCGCGCCGGTCAGGGCAAGCCCGGCAACGTTGACCGTCTTTCCGGTCCCGGCATTGCGATTGTCGTAAGCGCCGGCGACCGGATTGTTCAGCGTCACCGCATCGCCCGCGATCAGGTTGGACAGCGCGTAATTGCCCGCCGTCAGGCTGGCCGCGGTCGTGCCATCATAGGTCTTGGTCACCGTGCCGGTCAGCGCGGCGACGAGCGAGCGCTGGTTGATCGTTCCGATTGCAGCCGAGGCCGCACTGTTGACGCTGTAATTGCCCGCGTCCGCCCCGGTCAGCGCGATCCCGGCGACACTGACGGTCTTGCCGGTCCCTGCATTGCGATTGTCATAGGTGCCGAGCGCCGACGTACTCAGCCCGACCACATCGCCCGCGACAAGGTTCGATAGCTCGTAATTGCCCGCCGCCAGGCTGGCAACATTGGTTCCGTCATAGGTCTTGGTGACGCTTCCTGTCAGCGAGGCGACGAGTGCGCGCTGGCTAATCGTCAGCAATGCCGAGGTGAAGCCAAGACTATATCCCGCCGGTGCGACGAGGGAGCCTTGTACCGGGGTCAGCGCATAGGATCCGACGGGAGCGCGGATGGCGAACCCGTCCGACTTAAAGCCAGGGGTCCCCGTCAGATTGTCCTGGAGGAAGACGTTGCCGAAGCTCTCGGCATTGACCAATCCGCTGACCCTGTATGCCAGCTGGGACGCCGCCAGACTGTCGCCATAGGTCTTGGCGGCATCGAGGGCGGTCACCCGGACGACAGGGCTGTCAGCGAAGATGTAGCGGTTTCCGCTCTGCGCGATGGTCTGAGGAGGCGCCGAGGAAAGCGTCTGCCCCCACAGGGCGTTCGTGCCGCTGGCGAGACCGCCGAACACGTTGCCCTGGGGCGACTGGGAATAGATCAGCCAGCGGGCGTTGCCAGTGGTGAGGACGGCGTTGGAACCAGCCGCGTTGCTGAAGCGCGTGCCGGCCGAAAGGACGATATCGGCGGCGGCTGACGAATTCGCCCTGACCTGCGCTGCGCTGCCCAGCCGGATCTCGCCCGCCGCCTGCAGCAGGGAGGGCGCACCGACGGTAAAGGCATTGTTGAGTTCGAGCGCGCCCGCCGAATTGAAGGTCACGCCGCCCGACCGGGTGTCGATCGCCGCGTTGACGAAGATACCGCCCACCCCCGCGTTGAAGATGAGGTTGAGTGCGTTGCCAGCCGTATCGATCGCCTGATTGACGACGATCTTGTTTTGCGCGTCCAGCTGGAGCGTCGCCGCGCCGCCGATCGTCTTGTGGATCGCCGAGTTGACCGTGATGATGCCGGCCTGGGTTCCGGGGCTCGAGGCGCCGCCGGTGGCGATCCGGACATTGGTGCCGCCGTTCAGGAAGCCCGTGACTTGGGCGACGTCGATCCTCGATGCGCTGCCGGTCGGCTGCCACGTAAAGCCGCCCGACGCGGCGACGAAGCTGCCGTCGTTGCTCCTGCCGATGTAATTGCCGGTATTGTCGAAAACGATCGGGACCGCGACCCCGGGCTTCGGATCGACGATCTCCACGTCATAAGGGTCGAACAGCCAGAGGCCGGCCTTTCCCTTCGATGCCGCGGCCGACCCTTGCGCGCCGGTGGTCGACAGATTGCCGCCCGATGTCTCGATCCGGCCGCCATTCCCTCCGTTCGCACCGCCCACCGCGTAAAAGCTGCCATGCGCCAGGGTCTTCGACGCGGGATTGCGGACGTTGGACCACAGGACGATTGTCCCGCCATCGCCCGTATCCGTGGCACTCGCATCAAGCGTCGCGTTCGAGGACACGCCCACCCGGACCGCGCTTGCATGGCCGTCGATCGTCTCGCCTTGCCAGCCGCCGCCGACCAGGATCCTGCCGCCGCCAATGGCGCCCCTCGCGTCGAGAAGGCCCTGATCGCCGACAACGACTGTGTCGCCAAAGGCCTTGATGGCGCCGCCTGTCTGTCCCGCTGCCTTTCCGCTGACATCGAGCGTCCCTGCGGCAAAGACGGTCCCGGAGTCGCCGCCGTCAAGGACGATCTCACCGTTCTGGAGCCGCACGCTCGTGGCGTCGATCACGCCGGTCGTGTTGATGACGTTCCGCGTGACGCTTGCCGCAGCCCTCGCGGTAAGCAGCACCCGTCCGCCCTGGGCCGAGATGTTGCCGCTGTTGTCCACCGCGCTCCCGCCGAGCGGCAACACGCTCAGGGGCTCGGTCACCGCGAACGACAGCAGGCGGTCGCCCGACACGTCGATGGTGAAGGCCTTGCCCGAGCCCAAGACCACCTGACCGAGGCGAGCCTGGACCAGGCCACTGTTTCCAACCTGGTTGCCGGCAAGAACGGCATAGCCACCCTCGGCCGCAGTAATGATGCCGGCGTTGGTCACACTGCCGGGCGAACCGTCCCCGGCGCCGAACGAATAGTTGCCGGCGAGAAAATCCTCGTTCGACATGGCATGCGTGGTGGCAAGGAACCCGCCAGCAGTGACCCGGCCGCTTGCGCCGATCAGGACGCCATTGGGATTGAGCAGCCACACCTGCCCGTTCGCCAGCAGCGACCCGTCGATCCGGGTCCCACCCGAACCGGTGATCCGGTTGAGCGCGATCGATCCTGCACCCGGCTGGACGAACTGGACGCTCGATCCCGCGTCGATCGAAAACGCCCGCCAGTCGATGACCGCCTTGTCGGTTTGCTGCCTGATCCTGACATCGTTCGAACCGACGCCCTCGATCACCGCGTTGCCGGCGCGCACGGTCGGGTCGGCGATCGACTGGGCCTGCGCCGCGT
The DNA here is from genome assembly GCF_039536725.1 of Sphingomonas humi. Classification (NCBI taxonomy): domain Bacteria; kingdom Pseudomonadati; phylum Pseudomonadota; class Alphaproteobacteria; order Sphingomonadales; family Sphingomonadaceae; genus Sphingomonas; species Sphingomonas humi. The sequence continues at coordinate 1,160,522 of NZ_BAAAZD010000002.1, forward strand.
TGGCGAGGAGATAGATCAGGCAAAAGCTGACGCAGTGCCGATAGCTGGGCACCGGGATGGCAAACCTCGGGAGCGTCTCTGTTGACGCCATGAGTTTCTCTCCGGAAAGGACGGAAACCCCCGCTCGAACGCGCGCGGCAATCCAAATATCGCTGTTTACAAAGCCTTACAGGTGATCCCTCCGGCATTCCGGGGATCGCGCGACGCGAGTGACGACTCGGCAGATAACTTTGGTTAAGAAAACGTTACCCTAACTCGGCCCTTCCAACAACGCGGCCGGCCCGCGCCTCAGGATTCCCGACGGCGCGCGCGGGGTGCGAGGAGCTGCCGAAAGGGTGTCGTCGGCCTTCTCGAACTCCCTGGCAGTAACCCTTTGTGAACTGCGGCCCGGTAAGATGACCCCTTCGCCAGCATCGCTCGTGCACGAGTGACGGAAGGGTATCATGCGGCAATTGCTTCGGAAGCTTCGCGGGCACGAAAACGAGCCGACGGCGATCGAATGCGGCCTCGTCGCCGCCGCCATTGCCATCGCCGGGACCGCTGCCGTCGACAGCGTCGGCAGCAAGTTGAACGGCCCTTCTCAATCCCCGGCAGTCGCAAGCCTCGATGGCAAGGCCCTTGCCGCCCGATAATCCGCAGGTCGTCTGACGTCTTGAGGCCTCCGCTTGCGGGCCTTTGACGGATGAAATCGACTGCCGCTACAAGCCGGATGCTCCTGGCGGCCAAGGCGATCGGATTGGCCTCACCAGGAAAACGGAATGCTCGTCGAGCGATCGACTGGTCGTCGCCTCGGCGGCCGGCGGGTCCCGTGAAGTCCAGCGAGGCGTAAACTCGCACCGATCCTGTTTCACGCAAAAGGCTCGCCACTCTACGCGACGGGGGGAAGATGCTGCTGACGACGGTGGTGGCCGTGGCGCTGATCGGCGCCTGCTTCCTCGTGCACCTGTGGGTGCTGGAGGGGCTCGGCCGCTGGATCTACCGCAAGGGAAACCGGATCCGCCATCCGCTGCCGATCGTGCTGACCACCGTCTTTGCGGCGCATCTGGTCGAGGTGGTTCTCTATGCGCTTGGTCTTTCGCTGCTCGACTGGGCTGGCGAGGGAGAACTGACTGGGGCGATCCTCGGCGGGCCCGGGTGGTTCGAGGATCACTTCTATTTCTCGATCGCCTCGTACACGACGCTCGGGATCGGCGACATCCTGCCGCGCGGCAATATCCGGATCGTCGCCGGCCTCGAGGCGCTGAACGGCCTCGTGCTGGTGGCCTGGAGCGCGTCCTTCACCTACCTGATCATGGAGCGGTTGTGGGGGCGCAAGGGTCCGGGCGAGGACATCTGACGCGGGCAATCAGGAGGTCCGACCCGATCCGCTGGCTCGGCCATTCTCTTCGTGTTGCACCGCAAGTGATTTTCCATAATCTTACCCAAGCGAGCGACTCGCTGTGTTCGAGTTCGCCGACGAGCGTGGTCCCCGATAGGACCGCCGGCTCCCCTGTGCTTGCGTAAGCCGTGTGACGATTATGCCTCCCCTAATCCGGAGTTCGTATGCCTCTTCGCAGCAAGACCATGTCAATTGGCGAATGGTGCAGGTTCCAGATGGCCTATGAGGCGCTCTTCGTGACCTGCGGCGGGGACGAGGAAATGGCCCTCTTCGCCCGCCGCGACCGTGAAAAGGGCGAGCATCTGCTGCTCATCACGGAACGCCATTCGGAGCGCGTCGAAAGCCTTTCGCCAGGTGGCTGGGCCGATCGCGAACAGGCCTGCCAGACGGAGTGGGAGCTGCTCGTAGGGCATGCAGACGCACCGCAACGCTTCGGTATTCGGCTGGATAAGCGGTGCTGAGCTAGGGCCCGACTGTCTGATCAGCAAAGCTGGTAGCCGATCGAAAACGCGGCACCGACCGAACTGAACTCAGCGCGTTCATAGAATCTAGCTGACTGCTTTCTGCACGCAGATCTCGCGTAGCCCCGCGGCCATGAACCGCGCCATCCGTTCCTTGACCGCGGTGAAGTCGTCAGAGCGACACAGCCCGCCCGATAACTTGTCGATTCGCCCCGTGCGGGCAAGAGTCAGCATCAGGGCTCCCGTGACGAAGTGGTAGCCCCAGAAGATGTCAGCGCGCGAGCACCCGGGAAGGGCCTTCTGCAGCAAGGCGATCAGGCGCAGGACAACAGGGTCGAAATGTTCGTCCATCAGGTCGGCACCCCACTCGGGCGTGTTCGCGACTTGCGCACCGAGCTTGGCGTAATTTCGCCAACCTTCGCCGCCGGAAATGTAGGTGTCGAGGTCAGTATCGAGGAAGGCATGAAGAGCGCCCTCGACCGTGACCTCATCGCCGACTGCCGCTTCATAGTCGTCCAGCGCCTTCATGCGCCGCGCGCTGGTGACGACGGCGCGGCGGCCGAACACCGCGTCGAACAGGGACTTCTTGTCGGTGAAATAGTAATTCAGCAGGGTGTGATGGACCCCGACCTGCTTGGCCACGTCTTTGAGGGTGACACCATGGAGCCCATGCTTCGAGAAAAGCTCCTCTGCTGCATCGTAGATGGCCTCCATAGTCTCGGCACGCTGTTCGGCCTTGCGGGAGCGGCGGACGGGTTTGGCTGCCTCTGTCACCCTCCTTACCTGTGCTGCGCCGCAGCATGCGTCAAGCGCACTGGGAGGCCAGAATACATATTCACACACGAGTGAGCGTGCATTGACTTGCGCCCGTTGCTGCTGTCCATTCCAGACCTGACAGTGGAGGGTCGGGCGTATGGCGGTGCAGGCGGAGCAGTTCGGCAACGGCATGACGGGTGCGAGGCGGCGCAGCCCGGGCTTGATCCTGACATCCCTGACCTTCGTCTATGTCCTGAACTTCCTCGACCGGCAGTTGCTGGCGATTCTGGCCAAGCCGATCCAGGACGAGCTGCAGATCAGCGACGGTCAGCTCGGGTTGCTCGGCGGGCTCTACTTCGCGGCATTTTATTGCTTCATCGCCATTCCGGTCAGCTGGCTGGCCGACAGAACCAATCGGGTGGCGGTGCTGAGCCTTGCCTGCGGAATCTGGAGCGCAGCGACGATGGCCTGCGGCTTTGCCCGCACCTATCCCCAGCTCGCGCTGGCGCGGATGACGGTGGGCTTCGGCGAAGCGGGAGGCGTGCCACCTTCCTACGCGCTGATCACCGACACCTTCCCGCCCGGTCGGCGCGGCATGGCGTTCGGCATCTATAACCTCGGGCCGCCGATCGGCGCGGCGCTTGGCATCTCTCTCGGTGCCTCGATCGCCGCCGCCTTCGACTGGCGCGACGCGTTCATCGCGATCGGTGCGGTCGGCATCGTCACCGCGCTGGCCCTGCCCTTCCTGGTGCCCGAGCCGGTCAAGGGGGCGACCGACGCCAATCCCATCGATGTGGCCGGCCCCGCCCCCTTCTGGGGAACGGTGAAGAGCTTTTTCGGCAATCCGGTGATGTCGCTGGCGGCATTCGGCGGCGGGGCGACGCAGTTCGTCACCTACGGCCTTGGCAACTTCGCCGTGCTGTTTCTGATGCGCGAAAAGGGGATGAGCCTGTCCGAGGTCGCGATCTGGTATGCGCTGGTGATCGTGATCGGGATGGGCGGCGGGATGCTGGCGTCCGGCCGGATCATCGACCGCGTGACGCGGACCAGCCGCCGCGGGTTCGCCACCCTTCCGGCCATCTCGCTGGGGATCGCCCTGCCCTTCTACCTCGCTTTCGTGTGGGCGCCGTCCTGGCCGCTGGCTCTGATGCTGCTGACGGTCGTCATGTTCTTCAATTATTTCTATCTCTCCTGCTCCGTCACGCTGGTGCAGGAGGAGAGCGCCCCCAACCAGCGGGTACTGGCGGGAGCCCTGCTGCTGCTGGTGATGAATTTCATTGGCCTCGGCCTCGGACCGACCTGGGTCGGTCAGCTTAGCGACTGGTTCGCGGCACGCGGCACAACGAACGGCCTGCAGCTCGCGCTCTACACGCTTACCCCATTCTACCTGATCGCCATCGCGCTGTTCATGCGACTGGCGCGAACCATCGACCGCAGGGAGGCCCGGGCATGAAGACGATGCTGCTTGCTGTGGCTGCGCTCGCCGCAAGTCCTGCCCCCGCCCAGCGGGTCGACGCACCGGCCGGCGCGGTGCGCGGAACGACTTCCGGCGCGATCCGGGTGTTCAAGGGTATTCCTTATGCCAAGCCGCCGATCGGGGAGCTTCGTTGGCGCCCGCCGGTCGCGCTGGAGCGGTGGACCGGCGATCGCAAGGCCACCGACTTCGGACCAGCCTGCGTGCAGCCCTCGGGCGGACCGCCAAACATCTACAATGGCGTGACCCTGCCGATGAGCGAGGACTGCCTGTCGCTCAACATCTGGACCCCCGCCAAGGCGCGCAAGGCACCGGTCATGGTGTGGATCCATGGCGGTTCGCTGCTGACCGGCAGCAGCCGCGAAGCGCTCTACGACGGGCAGCGGCTGGCCGAACGCGGCATCATTGTCGTGTCGATCAATTACCGCGTCGGCGTGCTCGGCTGGCTGGCGCATCCGGACCTCGGCAAGGAGAATGCGACCGGGCGATCGGGTAATTACGGGCTGCTCGACCAGATTGCGGCATTGCGCTGGGTGCAGCGGAACATCGCGGCATTCGGCGGTGATCCCGCCAAGGTGACGATCGCGGGCGAATCCGCCGGGGGGCTGAGCGCGCTATATCTGATGACATCTCCGCAGGCGCGTGGGCTGTTCCGCGGGGCCATCGCGCAGAGCAGCTACATGATCTCGATGCCGGAACTGAAGCGGGCGCGCTTCGGGCTTCCAGCCTGGGAATTGGGCGGGCAATTGCTCGGGGCAGCGCTGAAGGCGCCGTCGATCGCGGAAATGCGCAAGCTTGATCCGCTGGCGCTGACCGGCGCTGCGGCCAAGGCTGGATTCTTCCCGTTCGGCGTGGTCGACGGCGAGGTCCTACCGAGCCAGATGGTCGATGCCTTCGATCGCGGAGAGCAGGCGAAGGTGCCGATGCTGGCGGGTTTCAACCAGGGTGAGATCCGCTCGCTGAGGATGCTTGCGCCGAAGACCGCTGCGAGCGCCACCGAATATGAGCGCGAGATCACCGCCCGCTACGGCGATCTCGCCCCGGCTTTCCTCAAGCTCTATCCAAGCGCGGCTCACGCCGAGGGCACCATCGCGGCGACACGCGACAGCCTCTACGGCTGGACCGCCGAGCGGGTCGCCCGCAAGCAGACAGCGATCGGCCAGCGAGCCTATCTCTACCTGTTCGATCATGGCTACCCGGCGGCCGACGAGGCGGGCTTGCACGCCTTCCACGCGTCCGAGCTGCCCTACACCTGGGGCACGTTCGACGGCACCCCGCCGCGCTGGCCCAAGGTCCCGGCCACGGCGTCCGAGCGCCGGTTGTCGAACACGATGATCGACTATTGGACGAGCTTTGTGACGACAGGACAACCCGTCGCGCGCGGCGCTCCGGCCTGGCCCGCCTACGGTGCGGCAGAGAATTACCTCTGGTTTGGCAGCACACCTGTGCCGAAGCGCGACCTCTTCCCGGGCATGTTCGAGTTCACCGAGAGCGTCATGTGCCGCCGCCGCGCCGCGGGCAAGGACGGGTGGAATTGGAACGCCGGGCTGCTAGCCCCGCCGATCGCGCCGCCGGCCGCCGGCTGCTGATCTCAAGCCGCGCTGGCGTGGTCGGCGCGGAGGCGTTGCTTGTCGATCTTTCCGGTGGTGGCAAGCGGCATGGTTTCGACCTCGATCACCCGGTCGGGAATCCACCAGTCGGCGACGCGGCCCTTGAGCAGGGCGAGAAGCTCGGACGCATCGCCGCCGGCCGAGCGCTCCACTACCATTAGCGGGCGCTCGCCCCATTTGGGATCGCTGCGGCCGATCACGGCTACGTGGCGGATCGAGGGGTGGTCGCCGACGATCGCTTCGATCTCCGCCGGATTGATCCACTCGCCGCCAGACTTGATCAGGTCCTTGGAGCGGCCGCAGATGATGAGATTGCCGGCCTCGTCGATCATGGCGAGGTCGCCCGTGTCGAAATAGCCTTGCTCGTCGAGCGCGTCGCTGTCGTCGCCGAGGTAACGGTCAAGCACGCTGGCGCCGCGCGCCTTGAGGTGGCCCTGGACACTGCGCTGCTCAAGGAGGGTCGTTCCCTGTGCATCGGTGAGCTTGAGGTCGAGGCCGATTGCCGGGCGGCCGGATGTGCCTGCCACGGCTTCTTCGCCGGGCGGCGACATGGTGCCGATCGGCGACAGTTCGGTCATGCCCCAGCTGGTCTGGATGCGCGCACCCAACCCTTCCTCCAGTCGGCGTAGCAACGCCTCCGGGCAGTGCGAGCCGCCGATGATGACCCGCTCCAGTTTCGGCAAATGGGTGCCGGTGCGCTCGAGGTGATCAAGGAGGCCGAGCCAGACGGTCTGCACGCCAACGGCGAGTGTGACCTCTTCGTCGCGCATCAGCCTTGCCAGGCTGGCGCCGTCCAGAGCACGACCTGGCAGCACCAGCTTCGCCCCTACCGCGGGCGCCGCGAAGGGCAGGCCCCACCCGTTGGCATGGAACATCGGCACCGCCAGTAACAGGCTGTCGGCGGCGGTGAGCCCGACGACATCGGCGCCAAGCGCGCGAAGCGTGTGAAGGTAGTTCGAGCGGTGCGTGTAGGGCACGCCCTTGGGCGCTCCGGTGGTACCCGAAGTGTAGCAAAGCCCCGCCATGCTGCGCTCGTCGAAGTCGCCCCACGCATGGTCCGCGCCGGCACGGTCCAGCAGGTCGTCGAGCGAGCCGGGTCCGTCGGTGTCGAGGAGGATGCGGTGCCTAAGGCCGGGGCACATCGCCATCAGCTCATCGGCCAGCGGCGCGAGATCTTCCGCCACGGCGATGATAACGTCCTCGGCCTCGATGACCATGGCCGCGAGCTGCGCGGAAGTCAGGCGTGGGTTGAGCGTGTGGCAGACAGCGCCCATCCCCATGACCGCGAAATAGGTCTCGACATGATGGCGGCTGTTCCAGGCCAGCGTCGCCACCCGCGTGCCCACCTCGACGCCGAGACTGGCGAGCGCACCGGACAGGCGATTGGCGCGCGCGTGCACCTCCGCGTAGCTGGTGCGGACGCTTCCTCCGCCATGGCGGGCGGACACGATCTCGCGCGAGCCGGACCATTTGGCGGCGTGCTTCAGGAACCGATCTATCGTCAACGGATAGTCTTGCATGGTGCTCGCTCGCGGGAGGATGGGGCGCGTCCTTGTCGGCGCGCGCCCCGCTCTGGTTCTTCGGTGCTAGAAGGCTTTCTGGACCTTCAGCCCATACTGCCGCGGGGATCCCGCGAAGTAGAGGCCGCTGTTGAGCGCCGCCGGATAATGCTTGTCCGTCAGGTTGGTCGAATAAGCCGTCACGGTCAGGTCGCCGTGCCGCAGTGCAAGCTGCGCGTTGATGATGTTGCGCTGCGGAATGCGATCGCCGCGGGCGGCATTCTCGAACAGGGTCGCCCACTGCTTGCCCACATGACCGAAGTTGATCCGCGGTGTGAGCGTGGTGCTGTTGCCGAGCGCAAAATCATAGCTTGCGTTGGCGTTGAAGGTGAAATTCGGCGCGTAGGTCTGGTCGTTGCCGCCAAGGTTGCGGCACAGCGCGGTCGCGGGACCGGTCGCCGGCAAACACGGGGCCAGGCTCAACGTGCCCCGCTGGTCGAGCGCGAAGAACTGGCCGATCTTGCTGTCGAGAACGTTGAACCCAAGGCCGAGCGTCAGGCCGCCGAACCGCCCCTCGATCTCTCCCTCGATACCCTTGATCTTGGTCGTGCCCGGGACGTTGATCTCGAGCCCGAATACCGGCAGCGTCGGATTGCCGACGATGACCTGGAAGTCCTTGTACTTGTTGTAGAAGGCCGCGAAGTTGGTGCGGATGTGGCGGTTGGCGAAATAGCCCTTCCAGCCAAGCTCGAACGAGGTCACGGTTTCCTCGGTGAACGGCGCCGGGATGCCGAGGCCGACCGGAACGTTGAGGCCGCCCGGTTTGAAACCGGTCGCGACGAAGCCGTACAGGTAATGGTCGCGGCTCGCCTCATAGCCGAGCGACGCCTTGTAGGAGAAATCGTTCGACTTGGTGAGCTGTTCGGCGACGATCGGCGTACCGAACTGCAGGATATCTACGTCGTTGCGACTGCGGCTGGCGGTGTAGCGGCCGCCGAGCTCGACCTTCAGTTGCGGCGTCAGCGCGAAGCCGATCTGACCGAAAGCCGCCAGCGAGCGGTTCGGATTGATGCCCTGCAGGCGGTATTCGCTGGCGGCGCCCGGTGCCGAGCTGTTGTCGCTGACGAACTGGAAAGGCGCGAGGAAGTTGTACTTGTTCCACACCCCGAAAGCGCCGAGCAGGTAGGTGAAGCGCCCGGTGTCGGGCGAGATCAGGGTGACTTCCTGGCTGATCTGGCGTTCGTCGACACTGTCGAAGAAGGTGCGGTCGGCGGTGACCGGGGTCAGTGCCGCGGTACCGTCGAGGTCGGCGCGATACTTGGTGTTGCCCTTGGCATAGGCGCTGACGGACCGCAGCTGCATCCCGCCGCCAAACTCATAGTTCACGCGCAAGATAGTACGGAAGAACTTGTCGCGCGCTTCCTGAGGCGAGTTGAGATTGATGTCGTAGAGGTCGCTGTAGGTCGGGTTCGGCGTCGACGAGCCGATCGGGAAGTTCTTGTAATAGTTCTGGAACGGGCTCGCCGGATAAGCGCCCATATCGAGATAGACGAGGTCGGTCTTCGACAGGACGGAGAGCTGGCTGGTCGGCTTCCACAGCAGGCTGAGGCGGCCGGCCGCGTGGCGCTGATCGCCATTGTTGCCGGTATACTTGGTGCCGCCCGGACCCTTGACGTTGAAGAAGCCGTCGCGGCGCAGGCCGTAGGCGGCGATGCGGGCAGCGAAGGTTTCGCTAACCGGCAGGTTCACCGCGCCTTCGCCGCCGAACTGCGAATAATTGCCAACGTTGCCGTTGATGTAGCCGCGATAGCCGCCACCGATGATCGGATCGTTGCTGTTGACAAACACCGCGCCGCCGGTGGCGTTCTGGCCGACGATCGTGCCCTGTGGGCCGCGCAGTACCTGGATGTTGGCGACGTCGTAATAAGGCTCGAGCTGGAAATAGCCCGGGAAGGTCGGAGCGCCGTCGCGGTAGGTGATAACGCCCGTCGCGGTTTGGGTGTTGTGCTCGCCCTTGCCGATGCCGCGGACGTTGAAGTCGATGCCTTGGCCGAAATTATTGACGACGACGCTCGGCGTGCCGAACTGCAGCGCATCGACGTTGGCAATGCCCTTTTCAGCCAGATCGGTGCCCGAGAGGACCGAGCCGGACAGCGGAGTGCGCTGGAGATTCTCGCTGCGGCGGCGAGCGGTGACGATGACTTCGCCCGGCTCTGCCGTCGTGCTGTCCGCCTGCGCAGTGGAGGCGCCCGGGTCGGCCGGCGGCGGCGTCTGCGCCTCGGCCGCACCAGCCCACATCAAGGCCAACATCGACACGCCCACAAAGCGATTGCAGATCCCCATCGTCCCCTCCTCCAAGGTCGCGCCCCTAGCGCCGATGAGGGAACGTGCCGCAAGTTGCGAAGCCTTGCAACACTAATTCTCTTACGAGTGAACGTTTGGGTTTATGCACCCTCTTTTTCCGCGGCGGTTACGTAGATGCCGAGGCGAGCTTCGGCGCTCGTCAGGTCGCTCGCCCCGACCGTGCCTCGGACCGCGTTCGGCGGGAAGTATCATGGACCCGCGACACTCATCACCAGGGGCCGCGGATCGAGGCGCTGAGCGAAGCGAGCGGGATGAGCCGTACAAGCCTGCACCGGCAATTGCTGCTCGCCGACGATTGCAGCGCGACCTCGGCCGCCTTCGCCGTCGGCTACTTGAGCGCTTCGCAATTCTCGCTTGAACGCCAGCACCAGTTCGGCGCGCCGCCAGCCACTGACGTCCGGCGCAACCACCAGGCTATCGCGGCATAGTTGGTAAATTGCGGCTGCCTGGCTGACGGGTTTTAAGTGCCGCAACGCGACCGCTTTCCGGCCAGCATCCGTTATCGACCATGCGCCGACCTACACTGTCAGCCAGCTCAGGCATCCTGAGCGACCCAGAAGGATCGCCGATCCTGCAAATCTGCTCTGAGGAAGGAAAAATGGTGGGCGTGGCAAGGATTGAACTTGCGACCCCTGCGATGTCAACACAGTGCTCTACCACTGAGCTACACGCCCACGCTGGAATGGGCCTCTAGAGACGACTTGCGCGCGGCGCAAGGCGTTAGGTCAGGCAATTGCGAGGAATTTCTCGCGGCGGGCCTGGCGGAGCTGGTCGGGGGTCTTGCCGGTAAGGCCGTCAAGCTCCTCGACGATCGCGGCCTTGAGGTTGGCGATGGCGTCGGCGGGGGCGCGATGGGCACCGCCGAGCGGCTCGGGCACGATCCGGTCGATGACCTTCAGCGAGAGAAGATCGGCGGCGGTGATCCGCATGGCTTCGGCGGCATCGGCCGCCTTGTCCGCGGTGCGCCACAGAATCGACGCGCAACCTTCGGGGCTGATCACCGAATAGACCGCATGCTCCAGCATCAGCACCCGGCTGGCGGCGGCGATCGCGATGGCGCCGCCCGAGCCCCCCTCGCCCACCACTGCGGCGATCGAGGGTACGCCGAGCGCAAGCCCGCGCTCGGTCGAGCGGGCAATCGCCTCGGCCTGCCCGCGCTCTTCCGCCTGGACCCCCGGAAACGCGCCCGGCGTGTCGACCAGGCTGATCACCGGCAGTCCGAAGCGGTCGGCGAGGTCCATCAGGCGGATCGCCTTGCGATAGCCCTCGGGCTTGGCCATGCCGAAGTTGTGCTTGAGCCGGGTCGTCGTGTCCGACCCCTTTTCATGCCCGATCAGCATCACCTTGCGCCCGTCGATCCGGGCCAGGCCGCCGAGGATCGCCTGGTCGTCGGCAAAGGCGCGATCGCCGGCCAGCGGCATGAACTCGTCGGTCAGCCCCGCGACATAGTCGCGAAAGTGCGGGCGCTCGGGATGGCGGGCGACCTGGGTCTTCTGCCACGGGGTCAGCCGCGAATAGGTGTCCTTGAGCATCCGGCTGCTCTTGGCCTCGAGGCGTTCGATTTCGGAATCGATGTCGAGGTCACCGCCGCGTGCCGTGTCCTTGAGCTCGGCCACGCGGGCGTCGAGTTCGGCGATCGGCTTTTCGAAGTCTAGGAAGGTCAGCATATCGGGCCGCGGGCTAGGCCGGACGGCCCTGCTTGGCAAGGTTGGCGCGTGCCAGCGGATGGACGCGGTTGACCAGCTCGACCAGCCGGCCGGCATCGACATGGGTGTAGATCTGCGTCGTCGCGATATCCGCGTGGCCAAGCAGCGCCTGAAGCACGCGAAGGTCCGCACCGCCCGCCAGCAGATGGGTCGCAAAGGCGTGGCGCAGGACATGCGGGCTCACCCGCTCGGGCGCGATCCCGGCGTCGGCGGCCATGGCACGGACCAGCTGAAACAGGCGGACCCGGCTGATATGCCTGGTCCCGCCCGGAAACAGCCAGGCGCCGCCCTTGGGCCGATGCTCGCGCCAGCGCGCGACGGCATTGCGGGCCCGGTCGGAAATCGGCACCAGCCGCTCCTTGCCGCCCTTGCCGGCGAGGATCAGGAACGGCTCGGGCCGGGCCAGCGCGGCGGCGGGCAGGCTGACCAGTTCGGTCGCGCGCAGGCCCGACCCATAAAGCAGTTCGAGGAGAGCAAGATTGCGCAGGCGAAGCGGCTCCCCGCTCGATGCCCGCGCCTCGGCCTCGGCGAACATCGCGTCCACTTCGTGCCGCTCGAGGATGCGCGGAAGTGGGCGCACCGTGCGGGGACGGGGCAAGGCGGCGGAAGGATCGTCGGCGCGCAGCCCTTCGTCGACGAGGAACCCGAAGAAGCGGCGCAGCGCGGCGGAACGACGGGCAAGTGTTGCCGGGCTAAGCTCGGCCCAGGCGCCTGCAAGCAGGCCGATCTCGTCGGCGCCGGCGTTGCCAAGGCCCCCCATCACCTCGGCGGCGGCGGCAAGGTCGCTGCGGTAGGCGAGCAGCGTATTGCGCGCGGCCCCGCGCTCGGCAGCCAGGGCGTCGGCGAAGCGGTCGACGAGCGCGCGGTCGTCCCCGTTCACATGGCCCCCGGCATCACTGGCCCTTGACTGTCCTTGCGATCATCTCGGCCGCGATCAGGCGGGCCTGGCTCTCGAGCCCGGCACTGCGCATGGCCTTCAGCGACTGGAACAGGTGCGCGGACGGAATGCGCTCCGGGTTGGACGCCTGCATCCCGATCGCCACCAGAACCAGCGTGCTGCCCGACTGGCGGCGGGTGCCCGCCTCGATCATCAGGCGGGTCCAGACGCTGGTCCGCCCGAGCCCGAGCCCATAGCTGCGGTTGAGCGCGGTCGCGGTCTCCGAATCGATCCGGCCAAGCCCGGCAAGCCCGGCGACCAACAGCTTGGAGCGGGATTTGTCGGTGCTGGTGTCGGCGTCGATGAAATCTTCGATCCGGCTCGACGACATGTCGACCTGCGCGGTGGTGCCGAGCGCGAGGAGTGCCCAGGCCTGGTCGGCCGCCGCATCATCGCTGAGGTCGCCGATCACCCCGGCCCAGCGCGCCGCCGCCGCCTCGTCCCCGCCGGCAAGCAGCGAGGCGATCAGCTTCGGCGCGTCGCTTCCAAGCGCGGCGGCGGGCCGCACCCGGCTGGCGGCGAGCGACACCAGCGCTTCCCCGGCGAGGCGCTGCAGCTGGTCGTCGCCGCTCCCCCACAGGCGGCGCATTGCCGCGACCCGCTCATTTTCATCGCGCGCTGCAAAGGCGAGGCGCAACTGCCAGGCGTCGGTGCCCGGAAGGTCCGACGGATCGGTCGCGTCGTAGATGGAAGCGTAAAGATCGCCGAGCGCCGCCGAGGAAAAGACCCCTAGCCCCGTCGCGATCCGCGCCGATGGCAGGCGCTGCTCGGCGCTCAGCATGGGCGCGCGCGCCTGCCACGCCCGAAGCCGCGCCGGTGCCCGCTCGAGCAGCTTGGCCGGCGGCATCAGCCCAGTGGCGGCGGAAAGGCCATAGCGCCAGGCGGTCAGCGCCTCGACATTGTCCCATTCGACCGTCGCGGCGCGGCCGGTGTCGGCACCGGCACCCACGACCTTGTCGGCAAGCACATGGTCGATGCCGGTGATCGGCCCGCGGCGGCGGGCCTGCTCTATCCGGGTCGCGGCAGCGCTCGCCTCGCCGGTCAGGCCAGCGCACATGGCGTCGGTCAGCGGCATCACCCTGGCTTCGACCTTGGCCATCTTCTCGCGCAGCGGACAAAGCCCGCCCGGGTCGGCGGAGGCAAGCGCGCTCTGCACCGCGACCTGCGTCATCTTGGGCGTGAAGTCGGCGACATCGACCCCGGCGACCAGCATCGCCGCGGCATCGGCCTCACCCATCCGGAGCAGCAGCCACGCGCGCTCGGCAACCCAGTCGACGGGATTGACCTCGGGCGGCGCCTCGCTTCGGGCCAGCAAGGCGTTGCGAAGCGCGATGTGCAGCCACCGGCTCGGCAGCGGCGTATCGAGCCTCCGCATCAGCCCCGACAGGAAACTGCCGTTGGCATTGCCCCACGGCGAAGAACCGAGGCCCCATTGCGAGGGGTCGAGCGCCCCCACCAGCCGCGGATCACGGCGCGCGGCATCGGGTATTTCGACCGGCGGAGCGGGCGCGGGGATGTTGGCCAGTTCGTCGGGGGTAAGGCTTTCGCTTTCGACCACCGCCGCGCCTTCGGACGCGCCGCCGCGCTGCTGCCCGCTGGCTTCGGCCGCGCTGCTGTCGGGCGCCTGCTGCTGGTTGGCCTGCGCATTCGACTGCTCGTTGGCGGTCGCGGTATCGTTGAAATTGGGCGGAAGCAGGCTCTGCTGCGCCAGCGCCAGCGCCGGAATCGTCAGGGCGGCCAGCGCGCCCGTCAGAAGCAGCCGGTTACGCGGGACGGGCAACGTCCACCTCGATCGGGCGGGTGGGTTGTTCCTTGACGCTCCCGGCCAGCCAGATGGCGAGCGCCACCAGCACGGCAAGCAGGATCAGCCAGATGATGAGCCCGCGGGCCGGATGCGGGGGCTTGCGTCGGATAGCCATGAGGCGGGCTTTTGCCGACTGGAGCGAGCGCTGTATAGCCCCGTCGGACATGTCCCGCCGCCCCCTTCCCTTCGATGGCAAGCTCGACCGCCCGGTGGTGCTGGTCGGCCTGATGGGCGCGGGCAAGTCGACGGTCGGCCGCCGTCTCGCGCGGCGGCTCGGCCTGTCTTTCGTCGACAGCGACAGCGAAATCGAGGACGCCGCGGGCCTCAGCGCGGGCGAAGTCTTCCGCCGCTTTGGCGAGCGCGACTTCCGCGATGGCGAACGACGGGTGGTGGCGCGCCTCGCGACCGGGCCCGTGCGGGTCATCGCCACCGGCGGCGGCGCCTTCGTCAACGAACACACCCGCCGGCTGCTCAACGACAAGTGCATCACCGTGTGGCTCGATGCCCCGGTCGATCTCCTTGCCGAACGCACCGCGCGCCGGCCCGAAACGCGGCCGATGCTGGCCGACGGAAGCCGCGCCGAAACCCTTGCCCGCCTCAATGAGGAACGCCGCCCCGCCTACGCCGAGGCGCATATCCGCGTGACCAGCGAGGGGGTACCGCATCAGGAAGTGGTCGAGCGTATCGTCTCCGCCATCGACCGCCATCTCCGGGAGCCGAAGTGAAGAACCTTACCGTTGAAGCCGGGGACGAGCGCTATGACGTGCTGGTCGGCCGGCTCGAAGATTGCCGCAGCCGCCTGCTCGCCCTCGCCGCAGGGCGGCCGCTGGTGGTCGTCACCGAGCCCAAGGTGTGGCGCCTGCACGGCCCCCGGCTCGAAGCGCTTCTGCCGTGCGACCCGATTCTGGTGCCGGAGGGCGAGGAAGCCAAGGACTGGCCCCACCTCCAGGCGCTGATCGAAGCCTTCACCGCCCGCAATCTCGATCGGTCGGCGGCGGTCGCGGCGTTCGGCGGCGGGTCGGTCGGGGATCTCGCGGGGCTGGCCGCCGGCCTGTTCAAGCGCGGGCTGCCGATCGTTCAGCTGCCGACCACCCTCCTCGCCCAGGCCGACAGCGCGGTCGGCGGCAAGACCGCGATCGACGCCTTCGGGCAGAAGAACCTTGTCGGCATGTTCCATCAGCCGCGGCTGGTCATCGCCGACGTCTCGCTGCTCGACACGCTGGACGAACGGCAGCTTCGCGCGGGCTATGCCGAGGTCGTCAAATACGGCCTGATCCGCCACGAGGCGCTGTTCGAATGGCTCGAAGGCCACGGCGCCGCCCTGCTCGCCGGCCAGCGCGAATATCGCGAGGAAGCCGTGTGGCAGAGCGTCGCCGCCAAGGCCCGCACGGTCGAGGCCGACGTCACTGACCGCAATGGCGCGCGGGCGCTGCTCAACTTCGGCCACACCTTCGCCCATGCGCTCGAAAGCGCGGCAGGGCTCGGGACAATGCTTCACGGCGAGGCGGTCGGCCTCGGCATGGTGCTGGCGTTCGACCTGTCGGCGGCGCTCGGCCTGTGCGCGCATGACGACGCGCGGCGGGTCCGCGCACACCTCGAGGCGGCCGGCCTGCCGGTGACGATCGCCGCCACCGGTGTCGACAGCGCCGCGCTGCTGCCCTTGATGCGGACCGACAAGAAGAACGAAGCCGGGGCGATCAGGCTCGTCCTGACCCGCGGGATCGGCGACGCCTTCCTCAGCGAGGGGGTCGACGAAACCGTGCTCGCGGACTTCCTTGCCGCGGCACCCTAGCGCCGCTCAATCCTCCAGCGGCGAATGGGCGAAGCTGCGTTCGAGCAGGGTCCTGAGGTCGCCCGATTTGGCCTGTGCGGCATAGCGTTCCTGGTCCCGCTGGCGATATTCGCGTTCGACCCGCGCCGCCTCGCGTTCGGCGATCCCAAGCGACAGTAGCGCCGCCCGGCCCATCGCCACCGCGCTGTCGAACACCTCGCGCTGCAGCAGGACCACGTCCAGCCCCTCCAGCGCCATCGCCTGCCGCCGGTCGAACACCCGCACCATCACCGTCGCCTGCGGAAAGGCTTCGAGGATCGGCTCGAGCTGCTCGCGCGAGAAATCGGGATCGTCATGGCAGAAGAAGATCCCCTCCGCTTCCTCGGCGCCGGCGGTGCGCAGCAGGTCGATCCGGGTGCCGTCGCCATAATAGACCTTAGTCCCGAACGAGTCCGCCCGCTCGATCTGCTCGGCCTTGACGTCGATCAGGGTAAGCGGGACGCGCTTGGCCATCAGCATCTGCGACACGGTCTGCCCGAAGCGGCCGTAGCCGACGACGATGGCGTTGGTTTCCGGGCTGTATTCCGGCCCTTCGAGGTCAACATGCTTGTGCGGCTGCTTGGTCTGCAGCCAGCCGATGAAGCGCATCAGGAAGGGCGTCGCAACCATCGAGGCGGTGACCACGGCGCCAAGAAGGCTCGCCTGGTCGGTGGTGATGAGCCGCCCCGCCGCGGCGCTGGCGAACAGCACGAAGCCGAATTCGCCCGCCTGGCTCAGCAGCAGCGACAACGTCGCGCTGCGCCCGGGCCTGGTCCCGAAGGCCCGGGCGATCGGGTAAAGCACGGCGGCCTTGAGCACGATCACCGCCAGCGCCAGCCCGACCACCATGAGCGGGTTGGCGGCGATGACCCTGAGGTCGAGCAGCATTCCGACCGACATGAAGAACAGGCCGAGCAGGATCGAACGGAAGGGTTCGATGTCGCTTTCGAGTTCGTGCCGGTAAGGGCTCTCGGCCAGCATCACGCCGGCGACGAACGCGCCAAGCGCGACCGACAGGTGCAGCGAATGCATCACCGCCGCCGCCCCGATCACGGTGGTGAGGCCGGCGACGATGAACAGCTCGCGCTCGCCGAGCCTGCCGATCAGGCGGAACAGCGGCGCGATGACGAACCGCCCGGCAAGGACCAGCCCGATCACCGCGGCCACCGTCATCCCGGTCATCTCGAGCCCCGAGGGCGCATCGGGATCGCCGCCGACGCTCAACGCCGCGACCAGCGTGATCAGGGGGACCAGCGCCAGATCCTGCAGCAGCAGGATGGAAAATGCGCGCTCGCCGTGCGGGCTGTTGAGCTCGCCGGTCGACCGCAGCATCGGCAGCACCTGCGCGGTCGACGACAGGCCGAGCGCCAGCCCGATCGCCGCCGCCGGACCCCAGTCGAGGCCAAGCACCACCTTGACCAGCACCGCCAGCACCGCCCCCGCGGCCAGCAGTTGCGCCAAGCCGAGGCCGAAGATTTCCCGCTTCAACCGCCACAGGCGCGAGGGCTGGAGTTCGAGCCCGACGATGAACAGCAGCAGCGCGATCCCGATCTCGCTGACCTGGTTGATCGCCTCCGCGTCGCCCGACAGGTTCAGCACCGACGGTCCCACCACCACGCCGCCGACGATGTAGCCGAGGGTTGCGCCGAGCCCGAGCTGGCGAAACAGCCCGACGAACAGCAGCGCCGCGCCGAGCAGGATCGTCAGCCAGGTGAGATAGTCGATCATTCCTGCGTCTCCAACGCCCTCAGCAGGGCGTCGAACGGCAGCAGCACGGCGCCGTGCCGGCCGCTACGGCCCTGAACCGGTGCCAGCACCGCATAATCGGCGGGGACCTCGCCCCTGCCCTCGAGCCACGCCTTCAATGCCGCGCGCATGACGATGACCTCGGCCCTGAGCTTGCCGGGCCCCCAGTCCTGCAGGATTGCGGCGCTGGCCTGGCCGTAGGCGCAGGCGGTCACCTGCTGCCCGATCGCCGCGATCCGCCCGTCCGCCATCACGAGTTGCGTACGGATCGTCGATCCACAGGTCGGCGAACGCGCCTCGGCAGCATGGGTCGCGCCTTCAACGCTGCCATCGACCGGCAGGGAAGCCGCCAGCCGCAGGATATCCAACGTATAAGGCGGCTCGCGCGTCACGCCCTGCGCCAGCTCGTGCCCTGCGGCCCGTCCTCGAGCAGGATGCCCTCGGCTTTCAGCTCGTTGCGGATGCGGTCGGCCTCGGAAAAGTCTCGCGCCTCCTTGGCGGCGTTGCGCGCCTCGATCTGGGCCTCGATGCGGGTCGCATCATCACCCCCGGCGCCCTGAAACCACCGCGTACCGCTCTCGACCAGCAGGCCGAGCAGGTTCGCGCTCGCCTTGAGCGCCGCGGCATCCTCGATCTGGCCGAGCCGTGAAATGGCGAGCGGCGTGTTGAGATCGTCTCCCAGCGCCTCCAGCACGCCCGCATCGACCTCGCCCACTTCGGCATCGCCGACCCGCCGGTACAGCCCGTCGAGCGTCGCCCTCGCCTGCGCCACCAGCGCTTCTGTCCACGGCAGCGGCGAACGGTAATGCGCGCTCAGCAGCGCGAATCGCAGCACTTCGCCCTTGTGCCCCGCCGCCAGCAGCTCGCCCGGCGTGATGACGTTGCCGAGGCTCTTGCTCATCTTCTCCGCGCCCATGTCGACGAAGCCGTTGTGCAGCCAGTAGCGGGCCAGCGGCGCGCCGTGGGCGCAGCGCGATTGCGCGGCCTCATTCTCGTGATGCGGGAAGACCAGGTCGATCCCGCCGGCGTGAATGTCAATCGTCTCGCCAAGGTGTGCGCGGATCATGGCCGAGCATTCGATATGCCAGCCCGGTCGCCCGCGGCCCCACGGGCTGTCCCACCCGATGACGTCCGCACTGCTCGGCTTCCACAGCACGAAATCCCCAGGCGCCCGCTTGTAGGGCGCGACCTCGACCCGCGCGCCGGCCAGCATCGCGTCCCGGTCGCGCCGGCTGAGCGAGCCATAGTCCGGGTCGGACGCGACATCGAACAGCACGTGCCCTTCCGCGGCATAGGCATGGCCCGCCGCGATCAGCTGCTCGATCATCGCGACCATGCCCGCGATCTCGCGCGTGGCATGCGGCTGCACCTCGGGATCGCGAACGCCGAGCGCGCGCATGTCGTCGAGGAACAGTTGCTCATAGCGGTTGGTGACCGCCTCGGGCGCGACGCCCTCGCTCGCCGCGGCGGCGATGATCTTGTCGTCGACGTCGGTGATGTTGCGGGCATAAACCACGCTGCCGTCGCCATAGGCATGGCGCATCAGCCGGCTCAGCGTGTCGAACACCACGTAGGGCCGCGCATTGCCGATATGCGCCCGGCCATAGACCGTCGGTCCGCACACATACATGGTGATGCGCTCGGGGTCGGCGGGCTGGAAGTCGCGCTTTTCGCGGGCGGCGGTGTCGTAAAGGCGGATCATTTCTCTTGGTTTCGCTTCAATCGGGTCTCGTTCCAGGTGGCGAGCAGCGCGCGCCCGCTGGCATCGAGCAGGGGATAGGTTCGGCTGTCGCGCATCCATTCGGGCCGCTGCGCGCGCGCGCCGTAGACGAGGTCGGTACCAAGGTTGGCGAGCAGGAAGAAGAGCGTCGCCCCGATCAGTCCCTTGAGCATCCCGAATCCGCCGCCGAGCAGCCGGTCGAGCGGCATCAGCGCCGAGGCCCGCGCCTGCCGCCCCAGCCGATGGGCAAGGTAGCGCATGATGAGGTAGGCGGGCAGGAACAGGATCACGAACGCCAGCGCCGCGGCGCCTGTCGGCCCCTTGGCGAGATGGCTGACCGCCGCCGCTGTCGGCGCATGGAACAGCACCAGCGCGACGATCCCGGCGGCCCAGGCGGCGAAGACCAAAGCCTCCTGCACAAAACCGCGCACGAACCCGACCAGCGCGCCGCCGCCGAGCGCCAGGAGGACAAAGATGTCGAGCGCAGTCATGGTGCGGTGCGGTATACGAAGCTTTTCGTCATTGCGAGCCGGCGGCGAAGCAATCCATGTCCGCTATGTGGATTGCTTCGCGGCGCTCGCAATGACGACAGGCGCTACCGGCCCGTGACCTTCTCCACCAGCCCGCGCAGCTGGGCGAAACGGGCGACCCTGATGCCGCTCGCCTCGACGCCGCCCGGCACCCACGCTTCCTCGAAGCCGAGCTTGGCCGCCTCCTTCAGCCGCAACTGCGTGTGCGCCGCCTGCCGCACCTCGCCCGACAACGCGACCTCGCCCAGCACGACCGCTTCGGCCGGGACCGGCCGTTCGCAAAGCGCCGAGACCAGCGCCGCCGCCACCGCCAGGTCCGCCGCCGGGTCCTGCAATTTATAGCCGCCGGCGACGTTCAGATAGACTTCGGCCGAAGCGAAACTGACCCCGCAGCGCGCTTCCAGCACCGCCAGCAGCATCGCGAGGCGCGAACTGTCCCACCCGACCGCCGACCGCCGCGGAGTCGCCCCGCTCGCCAGCCGCACCGTCAGCGCCTGGATTTCGACCAGCACCGGCCGCGTGCCCTCCAGTGCCGGGAAGATCGCCGTCCCGCTGACCGGATCGTCGCGCCGGGTCAGGAACAGGGCACTCGGGTTCGGCACTTCGGCCAGCCCCGCGCCCTCCATCGCGAACACCCCGATCTCGTCGGTCCCGCCAAACCGGTTCTTGACCGCGCGAAGGATGCGATACTGGTGGCTTCGCTCGCCTTCGAAGCCGAGCACCGCGTCGACCATATGCTCGAGCACGCGCGGACCGGCGATGCTGCCGTCCTTGGTGACATGCCCGACCAGGATCAGCGCCGTCCCGCGCTCCTTGGCGAAGCGGATCAGCTCCTGAGCGGAGGCGCGGACCTGCGACACCGTCCCCGGCGCGCCCTCGATCAGGTCCGAATGCATGGTCTGGACGCTATCGATCACCAGCAGCGCAGGGGGGCTCTCGCCCTGCAACGTGGTCAGGATGTCCCGCACGCTGGTGACGCTGGCCAGTCGGACCGGCGCCGCGCCAAGCCCAAGGCGGAGCGCGCGCAGCCGCACCTGGTCGACCGCTTCCTCGCCCGACACATAGACCGCGCCCTTGCCCGCCGCCGCCACGGCCGCGGCAACCTGCAGCAGCAGGGTCGACTTGCCGATCCCCGGATCGCCCGCCAGCAGCATCGCCGAGCCAGGGACGATCCCGCCGCCAACCGCGCGGTCGAACTCGGCGATACCGGTCGAGACCCGGGTCGGCAGCGCGACTTCGGCGTCCAGCCCGACCAGCTCGACCGCCCGCCCGCCGGTCGACAGGTCGTGCTTCTGGCTGAACACGGTCGGCGCCGCGCTTTCCTGGATCAGCGTGTTCCACTCGGCGCAATCGGGGCACTGCCCCTGCCAGCGCGGCTGAACCGACCCACAGGCCTGGCAGACATATCGGGCTTTGAGCTTGGCCATATCTCACTTGGCCTAAAGATCAGCCCCGCCACAGGCAACGGCAAGCAGCCTCGTCCGTTAACCTTCCACATATCAAGACGGAGACGACCAATGCCCTACGCCAAAGCCAAAGACGGCACGATGCTTTACTACAAGGACTGGGGCCAGGGTGATCCCGTCGTCCTGCTGCACGGCTGGCCGCTGACCGGCGACACCTTCGACGACCTTGCGGTCAAGCTGGTCGAAGCAGGCAAGCGCTGCATCATTCCCGACCGCCGCGGCTTCGGCCGGTCGGATCAGCCGTGGAACGGCTATGACTATGACACCTTCGCCGACGACGTCGCGGCGATCCTCGAGGATGCCGACATCAACCAGCCGGTGGCGCTGGTCGGCTTCTCGATGGGCGGCGGCGAAGTCGCGCGCTTCACCTCCAAGCAGGGCAAGGGTCGCGTCAGCGCCGCGGTGTTCGCCAGTTCGGTGGTGCCCCAGGTGGTGCAGACCGACGATTGGCCCGACGGCGTGCCGCAGTCGAAGCTCGACGACATCACCAAGCAGATGAAGGAAGACCGCGCCGGCTTCATGAAGACCTTCCTGCAGCAGTTCTACGGCTGGGGCGTGCTGTCGCGTCCGGTCAGCGAAGCGGTGCTCGATTCGGGCTTCCAGCAGGCGATGATGGCCGGTGCCCGCCCGACCTACGCCGCCGCCGCCGCATGGGCGAGCACGGACTTCCGTCCTGACCTTGCCGCCTTCGACGGTGTTCCGACGCTGATCCTCCACGGCACCAGCGATGCCAACGTCCCGATCGAAGGCACCGGCCGCAAGACGGCCGAGCTGATCCCGCACGCGACGCTGATCGAATATGACGGCAGCCCGCACGGCATCTTCGAAACCGACAAGGAGCGCTTCGCCCGCGACGTGACCGAATTCCTCACGCGCGAAACCCGTGGCACCAGCGCCGACACCAGCGCCAGCGCGATCCCGCTGACCAACTAGACGAGGACCTCCCGCGCGGCCCCCTGGCTTAAGAAAGCCTCGGGGCTCGCGGTGCGGCCATAGGCCCCGGCGCAGAAGATGGCGATGAAGTCGCCGACTTCTGCGCGCGGGAGCATCACCTCGTCGCCGAGAAGGTCGAGCGGGGTGCAAAGGCAGCCGACCACCGTGACCTCCTCCTCCGCTTCCGCGCCACGGCGGTGCGCCACCGCCACCGGATAATTGCGCCGCAGCAGCTGGCCGAAATTGCCGCTCGCCGCCAGCATGTGGTGAAGCCCGCCGTCGACAACCAGGAAGGTCTTGCCGCGGCTGACCTTCCGGTCGATCACGCGGGTCAGGTAGACCCCGCCCTCCCCGACCAGCCAGCGGCCGAGTTCGATCACGAACTTTGTATCCCGCAGGATCGCCGGCCGCGCCGCCAGCGTCTCTTTGAGCGCCGCGCCCACTGCTTCGATGTCGAGCGGCTTGTCGCCCGGGAAATAAGGGATGCCGAACCCACCGCCGAGATTGACCTCGGGCGGGCTCAGCCCAACCTCCGCTGCAATCTCGCCGGCCAACGCCACCGTCGCCCGCTGCATCTCGCTCACCGCCTCGGCGCTCAGCGACTGCGAGCCGGCATAGACGTGCAGTCCCCGCCATTCCGCGCCGGCCTCGACGATCCGCCGCACCAGCCCCGGCACCGCCTCGTGATCGACCCCAAACTGGCTCGCCAGCCCGCCCATCTTCATGCCGCTGCCCTTGAGCCCGAACGGCGGATTGACCCGCACCGCCAGCCGCGGCCGCCCCCCTCGCCCCTGCTCCCGCCCAGCAGCCAGCCGAACCACCCGTTCAAACTCGCCCTCGCTCTCGACTTGAAAGGTGATTCGACTTTCAAGTCCTGCAGCCAGTTCCTCGTCAAGTTTGCCGGGGCCGGCGAAGCTCAGCGGAAGGTGACTCCCCTCCGGCGCCGCGCCGGTGGCCAACGCCGCCTGCACCTGCCGCAGTTCGCCAAGGGACGCGAGGTCGAAGCCGTCGACCAGCCCCGACAGCTCGGCCAGCAGCGGCCCGTAAGGATTGGCCTTCACCGCATAATGCAGCGCCACCTCGCGCGGCATCGCGGCCCTGAACTGCTCGACGCGGCGACGGATCACGCTTCGGTCATAGGCAAAGACGGGCGTCGGCTCGTCTCCGACAACCTCCGCGAAATCGGTGCCGCCAAGCTGCAGCCGCTCATGGCCCGGCACCACGAACTCGGGCGGGATCGGCCCCATCGCCTTCATGCGCCAAGCTCCGCAGCAAGCGTGGCGCGGTCGATCTTGCCGTTGGGCGACAGGGGCAGCGCATCGACCCATCGGATATCGCCCGGCCGCATATGCGCAGGCAGCTCCGCGGCGAACCAGCGCTTCAAACGCACCTCCGCATCCTCGCCCTTGGCCACCGCGACCAGCACGATCCGTTGCCCCAGCCTTTCGTCCTTGACGCCCAGCGCCGCGCAATCGGCCACCGCCCCGCTCGCCAGCGCCGCTTCCTCGATCTCGCTCGGGCTGATCCGGTGGCCCGACACCTTGATCATCGCGTCGTCGCGGCCCCTGATCCGCAGCAGGCCGTCGCTGCCGATCACCGCCCGGTCGCCCGACCAGACCGCCCCTTCGCGAAAGCGCTGGGCGGTGCGCTCGGGGTCGTCCCAATAGCCTTGCGCGACCAGTGGCCCGGCATGCACCAGCTCACCCTCCTCGCCCGCTGTCGCCGCGCTACCGTCGGGACGGCGCACGCTGAGCTCGGCGAAGGGGATCGCGGTTCCGACGGCATCCGGCGTGGCGTCGACCAGCGCGGGGTCGAGGCTGGACGAGCGGAACGCCTCGGTCAGGCCGTACATGAGGTGCAGCCGAGCCTCCGGGAACAGCGTCCGCAGGCGGCGCACCAGCGGCTCTGGCATATGTCCGCCCGAATTGGTCAGGGTCCTGAGGCTCGCCCCCGCCCCGTCCCACGCCTGCTCGGCCAGTTGCACCCACAGCGGCGGCACACCGGCCAGCACGGTCGCTCCTGTCCGCTCCACCGCCCGGACCACATCGCGCGGCAACAGATAGTCGAAGGCCACCGCCTCGCCCCCCGCCGCCCAGGTCGAGAGTAGCTGGTTCTGCCCGTAATCGAACGCCAGCGGCAGCACGCACAGCGTGCGATCGGATGCCGTCAGCCCGAGGTAATGCGCCACGCTGATCGCACCGAGCCACAGATTGGCATGGCTCAGCATCACGCCCTTGGGCCGCCCGGTCGACCCCGAGGTATAGAGCAAGGCCGCCAGCGCGTGCGGATCCGCCTTGCTCGGCGGCAGCGCCTCGTCGCCGTCCTGCCATTCCTC
Source organism: Sphingomonas humi (assembly GCF_039536725.1). Classification (NCBI taxonomy): domain Bacteria; kingdom Pseudomonadati; phylum Pseudomonadota; class Alphaproteobacteria; order Sphingomonadales; family Sphingomonadaceae; genus Sphingomonas; species Sphingomonas humi. The sequence goes on from NZ_BAAAZD010000002.1 coordinate 1,185,051, forward strand.
CAGCGCCACCGCCTGTGCGGGCCGCTGCTCGAGCGTCTCCAGCCGCGCGCGATTGGCGACCAGCAGCCGCGTCCCGCTGTCGGCGAGGATATGCTCGGCCTGTGCGCGGCGAAGCACCGGGTTGATCGGTACATGGATCAGCCCCGCCCGCGCCGCGGCCAGTGGCATCAGGCAGGCAAGCTTGGTCTTGCCCATCCAGGTCGCCACCCGGTCGCCCGGCTGCAGTCCCAAGGCCAGCAGCCGATCGGCGGCCCGCCCGACCGCCTCCTCCAGCGCGGCATAGCGCAAGGTCTCGCCGCCGACCGTCAGCGCGGGCGCGTCGGAAGCGCCGCGCAGCGTCAGGTGATCGAGCGGAAAGGGCGTCGGATCGGGGACCATGGCGGACGCGGGAATGCCGCCTAACTTGCGCCTTGGCCAGCTTTTCCCCTAGAGGCCCCGCCACCATGGCCGCCAAGCCCCAGATCCTGTCGGCCGACGTCGACTCCGCCCTTCGCGCTCTGCTTGCCGAGACGCTGGGCCTCGACCCGGCCCGGGTGGCCGACTTCACCGCCGACACCGAATTGTTCGGGGCGTTGCCCGAATTCGATTCGATGGCGGTCGCCAACCTCCTCACCGGGATTGAGGAACGCTTCGACGTCCTGATCGAGGACAGCGACGTCGAGGCCGAGGATTTCGCCACCCTCGGCACCCTGACGGCGTTTGTGAACAGGCTCCGCTAAGCGCCTGCACCTGGGCGGCTATTCGGCCGCCTGAAGCTCCGCAAACTCTTCGGCCGCGAGGAACCGCTCGGCATCGAGCGCGGCCATGCAGCCGGTCCCGGCGGCGGTCACGGCCTGGCGATAGATCTTGTCCATCACGTCGCCGCAGGCGAACACGCCCGGAATGTTGGTGCGGGTCGACCCCGTCTCGACCGCAAGATAGCCATCCTCGTCGAGGTTGAGCTGGCCTGCGAACAGCTCGGTCGCGGGCTTGTGGCCGATCGCCACGAACGCGCCGTCGACGTGGAGGTCGCTCAGCTCGCCGGTAATCCGGTTCTTGAGCCGAAGCCCGGTCAGCGCCTCGGGCTCGCCGCCCGACAGGAACTCCTCCACTTCGCTGTTCCACACCACGGTGATCGCCTTGTGCGCGAACAGGCGGTCCTGGAGGATCTTCTCGGCCCGCAGGCTGTCGCGGCGGTGGATCAGGGTCACGTCGTCGCTGTGGTTAGTGAGGTAGAGCGCTTCCTCGACCGCGGTATTGCCGCCGCCGATCACCGCCACCTTCTTGCCGCGATAGAAGAAGCCGTCGCAGGTCGCGCAGGCGCTCGCGCCCTTGCCCTTCATCCGTTCCTCGCTCGGAAGCCCCAGCCACTTGGCCTGCGCGCCGGTCGCGATGACCAGCGTATCGGCAAGATAGACGGTCCCGCTGTCGCCGATCAGCCGGAACGGCCGGCCGTTCAGCTCGACCCGGTCGATATGATCCCACAGCATCCGCGTGCCGACATGCTCGGCCTGCGCTTGCATCTCCTCCATCAGCCAGGGCCCCTGGATGACGTCGCGGAAGCCGGGGTAATTCTCGACATCCGTGGTGGTCGTCAGCTGTCCGCCCGGCTGGATGCCCTGGATGACGATCGGCTTCAAACCGGCGCGCGCGGCATAGATGGCGGCGGTCAGACCAGCCGGGCCGGAGCCGAGCACGATCATGCGGCTGTGAATGGTCTCGCTCATGGTGGCCTACTTAGTGTGCGTGCTCGTGGCCGTCATGGCCCTCGGCGGCAGGCGCTTGCGTCTTTTTCATCTTGTCGCAGCAAGCCATCTTCTTCTCGCCCTTGCAGCAATCCATCTTGCAGCAATCGTCCTTCATGCCCTCGTGCTGAGCATGGTCCTGATGCTGGTCGGCGGCCGGAGCCGGGGCGGGAGCAGCGGCGAGCGCGGCGGCGAGAAGCAAGTGAATCATGCCCCGCCACTAGCACCCGCCGCGCGCTCACGAAAGCGGACTAGCCGACCTTCAGCCGCACGAAGGCCATGCCGCCAAGCGGTCGCGCCTTGCCATAGTCGGCGCGCAGCCCTTCCGGCACGAAGTTCACCGACACGAGGCCACCGATGCCAAGCTTGACCTGGTCGGCGATCGCAAAGTCGCGGATCGCGCCCGCCGACAGCTTCCCGACCCGGAACGCCTCGCCATGATGATCCTCGTCGTGGAGATCGACCAGCTCGCTGTTCTCGGTAATCTCCCCGCGCCCGAAGAGGGTCCACAGCCCCTTCTTGAGCGATGTCTCCGCAACGAACGCGTCATAGTCGTGGCCTTCCGCGCTCTTGCGCCCCCAGGCCAGCGTCGAGGCCGAACGCCAGCCGCCCGCCAGGTCCGTCGCGTAGATGGCGCTCGCCGACCACCGCTTCTGGTTGACCCCGGGCTCAAGCTGCTCGGGCTCCTTGAGGCTGGCCCAGCTCGCCTGCAGGGACAAGTCACGGGTCGGATTCACGCTGACGCGCACTGCGGTCGAATCGAGCGGTCCCGTTTCGATGTTCCAGCGATACTGGTCGGGCTCGCGCCCGTTGAAGCGCGACAATTCGACCTTGGCCCGGTCCACGACCAGCCCGCCCGTCAGCACGCCGAAGCTGATGTGCTGCGAATCGAGCCAATGGTGGCTGATCGGCGCCTCGGGCGAATCCATGATCGATTCGCGGTGCATGAAGGCGCCCGGCCCGAACGCCGGCTCGCCCGGAAGGCCGCCATAGAGGAACACGCTGCTGTTCGGCCCGATCGGCTGCGAGACACTGGCCGACAGTTCCATCACGAAATCGTGCGGGTGCTGGCGGTCGATCAGGCGGTCGACGCCGTTCGCCGTCTCGCCGCTCGCCAACAGCAGCGGATAACCGCTTTTGCCCATCAAGGGATCGGGGCTGAACCCCGCGCGCAACTGCAGCGTCCCGCCACCGACCGGGCGCCGGGCCATGCCCATCACCATGCCGGCCCCGAACAACTTGTCGTCCCCGCGCCGACTGCCCTGCTTGGAATAGACGCCGAATAGGTCGGCATGGCCCATCAGCATCCAGTCGCCGGCCATGCTCATCAACCCGCGATGCTCAGCGGAGTCCGGTTGCCATGAGGTACCGGAGGACTCGCGACCCATTGGATAGGATCCGAGGGCGCCGGTCATCTCGTCGTGGCTACCGTCGTCCATCGGTTCCATGTCGTGCCCGGCGTGAGGGTCCATCGTACCCATGTCGTGACCCTCGTGCCCGGTGGTCGCGGGCGCGGGGGTCGCCGGCATCGGCTGCGCTTCCATGCCGTGGCCGGCATGATCCATCGGCGCCGGGGACGCGGGCATGGCCATGCCCTGGTGGGCGCTATGGTCGTTCGCCGCCGGCTCGGGCGCTGCCGCTTCGTGCGGTTGGACCGCCGGCTTGCTGGCCAATGTCTTCTGCGCGGCAACCTTCCTGACCGGCTTGGCGGCGGACTTGTTCGCGGCTTTCTTCTTTGCGACCGGCTTCTTCGCCGGCTGATGCATGGACATGTCATGCCCCATCGGCATGGACATCTGAGCCGACACGGGGCTCGCGGCGAGCAGGCCAACAAGGCCGCACGCCAGCAGATACTGACTCTTCACGATATTCTCCTGGAAAACGAGAGACGCGGGCGGTTGCGCCCGCCGGAACTCAGTCGCTTCTCAGACGCGCGGCGGCGGGACCTCGACCTCGCGGCGGACGCCGTGCTGCGCGGGCAATGCCGGCGCAACCAGTGGCACGCGGAGCGAAGGCGCCTCCGCCATTACGTCCACAACGGGCAATGCCGCCGCCATCGCGGTGCAGCAGCTCTTCACCGCCGCCGCTCCGCCATGATCCTGCTGTGGCTGCCGCTGGCCGTGGTCCATCCCCGCCATCTCGGCGCAATGATCGCCGCTCGTCCGCGCTTCGGCCGGCATTCCGACCGGGCCAAGGGCGAGCGCGATGAACGCAAGGAAGGCGAGCAGCATCCGCATTGCCGGCCATGTGCGGCGCTGGGCGGAGAAGCGCAAGGCGGGACCGCTCACATCGCCACCATCCAGACCGCCATCGCGACCATCATCACATTCTCGGTCAACGACACGAAACCGAGCGGCACGTTCGACGATCCGCCGACACACGCGCATTTGAGCTCGCGCTTGTCGATGTAGACCGCCTTGAACACCGACACCGCGCCGATTCCACCGATGAACAAGGCGACCGGTACCGCCAGCCAGGTCGCCCGCCCGCTCAGCATCAGGACGCCCGCCAGCCCCTCCAGCCACGGATAGGCATAGGAATAAGGCACCCAGCGCTTCGCCAGCAGGTCGTAGTTGAGGAACATCGAAGAGAATTTCTCCACGTCCTGCAGCTTCAACAGCGCCAGCACGCACATCGACAGGCCGATGAACCACTCCGCCGCCCGCACGGTCAGCGGCGTCCCGAAGACCGCGATGCTGAGCGCTACCGCCATCGCGGCGGTCATGCCGAACAGCGCCGCGACGGGGCGGTAGCTGGTCGCACCCGCCTGAGCGACGCGCAGCCCGAGGAACCGGCGCAAATCGTCGTGCCCGCCGATCCGCTCCCCATTGATGAAGATCTGCGGCGTCGTCTTGACCCGCGCCTCGGCCTTGTAGGCATCGACCTCTGCGCGGGTGGTCAGGTGGCGGTCTTCGACCGCATAGCCACGACTTTCGAGCAGGTGCAGCGCCTTGAGGCCAAACGGGCAGACGTGTTCCGGCATGACCATCCGGACAAGGGTCGCCGTGGGGTGGATGCTGCTTGATTCGCTGTTCATGACTTCTCTATAGCTTCCGTACCATGGTACGGAGTCAAGCATGGCCGGACTGACCATCGCCCGTCTCGCGAAGGCCGCCGACGTCGGCGTCGAAACGGTTCGCTACTACCAGCGCCGCGGCTTGCTTGCGGTTCCCGACGGGGCAGGCAGCGTCCGTCGCTACGACGGGGGCGACGTCCAGCGCCTCCGCTTCATCCGTGCGGCGCAGGGCGCGGGCTTCTCGCTCGACGAGATCGGCCGCCTGCTGGCCTTCGACCCGGTGACCGACCGTCCCTCGATCCGGGCACTGGCCGAGCAGCGGATCAAGTCGCTCGACGCGCAGATCCGTTCGCTCGAGGTGTCACGAACCGCTCTTGCCCGCCTCGCCCGCGAATGCGGCAAGGGGGACGCAGGTCCCTGCCCGATCCTCGAAGCCTTCGAAGGCTAGGTCCGTCAGACCACCCGGCGTCCGCGCACGAAGTGCAGGACCAACAGGATGACGCCGATCACCAGCGCGATGTGGATGAGGCCGCTCGTCACGTGGAAGGCGAACAGTCCGAGGAGCCACAGGACGATAAGGATGAGCGCGATGGTTGCGAGCATGGGAGACACTCCTTCCCATCGCCAACCGCCATCCGGCCCAAGCGTTCCTCAGACCAGCCGGCTCTGCTTCAGAGCGGCTGCGATGAAGCTCGCGAACAGGGGGTGCGGATCGAACGGGCGGCTCTTGTATTCGGGGTGGAACTGCACCCCGACGAACCACGGGTGATCGGGCCGCTCGACGATTTCCGGCAGGCGCCCGTCGGGTGACATCCCGCTGAACACCAGGCCGCTCTTTTCCAGCGCCGGGCGGTAATGGGCATTCACCTCGTAGCGATGGCGGTGCCGCTCGGTGATACTGGTGGTGCCATAGATCGCCGCGACATGGCTGTTGCCGCCAAGCGTCGCCTCATAGGCGCCAAGCCGCATCGTCCCGCCAAGGTCACCGCCCGCGCGGCGTTCCTGCAAGCCCTCTTCGCTCATCCATTCGGTGATCATGCCGACCACCGGCTCGGTCGTATCGCCGAACTCGGTGCTCGACGCGCCCTCGACTCCGGCCGCCCGGGCGCCTTCGATGCAGGCCATCTGCATGCCAAGGCAGATGCCGAAGAAAGGCACCTTGCGCTCCTTGGCGAAGCGGACCGACGCGATCTTGCCCTCGGTCCCGCGCTCGCCGAACCCGCCCGGCACCAGGATCGCGTGCATCGGCTCGAGCTCGCTGATCGTGTCGCCGTCGGGCTTCTCGAACAGTTCGGCGTCGACCCACTTGATGTTGACCTTGACCCGGTTGGCGATCCCGCCGTGGACCAGGGCTTCACGCAGCGACTTGTAGGCGTCGGGAAGGCCGACATATTTGCCGACCACGCCGATCGTCACTTCGCCTTCGGGATGATCGACCGCGTCCATCACCTGTTCCCAGCGCGAGAGGTCGGGGCGCGGGTCGGTCGGCATGCCGAACGCCTTCAGCACTTCGTCGTCGAGGCCTTCGCGGTGATATTGCAGCGGCACGTCGTAGATCGAGCGCGCATCCAGGGCCTGGATTACCGCGCTCCTCGGCACGTTGCAGAATTGCGCGATCTTGGCCCGCTCGGCCTCGGGGATCGGCATTTCGCAGCGGCAGAGCAGCACGTCGGGCTGCACGCCAAGGCTCGCGATCTCGCGGACGCTGTGCTGGGTCGGCTTGGTCTTGAGCTCGCCCGCGACCTTGATCCACGGCACCAGCGTGGTGTGGACGCTGACCGTGTTGCCGCGGCCAAGATCGTTTCTCAGCTGGCGGATCGCCTCGATGAACGGAAGGCTCTCGATGTCGCCCACCGTTCCGCCGATCTCGCAGATCACGAAATCGAGGCCGTCGGTGTCGGCCAGCGCAAATTCCTTGATCGCGTTGGTGACGTGCGGGATCACCTGCACCGTGGCGCCAAGGTAATCGCCGCGCCGTTCGCGCGCGATGATGTCGCGGTAGATCCGCCCGGTGGTGACATTGTCCGACTGCCGCGCCGACACGCCGGTGAAGCGCTCGTAATGGCCAAGATCGAGGTCGCTCTCCGCCCCGTCGTCGGTCACATAGACTTCGCCATGCTGATAGGGACTCATCGTCCCCGGATCGACGTTCAGATAGGGGTCGAACTTGCGGATGCGGCACTTGTAGCCGCGCGCCTGCAGACACGCTGCAAGACTAGCCGAGAGGAGACCTTTGCCGAGGCTGGAGACCACGCCGCCGGTAACGAAAACAAACCGCGCCATGGGAGTCGGGCCTTAGGGTTGAGAATCGAAAAGGGGCAAGGAGAATATTTTGCCGCGACCCGTCATTGCGAGCCAGAGGCGAAGCAATCTAGCGTCAGGACGGGGATCGCGTCGCTGGGCTGGCGATGCCGAGGATGGCGTGAATTACTGCGCCAGCGGCACCGCGCCATTGTCGGTCGGCGGCGCATTGTTCGGCTTGACCGTGCCGGTCGCGGGCGCCGGGGCAGTGCCCGGATCGGACAGCGGCGCTGCCGGTGCCTGCTGGATCGGCGCATTGGCGATCGCGGCATCGACCGACTGGCCATCGTTGCGGGTCCCGGCGATCGCCGCCAGCGCGATGCACAGAATGATGAACGCGCCGCCCAGCCATGCCGTCGCCCGGCTCAGGAAGTCGGCCGCACCGCGCGCGGTCATGAACCCCGCCGACGAACCGCCGACGCCAAGGCCACCGCCCTCGGAACGCTGCAGCAGGATGACCGTGCACAGCGAGAAGGCGACAATGGTCTGGACGATCAGGAGGAAGGTGAACATGGGCGGCCACTTAGCGGCGGGCGCGCGCAAGTTCAATGTCGCGAAGCATCGCTAAGTCTCGTTCGTGCTGAGCGAAGTCGAAGCACGGTAGCGCCAACGCCCTTCGACTTCGCTCAGGGCGAACGAGGAGTGACCTAGGCGGCCGCGCCCGCTTCCACGATCGGCAGGAAGTCCGCGGCCTTGAGGCTCGCCCCGCCGACCAGCGCGCCGCCGACCTCGGGAACGGCAAATATCTCCGCCGCATTGTCGGGCTTCACCGACCCGCCATAGAGGATTCGGACCGCACTGCCCGCCTGGCCATAGGCCGCGACCAGGCGCTGGCGGATGGCGGCATGCATCTCCTCGATATCGCCGACCCCCGCGACACGGCCGGTCCCGATCGCCCAGATCGGCTCATAGGCGAGCGCCAGCTGCGACAGGTCGATTTCGCCCTGCGGAAGCGACGCGTCGACCTGCGCGGAGACGGTGGCGACCGCCCTCCCCGCCTCACGCTCGTCGAGGCTTTCGCCGATGCACAGGATGACGCTCAGCCCAGCGCCCAGCCCCGCTTCGGCCTTGGCCCGCACGTCCGCATCCGCCTCGCGGTGCGCGTCGCGTCGCTCGCTATGCCCGACGATCACGACCGTGGCGCCCGCATCGTGGAGCATCGCCGCGCAGACGTCGCCGGTATGCGCGCCCTTGTCCTTGTGGTGAATGTCCTGCGCCCCGATCGCAAAGCCCGGAACGGCTTCGGCCGCGCGGTGGATGAGGGTCGCCGGGACGCAAAGCGCCACCTCGACCCTGCCCGCCAGTTCGCCCGCACGCGTCGCGATCGCGCGCACCTCGCCAAGGTCGGCGGAGGTGCCGTGCATCTTCCAATTGCCCGCGATCAGCTTGACCATGTCCATCCCGTTCAGTTGCGCTACAAGCCCGGCCGCCTAGCAAGGCCCTCTGCTTGAAGGAAGGCGGCCGCGCCCCTAAAGCCCCGTTCCACACGCTTCCACCAGGATCACAGTCGACCCATGAAGACCTTCCGCCGCCTGTCCAAGTCCAAGGTTGGGACGGGCATCCTGATCCTGTTCCTCGTCCTGATCCTCGCCAGCTTTGCGATCTCGGACATCAGCAACTTCCGCAGCGGCGGCAGCTCGCTGCCGCAAAATACGCTCGCCAAGGTGGGCGACGCGGAACTGACCGCGGCCGACCTCGACACTGCCATGCAGCGCCGCCTGGCGGCAGTCCGCCAGCAGAACCCGCAGGCGACCTATGCCGACCTCGCAGGCGACTTCGACCAGATCGTCGATGCCCTGATCCAGGAACGGACCTTGTGGGCCTATGCCCGAAAGCACGGCTTCACCGTCTCGAAGAAGCTGATCGATGCCGAGATCGTGAAGCTGCCCGGCGTGCGCGGCCTCGACGGGCGCTTCAGCGAAGCCAATTACCAGAATTTCCTCCGCTCCGAGCGGCTGACCGACGCGCAGATCCGCCGCGAGATCGAAACCGCGATCCTCCAGCGGCTGGTAATTGCCCCGCTCGCCGCCAATACCCGGCTCGCGCCCGGCATCGCGCGGCCCTACGCCGACCTCCTGCTCGAACAGCGCTCGGGCAACCTCGGGCTGATCCCTTTCGCCGCCTTCACCGGCGGACCGGCCCCGACTGCGCAGGAACTGCAGGCCTTCTACCGCCAGAACGCCGCACGCTACACCGTGCCCGAACGGCGCAGCTTCCGCATCGCCCGCATCACCAATGACCAGCTAGGCGCGGTCGCCCCGACCGAGCAGGAGATCGCGGCATATTACCAGCAGAACCAGGCGACCTACGGCGGCACCGAAAAGCGCGTGCTCAGCCGCGCCACCCTGCCCGACCAGAGGGCGATCGCCGGCATCGTTCAGCGCGCCAAGGCGGGAGGCACCTTCGCCGCCGCCGCCGCGCCCGCCGGCTTCTCCGCCTCGGACGTCAGCGTCGGCCCGCAGACCCGCGCCGAGCTTGCCGCCAAGGCCGGTGAAGCGGTTGCCGCCCAGGTCTTCTCCGCCCCCGCCGGAAGCGTGATCGGCCCGGTCCAGTCGTCGACCGGCTTCGACGCGATCAAGGTCGAAAGCATCCAGGCCTCGACCGGCCGAAGCCTCGCCGACGTCCGCGGCGAAATCGTCGAGAAGCTCTCCGCCGACAAACGCAAGAACGCGATCGCCGACCTCGTCGGCAAGATCGAGGATGCGCTGGCCGACGGCAGCAGCTTCGAGGAAGTCGCCACCGCCAACAAGCTGCCCGTCCTCGCCACCCCGCCGCTGACCCGTGCCGGCGCCGCGTTCGACCAGCCCGACTTCAAGCTCCCGCCCGAATTCGCCGGGGTCCCGACCGCTAGCTTCGACATCGGCGCCGACGACGAGCCGGTGGTCGAGCCGCTCCCGAACGAGGCCGGCTACGTCCTGGTCGACGTGGTTGAAGTGGTCGCCGCGGCCCCCGCGCCGCTCGCGCGGATTGAGGCGCAGGTGCGCACCGACTTCATCGCCCGCCGTGCGCAGGACCAGGCCAATGCCGCCGCCACCCGCGTGCTCGCCGCGATGGATCGCGGGACGCCGATGGCGCAGGCGCTTGGGAGCCTCGGCCAGGCCGGGGTCCGCCCGCCCGAACCGATCGAGATCCGCCGAGGCGCCCTCGCCCAGTTCGCGCAGCAGGGCCAGGAAGTGCCGCCGCCGCTTCGCATCCTGTTCACGCTCGCCCCCGGCAAGGCCCAGCGCGCGGCCGGCCCGTCGGGCATCTACCTCGTCAAGCTCGACAAGGTCGTGCCGGGCAATGCCGCCACCAACCCGCAGCTGGTCGCAAGCGAGGTCACCGGCCTCCAGCGCAGCGCGGGCGAGGAGATCGCGCTGCAGTGGATCGCCGCCGCGCAGAAGGAGCTCGGCGTCACCCGCAACGACGACGCTATCCGCGCCGCCCGCACCCGCATCCTCGGCGGCGCGCCGGTCAACTGATCGCCGCCGGCACGCGCAAGGCAAGTGACGCTGTCGTGGCGATCGACCTCCTCGTCGTCGACAACCACGACAGCTTCACCTTCACCCTGGTCGACTATTGCCGCCAGCTCGGCGCCACGGTCACCGTCGCCCAGTCCGACGCGCTGAGTGTGGACGAGGCCCTCGCCCACCCCGGCCCCCTCCTCCTCGGCCCCGGGCCCGGCCATCCCGCCGACGCCGGCATCTCGGTCGCCCTCGCCGCCGCCTGCATCGCGGCGGGAAAGCACCTCCTCGGGGTCTGCCTCGGCCATCAGGCCATCGCGCTCGCCGCCGGCGCCACCATCGCCCGTGCCGCCCCGATGCATGGCAAGACCGACCCGATTACCCACGACGGCGGCCCACTCTTCGCCGGCCTGCCCTCGCCCGTCATCATGACCCGCTACCACAGCCTGGTCGCGACCGACCTCCCGCCGACCCTCACCGCCACCGCCCACGGCAGCGACGGGACGATCCAGGCGCTCGACCATGCGCACGCGCCCGTCCACGGCATCCAGTTTCACCCCGAGAGCATCGCCAGCACGCACGGCCTCCGGCTGCTCGGCAATTTCCTTGCGCTCGCGGGCGCAACAAAGCTGCTTGACACCCCCGCTTACGTTCCTTACCCGTTCCCCGTCTGTTCACATCCGGGGCCTGCGTGAACCATGCTGACTGTCAAGCAACGCGAACTTCTCACCTACATCGATCAGCGCCTCAAGGCGTCGGGCGTCAGCCCCAGCTTCGATGAGATGCGCGAAGCGCTCGACCTCAAGAGCAAGTCGGGGGTCCACCGCCTGATCTCCGCGCTCGAGGAACGGCAGTTCATCCGCCGCCTCCCCAACCGCGCCCGCGCGCTCGAAGTCGTCCGGCTTCCGGAAACGCAAGGCTCGACCCCGGTCCCCGCCCCCGTCGCGCCGCAGCCCCGGGCGGTGGTGCCTGCCAACGACACCATCGACCTGATGCTCGCCGGGCGGATCGCCGCCGGCACCCCGATCGAGGCGCTGCAGGGGCAGGACAGCTTCCCGGTACCCGCCGCCCTGCTCGGCCCGGGCGAACATTATGCGCTCGAAGTCAGCGGCGATTCGATGGTCGACGAAGGCATCCTCGACGGCGACTATGTCCTCATCCGCAAGGTCGAAACCGCGCGCGAGGGGGAGATCGTGGTCGCCCTGATCGACGATGCCGAAGCGACCCTCAAGACCTTCCGCCGCGAAGGCCAGATGGTCCGCCTCGACCCCGCCAACCGCAGCCACGAACCGCAGCGCTACGACCCCCGCCGGGTCAAGATCCAGGGCAAGCTCGCCGGGCTGATCCGCCGCTACCATTAAGCCGTCGTCCCGGCACAGGCCGGGACTCCGGGCGATTGAAGCGCCAAGCCGGCGGAGGTCCCGGCCTGCGCTGCGGTGACGCCTAGGCTACAGCAGCCCCTCGATCACATGGTTCTGCTCGATCATCTCGAGCGCGTCGACCACCCGGCAGGTCAGGTGATCCCGCACCCGCGCCGGCAGCGCGTCGTGATAGGTGCGCGTCACCTGCAGGTCATGGTGCCCGGCATTGCCGGCATCGGGCGCATCGACCCCTACCACCAGCACCGGCCGCGGCTCGTCTGACCGGTTGGCGGTCCCGCGATGAATGGTCAGCGCGGACCGCGCCGACATGTCGCCGCGCTTCGGCAGCTTCTGCACCGCGCGCTCCTGATAACGCCCCCACAGCGACTGATCGGGAAACATGCCGTCGACCGCCCCTTCGATGGCATCCCACTGCGTTCCCGGCGCGATCTCGAACGGCCCATGCTCGGGCCGCGTGTCGACCGCGGTCAGGTTGAACGCCAGGCTATTGAGGCGCCGCCCCTCCAGCGTTGCCGGCGGGGCCTGGAAATCGCGGTGCCACGGCTGGTCCTCCGCCCCCGGGAACGGGATGTCGAAGCCGACTTCGACGATGCGATAGTCGCAGGTCAGCACCGCCTCGCACACTGCCACGAATCAGGGGTGGGTAACGATGTCGACAAACCCCGACACGTCCTCGGGCGCGACCTCGACGTAAAAGCGGTGCGGTCCGCGCGGCAGCGGGCTTGTCCTTGACCCGGTCCCATACGCGCCAGATGTCGGCCGCCATCCGGTCCGCCCATGCAGCACTGAACGCCGCCGGGCAGGCGATGATGCCCTCGCCGTACAGCCCGCCCATGATCCGCGCCTGGTCGAGGTCCACCGCTTGAAATCCTTGCCGATTCGCCCGCCCGAAGCTTGCCCGCGCCAGGCCGCCCGGTCACGCGGGAACGCTTCGCCCGTCCCCCGCTTTATCGCAAACGACATCGATGAGGAGGCAGCAGACATGGCTTACGACCACTTCCGCGACGACGACGACCGCCGCGAACGCCTGACCGACCGCGACCGCGACCTTGATTTCGACCGGGACCGCCCGCGCGGGCGGGGCCGCGGCTTCTTCCGTGACGGGACCGACGATCGCGGCACCGCCCGCTACGAGGACGACACCCGCCAGCGCGACTACCAGCGCCCGCAACCGGTCCAGCGCGACGATCATCGCGCCCGCCGCGGCATCCCCTATGACGAGACGAGCGAGCTCATCTCCTCCAGCAAGGTCGAAGGCACCCCCGTCTATGGCCGCGACGACCAGCGCCTCGGCACCGTCAAGGCCTTGATGATCGACAAGGTCCGCGGCGAGGTTCGCTACGCCGTGCTCAGCCATGCGACCGGCTTCCTCGGCCTCGACGAGGAGGTCGTGCCCGTTCGCTGGGACGAATTGCGCTACGACGAACGCCGCCAGGGCTACCGCGTCGACTTTACGTCCGATGACGTCGCCTACACCCTCGAGAACCGTCGCCGCAGCCGCTTGGAAGGCCGCGACCTCGATCGCGAAGGCCGCCCCCGGCGCTGAGGGCAAAATCGGCGGCTGGGCGACATGCTCAGCCGCCGCTTGCCCCCTCGCCTCTCAGGCGCCCGCCAGCCGCTTCACCAACGCGGTCGCGCAAAGATACACAAATCCCACCGGCAGGTAGAGGATCAGCAGCAGCGGCCACAGGTTGCTGTCCTGCGCATAGGCGTAGGCCGACCAGGCGATCAGCAGCCCGGTTCCCGCCATCGGCAGCTGCGCTGCGCTGCGCCAGCCCCCACGCCATCGCCACGGCAGCAGCAACTGCAACGCGACATAGCCGATCGCCATGCCCGCATAAGCAAGGCCTAGCAGCCATAACGGACCCGTCGCCGGCTCGGCCGCGCCGGCACCGACCGCTGCCAGCGCGCTCGACATCCACCCCAGTGCTGCCGGGATTGCCGCCGATGCCAGCCGTGTCTTCCTGGTCATGCCGCAGTCATTGCCACGACAAGCTTTGATAAGTCTTACCGCTCTCTTTCGCAGCCTTGCCCTTGGGGGTCGAAATACCCATTTCGCCCGCTTGCTCGCGCCCTGCGCTTGCCTCCAGAACGAAAACGGAACAAACTCCTTCCATGCTGACTCACATCACCGTCAAGGGCGCGCGCGAACATAATCTGAAGGGCGTGGACGTCTCGATCCCGCGCGACCAGCTGACGGTAATCACCGGGCTCAGCGGTTCGGGCAAATCCTCGCTCGCCTTCGATACCATCTATGCCGAAGGCCAGCGCCGCTACGTTGAATCGCTGTCGGCTTATGCCCGCCAGTTCCTCGAGATGATGCAGAAGCCCGACGTCGAACATATCGACGGCCTCTCGCCCGCCATTTCGATCGAACAGAAGACCACCAGCCGCAATCCGCGCTCGACGGTCGCCACCGTGACCGAGATCTACGATTACATGCGCCTGCTTTGGGCGCGCGTTGGGATTCCCTATTCGCCCGCCACGGGTGAGCCGATCCAGGCCCAGCAGGTCAGTCAAATGGTCGACCGGGTGATGGCCCTGCCCGAAGGCACCCGCCACTACCTGCTCGCCCCCGTCGTGCGCGGCCGCAAGGGCGAATATCGCAAGGAACTGCTCGAATGGCAGCGCGCCGGCTTCACCCGCGTCCGCATCGACGGCACCTTCTACGACATCGACGAGGCGCCCGCCCTCGACAAGAAGTACAAGCATGACATCGAAGTCGTGGTCGACCGCATCGTCGTGCGCGACGGCATCCAGACCCGCCTTGCCGACAGCTTCGAAACCGCACTGAAGCTCGCCGACGGCCTCGCCTACCTCGACCCCGCCGACCCCGCGCCCGAGCCTGCCGGGACCGAGCGCACCGGCGTCGCCGACGTGCTGGAAAAGGCCGCGACCCGCGCCGTCCTCGCCACCAACGCGCCTCCGGGTCGCATCACTTTCTCCGAAAAGTTCGCCTGCCCCGTCTCGGGCTTCACCATCGCCGAGATCGAGCCGCGGCTGTTCTCCTTCAACGCTCCCCAGGGCGCCTGCCCCGCCTGCGACGGCCTTGGAGAGCGGATGGAGTTCGACGAGGACCTGGTCGTTCCCAACCACGATCTTTCCCTTGCCAAGGGCGCGGTCGTGCCGTGGGCCAAGTCGCAGCCCCCCTCGCCTTATTACATGCAGGTGCTCGGCAGCCTCGCGAAGCATTACGGTTTCGACCTGCAGACCCCGTGGAAGGACCTCGGTCCCGACAACCAGCGCGCCATCCTCCACGGCACCGGCGGCAAGGCGATCACCCTGCGCTTCGTCGACGGCCGCAAGAGCTACGAGGTCAGGAAGGCGTTCGAAGGCGTCATCGGCAATCTGAACCGCCGCCTCGCCCAGACCGAAAGCGCGTGGATGAAGGAGGAGCTTTCCCGCTACCAGGCCGCCCACGCGTGCGAGACCTGCCACGGCGCCCGCCTCAAGCCCGAAGCGCTGGCGGTGAAGATCGCCGGCGAGGACATCTCGATCGCCGTCCGCCGCTCGGTCGCCGACGCCTATGCCTGGTTCGGCGCGCTCGAACCCCGGCTCACCCCCCAGCACCAGGAAATCGCCCGCGCGATCCTGAAGGAAATCAACGAGCGTCTGGGCTTCCTGCACAACGTCGGGCTCGACTATCTCCACCTCGACCGCACCAGCGGCACCCTGTCGGGCGGCGAAAGCCAGCGCATCCGCCTCGCCAGCCAGATCGGCAGCGGGCTTTCCGGCGTCCTCTACGTCCTCGACGAACCCTCGATCGGCCTTCACCAGAAGGACAACGACCGCCTTCTCGAAACCCTCCAGCGCCTGAAATCTCTCGGCAACACCGTGCTGGTGGTGGAGCATGACGAGGACGCGATCCGCGCCGCCGACCATGTGATCGACATGGGCCCCGGCGCGGGCGTCCACGGCGGCACCGTGCTCCACTCGGGCACCCTCGACACCCTCCTCGCGCAGGAAGGCAGCCTCACCGCCGACTATCTCTCGGGCCGCCGCTCGATCCCGCTCCCGGCCAAGCGCCGCAAGGGCTCGGGCAAGAAGCTCACCGTCCACAACGCGCGCGAGAACAACCTCACCGGCGTCACCGCCTCGATTCCCTTGGGCACCTTCACCTGCATCACCGGCGTCTCGGGTTCGGGCAAGTCGAGCTTCACCATCGACACCCTCTACGCCGCCGCCGCGCGCCACCTGAACGGCGCCCGTATCCTCGCGGGCAAGCACGACAAGGTCACCGGCCTCGACCAGCTCGACAAGGTCATCGACATCGACCAGTCGCCGATCGGCCGCACCCCGCGCTCCAACCCCGCCACCTACACCGGCGCCTTCACCCAGATCCGCGACTGGTTCGCCGGCCTCCCGGAATCAAAGGAGCGCGGCTACAAGCCCGGGCGCTTCTCCTTCAACGTCAAGGGCGGCCGCTGCGAGGCGTGCACCGGCGACGGCCTGCTCAAGATCGAGATGCACTTCCTCCCCGACGTCTACGTCACCTGCGACGTCTGCCACGGCCAGCGCTACAACCGCGAAACGCTGGAGGTGAAGCATAAGGGCAAGAGCATCGCCGACGTGCTCGACATGACGGTCGAGGATGCGGTGGAGTTCTTCAAGGCCGTCCCCGGCATCCGCGACAAGATGGCGATGCTGGCCGAAGTCGGCCTTGGCTACATCAAGGTCGGGCAGCAGGCGACGACCCTCTCGGGCGGCGAGGCGCAGCGGGTCAAGCTCGCCAAGGAGCTCAGCCGCCGCGCCACCGGCAACACCCTCTACATCCTCGACGAGCCCACCACCGGCCTCCACTTCGAGGACGTCCGCAAGCTCCTCGAAGTCCTCCACGCCCTGGTCGAGCAGGGCAACACCGTGGTCGTGATCGAACACAACCTCGACGTCATCAAGACCGCCGACTGGATCATCGACCTGGGGCCCGAAGGCGGGGTTAAAGGCGGCGAGATCGTCGCGGTGGGGACGCCTGAGCAGGTGGTGAAGGAGGAGCGGAGCTTCACGGGGGCGTACCTGCGGCCGTTGTTGGAGCGGGCGGTCCCGGTTTCCGGTTCTGCTGGTGAAACGGCGGCTGGCAACCTTTCACCACTCGGGCCGAGCGAAGTCGAGGCACCAAAGCGGGGACGTCGGAAGAAGGTGGTTGAGGCGGCAGAATAGGAGCAGAACTGCGCGTTGCATGCCAGTGAGTCACCAGTGCACCACAGATTCCGCTGTTAGACCATCAACCGGAACGGTGTAGACTATCTTCCTTTACAGAGCAGCTCGTTGACAAAGCGATCCTCGTTTCTGAAAACGAAGTGTGACCAAGCCATCGGGTGAAGATTCGCAACCACCGGCCGTATCGGCCTTGCGACTGATCCGAGAGCATTCGACGCTCACTCTCTTCGTCGCCGCGGCATTGTTAGGTATCTCGTACCTACTTTTCGGATACTTTTACAAATTGAATTCGCAGGCAGCCGGCGCGAACGGGTTAGTGCTTGGGATCTGGGGACTGCTTGTTTCGATTGTCGGCTTCGTAATCACCTTATGGCAAATCCAGAAAACTGCGAATGCCACTCAAGCAGTTAGTATAGCGCTCTCGCGCCTACGAAATCGGATGGGGACCTTTGATTATGCTTCGGAGTGCATGAGAGCAAATCGAGGCTTGCAGCACTCTTGCCAGCTACTCCGACTGAAGCAATGGAATGATGCGGCTGCGTCGCTGTTTGACGCCCAGATAGTACTCCATCGGCTATCAGTTAGTCAGCATGGTGACGCCAGCGCTCGGACATCTGCAGGCAGCACCTCAAATCAAATTCTCGAGTCTTTACCACTCCTTGAAAGTGCAGCTGAGAAGGATATCGACTTTTCAGCTGCTGAACTTGTTATGACTTTGCGGAAACAGATAAATATCCTTGAGGCCGAAGCTCTGGGGATCAATCAGGAGCTATATGACAATGTCTAAGGTGCAGCAGATTCAGGCTAGCTTCCTAGACTCGCTGCAAGCCAAGCACGCTGAAGGTAAGCTGGTGTGGAAGCCCAGAGAAGGTGAAGATTCTTTCGAAACCGATCTAGACGATCATACCGTTCACATAGACCGGAAAATTATCGGTACCCAGCCAAACTATCGAGTATGGATTTTCCCAAGCAAAGGAGAAGCATTCAGCTTCGACACAAAGAACCTTACTGAAGTCGTGCCTACTTCAGGAAGTGCCGAGACATTCACGAAGTTAGTCGGCGCGATATATAGAGAGCTCAAAGAAAACGTTGCGTTAGAAGTGATTGCGAAGGCGCTTGACGACCTAAATAAACGATAAGCGGCTCAGGAGCTTCGTTCCGCCCTTGAAGGCGTTCAGCCTAGCAGGGCGCTGTTCCGAACACCAAAGGTCTGCTGCACGCCAGCACCCGCCATCACCCGCGCTACCACTTGTGCCAGCTCGTTCGGTC
This sequence comes from Sphingomonas humi, assembly GCF_039536725.1. Lineage (NCBI taxonomy): Bacteria > Pseudomonadati > Pseudomonadota > Alphaproteobacteria > Sphingomonadales > Sphingomonadaceae > Sphingomonas > Sphingomonas humi. Next base: position 1,203,343 of record NZ_BAAAZD010000002.1, read on the forward strand.
CGTCACCTGCGAAAACCTCGCCATAGCCGACGCCCGCGCGCCGCAAAGCCTCGCGCTTGACGGCGTCGCGGGCGGCCGCAGCGCCCTGGTGATGCCCTTGCCCCTGATACTCAATCGCCAGCCGCGGGCGCTGGTCGGTGTCGACCAGCAGGAAGTCGACTCTCTTGGCGTTGATCGCGTTGAACGCCTCCACCGTGCCGCCGTCCAGCACCTCGCCCAGGCTCACCTGCGTCCAGACCCGCCAGCCGGGCTCCAGCTGCGCGACGATCGGCTCCAGCGCAGCCAGCACCTTCTCCTCGCCCTTGTTGAGGAGGCGCTTGGTCTTGAACTCCGACGCCATTACGATGCGCAACTGCTCGGCGGCATCATTGACGTTGGCGCGGATCGGCGGCGCCGGTTCAGCGGAGCCCAATTGAGAAGGGGGCCACGGCCCGCGCCACCCCGGAGGGGCACCTTTGCGTGGTTGCCGGTTCCACTCGCCTTTTTGCCGCCAATTGCCGCCACCCCTACGCTTTTTCTTCCTGAACATTCGCTCAAGAGCGGCAAAGGCCACCACGCTCACGAAAGCAAAGATGGCTAGAGGGGCAAGATGCGGGAGGGCTTGACCTGCGGCTTTCACCAATAGGTCCATGTAGGGATTGCTCATAGGCTAATCCTGCCACGACAAAGTTATCCAGAAGTTGATCGGAACAAGTAAAAGAACCCGTCACGGAGTAAATCCGTGACGTCGATCAGGTTGCCCGCCTCGGCCTGACGGCCTCGCCAAGCACCTGTCGGCCGGCCGGCTTCGCGGCTCTTCGCGCAAGCTCCCGGTTGCTTTCGCAACCGCTCCCTTGCGCTCGGCGCTTCGCAAATGCGTCTTTCGCACCTCCCCACCCGTTGACCTTCCGAACTCCCCCGGCGTTTTCCGGGTTGAGACCTAGGAAATCCCCCATGCGATCACTCGCACTTCTCCTCGCCGCCGCGTCGATCGGCGCCGTGGCCGCCCCCGCCATCTCGCAGCCCTATCCCGGCCAGACCCCTCAGCCCTACCCCGGCCAGCCGGGCTACGGTTACCCGCAGCAGCAGGGCTATCCCCAGCAGACCTACCCCCAGCAGCAGGGCGGGATCGCCGGGATCATCGGCCAGCTGCTCGGCGGCCGCAACTATGCCGCCACCGACCAGCAGCTGATCGCCCAGTGCGCCGCCGCCGCCCAGGCCGACGTCACCCGCCGCACCCAGGCCGCCTACGGCCAGAACCGCTACCCGCAACCGGGCTACGGCCAGCAGAACTACGGCCAGGCCTATGCCGGCCAGGCCCGCGTCACCGCCATCACCGCCGTCGAACGCCGCGCCCGCGGCAATCTGCGCGTCACCGGCCTGATCGACAGCGGCATGAACGGCTATGCCCAGCCGCCCTATGGCAATGCCTATGGCTACAACCGCAACCAGGTCGCGGCGCAGCAGGGCGACATGCGCTTCGTCTGCAATGTCGACACCGCCGGGCGGGTCACCAACCTGCGGCTGAACCGCACCCGCTGATCGAGCCGGAGCGCGCGGCCGCAAGGTTGCGCGCTCCCCTTCCTACAACCGTCCGGCCGGTTGCGCGGCTCTTCGTGCAGCGCCCCTTCGCTTGGCCTCAGTCGCGCAACGCTCGGCGCTTTCCCATTGACTAGTAGGATTTGTCCTGTCCTATTCTGGTGAATGACGGACGACGCTTCCAACCAGCCCGGTTATTCGCCCCACGAAATCGCCGCCGCCGAACGCCTCCTCGCCCGCGAGCAAGAGCAGGCCGTCCACCGCGGTGACGAGCGGCGGCGCTGGCTGCAGCGGCTCAGCGACGGCAACGATGCCCGCGAACGGCTCGAGACCGAGGCCTTCTACCCCGCCCGAGACGACGGCATGGTCGACCATTATGACGGCGACCACGCCGCGGTGATCGCCGAAACCCCCGAGGGCCAGCGCAAGGATGGCTGGACGGTCGAACGCCGCCTGCTGTTCCTCGACCGCCTCGCCGAACATGGCAGCATCGTCTCGGCCTGCCGCGCGGTCGGCGTCACCCGCCAGTCGGTCTACAAGCTACGCCCCCGCGCCCCGGCCTTCGCCGCCGCCATGGACGAGGCGATCCGCTCCAGCACCGCCCTCCTCGCCGACGTGCTGTTCGACCGCGCCCTCCACGGCCACCAGGTGCCCGTCCTCCACCAGGGCGAGGTGGTCGCCACCCGCACCGTCCACCACGACGCGCTCGGCCTCTACCTGCTGCGCGTCCGCGATCCCCTGAACTACGCCCCGATCGACGAGCTCGACCGCTGGAAGAAGCACCGCGCGATCGACGCCGCGCCCGCCCCCGCCGCCCCGCCGACCGACCTCATCGGGCAGGAGCGCTGCCTTCCGCTCACCGACGGCGGGTTCGATCCTGCCACGTTCCACGCCCTCCCAGCCCCCGCCGCACCTGCCCCCGCCGCCGACCCCGACCCCGCGACCGTGTCAACTTCGACAACTTCGCCGTCCTGAACCGCCGCGCCGCCGCCCTTTCTTCTCTCGTTGAAGAGGCGTAACATTCCCCTCTCGTGACCCTGCGTACCTCCTCGAACCGAAGGAAGGTCTAAGCCATGTTCACCAGCGCTCCGCTCGCCGCCACCACCGCCCTGGCCCTCGTCCTCGCCGCCGCCTCCCCTGCCCCCGCGCAGGACGCGCGCGCGTCCAGCCAGCTGTCCTCTTCCGGCCCGCAGACCAACCCGGCCGCGCCCGCCTGCAGCGCCGACGCGCGCTGCGTCGGCACCGGCACCCTGTCGTTCGCCGGCGGCAGCGCCCCGATCGAGGTCGCCAGCTGGAGCTTCGGGGCCAGCAACCCGACTTCGGTCGGCTCCTCTGGCATGAGCGCGGGCCGCGCCACCGCTCCCCGCGACGCCGCCTCGGGCCTCGCCACCGGCAAGCGCCAGCACCAGCCGGTGACAATGTCCAAGGTCTCGGTCAGCGACCTCAGCTTCACCAAGCGCACGGCGCTGTGCGGCTCCTCCTCGGCTTGCGATTCGCCCTCCAGCGTGACCGTGTCGATGGCCGGCAAGGGCTCGGCCGGCGGCCCCCGCTGCGTTTCGGGCACCCACTTCCCGACCGTGGTCCTGACCGCCGGCCGCGCCTCGGCCCAACTCAGCGACGTCACCGTCGGCGACTGCGACGATGCGGCGGGGACGGTCAGCCTCAACTTCACCAAGATCGAATGGAAATGAGCTCCTAGACCGGCGGCAGCACCGTCAGCCGCGCCGAACGCCCGCCGCAGCGCGAACAGCGCAGCCGCCGCTCGGCGCTTTCCAACGGGCAGGAACCGAAGGCGGTCACCGCCTGCGGCCCGGTCATCGTCCGCGCCGACGCGCAGTCCAGGCAGTCGAGCCGGATGCTCGCCTTGAACCGCACGAGGTCCCCGATGACCCGGATATGCTTGGCCGACATGAGTCGGGGTTCTAGCGCGATGAGAACGTAACAGGAACATCGCCCGCCGCACAAAGCTGTGGATGGACAGCCGCCGGGATCACGCTGCCCCGGAACGACAAAAGGGCCCACCTTGCGGTGAGCCCCTTGAAGAAAATGGCGCGCCCGGAACGATTCGAACGTCCGACCCTCAGATTCGTAGTCTGATGCTCTATCCAGCTGAGCTACGGGCGCTTGCCGAGGGCGGCCTCTAGAGGGGGTCGGGCCCGGGCGCAACCCCTTGTTGCAGGTGAGGCCGCTGTTAGAGGGGATGAATGCGTGCCCCAAGCTCCGCCCCCGTCCTGCTGCTGATGCCGCTGTTGCTGGCAACCGGCCTCGCCGCCTGCGCCCCGATCAAGGACGCCCCGTCGCTTGCCCGCCGCCCGGCCGAGGCGATCGACCCGCGCCTGCCCATCGTCGACGGCTCCGCCGCCCTTCCCTCCGACCCGGCCCTTGCCGCCGCCCTCCGCCAGGTCGCGGCCCCGGCCTTTGCGCAGGCGCCGGCGGTGGACAGCGCTATCTCCCGCGCGGAAACGCTCGCCGCCTCCGCCGGCGCCAATGGCAGCGAAAGCTGGATCGCCGCGCAGCAATCCCTCTCCGCCGCCGTCGCCGCGCAGGAACCCGTCACCCGCGCCATCGGCGCCTTCGATGCCGCCGTCGCCGACCGGATCGCCAGCGGCACGCGGCTGGTGCCCCAGGACCTTGCCAGCGTCCGCGCGATCGCCGCGCAGCTTGACGAACTCGACCGCCGTCAACGCCAGCGGCTGGCTGCCATTCAGGCCAGGCTGGCGCGCTGAGCCTTCCACTCCTCCGCGGTGATCCCGAAGGTCACCTGCGGATTGGGCGGCACGTCGGCCGCAAAGCGCTGGTCGATATAGTCATGCGTGGCCCAGTGCTGCATCCCCAGCCGAAGCATCAGCCCCTGGCTCGGCAGATTGCCCGAGGCCGTGAAGGCGACCACCCGCGGTGCGGCGAAGCGTCCGAACGCAAGGTCGAGCGAGGCAATGGCCGCCTCCTTGGCATAGCCCTGCCCCCACGCCTCTTCCCGCAGCCGCCAGCCCACCTCGACCTCGCCGTGCAGCGCTTCGGCGCCGGGCGCATTGGCCCGCTTGAGCCCGCAAAAGCCGAGGAGCGCGTCGTCGGACCGCCGCTCCACCGCCCAGAAGGTGAAGCCGAAGTCCCGCTGATAGCCGTCGAGCCGCTCGCGCGCCGCCGCCATCTGCGCGGGCGAGAAGACCCCGCCGAGCCAGCGCATGACCTCGGGCGTGTTGGTGACCGTCACGAACTCGTCCCAGCGCGCGTCGTCCCACGTCCGCAGCCGCAGCCGCGCGGTCTCGACCACGATCTCGCTCATCGAAGGCTCAACCCGCGATCAGGCGGGCGGCATCGAGCGCGTGATAGGTCAGGACGCCCGTTGCGCCGGCCCGCTTGAACGCAAGCAGAGTCTCGAGGATCAGCGCGTCGCGGTCGCCCGCGCCGGCCGCCGCGGCATGCTCGATCATCGCATATTCGCCGCTCACCTGGTAGGCGAAGGTCGGCACCTCGAAGCGGCCGCGGACGGCGGCAACGATGTCGAGGTAGGGCATTCCCGGCTTCACCATCACCATGTCGGCGCCCTCGGCGATGTCGAGCGCGACCTCCCGCAGCGCCTCGGCGCTGTTGGCCGGATCCATCTGATACCCGCGCTTGTCGCCCTTCAGCCGGCCGCCCGAGCCAACCGCGTCGCGAAACGGTCCGTAAAAGGCCGAGGCATATTTGGCGGCATAGGCCATGATGGCGGTGTCGCATTTGCCAGCCGCCTCGAGCGCCGCGCGGATGGCGCCGATCCGGCCGTCCATCATGTCCGATGGGGCGACGATGTCGGCACCCGCCTCGGCCTGCACCAGCGCCTGCTGCACCAACATTGCGCTGGTTTCATCGTTGAGAACGCAGCCGCGGCTGTCGATCAGCCCGTCGTGGCCATGCTCGGTATAGGGATCGAGCGCAACGTCGGTCAGCACGCCGATCTCGGGACAGGCGTCCTTCACCGCCTTCACGGCGCGGCAGATGAGATTGTCCGGATTGAGCGCTTCCTCGGCACCGATGGTGCGCAGATTGCCGGGCGTGTTGGGAAACAGGGCGACGCAAGGGATTCCGGCCTCCCATGCTTCCTTCGCACGCGCCCCGATCCGGTCGACCGTCCAGCGGCTGACCCCCGGCAGTGCGGCAATCGGCTCCTCGCAGCCCTGACCGTCGCAGATGAACAGCGGAAGGATGAAGTCGCTCGGATGGAGGCGATGCTCGGCGAGCATGGCGCGGATCCAGGGCGAGGTGCGGCCGCGGCGGAGGCGCAGCGCGGGAAAAGCAGCAGTCATGGCCGCACTATACGGCACCGCTTGCCCGTTCCAAGCATTGGTGGGCCATGAACAACGATACGCTTCCGAAACAGGCCGTCCTCATCGTCAATGCCATGAGCCGAAGCGGAGGTGACGTATTCGAAGAAGCCAAGCGCCTGCTCGAGGAAAGCGGAATCGAGCTGCTCGCCGCGCACGCCATCACCGAACCCGAAAAGATGCAGCCCACCGTGGTCGACGCGCTGGAGGCCAAGGCGCCGATGATCATCGTCGGCGGCGGAGATGGTTCGCTGTCCAAGACGATCGACGACTTTCTCGGGCATGATACCGTCTTCGCGCTGCTGCCGCTGGGGACGGCGAACAGCTTTTCGAAGACCCTCGGGATCGGCACGGATCTCAAGGCCGCGGTGGAAACCATCGCGACCGGGCGCAAGCTACGGATCGACCTTGGCGCGGTGGACGGCGACTATTTCGCCAATGCCGCTGCGATGGGCCTGTCGCCGATGATCGCCGAAACGGTGCCGCACAACCTCAAGCGGACGCTGGGGATCCTCGGCTACATGATCTGGGCGATCCGGGTGGCGTTCAACTTCCGTCCCTTTCGCCTGCGCATCACCGAAGGCGGCAAGGTCCACAAGATCTGGGCGACCGAGGTGCGCATCGCCAACGGCACGCACCACGGCGGGGTCGAACTGGTCGAGAGCGCGGACCTGCAATCGGGCGAGATTGTGGTGCAGGCGGTTACCGGCAAGAGCCTGCTTCACCTCGGCTGGAGCTGGTTTGCGACCCTGTTCAAGCTGCGGTCGCGCAACCAGACCGTGACCGAATATCGCGGGCGCGAGCTGCGGATCGAAGCGCGGCCCAAGCAGAAGGTATCGATCGACGGGGAGCTCAGCGCAGAGACGCCGGTCACCGTCACCGTCGCGCGCGCTGCGGTGTGGGTCGCCGCCCCGCGCGCGGTTCAGACCGCCGCGGGCTGAGTTCGTCCCGCCGCCATCTTCGCCTGCCGCCAGTGGCCCGAGCGATAGTAAGCGATCGCCAGCGTCAGGTTGACGAGGGTCGAAGCTGGAAAGCTCCACCACAAGGCGTCCGGCCCGAGCCAGCGTGACCCCAGCCAGGCGACACCGAGCCGCACCGGCAGAAGCCCGATGGCGAGGATCACCAGCGGCCCCACCACCGCGCCATTGGCGCGAACGGTGCCGAACAGCACCAGCGTGACCCCGAACAGGAGGAAGCTCCAGGTCGCAATCCACTGGATGTGCATGGCGATCGGAAGCGCCGGGCTGTCCATCCCGAGGAACAGCCCAAGCGCGGGCCGCTCGAACAGCAGGAACAGCCCGATCAGGCCGGCGGTGATGATGAGCGTCTGGACGATCGCGGTCTTGGTGATCTCCGACACCCGGTCCCAGCGCCCGGCACCGATATTCTGCGCGGTCATGGCGCTGACCGCAGCCCCGAACGCCATCGCGGGCATCTGGATATAGGTCCATAGCTGCATGGTGACGCCGTAGGCGGCGGTGGTGTGGACGCCCTGCTGGTTGACGAGGCCGACCAGCAGCAGGCTCGAGACCGAGATGACGATCATCTGCAGGCCCATCGGCAGGCCCTTCAGGACGATCGTGCTGAGGCAGGCGCCGGAGGGTTTGAGATAGGCAAGTTCGGCCCCGCGCAGGCGCAGCACCAGGTCCTTGGCGTAGATGTATATGACGAGGCCGCCGAGCGCGATCCAGTTGGCGATCACGGTGGCGGTGGCCGAACCTGCGATCCCCATCCGCGGGAACGGACCGATGCCCGCGATCAGCAGCGGATTGAGGCCGCTGTCGAGGATCACCGCGAGGATCATGAACCACAAGGGCGTCATGCTGTCGCCAGAACCCCGCAGGGCCATCATGAACATCACCAGCAGGATGACCGGCGGCATCCCGAGGAAGATAACGCGCAGGTAATCGTCGGCGAGCGGCACCGCTTCGCGCGGGGTGCCGAGCAGGCCGAGGATATAGGGCGAAAGGAACCAACCCGCGATCGCGACGACGGTACCGAGGATGGCGAAGAAGCCGGCCGCAGTGCCGAAAGCGCGGCGGGCGGCATCGATGTCGCGGCGTCCGAAGGCTTGCCCGATCAGGATGCTCGATGCCATCGAGAAGCCGAAGGTGAAGGCGGTCAGCACGAACACGGTCATGTTCGCATTGGCGGTGGCGGCGAGCGCGTCCTCGCCGATCAGGCGGCCGACCCAGGCGGCATTGATGGAGCCGTTCAGCGACTGGATGATCGACGACCCCAGGGTCGGCAGTGCGAAGGCCAGCAGGGTGCGGGCGATCGGCCCCTGCGTCAGGTCGCGGCGGTTCGGACTTTGCCGCGAGGGAACGGGGGAAGCGTCAGCATCGGCCATCAAGTCACTTTCGTCGTGCCGGGCCTTTGTCCGGCATCTACCTGCCTCTTTGAACGCCGCACCGAGGAAGGTGGACCCCGGCTCAAGGCCGGGGTGACGACTTGCCGTATCGCGTCATCCCAGCCGCGCCAGCGCGGCGCGAAGCCGCTCGGCTTCCGCGGCGCGGGCGTCGTGGTCGGCCCGGGCCTTGGCGACGGCTTCGGGCTTGGCGCGCTCGGCAAAGGCCGGGTTGCCGAGCCGCGCGGCCAAGCTGTCGCGATCCTTCTCCGCCGCTTCGGCGGCCTTCGCGAGGCGCGCGCGTTCGGCGTCGAGGTCGATCGCATCGCCAAGCGGGAAGGCGACGGTCGCGCCGCCCACGACGATCTGCGCCGAACCCGTCGGCGGCGCGTCGGCAAGGACGGGCGCGCCGACCTTGCCCATCCGCCCCAGCGTGGCGGCTTCGCGTTCCGCAAGGTCGAGCAGGGCGCGGTCGCCCTCCCCTGCCAGGACATGCGGCATCAGCGTCGCGGTCCACGGCACGTTTAGTTCGGAACGAAGCGTGCGGACGCCCTCGACGAAGGCGATCAGCGCTTCGACCGTGGCCTTCGCCCCGCCGTCGGCGGCAGCCTTCGGCTCCGGCCACTTGGCGAGGATGAGGTCGTAGGGCCGCTCACCCATGCCGTGCCACAGCTCTTCCGTGACGAACGGCATGAACGGGTGGAGCATGACCAGGATTTGATCGAACGCCCAGCCGGCGACCGCGCGGGTCTCCTCGTCGAAGCCGCCCTTCACCAGCTCCACATACCAGTCGCAGAAGGTGCCCCAGGTGAAGTGGTAGATGGCGTCGGCCATGCCGTCGAATCGCAGGTCGTCGAAGGCGCTGTTCAGCCGTCCGAGCGTCTCGACCACTTCGCCGATGATCCAGCGGTTGACCGGCTTGGCCGCCTCCGGAGCCTCGATCGACTGCGACGGGCCGACCCCGTTCATCTGCAGGAAGCGGGCCGCGTTCCACAGCTTGGTCGCGAAGTTGCGATAACCCTCGACGCGTTTCTCATCCAATTTGATGTCGCGGCCCTGGCTTTCCATCGCCGCCATGGTGAAGCGCAGCGCGTCGGCGCCGTACTTGTCGATCAGGCCGAGCGGATCGACCGTGTTGCCCTTGGACTTGGACATCTTCTGGCCAGCCGCGTCACGTACCAGGCCATGAAGATAGAGCGTGCGCCACGGCACTTCGTCCATGAACTCAAGCCCCTGCATCGCCATTCGGGCATCCCAGAAGAACAGGATGTCGAAGCCGGAAATGAGCACGTCATTGGGATAATGGCGGGCGAGGTCTTCGGTCTTCTCGGGCCAGCCGAGGGTCGCGAACGGCCACAGCGCCGAACTGAACCAGGTGTCGAGGACGTCCTCGTCCTGCTTGAGTGGGCGATCGTCGCCGGCCTGGGCTTGCGCTTCCTCGGCGCTCATCGCGACGAAGGCATTGCCGTCGGCGTCATACCAGGCCGGGATGCGGTGCCCCCACCACAGCTGGCGAGACACGCACCAGGGCTGGATCCCCTCGAGCCAATTGTACCAGGTCTTGGCCCAGGTCTCGGGCACGACCTTGATCTCGCCGCTGCGCGTGGCGGCGGCGGCGCGCTCGGCGAGCGGCTTCACGTCGACATACCATTGGTCGGTCAGCCACGGCTCGATCACCGCGCCCGAACGGTCGCCCAAGGGGGTGGCGATGGTGCGGTCCTCGACCTTGACCAAAGCGCCGGCCTCTTCGAGCAAGGCGACCACACGCTTGCGGGCCTCGAACCGCTCCAGCCCGAGCAATTCCGCCGGCACCAGACCGTCCGCAGTCTGGCAGACATTCGCCGCGGCATCGAGCATGTTGAGCATCTCGCCGGCCTTGAACCCGGCACGCTTGCCGACCTCGAAGTCGTTGAAATCGTGGCCCGGCGTGATCTTGACCGCGCCGCTGCCAAGCTCCGGATCGGCATGTTCGTCGGTAACGATCGGGATCAGTCGGCCGGTGATCGGAAGCCTGATCTGCTTGCCGACATGGCCGGTATAGCGCGCGTCGTCCGGGTGCACCGCGACCGCCATGTCGGCGAGCATCGTCTCGGGGCGGGTTGTCGCGACCTCGATATGGCCGCTGCCGTCGGCGAGCGGATAGCGCAGGGTCCAGAACTTGCCGGCTTGGTCGCGGGTCTCGACCTCGAGGTCGGAAATGGCGGTCTGGAACTTGGGGTCCCAGTTCACCAGCCGCTTGTCGCGGTAGATGCGGCCGCGCTTGTGGAGCTCGACGAAGGTGTGGAGGACGGCCTTCGAAAAGCCCTCGTCCATGGTGAAGCGTTCGTTCGACCAGTCGCACGAGGCGCCGAGGCGGCGGAGCTGACGGGTGATCTGGCCGCCGCTTTCGTGCTTCCACTCCCAGACCTTCGCCACGAACTCGTCACGAGTGAAGTCGGTGCGCTTCTGCTGCTGGGCGTTGAGCTGCCGCTCCACCACCATCTGCGTCGCGATGCCGGCATGGTCGGTGCCGACCACCCACAAAGCGTCCTTGCCCTGCATGCGGGCGCGGCGCGTCAGGATATCCTGCAGCGTGTTGTCGAGCGCGTGGCCGATGTGGAGGCTGCCCGTAACGTTGGGCGGCGGCATGACGATGGTGAACGGCTCCGCGTCCGGACGCGCCGGGCGGAAGGAGTTGCTCTCCTCCCAATGCTGGTACCAGCGGGCTTCGATGGGGCCGGGTTCGAAGGTCTTGGGCAGGTCGGTCATGGAGGGTCCGTTAGCGAACCCTTTCCGTCATTGCGAGCCGGGGGCGAAGCAATCCACCTCGCGCAATGGATTGCTTCGCATCGCTCGCAATGACGAAGTGCCTAGTTGGCGGGCGTGTTCCCAGTCCACTGGCCGAGCCACTTGCCAACCTCACGGTACCATTGGATCGAATTCTGCGGCTTCAGCACCCAGTGGTTCTCATCGGGGAAGACCACCAGCTTAGACGGGATGTTGCGGCGCTGGAGGGCGGTGAAGGCGGCGATCCCCTGCGTATAGGGGATGCGGTAATCCTTCTCGCCGGTGATCACGAGCTGCGGGGTCTTCCACTTGGCGACATGGTTGACCGGGTTCCACTTCTCGAAGGCCGCGGGGTCTTCGAAATAGGCCTTGCCGCCATGCTCCCACTCGTCGAACCACAGTTCTTCGGTCTCGTAGGCCATGGCCCGGGCGTCGAACACGCCGTCATGCTGGACGATGCACTTGAAGCGGTCGGGCCACTGTCCCTCGATCCAGTTCATCATGTAGCCGCCGTAGCTGGCGCCCAGCGCGCAGGCATTGTCCGCCTGCAGCTGCTTGTCCTGGCTGGTGGCGAAGGCGAGGCCCTTCTGCAGGTCCTCCAGCGGCCAGCCGCCCCAGTTGTTGCGGATCGAGTCGGTGAAGGCCTGCCCGTAGCCGGTCGACCCGTGGAAATCGACGCTCACGACTGCATAGCCCGAACCGAGGCCGGCAAAGGCGCGCGAATTCCAGCGGTAGGACCAGCCGTTGCCGAAGCTGCCCTGCGGCCCGCCATGGACGACGAAGGCGATCGGCATCGTCTTGTTGACTACCGGCTTGACCTTGATGCCCCAGACCTTGTCGCCATTGGCGCCGGTGAAGCTGAAGCGGTCGACCGTGATCGGGTCGAGTTCGGCCAGCAGCTCCTTGTTGACGGCGGTAAGCTGCACCGGCTTGGCCTTGCCCTGCAGGAGGTAGAGGTCGTCGGGCGCCTGGATGCTGTTGGAAGTGTAGAGGATCGCGCCGCCCGGCAGCGCGTGGACGTTGCCGGTGTGGCCCTCGCCGGTCAGGCGGGCGATCTTTCCGGTGCCGACATCGACCCGGAAGATCGGTGCTTCGAGCGTGTCCTCGGCCGTGACCAGGATCGACTTGCCGTCGGGCGCCCAGGCGATGGAGCCGACCGAGCGGTCCCATCCTTGCGTCAGCGCGCGGACCTTGCCGCTGGCAAGATCGCGCAGCATCAGCACCTGGCGGTCGGCTTCGTAGCCGGCACGGGCCATGGCGAAATAGGCCAAAGTCCGGCCGTCGGGCGAGACGGTCGGAAGATTGTCGGTGCCGTCATTGTCGGCGGTGAGGTTGGTCGGCTCGCCCGATCCGTCGGCCGGCGCCGCGAAGATGTCGAGGTTGGTCGACAGCGGCTCGATCCGCCCCGCCTCACGCAGCGTGAAGAAAATCGTGCGGCCATCCTTCGACCAGTCGATCTCCTCGCCGCCGCCGAACGGCTTGGACGGCGTGTCGCCGACCAGCGCGCCGGTCACGCGCGTTCCGAACCCTTGCAGGCGGCCGCCCGTAATCGGGAAGGTGTAGATGCGGCTCTTGGTGCCGGGCTCGGCCCAGCTATCCCAATGGCGCACGAACAGCTGGTCGTAGACGCGGCCCGAGCCGCCTTCCTTGGCCGCAAAGGTCGTCGCGGCACAGGCGAGGTCGGGACAGTCGCGCTGGTCGGCCCAGACCAGCACCGCGTCACCCTTGGGCGACAGCTTGAACCCGCTGATATCGGCGCCGAAGTCGCTCATCACGGCCGGCTGGCCGCCGATCGCCATGTGGTGGAGCTGGTCGCGGTCGCCCACGGCCTTGAGGAAATAAAGCGCGCCGTCCGGTCCGAACACCGCGTCATGCCCGCCGTCTGCGCCCGCGATCGGCTGCGGCGCGCTTCCGCGCTGCTTGAGGTCGAGCAGGTGGAGGACATTGGACCGCTTGTTCTTGGCAAGATCGGTCGTCGACAGGCTGAACACTGCATAGCGACCGTCGGGCGAGACTTCCGGCGCACCGAGGCGACGCATCATGTGCATGTCGGTGGCGGTCATCGGCCGGGCGGTGGCGACGGTCGGGGCGAGAACGGCGGCAGCGGCCGCCAGCAGCAGGGTGCGCTTGATCATGGCGCCGAGGGGTAGCAGCGCTGCGATGAACCGCAAGCGACTTGCGCGCGGCGGGTTAGAGGCCCTGCCCCGTGATCCGCCCGATCTCGCGCTTCACATGTTCATCGACGATGCCCGGCAAGTTCTGGTCGAGCCAGTCCTTGAGCATCGGGCGGAGCATGTCGCGCACCATCTGCTCGAGCGGATTGACCGCGGGCGGCGGCGGCGCGGCGGCGGCGGCTTCCTGCAGCGCGGCAAGCCGGGCGCGGCTCGCCTCGGCAGCATCTTCGCTGACGAGCGGCGGGCCAAGGTCGACCTCGAGCAGGCGCAGCTCCTCGATGACGGGCTCGTCCAGCTCAAGCACTTCGGCCTCGGGCGGCTCGTCTTCGGCCGGCAGCTCGAGCGGGACCGGCGCCGCGACCTGGACGGCGCTGCGCAGCTCCTTTTCCTCCGCGATCACTTTCTTGATCGACGCAAGGATGTCTTCCATCGAGGGTTCGCGGCCGGCCATGCGTCGTAGCTAGCCTTAACGCGGCGGGCTTGTCACCCCTGACGCCGGGGGACCGGCGACCGGCGTCTCCTCGGGTGAGACGGTGCGGGTCGAACGGGGGACGTACCGGCCTTCGCTCGACCAGTCGTTCCACTGCCCCGCGACCTGACGATAATTACCGAGCGGATCGTAGAGCGGGCCCCCATCGAGGCCGAGATCGTCGGCCTCGGCCTGGCCCATGGCGTTCAGCAGCTGGAAGCCGGCGACATATTGGTCGCGGCGGGCGCTGACGAGCTGTACCTGCGCGTTGAGGAGCTCCTGCTCGGCATTCAGCACGTCGAGCACGGTGCGGGTGCCGACGCTGCGTTCCGCCCGGGCGCCCTCGAGCGCAAGCTGGGCGGCCGAGACGGCGACCTCGTTCGAGGTGATCGCCTGGCGTGCGGCGGCAAGGCTGGCATAGGCCGAACGGACCGCCTGGACGACTGCGCGCTCGGTCTCGATCGTGCGTTCTAGAAGCTGGCCCTCGATCGCCCGTGCTTGCGAGATACGGGCGCTCGGAAGGCCACCCTGATAGATCGGGATGCGGGTGTTGACCCCGACGCTGGTCTGGGTGCCAGAGCGGCCAAGATTGCCGACGTCGCCCGACACGGTGTTGATGTAATCGCCGCTGACGACACCCGACACGGTCGGCAGCCGGTCGGCTCCGGCGACGCGGACGTCGAGGCCGGCGGCCTGGGTCTGCCGGACAACGGCGATGACATCGGGATTTTCGACCAAGGCGATTCGAACCGCTTCCTCGGCCGTGGCCGGAAGCGGCGGGAGCGGCGGCGGCGAGGCGAGCTGGCCCGGGGCCTGACCGATCACCTGCCGGTAAAAGGCTTCGCTCGACAGCAGGCGGCCCTGCGCCAGCGCAAGGTTGGAGCGGGCCAGCGCCAGTCGCGATTCGGACTGGGCGACGTCGGTGCGGGTAAGGTCGCCGATCTGGAAGCGGTCGCGGGTCGCCTCGAGGTTGGTCGAAAGGACCTGCACCTGGTTGCGGTTCAGCTCGACCACGTTGCGATCGCGGATGACGTCCATGTACGCCTGAACCGCCTGCACGAAAACGTCGCCTTCGACGGCGCGAAGGGTGGCGCGACCGGCCTCGACACGGGTGCGCGCGGCATCGACCGAATTGCGGACCCGGCCGCCCTGGAACAACGGAACGCTGAGATCGACCCCGCCCGACACGATCGGTCCCTTGCTGCGCCCGGTATCGAGCACGCCCGAACGCGTTAGGTCGCGGTTGAGGCCTACCGTTGCGGCGACCTGCGGCCGGCCCGCGGCACGGGCGATCGCGACACTGGCGTCGTTGACACGCAGCGCCTCGCGCTGGCCGTTCAGCGTCGGGTTGAAGCGATAGGTCGAGACCAGGGCTTCACGCAGGGTATCGGCCGCGGCTGGGCTCGCGAGGGCCAGCGCGAGGAGCGCGCTGCAGCTGAGGAGGTGGCGCAAGGGTCTGCTTTCCAGTTGATTCAAAAGGTGAAGGCCGCCGGCCGGGCGAACCCCGGGAGCGGTGCCATGGAGGCGTCGGCAATGCTCTTGAGCCCGAAGCCATGAACCGAACGTGTGCCGAGCATCAGCCGCGGCACCCCGCCTTCGAGAAGGCCGGCGGCAAGTCGTCCGCCCGGCTTGAGCTGCTCGACGAGCGCATCGGGCAGCTGCTCGACCTGGCCGTCGATCAGGATCACGTCATAGGGTCCGTGGTCCGGCGCGCCCTGTTCGAGCGGGCCGGCAACCGCCGTGACACCGTGGAGGGCGCCAAGCTGCGCGAAAAGGGCGGGATCGCTTTCGACCGCCACGACCTCGAGCCCCATGGCGGCGAGGACGGCGCTGCTGTACCCGCTTCCGGCGCCGACGACGAGCGCGCGCTCACCGGCGCGGCATTCCAGTTCGGTCAGCATCCTCCCGACGCTCGCGGCCGGGCTGAGGCCGCGGCTGGCGTCGAGGGGAACGATGCGATCGATATAGGCGATGGCGGTGGAGGCCGCCGGAACGAAGGATTCGCGCGGGACGCTGGCCATTGCCGCGACCACCAACGGATCGGTCACCGCCTGCGGGCGTAGCTGGCTGTCGACCATCGCTCGGCGCGCCTGGGCAAAATCCATCGGGTCCTCGTCGTCCTTCTTGGCTGATCGTCCGCGGGTGTCTTATCGCACTAAAACACCGCGAGTGGCAATGCCCATGTAGCCATCGCAGGCCGCTCCGCCAAGCAAGGCGGCGACCGTTTATCGAAGACTCGCGCCACAAGGTCGAGCGGGCGAACGGCCATGCTTGGCAGGAACAGCACGCTCGGCTCTAACAGGAAGGTGCCGTAAACGCCTGATTCCCTGCGGAGAATGAATGACCTTGAAGCGTAGTGCGGCATTTGCCTGCCTTGTTCTGCTCAGCGGCTCCGCCCTGGCATCGGGCGTTGCAGCGCCCTCCCCCGCCCGCGCTCCGGCGTCCGCAAAGTCGGGATCCGGCTGGATGCGCGGCGAAGGGTTGCGCGCCGATCCCGAACTGGTGCTCGGAACGCTGCCCAACGGAATGCGCTACGCGATCCGCCGCAACAAGACACCGCCGGGGGAAGCCTCGGTGCGCCTCAGGATCGACACCGGCTCGCTGAACGAGGCCGACGACCAGCGCGGATTAGCCCATTTCCTCGAACATATGGTGCTGAACGGCACGGAAAACGTCCCCGAGGGCGATTTCGTCAAACGGCTGGAGCGCGCTGGCCTCCGCTTCGGACCCGACACCAACGCCTCGACCGGGTTCGGGCAGACGGTCTTCAAGCTCGACCTGCCCCAGGCGGACAAGCCGACGCTCGACGAAGCCTTCTTCCTGCTGCGCGAAGTCGTCGGGCGGGCGAAACTGGACGCCGCGGCGGTCGACCGCGAACGCGGAATCATCCTGTCGGAAGAACGCGCCCGGGCGACCCCCGGCTATCGCCTTCTGGTCGATCAGCTGGGCTGGCTCTATCCCGGACAGAAGCTCGGCTCGCGGCTGCCGATCGGCAGCACCGACGTGATCCGCACCGCCCCGCGCCAGCGCCTCGTCGACTTCTACCGTGCCTGGTACCGGCCCGAGCGGGCGACGCTGGTGATCGCGGGCGATGTCGATCCCGCCGACATCGAACGGCGGCTCCGCGCGACCTTTGGCGACTGGAAGGGCATGGGCCCGGCCGGTACTCCAGCCGACCAGGGCCGACCCTCGCCGCGGGCCGGCGACGGGCGGCTGTTCGTCGATCCCGCCGTCGCCGCCGGCGTGACGATGAGCTGGGTTCGCCCGCCCGATCTCAGCCCCGACAGCATTGCCGGGCGGACTCGCGACCTCGAGGAGCAGCTCGCCGCCGCGATCCTCAATCGCCGCCTCGAAAAGCTCGCCCAGAGCGATGGCAATCCGCCCTTCGTCTCGGCGCGCGTCGGCAGCTCGGAACTGGAAGAGACGGCCGGCACCACCTCGCTGATCGGCCAGGCCCGCCTCGGCGACTGGCGAAGCACGCTCACCGCCATCGAACAGGAACAGCGCCGCCTCGTTCAACACGGCGTTACCGCCGACGAAGTGGAGCGCGAACTGACCGGGCTCAAGGCCGCGCTCGAAGCCGGGGTCGCGGGGGCGGCGACGCGGACCTCCAGCTCGCTCGCCGAAGCGATCGTAGGATCGGTCGACAATGACACGGTGGTGACCAGCCCGGCCGACCGGCTCGCCTTCTACAAGGCCGTCGCTCCGACCCTGGACCCCGCAAGCGTCGGAGCGGCTGCCAAGCGGCTGTTCGAAGGATCGGGACCGCTCGTCTACCTGACCCTGCCGCGTCCGGCCGCGACCAAGGAAATGCTGCTCGCGGCCCTCGACGCATCCCGCAAGGTCGCGGTCTCCGCGCCCGCAGCGCAGGCCCGCATCGCCTGGCCGTACGGAAACTTCGGCGCGCCCGGCAAGGTCGTCGAGCAGCGCGCCTTTGCTGACATCGGCGCGACCTCGGTCCGCTTCGCCAACGGGGTGCGGCTGATCGTCCGCCCGAGCGCCGCGCGCAAGGAGCAGGTGCTGGTCAGCGTGCGCTTCGGCAACGGGCGGCTCGCGATGGCGGCCGATCGCAGCAGCCCGGAATGGGCGCTTGGCTCCGCCTTTACCTTCGGCGGCACCGGCAAGCTCGACGCCGACCAGGTCAATCGCTCGCTGACCGGACGGCTGGTGGGCGCGACCTTCGGGGTCGACGACGATCGCTTCGTGCTCGCGGGCGTCACCCGTCCCGAAGACCTGACGACGCAGATGCAGCTGCTCTCGGCCTATGTCACCGATCCGGGCTGGCGACCGCTCGGGTGGGAGCGGATCAAGGCGCAGGCCGCCTCGATCCACGACCGCTTCGAAAGCTCGCCGGGCGGCGTGCTCAGCCGCGATCTCGGCCTTATCCTGCGGTCGGGCGACAAGCGCTGGCAGATCCCGAGCCGCATGGCGATGCGGATGAGCAGCATCTCGGAAGGACGCTCCCTTGTCGACCCGGCGCTCAAGAATGGGCGGATCGAAATCATCATGGCCGGCGACATCAGCGTCGAGCGGGCGATTGCAGAAACCGCTGCAACCTTTGGGGCCTTGCCGCCGCGGGGCGACAGCGACCTCAAGCCTGGATCAATAAGCTTCCCCCCGCCCCCGCCGGGCGGTCTCCTCACCCTTACCCACAAGGGCCGCGACGATCAGGCGGTGGCGCTGATCGCCTGGCCGACCACCGGCTATTCGCCCGAAACGCGCCAGCTGGCGCGAACGCTGACCCTGCTCGGCGCGGTCTTCCAGCTGCGGATCACCGACGAACTGCGGGAAAAGGAAGGCGTCAGCTACGCTCCGGCAGCGGCGCATGGAGCATCATCGACCTGGCAGCGCTACGGCTATCTGGTCGCGCAGGTGGAGGCACCGCCAGCGACCCTCGACCGCTTCTTCATCGAAGCCCAGAAGATCGCCGACGACCTCGCGACCAAACCGGTCGATGCGGACGAGCTCACCCGCGCCCGCCGCCCGATGCTGGCCTCAATCGAACGGGCGCGCGACGGCAACGCTTACTGGGCAAGCGCGCTCGAGGATCTCGGCACCGATCCCTTCACGCTCGAAAGCATCCGCACCCAGCGCAGCGATATCGAGGCGATCACGCCGGCGATGCTGCAGGAAGCCGCCAGGCGCTACCTGCTTCCCGCGACCGCCTATCGCGTCAAGGTGATCAAGGAAGCGGCGCCCACGCCGATTTCCCCGCCGGTCGCAGCCACGAAAGATTGACAGGCGAGCGGCACCCCTGCTTAGGGGTCGCGCCGCATCGGGGCCCGATGGCGGAGTGGTGACGCAGAGGACTGCAAATCCTTGCACGCCGGTTCGATTCCGGCTCGGGCCTCCATTTTTCTTATCTCAGCGGTTCGCCGCCTGCGCAGCGAGCCAGCCACCCCCAAGAGCACGGAACAGGTCGATCTGCGCACTGACGATTCGCGCATCGCTCTCGGCCAGGCTTGCTTCGGCATCGGCGTAGGTCCGCTCCGCGTCGAGCAGTTCGAGCGAGCTGATCTGCCCTTCGCGCTGCAGCGCACGGGTGCGGCGCACGACGGCCTCGGCCTGCGTCCGCGCGGAAGCCAGTGCGGTGCGGCGCTGCTGGGCGCCCTGGTAGGCCGACAGCGCGGTCTCGGTCTCCTGCAGCGCGGTCAGGATGCTCCCGTCGAACTGCGCCAGCGCGATCTGGCTGTCCGCCTCGGCCGCAGCGATCCGGGCCCGGGTCGCCGAGCGGTTGACGGTCCAGTTGAGGAGCGGCCCGACCAGCCAGCTGAGCGGATTGAAAAGGTTCGAAACGCTCGTCCCGCTCCCCCCGACCGAACCGCCGAGCGAGATGCTGGGATAAAGGTCGGCGGTGGCGACCCCGATCCGAGCGGTGGAAGCGGCGAGGCGCCGTTCGGCGGCACGGACGTCGGGGCGACGGGCAAGCAGACCCGCGCCGTCGCCGACCGGGATCGGCTGGTCGAGCGACAGGGTATCGGTGCGCGCCGCCGCGACAGCCGGCAGGTCGCGCGGGGCGCGCCCAGTCAGGGCCGCGAGGCGCAGCAGCGCGGCGGTGCGATCGGCTTCAAGCAAGGGCACCTCGGCCTGGCGCTGATCGCGCAGCGCGGCGATGCGCGCGGTATCAAGCCCGGTCGCCAGCCCCACCACCCGGCGGCGCTCGGTCAGGGCGAGCGAGCGGTCGAGCAGTTCCACGATCCGCTGCGCCACCGCGATCCGTGTCGCCGCCGAGGCTGCATCGGCATAAGCGCGCGTCGTTTCCGCGACGACCAGCACGCGAACGGCATCGGCCTCGAAGGCAGCGGCGTCGGCATCGCCCCGCGCGGCCTCGACCGAGCGCGCAAGCTTGCCGGCAAGATCGACTTCGTAGGCGACGCTCAAGCCTGCATCGAGCTGCAGATCGGTCCCGCCCTGCCCGCTCGCGACACCCTGCGGCGATCGCCCGACCTGAGAACCGGCGCTGACGCCAAGCTGCGGCTCGCGGGCAGAGCGAGCCTGCCTGACCAGCGCCCGCGCCCGCTCGAGCCGCCCTGCCGCGACGCGCACGTCGGTGTTCGCGGCCAGCGCGTCGGTAACGAGGCCGTCGAGCACCGGATCGCGGTACAGCCGCCACCAGTCGCCCGCCGGCTGCGCCGCCGACACCAGCGGGCTGCCCGATCCCAGAAACGGAGCGGCGGCGGTCGGTGACAGCGGGCGAGCCGCATAGTCCGGCCCGCTGGTGCAGGCGGCAAGGGCAAGCGCCGACGCGGCGACCAGGAACAGGGGCTTGAACATGATCGGTTTCCTCATTCGGCCGGAAGCGGGGCCGGGGTTTCCGCCGGACGCGCCCTGTTGCGCAGGCGGGCGATCCGGTCGGCCAGCGCGCGGCAGACGACATAGAAAGTCGGGGTGAAGATGAGGCCGAAGGCGGTGACTCCGATCATCCCGAAGAAGACCGCGGTGCCGAGCGCCTGGCGAAGCTCCGCCCCCGCCCCTTCCGCAATCAGCAGCGGAAGCGATCCGAGGATGAACGCAAAGCTGGTCATCAGGATCGGCCGCAAACGGTCCCGCGCCGCCCGCACCGCCGCCTCGACCGGGGACATCCCCGCCGCTTCGTCCTGCTGGGCGAATTCGACGATCAGGATCGCGTTCTTGGCCGCCAGCGCGATCAGCACGACCAGCCCGACCTGCGTCAGGACATTATTGTCCATGCCGCGCAGGTTCACCCCAGCCATGGCGGCGAGCAGGCACATCGGCACGATCAGGATGATCGCCAGCGGAAGCACCAGGCTTTCGAACTGCGCCGCGAGCACGAGGAAGACGAACAGCACCGCCAATGCGAAGACGAGCGTCGCCGTGCTTCCGGCCGCCTTTTCCTGATAGGCGATGCCGGTCCATTCGGTCCGGAAGCCCGCGGGAAGCTGCGCCGAAGCGATCTCCTCGAGCGCCTTCAGCGACTGGCCTGACGAATAGCCCGGCGCCGTGTCGCCATCGATCTCGACCGCCGGAAAGCCGTTGTAGCGCGAAACGCGATACGGGCCGGTGCGGTCCTCGAAGGTGGTGACCGACCCGATCGGCACCATCGCGCCCGAATTGGAACGGGCCCTCAGGTTCGCGATGTCGGCCTCGCTGGCGCGAGCGTCGGCTTCCGCCTGCGCGGTCACCCGGTAGGTCCGGCCGAGCAGGTTGAAGTCGTTGACGAACGCGGAGCCGAGATAGACCTGCAGCGCCTCGAAGATCCGCTCGGGCGGAACGCCCAGCATGTCGGCCTTTGTGCGGTCGACGTCGGCATAGACACGCGGGGTCGAAATATCGAACAAGGTGTAGACCTGCTTCAGACCCGGGGTCTGGTTGGCCTTGCCGATGATGCCCCACGACAGGCCGGACAGTTCGGCGAAGCTGTGCCCGCCGGTGTCCTGCACCATCATCCGGTAGCCACCGGCCGAACCGATGCCCTGGATCAGCGGCGGCGGGATGATCAGCAGCCGCGCCTCGTTGATGTCGGCGGTGCGCTTCTGCGCCTCGGCCATGATGGTGGCGAGGTCGGCACCGAGCTTCTTGCGCTCCTCGAAGGATTTGAGGGGCACGTAGGCCGCGGCGGCATTGGGCGCCTGGGTCTGCGACGCGCCGTCGAACCCGGCCAGCATCACCGCACCCTCGACGCCCTTGATCGGCAATATCCGGTCGGCGACCTTGCGCAGGACTTCGTCGGTGCGTTCGAGCGAGGATCCCGGCGGCAGCTGGACGACCGTCAGGAAGTAGCCCTGGTCCTGCGCCGGGATGAAGCCGGTCGGGGTCAGCGAGAAAAGCCCGACGGTGAGCGCGATCAGCACCGCATAGGTGGCCATCATCCGCTTCGGTGCCGCGACCAGCCGGCGGGTCAGCCGCGAATAGGCTTCGCTGAAGCGCTCGAACATCCGGTTGAACGCATCGCCAGCCCGCTCCGCAAGCGCAGCCGCGCGGTTCTTCGGCGGCTCATGCCCGTGGGGCTTCAGCAACAGCGCGGCCATCGCCGGCGACAGTGTCAGCGACAGCAGCAGCGAAATCAGCGTCGCGGCCGAAATCGTCACGGCGAACTGATGGTAGAAGGCGCCCGACAGCCCGTTCAGGAACAAGGTCGGCAGGAACACCGCGCACAGCACCAGCACGATTGCGACCAGCGCGCCCGCTACCTCGTCCATCGAGGTCCGCGCGGCGTCGAGCGCGCTCATCCCCTTGGCGAGGTTGCGTTCGACATTCTCGACCACCACGATGGCGTCGTCGACCACGATGCCGATCGCCAGAACCAGCCCGAACAGCGACAGGTTGTTGAGCGAATAGCCGACCATCTGCAGCACCGCGAAGGTGCCGATCAGCGACACGGGTATGGCGATCACCGGGACCACCGCCGCTCGCCAGCGCTGCAGGAAGACGATGATCACCAGCACGACCAGCAGGATCGCCTCGAACAGCGTCTTGCCGACCTCGTCGATCGACTGGGCGATGAACTCGGTCGGGTTGTAGATGACCTTATATTCGAGGCCTTTGGGGAAGGACTTCGACGCCGACTCCATCTCCTTCTTGACCAATTCGGCGGCGGCGAGCGCGTTGGAACCCGGGCGCTGGAACACGCCGAGCAACACGGTCGGCTCTCCCGACAGATAGGTGTTCGACGCATAGTCAGCAGCGCCGAGCTCGACGCGGGCGACGTCCGACACGCGCACCTGGCGGCCGTCGGCATCGCTGCGGATGATGACGTTCGCGAATTGCTGCGGGTCGGTCAGGCGGCCCTGCGTTTCGACGTTGAGCTGGTAGGCCGCACCGGTCGCATAGGGCGGCTGGCCGAGCGTGCCCGCGGCGACCTGCACGTTCTGCGCGCGCAGTGCGGCGACGATCTCGCCCGCCGTCAGGTTCAGCGCGGCGGCGCGGTTGGGATCGATCCATACCCGCATCGCATAATCGCGCGCACCGAACAGCTGCACGTCACCGACGCCATCAAGTCGCGCCAGCCGGTCACGGACCTGCGTCAGTGCATAGTTCGACATGTAGCCGCGATCGAGCGAGCGGTCGGGCGAGACGAGGTTCACCACCATCAGGAAGTCGGGCGACGTCTTGCGGGTGATGACGCCCAGTCGCTGCACTTCCTGCGGCAGGCGCGGGGTCGCGACCGCGACGCGGTTCTGCACCAGCACCTGCGCGGCGTTTAGGTCGGTCCCCTGCTTGAAGGTGACGGTGATCGTCAGCCGCCCGTCGCCGGTCGACTGCGACGACATGTAGATCATGTTGTCGACGCCATTGATCTCCTGCTCAATCGGCGCGGCGACGGTCTCGGACACCGTCTCGGCCGAGGCGCCGGGATAGCTGGCGTTGACCGTCACCGTGGGCGGGACGATGTCCGGATATTGCGACACCGGCAGCCCGAAATAGGCGATTGCGCCCATCACGGTGATGAGCACGGCAATCACCGCCGCGAAGATCGGGCGCGTGATGAAGAAGCGTGACAAACGCATGGATGTTCTCCCCGCCGGCGCACGGGTGCGTCCGGCGGCTGGAAGGAAGTTCAGGTCTTAGCGGGTCGAAAAGGTCGCGGAGCCGGCCAGCGGCGCAGCGCTCGGCGCCGACGGGGGCGCCGCCGCGGCCTTGATCGTGCCGGGACGAACATCGACGTTCATCCCCGGCATGACGAGTTGCGCGCCGCTGATGACGATCCGGTCCGTGGGCTCGATCCCCGAACGGATCACCCGCAGGCCGTCGATCAGCGGACCGGTGACGACGGCGCGCGGGGTCAGATTGCCGTCGCGGCCGACCACCGTCACCACCTTGCGCGCCTGGTCGGTCTGCACTGCCGCATCCGGCACCAGCAGCGCCGTCCGCGCGCCGCCCGACGCCAAGCGAAGATTGCCGAACATGCCCGGCGTCAGGAACTGCCGGCCATTGTCGATCGACGCGCGAAGCCGGATCGTCCCCGACCGGGTGTCGAGCCCGTTGTCGGTGAAATCGAGCCGCCCGCGCCAGCGATAATCGGTCTCGTCCTGGAGCCGGATCAGCACCTCGCTCGGGGCCTCGCCACTTTCCTGCGCGCGGCGCGCCTTGAGGTAGAGCGCTTCAGACGCATCGAAGGTGAAGTACATCGGGTCGAGCGCGTTGATGGTGGTGAGCAGGGTCGCCTGCCCCCCGCCCTCGCCCTGGACGAGATTGCCGGCATCGATCCGCCGGTCCGAAATGCGCCCGCCGATGGGTGCCCGGACCTGGGTGAAGCCGACGTCGAGCTGACGCGACCGGACCCGTGCATCGGCCGCGGCAAGCGAGGCCTGCGCGGCCTGCACGCGGGCACGCAGCCGGTCGACATCGCTACGCGACACCGCATCGACCTCGAGCAGCCGCAAGGCGCGGGAAAGATCGGCCTGCGCCAGGCCAAGCTCGCTGCGCGCACCGAACACCGCCGCGCGTGCTTCCGCCAGCGACGCGGCGAACGGCCGGGGGTCGATGGTGAAGAGAAGCTGCCCCTGCCGGACGTAGCTGCCGTCCTTGAAGTGAACGCCGACGATCGCGCCCGATACCCGCGGACGCACCTCGACCGTGCGGCTGGCTTCGAACCGGCCGGCATAATCGTCCCACTCGGACACCTGCCGGACGAGCGGCTGGGCAGCGGTCACGGTGACCGGCGGCGGCGCGGCATTGGCTTCGGGGCCACCGGGCCGCCCGACGGCGATTCCTGCGATCAGCACCAGCGGTGCCACGCCAAGCGCAATCTTCTGCGCACGGCTAAGCCGCGACGCGCCCGCTGGCGCGGGAACGGGCGTGGCGTCACCGGCCATTGCGGGATGCGACGGCGCGTTCACGATCGGCCCCCACGCTGGCGCGACGAGGAAAGCTGCTTGCCGATGCTCGCCTGGATCAGCTCATACTGGTCGAGCGTGAACCCTTCGGCGAGAAACGCCGTGAGTTCGCTCTTGGGCACCTTCCAGCGCTGCCGCCACACGAACACCGCGACCCGGCGCAGGACTTCGAGGCGCGGGTTGGCGAGCTTGTTCGGCCGGTGCAGCCCGAACAGGCTTTCGAGTGCCGCCGCGATCCGCCCGGGCTCGCGCAGGCTTGCGACCGTGTCGCGTTCGGCCAGGGCGACCACCGACCATTCGATCGCCGACAAGCGGGCTGCCGCCGCCGGCGTTTGGGCGGCCACCGCCTCGACCGGCACCAGCCGCGGCTTGGCAATTGGCATGACGGAGGCCGGCTCGGCGGGCCAGGCGGTGATCGGCAAAGAGGCCATGGGGAGTTCCTTTCAGAAAGGCGCGGCGCGGCGCTCCCCGAAGCGCATGGCTCGAAGGCAGACCGGCAAAAACATGAAGGCAAGCAGCGACCGGGGCAGCGACGCGAAAACGCGCGTCGGCCTGCAAACAAGCTGCGAAAATATCGGGGTGGTTCTGAAACCCGCGCCCTAACGCGTGTCGAGAACCCTTTCAGGCATGGATGCCATAGGAGCTTTCCTCTGTTCTATACTGAACGGTATATAAACAGGATTCGCTCGGGTCAATACTTCTATACCGGCCGGTAGCGAAATTTTTTGCGGCTTACTTCCCTGGCCACACCGCGACGCTCGTGCGCACTACTTCCTGCAGTTGCTCGCGCGAGGCGCCGCTGCTGGCCTGGACCGACATCCCCTGCAGGATGGCGAGCAGGTAATTGGTCATCGCCTCCGCCTCGACGTGCGGCGGCAGGTCGCCCTCGTCCTTGGCGCGCTGCATGCGGTCGAGCATCGCCCGGTGCGACGAACCACGGCGGGCCATGAGGTCGGCACGGACCGAATCGGCTTCCTGGCCGCAACTGATGGTGCTGATGACGCGCAGGCATCCGCGCGGCTCGCATTCGCTGGTCTGCATTTCCAGCGCCCCGGTCAGCAGCCGCTCGGCCACCTCGCGCGAGGTCGGCGCGCTTAGCGCCTCACCAATGTAAGCGAGCTTTTCGCGCTCGTAGAGGTCGAGCGCCTTCTTGAAGAGCGCTTCCTTGTTGCCAAAGGCGGCATAAAGGCTTGGCCGGGTGATCCCCATCGCATCGGTGAGGTCGGTCAGCGACGCGCCTTCATAGCCCTTGCTCCAGAAGACGCGCAGCGCCGCGGCCAATGCCTCGTCGACATCGAACTCGCGCGGGCGGCCTTTGCAGACCTTGGTCAGAACGCTTACCATATCGACCGGTATATAAGTCGAACCGCGAGGAAGTCCAAGCGGTCTGCAAATATGCCGTTACGGCAAGGATCAGGCCGGCCGCCGCGCATAGAAGCCGTAGGCGGCGATGATCGCA
>NZ_BAAAZD010000003.1:0-1285 GCF_039536725.1 Sphingomonas humi
GGCCGCCGCGCATAGAAGCCGTAGGCGGCGATGATCGCATAGCAGAGTGCGGGCAGGATCAGCGCGACCCGCAGGCTGCCGCTGGCGTCGGCCAGCACGCCGGTCAGCAGCGGCACCACCGCGCCGCCGAAGATGGCGATGTTGATGATGCCCGATCCGTCCGCCGCCCGGGGCCCAAGCTTCTCGCACGCCAGGCTGAAGATGGTCGGAAACATGATCGAGTTCATCAGCCCGATCGCGAGCAGGCTGTAGGCCGACACCGCGCCGGTGCTGTGGGTCGAGATGGCAAGCAGCGCGATGGCGCCCGCCGCGACGCTCGCCAGAATCATGCCCGGGCTGAGGATGCGCAGGAAATAGCTGCCCACGAAGCGGCCGACCATCGCCCCACCCCAGTACAGGAAGATCATGTCGCCAGCCGCGCGCTCGGTCAGCCCGAGGACATGGCCTTGCTGGAGGTAGTTGACGATGAGGCTGCCGATCGAGACCTCGGCGCCGACGTAGAGGAATATGCACAGCGCGCCGAAGCCGAAGCGGGTGCGGCTGAGCAGCGCAAAGCCGGCAAAGGGCGAGCTCTTCTCATGCTGCTCACCCGGCAGCCGGTTGCGGAACAGGAACACCGCGCCCGCGATCACCAGCAGCGCGATCGCAAGGCCGATATAGGTGTTGGAGATCGCCTGCGTTTCCGCGCTGCGATAGGCTTCGAGCTCGGCGCCCGAAAAGTCCGACGCGCTCACCCCGGCCAGCCCGCCGAGGATCAGTGCCGAGCCGACGATCGGGAAGATAGTGGTGCCAAGGCTGTTGAACGCCTGCGCGAAGGTCAGCCGGCTGTGCACCGTCTTCGCCTTGCCCAGCAGGCTGATCAGCGGATTGGCGACGACCTGCACGATCACCACCCCGCTCGCCAGCACGAACAGCGCAAACAGGAACAGCCCGTAGGTCGCGGTGCGCGAGGCCGGGATGAACAGCAGGCACCCCGCCATCATCACCAGCAGCCCGGTCATCGCCCCGCGCATATAGCCGATGCGCTTGACCAGCTGGGCGCCCGGGATGCCGATCACCAGGTAAGCAGTGAAGAAGCAGAACTGCACCAGCATCGCCTGCGTGTAGTTGAGCGTGAACAGCTCCTTCAGCTTGGGCAGGATCACGTCGTTCAAGCTGGTGATGCCGCCGAAGATGAAGAACAACGCAAACACGAAATAGCGCAGCTCGGGCGCGTCCACCCCGTCGCTCGCCGGCGCGGCATTCGGATCGGCTGGTGCAGCTACGGCCATGTCGTCGTTTCCCC